>NZ_CP058972.1:2745000-3012500 GCF_013423925.1 Pseudoalteromonas sp. JSTW
CCGGTGCTTCTTCTGTAAGTAACGTCACAGCTGAATGCTATTAACATCCAACCTTTCCTCCTTACTGAAAGTGCTTTACAACCCGAAGGCCTTCTTCACACACGCGGCATGGCTGCATCAGGCTTGCGCCCATTGTGCAATATTCCCCACTGCTGCCTCCCGTAGGAGTCTGGGCCGTGTCTCAGTCCCAGTGTGGCTGATCATCCTCTCAAACCAGCTAGGGATCGTCGCCTTGGTGAGCCATTACCTCACCAACTAGCTAATCCCACTTGGGCTGATCTTATGGCGCGAGGCCCGAAGGTCCCCCGCTTTGGTCCGAAGACATTATGCGGTATTAGCAGTCGTTTCCAACTGTTGTCCCCCACCATAAGGTACATTCCCAAGCATTACTCACCCGTCCGCCGCTCGTCAGCAGAGTAGCAAGCTACTCTCTGTTACCGCTCGACTTGCATGTGTTAGGCCTGCCGCCAGCGTTCAATCTGAGCCATGATCAAACTCTTCAATTAAAAGTTATTTCTGTCCTTCCCATAAGGGAGCGGACATGCTCAATGAATTCTGAATTTATTTAACATCTTTCGATGTTGAATTGACTGTGCTGAAATAAGTAAACTTATTTCCGTTGGTCACTCACTTTCCATTAAAGGAAAAAACATTGAGACTCTAAATTTGTTTGTCTTACTACCTAAGTAGCTCGACTGTTAGAACTCAATCTGTACGAGTGCCCACACAGATGATTGCTTTATATTGTTAAAGAACGTTTCGAGTTGCTTTCGCGTCTCGAGGGATGCGTATAATACATCCTTAATTTTTCGAGTCAACACTTAATTTCAAACTTTCTTTCGAAGACTTAAAACCGAAGTTTTACTTAACTCTCTGCTACGTTGTTCAGCGTCTTTCGTTGCTGCCCGCCGTGTCAGTGGATGCGCATTATAGGGAGATGGATTTTTTACGCAAGCACTTTTTTGCAGAAAACTACTAAAAACTTACCTTTCGCGCAAAAAACAAGCTAAAGGCAGTAAAAAACACAGTTTACTGTACAAAATACAGCCAACTTTTCTCGAGAGGATCTTAAGTATTATCGAAATTAGGTAATAAGCAAGTTTTAAAAATAAAAAAAGCGCCCTTATTTAAATGACGCTTTCTTTCATTTTCTAAATATTAATACAAGATACTGTAGAGTTTACGACGATACTTTGAAGCTAACGCATCACCATCTGGTAATGAAGCAATAATTTCTAGGTATGTTGGTTTTGCATCTGCAAAGTTTAGATCTTTCTTAAGTACATTAAACAATAACTCTAATGCTTCTTCTTTGCGCCCTGCTCCATTAAATGCATTACTTAATTCCAGCTTTATTTCTAAATCGTTCGGGTACTTTTCTACTTTTACTTGTAACGCTTTTATCTCTGGTGAGTCTGTTGCTGCCAATGCCTGCTCACATTTAGCTTTAATGTTTGTAAAATAAGCATCGCGCTCGCTTTCATCAACTGAATCTAATAAAGCTTGCGCATCATCTAATTTATGAATTTGAATACAAATATCCGCGAGCACTAATTTTACGCGCGTATGACTTGGGTCTAGCTCATACGCTTTCTTGGCATAATTAAAAGCATTGTTTAGATCTTGATTAATTAAGGCTTGTTTAGCTTGTTCAAGTAATAACTCATGTTGTGCAGGTAAATGCTTTGCAAGTGCATCACGAATTTGCTGCTCAGACTGTGCGCCTGGCAACATATCAACAGGAGCAGCATCTTTTAGCAATACTAATGTAGGCAAAGCTTGCAAGCCAATTTGTTGTGCCAATTGCGACGCCAGCGCTTGCTCCACATCACAGTCTAGTGTTGCTACTAATAAATGCTCACCATATTCGCTGGCTATTTTCTCTAAAATTGCAGCTTGCTGATGACATTCTGGGTTTTGTGCAGAATAAAAACTAAGTAGCACTAGTTTTTCTGAAGATGTTTCACCCAATGCTTGCTGCAGATTCTGCGGTGTAAGATTTATCATATTGTTCATGTGATCGATTGCACTATATATTCATTTAGGTTTTTATATGGTGACGAACATAACAATTACAAGCCCACTCAGTCGAGGTCATTATGAAATTATCGCGCATATGTGCTGCATTAGTACTCCTTAGTCCACTTGCTCACGCCGCATCATTGGATTTAAATCTAACGCAATCAATGCCAAATATCGAAAAGCTTTATTTAGATTTACATCAAACACCCGAATTGTCTTATCACGAAAAGCAAACAGGTCAAAAACTAGCAAAAGAACTTAAAAAGCTTGGTTTTACTGTGACTGATAATGTGGGTGGTTACGGGGTTGTAGGCCTTTATAAAAATGGTGAAGGCCCAACTATCATGATCCGCACAGATACTGACGGATTACCTATTGTTGAACAAACGGGAAAGCCTTACGCTTCTAAAGTCACTGTGAAAAATGACAGCGGTGCGACTGTTGGTGTGATGCATGGTTGTGGCCATGATATCCATATGAGCTCTTTTATTGGGACCGCAGAGCAATTAATATCTCACAAAGATCAATGGCAAGGCACGCTAATGATGGTAGCACAGCCCGCTGAAGAAGTTGGTGGCGGTGCAAAAGCCATGCTAAAAGAAGGACTTTTCTCTCAATATCCGACCCCAGATCATGTCATTGCGCTGCATGTTAGTGCGAGCGTCCCTGCGGGGAAAGTGAGCATGAAAAATGAATATACCATGGCCAGTGTTGACTCTGTAGATATCACTGTAAAAGGCAAAGGGGGCCATGGTGCTTACCCACATACAACAATTGACCCCGTTGTTATCGCTTCGCGCATTGTTTTAGCATTACAAACAATAACGAGTCGCGAGCTTTCTCCATTAGAACCCTCGGTCATTACTGTTGGCTCTATTCATGGTGGTTCTAAACATAATGTCATTTCTGATGAAGTAAAACTGCAATTAACACTTCGCAGCTATAATCCCGAAGTACGTTTGCAGCAAATTGCGGCGATTAAACGAATTAGTAAAGGTATTGCACTGAGTGCTGGTTTGGATGAAAGCTTAATCCCAGAGGTATACGTTCATGAAGATGAGTCTATTCCATCAACTTATAATAACCCCGCACAAACAAATGTTGTACGTAATGCGATTTCCAGTGCACTTGGTGAAGAAAATGTACTTGATGCAGATGCAGTAATGGCAGGTGAAGATTTTGGTTTGTATGGCCGTACAGAGCACCATGTCCCTATCACGCTATTTTGGTTAGGGGGTGTCGAACCTAACCAGTACAATGATGCAATAAAATCGGGTAGCACTTTACCTTCACTGCACTCCAGTAAATTTGCGCCAGATTATAAAAAAGCCCTACCCACAGGAATAACTGCGATGAGCAACGCCGCTGTCGCATTATTCAATCAATAACTATTTTAAGGCTAAGCTGGCTTAGCCTTAGATTTTGCTTTTCTTTTAAAACGCCGCTTAGGTGGCGTTTTTGGTAGTTGCGCAAATACCTGGCTATCGCAGTGTTTGGCTTGTTCTACAAGTTGTTGCAATTCATCAAGTAGCGGTGTTAAAAATTGCTGATAACTCATTTGCTGTTCAGCAATGTTACTCAAAGAAGCTTCCCACTTCGCTGTTAAATCAGGACTCGCTAACGCAAGAGGTAAGGCACTTATAAGCGCTTGCCCTGTTTCTGTAGCAATAATACTTTTACCTTGGCGTTTTAGAAAACGTCGTTTAAAGAGTAACTCAATAATGCCCGCTCGCGTGGCCTCTGTTCCAAGTCCATCAGTTTCTTTCAGTATTTTTTTGATTTCTGAATCTTTTACATAACGACTAATGCCCGTCATAGCACTTAATAGAGTGGCGTCTGTGAAATGCGCGGGCGGTGACGTCATTTTGTCAACGAGCTGAGCTTCGTAACAATGCAGTTGCTGGCCTTTTTCTAATGGAGGAAGTGTTTGTTCGTCCTTTAATTCTGTTTTACCCATTAATGCTTTAAAGCCCAGACTAACATCTTGCTTAGCTGTTGTTTTAAAAAGCCCGCCCGCAATCATCACACTCACTTTGGTTTCATTAAAAATATAATCTGGATAAAACTGAGCTAAATATTGGCGACAAATAAGTCTATAAACCTTTTGCTCATCGGCATTTAAGGCTGCAGTACGTAATTGTTTAACTGTTGGCACTATCGCATGATGCGCAGCGACCTTGCTATCATTAAAACATTTACTTCGCTTACTGCTATCGGCTTTATTGCATGCTTCATTAGGTTGTCCATCATTATGCGCAATTGCAGCAATAATGCCCGCAGCCTCACGGTGATGATCTTTTGGTAAGTAACGATTATCTGAACGAGGATAAGTAATTAATTTATGGCGCTCGTATAAATTTTGGCAGATATCGAGCACACTTTGTGCTGGCATCGAAAACGCTTTTGCTGCATCTATTTGTAAAGCGGATAAGTTATAGGGCAAAGGTGCTTGTTGTTTTTTTTGCTTTTGCTCAAGTTCTGATACCGTTGCAGGCTGGTCAGTTATTCGCGATACAACATTTTCTGCAAGTCCTCGGTGCAACACGCGACCTTCGTCATCTTGATACGGCTCACACGCTTTACTCGGTTGCCACTTAGCTGTAAATGTTTGCTGGTTTTGGGTTTTTAGATGGGCCAATACTTCATAAAAAGGCTTGGCTGTAAAATTAGCAATTTCATTATCACGGTTGACGACTAAACCTAAAATAGGCGTTTGCACACGGCCAACAGATAACACATTACCAAATCCAGCTTTTTGACCGGCTAATGTATAAGCACGAGTCAAATTCATGCCAAATAACCAATCAGCGCGTGAACGAGCCAAAGCAGAGACACTTAAAGGAATAAACTCGCGATTAGACCGCAAATTATTGAGTGCTTTTTTTACTGCATTTAAGTTTAAATCGCTGATTAGTAAACGTTGTATTTGCTGTTTTTTTGCTTGGCTAAGTTTAACTTGATCGATCACTTGATCGACAAGTAATTGCCCTTCGCGGTCAGGATCGCCTGCGTGTACAATCTGAGTAGCCTGTTTGATTAACTTTTTTAAAACGGTAAGTTGTTTGCGCGTTTTTGGTTTTGGCTTTAGTTGCCATTGCTCTGGCACGATAGGTAAATGTTCAAAACGCCATTTTTTAAAGCGTTCATCGTACTCATCAGGTTCAGCTTGCTCAAGTAAATGACCTATACACCATGAAACACAATCACCATTGGCAAGTTCAATAAAACCATCCTGCTTTTTTTGAGGTTTTGGCAGCGCATCTGCTATAGCGCGTGCTAAAGAAGGTTTTTCGGCAATGTAAAGTTTCATAAAGCAACACTAGATACTGTTTATATGAACAGTAGTCTAGCATAGGGTTTTTAACTTAGGAATAAGTTAAGCGTGCTTTGCTCGCCGTGTTAGTAAGTAAATCAGTGGTAAATAACACACAATAACAGTAGCAATATTAATGAGAGGCAGCAGCGTCTTATACATATATGTGCTGTACGATAAGTCCCAAAGGTGACGATCGACTAAACGAAAGAGTTGTAAAATAGGGGCCATAATAACAACAAGTTGACCCAACACACTCTGCCACAAATAAACTTTATCTTTGATCCCTAAATACGCAATTACAGCCATCCAAGCAATATCATTGAAAGCCCACACTACATAGCGCCAGACATAAATATCATCAAAACCACGTAAATGGTCATGAATCAACGTGCCGTATAAAAAGAAGCAGGCTGTGATTAGTGCAAACCGAAAGGCAAACCAGTCTTTTTGTAGATAGAAAACGAAAATAGCTGGGCTCAACATGAATACCCAGCTATTATTTAATATTGATATGATGGAGCCAAACCAATCAGGCAAAATTACCTACCTTAATCAGTTTTATCATCATCATCACCACTACCATTACCTGGCATGTAGCAGTACTTATCTATTTTTTTCATTTGTATACTCCATTACATCTGTTAACGAAGTTTTACTGTAATAGATTTATGGTCTCACATCAATAGGGTCTGACTCGTGCGCTTTACCCTGCATTATAGAGATCTCGACACGTCGATTACGTCGGCGATCTTCATCGGTCACATTGGGAACAAGCGGCCGTGTTTCAGCATGCCCGACAACCACCATGCGCGACTTATCGAAACCTGAGGCTTTTTCCATTTCACTGGCAACCGCCACCGCTCTTTTCGAAGATAAATCCCAGTTATTGGTGTATAGCTCATTAGAAACCTGAAAATCATCAGTATGGCCAGACACCGTAATTTCACCAGGTACGTCTTTAAGTAAGGTCGCTATATCACGAATGATAGGTTTAAATTTAGGCTGTAAAAATGCGCTGCCCGATGGGAACGAGCCATTTTCACGAATACGGATAATAATTTGCTGACCAAGCGACTCAAGCTCAATCGCCCCATCCATAATCTGTTGCTCTAATTGCTGAGCAATTTTTTTCACAAGCTCATTAGTTTGCTCTTGATCAGCCGCTGAAATTGACTGCTCCATCGCTTGCTCTTGCGCAGTACTTTGCGATTCACCACCGCGCTTGTTACCTCGTTGCTCTTGGCGACCACCAGCAGAGCTTTCATCACCCGCTTGAAACTCTAACATTTGCTGAGTCATTTCAACGGTTTGTTGTTGAATCGTTTCAATCGGCGTGGGCTCAGGTTTACCTGGCGTGAACTCCATTGCAATCACCGAGGTTCCTTTGGGAATATCTTTTACTTCAATCTTATTTTGCACACCAAAAGCAAACTTCATCGAGCCTGCTATTTGCTTAAACTTAAGTACATCCATTTCAGAGAAAGCAAGTAAGAGTACAAAGAAGCACATTAATAACGACATTAAGTCAGCAAACGTGCCCATCCAAGCTGGCAGGCCAGGGGGCGGACATTTGCACTCTTGATCAGACATGCCTACTCCTCAGTATCTACTTTACGTTTAGATTCGGCTAAATAGTTTTTCAAAATCCCTTCAATTACTTTCGGGTTTTGACCATCTTGTATGCCTAAAACCGCATCCAAAATGAGGCGCTGGTTTAGTGCTTCTTCGTCTTTACGAAGCTCAAGCTTTACCTGGATTGGAATAGCAATAACATTCGCTAAAAATGCACCGTATAAGGTGGTAAGTAAGGCCACCGCCATAGCAGGACCAATCGCTTTAGGGTCATCCATGTTTGATAACATCGCAACCAACCCTATCAGCGTACCAATCATACCCATTGCCGGGGCGATATCAGCAAGCGATTTAAATAAAGTGGCACCATGTTCATGACGTGCAGATGTCAAAGAAATATCTTTTTGTAGCGTAGCCCTCACAACATCGGCATCATGACCATCAACCAGCATATCAACCCCTTTTCGCATGAACGCATTGGGGATATCAGCCTCTTCCAGCGCGAGAAAGCCACCTTTACGTGCAGAGTCAGCTAGTTCAACTGCTTTTTCAATTAACTCTTCTGGAGATTCAATTTTGAACATGAAGGCTTTAGCTGCAACCTTCCCTATCCCCAAAAACTGTCCCATGGTGAAGTTTGATAACACAATAAAAATCGAGCCACCGAATACAATGACCACCGAAGGTGTGTTGTAAAACATTGCAACTTGGCCGTCACTACTTAACACCATCGACATAGCAATTAAGCCTATGGCACCAAGAATACCTATTATGGTTGCTAAATCCACATACCCCTCCAGAGGAAAATAACACGACACCCTCAGGCATCAAATTTTTATTATTAACTGCTTATCGGCAAGCAATTGAATTACTTAAATCATTAAATGAATTAATTTTATTTTAATGTAAGATTTTTAAGCTACAAGTTTAAGCTGTATCTAAAAGCGTAAAAATAGCATATCGAAATCGCTTTATGCGTAAAAAAACACATCATTCTTTGACCTAGTTTAGCATTCCCCCTAAAATTGGCCTCACTTTCTAATAGCTATCGAGGCCACAATGGCGGCAAAGAAACCAGAAAACTTAAGCTTTGAAGAAGCGCTGGATGAATTATCTCAAATAGTTGTGCAAATGGAGCAAGGTGAACTGTCTTTAGAACAGTCACTTAAACAGTTTGAACGTGGTATTTCACTGGCAAATGCCTCATCAGGTAAATTACAGCAAGCAGAACAAAAAGTGGCCATTTTAATGGGCAACGATAGCCAAGCTCCTCTGAGCAACTTTGATTCAAACCTGGACTAATTCAGTGCAATTAAAAGAACAACTACAACGTGCTCAACACGATGTTGAAGCCATGTTAAATCGCTATTTTGATCAGCCACTTAATACCGAACAAACAATTAAAGACGCAACCCATTATGGTGTTTTAAATGGGGGGAAGCGTTTACGGCCGTACCTTGTTTACGCAACCGGTCGTATGATGGGAGCAAACAAAGCCGATTTAGATGTACTTGCAGCAGCCATTGAGTGTATCCATAGTTACTCACTTGTACACGATGATTTGCCAGCAATGGACGATGATGATTTACGCCGAGGCCGACCAACTTGCCACATTGTTTATGGCGAAGCACAGGCAATTTTAGCCGGCGATGCACTGCAAACGCTTGCATTTGATTTAATTGCTAATCATCAATTTACGGTGCCAGCGACACAACAGGTTAAAATGATAGCCTCATTAAGCAAAGCCTCAGGTATTGAAGGTATGGTTGGGGGACAAGCACTGGATATTGTCTCTACCGATCAAGTGATCAGTGTTGAGCAATTGGAACGTATCCACCAACTGAAAACCGGGGCGCTTTTAAATTGTGCAATTACACTGGGAGCTTTGTGCGCGACTCACTGTGATCAGCATACATTGCAGCAACTAAATCTATTTGGTCAAGCGATAGGTCTGGCTTTTCAGGTACAAGACGATATCCTAGACGTTGAAGCTGATACTGAAACATTAGGAAAGCCTCAAGGGTCAGATATTGCGGCTAATAAAGCAACCTACCCTGCTTTATTAGGCATGGCAGGTGCTAAACAAAAAGCGCAAGATTTACTTGCCCAAGCTCATCAGGCTCTTGAGGCAATAGATTACGACACAAATGAGTTGGCAAGCCTTGCCAGCTATATAGTTGAACGTAAATATTAGTGCCTACAAAAGAAAGACAAAATAACTAAAAAATCAGAGCCGCTATGGGCTATAATGCACTCTGGTTAGCGAAGGATGTATAAAAAACATGACACTTGATAGTAGCAAGTATCCATTATTAAGTTTGGTTGACGAACCAGCACAACTGCGTGATTTAGCGCAAGACAAATTACCTGCGTTTAGTAAAGAGTTACGTGAATACCTTTTGAACTCAGTTTCGCAAAGTAGTGGTCATTTAGCATCAGGATTAGGCACTGTTGAGTTAACTGTTGCGCTGCATTATGTCTATAACACCCCTGAAGATCGTTTAGTATGGGATGTGGGTCACCAAGCATACCCACACAAAATCTTAACGGGTCGTCGTGACCAAATGCATACGATTCGTCAAAAGGATGGCTTACACCCTTTCCCATTCCGTGAAGAAAGTAAATACGATACATTCAGTGTAGGTCACTCTAGCACCTCTATTTCTGCAGCCCTAGGCATGGCAATTGCGGCAGAAAAAGAAGGTAAAGATCGAAAAACAGTTGCCGTAATTGGTGATGGTGCCATTACTGCGGGTATGGCATTTGAAGCGATGAACCACATGGGTGATGTAAACCCAAATGTGCTGATTATCTTAAATGATAACGAAATGTCGATTTCAGAAAACGTGGGCGCATTAAACAACCACTTCGCTCGCATTTTATCAGGTAGTTTCTATACCAATATCCGAGAAGGCAGTAAAAAGCTACTTTCGGGTTTACCCCCCGTAAAAGAACTTGCCAGCCGAATGGAAGAGCACTTGAAAGGCATGGTCATACCAGGCACTTTCTTTGAAGAGTTAGGTTTAAACTATATCGGCCCAATAGATGGCCACGACGTGAATATGTTGGTCGATACCCTGCGTAATATGCGTAACCTTAAAGGGCCGCAATTACTGCATATAAAAACGCAAAAAGGCAAAGGTTATAAACCTGCTGAAGCGGATCCTATTGGCTACCATGGGGTACCGAAATTTGACCCTAGCATGTCAAAATTGCCTAAATCAAAACCGGGCGCAGCCACATTCTCGAATGTGTTTGGTGATTGGCTTTGTGACATGGCAAAACAAGACGACAAACTCATGGCAATTACCCCTGCAATGCGAGAAGGCTCGGGCATGGTACGCTTTTCAAAAGAGTTTCCTAAACAGTACTTCGATGTTGCCATTGCAGAACAACACGCCGTGACACTCGCTGCAGGTTTTGCGTGCGAAGGCTTAAAGCCTGTCGTTGCTATTTACTCTAGTTTCTTACAACGTGCCTATGACCAACTAATTCATGATGTTGCACTGCAAAACCTCCCTGTTTTATTTGCCATTGACCGTGCAGGTATTGTTGGCGCCGACGGTGAAACACACCAAGGTGCTTACGATTTAAGCTTTATGCGCTGTATACCAAACATGATCATCATGGCACCGAGTGACACCAATGAATGCCGCCAAATGCTTTATACTGGCTATCAATGTAATCAACCGGTTGCGGTACGTTATCCGCGCGGTAGCGCTGGCCATTGTGAAGTGCAAGCACAGATGCATGCAATTGAACTTGGTAAAGCCCGTACAATAAAACAAGGAAACAAGGTGGCCATATTATCATTTGGAACCTTGTTAGATAATGCACAGCTTGCCGCAGAAGCATTAAATGCAACCCTGCTTGATATGCGCTTTATTAAGCCACTCGATACACAGGCAATTAGCGACTTACTAAGCGAGCACGATGTGATTGTAACTCTCGAGGACAACGCGATTGCTGGCGGTGCAGGTTCTGCAGTTAATGAATACCTTGCTACCATTAAAGCCAATGCATCTATCTTGAATTTGGGTATTCCTGATGAGTTTATAAAGCACGGTACGCAGGAAGAAATGCATGCCGAAATGGGCCTAGATGCAAACGGTATTTTAGCCAGCATTAAAGCCTTTATTGCTTAACTTACACAATCAGTTCAAATAAAAAGGAGCATAATGCTCCTTTTTTTAATTTTAAAATCAATAATATAAAAACAAACACTAAAAAAGTTATTTTTTCCTGCATCCAATCTCCCCTCTTCCCCGTTTACTCAATGAGGTTAACTCGTGAGCAAGGGTTATGCTTTTGAAAGCGGTTCTGAGCACTACACGTTGTCTGTTCACTTTTTGATGGATTATTAAATAAGGTATGAACAAATGAAAGCGTTTAAAAATGATGAAATAGCACTACATACTCACACAGATTCAACACCAACAAAATTTACTCTTTGTGCATTAACACTAGCCGTGTTACTCGGCGTAAGTGGATGTAGTGGTGACGATGGTAAAGACGGTGCGATGGGTGCTCAGGGTGTTGCAGGTCAAGATGGTGCTGACGGAGCCAATGGTGTTAACGGTCAAGATGGTACAAATGGCACTGATGGTTCAGACGGTATGGATGGTAACGATGGTGCACCCGGTTTTGCAGCTGCCACCTTTATTCTCGCTAATAATGGCCAAGAAAATACGGGGACAGTCAATGTTATCAATCAAAATGCCGCTAAGCTTTCAAGTTTTAACACTGGGGCAAATGAAGGTGTCGTATTCGACAGTTTAGGTAACCTTGTACAAGCAGCCGATTCGGGCAATGGGGCAATCAGCACAGTGTGTCAGATTCTCAGCCGAGGTGATGGCGGGATGTATAACAGTGACGTTGATAGAATGATATCAGGTACAAACAGCACCTTAGTCAACCCCAAAGGCATCACTATTTCAAACAAGCACGGGCTAATTTTTGCTGCTGACTTTAATGGTATGCAAGTAACGGTGTTCGGTAAAGAAGCCGCAGGAGATGTTGCACCACTGGCCAGCACAGTGACAGACGCAAAACCGTGGGATTTAACCTACGATGAAATTAACGACCGATTATACGTTGCACTCACTAATGGTGATGTGGCCGTATATGATAACTATGTAATGGGCGGCTTTGCAGCCACACCCGCGCGGACAATTACCCCTAGCGATGAAACCGGCGCCAAAATATCAGTGAACCTTCATGGCATCTCGCTTGAATCACATACTAATAAATTAGTACTCTCTGATGTAGGAAGTGCATCTGATGCAACCGACGGTGCACTCTTTGTTATTTCAAATGCATCACAGGCTGATGGCATGGTCACAGTTGACCGCCATATCGCAGGCCCAATGTCTATGCTTGGCAATCCGGTTGATATTAGTCTGACAGGCAGTGATTTACGTGTTGCCGAAAAATCAAATGATGCCGTACTCGTGTTTAGCAATATTTTCGCTGGTGACAGCGGTGATATTGCTCCTGACTTAGTGACAGCAACCACAAAGCCTGAATCAATCACACCTACAGTCATGCACAATGGTATGCAAGATAGCTCTGACAGCGTCATGATTAACATGCCATTATTGGGCGTTGCTGTCAGTAGTAACCCAGCTGTACTAGGCGCTACAACCGGTCAAATTAGTCGTATTAATGCCCCCTTGACTGCAGAGCTTGCCAGCTATAATGCAAGTCAAACCATTGAAAGTGTCGCCTTCGACAAATCAGGGACAAGCTATGCCACGTACGATAATGCAACGACATCAATAGGCGGTCTCGTTGTCTCGAACAAAGTAGCAACCCATCGTGATGGCGACACATTTACAACCAGCCAAGACAGGCTAATCACTGGAGCAAATACAGGTATCATTTCACCTAAAGGTATCGATGTGGCCTCTGATAATGGCATGGTATTTGTGGCTGAATTTAATGCCACAACCCCTGGTATTTTAATCTTTTCGAGCTGTGCAACGGGCAATGTTAGCCCACTCATGACTTTAACAGCCAATGGCGGTGCTCGCCCATGGGATGTTGATTATGATCCTGCAACAGACAAAGCATTTGTTGCCCTGACTAATGGCACAGTTGCAGTATTTGACGAAGTGAAAAGCAAATTAATGGCAGGCATGACAACCATCACTGGAGAAGACCGTTTGATCACACCAGCATCCGGTGGTACGGCGTTTGCAGCGCCAACTAACCTTCATGGTATTGATTATGGTCCTCTAAGTGATTCATTGATAGTGTCAGATGTAGGCAGTGCAGCCGATGCTACCGACGGTAAAATTTACGTGTTAAATGACGCATCAAAAGCAAGCGGCTTAACCAATGTAAGCGTCAACATTGCAGGGCCTGCTAGTCAGCTTGGTAACCCCGTTGATATTATGTATACAGGCAACCATTTATATGTCGCTGAAAAGTCGAATGGTTTGGTAATGCGCTTCGATAATATTTTAAATAGCCCAAGTGGTGATATTGCCGCGACTGTGAGTTACTCATTCACGGCACCAGAGTCAGTGGCTATTTTACCGGCTTGGCTTAACCATTAAAACTAAAAAGGGGGCTTAGGTAACAAGCGCCCTGGTTAGCCTCACAATGCCTTCTCTAGTAATAGACAAGGCATTTTTAATTACACATTGACCTAGGAACACGGAATACTATAGTGTCACCAGTTCCATATTGCTGAAAAAAGATTGTGCATGTTCTACCGCTTCCAGCACCGTTAATTACAGTATTTGTAGCCCCATCTGAACCATTAAAACCTAAAACATCTCCATTTGAATTAGTGAACATGCCTGTTTCATTCAATTCTGCTAACTTATCTAGAGTACATTCATTGTCAATTACTGAAGGTCCTGCATCATGCCCTTTTAGAGCTGAAAGAGTCATGCCTGCAACTCTCGATGCTTCATCAATAATAGTGTAACGGGCACGTGGCGCGCCATTAGAATCATGAAGGTAGATTTCATAATCAAAAACTAAACCATCTTTAAACGAACTTTCTTTTTCGCTTTGTTCAAACTCCCAAATTAGGGTAGGCTTTTTCGTTTCATCAGTGTATTGTACGGTGAAATTTACACCCATTAGGTTAACTCCAACACTAGTGGAGCTGACTCGCCCTGAATTGTTAATACGATCTAAGACGTCTGCGCTTGGAGAACTTTCTAAGTTAAACATTAGAGATAAATTCATCAACTCTTTGAGCTGATTTATTTTATTCGGCTCGACTATGATGGATAAAGCTGAATTATCTGGGCAAGATGCCGATGAAGATGTACGCGTAGCCTTTGCATTAAAAGTCATTAAATACTGAGAGTTAATTGCTTTATAATTTTGAATATTGCTTACTGCATAATTAAGCGCAGCATTGTAATCAACAACAGCTTGGTAGCCTTCAATTTGATTCTGGCTCAGTGTCATGTCTAATGCTAGGGTAGGAAAAATTGGAGCAACGTTACTGTGCCCTAATAAAAAACTATAAACAGCTTTCGTGTCAGGGTTAACTAAAACCACATTTTTCTGAACAGAGCTACAAATCATATTAGCATCGTTCATTGGACGGTTAGGGTCTTCTGGGTAACACTTCTTAGGGTTTACGTACTCATTTTTTGCTATTGTTCTAGCAATGTCTTTACTTGTACATTGCTTGCAAAAAAAAGCCTCAGATTGAATATCTGCTACACCACTAAACGAATAAAGACACAAAAGGGAAATTAAAATTACTTTCATTGTTTTCATATTTCATTCCTTTTAAATACAACTCCAACAAAATGTTATCACCACTATATATTAGTAAATCAAAAAATCATATCTAGCGCATCCAAATCTTGATGTCTGCTAGGCCATTCTCTTGTAAAACACTGAGTTGCTGATCAACATTATTGGTTTGTTCAAACTCAAATGCATCTAGCTGCTCATCAAAGGTAATATTAGCCACACCATCACCCCCGCGCTTTTTAACTTGATGCAGTGCAATATCAGCTAAATTGACAGACGTTTCCCAGCCAATTACTTGGCCGCCTAATAAAGGCAATGGATAAAACGACCAACCGATTGATGCGGTGATTGTTGTCGACTCACCATTTGGTAACCTAAATGAGTTACTCGCCACTGCTTCACATAATTCTGCAACATAATCATCTATCGCGGTGCGTTTAAAATCGCGCAGTAAGAGTAAAAACTCATCGCCGCTCCATCGAGCCACGTAGTCGGAACCTTGAGTACGGCTATTAAGCAACGTAGCCATTTGTTGTAAACAGCTGTCGCCTGCAAGCGGACCATACGCGTCATTAATACGGCTAAAATTATCAAAATTAATAATTAACAGTACCAACGATTTACCTTGTGCCTGCAATGACTGTGAATTTCGCTGAAAGTGTTCAATGTCTTTCGGTAATTGATCAAATAAGAAGCGACGACTACGAAGCCCCGTTAGCTCATCAGAGTGGCTGACTAACTTAAGCTGCGAGTTCACTTGGTTAAGTTTATCGTTAGCCTCACGAAGCTCTACGGTACGCTCAGTAACTAAACTTTCCAGCGCCAATTGCTTACGCTTCTCTTGCGCTCTAAACACCCAGAATACAAGATAAAACAATAGAATAAAGCTGCTGGTGATCAGCAACCTAAAGTAAATAGTCTCATCAAAGCGGCGCGGTACAATAAATGAATACTCTGTTCGGCGTGCTTTTTTCCAATCTTCACCCCGGCGTTTTGCTTCAAGCTGAAATAAGAAAGAACCAGGGGGTAAGTTAGTATAAATAGCTTCACGTCGCGTATTCGCGTATCGCCAATCATTGTCTAATCCGCTTAATCGATAACGAAATTCAATACTCGAAGGCGCATAATAATCAATCGCTGTGTACTTAATCGTTATGTCACGCTCATCTATTTGCAGCTCAGGTTTGTTACCTAATGTTGCGGTGCTCAAATGGCGCAATGGAGTAACAATATTTTCAATACGTGGCTTTAATGCTTTCACTCCAAAAAGTTCTACACTTTTCGGAATCTCAACAACACCTTGCAAGCTTGGGTACCAAATTGAATTTCCTGTATCTGCAACCGCATCATGGCCAAGCCCCGCACAACATTGACTCGCTTTACCATCGAGTTGACGATCAAACGATGAGATAACCTGCTCCACTTTCAAGCTTTCAATATCAGTACCAAACTGTTCAACCGGCATACGGTATACGCCTTTCATGGTACTAACCCAAATACGCTTCAACTGCTTGTCATACACTAGACTAAAAATAGAGCCATAAGGTAAACCATCGGTGGCATCAAGCTGCCGCCACTGCCCTTTTGTACTGCGATAAAATAAGCCGTCATTTAATGAGCCTATTAAAATGCCAACCCCTTCAATGTTTAAAATACTGGTGACGTAGGCACTTTCTAAGCTTGTTTGGTCGCCTATTTTTTCAATACCGCGGTCGGTAAAGTAGTAAGCTCCTTTACTGGTTCCGATAAGACCAAAGTTCTGTTCATCAAGAACATAAGTAATAAATTTACTACCAAGGAACGCGTTATAGGCAAATGGAGTAAGCCCCCCGTAACTTAAACGATACATACCGCGCCCAGTCCCTAACCAAAATCCTCCTTTATTGGAGCGACTAATAGCAAACACTGGGTTGTCTCGTAATGCACGGCCGGGCACCGTATATAAACTTTGGTTCTCGTAATAAAAAACGCCACGACCTGTTGCGATATAAAGGCGATCACCATCAAACTGCAAATCGTGCACGGCGGCACGACCAAATTGATTACTAGGGATTTTGTTAACAAAGTTTTTATTGTAATCGAAATAGCCAACACCACTTCGGTTAGCAACCCACAGCTTGCCGTCGGGGGCTTGGCTTATCGCCATTACCGCCTCGGTCATGTTAGAAATTGCTGAGTGGCGCTCAATACGCCCTTCATGTGCAAGCCATAAACCTTCACTAAAGCTTGCTAACCAAATATTATTTTGGTTATCGCGGAAGATATCTGCAAACCAAATACTTTGATCAAGTTGGCTCGGCTCTACCCATTGCCAGTCACCCGAGTTATCACGGAACAAGAGTCGCCCATAGGTTGAGATCCACAATGCACCATCGGAGTCACTCATGAATTTATACACCGCCGAGTTACTCGCATTAGGCAAAGGAAATGGGCGTAGTTCATCGTCTAAATCAAGAAAGTAAGCACCCAGCTCAGAAGCAAGATACAAGTTACCTTCAAGCCAAGCCATATCATGAATAATCGTTTGTGCTAAACGCTCGGGAAGTGAGACTTTTGCGGTTAACTCTAAGCGCAGTTTCGCAAAATCAGATGAGGTATTGGTTAAGCGCAGTAAGTGACGTTCATTTACCAGCCAAATTCCTTCAGGAGAGAGCGCCATTTGACTGACAGAACCCACAATTTGCGTGATTGCGGTCGCGTTAGACACCGGAACACTTAAGGCTGAGTTCTGTTGCAGTGCTACCTGATTACGAGCGACATAATAAAGACCATTCGCAGCAATCCAAATACTGCCCTTTGAGTCTTCTAAAATGTCCCGCACGGGGCCTTTCACATTGAAAGTTTGCGACATCATGGTTTCAGGGTCGAGTGTGACTAACCCATTTTTGGTGCCAACCCACAGCAAACCATCACTATCAACTAATAACTTGTTGATACCATTGCTTGGTAAAAAATCGCTATTTTGTGTATTAAAGTTAGTAAATGTATTACCGTCAAAACGACTAAGACCAAACTGGGTGCCTAGCCACATATAACCCTGTTCGTCTTGCGCAATGCTTTTTAATGATTGTGATGGCAAGCCATTTTGGATATTCCATTGTTTGACAACGTACTCAGTGATAGATGCAAACACCGACGTGCTACAAAACATCAACAAACAAACCACTAGAAATCGCATCATACCTTTGCCACCAAGAAAACCTTAATTCATTGCTTAAAAAGGTAAAAGGCCACTTTTAAACAAAGCTTGAACACAAATCAATGAAAATACACCTGCTAGAATATCATCAGCCATGATGCCCAGACCACCATGTAAACGTCTATCAAGAATACGTATTGGGCCTGGTTTAGCGATATCAAAAAAACGGAACAATAAAAAACCAACTAACAGTGACTGCCAACTGAGAGCAGCACCAATCATGGTGATATAATAACCAGCTACTTCGTCCCATACAATGGCAGGATGATCATGTACCCCTAAGTCATCAGCTGTTTTACCGCATGCCCAAATACCAAACACACTAATCACCACAGCAAACACAATTTGCAACCACAGTGGAAAGTACATTGTAGTAAAAATTAGTGGCAACGCAGCAAAAGTACCAAATGTACCCGGCGCTTTAGGCGCTAAACCTAAACCGAAACCCAAACCAAAAAATTGATGTGGACGTTTTAAATTGAATAAACGGTTACTGCTCAAACCGGCTCCTTCGTAAAATGCTGAAATCCTTTACCTTGATAGTTAAATTTTTCACCATCAAGTAAAAGTTCAATTTCGCCTACGCCATTTTTGATTTGTCCAATACAACTGGCTTCAACGCCATACTGACGAAGCTTCATATCCACCATGCTTTTGTTACTTTCTGGCACAGTGAAAAGTAATTCGTAATCGTCACCATAATTTAAAATATAATCAAACTGCTCAGCACGCGGAATTGACGCATTCACGGCGTCAGACACCGGAACTTTATCAACATTTATAACCGCGCTTACTTGAGAAAGCGCTAAAATATGCCCTAAGTCAGCCAACAAGCCATCGGAGATATCGATTGCTGCAGATGCTGCACCACGCAATACTTGTCCTGCGGCAACACGAGGAGCGGGGTAATCAAAGCGATTATTTAAATACGATAAATGCTCTGGTGCGATATTGAAACCTTGCTTGCGCGCTTCAATCGCCACACCTGCATCACCTAAGGGGCCTGTCACGTAAATCCAATCACCCACTTTTGCACCACTGCGACGCAGAGCTTTGCCTTGCGGTACGATACCTTTTGCACAAATAGTAATGGTGAGAGGCCCTTGCGTGGTGTCTCCCCCTATAATTTGCACATTAAAGTATTCGGCAATTTCATGCATCCCTTCAGTGAACTCTTCAAGCCATTCAACGTTTGCTTCTGGCAAAGTTAAACCAACCGAAATCCACGTAGGCTCTGCACCCATCGCCGCTAAATCACTTAAGTTGACGGCCAGTGCTCGATGTCCAAGTGCACGAGGAGAGATATCATCAAAAAAGTGAACTCCTGCAACAAGGGTATCAGTTGTCACGGCTAACTGACAGTTTTCAGGCACGGTGACCAACGCACAATCGTCACCTATTCCAAGGTTTACATCACGGCGGATAATACCGCGACCTTTAAAGTAACGATTGATTAATTCAAATTCCTTCATACACAAAAAAGCCGGCCCAAGCCGGCTCTCCTCTACGGGGTTACTTACTTACGCAGTTCTTTAACTGCTTTATCAAGTACACCGTTGACAAATTTATGACTGTCTTCAGCACCAAACATTTTCGCAAGCTCAATACCTTCATTGATTGCTACTTTATAGGGTACGTCTTCACGGAACTTAAGCTCATAGGCAGACAGACGTAAAATTGCTTTTTCGACCATATCTAACTCATCAGCAGGGCGTGCTAAATGTGGTGCAACAATCTCATCAAGTTGCTTACAATTAACAACAACACCACGTGCTAGGTCTTTGAAATATTCGACGTCGATTTTAGTCACATCATTTTCAATTAACATTTGCTGTTCGATATCAGCAATTGGGTTGGCACTTAACTGCCAAGAATATACGGCCTGAAGTGCTAAGATGCGTGCTTTACGTCTTGCTGCTGGTTTCACAGAGATTCCTTAAACTTAAATTTTGTCTAACACATTAACCATTTCGAGCGCGCCTAAAGCAGCTTCGCCGCCTTTATTGCCCATTTTGGTGCCTGCGCGTTCGATTGCTTGTTCAATGCTTTCAGTGGTTAATACGCCAAATGCAACCGGGATATCGTACTCAAGTGATACTTGTGCAAGACCTTTGTTTGATTCGCCAGCGACTAAATCAAAGTGTGGTGTGCCACCTCTGATCACGACACCGAGGGCGATGATTGCATCATGTTCTTTCTTTGCTGCAACGCGTTTCGCTGCTAAAGGTAATTCAACGGCACCTGGTACGTAAACAACAGTAATGTCGTCGTCAGATACACCACCTGTGCGCTTAAGCTCATCAACAGCACCTGCTAAAAGGCTGCTACCAATAAAGTCATTAAAGCGTGAAATGACAATGGCAAATTTTTTGCCCGGTGCGTATTTGTTACCTTCAATAATTTTCATTTAATAACCCTAAAAAATAAGTTTAAGCGGTTGCGATTGCGCAAAAATTACGGCGCATAATACCACAAAAATATAAAAGTCGCCTAGTTAACCTGAACTCTGGATAATAAATCTATCTCCAGCGGTTACTTTCAACGCTTACTGCCTTGAATTTACATGCAATAGGCCAAGAATACCTTGGCCTTAAAATTAGCTTGCTAGTAAATTTTGTTAACTAAGCTGTGCGTTAATTAAGACTGCGGCTCAACGTAATCAACCACTTCTAAGTGGAAACCAGACAATGCATGATACTTCTTCGGACGACTCATCAAGCGCATTTTCTCAATGCCAAGGTCTGCTAAAATTTGTGACCCCACACCCACAGTGCGTGACGTGCCTTGGAATTTACGATGACTGACATTTTCACCCGCATCTTCTGCTGCAAATGCTTTGACCGTTGCTTCAAGATCTTCGGTTGATTCTTGTTTACCTAAGATAACCAATACGCCGTTATGCTCAGCAATATAGGCCATTGCATCTGATAAACTCCAGCTACGATCTGCGCTGCGGTCTGACAGTAAAATATCGTTAAACGTACTTTGTAAGTGAACACGTACTAACGTAGCGTCATCTTTCGATACGTCGCCTTTTTGCAATGCATAGTGGAGCTGACCATCAATGGTGTCTTTATACGTGACTAAATCGAATTCACCGTGATCGGTTGGCAACTTACATTTTGCAACACGTTCAATGGTGGTTTCGTTTAGATTTCTGTACTCGATTAAATCAGCAATTGTACCAATCTTCAGACCATGCTCTTTAGCAAACACCTCAAGGTCGGGACGACGGGCCATGGTGCCATCGGCATTGAGAATTTCAACAATAACAGAAGAAGGCTCAAGACCAGCCAAGCGCGCTAAATCACAGCCCGCTTCAGTGTGACCCGCACGGGTAAGAACGCCGCCAGGTTGTGCCATAATAGGGAAAATATGACCCGGCTGTACGATATCGCTTGGCACAGCTCCTTTCGCAATGGCCGCTTGCACTGTGCGTGCACGATCTGCAGCTGAAATACCAGTTGTTACGCCTTTTGCAGCTTCAATCGACATTGTGAAGTTTGTTGAGAAAGCCGCTCCGTTATTTTTAACCATTAACGGTAATTCTAACTGCTGACAACGCTCTTGAGTCATGGTTAAACAAATTAAACCACGACCATGCGTTGCCATAAAATTGATAGCATCTGCACTTATGTGCTCTGCTGCGATAATTAAATCGCCTTCATTTTCTCTATCTTCATCGTCCATTAAAATAACCATTTTACCGGCTTTAATGTCATCGATAATTTCTTGCGCGCTGTGTAAATTCATAATGTGCCCATGAGAGTATGATTAATAATGACGTATCTTCGCTTATTTAATAAAACCAGCTTGCGCTAACAAGCTCATAGATATGTCTGAACGGGAAGGTTGTTCAGCCCCTTTGATCAGGCGCTCTAAGTAGCGAGCAATTTGATCAACTTCTAAGTTAACCTGCGTGCCCACTTGAAATTCTGCAATCGTCGTTTGCTCAGCGGTGTGTGGAACAATGGTCAGCTTGAAGCGATTTTGCTCGACCTCATTCACTGTTAAACTAATTCCATCAATACATACCGATCCTTTATACGGAATGTATTTCATTAAATTATGGTCGGTACTTAGCCAGTACTCTGTTGCTCTGGCATTGGCGGTAATGCTTTCAACTGTCGCGATGCCATCAACATGGCCTGACACTAAATGCCCACCAAGGCGAGAAATTGGCTGCATGGCCTTTTCTAGATTCACGGTTTGGCCTTTTTTATAGTGCGCAAACCCTGTCAGGCTAATGGTTTCATTTGATAAATCAGCACTGAAGCCATCGCTATGTTTAGTAACCACTGTTAAGCACACACCATTTGTTGCAATACTGTCGCCTAGTTTTACGTCTTTCATATCCAAATCATTACTTTGAATACGAATAGCAAGATCACCTTGTTTTTGTGTTAATTCAACAATTTTACCTGTTGCTTCAATTATTCCAGTAAACATAATGCTACTCTTTATCTTCAGTGTGTGTGGCTTGCTTTGCTTTGTACGCTGTTAAGCGGATATCGTCGCCAATTATCTGTGTGTCGGTAAACGTTAATTGAGTGACATCACCCATGGCTGTTACTTCTGCAAAGTTTAGTAAGCTTTTGCCCATATCACCTATTAACTTTGGGGCAATATAAACAATGTATTCGTCTATTAGGTCTTGCTGTGCAAAAGCGCCCGCTAGGGTTGCTCCTGCTTCAAGCCAAATATGATTAAATTGTAATTCGGCTAACCGTGCTAAAACGGCCGATAAATCAACTTTATTCTTGTTAGCTGCCACCACTTCGTGTTTTACAAAATGTGGCCATTGCTGCTGATTATCAAGCTGTGTTGTGAAAATAATCACCGGACTCTCAATACTAAATAAAGCGAGATCTGGGGTGAGTCTGTTTTGCGAATCGATAATCACACGTGTTGGCTGACGTATCGGCAATGATGTTGGCATTGCAAATGGCAGCTCTTCAGTACGCACATTTAATTTGGCGTTATCACTGATAACAGTATCTGCACCACTCAAAATTGCGCAGCTTTGTGCGCGAAATGCTTGAACGTCTTGGCGTGCTTGCGGACCCGTGATCCATTTACTTTGACCGTTATTAAGTGCCGTTTTTCCATCTAAACTACAGGCCATTTTACAGGTAACAAAAGGCAACCCTGTTTCCATTCGCTTCAAAAAGCCTTTGTTTAAATCGCGCGCCTGTTGCTCAAGTAACCCAGAGGCAACGTCAATACCTGCATCAGCCAATATTTGTAAGCCACGGCCACTGACTGCTGGATTTGGGTCTACCATTGCAGCAATCACTTTACTTACACCAGCCGCTTTTAGGCCTTCAGCACAGGGCGGAGTACGACCATAATGACTGCAAGGTTCAAGCGTCACATAGGCTGTTGCCCCTTTGGCATTATCGCCAGCAACGGCCAGTGCATTCACCTCGGCATGACCCTGCCCGGCAAGTTGATGAAAACCCTCACCAACTATATGGCCGTCTTTAACAAGTACACAACCCACATTAGGGTTTGGCGTCGTGGTAAAACGGCCCTGTTTGGCAAGCTCAATAGCGCGTGCCATATAAATGCTATCAAGTTCAGTGAACGACATGCTTAATCACCTAAACGGGCAATTTCTTCGCCAAACTCACGAATATCTTCAAATGAGCGATATACTGAGGCAAACCTAACATAAGCTACTTTATCAAGCTTTTTGAGCGATTCCATAATACACTCGCCGATTAAATGGCTTGAGATTTCACGCTCTCCGGTGGCACGTAGCTGTGATTTAATCACGTTAACGACTTCTTCGATTTGCTCTGTACTCACTGGGCGTTTTTCTAATGCGCGGTGCAGACCATTTAATAATTTGTCTTCGTTAAAAGGTTCTCGACTACCGTCTTGCTTTATCACCCTTGGCATAACAAGTTCAGCACCTTCAAAGGTGGTAAAACGCTCGTGACATTCGTTGCATTCGCGACGGCGTCTAACTTGGTGACCACCGCCAACAAGTCGTGAATCGATTACTTTAGTATCTTTTGCTGTGCAAAAAGGGCAATGCATAAGGTTAAACTTCCGTTTATAAAAAACAAAAAAAGACCGCTTAGTAAGCGGCCTTTATAATAGCAAAAAACAACACTATTGTTATCTTAATTACGGTTTAACCAGCAATTAAGCGTAAACAGGTAGTTTTTTACAGATTGCTTTAACTTTCTCTTTTACTTCTGCTTGTACTGATGCATCGTTGATGTTGTCTAGTACGTCACAGATCCAGCCAGCAAGTTCTTTAGACTCAGCTTCTTTGAAACCACGGCGCGTAATTGCCGGAGAACCAATACGAAGACCCGACGTTACAAACGGTGAACGTGGGTCATTTGGTACTGAGTTTTTGTTTACTGTGATGTTTGCATTACCAAGGGCAGCGTCAGCATCTTTACCTGTGATATCTTTATCAATTAGGTCTAGAAGGAATAAGTGGTTGTCTGTTTTACCAGAAACAACTTTATAGCCACGCTCTTGTAACACTTCAACCATTGCTTGTGCGTTTTTAACCACTTGCGCTTGGTATGTTTTGAATTCAGGCTGTAATGCTTCTTTAAACGCAACCGCTTTAGCAGCGATGATGTGACATAAAGGACCACCTTGGCCACCCGGGAATACGGCGCTGTTAAGCTTTTTATAGATCTCTTCATCACCACACGCAGAAACAATTAGACCGCCACGAGGACCCGCTAATGTTTTATGAGTTGTTGTTGTAACAACATGCGCGTGAGGGATTGGGCTTGGGTATACGCCAGCCGCAATAAGACCTGCAACGTGTGCCATATCTACGAATAAGTACGCATCCACTTTATCAGCGATTTCACGGAACTTAGCCCAATCAACGATACCTGAGTATGCAGAGAAACCCGCAATGATCATTTTTGGTTTGTGCTCTAGTGCTAGTGCTTCAACTTGAGCGTAATCAATTTCGCCCGTTTCTTCATTTAGGCCATATTGAATTGCGTTGTACGTTTTACCAGAAAAGTTAACGTGTGAACCATGCGTTAAGTGGCCACCATGAGCTAAGCTCATACCTAGTACGGTGTCATGTGGCTGAAGAAGCGCTTGGAAAACAGCCGCATTAGCTTGTGAACCAGCGTGCGGTTGTACGTTTGCGTAGTCTGTGCCGAATAACTCGTTTGCACGGTCAATTGCTAATTGTTCAACAACGTCAACGTGCTCACAACCGCCATAGTAACGTTTGCCTGGATAACCTTCAGCATATTTGTTTGTAAGCTGAGAACCCTGTGCTTCTAGCACGCGTGGGCTACAGTAGTTTTCAGACGCGATCAGTTCGATGTGCTCTTCTTGACGAGCCGTCTCTTTAGTGATGGCTGCAAATAACTCTGGATCGAAATCCGAAATATTCATGCTACGTTCTAACATGGGGTCTCCTAAGGCAACGTGTATGGTGTTTTTTTGAAGGCTATATTGTACGCTGAAAACGCACATTTGCCTATCGTGTAAAGATGAACATATTTAAACAGGGATTGAATTTATTTCACAGTGTTTTAATAATGATATTTTTTTATTGATACATAACGAAAATTTATGAATTTAAAATATTACATAGGTTTTTAAAATGTCATTTGCATAAAAAATAGCACACAGGCATTGCTTTTTACTATTTTCAAACTACCCTAATAGTCTTAATAAATATCAAGGATGGTATAAAATCTCATGTTAGCAAAACCTCTTTACGAAGCCGCCCCCTATGGCTACTTTATCCTCGGCATCAGTTGCATCACATTAGCGAATAATGTGGTGCCTACAGTCATTGGTATCGTACTCTTTTTACTGGGTGCAAATATTTGGCGAATGCGCTCAAATGCAAGACGCACAGATCATTCGAGTCAACGAGTAAATCAAAGAAAGCTCTATTATTACTATGAATTTAAACCATTTATTGTTTTTATTGCGGCATATACCTTGATCCAATGGACACAAAATGAACTTGTTTCAGTGATTGGCGTGTTACTGTGTATTACCGCTGTGGTGATTCTTGTGATGCGGATTTTAAACCGGCATAGTCATTCAATATTGCATTAAAAAAGAGCGGCTTAGCCGCTCTTTTTTATGGTTTTTTACGCCAGTTTTTTTAACAGCTCAGTACGCAAAAGCTGGTAATCACACACAATATCTTCTGCAAGACATTGCTTTGCTAACGCATCTGCTAAAGGCTTTGGCATCGGTAACTCAATCTCGAGTATTTCTTCCACGCTTTCTTTAAATTTAGCGGGGTGTGCCGTCGCTAAAAAGATACCCGCACTGCCCGGTGCAATGTTTTCTTTTAAGCCTTGGTATGCAATCGCAGTATGAGGCTCTGCAACATACCCTGTTTGATGAATTTTTTTCATCACCTCTTTGGTTGTCTCTTCATCGACACAGCTTGAATAAAAGTCATCATAACTAAACCATGCATTATCTAACATGTGCTGAACACGCGGCCAATTGTTTGGTTTACTCACATCCATCGCGTTCGATAACGATTCAATCGTTGCGTTAGGAGCCCACTCTTTATTTTGCAAGAAACGAGGCACCGTATCGTTTTGGTTGGTTGTTGCACTAAGTTTTGCCACTGGCATCCCTAGTACAGCGCCAATCATCGCAGCACACACGTTACCAAAGTTTCCACTTGGTACAGAGATATGCGCTTTAGCACGTTGCGCTTTTGGCAATTGCGCTATTGCTTCAAAGTAGTAACACACCTGTGCAACTAAACGACTGATGTTGATTGAATTCGCTGAGTTTAACCCTAGCTTTTCTTTTACTTCATCATCGAGAAACGCTTGTTTTACCATGCTTTGGCAATCATCAAAGCTGCCATCAACCGCATAGCAATGAATGTTGTTGCCTAACGTAGTGAATAGTTTTTGCTGTGCTAGCGAAATTTTGCCTTTCGGATATAGAATAACCACATCAATATTCGGTTTGTTGTAAAAGGCATGCGCAACCGCAGCACCTGTGTCACCCGACGTTGCGGTTAGAATGGTAACTTTTTCTCCTTGGCTAAATTGTGCAAGACACTCTGCCATGAAACGCCCACCAAAATCTTTAAACGCTAATGTTGGCCCGTGAAAAAGCTCTAAACAGTAAATATCCTTTTCGACTTCAACAAGTTTTACATCAAAGTTAAACGCATTTTGTACCATCTCAGCAACGGTGTCTGCGGGTAATTCATCCCCAATCAAATGGGATAAGATTTTGCTACTGCGAGTAACAAAGTCCAAATCCAATAAAGCATCAATATCAGCAATAGGCGCCAAGCTATCTGGAAAGAAAACGCCTTGGTTACGACCCAAACCCGTTTTTACAGCTTCAATAAACGACACCTGTTGTGTTGCATCTTTTAAATTATGTAATTGCATTGTAGTTCCTTAAATTCTTTATAGCTGTCGTGTGCCAAGCTGATCAAGCTGGCAAATATGGCAAAAACCATGTTCATTAATGTAATTATCATTAAGCCACGCTGCGCATTGCTTAGCGGCTTCTAGACTTTTACACACTGTAAAAAGAGTCGGTCCAGCACCCGAAATACTCACAATCTCAGCGCCAAGTTCTGGTAAAGCATGCTTCGCCTCGCTAAACCCGTTTATAAGTGGCGCTCGGTGTGGCTCAGCAATTTCATCACGCATAATTGATAAGGCATCATCAAAACGCCCTGTCAGTAACAAGCTACTAAATGCAGACAATCTTTGTGCGAACTCGACACTGTCATGCATTGATAGTTGCGTGGGTAAAACCGAGCGAGCTTTTGCCGTATTAAGAGAAAAGCCAGGAAAAGCTGCCACGTAATACCAGCGCTCATCAACCGGTAACGCAATGGATTTATTGGGAATAAGATCGCCTGTTAACTGTAAACCACCTAGGTAACATGGCGTGATGTTATCGTAATGACGACCACCACTCACAATCGCCTCAAAATCAGCCATAAGTTCAATCAACTGCTCTTGCGATAAGTCAGTTTTAGCAAACTGATCAAGCGCAGCAAATGTGGCAACCACCGAGCATGCACTTGAACCAAGCCCAGAACCGATTGGTAAGTTCTTTTTAAGCTCTAGTTTCACGGTGGGCATGGCCGGTGCAACATGCGCTTTAAAATGAATAAGGCACTGATAGGCAAGATTTTCTTCTGCGTTAGCTGGTAACTTACTGGCATACTCTCCTGAGCACACAAATGTGTCTTGCTCAGCTGCAGATACCTCAACCACATCACCAAGTAGGCTGCCATCAATAGGGGCCAATGCGGCACCTAAAGCATCAAATCCAACCGCAAAGTTACCGATAGAAGCCGGTGCGTAAATACGGATCATAACCTTCTCCTAGCGTGATAATGTTTTTAAGATATCAGCAAATACACCTGCGGCAGTCACTTCTGCACCCGCACCATAGCCACGGATAACAAACGGACGAGGCTGATAATATTGGCTAAGAATCGCCAGTGCATTTTCACCATCACGAATATCATAAAGTGCATGCTTACTATCAACCGCTTCAATACCTACTTTGCAGTGACCATTTTCAATAGTGCCAACATAACGCAGCACTTTACCTTCGCTTGCTGCACTTTGGATACGGTCATTAAAAGCAGCATCAAGACTGGGCAGCTTTTCCATAAACTCAGCAACCGAATCTCCCTCTGCAAACCCTGTTGGTAATACAGATTCAACTTCAATATCGCTTAACTCAAGTTCAAGTCCAGACTCACGCGCAATGATCAGCAGCTTTCTAGCAACATCGGTCCCCGATAAGTCATCACGTGGGTCTGGCTCAGTGAAGCCACTTTCTTTTGCCTTTACAGTTGCTTCGCTCAACGAGAGGCCATCTTGCAAAGCACCAAACATGTACGACAATGAGCCTGATAATATGCCGCTGAACTTAATAAGTTCATCACCCGCGCCAAATAATGACTTTAAATTATCAAGGACTGGTAAACCTGCCCCTACGTTGGTTTCGTATAAAAACTTACGGTTATTCTTTTGTGTCGCAGAAATCAAATCTTGATAGTACGCAAATGAGCTGGTATTTGCTTTTTTATTCGCAGCCACAACATGGAAACCAGCATTTAAGAAATCAACATACTGCGCGGCGAGTTTATCGGCTGAGCTACAATCAACAATAACAGGGTTGATTAAATGGTTTTGTTTCACAAATTGCTCAACGAGTTTTAAGTCAAAACCTTGCTCCGATACCGCTAATTTTTCTTGCCAATCACTAAAGGCAATACCGTCACTGTCGAGATAGAGTTGTTTTGAGTTAGCAACACCGTACAAATTAAGCTTAATATTGCGCTTTTCAAGCCATGCTTGCTGGCGCTCAAGTTGCTGGATAAGCTCTTGACCAACTAAACCACAGCCTAATAAGAACATATCGATTGATGGAATATGTGTAAAAAAGTTCTCGTGGCACACTTTCACAGCATCATTGCACAGCTCACCATCAATAACCGCAGAAATAGCACTCTCTGTTGAATCTTGGGCAATCGCCACAATGTTGACTTGCGCTTGCGCTAATGAAGCAAAGAATTTTGCTGCAAGACCCTTATGCGCTCGCATATTGTCGCCCACTAAAGTAACAATCGCTAAATTACGTTGTACTTGAACGGGTTCAATAAGCCCAGCTTGCGACTCAAGTTCGAAAGCCGTTTGCAACGCTTCTAGAGCCAGCGCTAAATCACTTTCGTGAACACAAAAACTGATACTAAATTCACACGACGATTGTGTAATTAACACAATCGATACATTGTCATGAGCAAGGGCATTAAACACCTTAGATGCCATACCCACTTTACCTTTCATGCCGGGTCCTGAGACCGTTAACATTGCAAGGTTTTGTAAGCTTGATAACGCTTTAACCGGTTCTGATGATACGCTATCGTTACTGATCACAGAGCCTTCAGCGCGAGGGTTATGAGTATTTTTGATCTCGCAAGGTACGCCAGCTTTAGCACATGGCAAAATTGTTTTTGGGTGTAACACCTTGGCACCAAAGTAAGAAAGTTCCATCGCTTCTTTATAAGACAGCGAATCTACTTTAGAGGCTTTTTTGATATAACGCGGGTCCGCATTGTAAACACCGTCAACATCGGTCCAAATTTGACAAACATCGGCTTCTAAGCAGGCTGCAGCAATTGCTGCCGAATAATCAGAGCCATTACGGCCGAGTGTTGTAAGCTCGCCTTGCTCATTAGCCGCAGTAAAACCAGGCATGATGTAAATGGTACTTGGTGCTGCTTTTAATGCTTCACGAAAACGCAACTTACTCGCAGCTAAGTCTGCTTCTGCATCAATATATCCACCAACAGAAGCAATACAATCGGTTGCCTCAAGGTAGTGCGCATTACTCTCTTTTAACATACGCTGCATGAGCGCTACACTCACTCGCTCACCAAAGCTAATAACATAAGCTTTAACTTGGTCTGGGCAGCACGTTAATAATGCAACACCATCCAATTTATTTTTTAGGTCATTTAAATTAGGCCAATTATCAACTGCGCCAAACTCTGCTTCTACATCCGCCTTTAACTGCTCACAACGATTAACCAGTGCATGCCATAACTCACTATAATCACGCCCCTGCTCTGCTGCACTCGCTAGCGCAACGAGTGAATCAGTCATGCCGCCCGGTGCAGAAAGCACTAATAGCATTTCATCTTTAAGTTCTTGTTTGACTAACTGAGCTACCTGTTGCAAACATGCGAAGTCAGCCAAGGACGACCCGCCAAATTTTAATACTCGCATTATTTATGTTTCCTCATCCCATAAACGAAAAAAGGCCTGTGTTCTAGTGAACACAGGCCTTTAATTTTGTTGCACCGACCTATGCCACTATCCCGTAAGGATGATGGTTGTAATAATAATGGTCGTTGCGTGATTAAATGTTTTCATAGCCCCTAGACTGCCTTAAAAACAGCCAGTCTGTCAACCCTTAATAAAAAGATAAATTATGCAATTAGGTTATATAAAGACTTAATGAATACCAAATTTATGCAAAGTTGTTTTTAAGCGGACAAGTTCTATCGGCTTATCAATAAAATCAATGGCACCAAGTTTTGCGACTCGTTGCTTCATTTCTGTTTGAATATCCGCCGAAATAACCAACACAAAACACTCTATTTTTTCGGCTTTAATCGTTTCAAGTACAGCAACACCATCAACTTCTGGCATGGTTAAGTCGAGGCAAAGCAAATCAAAGTTTTGCTGCCGCAATAAAGCAAGTGCCTCACGGCCGTTACTGGCTTGTTTAATGTCGGCACTGATGCAGTCACCTAAACAGCGTACGACCTGTTTTCGGGCAACGTTTGAATCATCACAGACAAGCACTGAAAAATTAGAATTACTCATGAAATATACATCTTCGCTGTTGCAAACACAGCGTTAATAGAGGATAAATTAAAGATGACTAATTTTATATCACACTTTTTAAAAGGCAGTAAGGTCAAGTTTTTTCATGATTTAGTTACAATCTGTAAATGATCCCGTAAAAAAGGATATATTTATTTATTTTTAATCATTTATTAGCTAACTTTAGAATTAGCTGAATGTATTACAAATCTCACCAAGGAGCTATGGATAATCCATGCTACAAAAAAGCCTGTCAAAAAAATTATTAACCAGTGTGCTCTCGGTTTATTTTTTATTAACGTTTGTCGTTACGTGTGGGCAGGTTATTGCTGAGTACGTTAATACCAAGGATTACATTCGCGATGAATTAACCACGTTGCAAAAAACATTCAGTCGCAGCCTCACACGCGCCATTTGGGAGCTGAACACTAAGCAAACGATCACCACAGCTGAGGGGTTACTTGCGATCCCTATGATTGAAGGCATTATTGTGCGAGATGACAGTGGTGAAGTGTTATCACAATTAGGGCGCTCTTTAGACATACATGAGTTATACAGTCAGCAGCTAGTGCAAGAAGAGGCGATTATTGAAGACACCCCGTCAGGTTTATTTGGTTACACTTTTCCGCTGATTTTTGAGTTTTCAGGCAGAGCCACCCAAGTGGGTGATGTCACCCTATTTTCAAGCCGAGACGTCGTATTTAGCCGTATTATGATCTCGATTTATTTCTTAATCGGTAATGCGATGATCAAAACAACATTTTTGATCATCCTATTCTTAATTGCCTTTAGAAAACAGTTAACAGAACCCTTAGCCCAGCTCACAGAACAAATAGAAGATCTTGAACTCAATGATTTAGAAGGTCGCCATATCGACATTCAAACCAGTGAGCATAACGAATTAAAAGTGATGGAAGAGTCATTTAATCGCCTGATTGATAAAGTGGTACTGTACCGAGAAGAGCTTGAACATACACAAAAAGAATTACTGATAAGCAACGAAAAACTGGATCAACAAAACCTGCAATTAGAGCAGGAAGTCGCTCGTAAGACATCAAACTTGAGCCAAGCAATGATGGACTTACAGCAACAAAAATACGAGTTAGAAAAACAAAAGTTCACCTTAACTGAAGAAATCGATTTACGTAAACAAACCGAACAAGAGCTCATAACAAAGCAAACTGAACTACAGCGTTACCTTGATGAACTGAACATGGCCCAAGAGCGGTTAGTAGGCTCAGAGAAAATGGCCGCATTAGGCGGGCTTGTTGCCGGTATTACTCATGATGTAAACACCCCGATTGGTATTGGTGTTACAGCGACCTCTTTTTTACAAGAGCGCCTGAATCAAATTGAAGCAGCCTATAAAGACAAAACCCTTTCGCCGAAAGCATTAGAAGAGTTTATAAACGACGCAAAACAAAGCACCAGCTTATTAACCAGTAATTTAGACCGTGCTTCTGAGCTGGTCGCCAGCTTCAAACAAATCGCGGTAGACCAAGCCAGTGAAGCGGTGCGTACAATTAATTTTAAAGAGTATTTAGGCGAGGTGATCCGCTCGTTACACCCTAAACTTAAAAAAACATCGCACCATATAAACCTAGATTGCCCTGAAGACTTAACACTCAATTTACCTGCGGGGGCAATTAGTCAAATTTTCACTAACTTAATCATGAATTCACTCATTCACGGTTTCGAAGGCATAGAAAGCGGCATCATAGAGATTGTTATAAAAGAAGAAGACGATGAGGTTATCATCGACTTTAAAGATAACGGTAATGGTGTAACTCAAGAGCAGTTAGAAAAGCTATTTGACCCATTTTTTACTACCAAGCGCGACCAAGGCGGCAGCGGTTTAGGCACACACATTACTTTTAACTTAGTAAAACAAACGCTCAGTGGCGATATAGAAGTAACAAGCGAGCCTGGACAAGGCTTGCATTACCATATTAGTTTCCCTAAAAACATGCCAAAGCCACTTTCAATGTTTAATACATAAACAAAACCCCCTGATGCCGAAATCATTCATTTCGGCATCACTTTTTTATTGCTATGATTGGGCAAATTTAATGAAAGGATTAGCCTAATTATGTGGTTTAGTAACCTTATCTGTTACCGTTTTAAACAAGACGTATCATACAACCAAGAAGACTTCGATAAAGCCCTAGAACAAGATCTGTTTCGCTCATGTGGTGGTCAAGAGTTATCAACGTTTGGTTGGACCAAAGCCTTTGGTAAACATGGTCAAACCCTATCGCACTTTTCTCAAGATAGCATTTTAGTGTGCGCAAAACGTGAAGAAAAAGTATTACCCGCAGCGGTTATTAACGAACTGGTTGCTGAAAAAGTAGAGCAGATTGAAGCGGAAGAAAACCGCCCAGTTAAGAAAAAAGAAAAAGACGAACTAAAAGAAAATATTCTGCATACGCTACTTCCTCAAGCATTCAAAAAGTCGAGCTTACAGTTTGCATTTATTGACCAAAAGAATGGCTGGGTGGTTGTTAACAGTGGTAGTTTTAACAAAGCCGAAGAACTTCTTGCCTTGTTACGTAAATCGTTAGGGTCGTTACCTGTAGTGCCCGCATTTGCAAACTATGATCTCGATGTGTTTCTAACCGATTGGCTAACACAATTTAATGCGCCTGAGGGGTTCGCTATTGGCAACGATGCAGAACTTGAAGAAGCAGACGATAGTGGCGCACAGGTTAAACTTAAAGGCCATGATTTATCGTGTGATGAAGTGAAATCGCATCTAGAAAATGGCAAGCGCGTGACTAAGCTTGCACTTGATTGGCAAGAGCGAGTTAAGTTCATGCTGCAAAACGATGGGTCAATAAAACGACTAAGCTACTCAGAAACACTTAAAGAAGAAAACGCCGATATCCCTAAAGAAGATATGGCCGTAAAATTAGATGCAGACTTCATTTTAGCATCTGAAGAAATTAAGCAATTACTTGAAGAACTAACTCAAGGATTAGGAGATGCAAGCGATTTATAATCAGCTTGTTGACACTAAAAGCGCAGATTAGTCGTAATCTGCGCTTTTTAATGCGTTATTCAGTAAACACCGCTTTTACATCATTTAACATGTCGTGATATTCATCTGAATTAAACATATCAAGTGACGAAATAACACCTTTATCTAAATAGGTCTGTAATGCTGAAGACTTATCTGATACTTGCAGGATCCCCTCTAAGATCGCGCCTATGCGAATAAAGTCAACATAGCAAATATGCTCAGGACGATAGTTAGGGTTTGCCCAGCTCTCAGCAACTTCAACAAATTCATCAGTGAAGCCCCACGCTCGCATAATAGCTCCCCCTACTTTGCCTCCCAATTTTTGAATTGCATGCGCAAGAAAGCTCGGGTTCGCAAATACTTCGGGGTGTTTTTCGGCTTCCGTTAAAATGGGTAACACGCCAATGTTATACACTAAAGCCGCTAGCGTAATGGTGTCGCGATTTAATGACGTCTTCTTATTATCACGTAGGAAAAAATCCATTAAGGTAATTGAGTGGCAAGCCACCTTCAGCGTTTTTTGCCACGCTTTATCCATGTAGCCTTTAATCAACTCATTGTGCGATACAAACAGTTGCTCCATTGCCATGGCCGTTGCAATGTTTTTAATTTGCCGTAAACCTATCCGCGTTACAGCTTGGTGTAGGTTTGTCACCTTAACCGAGCGCCCCATAAAGGCACTGTTCGCCACCTTAATCATGCGGGCAGAAAGCGCGGGGTCGTGTGAAATCACATCGGCCATTTGCATCAAATTGACATTAGGATTGTCTGCAGCTTGTCTGACTTTTACAGCCACTTCAGGTAAAGTAGGCAACACTAGGGTGTCATTATTAATTCGGTCGACCAAAATGGTCAGTAGTGCATTTTCTGTTGACATATCTTTGCCATCCTCTTGAATTAGCTTGCTTTTATAAAACCAAACTAATGACTGACATTGTTAGATTAATTATTGTTTTAGTATTGTCTAAGTTAGCGCTAAAGTTAAGAAATTCACAGTAATAATCTACTTTTATATTTTAAGACACCGATTTAATTGCTTAAAATCATATACTGCGCAGTAAACTTGCCATTTATATGTTAGGTTTGCTTTAATGCTTACACATTTATTTTCAAAGCAACGACTCTCTCTTTTTAACGGGCAAAAAAATGACATTAAATAAAATTAGCCACGCACTTATCTTATCTGGTGCAGTTTTTCTAGGTGCATGTTCTGACCAACAAGCGACCCCTTCTCAAACAAAGCCTGCTGCAGAGCAAACGACTCAAAATACTGAAGAAAATAATCCGCAACTAATCAATGCAGACAGAAACCGCTTAGATATCTATACAGACTTTACATTAACCTCAGACTTAAGCCACTTAAGCGATAACCAAAAGCAAATGGTTGGCAAACTTATTGACGCATCAAAAATCATGGATGCATTATTTTGGCGTCAAGCATTTGGTGAAAACAAAGAAGCATTTTTGGCAAAAATTAATGACGAAAAAGTGCAAAAATTTGCAGATATCAACTACGGCCCATGGGACCGTTTAAACGGCGATCAGGTGTTCTTATCTGGCTATGAAGAAAAGCCACTTGGCGCAGAGTTTTACCCAAGCGATATCACTAAAGAAGAGTTAAACAACGCAACAGTTGAAGATAAAACAGGCCTTTATTCAGTTATTAAACGTGATGAAAATGGCAAACTATACAGCGTGGCTTACTCAGTAGAATACGCACAGGAACTAGAAAAAGCGGCAAACTTACTCCGTGAAGCAAGTAAACTTGCCGATGACAAAGAATTTGCAAACTACTTAAGCATGCGTGCTGATGCACTTGTTAGTGATAACTTCCAACCCTCTGACTTCGCATGGATGGACATGAAAAACAACCCAATTGATGTTGTTATTGGTCCAATCGAAACCTACGAAGATCAACTCTTTGGTTACCGTGCCGCTTACGAGTCTTACGTGTTAATTAAAGACCTTGCGTGGAGTGAGCGTTTAGCTAAGTTTGCAGCTTTCTTACCAGAGCTACAAAAAGGCTTACCCGTAGACGATAAGTACAAGCAAGAAGTACCGGGTTCAGACGCTGACCTTAATGCATATGATGTTGTTTACTATGCGGGCCACTCAAATGCCGGCAGCAAAACAATTGCTATTAACTTGCCCAATGATGAGCAAGTACAGCTTGAAAAAGGCACCCGCCGTTTACAGCTTAAAAACGCGATGCGCGCTAAATTCGACAAAATCTTAGTGCCAATTTCAGAGCAATTAATTGTGCCTGAGCAGCGTAAACACATCACCTTTGATGCGTTTTTTGCAAACACCATGTTCCACGAAGTCGCACATGGCTTAGGAATTAAAAACACTATCACCAACAAAGGGACTGTGCGTCAATCACTGCAAGAGCATGCCAGCGCGCTTGAAGAAGGTAAAGCAGATATCCTTGGTCTTTACATGGTTGAGCAGTTACTTAAAAAAGGTGAAATCACTGACGGTACGCTAGAAGATTACTACATCACCTTTATGGCTGGTATATTCCGCTCAGTGCGTTTTGGTGCATCAAGTGCACATGGTAAAGCAAACATGATCCGTTTTAACTTTTTTGCCGAAGAAGGTGCATTTTCTAAAAATGCAGATGGCTTATACAGCGTAAATATGGAAAAAATGAGCTTAGCGATGGCAAAACTATCGCGCCTTATCTTAACGATTCAAGGTGACGGCGATTATCAAAAAGTCGACCAATTAATCGCGACTCATGGTGAAATTAAAGCCGAGCTTGCTAAAGATTTAGAAAAGCTAAGCCAAGCAAACATCCCTGTTGATGTGACCTTTAAACAAGGTAAAGAGGTATTAGGTTTAAACTAAACGCACTCTCATCTGAGTAATAACGAGTTTAAACAAAAAACGCTGCTTTCGAGCAGCGTTTTTTTATGCTTAAACAACAGTCATTAATGCGCCACAAAGCTCAGCCCATATTTATTGTTTAGTTTTACGATTTCCCCATTTAGCAACATTTTTTGAAACTCAGCATTAAACTCATCAATAAATTGCGCTAAATCTCGCTGCTTAGTAAAACCAAAATAGCCTTGATTAACCGTTAAAATAGGAGAAAGTATGATCACCTTATCGGCAATACCCAAACTTTCTATCACCGGCCTTGCTGCGCGGGGGTGAGTTAGAATTAAATCAACCCTGTCATACATTAATTGTAAAAAACTTGCCCGCACATTGGCGACTTCCGATAACAGTAAACTCGATTCATGGCGCTTAAATTCAACCCCATAATCCCAGCCACGAATAACCCCTATTACATCTTTTTTTAAACTGGCGAAGTTTCCTCGCCAAGTAACTTCATTATTCGGTTTGGTATAAAAAACAATAGGGTCTTCATAAAAGGGTAATGCACTAAAGAGCATGTATTGGTTACGCTGAAACGATTTATAAGGGCCAATAATGGCATCGGCATCACCTTGCTCAACCATTTTTAAAGCCCGTTTAAGCGGCATAATATCAATCACAATAGTATGCCCCAATCGCTTGCCTATTTCATAAACGATGTCAGCCCCGAGTCCTGTTGGAGAACCGTGCTGATCCTGTTCTAAAATGGCAGGAAAATGACTTCCTACAAAATAATAACTTTTTGCCACACTCTCAAAGGCACTCAAAGATAACATCGTCACAAAAAAACAACGTGTTATTATTGCCGCGCTAACGTGCCACTTTTTCATATTTGCTGGACTATATTTTCGATATTCACCGTTTAAAAATACGCTTTAAGCGAAGTAATCTGCTCATCAGAATACGGAACCGCCGGTAACTTACCCCACACAGGTGCAGGCCAAGCAGCATCTGTTTTAAAGCGTGCGATATGATGAATATGCAGTTGTGGCACCATATTTCCCAAAGCAGCCACATTGAGCTTGTCTGGATTAAAAACCTGCTGTAATAATTTACTTAGTTTGGCCGACTCGCGTAAAAGTGTCACTTGCTGCGCTTCACAAAGGTCGATAATTTCTTTTAAACCCGCTTCTCTCGGGACTAAAATAAACCACGGATATTGGCTGTCATTCATTAGCAATACTTTACACAGTGGCCAATCTGCTAATTCAATACAATCACGCTGTAATTCAGGTGCCAAGGAAAATGGCATATCAGCATTTTTCATCAATAAGTCCTTAAATCTAAGTTGTACCCCTGCTACTTTATAGCATTTAGTTGCAGTTGCCTAAGCTTACCATTAACATCGTGGCAGTTTTTATTCGAGCGAAGGTACCCCTGTGCTAAAAAAAATTAAATCTCTCTCACTTGCCTTACCAATAGTGGCAACAGCACTGAGTGTGAATGCTGAACCACTATCACTAGAGCGTATTTTTGACGATCCTAGTTTAGCAGGTAAAGCACCTGTACAACTTAAATTCTCACCCGATGGTAGCCGCGTTACCTACTTACAAGGTAAAACCGACGACTACAACCGTTATGACTTGTGGGAATACAATTTAAAAGATAACAAAAACCGCTTATTAGTTGACTCTGCGGCACTATTCTCAGGCCCAGAAAACCTATCAGATGAAGAAAAAGCACGACGTGAGCGTCAGCGTATCTTTGGTAAAGGGATTTTAGAGTATAAATGGTCAAAAGATGGTAAAGCACTGCTTTTCCCACTGAATGGCGACCTTTATTACTACGAACTTGCCTCAGCTAAAAGCCGCAAACTGACCGATACCGAAGCATTCGAAACCGATGCACGTTTTTCACCGAAAGGTCATTTTGTATCGTTTATTCGCGAGCAAAACCTTTACGCACTGAACTTAAAAACGGGTCAAGAAATCCAGTTAAGTAAAGACGGCGGTGGCGTTATTAAAAACGGCATGGCTGAATTCGTGGCTCAAGAAGAAATGGGCCGCATGACGGGCTACTGGTGGTCAGGTGATGAAACAAAAATTGCCTATACGCGTGTCGATGAAAGCCCTGTAAAAGAAGCGATTCGAAACGAAATTTACGCTGATGAAGTAAAGCTTTTCAACCAGCGTTACCCGTTCACGGGTACAGACAACGTTAAAATTAAACTCGGTGTTGTTAGCATTAACAACCAACAAACTGATTGGGTTGATTTAGGCGAAGACGAAGATATCTACATTGCTCGCGCCAACTGGTTAAAAGATAACAAAACGCTATCTTATCAATGGCAAGACCGCTCACAGCAAACGTTAGAGCTGCGTTTTTACAACAGTGAAACGAAAAAGCAAAAGGTCGCCCTAACAGAAAAAAGCGATACATGGATTAACTTACACTTTGATCTACAGTTCCTAAACGATAAAAAACACTTCGTGTGGGCCTCTGAACGTGACGGCTTTAAACACCTTTATTTGTACCGCACAAATGGCGAGATGATCCGCCAAATCACGCAAGGTGACTGGGTGGTTGATAGCTTAAAAGGAATCGATGAGAAAAAAGGCATTGTGTATTTTGCAGCGCGTAAAGACACCGCTCTTGAAAGCCATTTATACAGTGCACCGTTATTCAAAAAAGGGGATATTAAGCGCATAACAGAGCTTGGTGCTTATCATAATGTGGTTATCGCCAAAGATAATAAAACCTTTATCGACAACAGCTCATCGGTTAATAAACCAGGTTCAGCCGCACTTCGTAAAATTAACGGCGAGTTTATTACCTGGCTTGAAGAAAACAAACTCGATAAGTCGCATCCACTTACACCGTACTTAGACGATTTAATCACTCCTGAATACGGTACATTAACAGCTGAAGACGGCCAAATAATGCATTACCGTTTATTCAAGCCGACTAACTATCAAGATGGTAAAAAGCACCCTGTTATTGTAAACGTATACGGCGGCCCACATGCCCAACGAGTGACAAATAGCTGGCGCAGCAAAAACTTGTATTTCCAATACATGGCACAGCAAGGCTACGTTATTTTTCAACTCGATAACCGTGGCTCTTACAACCGTGGTAAAAAGTTTGAAGACGTTATCTATAAACACTTAGGGGTTGCTGAAGTCGCTGACCAAATTAAAGGGGTTGAGTTCTTACGCACTCTTGATTACGTTGATCCTGAGCGCATAGGTATTTACGGTCACAGTTACGGTGGCTATATGGCACTGATGACCATGTTTAAAGCCGGTGATTATTTCAAAGCGGGTGTATCGGGCGCGCCAGTGACCGACTGGGCACTTTACGACACACACTACACAGAACGCTACGTAGGCCACCCTGCAACAAATGCAAAAGGCTACGAAGCAAGTGCCGTTTTCCCTTATGCTGAAGGCTTAAAAGGACCGCTAATGATTTACCACGGCATGGCTGATGACAACGTGTTATTTACTCACGCCACGAAGTTATTTAAACAACTGCAAGATCAAGAAAAGCAGTTTGAGATGATGACGTACCCAGGTTCTAAGCACAGTTTACGTGGTAAGAGTGTGCAAACACACTTGCACCAAACTATCACAAGCTTTTTCAACCGTCACTTTAACGTACAATAGTTAAATTTAAATTCGGTAACTTAGACTAAAGGCTGATTGTCCAATCAGCCTTTTTTTTGTCTCAATGTATTCCATCCACAACTAGATTTAATACCTGTTTTAACTACACTTAACATATTGCTTTTAGACAAGCATGACCAAGGAATACACATGAACTACTTACGCCGTTTTACAATCTTACAACGCCTTGCCATGTTGGTTAGTGTAGTGGTGGTTGGATTGATCTTTTTAAGTATCTCAAGCTTAATGAAGCAATATGATTCTTTAGAACAAGAGCAATACACCAAAACTCAAAACCTAGTGGAGTCAGCCCACAGCATTATTGAACACAATTATGCTTTATTCCAACAAGGTAAACTCAGTGAACAACAAGCAAAACAAGCTGCGCTGGATACTATCGCTGCACTTCGCTATGACAAAAGCAATTACTTTTGGATAAACGACTATCAACCTGCGATGGTTATGCACCCATTCAAACCAGAGCTTGAAGGTAAATCACTTGCCAACAATAAAGACCCCGACGGGGTACACCTGTTTGTTGACATGGTGAACGTGGTTAAACGACAAGGCGAAGGGTTTGTTCCATACAAATGGCCTAAGCCTGGAAAGGATCAACCCGTTGACAAAATTGCCTATGTTAAGGGTTTCACACCATGGCAATGGATTATTGGTTCGGGTGTCTACATTGACACCATTGAAGATGCATTTGCTTCACTACGAAATCACGTCATTATCACTGCGGTGGTTATTATTGGTCTGTTAATTGCGCTCAGTTATTTAATTGCAAATAGTATATTACGACCAACTCAATTGGCTGCTGATATGATGAAAGACATTTCGCAAGGTGAAGGTGATTTAACCCAACAACTTGATGAAAACGGCAATGATGAGGTCTCTCGGCTATCGCGTTACTTCAACCTATACACTGCAAAAATGCGAGAGTCACTCAAGCAAGTCGCGCAAAATGCTCAACAGGTCAATCAGTACGCCCACAATGTGGATGATGCCACTAAAACCAATCATTCTTTTATTGAACTGCAAAATGACAGCTCAACACAAGTTGCCACCGCAATGGAAGAAATGACTCATCAAATTCATGATGTTAGCCAAAATGCAGATCAAGCTGAGCATGCAGCAAACGACGCGGCGCAAAATGCTTCAACCGGTAAACAGGTGCTCAACAAAACCATTACCGCTATTGAAACTCTGTCGCATAATATTGAGCAGGTTAGTAAGGTAACCACTGACCTTGCAGCAGAGAGTAACAATATAGGCTCTGTACTGGATGTTATTCGCAGCATAGCAGAGCAAACAAACTTACTTGCGCTTAATGCCGCGATTGAAGCGGCGCGCGCGGGAGAGCAAGGGCGCGGCTTTGCTGTCGTAGCCGATGAAGTGCGTACACTGGCTAGCCGTACCGGTAAAAGTACTGATGAAATTCAGGCCATGATCAGTAAGTTACAAGCAGGTGCTAAAGCTGCGGTTGATGCGGTATCTGCCAGTCAACAACTGTCGAGCGAAACCGTCTTACAAGCAGGTGAAGCAAGCAGCTCACTCAGTGAAATTGAGCGTTTGGTCACAATTATTAAAGATATGAATAGCCAAATAGCCCGCGCCACAGAACAACAAACGAGTGCGGCAGATGAAGTTAACTTACGTATCAATGAGCTGTCACAATCAACCGAACAGTCACTATCTAATACCCAAGGGCTATCAGATGCCAGTGAAAGCTTAAAGCAAAGCTCACAAGCACTGAGCGATGTGGTAAATCGCTTTAGACTTGATTAAGCTAAATTTTAACGAAAAAAAGCCCCGCTTCATTTTTGCGGGGCTTTTTTAATGCTTAAATATTACAAGCAATAACGTGCAAATAAACTGCTGACAGCTGCTGCGGTTGGCTTACCATGTTGCCAATCACCGCCTTCTACACCACTGCCCGCGATGTCCATATGAACATACGGTAATGGGTGTGCTGATTCAGTGCCATGCTTATCTAAACCACCTACAATCGCTAAGAATGCCATTGGGAACTGGTGTCCACGTGCAGTCACAGCTGACGGTGCATTGTTACTCGAAAGTACATCATCGGCTAATGTACGAGGCTTAACAAAGTCGTAGTCTTCACGACGGCTGCGAGAGACCTCTGCGCCATCAGCCCATAAATCACCTAAATCAGCAATTTTACGTGAAACCTGCGCTTGACGAGCGGGTCCATTTTCAACATAAGCGCTGTAAGGACCCATCGCACGTGCTGCGTGACCTGTTAGCGTTGCAACAGTGAATAGCTCTGGATTTACTTCATTTAATGCGCGGTCTTTCATTTCACTGAGTAAATCACCCATTGCTAAACGCCCCTCTGCGTCGGTATTACCGATGCGTACACGAACGCCTTCACGGCACGTAATGATTTCGTCAGGCACGAAACAATCAGAACCAATTGAGTTTCGAACCACGGCTAAGTAAGCAATCACCTTGACACCTTTAGGTGCATAATCAGCCACTGACTTCATAAAACCAGCGACCGATGCTGCGCCACCTTTATCGCGGCTCATACCCGCCATAAAGCCACCCACTTTAAGGTCGGCACCACCGGTATCATAAACAAGCCCCTTACCAACGAACATTAACGTACGCTCAATGTCACCCTCAGGAACATATTCAAGCTTAACAACACGTGGATGATGACGCTCAACAGCGTATGATGCACGCGCTACAGTGCTCATCATTGGGTAATCTTTATCGATAGTGTCGATATCTGAAATCACATCAACAGACACTTTACTGCCCGCAAATAACTCAACACAATAATCGGCAAAACGTGGCGGTGCCATGCGCTCAGGCTCTGTACCGCATAAGTCACGCGCAGCATATTGGCCTGCGGCAATTGCATTCAATGCTTTAACCATGGCCTCATCAGCACCCACTAAGCTAATTTGACTGATTGGCTCAATCGCTTGGCCATGAAACTCACGCGCTTCAAGTGGCTGCCATAATGCTTGGCAAGCACCTAAAAAGGCAACTTCAAGTGCATGTTTGTAACGCGCATCGTGGTGTGCACTCGCAAGTAAAATAGCAGGCTTGGTGCTGCCCGAAGCTTTTGCTTCTAGCACGGCTAATTTAGCAGCATCAAAATAACGACGTACATCGTCATAATCGCGATTAAGCGGACCTGTAGGCGCTAAAATAACGCGCTTTGAGTCAATCACAAGTAATGTGACTTGCTTAGAGATACGTGCATCAATGGCTTGTTGAGCACTGATAGCGTGGCTTAAGCTTGCATCGGCTAAAGACGAAAAATTATCACCGATAATAATCAATGCATCGTGATCTGCATCAGCTAATTGAGAGGCGACAACTGCATGAGGGTATGCCATAAAAAAAGGTCCTGCTGTTAGAAACATAGGACCTTATTATCATTGATTTAACGCGCTATTGCCAGCCGTGCAAATGAGCGGCTGGCAAGCAAAGTTTACTGCTCTGACACAGATTGGTTGTCTTTGCGATGTTTCACAATGACAGACCATGCTTCTAGCATCACCAGCACACTGATCACCAGTACCAGTAAATCGAGTGTTACAAGTAACCAGTTGCCTTGTTGGTAATATTCACCTAGCTTAATCACACCCGCGAAAAATGCCATTACCAGTACAAAGCTCATCGGTATTAACGTGTACTTCGCTGGACGATTCGCTTTGATTAACATTACCGAAATAACCAGTAACGTTAAACTTGCAAGGATTTGGTTGGTAGAGCCAAACAGCGGCCAAATGATCATTCCGCCGCTGCCATCGGCACCACCTGCACCAAAGGCAAGTAGCAAGCAGCACAGCACAGCGACGAGCGTTGCGACAATCCCATTGCGAATAATACTGATATTATAAATATCACCCCACTCTTGAATAATGTAGCGTTGTAAACGAACGCCAGAGTCCATTGTCGTGCCTGCAAATAGCACCACCATTACCGCAAGTAAGGTCGACGCGACTTCTTGTGAAATACCCCAACCACTTTCGATTAAGTTTGCACCCCCGTTGATAAAGGCACTCACGCTCCCCGCTCCTAAGTGGCTGTAAATTTCATGCCATTCTTCAGGTGATACAGCCAATGCGACACCACTTACCGCTACCAGCGTAATAAGTGCAAGCATGCCTTCGCCCACAGCACCTAAATACCCAACAAAGCGACCGTCAGTTTCTTTGTTTAACTGTTTAGAGCTGGTACCTGATGACACGATTCCATGGAAACCCGATACTGCACCACAGGCTATGGTGACAAACAACAGCGGAATAATACTCGGCGTATCCACTGCCGTTTGCGTATTAAATGCAGGTGCGGTGATATCTGGCATTGAAATAAAGACCGCGCCATATAAAAGCACTAAACCAACCAGCAACTGCATACCATTAATAAAATCGCGAGGTTGTAATAACATCCACACAGGCAGTAAAGAAGCAATTGCAGCGTAGATGAACAAGATAATGATCCAGTTTGCGTTTGCACTTAAGCCAAACATCTCATCTGGCAACGCAATGGGCATACTACTGCCAAGATAAATGGTGTAATAAAGGATACCGACACCAATTAAACACAGAGGAATTAAAGAAACTTTACGGCGCAGTAACTGGCCTATAACAAGGGCCACAACAATGGCTGACCAAGCAGGAAAAACCGCATTTGGCTGGGATACAAATGATTTAGCAATAACAACCCCAAACACCGCATTCACCATCAGTAGCACTAAAAATACCACAATCATAAATAACGCACGGGTACGCTTACCGATGACGCTTTCAGACAAAGCCCCCATCGACTTACCTTTGTTGCGAGCACTGGCCCAAAGAGCCCCCATATCATGGACGCCAGCAAAAAAGATTGTTCCAAATACGACCCATAACACGGCAGGCACCCAGCCCCAATAAACAGCAATAGCAGGACCGACTATCGGTGCCGCACCTGCTACAGACGTGAAATGGTGGCCCCACAACACGACCTTATTGGTGGGTACATAATCCACACCATCCTCAAGCTCATGAGCAGGTGTGACGAAGTTATCATCCATTTTAAAGATTTTTTCGGCGATGAATTTCGAATAAACAAACCATCCGAATAACATACCGACTATTCCGAGCAGCACGATCACGACCGATTGCATAGTCATCTCTCTTATGTAGTTATAATGTTGTCTAGAGGCCGTGAACACAAATGGTTCAACACCCCACACTAAACACTAACAAACTTTAAACAACCTAGGTGTTAACCTTTAGTCTAATATACTTAACTGAAAATGCTCGTGGGCTTCACTCTTTATTCCCACACCAATGCCCAAGAGTCTGACGGGTTTATTATTTCCGCGTTCATACGCTTTACTCATTAACTCTGTAAAAATGCTGTCATCTAACTGATGATGACTTTGGTCGGCACTGGTCACTGTGAAATTTGCGAACTTCACTTTAACTGATAATTTGTTGATTCTGTTACTCAGTTGCTGCCTTTCTAAACGGCGTACTAACTCTGTCATTAAACGGGGTAACTCAGATAAACACTCAGCTAAGCTATTTTTGTTGAATTCATAAGTGTGTTCTACACTCAGCGATTTACGTACGCGTTCCGTAGACACTTTACCTACGTATTCTCCTGCGCATTTTTGATAAAGCGAAACACCAAAGTTCCCCACGTGTTGCTGCATCCAATTAACCCCTTTTTCGCGAACATCAGCTCCCGTGTATAAGCCTTTAAGTTGCAATTTTTCAAGCGTCACCTTCCCTACACCTGGGATCTTGCCTAGCGGCAACTTGGCTAAAAAGCTATCCACTTGCTCAGGCAGTACCACGCACTGACCATTGGGTTTATTCTCATCACTGGCTATTTTGGCAATAAATTTAATCGGTGCGATACCCGCCGATGCAGTTAGGCCTGTTGTGGTAAAAATTTCTTGTCGAATTTGCTCAGCCATTAGAGTCGCACTGCCTCTGCATGCACTGCTTTGGGTAACATCTAAATAAGCTTCATCAAGCGATAAGGGTTCAATCAGGTCAGTGTATTTAGCGAAAATTTCACGGATTTGTTGAGAGACTTCTTTGTATACATGCATTCGTCCGGGCACAATGACTAGATCAGGACACAATTGTTTAGCATGGTAGTTAGACATAGCTGAACGAACGCCATATTGGCGCGCAATATAGTTGGCCGTAGAAAGCACACCACGGCGACTGTTCCCACCAATCGCAAGAGGCACACTGGCAAGTGCAGGATTGTCACGCATCTCTACTGCAGCAAAAAAGCAATCCATATCAATATGAATGAATTTTTTCATCAGGCATACAACAACTGTTCATTTATACAGTTATTATTGTTTAATCTACCTGATAGTGCAAGCGAACATACTAAGAGGTTTGACGTGTTTGCTCGCGTGTTTTTTTGCGATTAAACAGCCGTGCTCCAAATAACCAAAAGGCGGCTTCGAGAAAAAGTCCCAAGACAATTAGTACGATAAACCCAGACATTGTGCCCATACTGTAGCACAGTAGAGCCAGAGCCAGTAAGATGAATAATACTGCCCACTTTATCATTTTCGCTGTTAGTTGCTGCATAACTAGGTCCTTCATGTGTGTTCGATTTACTCACACTTTACGTAAGCGTGAACTTATAAAGTTAGCACAATATACTTAGTTTTCTAATTTTCTTGAGCTAAAAGCAGCATGTTGCTAACCTAGCTTTTCTCACAATTAACCTGGATTTGCTATGCAATCGTTTATAGAACAACACCCTATCAGAACAAAAATTAATGTAGCATGGGGTGAAATGGACGCCCTTCAGCATGTGAATAATGTGGTCTATTTTCGTTACTTTGAAACCGCTCGTATCGACTTTTTTACACAATTAGGCTTTCTTAAAGATTTACAAGCAACAGGCGTGGGTCCGGTGATCAGCGAAAACAATGCTCGCTATAAACGCCCCGTGACGTTTCCAGATTCCGTGCATGTTGGTGTAACCATAAGTGACATTGAAAAAGATCGCTTTATGATGCACTACACCGTATTCAGTGAGAGCCAAAAGGCAGTTACCACTGTTGGCTCATCACACGTTGTCATGTTTAACTTTACTACGGGTAAAAAAGCAGAACTAAGCGATGAGCTTTTAGCTGCACTTAAAGCCCACTCTAACGATTAACAAGGAACTAATATGCTTTATAGCCCACTTGGCCGAAGTGGTATTGACGTCTCCCGTGTTTGCTTAGGAAGCATGACATGGGGTATGCAAAATAACCAAGCTGATGCCGATGAACAAATTGCCTATGCGTTAGATAAAGGCGTTAATTTTATCGACACGGCAGAAATGTATGCCGTACCGCCCTCGCCCGACACCTATGGTAAGACCGAAGAGATTATTGGTCATTGGCTTGCACGTAATAAAGATAAACGTGAAAACCTCGTTATTGCGACTAAAATTGCCGGTAATGGTTTACCTTGGGTTCGTGAAGGCGAAGATATCACTCGTCAAGCGGTGGTTAACGCCGTTGATGCCTCATTAAAACGATTACACACTGATGTTATCGACTTATATCAGCTTCATTGGCCTAACCGCACCTCGCCGCATTTTGGTAAACAATGGCCCGGCATTGTGCGTTTTTCAGATGCCGACACCGAGCAAAATATTGCAGGTATGCTCGATATTCTTGAAGGCCTGAATGACTGTGTTAAAGCCGGTAAAATTAAACACTGTGGTCTTTCTGATGATAGTCCATGGGGTATTAGCCAATACTTGCGTTTAAGTGAGCAACATAATTTGCCGCGCATGGTGTCTATTCAAAACGAATTTAGTCTACTGCATGCCAAAGACTGGCCTTACTTAATCGAGCAATGTATTCACGAAGATATTGCGTATTTACCTTGGTCACCCCTTGGTGGTGGTATGTTAAGTGGTAAATACCTTAATGGTGCGCGCCCTGAAGGTAGCCGCTGGACACTGGTACAACGCAATGGCCTATTTAGAGACACGCCTCAGTCGCAACAAGCTATCGCAGAGTATGTAGAGATAGCGAATGCCTTTAATCTAACCCCTTCACAACTTGCGCTTGCATGGTGTGATCAGGTCGATGGTGTCAGTTCAACCATCATCGGTGCCACGTCAATGTCGCAGTTAAAAGAAAATATTGATGCTTTCTCAGTGACGCTCACCGATGAGGCACTTGAAAAAATAGCACAGGTATTTAATCGCTACCCAATGCCATTTTAATGCTGTAAAGCCTATCGTTTGATAGGCTTTAATCCCGCCAAAACCAATACTATATAACCATTTTTAATTGCTGTTTATTTTATTTTCAATACTTTGGTGTATAGTTAATCATCGTTATTGAGTTGTAAGGTAAACGATGAGAAAACATCTAAAAAAAGCATTCTATGTTATTTCTAGCTTATTACTTGGCTCGTATGTGCATGCTTCTGAACAACTATCAATTACATGGCTCGAAAACGATAGCGGGCCTTTTTATATCGAAAAAAATGAAACAACTCCTCACGCGGGTTTATGTAACGAAATAACCGATTTACTCATCACCGCCCTGCCACACATAAAACATACCAAGGTGACAATCCCACAAAAGCGAGCAAGTAAATATTTAGATGAAGGCCACATGGCTTGTTATGCGTGTATGATTCATCGTGAACAAAAAACACATCGCGTTACTTACTCTATTCCGACCACGGTTTACCCACCGTTTACTATCTTAAGTAATAGCGAGCAAGCTGAAAAAATTTATAAAGCTCACGGTAATCCCGTGTCATTAATTTCGCTGTTAACGGATGCACACTTTATGTATGGTCAAAATGATGCACGCAAGTTTGGCAACACACTGGATAACATTGCAAAAAACATTAAGCTTTATGACTATGCAGCACTGAGCAGTACCGGCAGTCAAGCAAGTTATGCACTACTCACGCAGCTTGAGCACGGCTATATTGACTACACCATTGATTACCCATTTGTGGCAGACTATTACAATAATAAATACCAGCAAGATATAAAAAAACTCGCCATCGGTGACCCTGAACAGCATGTTGTGCTGGGTGCGATTGGCTGCTCAACCAGCGCCCCCAATAATTATGCACAACGCGTGTTAGTCGACATTAATAACGCGCTTAAAAACACCGTATTACCAAGTGAAAAATATCAACAAAACCAACGAGCTTGGTTAGAGGAAAGTTTTCCTGATTTTTTAAATTACTACCAACGATTTATCTTAGCGCCACTTAAATCGCCTGCCATTGATGGGTTAGAACTTGAGTAGAGCCATCTTTTAGCGCCACATTAAAAGTGGCACCTGAAATAACTTTACCCACTCCCTCAGGGGTGCCTGTCATAATGATGTCACCATCCTGTAAACTCATAAATTCATTGATCTCAGCTAAAATCTGCTGAGCAGTGTGGATCATCAACTGAGTGTCGCCAAGCTGGGCTAATTTACCATCAATGTGTAGACTAAATTGATACTGCCCTGACTCATTGACTGGCACAAACTCTGTAAAAAGTGCAGCTCCATCAAAGGCTTTAGCACGCTCCCAGGGTAAGCTTTTTTGTTTTAGCTGAGTTTGTAAATCGCGTTTGGTTAAGTCAAGTCCAAGGCCAACACCAGCAAGCTGTTTATTTTTAACTAAAAAACACAACTCTGCTTCGTAATGTAATTGCTCAGAACCGTGCTTAGCATACAGCGACTGCGTTAATGCGCTGTTCGGTTTTACAAATAACACCATACTGGTCGGTGTTTCGTTATTGAGCTCTGCGATATGAGCGGCATAGTTTCGACCAACACACACCACTTTACTTGGTGTCACTATTTCGTTAACAAATTTGACTGAGTGCATTGTGGGTTCCTTATAATCTACAACACCTTTTGTACTATATTAACATTAATTGAATTATCTAATTTTACCTAAAACAGCTGCAAAACCCGTTAAAAAGCCAAAAAGTTACACTTAATTATTCCTTATAATAACATGAACATACATATTAATTGCCAACTAAAAAGTGATTTATATTGACCATTGTTTAACTTTCTAATAACTTATTGTAAGCGGTTACATTTATAAAAATCGGGTTCGGCGATTTTTTTTGCAATAGAATGTAAGCGCTTACATTTAGACAACAAACACGAAAAATAAAACCAAATCTGGAGATTTGCATGAACCACACACTATTCAAGAAAAAGCAGCTTGCCATTAGCCTTTCCATGGCAATGGGATTAAGCGCGCTAGTTCCTCACTCAGCTGCTGCCGAAGAAAAATCCGAGAAAGCGAGTGATATTGAAGTAATACAAGTATCGGGGATCCGCGGTAGCCTTGTAAAATCAATGGATATCAAACGTCAATCTGCAGGTGTTGTTGATGCAATCACGTCAGAAGATATCGGTAAGTTTCCAGACACAAACTTAGCAGAATCTCTGCAACGTATTACAGGTGTGTCTATAGACCGCAGTAACGGTGAAGGCAGTAAAATCACTGTACGTGGCTTTGGTCCTGAGTTTAACTTAGTCACGTTAAACAACCGCCAAATGCCAACAACGGGCGGCCGCTCATTTGATTTTGGTGATATCGCGACTGAAAGCGTCAGCGGTGTTGAAGTATACAAAACAGCTCGTTCAGACATACCTAGTGGTGGTATCGGTGCAACCGTTAATATCACTACAGCAAAACCATTATCGAACCCTGGTCTTAAGGCATCAATTGGTGCAAAAGCGGTTCATGATACATCAAACGAAACTGGCGATAATATTACACCTGAAGTTTCTGGCATTTACAGCAACACTTTCAATGATGACCGTTTTGGTGTTTTAATTTCAGGTTCAGTGCAAGAGCGTAACAACCGCGAGCAAGCAATGGCGGTTGATAACTGGATCCCGAATGTTGATATTTCGTCATCTCCAGATTTAGCATTAACAGACAACAATCAACGTGCCGATGGGGCAACATGGTATCCACAAAATGCCGGTTATGCCTTCTCGGACAACACACGTAAACGTACTAACGGTCAACTTGTATTGCAATACGCGCCAACAGACCGTATTACAGCAACACTCGATTACACCTACTCAAAACTTGAATTTGAAAAAGACGGTCGTAGTTTCGGTGTGTGGTTCAATAATGGTGGTAACGTAAGTTCAGCGAACATCAACGAAAATGGCACTTACACAAAAGTTACTGAAATTGGTGGTGATTATTCGACAAACCTTAACCGTGGTGCCACAGAAAACGAAAACAAATCACTGGGTTTAAACATTGATTGGCAAGTAACTGATAACTTAAACATCGAGTTTGATGCTCACAACTCATCAGCAGAAAGTGCTGGGGTTGGTCTTGGCCATGATGCATTTATGATCATTGGTAATACATCGTGTTCATGGTGTGAAAACCCAACAGTGAATATTGATGAGAAAATGGCTGACTTCAGCCAAGGAGAAATCCCACTGATCGATATGACATTGACCAACGGTCAAGCAGAGCTATTACCAAGCGATATGGGAACCCTATTCGCTGGTGTTAATAAAGACACGAACACTAACGATCTAGACCAGTACCAGTTAAAAGGTACTTGGTACAATGAAAACACAGGCGCGCTTTCAAGCATTAACTTTGGTGTATCACATACAAAAGTTGATTTCCGTACTACCACGGCTTATTCAGGTCAGTTAGCGGCTGGTTGGTGGCTAAATTCTGCTGATTGGTATGATGACAGCATGTTTACGCGTGTTGACAGCTCTGGTTTACTTGATGGCTTCTCTGGTGGCGGTAGCGACAAGCTATTAAACTACTACTACGATGCTGACTTTGATGAAATCGTTGCAATCGCCGAAAGCATTGACTGTGACCACCCTGATGGCGGCATTGGTGCATGTAGTTGGCCAGCGGATGTAAACGGCAAGGTGCAAGCGGGTCCAATTGATGATGACCACCGTGTTAGCGAAGAAACGACGGCATTTTATGCACAAGCTAACTTCGAAACAGAATTCAACGGCATGCCAATTAACATTACCGCAGGCTTACGTTACGAATCAACAGATGTTACAGCAAACAGCCTAGAGCGCCCTGCTGTTGCAATGGAATGGGTAAACGGCAACGAATGGTCATACATTTATGCTGATGAGCGTACATTCTCAAACGGTGAAGGCAGCACGAAAGAATTTTTACCAAATATCGATATGAACATCGAAGTGGTTGAAGATGTGATTGCTCGTTTCTCATATAGTCGTACCCTAGCTCGCCCACCTGTTGGCGCACTGCGTTCAACAACGTCTTTCTTGGGTAACCCCAAAGTGGGTCAACGTAAAGTTGCGGTAGGTAACCCGAACTTAAAACCTTATACAGCCGATAACATCGACTTATCACTTGAGTACTACTACGGTGAAGGCAGCTATGTTTCTGCTGGTTACTACCGTAAGCAAGTTGATAACTTCTTAGTGAACATCACCACAGAAGAAACAATTGACGGCATCACAGACCCATTCATTGGTGACCGTGCTGAGCAAGCGCGTGAAGACCTAGCTGCGGCAGGTGAGCAACCGTCTGACCAAGCAATTCACGATAAAATCAACGAAAACCAAGGCACTGAAGAAGGCACACCGATTGTGGGCAATAGCACTGACCCACTGGCAAACTTCTTTGTATCTCGCGATAACAACGTTGAGACCGCTAACCTTTGGGGTTGGGAGCTTGCTGCACAGCACATGTTTGGTGAAACTGGATTTGGTATCGCAGCCAACGCAACGTTTGTATTTGGTGATGTTGAAGCAGACAGAGATGCTATCGGTTATCAATTTGCCTTACCGGGCTTAAGTGATTCAGCAAACTTCTCAGCTATTTATGATTTAAACGGCTTATCGGCGCGTATTTCATATAACTGGCGCGATGAATTCTTAACAGGCTTTGATCAACACTCATCACCTGTTTTTACTGAGTCTTATGGCCAGTGGGATATCAACGTGAACTACGCCGTGAACGAAAAGCTAACGGTGTTTGTTGAAGGTCTAAACCTGACAGATGAAACGCAACGTACCTACGTTCGTTACTCTGAGCAGCTGTTACGTGCAAACCAGTACGGTGCGCGCTACAACATCGGCTTCCGCTACTCGTTCTAGCATTTTGTTGTCAAAAAAGCCGCTCAACAGCGGCTTTTTTTTTCACAAATATGCTAGTTTGTCTTTATAGCGTTTAAGGTAGCTTTGAACATGCAACAGAATAATGTAAAAAAAGTGGTCATTTTAGGAGGGGGAACTGCCGGTTGGTTAACCGCGGGTTTAATTGCCGCACAGCCACATTTAACCCATAACGCACAGATCACCCTCATTGAATCCCCTTATATTGCCACCATTGGTGTTGGTGAAGGTACCTGGCCGACAATGCGCCAAACACTGAAAACCATCGGCATTAGTGAAAGTGACTTTATTCAAACCTGCGATGCTTCATTTAAACAAGGTTCACGCTTTGATGGCTGGTGCGAAGATGATGGCAGCACCCATTATTACCACCCGTTTAGTTTGCCTGTTGCCTATCAGCAGCTAAACATTGCTCCCTATTGGTTCGCCAATAAAGAGGCCGTAAGTTTTAGCCATGCCGTCGCAAGTCAAACCTACTTATGCGATCACCACAAAGCCCCAAAAAACCACCTACACAGCGCCTACCAAGGCGAAGCAAACTATGGTTATCATTTAGATGCTGGAAAGTTTGCGATGTTATTGCAAACTCACTGCACCACTCAACTTAATGTCGAGCATATTGTAAGCCATGTTGAAAGCATTAATAACGATGATGAAGGCTACATCAGCTCATTAGAAACACGCGATCATGGAATAATTACCGGCGACTTGTTTATTGACTGCTCGGGGACACACGCAAAGCTCTTACATCAACATTACGGCGTTGAATTAATCGAGCAACAAGATGTGCTATTTAACGACCGCGCAGTGGCAGTGCAAGTACCTTATGCAAGTCCACAACAAGACATTTTGTCTTATACCAAAGCCACCGCTCAAGATGCGGGCTGGATTTGGGATATTGGCCTACAAAGTCGTCGTGGGCTTGGTATGGTTTACTCAAGTCGTTTTGCCAACAGTGATGATGCCAAACAAGCGCTTGGCCGCTACATTGAAAGCACCCAGCCAGGCACAGACCAAAGCCAATTAACATTTCGCGAGATTCGTTTTACACCCGGCTACAGGCGCACTTTTTGGCATAAAAACTGTTTAGCAATCGGAATGTCAGCAGGCTTTATTGAACCGCTAGAAGCCTCTGCACTCGTGATGGTGGAGCTTGGTCTTAATAATTTACTGGCTAATTTCCCCACACACCGTGCAGCGATGCCTACGCTTGCCAAACGCTTTGATGACCAATGCCATTATCGCTGGCAGCGCATAATCGAATTTTTAAAACTGCATTACGTGTTATCAAAACGGACCAGTCCATACTGGCAAGCACATAAAGAAGCCGCAAGTGTACCGGCGCAACTGCAAGAGAATTTAGCGCTGTGGCAGTATCAAAGTCCATGGCTCAACGATTTTGATCGTGCCCAAGAGGTATTCTCTGCGGCCAGTTATCAGTATGTGCTCTATGGCATGAAACAGCTGCCTAAATTTCCAATCATGGCAATGCCTGCTGCAATTGTTGAGCACTTTACTGCTAATCAACAACATGCCAAACATGCTTTACAGCAGCTACCAACAAATCGTGAGCTGCTAAACCATATTCAGCAATTTGGTATTCAACCTATTTAATATCAGCATTAGGAGGCCCAATGGCCAATCACGTTTTACTTGATAATATTAGCCATAAAGACCTGAAAGTGATCACCGCACGCGGTGCCGACTGGGGCGATCAAATTAGCTGCGCCACTATTTTCCCAAGTGAGTTTGCAAAAGTACAAGCAAACCAACCTATCGTATTTCGTAAGCAACCACAAACAGGCCAGTTTGAAGCATTGGCATTATTTGGTTTTGAAAATAGTGAAAACCTACTGCTTGATGAAAAAGGCGAATTAAAACTAAGTTACTTACCGCTTAGCATGCAGCGCCAACCGTTTTTAATAGGCCAACAGACGCAATATAACAATGGAATTCCTGAGCAATCATTAGTGGTGCATATTGATTTAGACAGCCCTCGTGTTAGTACAAGTCAGGGGGAAGCCATTTTCCTTGAGCATGGCGGTAACAGTGATTACTTAAATCACATTGCTCAAGTACTGAATACCCTGCATCAAGAGCATCAAACAATTAATGGTTTTTTTGAGCGCCTACTTGCCGCCAACCTGCTGGAAGCATTCAGTATCGAATATGCCCAAAAGAATGGCGAAAAAGTTACAGTGACAGGTTTTTATACCATTAATCAACACGCACTAAATGATTTAACACCGCAACAGTTAAAACAGTTGCAACAGCAAGGCGACTTACAAGCCATTTATATGGTACTTGCATCAATGGAACAGATCCCACACTTACTGAATAAGAAGTGGGCGCAGCAGTAATGTTTAGCGCAGCGCCAATTAATGAGTGCAATGCCTCAGAGATTACCAACCTTAAAGCGTTTTTAGCCGACTTAACTGAGCCTTTGGTGATAAGAGAGCTGTGTGCTCACTGGCCTCAGGTTGCAGCAGCCAAAAAAGGCGAAAAACAGGCATTAAGCTACCTTTTAGAGCTGGCCAATAATGCGCCTGTTCGCAGTTTTAGTGCCGATGCTATGCATCAAGGCCGCTATTTTTATAATGCTGATTTATCGGGACTTAATTTTTCACAACACGCCGACTCACTTAAAAGCGTGCTAGACAAGTTAGTCGATAAATTAGCGCACACACAGGCTGACTCGTTGTATATGGGGTCAACCGCTGTGGAATACTGCGCGCCGGGCTTTAGCCTCGACAACCCATTAGAGGTGACCGATTATAACTGCCTAACAAGTCTCTGGGTCGGAAATCACAGTCATATTGCGGCTCATTACGACAATGCCGATAACTTGGCGTGTGTTGCTGCGGGTAAGCGCACCTTTACCCTACTACCCACTGAGCAGGTAAATAATTTATATGTTGGGCCTCTTGAGTTTACACCCGCGGGTCAGGCTATTAGCTTAGTCGATTTTAATAACCCTGATTTCACGCGTTTTCCACGTTTCAAAGAGGCAGCAGAAAAGGCGCAAACAGCGACATTAACACCTGGGGATGCTATTTATATTCCTGCACTTTGGTGGCACCAAGTCAGTGCAACACAGCCATTTAATGTGTTAGTTAATTATTGGTGGCGACAAGCTCCGGAGTATTTGGCCAACCCCTTTGATGCTATGTTGCATAGCATGTTGGCGATAAAGGACTTACCAAAAGAGCATAAACAAAAATGGCAGCAATTGTTTAATCACTATGTATTTGCTGATGAGCTCGATTTAACCAGCCATATTGCACAGCCTGCACACGGTATTTTGGCTGATATTGATGAATTAACCGCAAGAAAAATAAGACAATTATTACTGCAAAAACTCAACCGATAGAATGAGCCAAAAGCCAGCAGATGCAACGAGTTCGGCGAAACACCTGCAGGCTCTTGGCTCATAATTCACTGACGTTTGCCTTTTATGTGCACTGCTGATGGCTGCACAGAAGCGCACCCCTTGCCCGTTTCACTGTTTTGACTACACTGAAAAACACGCACATAATCCACTAGCATTTGCTTTGGATAACCACTCATATCAACCCCTTTGTCATTGACATTGGCGGGCCAATTACCCCCAACTGCAAAGTTGAGTAATAAATGAAAACGCTGATCAAAAGGGGCAAAACCGCTGTTTTCTACAAATGAGCCATCGGCTTGCTGTGATGTTGAATACCACTGGTCATGGCGAAACGTTGCATAGTGCACATTATCAACATACCAACGAATTTCATCTTGCTGCCATTCAAGCGCATAAACATGAAAATTATCAGCGGGGTTATCTGCATCACTAAAACGATAAGGCGTGCCACTGTAAACATTTTCAGGAGCAGGTCCACCGTAATGCAAGGTGCCATGCACGCGTGTTTCTAAGCTACCAGCTGGGGCTGTTTTATCATCAGTTTGAGTGTTTAAATTAACCGCTTCCATAATGTCAATTTCGCCTGATGACGCCCAGCGACCATAGTGCCAATCCGTAGGCAGCATCCAAATAGCAGGCCACGCCCCTTGTCCTGCTGGCAATTTAGCGCGAACTTCAAAGCGTCCATAACGCCAATCACCTAAGTGCTTAGTACGAAGCCGTGCCGATGTAAATGGCTGAGTAGCCACCAACGCTCTTTCAGCATCGCGAGTAACTTCATCTGCGTTATGTAAAGGCCCAGTGTATTGCTCTTTACGCGCAACAATATGCAACAAGCCAGATTCAACAAAGCTGTTTTCGCTTCGGGCGGTATAGCATTGCTGCTCATCATTACCACCACCACGGCAATTAACTTCGTGCTGCCACTTAGTTGGGTCAATGGTGTTTTGTTCAAACTCATCGTGCCAAACAAGCTGCCAGCCTTCACCTAGGCTGGCTTTAATGGGTTCTGCTGTTTGCTGACAGGCACTCAATGCGCCTGTTAGCAAAATAACAGCATAGGTTTTTACTGACATGAAATTGTTGAGTCCTGTGCGTGTGAACTGCTCACACTAAGTTTAGCAACAGATACATGCCACGCACCGTCAGTTGCAAGCTGCCACGGTGAGAATATTTGTCCAAGGTTAACGCCTTGCTCAACAAAACAGTTCAAATCAACCGTGAGTGTTTGCCACTCAGACGTGCGTGTTAGCTGTTTGCTAATATCAAATTGACCGTCACAATTTTCACCACACTGCATCCCTAACATCAATGGTGCATCTGCTGCTTGGTCTATCTTAATTTGCATTTCAAGCTGACCCGCTTTTTCAACATATGAACGCAAATCTGACGGGAACGCAGCCATTAAACGTACCGCAGCAAGCTCTTTACCATTAAAGGTAATCGCACGCGCGTCTTCTTGTACGTCTTTATCAAAGGTTTTTACGCTTACCGCATTGAGTGATGCACGGCTACTTGTCATTGTTTGTTGCTCATTACCACTTTGCAGTTGCAATGACCAAGGGGCTTTTACTGCGCGTTCAAATAACACTAAATCTTCTAATTTAGTGGCCACGTCAGATACCTCGTTTAGTTCATCAGTTAAGGTATTGGCATCTTGGTAGGTTAAGCCAAAGCCATACGGCAGCAGAGGTGCGTAGTTTTTATCGCCACGATTATAATTTTCTACCGGATTATTTGGCCAAGAGAACGATAATTTCCCTTTAAAATCATGATTAATTGAACCGTCAGCCTGTTTAAAGATAACATCGCTAATGGCATCACCTTCACTGCCTACAAGCCAAGTTGCTACAAACGCATCACTGGCATTAAGCTCAGCATTCACCCACATTGGGCGACCACTAATAAACAGAGATACCACTGGAATTCCGGCTTGTTTCAACTTTTTAAGTAAGGCTAAATCTGATTTATTACCACGCTGATATTCAAGGTTATCTAGGTCACCATTGCCTTCTGCATATGGTTGTTCACCAAACACCACAATGGCCACATCAGGTTTTGTTGTATATTCACCATTTAAATCGTATTGAACCTGTCCACCGGCTTGCTCAACCGTGTGTTTAATACCATCGTAAATTGATGATCCACCCGGAAAATCACTGTTTTCATTACCAGTGCCTTGCCACGTAATTGTCCAGCCACCCGACTGCATACCAATGTTGTCAGCACCCAGACCTGCGACAAGTACATTTGCTTTAGGCGATAATGGCAACAGCTGTTGCTTATTCTTTAATAACACTAACGATTCACGCACCGCTTGCTTGGCAATTGCACGATGCTCCGCACTGCCAATGATGTCTGTTTTGCCTGAAAGCGGACGGTTTGCCGGGCTTGGTTTATCGAATAAACCGGCACGCATTTTAACGCGCAGAATACGCGTTACTGCATCATCAATTCGGCTTTGGGCAATGTCGCCACTGTTAACTTGTTTGATTAAATTTTCATACAATGGCTTCCACGCATCTGTTGGTACCATGTAAACATCAAGACCCGCATTCGCAGCTTGTGCACAATTACCATTTGTACAACCCGGAATTTGACCGTGACCATTCCAGTCTCCAACAACAAAGCCATCAAAGCCCATTTTACCTTTTAACACATCGGTAAGTAGGTACTTACTGCCATGAATTTTCTCTCCATGCCAGCTATTAAACGACGCCATCACGGTTTGTGCGCCGGCACCTAGCCCACCGACATAGCCTTGGGCATGAATATCAAATAACTCTTGCTCAGATGCCGTGTTATTACCTTGATCGTCACCCCCTTCAGTCCCTCCATCACCTAAGAAGTGCTTAACGGTACTGATCACGCGCTTATCCGATAAAAAGTCTTCATCAACTGCGCCTTGTAACCCTTTTACAATTGCTGCTGAGTAAGCTTTAACGATTTCAGGGTCTTCAGAATAGCCTTCATATGTACGTCCCCAGCGATCATCACGAACCACGGCAACGGTCGGTGCAAACACCCAGTCGATACCCGTTACCATCACTTCTTGTGCGGTTGCCGCTGCAATTTTCTCAATTAAGGCGGGGTTGTTTGTCGCCCCTAAGCCAATGTTGTGTGGGAATAAGGTCGCCCCAATTACGTTATTGTGACCATGCACAGCATCGGTGCCCCACATAGTAGGGATTTTGCTGCCATCAAGTGAATCGTCAATTGATGCTTGATACATTTTTTCAGCTAAGTCTATCCAATCAGCGGCGCTGGCGTGTTTATCATTATTAGGGAATGCGCCTCCACCATTTAGGTAAGAACCAAACCCGTATTTACGCATATCTTCAACCGTAATATCTCGAATTTCAGGTTGAATCATCTGCGCCACTTTTTGCTCAAGCGTCATGTCTGCCAAAAGAGCAGCTATTTGCGCTTCCATTTCTGGGTCTGCGTTAATGCCCGTTTCGATACGAGGCCAGATTTCATTCTCAGCGTTCATTTTTGCCACCTTATCTTGCCCTGTACAGCCAAGAATGCTGATGCTGGCAATCATTATCGAACACAGCGTTAATGGTTTTTTTATTGTCATAGTCTGCACCTTTAAGAATGACGGTTCTGAGACACTACTTTTGAGCCAGAAAGCGCAAAGTAAGTAATATATAAATAACAAGCGATTGGCAGTAGTAACGCGAGCTGTACACCGATTGAATCAGCCAGCATACCTTGCATAAGCGGTATAATGGCGCCGCCAACAATCGCTAAACATAAAATACCTGACCCTTTTGAAGTGTATTTACCCAGACCATGCAGTGCCAAGCTAAAAATGGTTGGGAACATAATTGAATTACATAATCCAACCAGTAAAATCGCCCACATTGCAAGGCTGCCCTCGCCGGTCATTGCAACAATAATCAATACAACAGCCAGTAATCCATGACACGCAAGCACTTTACCTGCATTGAACTTTTGCATTACCAGCGCGCCGATAAAGCGGCCGATCATGGCGCCAGCAAAATAGTAGCTAATGTAATGAGCGGCTTCTTTATCAGTTAAGCCTGCAATGTTATCAAGAGTTAAAAAGCCAACTAAAAAGCTGCCAATGGCGACTTCAGCACCGACATAAACAAAAATACCCACAGCACCAAGAATCAAATGGCGATACTGCCAAACGCTGCCTAAATCAACAAAGTCTTCAAGGTCTTGATGCTCCGCTTCGTTATCAGCTTCTCTGCCTAACTTAGGTAATTTTAAGAATGCAAAAATGAGGGCAAGAACCAGCAAACTGGCAGACAACATTAAATAAGGAAACTTCACTTGTTCCGCAGTCGCATGACTCACTTCCGTTAAAATTAACCACCCACCAAAAATAGGTGCAACCGTGGTGCCTAGCGAGTTGAATGCCTGGGTCATTGTTAAACGTGAAGACGCGGTTTTTTGTGGTCCAAGTACACTGACATACGGATTAGCAGAGACTTGTAAAATAGTGATGCCTGATGCAAGCACAAACAAGGCAAGTAAAAACAACTCATACACATGTGCGACAGCCGCAGGGTAAAACAGTGCGCATCCAATTGCTGCTACAACCAGCCCTACAACAATACCAAACTGATAACCAATACGACTTACAAGCTTACCGGCGGGAATAGACATCACAAAGTACGCGCCAAAAAAGCAAAACTGAATCAGCATCGCTTGCGTGTAGTTAAGTGAAAACATGCCTTTTAGATACGGGATCAGAATATCGTTTAAACACGTGATGAATCCCCACATAAAAAACAAAGTGGTTAATGATGCCAGTGCAAAAGTTTGCTTGGGCATCGCCACTTGACTTGATGTTGCCGCAACAGGCGTTGAAACATGAGCCATAATTTTATTCTCTAGTTATTTATATTTATCAGTTTGTTACAGCAAATATAGTGCTTTTTCATGGTTAAAGAAAAAACAAAAAAGTGTTGCAACATAAAATGTAAGCGCTTACATTTATAACATATAAATCATATTAAGCAATTTATTTGCAGAAAAACTGTAAGCGCTTACAACTGACTACTATGCTGTATGCCAGCCGCCTTACACAATCAATGCGAAGGAAGACTATCCACTGTGTTTAAAACTATTTCTCTTTTGCCCGACTCGTATTTACTCAAGCCCGAGTTTACCTTTGGTGTTGCTACTGCCTCATTTCAAATTGAAGGCGCACGGGATACACGCTTAGCGTGTATTTGGGACACTTTTTGCGAAAAACCTTCCGCCATTGCCGATAACAGTAACGGTGATATAGCGTGCGATCATGTTACACATTGGCGACACGATATTGAGATGATTGCTGATTTAGCCGTTGATGCCTATCGTTTATCTATTTCATGGCCTCGGGTAATCAACGAGGATGGCTCTGTAAACTCACAAGGCATGGCATTTTATACTGAGTTACTCAGCGCACTAAAAGCACGCAATATCAAAACATATGTCACCTTATACCACTGGGATTTACCCCAGCACCTTGAAGACAAAGGGGGCTGGCTGAATCGCGAAACAGCCTACAAGTTCCAAGACTATGCCGACAAAGTCAGTCGTCACTTAGGTGACTTGGTTGATTCTTTTGCCACGTTGAACGAACCGTTTTGTAGTGCGTATTTAGGCTACGAAATTGGTGTGCATGCACCGGGCATAAAAAGCCAGCAAGCAGGTCGTCAAGCGGCTCATCATCTATTACTGGCTCATGGTTTGGCTATGCAAGTATTACGCAAAAACTGCCCTAATACCGAGGCAGGTATCGTATTAAACTTCAGTCCAACCTACCCACTGACAGAGAATGATTGCAACGCAGCAAAGCTTGCTGACCAATACCATAATCAGTGGTACATTAAAGCGGTTTTAGAGGGATGCTATCCCCCGCTTTTTGATGACTTAGCGGCGGATGTAAAACCCATTATCGAAGCCGATGATATGGCAATTATTAGTCAATCTGTCGACTTTATTGGCGTTAATTACTATACCCGCATACACTACAAAAACACGCCTGATGGCTGGTTTGAAGAAGCCCCGCTGACCGATGTGCGTGTCACCGATATGGGCTGGGAAGTTTACCCAGAAGGCCTGACTGAGCTGCTTGTTTCATTACATCAGCACTATAATTTACCCAAAATGTATATCACCGAAAATGGTGCAGCTATGGCTGATAGTTTAGTAGATGGTGAAGTATACGATATTGAACGCGTTGATTATTATCACACTCATTTAAATGCTGTGTGTAATGCAATTCGCCAAGGCGTTAATATTCAAGGCTATTTTGCATGGAGCTTAATGGATAACTTTGAATGGGCATATGGTTATGAAAAACGTTTTGGGTTAGTTTATATCGACTATCAAAGCCAACAACGCATTTTAAAAGAAAGTGCAAAGCAGTATCGCGCACTGTTAAAGCAGCGAAAAAAATAATAACAAACGAGAACACACATGCTGACAACAAAAGAAAAGATAGCTTATGGCTTAGGAGATACAGCGAGTAACATTATCTTTCAAACGGTGATGTTATTTTTAACTTTTTTCTATACCGATATTTTTGGTATCTCGCCAGCAGTTGTCGGCACCTTGTTCTTAGTGGTAAGAGTCGTTGATGCGATTACCGATCCACTTATGGGCGCATTAACCGACTCGACACGCACTAAATATGGCAGTTACCGGCCTTATTTGCTGTGGCTGGCTGTGCCATTTGGGGTGATTAGTATGATCACCTTCACAACCCCCGATTTACCCGAGTCGGGCAAGGTCATTTACGCCTTTATCACCTACACACTCCTTATGCTTGTGTATACCGCTATCAATATCCCTTACTCTGCTTTAGGGGGCGTATTAAGCCCAGACCCTAAGCAACGCGTATCTATACAGTCTTATCGCTTTGTATTCGGTATGTTAGGAGGATTGATTGTCAGTGCCTGTACTTTACCGCTGGTAAATTGGTTAGGTAAAGGTGACAACGCCCTAGGTTATCAGCTTACTATGGCACTGATGAGTGGCTTGGGTGTGGTGTTATTTTTAATCTGTTTTCGCTTTACCAAAGAGCGTGTTATAGCCGAGCATAACAGCTCTCTGAGCTGGAAAAGCCGCATGAGCACCTTATTGCAAAACGGCCCGTTTAAGGTACTTTGTTTTGCCGCCGTTATGCTTTTAACCAGTATGGTACTTCGTACTACCTTGGCAATTTATTACGTCAAGTATGTTCTTGGCGAAGCTGAACTGGTCACTTACTTTATTACAATTGGCATGATAGGTAATATTTTAGGCTGTGCTTGTGCGCAACCACTCAGTAAACGTGTCGATAAAAAAACGGCCTATATTCGCTTACAATACATCTCGGCCATCATTAGTTGCGTGGCATTTTGGTTACCGAGCGAACAGTTAGCACTTGCCTTTATTATTTACTTTTTATGGTGCTTTTTCACCCAAATGGCCACCCCGTTACTGTGGGCCAAAATGGCCGACACAATTGACTATGGTCAATGGAAAACCGGTGAGCGATTAACCGGCCTAGTGTATGCCAGTGTGGTGTTTTTCATTAAGCTTGGCCTTGCTTTGGGTGGGGCTATTGCTGGCTGGTTACTCGCATTTTACGGTTACGAAGCAAACACAACGCTGAGTAATCAAACACTGTCGGGAATTTTGATTTCATTTACGCTATACCCTGCAATTGGCAGCGTGCTTGTCGCCTTAATCATGAAAAGGTATATTCTCGATAATAAAACAGTTGAGCAGATCAGTGCTGACTTGTCACTGAAAAATCATCCATAATTTGGGTTTTAAAAAGGAATAACATGGCCACCATTTACGAGGTGTCGAAACTAGCGGGTGTATCACTTGCGACTGTTTCAAGAGTAATGAATAACAACGCTAATGTTAGTGATGCCACTCGCAAAAAAGTCACCGCAGCGATGGATGAACTTGGTTATAGACCTAACTCAATCGCCCAATCATTAGCGTCGAATTGCTCAAACAGTGTTGGCCTTTTGGTATCTGAATTACATGGTCCCTTTTATGGACCGATGATGAGCGGTATAGAAAATACTTTTCGCAATCAAAAAAAGCACTTAATTATCGCCGCAGGCCACAGTAATGAAGAGCGTGAAAAACAAGGCATTGAATTCCTTATTAGTCGTAATTGTGACGGGCTTATTTTACATGTTGAAGCCGTAAGTGATGACTACCTTATAAAACTCAGTAAAAGCCAAGTACCCTTTGTGCTAATCAATCGCTTTATTAGTGAATTAAGCGATCGGTGCATTATTTTAAACAATATTAAAGGTGGCTACCTTGCAACGAAACATGTGCTTGAACAAGGCCATAAACAGATTGCATATATTAGTGGTCCACTTTGGAAAAAAGACGCGCAAGACCGTCTTGAAGGCCATAAAAAAGCACTCGCAGAGTATGGGTTACCCTTTGATGAACAATTACTTTATCAAGGTGACTTTATGGAAGCCAGCGGGTTTACAGGCCTAAAAACGCTTTATCAACACGCTAAGCCGTTTAGTGCGGTTATTTGTGCCAATGACGAGATGGCAACCGGTGCTATGGCGAGCGCCAGAGAGCTCGGTCTCACACTCCCTGATCAACTTTCTATAATGGGTTACGATAATGTGTTTTTTACACGCCATGTTTACCCCCCTCTCAGTACCATAAACTACCCTATTAACGAAATGGGCAAAATGGCGGCAGATTGGGTGTTGAGCCACGTTTATCAAAAGCAAACGGCTCCTTTGCAAACCGTATTTGAACCTGAGCTGGTTGTAAGGCAGTCGATAACAACTAACCCTCAATAAGCTGGGTTAACAAGCCTAAGTTAATCGGCTTTAACAGCACTTGATCAATATCTAACTGTTCAATTTTTTCTGGTTCTGGCTCAGCCCCACTGACAATAACTAACGTTAAGTTGGGGTAAAGCTGTTTAACTTCGCGTGCTAAATCAAGTCCTTCACCATCAGGTAGGTGCATATCAAGTAACACTTTATCGAAGTGTTGGTCCGTGTGTAAGGTTTGTAGGCACGCCTTATAACTGGCTGCAATCACCGTTTCGACACCCAAGCTTTCTAACAATAGCTGCGTAATTTGCGCGGCATCACTATCATCTTCCACCAGCAAGTAGCGCGTACTTTGTTGTGTTATGGCGGGGCAATCATCACGTGCCACGACGGGGTCGGTTTTTCCTTGGCAAATATAATGGTTAAGCACATGGTAAAGTAGACCTGAATCAAGGGGTTTCGCTATCATGTCATTAAAGCCAAGCGCGGTAAGTTCGCTTTTAACGCCTTTCATTGTGGCGGCTGTTAACGCAATAATAGGACCTTGGTAACCCATTTTTCTGAGCTCTATGGTTGCTTCTTTGCCGCCCATAACAGGCATGTGCAAATCGATAAAAACAATATCAAACGTCTTACCATTTTTTTCAGCAGCGGCCACTTTTTCAATCGCTTGTTTGCCGTTTTCAGCGTATTCAACATCAGCCCCTGTGCTGGCGATCATATGGCCCACTAAAATACGCAAATCTTTTAAATCATCTACAACTAACACACGGCCATGGGTGGTCAAGGTCGTTAACTTTTGTTGGTAATCTGGATTCGAATCAAAGCGAAGTCGTTGGCGTTCAACATCGCGAATATTGCCAGGGTAAATCGACAAGGTGAACTCAGACCCGACTCCCTGAGTTGACTCCAAACTGATTGACCCCTGCATACGCGTTAACAGCTCAGAACAAATAGCAAGGCCTAGGCCTGCTCCGCCCACATCGCGTGATTCAACATCGGCAATTTGTTCAAACGGTTTAAAGATAATAGCTTGCTTTTCTGGTGCAATACCCAGCCCTGTATCTTTAATACTAAAAAACAGCATTTCGCGCTCATTAACCCACGCAGTCCATGCGCGCACGACAATTTCACCGTGGTTCGTAAACTTAATCGCGTTATTAATAATATTAATTAAAATCTGTCGTAAGCGCGTGGCGTCTGAATTAATGATCAAAGGCAGGGCTTGCTGCGATTCAAATCGCAATGATAACCCCTTATCAATCGCAGATACCCGCATCAGCGTGTACACATCAGCCATCAAGCTATCAAGGTTTACATCACTGCAGTTCAACTCAAGTTTATCTGCAGCAATTTTAGACAAATCAAGTACATCGTTTAACAAACTCAAAAGGTGCTTACCGTTTCTGTAAATCACCCCGAGCTCATTCTGCGCATGCTGGTTTTTTTCACTTTGCATTAATAGCTCAGTGTAGCCAAGAATTGACGACAAAGGGGTGCGTAACTCATGACTTAAGTGCGCCAAAAAACGGTCTTTCGAGCGGTTTTCAGCTTCGGCTTTTAAACGCTCAACACGTTCATCTTCGACTTCTCGTCGCGCTAGTGCGTAACGTATCGCGCGCGCAAAACGCCCTGAGCTCATTTCGCTTTTGACTAAGTAGTCAACAGCTCCCGCATCGAGCGCAGCGGAATCAAGCGTTTCGTCAGACTGCCCCGTAAGCATGATTATCGGGCCGCGAAAACCATTCGCAACAGCCCGTTTTAGCACTTCTAATCCGTCCGATGCCCCTAAGCGATAATCTAACAAACAAATATCATGTTTGTTCTCACTCAGTACACCAATCGCCTGCTCAGGGCAGCTTAACCATTCAACATCAAATGTATGGGAACCCAGTTGCTCTAAGTAATCACAGGTCAGAATATAATCATCTTCATCGTCTTCTACTAACAGTAATCGGGTTACCTTATCTAACATTGCTTATCCTTTAATCATTATTTGATGGCGGTAGTTCAACAAACTCGACCCAGTATTTTCCTAAGGTTTTCATGAGCTCGACTAATCCATCAAAAGTAACCGGTTTGGTGATATAAGAGGCTGCACCTAAGTCGTAGCCTTTGATCATATCTTCCTCTTGCTTTGATGTAGTAAGAATAACAACCGGAATCCCTTTTAAATTAGGGTTAGACTTAATCGCTTGTAACGCTTCACGTCCATCCATGCGAGGCATATTTAAATCAAGTAATATGAGCCCTGGACGCGGCGAGTTTTCTTTCTCACTGAACTTGCCTTTTCGTTCAAGGTATTCAAGTAGCTCAACACCATCTTCAACAAAAAACAGCTCATTGAGTACGCGACTTTCAGCTAAAGCGTCTTGGGTTAATAAACGATCGTCTTCATCGTCATCTGCCATTAAAATGGTTATGGGTTTTACTTTATTAAGTGGCATCTAAGCCTCTCCTTGCAATGTGAAAAGTGATGTTTCCACAGGTAGTTTAATAGTGAAGCTTGCACCCTCACCCACTTGACTGGTTGCTGTAATTTCACCACCGTGGCGTTCTACGATTCGTCGGCATACAGACAAGCCAATTCCAGTGCCTTTGTATTGCGAACGACCATGAAGGCGCTGAAATGGAACAAATATTTTTTCTAGGTACTCTTCAGAGAAGCCAATACCGTTATCTGAAATAGTAATAATTTCCCACGCAACATCGCTGTTGTGTGCAGGGCTAAACTCTTCAGTTCGTTGATAGGAGATGGTAATGATAGGTGGCACATTTTCACGTCTAAATTTAACGGCATTAGAAAGAATATTTAAAAACAGTTGCAGCATCTGACTCGGATCAGCTTGAATATGCGGTAACGTATCTAAGTTTACCGTTGCCTCTGACTCTTTAATGGCAATCTCAAGGTCATCTAACACTTCATGAACGACCTCGTTAAGGTCTGTATCAATAAAGTCTTTGCCACGGGTTGTAACTCGCGAAAACTCTAATAAGTCATTAATCAAATTAGACATGCGCTGCGCCGCATTTTTCATACGATTAATATAATCGAGGCCTTTTTCACCCAAATCGTCTTTGAACATACTTTCGAGCCGATCACTAAACGCCTGAATTTTCCTCAGAGGCTCTTGTAAATCATGGCTGGCGACAAACGCAAACTCTTCTAGCTCTCGGTTCGAGCGACTTAATTCGTCTGAATAAATGGTTAACTCTTGGGTACGTTCTGACACTTTAGCGGCCAATGTTTCATTTTGCACTTCTAAATCTGCACGGTATTTTGCTGCATTAAGTGAGTTGATCCGCGTCAAAATAAACATGCCAATGATCAATAGCGTACTGGTCACCGCAGTGATCACAAAAGTCAGTTTCGCGTCGTTTTTGATTTGCGATAATTTAGCGAACTGTTCGACTTTAAAATTAAGTTCGCGCATATGAATTTCATCAACAGCAGCGCGAATGTCTTTGTAAAGTTCGCGCCCTTTATCTGTTAAAAGCAAACGCCGAGCTTTCACGTTTTTATCGGCCAAAGCAAGATCCGTAATTTGGCTCATTATTGCGATTTTGTCATTCACTAAAAAAATAAACCGCGCAATACGCTCAGCCTGACCGGGTATCTCAGAATGTAAACTTTTAACCAGCATAATTTGCGCTTGCATAGACGCAATCGCATCATTGTATGGCAGCAAATAATCTTCACGGTCTGTCAGTAAGTAACCTCGTTGACCCGACTCAGCTTGCACCACCGATAAATGTAATCGTTCAATGGCAGTATTTAGCGAATTGGTGTTATCAAGACTATTTTGTGTCTCTGTCAGTGAGCGAATCGTGTTTACTGCCAAAATGGCATTGGCTATCACAATACACAGAACAATCGCTATAAAGCCTGCCCAATTTAATGTGATTTTTCCCTTTTGTTTATGCATTTTCTTCCCAATGGCTTATTCGTTAATCGCTGGTATGCGTATCACTAATTTGCTGAAGTTGCTCACTACATTGCTGGCAATTGGCGATAATCTTATCAAGCGCGGCCAATGCTTTTTCTTTAGGCATATCGTTTTCTAATACGAGCTTAACTAACTCTGCATTCATTGAAATACGGTTAAGTGGTGCGCGAGCATCGTGTACCAACTGACGTAAAGACTCGTGATTATTCATTTTTTATCCTTTTTTTATTTGTATTCTCCGATGCCGCCATAAGCATTTAAACGGTTATAGAGTGTTTTAGTACTGATCCCCAGCATTTGTGCTGCGATGGTTTTATTACCTTGTACTTTATCCAAGGTTGCGTGGATCAGCTCTTTTTCGACTTCTTCTATGGTTTGTCCGGCCATAACCTGGCTGGTCTGTGTTTCTTTATTGACGCGAGAAAATGGTGATTCGAGCGATTCAGGTAAAGTAATAGCACTGCCTTTAGGGTCGCTCATTATAAAAGCACGGTGAATAGCATGGCGAAGCTCTCGCACATTACCGGGCCAATCATGACTTTCAAGTTCTTTTAGCTGACTTGCTTGCCATTTAAAGTCTGTGCCATTTTCTTCGTTTAGTTGCTCTAAAAATGCGTTCGCAAGTAGCGGGATATCTTCTTTGCGCTCACGTAGCGCAGGAATATCAATCGGAAAAACAGCTAAGCGAAAATAGATATCTTCACGGATCACGTTATTCTGCGCAAGGTCATCCAACGTCCTGTTGGTTGCTGAAATCACACGGCAGTTCACCGCTTGCTCTTTTGTCCCCCCGACACGGGTCACTCGTTTATTTTCGAGGACACGCAATAAATTTGGTTGCATATCAATGGGCATTTCGGTGACTTCGTCTAAAAATAACGTACCACCAGCAGCTTGCTCAAACACCCCTTCTTTGCGTGCAACAGCCCCTGTGAAAGCGCCTTTTTCGTGGCCAAATAATTCGCTGCCAATCAACTCTTTAGAAAATGCACCGCAGTTTGTAGCAACAAGCGGGCCATCGCAGGCTGTCGCATTGTGAATCGCTTGTGCGACGACTTCTTTACCAGCACCACTTTCCCCCATGAGCATGACATTGGCAGAGGTTGCTGCGACACGTTCAATCATGGTGTAAAGCTTATGCATAACATCAGATTCACCAATGAGCGTGCCAAAATGACGTTTAATACTCGGTGCTGACTTTTTCTTTGTATTTGCTTTTTTAGGGTTGAGAACCCTTTCGATGTCTTCGCGCTGAAGGGGTTTAACTAAGTGCCCTACATTCGCCTCACACATTTCTGCTAATTTCCCCTTCACCGAAGGGTGGCCAGAAATGAGAGTCACTCGCGGGGATTGACCAATTTTTTTAAGGTGTTCAAGTAGGTGCAGACCACTGCCATCTGGTAACATAAAATCTAAAAAGACGTGGTCGAATGTATTGTTTTCGAACCATTGCTCTGCTTCTGCAAGGTTTGCAGCTGTATTTATATTATGCCCGAGGAATTCTACAATGTGACACACGACATCACTAAACTCACTGTCATCATCAACTAAAAGCACATTTAACATATTCTTTCCCTAAGCCTTTTTTTACCATTCTACGCACAGTTTTTCCGAAAATAAAACAACGAGCGTTAGGTAGCTAAGTTATTATTAATTACAACTATATTATCGCAATAAGTTTCAATTTGGGGTAATTATAATGAATTAAATATTCATAACACGTTATCATAACTCACCAAATATTAAGCTAAGCTGTACTTTAGCGAAGTTGCTACGTTGTAATTAAATGAAATTATTAAGAAAAGTTATTCATCCAAGCCTAAGTAATGATTATGGTTCGGTATTTATTCGCAACACCGCGCGTGCAATCGTGCTAAAAGGTGAACACATACTGCTTTTATACACCGCACGCTATGATGACTATAGTCTACCGGGTGGTGGGGTCGATAACGGTGAAAGTATTGAACAAGGCCTGTACAGAGAGCTTTCAGAAGAAACCGGTGCACAACAGATAAACATAACGCACCCACTAGGCTTATACGAAGAAATTAGGCCGTGGTATAAAGATGATTTTGATTGTGTGCATATTAAATCTTACTGCTACTTTTGCGAGATCAACGGTGAGCTAGCCGCGCCCAAAATGGAGCACTACGAAGTACAAAATGGCATGCAACCAAAGTGGATTAATATTTATGACGCCATCGCTCATAACGAGACCACCTTGGCTATGAGCGAAAAACAAGGTTTATCTATTCAACGAGAAACCTACTTACTCAAGCTGATTGCTAACACGCTTTGAGGTTTTTTCGATGGAAAAGCACGGTATGCCTATAATGCCGTGCTAATACCTTACTGATACTCATACAGCTTTAGGCGGCGCATAATAGCGCCATATTCCGACTAAATTACTCAATAAAAATACCGTTTCCATCACCACTGCGACTGGCGAAAACAAGAGCGCGTTATGTGTTATCCAACATAGCGTACCTACCACCATCATCAGCCGTAATGATAAGTCTTTACTTTGGAACGAAGCATAAGTCTGAATTAAGGTTGCGGCGAGGGCTATAACACTCACCCAGTTATACCAAGTCAGGCTTACAGCAGCCATACTCAGCAACATGAAAACAACCATCATCCTGGTTTTACGGGCAAAAATACAATATACGTAGCGCACTGCGGCTATGAGCATTAAGCTTGCGGCACTTAAATTATCAAGTAGCAAAAAGTGCACAGAAGTGAGCAACACAGAACTAAACAAACAGGCTAAAATAAACTGCCTTTGCTTAAATTGAAATGACGCTAAATCGAGTAATGTGGCAATCGCGACCAAGCATTGCGATAAAATAAACATACCAACTCCTGAAAAATCAGCAGTGTAATGTTCCTTAAAATCGCGCACATTAACTTAAGTTAAGGCGCCCTCTAATTCGCGATAATGAAATAGCTGAAATACCTAAATACATTGCGACCTCATTTAAACTCAATTGTGCGAGCCAATGCGGTTTGTTATCCAGCAAATATTTATACCTTTGCTCTGGCGTATTCAGTAATAAAAAGGCTTCTTTTGCCTCTTTAAATAATAGCTGTTGAGTGATTAATTTATGCTTCATTGCTTGCCAATCTGGGTTATCAAATAAAGTCAGTGGCACCTTGATAAGCTCAGCGTCCCGCATTACTTTAAGTTGGTAAAACGCATTAGTTTCGGTTAGCCAGTTGCCATAAAGCAGTGCAAACTCATCCTGAAAGTAAAACTCTTTGCACTTTTGAGCGCCCTGCTCTGATACATGTAATGCGCTAAGTACTCCAGATACAATTAAATACCCCGCTTGTTGTTGCTCACCTTGCTGTAGCAGCACATGCTCTTTAGCGTACCGCTTGAGTGCAATCATGCCCGCAAGCTTATTACGAAACTCATTAGCAAGGTAATGGTAACTATCACCCAAGGGCAGTAACTGAGTATCCGTCAAGATTGCCACCCTTGCATTAATAGCGCGGTTATTTGTTTGGCGTTAATGCCTTCTCTGGCTTTAAAATGCTCACCACACCACAGCGGTGAAAAACCACTGCTTCCTTGTGCTTCTGCTCTCGAGCGCAGTGCTGTTAAGGCTATCGAGGCATAAGGAAAAGCAGGCGCTTGCATTGGCATTGCGCCAAGCTCTTGCATAATTCTGTTTCGTATCCCACGCGCAGGACGACCCGAGAAAAGAGTGGTGAGCTCAGTATTATTTGCCGCTGTCGTTTTTAATGCTTCACGGTGTAATGCGCTTGTCGTTGCTTCTTCACATAACAAGTAGGCACTGCCAACTTGTACTGCCGCCACGTTGAGCTCTTTAAACATTTTTACCTGTTCTGGCGTACTAATGCCCCCAGCCGCAATTATCGGTATATCCAAACATAAACAATCATGAACGAGCTGTTCGGTGCTGGGCTGTAACGATAAATCCATCGATAAAAAGCATCCTCGGTGTCCACCCGCTTCTTTGCCCTGTGCAATGATTGCATCAACACCACGCTCTTTTAACCAACGAGCTTCGTCTAAAGTCGTTGCTGATGACAAAACCTTGCCACCCCATGCTTTGATTTGCGCGATAATTTCTTGATTAGGTAAGCCAAAATGAAAACTAACCACGGGAGGTTTATAAGTCGCAATTGTATCAATTACCTGCTGATCAACGGGCTGTCGTGAGGCTTTGCGACTGAATTGCGATGCATCTATTTCAAACTCAGCAAAATATGGGCTTAATAGTTCATGCCACTGCTGTTGCTCAGCTTCGCTGTACGGGCTGACTTGATGACAAAAGAAGTTTAAATTATATGGCTTATTAGTATGGTGCGTTAAATAGTCTAACTCGTTAATCAGTTGCTCTTTCGAGAGCATGGCACAAGGTAACGACCCCAAACCTCCCGCTTCACACACCGCAACCGCCAGTTGTGCATTTTGCACCCCTGCCATGGGCGCTTGGATAATCGCAAGCTCTGTATTAAACAATGTATTACTCATAGCCTATCCTTGTAAGTTTTGCAGCCTCTTGCAGTTTTTACATATTTCCACACACACAGAAACCAGATAAAAACAAATAAAAGCCAATAAAAACAAAAGCCTAAAAAGCATTTAAAAAGCTGGTGTTAGCTTTGCACAAGGTCATGTACATTTTGTAAGGAGATAATGATGACTGATACAGTAACTACAATCAATCCAACAAACGAGCAAACTTTAAATACCTACACTCTCTTGTCTTTACAAGAAGCTAAGGCTGAAATAGATAAATGCCATAAAACCTTTTTATCATGGCGCGAGACATCTTTAGTAGAGCGAGCTAAATACCTTAATCAACTTGCAAAATTGATTGACGATAATAAACATGAATTAGCACAGTTAATGACTGACGAAATGGGCAAGCTTTATCAACAAGGCTTACAAGAAACGGAACTTTGTGCTGCTATATGTCGCTACACAGCCGACCAAGGCCCTGAGGTCCTCGCCGAAGAAAAACGCGATATGCAAGGTGGCCGCGCCATCATTAGCTACCAACCTATCGGTGTTATCTTAGGTATTCAACCTTGGAACTTCCCTCTTTATCAGGTTATTCGTTATGCCTGTGCTAATGTTATGGCTGGTAACACGACCGTGCTAAAACACGCCGGTAACGTATTTGGAATGGCTGAAAAAATTGAGCAGTTATTTAACGAAGCTGGTTTTCCAACCCATTGCTTTAAAAACTTATTAATCGACGGTAAAACAGCCAGCGAATTAATTGAGCATACCGCTATTCGCGGTGTCACATTTACTGGCAGTGACAGCACGGGTAAAAAAGTGGCAGAGCGTGCCGGTAAGCATGTCAAGAAAACCGTGCTTGAGCTTGGCAGTAATGATGCTTACGTTGTCCTTGATGATGCCGACCTTAATACCGCCATTGAAGCATGTACCCAAGGTCGTCTTATCAATAATGGCCAAACATGTGTCGCGGCGAAACGCTTTGTGGTGGTTGACGCAGTATATAATGACTTTAAAGCACGTATTAAAGAACAGTTTGAGCAAGTAAAACTGGGTGACCCTAATGATGAAAACACAGGGCTTGGGCCAATGGCACGTGAAGATTTACGCGCACAGCTTCACCAACAAGTACGTGACTCTATTGATGCTGGAGCGAAGGCGATTGTCGGTGGCAGCATGCCAACAGGCACTGGTTTTTACTACCCAGCGACCTTACTTGAAAATGTAAAACCAGGAATGCCAGCCTACGATGATGAGCTATTTGGCCCCGTGGCCTCTCTGATCCGCGCCAAAGATAATGACGACGCAATGCGTATAGCCAATGACTCGCGCTATGGATTAGGAGGAGGTATTTTTTCTAGCAACGAGAAACAGGCTGTTGAACTGGCTAGGCTGCATTTTGATACAGGAATGGTAAATATAAATGGCTATGGACTCGCTCAGCCAAACTTGCCGTTTGGTGGAGTGAAAGACAGTGGCTATGGCCGAGAGCATGGTGGTTTTGGCTTACGCGAATTTGTAAATATTAAAACCATTATGATCAACCAATAATACACACTAAAAGGGCTCATTGAGCCCTTTCTCATTCATCAAAGGTCGGAACTTGCTGCTTTGATGCCATAGGCATTTTTAACTCTTTAATCGCCTTATCTTTATCAATATCCTCATGTTGTTTTTGATTTGAAGCAGCGGGGTCATAAGTCAATTCGGTTAATAGTGCAAAATGATCAGAGCCATACTTAGCAAGGCGTTCAATTCGTTTTACACTGAATTCATCACTGTGGAATAAGTGATCAAGCGGCCAACGCATAAAAAAGTAACCCGCATGAAATGTATTAAAAAAGCCGCGTCCTTTACGCGGGTCTAACAACTTAGAAACTCGCATAAACAAACGCGTGCTCCGTGACCAAGCAACATCATTCAGATCGCCTGCAACGATGCAAGGGCGCGTTCTATTTTTAAGGGCTTTGGCCAGAATAATAAGCTCGGTATCACGAGGACGCGAGGTGTCTTTTTCGGTGGGACTAGGAGGAGCTGGGTGAATAAAGTGCGCCTCGACTTCTGTGTTATTGGCATCTACAAATACGATATGAATCGAGGGAATATCCGCTTCGATTAATTCACATACCTGTTGGTGTTTAATTTCAAACTTACTGTATAAATGCATACCGTAACGATTATCTTTAGGGCAATAGATACGATATGGGTAATCTGCTTCTAGACAACTGAGCTGCTGTTGCCACGTTTCATTAGATTCAAGCGTGATGAGTAAATCTGGTTGGTGGTTTTTTACCAGTTTAATAAGTTTGCCGTAGTGCGTATTCGACATCAGCACATTCGCAGACATTATGCGAATACTGTGAGCATCATCTTTACTACTTGAGACAACTTCTTTCTTAGCGAACCATGTGTAGGGGTAAATCCAGTTCGCTTGCAGTAGCAAAACCACAAAGCTTATAACAATACAACCGAGTAAATAATGGCTGTTGGAGAGGTAAAATAACACGCTTGCTCCCAGCAAACATGCAACTGCAAGATACGCTACTTGCAGCCGCACAAAATCACAACTTCGAATTAAATAATGCTGGGAGTACGAAAATGGCAATAGTGAGACAATAAGCAAAAGTACAGACAGTACACTCAATGCATGGCTCATATAACTCATTGGCACAATTTATCGGCTCAGAATCGAGACTATTTCGCGGGTATCCTCTACCAAACGAACAATGGTGCCATCAACCTGAATTGAAATTAACCCGTCGTTATTACGCGATTTAATCACCTTACCTCGACGATAAATATCGCGGTCAAGTATGTCACCTTTTCGGTATTTCTTTTGCCAACCAGGCGGAAGATCTCCACCATTTTCAAGTTTTTTATCTAGACCAGGCGGTAAGCTTTTTCCTTTGTCTTTGTCCTTATCTTTGTCTTTTGCTAAAGCGCCTGTCGCAACAATACTAAGCCCTAAAACAGCCACTGTTAAAAATGTTTTCATACGAACTCTCCTTTTTATGTATTCTACTAAGCGTAGCAACTATTTCTGAACTGGGAATGAAAGAGTATAAAAAAGCCGCAAAGCGGCTTTAAACAGGATTAACGATGACGCGACACGATGGATAAAATTTCTCGTGTGTCATGTACTAAGTGTATTAAGCGGTCATCAATTTCAATGGCAATAATGCCATTTCTATCGCGACGCTTTATTACTCGGCCGTGGCGATAAATATCTCTGTCGAGAATATCACCATGATGATACCGTTTGTACCAACCTGGCGGTAATCCACCGCCATAACCTACTTTTTTGTATAAACCGGGTGGTAAATCACGGTAGCTATAGCGGTCATACCTATCGTGATGACAATCACGGTCATGGCGATGATGCTTATGATGCTTTTTATGTTTATGGTGCTTTTTACGTTCGTGTTTGTACTCGTATCTGTCATGGTCACGATCATGTTTAGCACTCGCTTCTATAGGCACCAAACTCAAACCTAGCACGGCTAACGAGATAGTAATTATTTTATTCATAATAGAGACCCTCTGCATTTGCTCTTGTTGAAAAGCCTATCAAGCAAGCCTGAATCATAGATGAAGGGTTACAATTAAAAATAACAAGTTCATAAATAACAATACGTTATAAAAACAATCTTTACATTTCTTTAAACTTCTTTGGCACTTTTCATGACTTTCTCTGTCTGAATGAAAGCTTCAATTAGGAACAATGACTGTGATTAAAAAACCAAAATTACACCCATTGTTTTCGAACACGTTATAAAAAAGGATCGTTTATGAATTCATTAAAGTGGTGTTTGATCATTGTGATATTTACGCTAACTGGCTGCAGTACCATGTTGAGTCAACACGGTAATCAGCAAACTCAATCTAGCTCATTGGTTGACTATTTATACCCAGATCAACAACAACGAGCAGCCGAACAAATCAGTGTGCCCACTCTAAACTTACCCGCCACAGTGGGTATTGCCTTTATTCCTAACAAATACAACAACGGCCTCCATCATAGTGACGAAATAGCACTACTCAACAAAGTAAAAAAACAATTTATGCAGTATGACTATATTGACCGTATCGAAGTCATCCCAAGTACCTATTTAAAGGGAGGCGAGGGGTTTACTACTTTAGAGCAGGTATCACGCTTATACGATGTGGACATTATGGCGCTGGTGTCGTATGACCAAGTGTCACAAAGTTTAGAAAATAATGCAGCCTTCTTATACCTCACCATTGTTGGTCTCTATGTCATTCCGGGTAATGAAAACACGGTGCAAACATTCGTCGATACCGCGGTATTTGATATTAAAAGCCGAAAAATGTTGTTCCGTGCGCCAGGCATCCATAAAGCAGAGAAACGAAGTACAGCAATTGGTATCGATGAAGTCGCGAAACAGCAATCGCTAGCAAGTTTTAATGCTGCTGTTGACGACATGATAGGAAATCTAGATACCGAATTAGGTCAATTTAAAATTCGCGTTAAAGACGAGAAAATTGCCAATGTCAGCCATAAAAAGGGGCACAGTGGCAGTAGCCTATTTTGGCTTATCGCTTTACTTTTGGGGACTGTGTGTCTGCGACGAAAAGCAATTCATTAATCGCGAAAGCTTTTACACACCGTTAAAAGCAGTTACCCTTTGATTCTCGTTGTCGTTGTTTAATCAAAGGGTTTTCATGAAGTTGTCATTAATCTCAGCGCTTATTGGCTCTCTTTCAATTAGCTGCCATACATTTGCCGCAACAAATGAACTTGAGCATATCACTACCACCGCCTCTCGTACTGAAGTGCTTGCTGATCCACTTCCTGTGGTTGTAAGCAGTATTTCTAAACAACAATTATCACTCATTGCACCCACGCATATTCAACAAGCCCTTAAACAGGTTGCAGGTGCAAACTTACAACATGGTAATGGACAAGAGTACTTACCCGCTCTTCGCTCGCCAGTGCTATCGGGCGCTGGGGCCTGCGGTGGGATACTCACAGCAGAAGATGGTATTCCCCTACGTGCCGCTGGTTTTTGTAATATCAACGAATTATTTGAAGCGCACACAGAAATGGCTGAGCGCATTGAGGTATTAAAAGGCCCAGGCTCAGCTCTTTATGGTTCCAATGCAGTCCATGGGGTTATTAACGTTATTACGCCCGATACAACCTATGATCACACCACACTTGGTTTAGACTACGGTTCTTTTGGCTATAGCCGCTATAAATTGGGGCAAGGTCACGACTTTGGCAAACAAGGCCTTGGTATTAATGTGAGTATCACTCGCGACACAGGCTACCGTGATGATGAAGGGGTTGACCAAGAAAAAGTGACCATGCGTCATCGTTATGATGCTGACAATTTCACGCTCAATAGCGGCCTTACTTATACGCACTTAGATCAACAAACCGCAGGCTATATTGAAGGCTTTGAAAGCTACAAAGATGAAGACATTGCACAGTCAAATCCAAACCCCGATGCCTTTAGAAAAGCACAATCGATGCGTGTGTGGTCCAAGTTAAATTGGACAAAAGACGACAACAATAGTTTCACGCTAACCCCTTACCTGCGCGACCAAAGCATGACCTTTTTTAAACACTTTTTACCCGGCACACCTTTGGAAGAAAACGCGCAACAAGGCGTAGGTATACAATCAATGTGGCAGCACCAATTTGCAAACGCAAGTACGCTTACCGTGGGCTTTGATGGTGAGCTTACCGATGCCGATTTTTTACAATACCAAGATAAGCCAACAGAGGGGTCTGCTTTTTTGGTTGCAACAGTCCCTCAGGGTAAACATTATGACTATCAGGTTACGAGTCGCTTACTGGCACCATTTATAAACCTAGACTGGCAACATGATGAACTATTAGTCACTGTAGGGGGCCGATACGAACACATGCGTTATGATTACACGAACCATATGCTCGCAGGACGCACGAAAGAAGATGGCACCCCGTGCGGAATGGGTGGCTGTCGCTATTCTCGCCCAGAAAGCGGTATTAATAGCTTTGCTAATTTCTCACCTAAACTTGGCATAAGCTACCAATTTACCAATAATCACTTTATTTATGCCAATGCGTCTGAAGGCTTTCGAGCGCCGCAAGCGGCTGAGCTTTATCAGCTTCAGCGTGAACAAAGCGTTGCTGAGTTAAAATCAGAAATTGCAAAAAATCTAGAATTTGGCTTCAAAGGTCAGCAAGCACAACTCCATTACGTGATAAGTGCTTATGCTATGAATAAAGAAAATACGATTTTCCGCGACAGTGACTTTTTCTATGTCAATGATGGGCAAACTCAGCATCGCGGCATTGAGCTTGAACTCGCCTACGCCATTACGCCCACTATCTCAATGCAATTAGCTGCAACGCACGCTAAACATACCTACAGCTATGACCAACTATTAGGTGAGGTTAATATCAATGGCAATGAGGTCGATACCGCCCCGCGTAATATCGCTAATTTACAATTACTTTGGCAGGCTAATGATATGACACGAATAGCGCTTGAGCTCTACAACACCAGCGGCTATTTTACCGACCCTGAAAATCTTCATCGTTACGAAGGCCACTCGCTGGTTAATTTAACAGCAGCTTGGCAGCTTACCCCTACGTTTGCTGTCACTCTGCGCGTGAACAACTTAACCGATGAGCACTATGCTGAACGAGCAGACTACACGAGCTTTAACGGCGATCGCTATTTTCCAGGAAGACCCCGTAACGCAATGTTATCAGCACGTTATCAGTTTTAAGTGACCGCATTATTTGGTGAGCTATCTCATAGTTCACCCACGCTGTTTAGTATTTAGGTATGATAGTTTTATCTCTTACTTAAGTGTCTAAACAGCGTGCCATCTTCTCAAAACGCAATTCGCACCCTTTTATTAGTGCTTGGCATTTTTCTTATTGCAGCCAGCTTACGCGCGCCCATCACAGGCATTGCGCCAGTACTAGAACAGATTATTGAGCAATTTAAGCTCACAGCATCGCAAGCCGGTATGTTGACCACTTTACCCCTGATAGCCTTTGCCATTGCCTCCCCCATGGCAGCAAGCCTGGCTAAAAAATATGGTCTGGAACTGTCGTTGTTTATCGCTCTGCTCCTGATTGGAGTGGGTGTTTTGTCTCGCCTGATTGATTCTGCAAGTGTTTTATTTATTGGCACCGCCGTGATTGGCGTTGGTATTGCGATTGGTAATGTATTATTGCCAAGTCTTATTAAGCGTGATTTTTCGCATAAAGTGGCGGTAATGACGTCAAGCTACGTACTTGCAATGGGCATATTTGGCGGGAGTTATTCAGCACTGATCACTCCCCTTGCAGAATACAAAGAAATAGGCTGGCAAGTGGCTTTAGCCAGTTACTCATTACTGGTGTTACTGGCCATTGTTGTTTGGCTTCCTCAGTTAAAACAGCATACGATGCCTGGCAAAGCACAGGTATCGCACACCACTCAGGCGAAAGTTTGGCATTCCCCTTTAGCGTGGCAAATAACACTATTACTCGGTTTTAACTCATTTTTTACTTACATTATGCTTGGTTGGCTGCCGAGTATTTTGATTGAGTTTGGTCATACAGCTGAACACGCTGGAGCCTTGCAAGGTGCGTTTCAAGTTGCCTCAGCATTACCCGGTATCGTGCTTATACCCTTATTAGCAAAACTAAATGATCAGCGAATACTCACTTTTAGTTTGGCCTTATTAGGTGCGCTATGTTCATTTGGATTATTGTACGCCCCAAGCTTCGCTATGCTTTGGTCTGTCACCTTAGGATTTTGCTCAGGTGCTTGTTTTATTTTAGGTTTATCGTTTGTGAGTTTACGTACTCATAATGCGCAGCAAGCTGCTGCTTTATCAGGTATGGCGCAATGTATCGGCTATTTACTGGCCGCAACAGGGCCAATCTTGGCCGGTACATTACATAGCTTTTTTAATAATTGGGCTGGCGCGCTATGGCTATGTATTGTATCAAGCCTGTTATGCGCGCTATTTGGTTACTTGAGTGGCCGAAACGTGACTATCAATGACGTGACTATCAATGACGTGACTATCAACAATGACGTAACTATCAACAATAAATAGTACAGCCCCTTATTGACTGGCTGCCGTGATTTCAAATGTGCTCATATCCGCTAAGTTATCAAGCCATGGTTTATGAGAACGATACCAAATATGTGTGTTTGGGATAAGCTCAGCGGCTTGCTCAACAGCCCCTAAACGTAAGCCATAAATGCGCTCGCCTTCACCGACTGAGGTCGCGTACAAAGCAGTACCACAATTAGCACAAAACCCCTGTGCTCTTTGATTACCGCTTTCAGCGATTTTTATATATTCTTTTGGTGTAGCACCCGTGAATGTAACAGCATCGGGCATTGACATAACAACGGTACGAAATGGTGCCCCTGAAATTATTTGACAGTCGGTACAATGACAGTTAAATACTTTATTTTCATCAACTTGCGCTTGGTAAGTTACCTCACCACAGTGACAACGACCCGTGATTTGCATATTAAACTCCTTCTTGTTTAGTTTCGTATAGATTCGCACGCTTGATACTGCGTAAGTCATTAAATCTTACCCCGTGCTGCGCCATAATAGGCAGTATTTTTTGACTAATAAGTTGGCGAATATAAAACGGCTGATTTGGCACAAAATGATGAATAGTATGGGTACGACCAAAGTCAAAACAAAATAATTGAAAAGGTATAAACCAGCGACTATTAATCACGTGAGTTTGCTCAATCACATTGTTTACACCACCGTAGTAATGCATCGATGAAGTAATAAAATTGAGCGATGATGAACGAATAATATTTGGTATTATTAACACTACCATCAAAAACTCAGCAACCGCCAGCACATCTAACCCCCAACTAGGTAACATAGATTCTAACGGCATAAATAACTGCAGTAAGTAGTACGCGATTACCCCATATAAAATAACGAAATAGGCGGTCGCAATTGGAAACCCCGCGTTAAATACGGTCAAAAACTTAAAGCCTTTAATTTCTTTATTAAAGCGCTTACTGTTGATTACTAATCCCAACAAACCATCAACAATCACCACAGCCCTAACAAACGGGTTTTTTATGCCATTACCGACCAAACGTTCTTCTAAGTCTTGATTGGTTCCTGAGACCTTATGATGGTGCAAATGAATTTTACGTCGATACCACGGGTTCACCGTATTTGGTCGCATTAACCACACAACCAGCATCATAAAATTATGAAGCCAAGGACGCTTACTAAAATATTGCTTATGAATAAGGTCATGTTCAAGTTCGTGAGAAATAGACGTAATCACAGCCGCTAAAATAATACACAACCACGCGGGAATGAGGCTCATATAATAAAGTGACGCGACACCAATTAATGACAATAGTGACAACAACAAAATAACCAAAGCAATACTATTTTGTTGATTAAGAACAGGGTATTTCGCTCTCAGTGCTTGTTCTTCTGTTTTAATAGCACTGACAATCGCCTGAATATTTTGCTTAGCGGTTAATTTTGGCATAGTTACGTTTGCTCGTTTGTGTATACCAAAATCATACCGCGAATACTCAGCGGTCTCTAGCAAATTGCTCTAAAAAAGGAAGTATCTCACTGGGTGGCAAAGGTTTTGAAAAGTAATAACCTTGAATATAGTCACAACCAGCATCCGTTAACACTTCAAGTTGAGCGTATTCTTCAACCCCTTCAGCAACCACTTTAATACCCAGTACACGACTCATTTGAATGATTGACCTAACTAAGGCTTCGTCAGCTAAATCAACATGTATTTCATCAATAAACGACTTGTCGAGCTTGAGCACATCAACCGGAAAACGACGCAGGTAACTTAACGATGAGTAACCAGTACCAAAGTCGTCTAACGAAATTAAACACCCTGCTGCTTTAAGTTGAGTAAGCACGTCGAGGTGATTGGTATTTTCGGGGGCAAGTACACTTTCAGTTAATTCAAACGATATTTGCGAAGGCTTAACACCTTGACTCTTTATGATGTCAATCCACACATTGCGTTCAGGGTTGTACTCTGCAAACTCAAATAATGAACGGTTAACATTAAATACCAGCTGATCATACCCTTGTGCTTCAAGTGCCTTAATTTGCTGACACGTTTTTATTAACACCAATTCACCGAGTGGAATTATGACACGCGACTCTTCAGCTAATGGTATAAACTCTACAGGCGACACCCACTGCCCTTGGTTTTGCCACCTGACTAAACTCTCAAATTTAGCAACTGTGTTATTTTCAATATCAATAATTGGTTGAAAATAAACCTCTATCTCGTTGTTCTTAACAGCCTGTGTCAGTTGCTCTACCAGTAAATTGTGTTTTTTAACTTTGTCGTCCATTTCAGTACAAAAGTGTAAATATGGATCCGCTGTTTGTTTTGCGTTTAAGCTAGCCAGCTCAGCTTGCCTAATAAGACGACGGGCTATTTTTTCAATTTTAACCTGCGATGTCAGTACATTATTATATTCATAATGACTGATACCCAGTGTCACTGTTACATTTTGACGAATACCGCCAATAGAAAAAGGCTCAATCAATAAAGCATTAATTTGTTTACAGACAAGTTCAAGCTCATGGCTATCCTGATAGGTCTGTAATATTGCAAAGCTGTCTCCATCGATGCGTGAAAATGCACACTCTTTAAAGGTATATGCCAGCCGATTTGCTATTTCACATAGCAGTTTATCCCCGAAGGTTAAGCCATATACGGTGTTAATGTCTTGAAATCGATCAACATCAAAATAAATCACTGCCAAGTGCGTATTAACATCATTTTGATACGACGGTGCCGAAATTAAATCACAAATACGTTCTTTAAAATAAAAGCGATTTGTGAGGCCCGTCAGTTGGTCATGATTTGCATGAAAATAAATTTTCCGCTCAGCTTCTTTTTTCTCTGTGATATCGAGAATGAAGGCGACGTAACACACCTCACCATTGTTAACCATTTTAGTAATTGATAAAAACTGGGTGTATAAGTCCCCTTGCTTGTTCTTATTCATGATCTCACCAGACCATTTACCTTCGGTATCAATGTGATGCCACATGGCACGATAAAAATGCGATGCATGCTTATTCGAACTCAATATTTTAGGATTTTTTCCTATAATCTCGTCGAACGAATAGCCAGTCATATTCGTAAATGCAGTATTTGCGTATATGATCTCGACATTTTCATTGCAGATAAAAATAGCTTCGTGACTTTGTTCTATCAATTGATTGGCAAAATCTAACTTGGCAATAAAGCGATCTTTTTCAATCTCTCGTTGAATAAGGCCTGTAAATAAGGAAAAGAAAGACTCAATTTGCATGGCATCACTGATCGCATGCTGAAAAAGTGCAACGAGAATGGTATCTGTTTTGCCAGACATACTCTGCAAGGGCACCCCGACATACGCTTCAATACCCATATCAACGAGTAATTTATCGTCTGGAAATAATTGCTGTACGTCTGAGCTATAGCTCGAGATACCGCCGCAACTTACATCGTTGCAAGGCGTGCAGCGAATATCATAACTAATGTTTTCGACGATTTCGTCATTGGCCACCAACGTTAGCGTTGTTGCCTGCATGGTGTCTTCATCAACATGAGCTAAAAAAACGTGTGACGCCCCCACCACTTCTGACAAAGAGAGGCATATAGCATTATAAAAGTTTTCACTTTTAAGATTAGATATACTTTCAACAATACGTTTTAGGTCGAATGTACCCACGCTTCCCGCCTTATCTTATATGCACTAAGTGTTTGACTTAACTTAAAGTTAAGGTTTCAAATTGTATTACATGAAGCCTATAAATACCATGCTACTCTAGTCCATTATGATTAATTTTCAATCAAGTAGACACACAAAATCAGGGGTTATTTAATTACTCAACATTGTTTGAACACCTGTGATTAATAATAGAACAAAAAGGATTTTATAGGGGCAATCAGAGCATGCCAGAAGAAAATGAATGAAAGGTTAGCCATGGAATTATACTGAAAGCTGTCTTTATCCCTCCTCTTGCAAAAGGCACGAATCTTTAAAGTTACGATGGTTAAAAGATACGATGGTTAAAAGATGCAGTGGTTAAAAGGTACGGTGACAAAAAGACACGGTGCGCAGACTTTACTTGCCTAATTGCCACGCCCCGTGTGTTACTCAAAAACGCGAACACACAACATAAGACACATAACTGATTTATTTCAGGCATAAAAAAACCCCAGCAAAAGGTGCTGAGGTTAAAAAGTGGTACCAGTGGGCGGACTTGAACCGCCACGCCCGAAGGCAACGGATTTTGAATCCGTCATGTCTACCAATTCCATCACACTGGCTTCATTTTTCTTTAACCTTCTAAACACGAGAAGATAAAGAAAAACCACTTTAGAGCAATAAGCTTTTTAACTGCTTTTGTCTCTATGCCAAGCATTATACAAAGAATGGGTGAGGCAGCAAGCGTTTTATGCGGCCTGATGAATCAACCGCACAATTATTAAACAAGTTGTTAACCAGTGTGCTTTGGCATCATTCGAGAAACAATGGCCTGACAGTCTATTTCATGGCTTAAACAACCATACTGCGAAAAGTGAGGACCTTTCAAACGGCTTGTTACAAATGCGTGTGCGATAATGGGTTCACCAAACTGCAAGAACGTTGCGGCTTGCCAAAGCTGTGCTAAGCGCTCAATGATCCGCCGAGCCTGTATTTCTAAATGTGACGTATCGGTTAGTAATGCCTGCAATTCATCAAGCTTATCGGCGTAATCACTGTTTAGTGCACGTGCTTTTTCAAGCTCCTTCATAAGCGCCGTTAACGATTCTGGCTCGCGGTTAAACACGCGCATTAGATCTAAGCATTGCACGTTACCTGACCCTTCCCAAATTGAATTAACAGGGGCTTCTTTATAAAGGCGACTGGCAATATTGTCTTGCACATAACCTACTCCACCAATGCATTCCATCGCCTCGAAGGTGTGCTGAACTGCACGCTTGCAAATCCAGTACTTTCCAATCGCAGTCGCACTGCGAACGAGTGCAGCTTCGCTATCATCGTCTTGTTTATCAAGTGCGTGGGCAATCCGCATCGAGATTGCCAACGCGGCCTCTGCTTCCAAGGCTAAATCAGCTAAGACATTCAGCATTAATGGCTGTTGATGCAGTTTTTTTCCAAAAACAGCGCGCTCTGATGTGTGCCATACCGCTTCTTTTACTGCTTGCATCATCAATGAACTTGAGCCGAGCATACAGTCATACCGTGTGAGTGCGACCATTTGAATAATCGTCTTAATACCACTGCCTGGTTCGCCCAACATCCAGCCATGCGCTGATCTAAACTCGATTTCAGAACTGGCATTTGACTGATTTCCTAATTTATTTTTTAAACGCTGAATATAGACGGCATTTTTTTCACCACTTTCAAGCCAGCGCGGCACTAAAAAGCACGACAATTGTGAATTAGGGGCATAGGCGAGCACTAAAAAAGCATCGCTCATGGGGGCTGAACAAAACCATTTGTGTCCTTCAAGCACGTAAAGCTGCCCTGCACCGCCTTCATTTAGTGGTGTTGCTTTGGTGGTATTTGCTCGTACATCGGTGCCTCCTTGCTTTTCGGTCATGGCCATACCAATCGTAACACCTTGTTTTTCAAACCACGGCTTGTTGTCGCCATCATAATGATTGGCCAGTATTTTTGGCAGCCAAACTTCAGCGATATTGGCTTGACTGGCAATAGCGGGCACACTCGCAAAGGTCATCGTTAGCGGGCAACCTGACCCTGGGTCAGCATGATTATGTAGTACAGCCATCACCGCGCGTACAACATGACTGCCTTGCTTTTTTTGCTGCCAAGGTAAGGCACAGTGTCCTTGCGCTATGGCATGCTGCATAAGCTGATGATAACTTGGATGGTAATCAACATGGTCAATACGCTCACCAAAGCGGTTATGTGTATTAAGTTCAGGCAAATGCTTATTTGCCAAGAACCCAGCTTGTAACAGTTCCCCTCCCACCTGTTGCCCAAAAGCAGAAAGATGCGCTGTTCCCCATTGTCCCGCAAAACAATTTTGCCAATACTGCAACACGTCGTCAGCCTCGTACGCGTTATAGTTTTCAAGCGGTTTGGGTTGATTAAATACCACGTGGGTTTCACTCGAAGAAACAGACATAGAAGGGCTCTCTTTTTTATTATTTTTTCAACTATAGCAGGTCAGACCTGTTTGTCGACAAGCGAAACCCTCGCTAAGTATTTCTTGTTTGCTAAGGACTTTGCTAAACTACAGCGCAATTTAATAGGATGAGAGTGTTTATGTCAGCTGAGTTTCCTCGTGCCGGTTTTTGGCGCCGTTTTGCCTCGTTAATTTACGACACCTTGGTTGTGATTGCCTTTGCAATGCTCACAACTGTGCTATACCTACTGGCTGTTCAGGGACTTATTTCACTTGATGTGTTGAGTATTGGCAATGCTGAGGATGTCTCAGCGTATATTCAAAACTCCCCTTTGCTTTATGGCATCCGTAGTGGATTACTGGTGTTAGTGAGCGTGGCATTTTTTAGTTACTTTTGGGCTAAAAGCGGGCAAACCATAGGCATGCGCGCATGGCGCTTAAAAGTACAAACCCTCGATGGTAAGCTGATTAGCTGGCAACAAGGTGCGCTAAGAGCAATATGTGCTTTATTAGGTTTGGGTAATTTAGTGGTGCTGATTGATTTTAAAAACAAACGTGCACTGCAAGATTACATAGCTAAAACAGAAGTAATTACGCTCACAAAAGAAGAAAATAAACGCATTTATCGCTCATTGGATTAGGCGCAGTTCGCTTAATTAAGCTTATTGGTGTAATCACTGATTGGTAAAGCGAGACAGTAGATACAAAAAAGCGTGACTAAATGGTCACGCTTTTTTTGTAATTAAGTACGTTTACTACACACGCTTATTTAGCAAGTAGGTCGCAAAACCAATAAATAGAATGCTTGGCAACACCGCACCGACAACCGCTGGAATTTGATATACCATCACCACAGGGCCAAATATTTCATTGGTTAAGTGGAAGGTAATGCCGGTTATAACCCCCATAATGATTCGAGCGCCCATTGTAACGGTTCGCAGTGGGCCAAATATAAACGACAACGCCACTAATAACATCACCGCGATAGACACAGGCTGCATTACTTTGCGCCACAGTGCTAACTCATAGGTGCTGGTATCTTGTTCATTTTGTTTTAGGTAACTCAAATATGACCAAAGCCCAGTAAACGATAACGCTTCTGGTTTTACCGATACAACCCCTAATTTTTCTGCTGTTAACTGTGAATCGTAAAACTCTTCAGTTTGCTGTTCAGTGCTAATCTGTTCTGGCGTGATTTTAACTTTATTAACGCCACGCAACAGCCAACCATCTTTTCGGTTTACGGCTTCTTTTGCTTTCGTTATTTGAGTTAATTGCAATGACTTATCAAAATGATACATATGTACACCACGCAATACGCCTTGCTGATCAACATCTTCTATATTTATAAAGTTGCTGCCATCTTTTGCCCATACACCTTGTTTGGCATTAAAGACATCGCCCCCGTTAATAGCGTGGTTGCGTATTTCTTTCGCTTTAAGCTGTGCTTCGGGCGCTCCCCACTCACCAAGCGCCATCATACAGATAGCCATAAACATGGCAGTTTTCATTACCGAGGCAATAATCTGTAAACGCGACATGCCCGCGGCCTGCATCACCACCAACTCACTGTTTGATGCTAAAGCACCGAGTCCCGTTAAGCCACCAATGAGCGCTGCCATCGGAAAGAAAATAACCAAGTCTCCCGGCATGCTGTACACAGTGTAAATCAGTGCTGTCGCAATATCATAACTGCCACGCCCTACCGATTTTAACTGTTCAATAAATTTAATAAGGGTACTGATACCAACCAGCACCATTAATGCAAATCCTGTAGTTTGAATAATGCTGCGGCCTAAATACCAGTCGAGTGTTTTCATCATGCGCTTAACTCCCGCTTAGTCACCACTGCTTTTAACCATGCGCCGAGCGGGCGGCCTTTAATAATCAATAAACCACCAATAAACAAGGCAGATAAATGAATCCACCACAGCCCAATTGAAGGTGGTATTTTACCATCTTCAACAGCAAATTTAGCGGCATTAAGAAGGATGAAATACCCTAAATACAAGCTGATTGCAGGCACTAATTTAGCAAATTTACCTTGTCGTGGGTTAACCACACTAAGCGGAACGGCCAGTAAAGTAAGCAGTGGAATCGAAAGCGGTATTGCAATACGCCACTGCCACTGAGCAACCGCTTCTACACTTTTCATTTTAAATAAATCAAACGTTGGTACGGCTTCTAATTTACGGCGTTGATGTTCAATTTCTTGGTCTTGGATTTGTACGCTATAACCATCAAACTCTGTCAGGTTAAGCGCCGCAGATTCACCGTCTGTTTCATAACGCTTACCATCATTCAAAATAAGTTGTTGCTCACCGTTATCTTGTTCAATCACGACACCACGCTCTGCGTAGACTAACCGTGCCAAATCACCTTTCTCACGGTCAGGTAACTGGGCAACAAAAACTTTGTGAAGTTCTTTACCACCGTTTTCAATATTATGAATAAAGACAACGGCTTTTTCGTTGCCTGTTTGCTGAAAACGACCCGCTCGAAGCGTAGACAAACCAGCATCGGCTTTTGCTTGTTCTTTTAATTGATACTCTTGCTCACTCGCCCAAGGTGCAATGTACAGTGTTAAGGCACCCGCAAGAATGGCCATCGCTGTACTTGAAATAAGCGTGACGCGCACAACATACCATTCACTGACGCCACAGGCTCTAAACACCGTCATTTCGCTATCGGCATAAATACGACTATAGGCCAAAATAATGCCTAAAAAGATACTCAAAGGGAGAATAAGCGACGCAAGCTGCGGTAGTTTTAACGCGATCATCGAAAGCACAAGCTTTGCAGGAAGTCCTCCATCTGAGGCATCACCTAAAATCACCACAAACTTTTGCGACACAAAAATGGTCATTAAAGTTAAAAATACGGCGACCTGCGACTTTAAGACTTCAGTGGTCAAATAACGGAAAATTAGCAATGCTCGCCCCTGTTAAACATCGTGTTTCACTGGAATAGTAAGAAATTTTGAGTAAACTAGTTATTTTACTCACTTTATTATATGCCATCACAATTAAATATCATACCTAGCAAGAACATATAATCTTGCATTTATAGTACAGATGGCATCTATTATGTGATATTGATATTCACAATAAGATAAAGTTCAAAAACACGTAAATAGAGTCATAGTTTATGAGCTAATATTAGTGTTAATAAACTAAAAAATGTAAGAAAGGACTCGAAAATGAATTTCTTACCCTTATTTACTAAGGTTATACGACTCAAAATCAGGAGTGACAATGGAATTTAGCGTAAAAAGTGGTAGTCCAGAAAAACAACGTAGCGCATGTATTGTAGTTGGCGTTTATGAGCCACGTCGTTTATCGCCCATTGGTGAACAGCTAGATAAAATCAGCGATGGTTATATTTCAAATTTACTGCGCCGTGGCGACCTTGAAGGTAAGCCTGGTCAAGTATTGTTGTTGCATCATGTACCCAATGTACTGAGCGAACGCGTTTTACTTGTAGGCTGTGGTAAAGAGCGAGAGTTGGACGACAAACAATATAAACAAATCATCTCTAAAACCATTAACACGCTGAACGAGACAGGCTCTATGGAAGCGGTATGCTTTTTAACAGAGCAGCACGTTAAAAGCCGTGATACTTATTGGAAAGTACGTCAAGCCGTTGAAACGACACAAGATTGTTTATACACATTTAATCAGCTTAAAAGTAAAAAAAGCGACCCTCGTCGACCATTACGCAAAATTGTCTTCAATGTACCGACACGCCGTGAACTCACGATTGGCGAAAGTGCAATTGAGCATGGTTTAGCTATCGCAGCCGGTAGTAAATTATGTAAAGACGTTGCCAATATGCCACCTAATATCTGTAACCCAGCGTATTTAGGTGAGCAAGCACAAGAGCTTGCCGACAACTTTGACAATGTCACGGTTGAAATTATTGGTGAAGAAAAAATGGCTGAGCTTGGCATGAATTCATACCTTGCTGTCGGCCGTGGTAGTGCGAACGAGTCTGTGATGTCGGTAATTAAATACCAAGGTGCCGACAAAGACCAAGCCCCTATCGTACTCGTTGGTAAAGGTTTAACCTTTGATTCTGGCGGTATTTCAATCAAACCAGGCGAAGCCATGGATGAAATGAAATACGACATGGGCGGTGCCGCTGGGGTTATTGGCACAATGCGCGCATTGGCTCAAATGCAGTTACCTATTAATGTGGTTGGTGTGCTTGCTGGTTGTGAAAACATGCCTGGTTCAAATGCTTATCGTCCGGGTGATATTTTAACGACAATGTCAGGTCAAACTGTTGAAGTATTAAATACGGATGCAGAAGGCCGTTTAGTGCTGTGTGATGCACTCACCTATGTTGAGCGCTTTGAACCCGATACCGTGGTCGATGTAGCCACCTTAACGGGTGCCTGTATTATTGCGCTTGGTTCGCATGCAACGGGGTTACTTTCAAATCATAACCCGCTTGCCCATGACTTACTTAAAGCATCTGAGCAAAGTGGCGACCGCGCATGGCAGTTGCCACTGTGGGATGATTATCAAGAACAACTTGAAAGCCCATTTGCTGATTTCACCAACTTAGGTGGCCGTGCAGCTGGGACAATTACTGCTGCGTGTTTCTTGTCTAAATTCACCAAAAAATACAATTGGGCGCATTTAGATATCGCTGGTACAGCATGGCGCAGTGGTGGTAAAAACAAAGGTGCAACGGGTCGTCCGGTGCCAATGTTGACACAGTATTTACTAAACCGTGCTGGCATTAGCGAAGCAAGCCACGACTAAGCACGTTATTTACAGAGTAAGTAACGCTAAATAAGGCGCCAAATGGCGCCTTATTAATTGAAGCAATACGCGTTCTATGTCAAAATCTCTGCTTTGATCTGTGTATCTGTGGGGACGCCCGTCACAATGAGCATGAACGCACAATTTTACGTTCTAAAACAAGATGATAACAGCCAACAAGCTGATAAAGCGTGTTTTGATCTTGCCGCTAAAATCGCTGCGGATCAGTATCGTCTTGGTCATCGCGTATTTATTTACGCCGATAACATCGACACGGCCCACACAATCGACGACATCATTTGGTCATTTGAACCAGATAGTTTCATACCACACAACCTACAAGGTGAAGGCCCTAAAGGCGGCGCTCCAGTAGAAATTGGTATGACGCCACCTGTCGGCAACAGAAAGATATTAATCAACTTAGCTGAACACCTGCCGGATTTTATTCGCCGTTTTCAGCAAGTTTTTGACTTTGTTCCCGTTGAGCCAACCGCTAAACAAGCTGCCCGTGAGCGGTTTAAAAAGCTTCGCCAACTGGGCGCCCATATTGCAACGCAAGAAATTGACATTTAAGCATTTATTTAAGGTTCTGTGTAATGGATAAAACCTACAATCCGCAAGATATTGAACAGTCTTTATATCAAGACTGGGAAGAAAAAGGCTACTTTAAACCATCTGGCCAAGGTGACGCATACTCAATCATGATCCCGCCACCAAACGTCACGGGTAGCTTACACATGGGCCACGCATTCCAAGACACTATCATGGATACGCTAACACGTTTAAAGCGTATGCAAGGCAACAACACATTATGGCAAGTAGGTACCGACCACGCAGGTATCGCAACACAAATGCTGGTTGAGCGTAAGCTTGCTGCTGAAGAAGGTAAAACACGCCATGACTTAGGTCGTGATGCATTTATCGACAAAATTTGGGAGTGGAAAAATCACTCTGGCGGCACAATTACCAAACAATTACGTCGCTTAGGTGCGTCAGTCGATTGGGACCGTGAACGTTTCACTATGGACGAAGGTCTATCTGAAGCCGTAAAAGAAGTGTTCGTACGTCTTCATAAAGACGATTTAATCTACCGTGGTAAGCGTCTAGTAAACTGGGATCCTAAGTTACACACAGCCATCTCAGATCTTGAAGTTGAAAATAAAGACAAGCAAGGCCATATGTGGAACCTTCGCTATCCACTCGCTGATGGCGTAAAAACACAAGACGGTAAAGACTACATCATCGTAGCAACAACGCGTCCAGAAACCATGTTAGGTGATACTGGCGTGGCTGTTAACCCTGATGATGAGCGTTACCAAGACCTGATCGGCAAAGAAATTTTATTGCCTATCGTCAATCGTCGTATTCCTATTGTTGCCGATGAACATGCCGACATGGAAAAAGGCACGGGGTGTGTGAAAATCACGCCAGCGCACGACTTTAACGATAACGAAGTAGGCAAACGTCATCAACTGCCTATGATCAACATCTTCAACAAAGATGCGGCAGTATTAAGCCAAGGCGAAAGCTATACTTTCGACGGTAAAGAGCTGGCGCTTGATGCACCTATTCCTGAACGCTTGCACGGTCTTGACCGTTTTGATGCGCGCAAGGCAATTGTGAGCGAATTTGAAGAACTGGGTTTATTAGAAAAAATTGAAGACCACAGCCTAACGGTTCCTTACGGTGACCGCTCTGGTGTGGTAATTGAGCCTCTACTAACAGACCAATGGTACGTGCGTGTAGCACCGCTTGCAGAACCAGCCAAAGAAGCCGTTAAAAACGGTGACATTAAATTTGTACCACAACAATATGAGAACATGTACTTCTCGTGGATGAACGACGTACAAGACTGGTGTATTTCACGTCAACTTTGGTGGGGTCATCGTATTCCAGCTTGGTACGACAACGAAGGTAACGTGTATGTTGGCCGTGACGAAGCAGAAGTTCGCCGCGACAATAACATTGCTGATAACGTGGCGCTTAAACAAGACGAAGACGTACTTGATACATGGTTTTCATCAGCACTGTGGACCTTCTCAACACAGGGTTGGCCTGCAAACACAGATGATTTAAAAACCTTCCACCCTTCAGATGTATTGGTAACCGGTTTCGACATTATCTTCTTCTGGGTTGCGCGTATGATCATGATGACCATGCACTTCATCAAAGATGAAGACGGCAAGCCACAAGTTCCATTTAAAACCGTTTATGTCACCGGTCTTATCCGTGATGAAAACGGCGACAAAATGTCTAAATCAAAAGGTAACGTACTTGACCCAATCGATATGATTGACGGTATCGACCTTGAAAGTCTCGTTGAAAAGCGCACTGGCAACATGATGCAGCCACAGCTTGCGAAGAAGATTGAAAAGAATACCCGTAAAACATTCGAAAATGGTATTGAAGCACACGGTACAGATGCCCTACGTTTCACATTAGCGGCAATGGCTTCAACAGGCCGTGATATAAACTGGGATATGAACCGCCTTGAAGGTTATCGTAACTTCTGTAATAAACTATGGAATGCGAGCCGTTACGTATTAATGAATACGGAAGAGCAAGATTGTGGTTTTAATACTGAGGCTGAAAAGCAGTATTCACTGGCTGACCGTTGGATTTTAGGTCAATTTGAAGCCACGGTTAAAACCTACACAGAGCACCTAGAAAACTACCGTTTTGACCTTGCTGCAAACACTATCTACGAGTTCACATGGAACCAATTCTGTGATTGGTATTTAGAGCTTACTAAGCCGGTATTATTCAAAGGCAACGAAGCACAACAACGTGGTACGCGTCATACTCTTATCACGGTATTAGAAAGCTTACTGCGCTTAATGCACCCAATGATGCCTTATATCACAGAAACAATCTGGCAACGTGTTGCTCCGCTGGCGGGTATTGAAACTGCAAACACCAGTATTATGGTGCAAGCTTTCCCTGTATACACAGCTGCAAACGTCGACAGCCAAGCAATGGACGACCTAGAGTGGGTTAAACAGTTCATTCTAGCTATCCGTAATATCCGTGGTGAAATGGATATTAGCCCAAGTAAACCATTGTCGGTTTTACTGGCTAATGCATCAGATGAAGACACGCGCCGTTTAGCTGATAACGAAGCATTCTTAGCATCACTTGCTAAGCTTGAAGCGTTCACGCTGCTTGAAAATAAAGACGATGCGCCAGCGTGTGCAACATCGTATGTTGGCAACTTGGAAATCATGATCCCAATGGCTGGCTTAATTGATGTTGAAGCTGAGCTTGGTCGTATTGCTAAGCAGCTAGAAAAAGCTGAAAAAGGCTTAGCGCAAGTACAAAATAAACTTGCCAACGAAAAGTTTGTGAACAACGCACCTGAAGCAGTTCTTGCTAAAGAGCACGCTAAGCTTGCTGAGTTTACAGATGCAAAAGACAAACTATTAGCGCAAAAGGCGAAAATAGAGAGCCTATAACGCCATACACTAAGCGCGATTAATTCGCGCTTACAAAAAAGCCGCATCATGGTATTTCATGATGCGGCTTTTTTAATTTCTAATAAGTATCAGCGATTTTTACACAGTATAAAAATCGCCTTAAATATTAAAATGTGTAGTTATACTGAGCACCTAATAGTACAGCATGACCTTTTGATTCATATTCCCATGAAACATTTTGGCCAAGTGACGCTGCTAAACTATCTTTTTCAGTGAAGTTTTGTGTTTTACCACGAAGAATACTCACACCTAAGTCGATATTTGAGTTTTCGCTAAATGCGTAATTACCACCGAACGAGAACCAGAAACGGTCTGTATCAGGAATAGAGATTGAAAGGTGTGATTGATCAGCTGGCGATTCATCGTAGGCAATACCTGCACGAAGTAATAACGCATCGCTGTACTGATAGTCAGTACCAATTGAGTAACGCATTGAATCAGAGAAATTCTCTTCTTTAGAGAAAACAGGCGTTTCACGGCTTGGTGTATACGCTTCTAATTTCTGGAAGCTATCCCAACCAGTCCATAAAATGCTGTAGTGTACGCCTAGCTTTTTGTCTAATTGGTGTGAACCAGAGAACTCAGCAATCGCTGGTAATGTTAATTTTAGCTCGCCAGGTACAGTCATGCCCGCTAAACCACCCACAGCTGCAGGTAATTGGTTTGAGTACTCACCTTCAAAATCGATATCTGTTTCGCTGCGGTAGCTAAAGCCAAAGCGGTTATTTTCATCAAGTTGGTACATTGCACCCACGTTCCAACCAAAACCGTAATCGTCACCTTCAAGGTGAGCAATTTGCGTATTCGCAGGGATACCAAATGGGTTAGCACCGGCATTACGAACTACTTTTGCATCAGCGTAAACATAGTTTAAGCCAAGACCTACGCTGAACTGCTCGTTGATTTTGTACGATGCACTGGCATTCATGTTAACAGTTACGATTTCAGTTTCACCCGCAATCGAGCCTGCCGCATAGTCGTCATTAAACTCAGTTGAAAGACCAAAGTTAGAAAAAGCACCAAAACCTAACGACACTTTGTCATTTAATGGCATGGTGAAGTAACCCGCAGGAATAAATGCAGATGGAGCGATGCTATCATCATCAATTGAGTTTGCATCTAAACCATATGCAGCGCTCTGGCCTTTTAAGCTTACGTCTGGAATAACAGCAATGCCTGCCACTGAAATTTGCTTGTCTTTGAATAAAGACATAAGTGCAGGGTTACGAGCTACAACTGAAGCATCATCAGCAACGGCTGCTTCACCTGCGTATGCACGGCCTAAACCCGATACATTTTGCTCTGCTAATTGGAAAGCTGCAGCAAAGCTGTCAGCAGAAACAACAGCAAGTGATGCTGCAATTAATGTTTTAGTGAACTTCATAAATCTGTGTCCTCTTGCAATCTAATGCGTTAGCGATACCAATTTATAGTGCAACCAGCTAGTTAGCTTTTAAAGTTAGCGCTACATGTTGGTATTAGATGTTTTATTCTAATAATTACAAACTTTCGAACATTACCTTAATTAAGATCAAAAAACTGTAATTTTTCGTTAGAAATAGGTAAAAAACCCACATTTTAACAACAAGATAACAACCTATTAAAACTCATCAGATCTCTAGTAACAAACAGCAATTGATATCAATTATCATTTGCATTGACATCTTTTTAGCATCGCTTTAGACTAAAAACAGTGTGTTAATGGATTAGGCGTGGTTATGGAAATCGCTTTTATTTTTACTGCATTGCTCTTATGTGGAGTCAGTGTTTACTACTTCTGTAAAGCAAACTACTGTGCTTGTACCAAAGCCGGTGAGTGCGATAACCCCGTTAATCAGTATTGGTTAGGTGCGATGTGCAGCGCGGTTCTGTCGTTATTGTTGTGTTGTGTTGCTTTGCATGTCGAAAAAGGCACATTATTGTGGTTGGTATTAATGGTAAGTTGTTTTAGTGGTGCATTTATTTCAGCTAAACGTAATGCCAAAAAGCGCTGCACTAAAGCTAAACAAGCAAATGCTCTTTTAACAAACGAGCCAAATTAAGCTGGTAATCAAGCGGTTTGATACTAGCAACAATCTTTAATTCATGGTTTTCGCTTAAATTAACATCTTTAGCGGTAATATGGTGCTTGTGTTTAGCATTATAGAATATTTTTACTTTAGGCTTTATAGGGTTCTCGTGATTCCCTTCCATCACTAACGCAAGGCGTTCATTGTTAAGCTTAACAATTGTGCCAACTGGATGTACTCCCAAGCACTTAATAAACCGCTGTACAAGTTCTGAGTCAAACAGGTGCTTATTAGCCAACAAGTAACGTAATGCCGAGATAGGCTCTTCGCCTAATTGATGAGGGCGGTCTGCTGTCATTGCATCATACACATCGACTATAGCCATCATTCGCGCTGGCCGACTCAGCTTTTCAGCGCCAATGCCACGCGGGTAGCCACTGCCATCTAAGCGTTCATGATGATTAACGACCATATCAAGCATTAACGGGCTAATTCCCTTTTCACCTTTAATCACACCTAAGCTTTGTGCGACATGTTTTCTAACAACCTGCATTTCTGTGTCATTCAATGCACTGGGCTTTGATAGCACTCCTTGCGGCATTTTTGCTTGCCCTATATCATGCAAAAGCGCTCCCATAGCAAGTTCTTTTATCGTTTTTTCTTTGTAGCCTAGATACTTAGCAAACACACTGACTAAAATTGCGGTATTAATCATATGACGCCAATTATAGATATGCTTGTCTTTAAGACGCGTTAATATCGTCAGCGCATTGTGATTCCGAAACACAGAGCCGACAATATCAACCGCAATATCATCTAATAAACTCATATTCATTTTCAGACCCGCGGTGATGTCTGAGTAAAGTGCTTGTAATTTACGGCTGTACTGTTCGTAGTGAACACTCGCCTTAAGAAACTCCTGCTCAACCGTTACAGCGTGCGACTTAGTATTAAGGGCGTCAGTTTGCTCTACAATGGGTTTGCTTGGTTCTGCAACTGGTTGGTATTTTTTAGGAAGCGCAACATCACTCTGAGCAAAATCGATAAGGAGTTCTTCAACGCCCTCAGAAATTAAACGCTTAATAATGGTTTTATCACGCACTAAACCACGCGTTTTTATTTTAATGCTGTTTATGTGTTCTTGTTGCTTACTGACACTGTCAACAAACATCCCTGGTACAAGTTCGGCAATCGGTAAGGTGATTAACATAAAAAGGTTAGTGCATAAAAAATCGAGTTTTCATTATCGCCCAACCGAAAAAAATGTCTATAGATCAAGTCTCGAATACGAAATAGGTATGAGTTAATTTTAGAAGTTAGAAGTTAGAAGTTAGAAGTTAGAAGTTAGAAGTTAGAAGTTAGAAGTTAAAGGTTAGAGGTTAGAGGTTAGAGGTTAGGAAATTATAAGCGCGATTGTATATCGCGCCATAATTCAAACAGTAACGCGGGGTAAACCCGCTGCTACATTTTATTCCTGAAAGTATGTGCCCCAACCGTCATACTCAACGTCACATTGCTGTGCAAGGGCTTCTAATTTATCAACATCTTCCATTATGACTTCAACGTCAAGCTCAGCTTCAACAACGACGTCAAAGCTCCATACTTTTTGGCCATCTTCTAGCTCAAGTTCTGCAGGTTCTTCAACATCGTAGCCAAGTTTAAATGCGGCTAGCGCAGCTTGCTCTAATTTTTCGAAGTTTTCACTTACGAAGTGATGTTCAACTTCATACAGTACTTCAGGATCTGAGCCATCTTCAAGGAGTGAAGTAACAATGTCTTCACTAATTTCGCGCCAATTTTCCATTATTTATTTCTCACTTGAGCATCTAATTCAGTTATTTTAGCAGCCATAATATTATGAACATGCGACGCATGCTCACGTGCAGTTACGTCTTTATCAAGATAAATCGGCGCTAACATTTCAAGGTAAATTGTACCATTGTCTAAGCGGTTTAGCTTAATAGTTTTATGCGTGGTACTCATACAAACAGGCACAATGGGGACATCGGCACTCATTGCGGTATGAAATGCCCCCGTTTTAAAAGGCAGTAAACCGCGACCATAACTCCGAGTTCCCTCTGGGAACATCCACACAGACAGACCTTTTTGCTTTATTTTTTCGGCTGATTTAGAAATGGTACCCGCTGCTTTTGAGCGGTTTGCACGGTCAATTAAAATATTACCTGAAAGCCAGTATAGCTGACCAAAAAACGGAATCCACTTTAAGCTTTTCTTACCAAGGCTGACACAATTTTCTGGCACCATCGCGGGTAAGGTGAATATGTCGTAGTTGTTTTGATGATTTGCTACATACACTGCTGGACCCACATTTTTAGCGTCAGGGTGATAAGTCAGCTCAAGCTTAACGCCTAGCAACACCGCCATTTTACTAAACCAACCTGAAACAATGTGCACATTATTATTGTGAAATGGTTTAAAAATGCATAAAAGCAAACCAAACACACAGCTTAAAACAATAAATAACGCCATGATAATAATACGAAAAACAGCTAACAAACGGATTCTCCTCGAGTAAATCAGCGCGCATTATAACGTGAAATATGTCATTACCATAGCTTTTGGCGTACATGTGTGCGCTAAGATATTAATCTCTTTTCGTTGCAATAAAAAAGGCCTGCTTAGCAGGCCTTCTTAATTTATTCACTCAAATCTGTTGAGGATTCGTCTGGTTCATCGGTGTGTGTTATTTCTACCACCGCTTCATCTACACGCTGTAACCCTCGTGGTAGCTTATTACCTCGACGACCGCGCTCACCATGATAATGCTCAAGATCACTTGGTTTTAAGGTTAATTTACGCTTGCCTGCATGAAGTGTCACACTGCTGCCCTCAGGCACCACCGCAAGTACTTTTACAAACTCTTCACGGGCTTGTACTTTTGCACTAGGAATAGAAATAATCTTGTTTCCCTTGCCTTTGCTTAGCTTAGGTAAATCACGTAATGGGAATAACAGCATACGGCCTTCATTTGAAATCGCCATACAGTAATCTGTCGCAACATCACTCACACGGATAGGAGCAAGTAGCTCTCCGCCTTTAGGCACGCTAACCAGCGCTTTACCATTCTTGTTCTTACTAACAAGATCTTTAAAGTCGCTAATAAAGCCATAACCTGCATCTGAAGCCATCAATAATACTTGATTGTCTTCTGCCATCACCACATGTTCAAAGTTAGCCCCAGAGCTTAAATTAAAGCGCCCTGTCATTGGCTCACCTTGGCTTCGCGCTGACGGTAAGCTGTGCGCATCCGTGGCAAATGCTCGACCACTTGAGTCAAGGAACACCGCAGGCTGGTTGCTCTTACCACGCGCCGATGCTTTATAGTTATCGCCTGATTTATAACTGAGTCCTTCCACATCTAAATCATGGCCTTTACCGACACGTGCCCAGCCTTTTTCAGACAGCACAACAGTGACTGATTCTGATGGAATAAGATCTTTCTCGCTCAATGCTTTTGCTTCAACACGCTCAACAACAGGTGAACGACGATCGTCTCCGTACATTTCAGCAGCTTCTTGAATTTCTTTCTTCATTAACGTCGACATACGACGATCTGAGCCTAGCGTTTGCTCTAATTTATCACGCTCTTTGGCAAGCTCATCCTGCTCGCCTTTAATTTTAAACTCTTCAAGTTTCGCTAAGTGACGTAGTTTTAATTCTAAAATCGCTTCGGCTTGCGTGTCTGTTATTGCGAAACGCTCCATCAGCACTGGCTTTGGCTTATCTTCAGTACGGATGATTTCAATCACTTCATCAATATTTAAGAAAGCAGTTAATAAACCTTCTAAAATATGTAAGCGCGCAAGTACTTTATCTAAACGGTACTGTAAACGACGACGTACTGTTTCACGGCGGAACGTTAACCATTCAGTTAAAATGCTGAGTAAATCTTTTACTTGTGGGCGTCCATCTAAACCCAGCATATTTAAGTTTACGCGGTAGTTCTTTTCTAAATCGGTTGTCGCAAATAAGTGGGCCATTAATGGCTCTGCTTTAATGCGATTTGAGCGCGGTACAATAACGATACGCGTTGGGTTTTCGTGATCAGATTCATCACGTAAATCTGCCACCATTGGCAGCTTTTTCGCATTCATTTGCGCCGCTATTTGTTCAAGTACCTTAGCACCTGAACATTGATGCGGTAGCGCCGTAATAACAATATCACCGTGTTCTTCGGTGTAGATTGCCCGCATTTTAATTGAACCACGACCAGTTTGATAAATTTTACGAATATCGTCTTTTGGTGTGATGATCTCAGCTTCTGTTGGGTAATCAGGCGCATGCACTAATTCCAGCAGTTCTTCGATTTCAGTTTTTGGTTTATCGAGTAATAAACAACATGCACTCGCCACTTCACGCACATTGTGTGGTGGAATATCGGTTGCCATCCCCACCGCAATACCCGTCACACCATTAAGTAAAATATGCGGTAAACGAGCAGGCAGCACCATCGGCTCATCTAATGTGCCATCAAAGTTAGCCGTCCAATCAACAGTTCCCTGCCCAAGCTCTTTAAGTAAAACTTCTGAGAACTTTGATAAACGTGCTTCGGTATAACGCATTGCAGCAAATGACTTAGGATCATCCGCGGCCCCCCAGTTACCTTGCCCATCCACCAGCGGATAACGGTAAGAAAACGGCTGCGCCATTAAGACCATGGCTTCGTAACATGCGCTGTCACCATGTGGATGGTATTTACCTAAAACATCACCCACGGTACGCGCTGATTTTTTATATTTTGCTTGTGCCGATAAGCCCAGCTCACTCATCGCATAAATAATACGGCGCTGTACAGGTTTTAGACCATCGCCTACATGCGGTAAGGCGCGGTCCATAATGACGTACATCGAATAATTTAAATAGGCGTCTTCAGTAAAGCGCCCCATTGTTTGTTGTTCTATGCCCTGCATCAGCAAGGTATCTGTATCACTCATTAACGCTTACCTATTTTTTCTTAGCGCTAACGCGGTAAATCGCATTAGCGTAATCGTCTGAGATCAATAAGCTGCCATCTGCAAGTTCTGCAAATGCAACTGGGCGACCAAATGTTTCTTCATTTTGCATAAAGCCAGTAATGAATGGGGTGTACTTTGTAATACGGCCTTGTTCAACATTGGCTAGCATGACTCTATAACCCGACTTTTTCGAACGATTCCACGAACCATGCTCAGCAACAAATAACTGTTCTTTGTAGTTGGCCGGAAATTGCTTACCGTTGTAGAAATGAATACCGAGTGGTGCAACATGCGCCCCCAGCGCCAGTGCAGGTGATTTGTAATCAGCAATACGCTTACCTTTGCCAAATTCAGGGTCTAAAATAGCCCCTGCATGCACATAAGGGAAACCGTAATGAGCGCCTTCTTCTCCTTCACCTACTCGGTTAATCTCGCATGGAGGCATGTCATCGCCCATCATGTCACGGCCATTGTCACTGAACCAAAAAGCATGGGTAGTTGGGTGATAATCAAAGCCCACTGAATTACGTACACCTTTGGCAATCGTTTTAATTTCTTTGGTATCAACATCCAAAGAGAAAATACGGCCGTACTTGTCATCTTCTGCACAAATATTACACGGTACACCAACAGGAACAATTAACTCCCCCGTTGGCGCAAAGCTAATAAACTTCCAGCCATGGTGACGATCGGTTGGGAACTTATCGTAAACCACCTCAAATTTGGGTGCTTTTAAATGTTTATCAATTTCTTTAAAACGAATAATACGTGACACTTCAGCAACGTATAAATCGCCGTCTTTTATTGCTAAACCCGACGGCATTTCGAGCCCTTTGGCTATCACAATTTTCTTATCTGCTACACCATCACTGTTATGATCGATAAGCGCATAAACATTGCCCGCTTTTCGCGAGCCGACATACACAATGCCTTTTTTAGAAACGGCAATTTGACGCGCATTCTCAACATCATCTGCAAATAAACTAACGTTGAAGCCATCTGCAACCGTTAGTTTATCTAAAATATCTTTTGCCATCACTGGCGCTGACAACAAGCTCAGTGATAATAATGAAGTCAGTATTTTTTTCATTTTTCTTGCCTTTTAATTCATTTTCAGCAACTAAGTTGCAGCTCTATATTTAAACTTGTGCACGATTACCGTGATCTTCTAGCCACTGACGACGGTCTGAAGAACGCTTTTTAGCAAGCAACATGTCCATCATTTCCATGGTTTGCTCTTCTTCATCAAGTGTTAGCTGCACTAAGCGACGTGTATTAGGATCCATGGTGGTTTCGCGTAATTGCAGCGGATTCATCTCACCAAGACCTTTGAAGCGTTGTACATTAACTTTACCGCGTTTTTTCTCTGCTTCTATCCGGGCTAAAATGCCATTTTTTTCGTCTTCATCAAGGGCGTAATACACATCCTTACCAATGTCGATTCGAAATAAGGGGGGCATTGCCACGTACACATGGCCTTTTTTGATAAGCGCAGGAAAGTGACGCACAAACAATGCACACAACAAGGTGGCAATGTGTAATCCATCCGAGTCAGCATCCGCTAAGATACAGATTTTATTGTAGCGCAGACCTGATAGGTCACTTGAATCAGGGTCAATGCCGAGTGCCACCGAAATATCATGCACTTCTTGCGATGCCAAAATTTGCCCAGACTCAACTTCCCACGTATTTAAGATTTTACCTCGCAGCGGCATAATCGCTTGGAACTCGCGATCACGTGCTTGTTTAGCCGAACCACCCGCCGAGTCACCCTCAACTAAAAATAGTTCAGTGCGGTCATTATCTTGCGCGCTGCAATCGGTTAATTTACCAGGTAATGCGGGGCCAGAGGTAATGCGTTTACGCACTACTTTTTTGGCTGCACGTAAACGACGTTGCGCATTAGAGATACATAAATCGGCAAGTAACTCGGCAGTTTCGGTGTGCTCGTTTAACCATAAACTAAATGAGTCTTTCACCACACCAGACACAAATGCAGCACATGAACGCGAAGACAGCTTTTCTTTTGTTTGACCTGCAAATTGCGGGTCTTGCATTTTAACTGACAGCACATAACTACAACGCTCCCAAATATCATCTGGGGTCAGTTTTACACCACGTGGCAGTAAGTTTCTAAACTCACAAAACTCACGCATCGCCTCTAAAAGCCCTTGGCGCAAGCCGTTTACATGGGTTCCGCCCTGTGCGGTTGGAATTAAGTTTACATAGCTCTCGGCAATCGATTCACCACCATCAGGTAACCACACAACTGCCCAATCAGCGCCTTCTGTTGAGCTGGCAAACTCACCTATAAACGGCTCTTTAGGCAAGACATCAAAGCCTTTTACAGCCTCATTTAAATAGTCTTTTAGGCCTGTTTCGTAGTACCACTCGAGTGTTTCTTTAGTTTGCTTATTGGTAAACTTGATGCGCAAACCTGGGCATAATACGGCTTTGGCTTTTAATAAGTGATTAAGCTTGGTGATCGAAAAGTTCGCTGAGTCAAAATAGCTGGCATCAGGCCAAAAACGAACCGTTGTCCCGGTGTTACGCTTACCAACCGTGCCAATTACGTTTAAGTCTTCGACTTTATCGCCGTGTTCAAAGGCCATTCTAAATTGCTGCGCATCGCGGCGAACAGTCACTTCAACACGAGTAGATAGCGCATTCACAACCGAAATACCTACGCCGTGCAAACCACCTGAGAATTGATAGTTCTTATTTGAGAACTTACCACCTGCATGTAGCTTGGTAAAAATAAGCTCTACCCCGGGAATTCCTTCTTCAGGGTGAATATCGATTGGCATCCCTCGGCCATCATCAATGACTTCTAATGAGTTATCTTCATGAAGAATGACATCTATTTTTGTTGCATGGCCTGCCATTGCTTCATCGACACTGTTATCGATAACCTCTTGGCCTAAGTGATTAGGACGCACCGTGTCGGTATACATACCAGGGCGGCGTTTAACAGGTTCTAACCCGTTTAAGACTTCAATTGCTTCGGCGTTATAATTTTGCTGACTCATAGTTTTTATATCTTTTATGCGCTTAGCTATGTTTTACGTGATTTTAAGAAAATCTACAATACTTGCAAAGGTTTGTTCGAAGCCGATAAAACTATGATCGCCTCCAAATTCAACGCGTTGCTTACACTGAGAATAATATTTAACCGCCTCTTGATAAGGCAGTACTTCGTCGCCTGTTTGCTGTAACAAATAGAGTAATGACGGCGTTTTTATTTGCGCTAAATACAAGCTGCGCAATGCATCCATATGCCGCTTATCAAGCTCATAATGAACATTTTGATACGGGTTATAGTTTGGTCCCAAGAGATTATCAAGCAGCTCAAAAGGACGAACCGCGGGATTAATGACAACAGCAGGGAGGCCATAACGCTGCGACAAATACGTCGCATAAAACCCACCAAGCGAACTGCCTAACAACACGGTATCTGCCGTGATGAGCTGCTCTAGCTGTAGCATGGCATGCAATGGCTCATGGGTTAAACGAGGCACTTGATAGTCAACATCAAATTGCGCCATATGCTCACCAAAACGCACCGCTTTATAAGACTTTTCAGAGCTGTTAAAGCCATGAATATAAATTACCCGTTTAGCCATACTACATCCGTTGTTAACTGCACGCTATGCGTATCATCAAAGTTTAGGGTAATTAAACGAAAAGCAGGCCCTAAATCCTCTTGCTGCCACTGTGTAGTTTGCTTGGTAAACTGGATGGAGCTTGCGGGTGTTGCGTATATATTCAAGCCGCGAAATGCATACTTATAATCATGATGAACGTGACCATGAAACAACGCGATGCAGTGATGAGTGTTCACCAACGCATTTAACAATTGCGGGCCATTTTCAAGGAGGTGTTTATCGAGATAACCGTTTATAGGTAATGGGTTATGATGACAAAACACCACACTAGGTGTGTCATCCACTCCCTTACTAAGCTCCTCTAAATGCGCCTGCTTTACCCACCCCGCAGGTGTTGCACCTTTCGAGTTAGCCAACAATAATTGCCCACCCTGAAAAGTAATTCGCTTATGGCTTAAAATGTGAGAACCCGCAATCGCATGGTATTCCTGTAACTCATCGTGATTACCCGGCAACCAAAATACGGGACACAACAACGGTGAATCCGCAATTAGTTTAGCGAATAACTGGTATGAATCGCTGCTATGATCTTGCGTTAAGTCACCACCAAATACAACGCAGTCGACTTGATGTTCTGCAATTGCGGCTAAACAACGTGCAAAATACTCTGCGGTATTAACCCCAAAGTACTCGCCACTTTGATCTTTAAATAAGTGACAATCTGTAATATGGGCAACCGTTAACTGCGATTTTTCAAAATGGTAAGCGTCGCTAAACCAAGCCATTGTTAACATCCCAATTTAATACTGCGCGACCATTTTCAACACAAGCCACTAACCAGTCATATAAAAAAGCATTCAGCTGATATTTCTCGTCTTTTTGATGCATATTTGGATTAGGATAAGCATACGAAGGTTTAATGCGCTGATGAAAATCATGATGAATTATTTCGGCGACTTTCGCATCATGGTACATACGAACGGTTAAATACAGCGGTTTAACCGAATGTACGTGTCCCGCTTCCTGACTAATCGAGATATCCATGGTGTACTTTGCTGTATTGTCAATTTTGACCACAAAGGTACTACTTCCCAACTGAACTTTGCGTTCTTGGTCAACTTGACGCTCTTGAGGAAGTAACTTTAATGCACGCACATAATTGTGCTCACACAAAGTTAAGTACTTAGGTAAGCTCTGAATGTAACGTTGTTCAGCCGTGACGTACGTCAAAATGCCCCCTACTCGTTAGTCGTTTTGCAAATCAGACACTATACGTTGCCTGTTCAGTGCTAACCATTGAAGCGAAATAACCGTTGCAGCATTGTCTATTTCACCTTGCTCCAATCGCAGCATGGCTTCATCATATGACATTATATGTGTTTTGATGTCTTCATCTTCGTTATCAAGACCAAAAATACCACCTTGGTATTGAGATAGGTCAGTATAGGCTAAATACAAGAACAAACGCTCTGTTGTTCCACCCGGACTTGAAAGATACGACATCATGAATTCAAGTTTATCAAGCTCAATCCCCGCCTCTTCAAACGCTTCGCGTTTGGCGACTTCTTCATAGTCAGTACTGCCATCAGCCATACCCGCTATGCATTCAAGTAACCAAGGAGAGTGTTTTGAGGCCAATGCCCCAATGCGTATTTGCTCAATTAACAGCACCTGATCAGTCACCGGATCATAAGGAAGTACGGCAACCGCATGGCCTCGTTCTAATATTTCACGCTTTACTTCGACAGACTGTCCACCGGCAAACAGTGCATGACGAAAGCAATATAAATTTATCTTAAAAAAACCATCATAAACACGTTCAATAGGCTTTAACTCTATGTCGTCATGGCTAAATTGTGAGATTGCGGTTATTTTCATTCTCTATTTCCTATACATTATGCGTAAAAAATACGGCCAATTATATTCTGTTACACTTGGACATGCAGATTTACGTATTTTTTTTTTGGTTATTCATTAAAAAAGAGTACCATGGTGACAGTACGAAAATTGTCTAAGGACTGAACGAACAATGAAAAAAACACTACTCGCTGCGCTTATCGGTTTTTCAAGCGCATTGACTGCAACAGCAAGTTACGCTGAAGACCTACTTCAAGTTTACGAGATTGCAACAGCAAACGATCCTACCGTACTTAAAGCAAAAGCCCAAGCAGATGCGCAAGCTTATGAGAGCGATCGCGCGTTAAGTGCACTATTACCGCAAATTGGTCTTAGCCTTGGCTATGAATCAACAGATTCAACCTTATACGAAGGCACTGATGCGACAGGTTATGCTGAGTTTAGTCGCGATACAGATGTATTCAGCCGTGGCATCAGCTTAAGCCAAACATTATTTGATTTAGGTGCTTGGAATACCCTAGGTATTGCTGATAAACAGGCTTTACAAGCATCTGCACAATACGACTTTGCAAAACAAGATCTTATCGTGCGTGTGGCTGAAGGCTATTTCAATGTATTGAGCGCGATTGATAACTTAGAGTTTGTGCAAGCTGAGAAACGTGCCATTGAGCGCCAACTTCAACAAACAAAAGAGCGCTATGCAGTGGGTTTAACCGCGATAACTGACGTTCATGAAGCCCAAGCTCAGTTTGATAACTCAGTCGCAAAAGAAATTGTTGCTAAGAACAGTGTCGAAACAGCGCGTGAGCAACTTCGTGAAATCACGGGTAAATATCATGCTAAGTTAGACATGTTGAACACGGACACTTTTTCAACGGTTGCACCTAGTAAACAATCAACTGATTACATAAAAATCGCTGAAGAGAAAAACTTAAATCTGCAAGTGTCAAAAGTGACTGTCGATATTGCAAAAGATCAAATCGACTTAGCAAAAGCAGGACACTACCCTAAGCTGACACTCAACGCATCGTACAGTGACGGCCTAGAGGATTTAAATAAAAACTCACATGAGCCACGCACAGATACGGCCAGAGTGGGCGTTAATTTCAGTGTACCAATTTACTCTGGCGGAGCAACCGTAGCTGCGACAGATCAAGCGCGTGCATTCTACGTTGCAGCAAGCGAAGATTTAGAAGCAAGTTTACGTGCAGTTACACGTTCTGTTATTACGTCTTATAACCAAGTGGTTTCAGATATCGCTACATACAAAGCACTTCAACAAGCGGTTGTGTCAGCCGAAAGTGCATTAAAAGCGACTGAAGCAGGTTTTGAAGTTGGTACACGTACCATTGTTGACGTACTGATCAGCACGCAAAATCTTTATAACGCGAAAAGTAACCTTGCCAACGTACGTTACCGTTATGTTGTTTCTACATTACGCTTGAAGCAAGCTGCGGGTACATTAACAGGTGAAGACCTCGTCGCGATTAATCAAGGATTAAAAGAAATCTAAGTATTTCTTATCATTCTTGACAATTCTATAAGCCAGCTATTGCTGGCTTTTTGTATTTTTAAACACTTACAGTTAAACTAGCTTTTTTATTTTTAGAGATAATTTTTGTGGTTAGTTCATCTCCCTTTAAAGCGTCTTTTTTAGGCCCTCGTTATTGGCTTACTTGGGTTGGCGTGTTTTTTCTGTATTTAATTTCTTGGTTACCACATAAATTCCAATTATTTCTCGGCAAACTCATCGGCCGTTTAGTGCATCGCTTTATGAAGCGCCGCCGCCATATTGCAGAAGTAAATATTCGGTTATGTTTTCCTAATATGCCTGAACACGAGCAACGTGAGTTGGTACTAAAAAACATGGAAAACACCGGCATAGCCATGATGGAAACAGGCATGGCTTGGTGGTGGCCAGAGTGGCGAATTAAAAAAGTGTTTGGTTCAGTAACAGGACTTGAACACTTTGAAAAAGCGCAGCAATCGGGTAAAGGAGTTTTGTTACTGGTTCCACATTTTTTGCATTTAGAAATGGCCAGCCGAATCATGGGAATAAAGCACCAAGGCATAGGCTTTTATCGCCCACACAATAACCCATTGATGGAATACTTCACCACCAACGGGCGGTTGCGTTCTAACGAATACCTAATTGGCAAACGCGATGTAAAAGGCTTACTACAAGCGCTTAAAAACAAAAAAGTATGCTATTACTTACCTGATCAAGATTATGGCCGTAACCGTTGTGAGTTTGCGCCCTTTTATGCTGTTCAAGATGCAGCAACCACCACGGGAACATTACTTTTTTCAAGCAGTAAATACTGTGAAACGGTGAGCTTGACCAGTCGCAGAGATGAGCAAGGGCGTTATCATTTAACGGTACTGCCGGCTCTTGAAAATTTTCCATCTGGCGATAACCTGACAGATGTGACGCGTGTTAACCAACGTATGGAACAGGCAATCGACTTAGCGCCCGAACAATACATGTGGTTACACCGCCGTTTTAAAACACGCCCTGATGAGAATGCCCCTTCTTATTATAAGTAGAGTGACAATTTTTAATTTGTATGGTTTTATTAAACGAGTAAACAACAAGAGAATTAGAAATGTGGTTTTGGGTTAAGCATTTATCATTAGCTGTAATTTTAATTGCTGCTGCGATTTATTTTTTATTTGGCAGCGGGCCAGTTCTTGATATCAAGGATACTCAGAATGCTGCAGCACAGGGACTATCCCGTTTTTACGCTGCCCTTAGAAATCAAGTGAACAGTAAAGACAACGAGCGTGATAAATACGTGCTCAAGTTGCCCGCACCTGAAACAAGCCTTGATATGGCGTTGTTTGAACGAGAAAAAGTCGTTGAGCCCTCTTCACCTAACTGGACGGGTGATGTGCAACCGCGTCGCTTTGAAAACGGCACAACCCTCAAGGATGTGTTGTCCGATTACGCACGTAACGAAGACATTGTGTTGTATTGGTATTTAAGCAAAGATTACGTTGTTAAAGATCACTTTCGTGTTGATAGTAATTTTGTCTCTGCCCTGTACCAAGTAGGCAGGGCAATTAACGACGACTTTGAAAACGAGGTGTATACATTTTTCTGCTTTAAGCAAAGAGCAGCGGTGATCACTGAACTGCCCTCTGCTTATGTACGTGAAAACTGCCGTCGTTTAAAAAGCTAATACTTGCTGCCACACCTGCTTTACAAGTGCTATGTGCTGAGTTAGCTCAGCACGAGGGGCACAACGGCCTTGCTGATTTAAACTCATCATATGATAACGCGAGCGATACTCAATGTATGCAGCGACTAAATCGCGCTGCATACGTTCTGAAATACACCCAAAACGAGCGGCATCAGCCAAAATGCGCACATTATCAGACCAATATGTCAGCGCACGGTGCTGATGCGCATTTTTGAGCACAACATATTGAGTGATAAATTCAATATCGGTTATACCGCCTTGGTCTTGCTTTAAATCAAATAACTCTTCGGTCCCCTTGGCAAGATGGGCACGCATTTTTTCGCGCATTTCAACCACGTCTTTTTGTAATTTGTCTGCTTCACGCGCTTGGCACAATACATCTTGACGAATTTCTGCAAAACGTTCACTCAACGATGCCTGACCGTAGATCATACGCGAGCGTACAAGGGCTTGATGCTCCCATGTCCATGCCTGCGTTTGCTGGTAGTGGTAGTAGCTTTCAAGATTAATTGCGAGTAACCCCGACGCCCCTTCAGGGCGCAGACGCGTATCCAGCTCATACAATATGCCTGATGCTGTACGAGTATTAAATAAGTGCATTAATCGCTGAGCGAGTTTTAAATAAAATTGACGCGAATCAATCGACTTGTCGCCATCGGTGTAGCTGCTGCCATCGTGGTTGTGAACAAACACTAAATCGAGATCAGAGTCGTAGCCCACTTCAAATCCCCCCGTTTTTCCATAAGCAATGACTGCAAATCCTTTTTCTTGCTCCGAGGTATTTGTTGGTCGGCCAAAACGCTCAACACAAGCATGCCATGCAATATTAACCGCTTGCTCTACAATCGCTTCTGCAAGCGCAGTTAAGTGATCGCTTACTTTCATGACATCAAGAACACCTGTGGCATCGGCCGCGGCAATCCGCAATTGATGAGTTTGCTTAAACTGGCGTAAAGCTTCCATTTGCAACTCAAGATCGCCATGCTCAATGCGTAGAAAATACTGCCTAATTTCATCTTTGTAAGCAGATAACGGCGTTGGTTTGTAAAGCACCTGGGGATCAATTAATTCATCAAGCAAAATTGGATAACGAGAAATATGTTCGCCAATCCATTTACTATGACAACACAGTGCAACCAATTGATTAAGTGCACCTGGGTTTTCATATAAAAGCTCTAGGTAAGCCGTTCGCGAGATAATTTTATTCAGCACTTGGCAAATCATGGTAAAGGCATCGCTACTCGCTTTCGTTACCGTAAGTTGCTTAAGCAATAGTGGCATGAGTTTATCGAGAATATCACGACCACGGGTGCCTATTTTGGCTTTTGTTAAGCGTGCTTTAAAATCATCAAGCGCAGTCTGCCAATCTAGATTAGGCTCGCACATCAAACTGACGTCGGTCATTTCCCATGCACTGATAAATTCACTTTCACATGGGTCTGCACTGTCACTTTCAAAGCCTATCACCTGCTCAAACTCACCGTGCACGTCGGCCATTATTTTATTAATAGCCACAAGACAGCTATCAAAATCGGGCTGCTTAAGTAAGTAGCATAAACGCTGCTGATTTTGCGCGTCATCTGGCAATGTTTGTGTTTGTTTGTCTGCGAAAATTTGTAAGTACTGTTCAATACGACGAAGCGCTAAGTAATTATGCTTAAGTAAATCAGCTTCTTTTTTCTCAATCACTTGATTATTAACAAGCTCTTGCAAAGCTAATAAGAGCGACTGAGTTTGCAAGTTAGCTTCGCGCCCGCCGCGAACCATTTGCAGTGCTTGCACCACAAATTCCACCTCACGAATTCCGCCTGCGCCAAGTTTTATGTTATTAGTTAAACGTTTTCGGCGTACTTCTTGTGCGATCATTTGTTTCATTTTTCGTAAAGATTCAATCACCGAAAAATCGATATAACGTCGGTATACGAAGGGCCTTAGTAGCTCATAAAACTCTTTCCAGTAACCATTTTCAGCGCCAATTAAACGCCCTTTAAGCATGGCGTAACGCTCCCATTCACGCCCTTGTTCTTGGTAATAATCTTCAAGTGCTTGAAAGCTCATGACCAGAGGGCCACTTTCGCCAAATGGGCGCAGACGCATATCAACACGAAAAACTTGGCCATTAACGGTGGTTTGATTTAGCGCCATAATAAGCTTTTGGGCAACCTTTGTGTAAAAGACCTGTGCTTCGACAGAGCGACGTCCACCTTGGGTTGCGACATCTCGCGGGTATGAAAAAATCAAGTCAATATCAGACGAATAATTAAGCTCTTTGCCCCCTAATTTCCCCATGCCAAGTACCATCATAGGAATGGCCTCTCCAGCACTGTTCAGCGGTGTGCCACTCACGTTTGCTACTTGTGCAAATGCCCACTGATTCGCACTGTCGATAAGTTGATCTGAAAGCTCGGAGATATAAGCAATGCTGTCATCAATCGGGTTTTGGCAACATAAGTCTAAATAGGCGACTTTTAGCCAATATTTTTCTCGGTATACACGCAATTTTGCCATTGCCGCCGCATCATCAAGGGTTGAGAGTTCATTGCTATTGAGGGGCGGTTCTGTGGTGCGATTAGCAAGTTCATCGGTATCTAACAACCACGCTTTTAATGTTGGTTGCGATTGTAAGCAGCTCCAGGCAAAGTCACTTAAAGACAATAAGTTAACAATACTTGGTTCAACATCTTGGCCTGGATACAAATCAGCAAAGCGTGTCTGACCTAGCTGCTGAAGCGCTTCTGGAAGCGGGTGTAAATTACTCATTAAATACTCTCTTTTAACTTACCTGTAACCGTACTAGAATGATTATCAAAGAATCTTTTTAGCAGGGATCTGCATGCAATATTTATCACTATCTAACACTAGTTTACTTGCGATTGCCATTAGTTTCGCTGTAATTTGCATCACCATCGTGCTCCTACGCATCCTAACGCAAATCAAAGCAAAACAAGCGCTTAAGGAAGAACTAGCCCAGCATGATAACTTTGCAATGGGGATCAGCTTTGCCAGTGAAATCTTAGTAGTGATCGCGACTATCGCGTACATTTTTGATGAAATTAGTTTAAGTGCAGCCCAGTCTAACCCACTCAAGGTGGTTATTTTAATCGCGTTATTATTTGCCTTTATTAAAGTCGGCCACTTAATTCATCGCAAATGGATTCTACATCGCTTTAACGAAGAGGCCGCCATTCTCAAGCAAAACGTGTGTGCCGCGCTTGTTGACTCCGGTATGTTAATCGCAAACTGTATTATCAGTTTAGGACTTTACAACTGGTGCCATACTCAAGGATACAGTAGTTTATTAATCGCAACGGTCAGCTTTTTTGTATTACAAGGGATGTTTGCGCTGGACAGTAAAATTCGTGAATACCGCTTTGCTAAAGCAAATCAAGGTGCCTCATTACAAAGTAACTTTAATCTAGAAAACACCTCTATTGGTATTCGCTATGCGGGTAAGTCTATTGGCCTTGCATTGGCGGGTTACGCTGGTCTTGCCAGTGCTTCATTTATTAGTGGTAAGATGGTTGAAAACTTATTTACTTTAGTGTCTCACTGTGGTGCGATGTGGGTATTGTTATATGTGCTAAGCTACATAATTAAATATATTTCACTACCCAATATAGATACATCATTAGAAGTGGATCACCAAGATAACATAGGTATTGCATGCATAGAGTTTGCCGTTTTCGGCGCGATAGGCTATTTACTAATTAGTATGTTTTCAATTTGATACGGAAGTACGTACATCGTGAGGCACCATGCCATTTAAAGTAAACAATTACTTACTTGTTGATGTAGACAGTGACTTTAGTCGCGCATTTACGCAACATTACTTTGCCAACGCACAAGGGTCTACCCTTGTAGTAGCAGGTGCGAATAGCCGTCATATGGTCAAACTGATGTTTGAACAACTCATCAAAGATTATTGCTACTGTGATTTTAGTAATGAAATAAGTGTCTCTGAGCTTGCCAGCTATTTACATGAACACCATAACATTCAAGGTGTTTTAATTAATCAAACCGATTACCAATTAGCAGACGACGCGCAAAAATTTATTTATAACTCACTGCATAAAGTACGCTTTTTAGTAAACCAAGACGAGCAAGGCTTTGATTTCATTCCCTGCCCTGATCCCGCACATATTAACCACCTATCTTGCCAAACAGATATTGCCGAAACACGCGCTGAAATCCTCACTTTAAGCGAAGATTTAAATAAATAATTGCACCTAAGCCGCTGCTTACTTACCATATCGCTAAATTATTTTATAAGTGACAGCCCATGCGAGTTCCTCATATTTATCAACCTTCTGTTATCACATTAGATAACCCCGTCACCCTTGATGAAGATGCTGCTGGCCATATTGGTCGCGTACTTCGTATGAAAGTCGGTGAGCAGGTGTCAATATTTAATGGTGAAGGTGGCGAATACCTCAGTGAAATCATTGAAGTAAGTAAAAAGAACGTCGTTGTACAACCACTCGAGTTTATTGATCATGACGTAGAGTCTCCACTTAAAATCCACCTAGGTCAGGGGGTTTCACGAGGTGACAAAATGGACTTTACTATTCAAAAATCAGTGGAGCTGGGGATCACTGAAATCACTCCTATTTTTAGTCAACGATGTGGTGTCAAACTCAGCGGTGAACGTTTAGCTAAAAAACACCAACAATGGCAAAAAATAGCCATCGCAGCTGCTGAGCAGTCTGGACGAAATTTTGTCCCTGTGGTGCACCCTCCAATTGATATCAAAGAGTGGTTAGAACAAAGCAGCGATGCCATAAAGTTAACCTTGCACCCACGTGCAGAGCACAGCATTAAGACCATTCAAGTTCCTTCGTCAGGCGTGCGGTTCTTAGTGGGCCCTGAAGGAGGATTTACCGATGAAGAGCTTGAGATTGCGAAACAACAAGCGTTCGTTGATATTCGTTTAGGCCCACGTGTACTGCGCACCGAAACCGCGGCATTAACGGTACTGAGTGCATTGCAATTACAGTTTGGTGATTTAGCGAATTGAAAATCGTAAAAACACCCATATATCAAGATCACTAACCACAGTATGGCAATACCATTGAAAGGCAAAAACATGGCAATTAAGTTAGGCATAATCTCTGATCCTATTAGTGGCTTTAATATTAAAAAAGACACTGGCTTCGCAATGATGATAGAAGCACAAAAACGCGGTTACGAACTTTACTACATGGAAATGGACGACCTGTCACTGCGCCAAGGTCAAGGCTATGCCACAGCAGCAAAAGCCCGTGTATTTGATGATGTAAATCATTGGTATGAGCTTGAAGAAAAAGCCTCCATTGCCCTTGCTGATTTAGACGTAATTTTAATGCGTAAAGATCCTCCTTTCGATACCGAATATATTTACGCAACTTATATTTTAGAGCGTGCAGAACAAGCAGGCACTTTGGTTATCAACAAACCACAGAGTTTACGTGATGCCAATGAAAAACTGTTCACCGCTTGGTTTAGTGAGCACACTCCAGATACGCTCGTAACACGAAGCCAAGCCGATATTCGTGCATTTTTAGCTGAGCATAAAGACATTATCTTAAAGCCATTGGACGGTATGGGGGGAGCGTCAATTTTCCGCGTTAAAGAAGATGACGCGAATATTGGTGTTATTTGCGAAACGTTGACTGAACATGGTAGCCGTTTTGCCATGGCACAAAACTATATTCCAGAAATAAAACAAGGCGATAAACGCGTATTAGTCGTTGATGGTGAAGTCATGCCATACTGCCTTGCTCGCATTCCTCAAAATGGCGAAACGCGCGGCAATCTTGCGGCTGGCGGGCGTGGCGAAGCACGTCCTATTAGTGATTCAGACCGTAAAATTGCTGAAGCTGTCGCACCGACACTAAAAGCGAAAGGGCTTATTTTTGTTGGTTTAGATATTATTGGCGACCGCCTAACAGAAATCAATGTGACGGCACCAACCTGTGTCAAAGAAATTGAAGCCGCTTACGACATTTCAATTACTGGTCACTTATTTGATGCCATTGAGAGAAAACTGAGCCATACTTAATTAAACCTAACAAAAGGGGCGACCTATGCAGTCATTAGAGAACCATTTCTTAATCGCGATGCCAAGCATGCAAGACCCTTTTTTCAAGCGTGCTGTTACTTATATTTGTGAGCATAATCAAGATGGTGCGATGGGCTTGGTGATTAACCAGCCTATCAATATCACGGTGGGTGAGTTACTCGATAAAATCGAGATTGATAACGACAAGACGCAACAAGCCGCAGGCCGCGCAGTGTTCGCCGGCGGCCCCGTGAAAACGGATCGCGGCTTTGTACTGCACTCGCCTAAGCCGGGCTACACGGCGAGTCAAAAGCTCAGTAGTGATATTATGATCACCACCTCAAAAGATGTGCTCGCAACTCTCACCACAGCGCAAGCACCCGAGCAGTTTATTATCACCTTAGGTTATGCCGGGTGGGATCAAGGACAACTTGAACAAGAACTACTTGAAAATGCGTGGCTAATCATTAAAGCTGACCCTGAGATTATTTTTAATACCCCCGTAGAAAAACGCTGGGAAAAAGCGGTTTCTATGCTGGGTTTTGATGTCAGTCAACTAAGCTCTGAAGCCGGTCACGCTTAACCTAAACGCACTAATTAAACGGCAACTATGACAAAACGCACTTTTAAGCCCATCGGTGAACGCACTGTAATGGGCTTTGACTTTGGTACCAAAAGCATTGGTATCGCCATAGGTCAAGAGTTAACAGGGACAGCCTCTAGCTTACAAGCAGTGAAAGCAAAAGACGGCATCCCAGACTGGCAACTTATTAAAAAACAGGTCGATGAGTGGCAACCTGATTTGATGGTTGTTGGCTTGCCACTCAATATGGATGGCACCACGCAAGATGTCACATTCAAAGCCAAAAAGTTTGCAAACCGACTACACAATCACTTTGCGATTCCGGTTGAAACCCAGGATGAAAGACTCACCACGGCAGATGCCAAAGCGCGCTTATTTGAACAAGGCGGTTACAAAAATCTAGGTAAGGGTAACGTGGATAATATGTCTGCGGTGATTATTCTTGAAAGTTTCTTTGAACAGTTTTATGGCGACTAAGGTTGTTTATTAATAACCGTATAGTGTGTTAAATCAGGAATAAAGCCTGCCTCGCGGTAGGCTTTTTCTATTGCACCCGCCTCGCGTAATTGCTGCAAGCCTTTTTGCAAAGCCGTATACGCTGCTTTGCCATCGGGGTGTTTCTTCGAAATAATAAAATGACGACTATCATTTAGCTGCAGTAGCACATCAGGCACCGCGACAAGGTTAATATCTTCCAGAATATAGCGATTATTTAAACTTGGCATTAAGGGCATCATCACAAAATCAACCCATTGCATTGATACCATTCGGACTTGGCTCAGCCACTCATCTTCGCGCAGTAATTCTTTTAGCGGTAACGCAGACAGTGTCTGCCAATCGGTTTGCCAGCGTGGTGTAGAAACCGCCGTTAACTGAGAAAAGTCAGACAGCTGGTTTATCTTAAATACTTTTTCATTACGAGGCGAAGTATATACCCCCGCAAAATACTCCCCTTCGCGGATCACCGGGGCTGACACATACACATCCCGTGTCAACTTATTTGCATCGAGTGACCACACACTGTCAAAACTAATAAGCAACTTACCATTTTCTAACAGTTTGGTGTTTCGGTAATTGATATTGCCTTTGTGATATCGAAAAGGCTTGGTAAATCCCCCCAATATCAAAGCTTGCTGGGCAATGATCATATCAACCACATCACGACGAATATACGCGCCGCTAAAGTCTTTTACTTCAATAGGCTCTCGCCCTTTTAAAAACCGGCTGTAATCATCAAACACATCATCGCGAATAAATATAACCACTTCATTTGCATCAATACTGTGCGCGGGCAGCGCACAACTCAACAGCAATAACACAGCGATTAAATTTATTCGCAACAACATCAGTCCTCACTCTTACCATCAAGGCCATCAATGGTGACGCCCTGTAAGAATCCAGCGCCCTTTTGTTCATTATTTTGCAGCTTAATCATCAAGCGTAAGTCGTTTGGTGAATCAGCATGATGCAAGGCATCGGCATAATTGATGCGATGTTGCTTGTAAAGTTCGAACAAAGCTTGGTCGAAGGTCTGCATTCCCATTTCTTTCGATTTTGCCATGGTCTCTTTTATTGAGCCAATATCGCCGCGCTTAATAAGCTCCGCAACCATAGGAGAATTAAGTAAAATTTCAATGGCAGCAACGCGCCCTTCCCCATCAGAGGTCGGCACTAATTGCTGCGCGACGATGGCACGTAAGTTAAGTGCTAAGTCATACTTAAGCTTATCGTGCTTTTCTTTTGGCACTAAATGCATGATACGGTCAATGGCTTGGTTAGCATTATTAGCATGCAGTGTTGCCACACATAAATGCCCTGTTTCAGCAAAGCTTAATGCGTACTCCATGGTTTCTTGCGAGCGAATCTCACCAATCAAAATGACATCTGGCGCCTGACGCAGTGAGCTTTTCAACGCCGATTCGAAACTCTCGGTATCAAGGCCCACTTCACGTTGAGTAATGATACTTTTACGATGTTCATGGACAAATTCAATCGGGTCTTCAATAGTTAAAATGTGCCCGCGCTGGTTTCGATTACGATAACCTAGCAGTGCCGCAAGCGAGGTTGACTTACCCGTTCCCGTGCCACCTACAAACAGAACTAAACCCCGTTTCGCCATGATCACATCGGTAAGAATAGAGGGTAAGCCTAAATCAGTAACATCAGGGATGGTGGTCACGATTCGACGAATAACCATGCCAGCCCGATCGCGCTGCCAAAATGCCGAAACACGGAAACGGCCTTCATCGTTAGCAATCGCAAAGTTACACTCTTTGGTGTCGTGAAACTCTTTGCGCTGCTTCTCGTTCATCGCTGACTCAACCATAGCAAGTGCGCTTTCATCAGAAAGTTTCTCGTCACTTAACGGGATGAGTTCACCATTAATTTTCGCACTTACTGGCAGCTCACTTGAAACAAATAAGTCAGAGCCGTTTTTAGTAATCATCACTTTTAAGTAATGATTTAAAGGTAAAGACATGTCAACTTTCTCCGTTAGCCACCAAATTGGGTTTTATCTTGCGCCTTCGCGCGCGCATCCGCGTTTGTAACAATCCCATAGTTCACTAGATTTGCTAAACATTGATCCATGGTTTGCATACCATGAGATGCTCCCGTTTGAATCGATGAGTACATCTGCGCAATTTTATCTTCACGGATCAGGTTTCGTATTGCAGGCACACCAATCATGATTTCATGTGCAGCCACTCGCCCGCCCCCTACTTTTTTAAGCAGTGTTTGCGAGATAACAGCCCGTAATGATTCAGACAACATTGAGCGCACCATGTCTTTTTCTTCACCTGGGAAAACGTCAATAATACGGTCGATTGTTTTTGGTGCCGAGGTCGTATGCAAGGTGCCAAAAACCAAGTGACCCGTTTCGGCCGCGGTCATAGCAAGACGGATAGTTTCTAAGTCACGTAGCTCACCAACCAAGATAACATCTGGGTCTTCACGCAACGCACTGCGCAGCGCATTCGAGAAACTGTGAGTATCACGGTGCACTTCACGTTGGTTAATCAGACTCAGTTTGTTATCGTGAACAAATTCGATAGGATCTTCAATCGTGAGAATATGATGATGCTTAGTTTGATTAATGTAATCAACCATTGCCGCTAAGGTAGTTGATTTACCCGAACCCGTAGGCCCAGTAACCAACACTAAACCACGCGGGTTATCGGAAATGGTTTTAAAAATATCTGGCGCACCTAAATCATCAAGCGTTAATACTTCGCTGGGGATAGTACGGAATACCGCCGCAGGACCACGGTTTGAATTAAATGCATTAACACGAAAACGCGCAAGATTAGGGACTTCAAATGAAAAATCCACTTCTAGGTTTTGTTCATAGTCCTTACGCTGATTATCGTTCATAATATCGTAAACCAGACTATTTACATCTTTTTGTTCTAATGCTGGAATATTTATACGACGCACATCGCCATCAACGCGTATCATAGGTGACACACCCGATGATAAGTGTAAATCCGAGGCTTTGTGTTGCACACTAAAGGCCAATAATTCGGTAATATCCATTTATGACTCCACAACCAACTGATAATTATATGGTTACAATAGCAGAACGACTCAAATCCGCCTACGCAAGAATTGCCCTAGCTGCAAAAAATAATCAACGCGATGAACACGCTATTAGCTTGTTAGCAGTTTCAAAGACTAAACCAGTCGAAGATATTGTGGCTGCCTACCAGCACGGCCAACGCCAATTTGGTGAGTCTTACGTGCAAGAAGCCGTGACAAAAGTCACTGAACTTGCCCACTTAACAGACATAGTTTGGCACTTTATTGGCCCCATTCAGTCCAATAAAAGCGCCCAAGTGGCCACACATTTTGACTGGGTACAAAGTGTCGACCGTACAAAAATAGCCAAACGTCTTAGCGAGCAAAGACCAAAAGACAAAACACCACTGAACGTATTAATCCAAGTTAATATCAGTTTAGAAGAGGCTAAGTCAGGCTGCCACCCTGATGAGCTAATGTCACTGGCAGAATTTATTAGTGGCTGCGATAATTTATGTTTGCGTGGCGTGATGGCTATCCCAGCCAAAACCGACGATGCACAGCAACAATTACAATATTTTGAGCAATTAAGCGCTTGCTTTGATAAACTAAAGGCCCAATATCCCCAAGTAGACACCTTGTCGATGGGTATGAGTAACGATGTTGAAGCAGCAATTGCAGCTGGTTCAACCATGGTACGCATTGGCACGGATATATTTGGCCAACGAAATTAAAAGGTGATAACAGACATATGTCAGATAAAAAAATCGCATTTATAGGCACGGGTAACATGAGCTACGCCATTATTGGCGGCATGGTAAAGAACGGTTTTGCAGCAAAAAACATCATTGCAACCAATCGCAACCAAGAGAAATTAGCTAAGGTTGCTGCTGATTTCGGGGTGCAAACCACCGCGGATAACAACGCGGCACTTCGTGATGCAGATGTGATTGTATTGTCTGTTAAACCACAAATGATGGGCGATTTATGCCAATCATTCCAAGATTCAGGCGTTGATTTTAGCGACAAGCTATTTATCTCTGTCGCGGCAGGTTTAACCGTAAATCGTTTACGTGAAATGCTGGGCCAAAAGGTAAAAATGGTTCGTTGTATGCCAAATACACCATCATTACTTGGTCGTGGCGTGTCGGGTCTATTTGGCGCTGACGAAACCGCAGAAGAGCATGAGTTTGTACAGCAAGTATTTGAATGTACAGGTATTGTTGTCTGGGTCGAGCAAGAGTCGCAAATAAACGATATCATCGCCGTTACCGGCTCTTCGCCCGCTTACTTTTTCTTATTTATGGAAGCCATCGAAGAAAAGGCAAAAGCACTTGGCTTTAGTGATGAAGATGCACGCCGCTTAGTACAACAAACGGCGCTAGGTGCAGCTGAAATGGCGCTTTCTCAGCAAGACATTAGTATTTCACAGCTGCGTGCAAACGTCACATCAAAAGGCGGTACAACTCACGCAGCCGTTGAGCACCTGAAAGCACAAGGCCTTGTTGGTACCGTTGCCGATGCAATGGATGCCTGTATTGCCCGCGCAGAAGAAATGGAAAAAGAACTTTAAGCTTACTTTGTTGAAGGTAAAACTATGCAAGCCATGCAATTCCTCGTTGAGATTATTTTTGATCTCTTTTTAATGGTGGTCCTTTTACGCTTTTGGTTACAAGCGGCAAAAGCTGACTTTTATAATCCAATTAGCCAGTTTGTGGTAAAAGCTACATCGTTTGCAGTAAACCCATTACGTAAAATCATTCCAGGGTTGGGTGGCTTTGACATCGCGTCGTTAGTCCTTGCGTATTTAGTCGCAGTGGCAAAGCTTAGTGCCGTCTTTTTACTGTTTTATGGTGGTTGGGCTGCCGCGCCTGTCTTTGTGACTGCGTTAATCACGGTAATAAAAGAAGGGTTAAACTTACTATTTTGGGTGTTAATTATTCGTGCTTTATTAAGCTGGGTAAGCCAAGGCTACAACCCTATTGAAGCGGTTTTCCACCAGCTAACTGAACCTATGTTACGCCCTATTCGTAAAGTTATACCACCACTGGGTGGTTTAGACTTGTCAATTTTAGTACTGATCATTGCCTTGCAGTTCTTACAATTTTTATTAATTGATTTGATTGGCTAAACATTGAGTATCTAATTTAGAGGCCGTAAGGCCTCTTTTATTAAGTGAGAAATACCATGAAACAGATTATTCTTTTTACCTTACTTGCCCTCAGTTTATTCACAACAGCAGCGAAGGCTGAACAACAAGCCGGCGCACAATATAAAATACTTGGTCCATTTGAAGTACATTACATCGCTTTTCCTTCAACCTTTATACAACCCGACATTGCCAAAAACTACGATTTAGTGCGCAGCCCAAGCAAAGGAATTATTAATATTTCGGTGCTAAAAAACAGCGATAAAACGGCGCAAACTGCCACACTAACAGGCACGGCACGTAACCTACTCGGCAATAGTAAACAACTTGAATTTAAAGAAGTTGTTGAAGGCGATGCGATTTATTACCTTGCACAAATCGACTACAGCAATGAAGAAATTTACCGTTTTAATATCGAGATTAATAAAAACGGCAAAGTACAAACACTGACATTTCAGCAAAAATTTTACGTAGATTAATGCCCCTATGAACAACACTTTAGTTTTAGCCACGGGTAACCCTGGCAAAGTAAAAGAGCTGGCGAGCATGCTTAGCCCGCTTAACATTAATGTGGTTCCGCAAAGCGATTTTCAGGTTCCTGACGTGCCAGAAACAGGCACTACATTTGTTGAAAATGCGATAATAAAAGCGCGTCATGCAGCAAAGATTACTGGGCTGCCTGCAATTGCAGATGATTCTGGCCTCGAAGTCGATGGCTTACATGGCGCACCAGGTGTTTATTCTGCACGTTTTGCTGGCGAAAATGCCAGTGACCAAGACAACATTGATAAACTTTTAAGCGAGCTGGCTGATAACCCTGTACGTAGCGCTCGTTTTTGGTGTGTTCTGGTTTTAATGCGCCATGCTGATGACCCGACACCGCTTATTTGCAGTGCGAGCTGGGAAGGTGAAATCACGCACAGCCAAGATGGCCAAGGCGGTTTTGGTTATGACCCCATCTTTTATGTGCCTTCAGAACAATGCACCAGCGCACAGCTGACAAAAGAGCAAAAAAATGCCCTGAGCCACCGCGGCCAAGCACTTAAGCAACTACTTGCGCAATTGCAGCAAAAAGGCGGCCTGTGAGTTTACCCCCGTTAAGTTTATATGTGCACGTACCGTGGTGCGTGCAAAAGTGTCCGTACTGCGACTTTAACAGCCATGGTCAAAAAGGTACGATCCCCGAGAAAGAGTATGTTCAACACCTAATTGATGACTTAAAAGCGGATTTACATTTAGTACAAGGGCGTAAAATCCACAGTATTTTTATAGGTGGCGGCACGCCAAGTTTACTCACAGGTGAGGCATACACCCGCTTACTTGGCGAGGTCGATAGATTAATTGGCCTGAGTGAAAACTGCGAAATCACTTTAGAGGCCAACCCAGGCACTGTAGAAACAGGCCGCTTTAAAGAGTACGTCGCGGCTGGCATAAACCGAATTTCGATTGGTGTGCAAAGCATGCAGAACGACAAGCTGAAAGCCCTCGGTCGTATACATGGCGCGGATGAAGCAAGCTATGCAGCAAAACAAGCACACCAAGCTGGGCTCAACAGTTTTAATTTAGATTTAATGCATGGTTTACCAGGGCAATCTCTTGAAGATGCACTTAGTGACCTTGAAAAAATCATCGCATTAAATCCCCCGCATATTTCGTGGTATCAATTAACAATTGAACCTAATACTCAGTTTGCCTCAAAACCCCCCACGTTACCGCACGACGATATATTGTGGGATATTCAAGAACAGGGACAAGCACTCCTTGCAGATGCAGGTTATCAGCAATACGAGATTTCTGGCTATGCGAAACCCGGCTACCAATGTCAACATAACTTAAATTATTGGCGATTTGGCGATTATCTCGGTATTGGCTGTGGGGCCCATGGTAAGGTGACTGACGCAAATACGAAGATCATCACGCGTACAGTAAAAGTAAAACATCCGCGTGGTTATATGGATCTCGCAAAGCCTTATTTGTACGAACAATGGCAGGTTGCTGACGATGATTTAGCGTTTGAATTTTTTATGAATCGTTTTCGTTTAGTTGAGCCTTGCCCAAAAGGTGATTTATCTTTGCTTACAAATTTGTCACTGCAAAGCCAAGAACAAGCCTTGAACGAAGCAATTAAAAAAGGCTTACTAACAGATAATAAAAACAATTGGCAAGTCAGTGCAAAAGGCCAGCGCTTTTTAAATGACCTGCTAGAATTGTTCGTTTAAGAATTCTATTAATAATTAAATTTCTAACAAGAAAGGAACGATAATGCGTAAACTGACCTTCATCGCTGCAGCGGTAAGTGTTGCATTACTTGGCGGTTGCCAACAAATGCAAGAACAACCAACCCCAGCGCCCACTGTACAAACCCAACCTGTACAAAGTGAAATCGATAAAGCGAATGCGTTTTTTGAAGACACGTTTAACCGTGATGTAATGAAAAGCCCTGTTTATCAAACATACATGGGTATCAAAAAAGATTACGATAAATGGGATGATGGTAGCGAAGAACGCGTTCTTGCAGACTTTGAGCAAACCAAAGCTGATCTTGTCGCTTTAAAAGCAATTAACCGCGAACTATTAGATGACGCGACAAAAGTAAGCTACGACCTAAAAAAACAAGCACTTGAAAATGAAATTGCAGATTTTAAATGGCGTCATTACAACTACCCTGTAAATCAAATGTTTGGTGTTCATTCGATGATCCCTGCATTTTTAATTAACCAACATCAAATTGCTGATGTCTCAGATGCGAAAGCGTATATCTCTCGCTTAAACGGCGTAACGATGGTTATTGATCAGCTAATCAAAGACCTCGACGTGCGTGCTGATAAAGGTATCATCGCACCTAAATTTGTATTCCCACATGTCATTGATTCAAGCAAGAACATTCTACATGGTGCACCATTTGATACAGGTGAAGACTCAACTCTTTTAGCTGACTTTAAACGTAAAGTTGCCGCATTAGAGATTAGTGAAAGCGAAAAATCAGCGCTTATCAACGATGCAGAAAAAGCACTAAAAGCGGCTGTTAAGCCTTCTTACACGAAGCTAATTAACTATTTAGCGCAGTTAGAAAAACGCGCTGACGAGCGTGATGGTGCGTGGAAATTCCCAGATGGTGAAACGTTCTACAACAATGCCCTTGCACGCACAACAACAACCGATTTAACAGCAAAAGAAATCCACTCAATTGGTTTAGCTGAGGTTGCACGTATTCACGACGAAATGCGCGCGATTAAAGAAAAAGTAGGCTTTGACGGTGACTTAAAAGCATTCATGCAATTCATGAAAACTGATAAGCAGTTCTACTACCCAAATACAGCTGAAGGTAAACAGCGCTACCTTGATGAAGCGACAGCCCTCATTGATAACATGAAATCTCGCTTAGATGAGCTTTTCATTGTTAAACCAAAAGCCGATTTAAAAGTAAAAGCTGTTGAAGCATTCCGCGAAAAAGCAGCAGGTAAAGCGTTCTATCAACAACCTGCGCCAGATGGCTCTCGCCCAGGTATTTACTACGCAAACCTTTACGATATGGAAGCAATGCCAACTTACCAAATGGAAGCACTTGCTTATCACGAAGGTATTCCGGGCCACCACATGCAAATCGCCATCGCACAAGAACTTGAAGGCGTGCCTAAGTTCCGTAAGTTTGGTGGTTACACTGCGTATGTTGAAGGCTGGGGCTTATACTCTGAGCTAGTACCAAAAGAAATGGGCTTATATGAAGACCCATATTCAGACTTCGGTCGCCTTGCAATGGAATTATGGCGTGCGTGTCGCTTAGTTGTTGATACCGGTATCCATGCGATGAAATGGACACGCCAACAGGGTATTGACTATTACGTTAATAACACACCAAACGCAACGTCTGATGGCGTTAAAATGGTGGAGCGTCACATTGTAATGCCGTCTCAAGCAACCGCTTACAAAGTGGGTATGTTAAAGATATTAGAGCTGCGTGAAGCTGCAAAAGAACAGCTGGGTGATAAATTCGATATTCGTGAGTTCCACGATGTTGTACTTAAAAATGGTGCAGTACCATTAAATGTACTTGAGAAATTTGTTGACCAGTGGGTTGCAAAAAAACAAGCTGCTTAAACTAAATAGACTTTAAAAAGGCCGCTCAGCGGCCTTTTTTATTTATTTAAACAAGTCGTTGAGCTATAAATGTATAAATAATAAAAAACGAGTATTTTCATGCAAAGCGCTATTGATCAATTGAACAGCCGACTTCAGCATCATCAATTAAAAGAACTGCTTAGCGATTACCAACGTTTATCGGGGGTTTTGCAGGCAGCGCAATTACAACACCTCTATCAACTAGCGTGCAGTAGTGAAGTAAAATACCTGTTTTTACAAAATGTTGCAGCGCACTTACTTGAGGCAAGCCCTTTGCCTCGCGAAGCGGTGAGCTTTATAGATGATATTGATAAGCTTAGCTTTTTCACACCCGGTCTGAAATTTCAAAACGCGTTTAGTATCACCGATCAGCAAGGCAATACCCTGTTACATCACCTTTTTAGTCAATGTAGAGCAGACGCGCTACCATTTAACTACCTGCGCTCACTCATGCTCTTTGAAAGTAACGAAAGTTTAGCTGATGCTCTAACAACCCTAAACCATGATCAGTTAACGCCAATTGGCTGCTTTATCGCGTGTAATAAAAATACCCAGATGCTGGCAAAGCATGAGTTTTCAGCTCTGCTGGCCATGATGGAAGTTGACCAACGCCACAGTCCTTCCGCCGTAAATGCATTAATCTCTCAACTAAAAGCGTTTTACGCGCCGCATTTGCCAACAAATGCAGACTGTAAAGTTTTGCTGTGTGCAGCCTATTTACAAGTATCAACGAGTCAATTAATCACGGCACTTAAACAGTCGTAATATGAACAAAGATGTCGTCAAAGGCTTTTTGTCTTTAAGTAGTTTTACGGCCCTTAACCATGGCAGCCGTATCATTCTTACCTTGTGCTTGGCACGGTTACTTACCACTGATGAATTTGGTACTTTTGCTGCTTTATTAGCGCTGTGTGAAATTCTTCTACTGCCAGCCAGTATGGGTTTTTCCTCATCATTAATGCGCATTAGCTACCCGCTATACACACACCAACAACATGACTTATTACGTGGTTTAAGGCATGTTTATTTAGCTGCGTCGGCTATTTTTGGAGTGCTTTTTGTGGCCTCTATCGTTATTAGCTTTCAAGCAATTTCACCGCATCAAAGTGCCAAAGAACACGTTATTTATTTACTGCTACTAGTCCCGATTGGTGCCATTATGCAAAGTCAGTCTGCTTTTTTAGTGGCTTTAAATAAACCTAAAATCGGCCTTATCACCCAGCAATGCATTTTTGAACTGCTCAGCGCGCTTTTATGTCTTTTGCTTTATTTTAGCTATGGCGAATTATCACTAGTCAGTATTTGTGTGTTGTTGTTTTGCAGTATGCTCTGCGTAGTGTGTTATCAATACTGGCTCATCAAAGGCATAATTGAACCACGTATCGCACACTATCAAACGAAACAGTGGTGTAAAGATTCCTTAATCATGTTAGCAAGCGGTGCTGGCACAGTGCTGGTTGCCAAGCTCGATGTGCTTCTTGTTCATCATTGGTTTGGCGCGCAGGGCGTGAGTGTGTTTTTTCCTGCGGTTGTGATTGCAGGCTTGCTGACTATTTTAGGCAATGCCGCCAACCAGTATTTAAAACCGATATTAATGGCCGAAAACGATAATTCAAAAGCCGTTAGTGAATTAATGAGTGTACTGTGGCGATTTAATTTTGGCGCAATCATTATCCTAGCACTATTAGCAAAGCCACTGCTGAGCCTGTATGGCGAAACACAATTACAACAAGGTTTTTGGGTGCTTATGCTCATGTTACTCGGGCAACTTTTTCTGCCTGCACGCATACTCGCAAGCAGTCTTATAAAATTAAAAGGCAATCCGCTGATTAATTTATACGTATTATTAGCGGCGACCAGCGTGACAATTTTAATGGCATTCATTTTAAAAGATCAGTGGGGTTTGCTGGGAGTTGCCATCGCATTTAGTGGCGGGTTTATATTAGGTGCACTGAGTCGCATGGTGATAGTGTGCACTCACATGCGACTGCCTCTTGCTGTTGTATTTGGCTTAGTCAGATAAATAATATTCAATACTGGTCACCACGCGTACTTTTTTAAGTTGTGGTGTGTTTGAATCTCTATCATTAATCGAAAACTGGCCTTGATGCGCCGTTTTTATTTTGCCCAATTTAGACTGTGAGTCTTTGGCAAATTTCATGGCGACTTCACGTGCTTTCTCGGTCGCTTCTTGGACCATTTTTGGTTTAATTTCGTTTAAACCATTAAACAAATATTGAATGCGTGTTTCGTAATTATCTTGTACCACGGCAATGCCCTGCTTGGCTAATTGACTAACTTGGCCCAAAGCATGCTGAACTTTTTCAATATCGCTAGAATATACAATCACATTTGAGCGAGCAATGTAGCGAAATTGCTGATTTTCTCCCCCATACTCTCGGGCTTGTTTATCAATAATTGATTGGCTGCCATTGCTAATTTCTTCGTCATTAAAGCCGTGTAATTTTAAAAATGCCACCACCGCATCATTTTTATTCTCAATGCGTGCAACAAGCTTCTCTAGGTTATTATCGGCATCTGAAAATTGTAATGGCCAAATTACGGTGTCTGCAGCCACTTCCATTTCAGCAAGCCCTTTAACATTGACGGTGCGCTCCATTGCTTTGACATCAAGTGCCGCACTTTTCAATATAAAGCCAAGTCCCAGTAAACCTATTGCCAATGCCACAGCAGCAATAACAATATTAAATGGCTGTGCTTTACTCATGCCTTTCTCCTTGATATAGGTCACTGTTTTCGACTCGAAAAGTCACAGTAAACAGGTTATCTTATATGTATAAAAGGGTTATCTTATGTATATAAACTTAACAGACCCTGAAATGTTTACAACAATGCGCAAGCAAAGGACACAGCATGAGCGTTAAACGCATTAGCCAATTCTTTAATCCAACGTCAGTCGCTGTTATTGGCGCCTCTAATTCCCCTAACCGAGCCGGTTTTGTGGTAATGCGTAACCTTTTGCAAGGAGGCTTTAAAGGTCCAATCATGCCCGTGAGTCTAAATCACACGGCGGTGCATGGTGTACTTGCCTACCCAAGTATTGCCGAGTTACCAAAAATACCAGACCTTGCTGTTATTTGTACTAACAAAAATACCTTAATAAATATTATTAATGAGCTGGGTGAAATAGGCTGTAAACACGCGGTGGTGATTGCTGCGGGGCTTAACCCTGAGCAAAAGCTGGCTCTAAAAGAAGCCGCTTTAACGGCAAATGTATCTTTACTTGGGCCTAATTGCCTTGGCTTATTAATTCCGCATATTGGCTTAAATGCAAGCTTTTCGCACACAATTGCAAGCCCAGGTAAGCTCGCTTTTGTTTCGCAATCAGCCGCGGTGTGTTCAACCATACTTGATTGGGCTAAAAACAAAGAAATTGGCTTTTCGTATTTTGTCTCTGTTGGTGACTGTCTGGATATTGACTTTGATGAGCTGCTCGACTTTTTAGGCCGTGATGCTAAAACCAAAGCCATTCTTTTATATATTGATAACATTGAAGATATTCGCAATTTTATTTCAGCAGCCCGTGCTGCAGCATTCAGCAAACCTGTTATTGCCATAAAAACAGGTAAAACTAGCGCAGGGGCACTGGCCGCCGAAATCCACACCGGTGGAACACAAAGTTCAGATGCTGTGTATGATGCACTCTTTCAACGTGCGGGGATGCTTCGCGTTAACGATTTGCGGGAGCTATTTGCAGCCACACAAACGCTGGCAATGCACCCAAAACTTCTAAAAGTTGAGCAACTCACTATTCTCACCAATGGCGGTGGGCCTGGTGTGATGGCCGTTGATACCTTATTACAAAGTTCAGGTAAGTTAGCAGAGCTTAGCGATGAAACACGCGCAGCGCTTAATAAAGTTATTCCACAATCAGAGATGACCTCAAACCCAGTGGATATTTTTGGCGATTCAGCACCTAAACGTTATCAACAAGCTCTAGAGATATTGCTGCAAGCAAAAGAAGTTAAAAATCTTTTGATTATTCATACTCCTTCGGCCCTTGCCCCTAGCGAAGATTACGCTGAAATTATTGTTGAAACACTGCAAAAAATTCCCAAAATGGCGCGCCCTTATGTGATGACCAATTTTATGGGAGAAGATGCTGCTTACGCTGCGCGTCGAGTGTGTGCCAATAATGCGATTCCTACGTACCGTACTCCTGAAGGCGCGGTGGGGGCATTTATGCACTTAGTAAGTTATCGTCGAAATCAAAAACATTTAACACAGACACCCGAATCAAATACAGATGATGCGAAAATAAATAAAGAAGCTGCCAAGGCGTTGGTCAATGAGTTTCTGCTCGATGAGCAAAGCTACTTATCAACACATCAGGCAAGCCAAATTTTAACCCACTATGGTATTGACTGTATTCAAACCGAAGTTGCTTACACGCCTACAGAGGCGAAAGAACAAGCCATTGAGCTTGGTTTTCCAGTGGCGTTAAAACTAATTAGCCCCAGTATTCCGTCTAAATCAGAAGTAGGCGGTGTGGTACTTAACTTAAACGATGCACAAGAAGTAGAGCAAACCGCCTTTGCGATGCTGCTTAGAATTAAAAACACCTATCCTGATGCGCATATAGAAGGATTTTCACTGCAAAAAATGGCCCCCCGTGCCGGCGCAAATGAACTGCGTATCGCCATTAAAACAGAGCCAAACTTTGGCCCTGTTATTTTACTTGGCGAAGCAGGCACAGGCCTTGAGTTTGGGCAAGCGGCGGTCGCGCTTCCTCCTCTTAATATGAATCTTGCGAAATATTTAATTGCAGCAGCCCACGACAAAGGCGTGTTAAAAGACCGCGTATTACCGGAAAAAGTCGATAAATACCGTTTATGTGCCCTACTCACTCGTATCTCACAATTGGTAATAGACCAGCCTGATATTACCAGCGTAGAGCTCAACCCTATCCTTGCTAGCAACGGGCAATTTTTAGTTCTTGATGCCACAATAAGCTTAAGCCGCTACAAAGCAAAAGCAAACCGCAAGCGCTTGTGTATACGCCCTTATCCCATTGAGTTGGTCAAAGAAGTAACTTTAAAAAACAATACTCAAGCTCAACTTAGACCAATAAAACCCGAAGATGAACAGGCGCACCTTGAGTTTGATCAATCGTTAACAAAAGAAGATCGCTACAAACGCTTTTTTGGCGAACTGCCACAGTTTAATCACGACCAACTGGCAAAAATGACACAAATTGATTACGACCGTGAAATGGCGTTCATTGTTAGCCAAGAGCAAAATGGCTCTGCATGCACGCTAGGCGTGTCTCGCGTATTAATGGATCCTGATAAACAAGAAGCCGAATTTGCAATTGTGGTACGCTCTGACTGTCAAGGTTTAGGGCTTGGCACTATACTCATGAATGCCGCTATTGAACATTGCAAAAGCCAAGGGGTTAAACGCATTGCCGGAATAACATTACCCGAAAACACCGGCATGATCGAACTTGCGCGTAAACTGGGCTTTAAAATTACCCGCGACTTTGAAGAAGGCAGCATCAATATGCTGTTAAATTTAACTTAAAAACGGATTAGAACGTTGCATCGCTTAAGAACTTATACCGCCCGTGTTTTTGAAGGAAACGGCAAGTACCGACGCCTAGGACGAGCACTCGATGTGTTCTTAATGTCACTTATCATGATCAATGTGGTGGCCATTGTTTTAGAGTCTGTAAGTCACCTCGCTAAACAGTATAAGCATGAGTTTTTAATGCTCGAGCTTATTTCTGTCGGTATTTTTACGCTCGAATACATTTTGCGCCTTTGGTCATGTGTCGATAAAAGTGCCCACAAAGAGAGCCCGCTAACCAACTCAAAAATTCGTATTAAATACTTTTTTTCTCCCTTAGCACTCATCGACCTTATTGCCATTTTACCGACCTTGCTAATGGTTTTCGTCAGTGTTGATTTGCGCTTTTTGCGGGTATTACGTTTAATGCGTATCTTTAAACTCACCCGCTATTCTCGAGCTATGCAGCTGTTGTTACAGTCATTTCGCGATGAAAGTAGCTCTTTGCTTGCCGCTTTTTTCATTATGGCGGTTGTGCTGATCATTGCATCATGCGGAATTTATTTAATTGAGCACGATGTGCAACCCGACAAGTTTGGCTCTATTCCATCGGCTATGTGGTGGGCCATGGTCACTCTGACGACTGTAGGTTATGGGGATGTGGTGCCTGTTACTCCGCTTGGACGATTATTTGGGGGTGCCATTACCTTAGTCAGTATGGGAATGGTGGCAATTCCTACCGGTTTATTAGCATCCAGCTTTTCTGAGCAACTTCGTAAGCGCCGTTTGTTGTTTACTGATGCGGTGCATGAAGCGATGGAAGATGGTCATTTATCAGCGATTCAAGAAGAACACCTTGAGAATCTGCGTTACAAGCTCGGTTTAAGTAAGCAAGAAGCAAACAAGGCGATTCATAACGAACTTAAAAATCGTCACAGTAATCTTTATTGCCGTCACTGCGGTAAACGCCAAGATTAACAGTAAAACAGATAAAGCCCGCGGCTTTATCTGTTTTAGTCATCAAATTCTGCATGCCACTGCGCATTTAACAAGGGGCTTACTTCATCCCCCGGAACAGCTTTACTAAACAAATAACCTTGTAAGTATTCACAACCACGAGCGTGTAAGAAGCGAAGCTGGGTGGTATTTTCAACCCCTTCAGCAACACACTCCTTGCCTAGGCTTTTCGCCAATGTGAGTGTTGAATTAATAATAGCTTCGTCATCTTTATCAACCCCGATATCGTGCACAAAGCTTTTATCTATTTTTAAAACATCAACCGGGAACCGTTTTAAATACGTTAGAGAAGCGTAGCCCGTGCCAAAGTCATCCATATAAATTTTACAGCCTAATGCTTTTAATTTATTCATGCTTAATTGGGCTTTCTCTGAATCTCGCATCATCACTGATTCAGTAATTTCGAATACAACAGCACTGGCGGGTACATGGCTGAGTGTTAAAGCTTGATGAATATTTTCGACTAAATGAGTACTTTCAAAATCAAATGCCGATAAGTTAATAGAGATATATAAATCGGGGTGCGACACGCGCCATTGTCGTAACTCGATTAATGCACGCGATAAAGTTTGCAGCATAATTTTGGTGATAAGCCCTGAGCTTTCAGCAGCATTGGCAAAGTCTTCAGGCTGATAATCATCATTACTAGGCCAGCGTAATAACACCTCTAACCCTACAACTTGACGTGTTTTTGAACTAACAATGGGTTGATAGTAATTACAAAATTCATGCTCTTGATACGCTTTGCTTAATTGTGACTCTAAATGCAGAGTCCGCTGCACTTGTAAATTCATCTCTTGCTTATAGAACTGATAACGTCCCTCCACAGACCGCTTAGCATGGTAGAGGGCAACATTCGCCGCTTTTAACAGCGCTTTTGTATCGAGGGCGTCGTCGGGATACACAGCAACCCCAACACTTAAGTTCACTTTTACCGCTTGTTGATTAAGCTCAATATGGCTTTCAACACAATCCATAACTTTCGCGCATAGCGATAATAGCTCATCGACCTGTTTGAGATCTTCAGCGAGGATCACAAACTCATCACCTTCAAACCTTGCCAAACTATCTTGCGGGCGCAGCACTTGTTTCAATCGCTTTGCAACTCGCTTGATAAGCTCATCAGACTCTTCGTGACCCAATGAATCATTAAAGTATTTAAATCGCTTAATATTTACATTTAACAAGGCTGCTTTCGTTTGATGGTAATCAGCTTGCTCGATAGCATGGCTTACACGGTCACTGAATAATGTTTTGTTCGGCAATCCGGTGAGCGTGTCGTAATTGGCTAATAAGTGCAGTTCATTCTCAGCCAGCTTTTGCGCGCTGATATCAGTGACAATAATCACATAACTGTCGAGTTGACGATTACTCCCCGCAACAGCACTTATTTTAATGAGCACTTGACGCTTTTCGCCGTTGGCAACTTCAACAACATCTTCTGCTGAAAAGTGTTCACCTGATTGCAGTTTTTGCATTACTCGTAAATAGTGAATACGTGCCGGAATAGACAACCCGAGAGTTAAAGAACGACTCGAACGCGGATCAGCAGGAAAGCCAAAGGCACTTTGGAACGACTGATTAGTAGCACGAATACGCAAGTTTTTATCCATAATAAACACCCAGTCTCGGGTTTGTTCAAACGCCGCACCAAATAAACGGGCGTTTTCTTCAAATACCAGTTCTCGGGTCATATTCGTGTAGGTGCCAGCCACTTTCTCAGGCGTGTTGTCTTGCCATTCAACCACCTTGCCGAAATCTTTATACCAACGCCATTGACCATCGGCGTGTCGTAAACGATACGTGCAGTTAAAATAGCCTTTTTGAGTAGATAAAAACTCCAGCCACTCTAAGCGAAAGGTTTGTTTATCATGTGGGTGAATCTTTGCCAAATAGTCATCTAGATTAACACTGTCACTGTCATAGCCCAGTTCATTTTTCAGCCTAGGCTGATAAATAATCGGGCTTTGCGACGACCAATCCCAAACACCAGAATGACTTCCCTCTAATGCAAGTTTTAGTCGCGCCTCACTTTCTTTACTTTCTTTGTGTGCGGCAAGCAAAATTTGCTGCATACGATTACGTCTAAAGAGCCAAGCAGCTACAAGTAGCGCCGCTAATATAAGGTAAAGCAAAATAAAATGTGGCGCACGCCATGGTGGGTATTTTACTTCGATGTTTAATGTTGCCGGCGGGGTTAAATCTCCCGTTAAGGGGTCTTTTGCCCACACTTTAAGGTGGTACTTGCCTGCACTTAATTTTGGAAAAAGAACACGGTTATTATTTCGCGTGTAGGTTTTTTGCCCATCGCCAAGTTGATACTCATAAATAACACGCTCTTGGTAATTGAACGCCATGGCTGAGAAAGCAACCTCGAGACCGATGTCATCATGCTCAAGTACCACACTGTCTATTGGCTGTTTAAGCTCAGCAGGTAAGTCACGAGACATTAAATCCAAGTTGGTGATATTAACGTGATCAATCAAAGCTTGCTGATAGTGGTTATCCATCGGGTAAAAATAGGTAAAGCCTTTAAGGGTGCCATAAACAATTTGCCCAGACTTTAATTTGGTAAATGCGCCACTATTAAACTCGGTAGAAAAAAGCCCCTCTGAACCAGTAAACTGTTGAAAGTGCATATTATCGGGGTTGAGTCGCCACAGCCCTTTATGACTACTCATCCAAATCATTCCGGCTTCATCAAGCACCATATCGTACAATAAAGTGCCTAGCTTATTTTTTTCAAGATCAATGGTGTAGATATGCTCGTACGTTGTGGCATCTAGGCCAATCAAGCCAAAATTCGATAACGATAACCACAAGACATTATTGTTATCAATAATGTAAGACATCACATTCACAGCAACATTTTCATGCTGCTCGGGCACCGTATAAATGGTGGTCAGTTCATAACTGTGAGGATCAACCTGATATAAGATCCCCGCATTATAAAATAACGGTGCATCGGGCTTGCTTGATAAGGCCGGCAAGAACCCATAGGCTAAGAAAGGCTCAAATTCATCAAATTTACCACCTAAACGTGTCACCTCTTGGCTATCAATATTGTAAACAAACATACCGAAATCGGGGTGAACGTAATACAAATCGCCCGACGGCATTAATAGAACCCCATGCACCCAATCGTTAATGAGTTCTTGCTGCTTAGGGTCTGCCGTATTAACGGGAGTTACTTCACCCGTCTTTGGATTAAAGCTAAAAATTCCCCGATTCGTGTGCAACCAAAGTTGCGCTTTATAAGGCATTATTTGGTAAACAGTGAATTCGGTCGTGATTAAATCTATTTGGTAGTCTTTTAAAAAGACTTCGCTTTCATACGTGTCTAAGTCAACGGCCGTTAGACCATTGTGGGTCGCAAGCCACAGCCTGCCCTGAAACTCTGCAATACCCCAAATTGAATGATGCGATAAGCCGTCACCTTTAATCGAATTGGCCACCACATTTACAAAGTTATAATTATCATACGAGAGATAAAAAGCGCCATCGTTCTTGGTGGCTAACCACATGCCTCCGGAGCGATCTTTTACGATATCAATGATACTTGTATCAGCAAGGGTGTAACCGTTGTCTTTTAAGCGTGTACTTTTAACCAAGTCGCCGGTTGCCCGGGTAAAGTTAAATAAGCCTTTATCGGTTCCCAAGGTAATCGTTGAATTTTGTGGAATAATTTCCCAAATATTTAAGTCGCTAATTAGGGTCTTATTTTTAAACTGAACCTCAGGCGTGTTAAACATCTCTGGTAAGTTGCTAATATCGACTTCGTATAAACCCCGAACAGCCCCGACCAACAAAGTATGCTCATCTATTACGGCAAACGACTTCACATAGTTTTGATACATGTGTGTTGGCGCTTGGCTTAGATGCTCAAGCTTTCTTACCTGGCCCGATGCGATTTCATAAACAAATGCCCCATTACTCGTGCCCATAAATATGTAACCTTGATAAGGATACAACTCACGAATAACGCTGCTTTTTACACGATCGGGTATTTCAAAAATAGACGTGACTTGCTGCGTTTCTAAGTCGAGTTTTGCAAAATCCCAGCCTCGGCCTAGCCAGAGCGTTTTGTCATCAACCGCAACCATACTAAACACAGATTCTATAAAAATTTGCTCTTCGGTGGTGGGCTTTGCAATAAATTGTTGGTAGCTGTCAGTACTCGGATCATAACGGAATAGCCCTGCTTGCAAAGATGCTATCCAAATATAACCTTGGGGGTCTTGATAAATGCGGTCAATGATGGCGTCTTCAAGCTCTCCATTAGGGCCTTTGATATGCACAACCTCATAGCCATCATAACGATTTAAACCGCCCTCAGTGGATAACCATAAATAGCCACTGTTATCGATAAGCATCGTATTGACATAACTTTGCGACAACCCTTCGCTGGTTGACAAGCGTTTCACTTGCGCAAAACTGGAATGACTAAACAAACCACAAATCACAATAATGAGTAGAGCTGATAAAGAAAAGAACTTAGTCATTGACGTTCCAAATTACTAACTTGGCGCGGTGTCACACGTAAAGTGCATCGCGACGATATTGCGATGCGCATATACCTCAAACAACGATTGCAAAGAATTGGGTAATGTTAATGTATAGTTAAACCCATTTACTAGATAGAAATCAATCAGATTTTCATAGGCAAAGGTAAAAACTGTCCCTTTTTGTTCAGCAATAAGCGTGGTGAGTAACTGTGAGGCTACTTTTTTACCTCGCCATGCAGCATCAACATACAGAGTTGATAAAAATAAAAAGCCCGCTTTATTTTGAACCCGACATGCCGCAACGATATTCAAACCATGGTACGCCACCCACACTTGATCAGCTTTAGTGGCACGCCCCCGCGCATTGTGTTTATCGTAAAACTTATTTACCAACGGGGTTTTGATTGCGTCAAGTAAACAAAATTTCAGCTCCGTCATGATTAACTCATTAAGGATAAATAATGCTCAAACTGTTGTTTTAAAAAGGCTTGCTCTGACATAGGACGATTATTAATTGCTGTATACACCCCTTCGCGGGTATTTTTTCCACGCTTAATCTGGTAGGCCCAAAAAGAGGCTTCGTAGTCTAATTGAATTTGATATTTTTGCTCTCGAGGCAATTTACATAAATTAAAGCTCATACTTTCTCAGCAACAGTGTATTGATTTATGAAGTATAACAAAGTTGCTTCAAATTAATCGCCTATTTTAAACCTTGATTTTGGAAACACATAACAGTAAATTAACGCCGAATACATGCTCGCAAGGAACGCACGTTGCCAAAATTTCTGATACCTAGTTTGACCATTATTCTGCTGTTTTTTTGCTTTCCTAGCAGCGCAAATTCTCATATTTTAATTTTTAATCGCCCAGCCGACACACCGCAAGCACGTTATGTGGTTGACTTATTGAGCACCGCTTATAAAGAGATAGGTTATGAGCTTCACGTTATTGATTTTAATCATCAAGGTTCGTTAGCAGCTGCAAACCAAGGTGTGCTTGATGGACAGTTAGGGCGTATTGATTTTGTTACCCGCGATTATCCAAATTTATTAAAGGTCGACTTTCCCCTGTTCGAATTTAACCTTGTGTTATTAAAAAACTGCAAGCAATGCAATTATCGTGATCTTAAGTCACTCGCTATTCAGTCAAGTTATCCCGCAGCACAGAGCTACATAGAAGAAAATCCCATTAAAGGTGATGTGATAAAGGTAAGAAACGTCACGGCTCAATTGAATTTATTGACTCAAAAACGCGTTGAAGGCACCATTTTATTAGACTTTTTACTCTCTACAAAACACCCTGACTTTAACCAAGCGGCTTTTAATAAAGAGATCTTAATGTCGATGCAAAGCTTTCACTTTGTTCATAAACGCCACGCAGCACTTATTCCGCAACTGACAAATATTCTTAAAAAGCTTGAAGCCGATGGCACGGTGCGCACGCTAAAAACGAAATACAATCTCACCGAGTTTTAAAAATCAAATCCGCCTTGCTCAGGTGTCGGTTGGTTATTTTCTGCCAACTGTTTTTTCTGTAAATAACGCTTATAACGCTGCTGACATAAGCTGATTACTTTGCGTTTTTCAGCATTACTCAGCTGATTCCAGTAAAACCGTTCATCGCGACTGCGATAACAGCCTTTACAATAGCCCCGATTATTAACCTGACAAATCCCTTTACAAGGGCTTGGGATCTCAAATATTTCAATTTGTTGCATCACAATTGCCAGTTAATTAATCATCTTAGAAGTATAGCCCGAAAATTAATCATAAAAAAAGCCACTTCAATAAGTGGCTCATTTAACGAATCAAAACATTGCTTAAAAAAGTAATTAGCACATTGATTTAAATGCGAACGCATTCTATCAACTTTAGATTATTTAATCTGATTCGCTCGTAGAAAGTTCTGCTTTGCGATGAAAAGGTTTCGCGTACATTGCTAAAACCAGTGGCTTTAACTCTTCAGGTACTTTAGCTAAACGCGCATTAAACGCTTCAGCATCTTTTTTATCAATCACGGCCTGCTTACCCCCCCCCGCAATATAGTTACCTGGGTGTAAGAAAAACGAATCAACAATTTGCTGGTCAATCGTTTTTGCAAGCTCTTCTGGTGACTCGCAGCCAGATTCAATTGGCTCACCAAACGCTAAATGTACATGCCCTTTTGCTGTGCTAAAGCCCTCAACAATGCTGGCAATGTCTTCACCTTGTTGCTTTACATATTGGCCGTGATGCTGTTTGTGATAAAGCTCTTTCGCTTTCGCAATCGCACATGGTTCATATTGATACGAGATAGAGACTGGCACTATTTTTAATTCGCGAACGTAATCAGCAAATTCTTTTTTCTGTTTACGACCTTGTAGCTGCAACATTTTAAGCAGTGCAGGATCCGTTTGATCAAAACCATCTTTTGCACGCCCTTCTTTTTGTGCAATCCAAATTGAATGGCCCTCTGACAATGAATCATAAATATAGGCTGAGAGTTGTGATAACGCTTTGAGCATTTCTTTGGGTGCTTTTGCTGAACGTTTCACTATAAAGCTTTTATTTAAGCGCATTAACTCTGTGATATACGGAATTTGCAGCAAATTATCACCAATGGCGATGCGCACTGTCGGCATATTGTGTTTAAACAAACCCCAGTTAACTAACGCTGGATCCAAGACAATATCGCGGTGATTTGAAATGAACAAATACGCTTGTTTTGGATCCAGTTTATCAAGACCCGAAAATGTCACTTCAGATGTGGTACGGGTGATCAGTTTATTTAAATAGCTGGCCACCTCTTGTTGAACTTGCTCAACAGATTGCGTATTTCCCCACTTTTTTCTTAATTGCTGGCGCACTAATGGGCGAGTTATAAATGGAAAATAAGATAAAAAGCGCGGCAGATTATACTTGGCGATAACATCCACAAAGGCATTATCAGCAATTAATCGGGCGACTGAATCAGCGACTTCGTCATCATTGTAAGGTCTAATATCGGCGTATTTATCCACACATTCACTCATAAAAACTGCTTAAGTTAAAAAACGGCACGCATGGCGTACCGTTTAAATAGTTGGCGGATTATAACTCAGGCAATTTTAAATGCGAACCGAGACGCGATAGTTAACCTAAATATTTCCCTATATTGATAAAATTTTTATTTTTACAACAATTAATTAGGCAATGCTCTTACCAGTATCAACGAACTTTTTTAATGCCATTTTGAACACTAATCTCAGCATTAAAATAGCCAAAATGATACCCGAAGCAAGGCTTAACCAATGCGGTAGAACCTCGTGTTCAGTGCCCATCATGGGAGCCACTACAAAGCCAAATTCATCCACTAAATAATCCGTTAAAAAGCCAAACAGTAAAGCCATTCCGATTACCCCAGTTAAATAAGCAAACACCGCGCGTTTACCTAACTCCTTTCCCACCACTCCCAAGGTGGCAATATTCGTCGCAGGACCTGCAAGCATAAACACCAATACCGCACCTGGGGATACGCCACTTAACAGTAACCCTGCTGCTATCGGGGTCGAGGCAGTCGCACAAATGTACATTGGTATACTAATCAGTATCACCACCAGCATCGCAAAAATACCGCTTCCCCATTGACTTAAATAAGACTCAGGAACATACGTTTGCACTAGCGCCGCGAAAAAGAGACCAATCACCAGCCACACCATGGTGTCTTCTAACAGTTTATTGCAGCTAAAACGAATAGCGCGTTTAAATTTAGCAACACGGCTCTCTATCGAAAGACTGGGCTTTTCGCTTTTACAGCAACGGTCTGTTTTTATCGATGCAGAATCTTCAGTGCTAAAGCCGCTCGACTCTTTTTTAACTTCAGCTGAGGTATTACTGCTGCAACAGCTCGGCTCTTTTTTAACTTCAGCTGCGGTATTACTGCTGCAACAGCTCGACTCTTTTTTAACTTCAGCTGCGGTATTACTGCTGCAACAGCTTGACTCTTTTTTAACTTCAGCCGAAGTATTGCTGCTGCAACAGCCTGCACTATTATCATCTGCAGTGGCGGCTTGATGCTTATGCTGTGAATGAATTTCATGGTCTTTCCCAACCAAGACACCCGCAGCTATCGCACTGCACACCGCTGCGATTGGGCGTATAATGGCCATAAATGGCCCCAATAAAACATACGAGACTGACACTGAATCAACGCCCGTTTCGGGTGTTGAAACTAAGAATGCCGTCGTCGCGCTTTTCGATGCTCCCGCTCTTCTAAGCCCAATTGCTGCTGGAATAACACCACACGAACACAATGGCATAGGCGCACCAATAAAAGCCGCCTTAATGGTTGTCCAAAGCCCCTCTTTTCCTAAGTGACGATTGAGAAAATTGGCCGGTAAATACACATTTAATAAACCAGCAATCAATAAACCTAACATTAGCCATGGGGCAGATAATAAGAATAACTGCCAAAAATTATTGAGTAAGTCCATCAATATCCTCCAGTGTCGTCAGTATCGAGCAGTTCTCAGCGGGCTCTTCACCACCACAACATTTATCTGCTAATAATGAAAGAGAGTCATAAAAACGCGTGAGTTCAGCAATGCGTGCGGCCACTAAGTCACGTTTTTGTAATGTCATTGCTTTAACCTCATGACATGAATGCTGATTTTTATGAAACTTAATTTGCAATAACTCTTTTATTTCAGACAGACTAAAACCAACGTTTTTTGCCCGCAAAATGAACGACATTTGCTTGTAATCTGCATCAGAGTAAAACCGATATCCCACCTCAGAACGCGAACTTGGCGTTAACAAACCATGTTTTTCGTAGTACCTTAACGTATCTGTTGAGACGCCTAATTGACGGGCAAACTCACCTATTTTCATCACTGTCTCCATTGTGAAGCGTTTATTTATTATGCTCACTATAAACCTTGGAGTACACCCTAAGGTCAAGCAAAAATTAATAAGGAAAGTATATGAATATCGTCGTCCTTGATGCCGCCACATTAGCAGACACTTCGTTAGATGAGCTGGCACAATTAGGTTCACTCACTTGCTATAACCTAACTAATCAGCACGAATTAATTGAACGCTGCCAAGACGCTGATGTAGTAGTAACGAATAAAGTAGTTATAAATCAACAAGCAATGGCGCAGTTACCTCATTTAAAATTAATTTGCGTTGCTGCAACTGGCACCAATAATATTGATTTACCAGCAGCAAAAGCCCATAACATCGCCGTGACCAATGTGGCTGGATATTCAACACCTTCAGTGGTTCAACACACGTTTACATTGATCACCAATCTGCTTGGTAACACACACAAGTACATTCGTGATTGCCAGCAAGGTTTATGGCAGCAGAGTCCGATGTTTTGTCGCTTAGATTACAGCTTTAATGAAATTGCTGGGAAAACCTTAGCAATTATTGGCTACGGCTCGTTGGGCAAAGCGGTTGCTGAAGTTGCAACCGCATTTGGTGCCCATGTAATTATCAGTGAACGTAAAGGACATACACCGCGTGAAGGTCGCGTTAGTTTTGAGCAAGCATTAAAAACGGCTGATATAATCAGTGTTCACTGCCCGTTAACAGAAGAAACTCGCGATCAAATTGCGGCTCATGAGCTGAACATGATGAAACCCTCTGCCATCCTTATTAATACTGCCCGTGGAGGGATTATTAATGAGGCTGATTTAGCATCTGCGCTTGCTAATAATGTGATTGCTGGCGCGGGTGTTGATGTACTCAGTAAAGAACCCGCCGAGGCAGATAACCCACTTGCCCGATACACTGGCGACAATTTATTACTTACGCCGCACATTGCCTGGGCAAGTAAAGAGTCTATTATTCGCTTAGTGAAAGAAATCGCGTTAAATATCAAAGCATTTAACCAAGGAAATGAGCGCAATAGGTTGGTCTAAATTGCAATTTTTTGGTCAATTGAGCGAACTGGTTTGCAAAAAAGCTCCTAGCCAATTGACCAATTAAAATCTAATTACTTGATTTAATTTACTTTTTAAAATGTGGCAAGCTGATTGCTAATTAAGAGCAACGTAAACATTAAATTCTAGGGATAAAAAAATGAAAAAAGCACTTTTAATTGCAGCGCTTACTGCACCATTTTTAACTGGCTGTGTCATTGCAGTATCTGATGGTGAAGCTGAAACACATTGGGCAGGTGATTCATCGACGAGCTGGCAAAAGCAGCACAAAAATAACCGCGAAATCATTTCGACTCTTGCGCTTGATACTAACTACCAAGTGGTACTTAATAAACTTCACACCCCTAACTTCACTGAATTACTAAAACAAGGTGACGATGTTTACCAAGTATTGTTTTATGCAACTCATAGCATTCACTCTGATGGTAAAATGACAAAAGATGAGTGCACACCACTGGTATTTAAAAACGATAAGCTAATTGGCGTTGGTGATACCATTTATAAATCACTGAGCAATGGCTAATTAGCCAAAAATGGCAGAGTAGGCCTTGCCTACTCTTTACCCACTCACATTCACTAATCGCGAAACAACTTGGTCACGTCCGCCATCTTTAGCCTGATATAACCCTAAGTCAGCTTCTTCAAGCAGCGTTTGTTCAGCGTATACTTGGCCTGTTTCTGTGGTCGCAATGCCGATACTAATTGTCACATGATCCGAATTTAACGAAGCGGTATGGGGAATACCTAAATTACTCACTGCATGTCGTAATTTATTAGCAAATGCGATTGCTTGTGTTGCCGTTGTATTAGGCAAAACAGCCGCAAACTCTTCCCCCCCATAGCGCGCCACAAAGTCACTGCCTCGCTCGCAGGCCCCAACAAGCGCATGAGCAATTCGTTTTAAGCAATCATCACCCGCTCGGTGGCCATAGCAATCATTAAACCGTTTAAAATGATCCACATCCATGAGTAATACAGACAAAGGGGTTTGATCGCGACGACAGCGACGCCATTCTCGGGCAAGATTTTCATCTAGATAACGTCTATTAGGAATTTCAGTCAGGCCATCGATTGACGCTAACATTTCGAGCAAGTCATTTTTTTGTTTGATTAATAACTGATTACGCACACGCGCACGAACAATCGCAGCACTAAAGGGTTTAGTTATATAATCCATCGCCCCCAACTCGAGGCCTTTTGCTTCGTCGTCATGGCTCGAATTAGCAGAAATAAAAATAACAGGCAGCATATTTGTGACGGTATTTTCTTTTATTTTGCTCAGTACCTCATACCCATCAATACCGGGCATAACAATATCCAGAATCAATAAATCAACGGACTGTGTTTTTAAAAACGTCAGTGCCTTTTCACCACTTTCAACACAAAAAACATCATAATCTTGCTGTAATGTTTTTTCTAATACCAAACGGTTCAACGGATCGTCATCAACAATCAGTACCTTGGCTCTTTTTAGCATCTGTAGATCCTTGTTCGATGATAAATGCAATGACTTGTTTGATCTGCCACTGCAACTCATCGTTTAATAACTCAGGGAGTTCGCCTTGTGCTTTAAGCTTAGCCTCACATTGCTGAGCGCAGGCTGACAAACGTTTAAAGCCTAGATTACCGGCCGACCCTTTCACATTATGGACAACTCTGATCAACTCATCGGTGGTCTTTAATGTTGAAATTTGTAATAGCTGTTGTGCTGCCATGGTCGCAAACTTTGACAGCATAGTTAATACTAATTCTGTATTATTTGAAAACTGAGTGAGAACAAACGTTCGGTCAAAAAAAGCCTGTTTCTGTAATTCAAGTTCACTCATCGCCAAAAACAGTGTACTGGCAACAATGGGTTTAGTGAGGTGTTTATTCATGCCCGCCGCAACGGATTGCTCTATGTCAGCCGCTTCGCTGTGTGCTGTTAATGCATAAATCGGCATTTGCTCTTTCGTGAATGACTGGCGAATTATACGCGTAGCTTGGCAGCCATCCATCTGGGGCATTTGAATATCCATAAAGATCAGGTCGGGTCTGAGACAATTAGCAAGCTCAATGCCCTTTTCACCACTGTCTGCACACACAACGGTGATATCGGCTTGCTCTAAAATACTTTTAATAATGCTTAGATTAAGTGGGTTGTCATCTACGGCTAACACTAATAGACCCGATAAATCGGCACTTGAAGGGAGGGATACAACCGCCTTTTTCGCCGGTTCGCTGGTTTTATCTAGCTGTAAGCAGAAACTAAATTCACTGCCTTTGCCTCGTTGACTTGCTAGTTTTATTTCGCCACCCATTAACGCCACTTCGTACTTTACAATTGCAAGCCCAAGCCCAACGCCTTGATGTGAACGTGTAAGTGACTCATCACCTTGTGTAAAGGCATCAAATAAGCGACTTTGATCCGCATCGCTAATCCCAATACCGGTGTCTTTTACAGCAAAGCAAATTAGTTGTTGTTCAGAGGTTTGTTCGACTAAGTTTAAACTTAATTTAACGCTTCCTTGCTCTGTGAATTTAGCGGCATTAGTCAGTAAATTACCTAACACCTGTTGTAAACAGATTTGATCGCCCCTTAGGTTAGAATTGATCTTTTCATCGCACTCAACGCTGAATTCTAACCCCTTCGTTTTACACAGTGGCGCGACGATTCCTTCGCAATAATTAATTAAATCAGACAAGCTAAAGGGGGCTTTAGTTAATTTAACTTGCGAACTTTCGGCTCGGGCAAAATCGAGCATACGGTTTAATAAAGACAATAAGCTGTTGGCTGCTGACTTCGCTTGCTCAGCATGTGTGCGCTGCTCCAACGACAAGCCTTGCAACGCAATCACATCTATTAGGCCCAGTACGGCATTAAGTGGGGTGCGTATCTCATGACTTAAATTGGCAATAAAGCGGCTTTTAGCTAATGTGGCACGCTCGGCGTCATTTTTAGCTTGTATTAAGTCAGTGATATCTTGGACATGGACAACAAAGTAATCTGGATTTTTTTCACCATTCCATACCAATGAAACACTAATTTGTAGCCAACATTTTTGTTCTTGCTGGGGCAAACTAAAGTGATACACTTTTTTCTTTTCGCTGAGCAATTCAAGTAAGGTACCTTTTAACGTGTCTAGTGATTGCTCGCCAAACAAATCATCCAACCTATATTGGCTGCTCAAGGTGTCACTGCGTTCTAGTGAAAATATTTTACGCGCCGCTTTATTCATTTGCAGTACGCGGTAATCAAGAGACAGTAATATAACCCCATTTGCAGCGTACTCCATTGCACTGCGTAATTTGGCTTCAGAGCTTTGTAATGCGTTTAATGCCGCGTGCTGCTCAGTAATATCACGGCCTATCGCCATGGTTCCCAATAATTGTTGATGCTCGTTATAAAAAGGCGCAATACTCAAATGATAGGTTTTATCATTGGTTACTAAACGTTTTTGATACACTTGGCGGTCTTGTAATACTTGTCGCTCAAGTTCACTTAGCTCGCCGTTATCGTCACTGATATCACATAACTGCTGGCCAACGAGTTTCTCTTGCGGTAAACCGATATAACTCTCATACGCCTTGTTACAGCCTAAAAATGAACCATCAATATTTTTAAAATAAATAAGATCTGGCACATTATTAAGCATGGTGTTCAGTAAGGCTAAATGACGTTCTTTGGCATCAATACTGCGGCGCAATTGTTTTGATTTAACTTGCACTTGTGAATCAAGCGCTTTGTTCGCCTCTTGCAATGATTGAACAAGCTCTTCATTACGGGTAAAAACCCGCTTAACTCGGCTAAACCAAGGTTGCCAATCAGCAGGAATACGATAATTTACCAGTGTATGTTGGCCTTCATCATGTTTTTCTAGGTAATTCATCAAGTGAGTCATTGGCTTTACAAATATGCGCTGACTCAACCAAAATACCGCGCTGAACATCATGACTAAAAAAACACTTAAGAACACAAATTCTATAAACATGTCGTAGCGGACAGGCCCACTGAGTGCTTTTTGAGATTCAAAGTAACGGGTATAAATTGGTAAATCAGACGATGGTTGCACTAAGTGACTGTGACTCTTTGTGTTTTTGTTTATCTCACTTTCGGGCCAATAATCATCGGCATTAATCGCTGTTTTTAATATTTTACTTGAGCTGGCTATTACTTGGTTATCTTGATTAATGAAAATATATTCGCCGTTACTCGGGGCAATTTTCATTAACCACTTAGAGATTGCCTCTAAGTCATAAATTAAAATGATGTAGTCGTCGCTTTGTAACGCTCGTCTTTTTCCTATTGCAAAGTACGCGTGGCCATTAACAGTAATAACAGCACTTGAGGCCAGCGCTTTATCATTTAAACGCGACGGTCGAAATTTATTATCCAACACACTCGTCAGCAATTCACTTTCAGCTGTTGAACGGCGCTTTATATAAACAAAACCCTGTTCGTTAACATAGGCAACACCTTGCAACGATTGAATCAATGCCAGCGTTGTGTTGAACGAGGGCCCTAATGCAAGCACTTGACGCCACTGAGTAAGAGCAAAGGCAGTGGATGCAAATTTACCTTGCCCCACAATTTCACCCACTCCTCCCTTTATGGGTTGATAATAGTAGTGATCAAACTGATTTACATTGCGGGCCCAGTTGGGGTCGAAGTCATATGATAGTGGTTGCTCATACAACTTAAACATCGTATCAATCAATCCATCAGCCGCATGCATTGCATGACCAAGCTGAGCAGAGATATTATTAAAACTACTTTGTCGGCTTTCTTGTGAGCGTTCTAGCTTTAGATTATATAAGTGTAAACACAGAATAAACGCCACCAGCAATGGCACAATAAGCGCCACGGCCAGAGAACGATAATAATGCTTTAGTGGTAAAAAATTCACTCGATTTTAAGTACCTTGCCTCGGTAACACCTAGATTAACGAGGCAAAGATTCACTGGCAAGTTATAAATTTTCTTCAGCGAAGCTTGCCAAGCGACTACGAACAACACCATTCAAGTTAACGGTTGCACTTCCTTCAAAATTTTTAAATCGTTCAACAATATAGGTTAAACCTGAGGTAACAGGGGTTAAATAGTTACTATCGATTTGCGCTAAGTTTCCTGAGCAAATTAACTTCGTGCCCTCACCGCAGCGGGTGATTATGGTCTTCAATTGAGAGGCGGTTAAATTTTGACTTTCATCTAATATCACCCCCGAATTGATATAATACTATCATACCCTTAATAAACTTGAACAAAAAAGTTTTTACACACATACTCTAGCTAAGAATCAAAGGTGAACGAAAATGATACTTCGAAATACAACAAAAACTAAAATAATTAAAACATCAGTCAACTTTGGAAAAGGAATGTCTTTTCACCTCGATAAATCAGGGCAACCTATTAAGACTGAAAAAGGCATCAGAACTCACTCATATAGGCACGATAAAATAGAACCTAATTTTCCAGTGCTATATCACCCGACTCGCTTCACAGAATGCCAAGAAATGAACTTATTTTTAATGCACCGCTTTGAAGGTCATTTCAGTCTCAAAAAGAATCAAATAGACAATGAGGCTTTTAGTGACGCTTATCATGCCAGCCAACCGGGAAAGCCATTAGATGTTAAGTCTGTTCGCAGTATAGCTAAGCACTTAAAAGCTTTCTTAGATTGGTTGGATAAAGATGGTGCATCCTATTTTGAAGTAATAGCCGCGCCACTTTCGAAACAGTCTGTAGATGATGAGATTTCTAGGTTACCTGTGTGGAGATATCACGAGCATTTGTGTGAAAGAATCGAAACCAAAGATAAGTCTAAACGCATAAGCTTTAACAGTGCTCAAGAACGAATTAGAGCGGTTAAAGCATTCTATATATGGAGTCATAAACGCGGGGCTATAGATAGCCTCCCTTTTTCGCTCGAATATAAACAGGTACGTATTAAAACAAAAGCTAAATCAGGTGTCAGTTCGTTGTTTCAATTACCTACCAGCAACAATCGTTCTGGGGGCTTATGGAAATGGGTCAGTAATTTGAGCATTCCAAATACATTGAAACAAAAAGAAGACTCACCAGACAAAGGTCTACAACCATATTCTCCAAAAGAACTTAAACAGTTACTGGAGACGAATACAGCTCAAAAAGAGACTTATAAACTTTATTTGCAATGTGCTTTGCTAGGTGGACTTCGTTCTTTTGAGATTTCAGCCATCGACCAGAAAGACCTTTTTGATCCTGATGAAAAAGAAAACGAGAAACGTATTCCAAAATTGAACATTGTACGAAAAGGACATAAGCCAGTGAGATTAACAATAGCGCGAGTTCTAATGAAGCTTTTGTACAATCACACTTTGACAATTCAAAATATGAAGCGACGTACCAAACATGAGACTAATCATGGTATGGACAATAGTGAACATCCGCTTCCTTTGTTTATGAATAGTTCAGGATCGCGGATAAGCGAAGATACACCGGGGAATACTATTTCCATAGTTAGAAAAGAACAAAGGAAGCAGGGATTAGAAATACTATTACGCACATTCCATGACTTACGCGCTACCTTTGCTACTTATGTCGCTAAATACCTAATTGACAAAGGTGAATCGGAGAGTTCCATCAGACAGACACTAATGACCTTGATGAGTCACGAAAGTTTTAAAACAACCAAACGTTACATCGACTTTGCCAAAAGTGTAGCAGTGGATGCATACGGAGCAATGTCAGAGTGGGTGAAAGATATCTACGGTGATGTTGACGAATTACTGATGCGTGAGGCTGAAGATGCAGCAGCAAGTTAAAACGCGGAAGTCCAATCGTATTCCTGCTAGATTTAAACCTCATTCAATTGTTCTAGCCAAACAGTTAGACGTTTTATTTAACAGGGCATATGACAAAGAAAACAATATTAGCGCAGATGACGACACTGCTATTTCAATGAGTCGCTTGCGGAATGCTTGTGTCAGTTTACAACACACTCTTCCTCTAGCCCTTAATAAGGTTAGTACAGATACTGCGACATCAATTCAAACTTCGGGATTAAATGCTCTATCAGACTTTGAAATTTGGCAAGAACTGGAATACTTTTGCATTAATGAAATAAATGATGTCAAGCTACCTAGTTATGCTACTCGTATAGAAGAAGCCTTAGAAAACTTAGCTAAGTTTCATTTTTATGATAACGCTATCAACGCTCCTTTTAGGCTAGTAAATGGGGCTACTTCAATCGACATAACTAAATTATTCGAACTTGAATTCCATCAAGTAAAAGAGATTCGTAAATTACTAAATAAATATCTGGACTATCTCGTCCTTCCAGAATTAAGCCTCAAAGATTCTTCTATTAGGGACAATATCCTCAAAACTGCGACAGCTATTATAAATCTTTGTCTACATGATACTTTTAAGAATACTGAACGCGTCAAACTGCCATTATTGGCAACATTACAGGATAGGGAATTCGTTTCATCATTTATATGCAATCACAACTTCCGTACTTTTTTAAAATTTATACTACCCGATGTGTGGGGTAAAGCTAGAGTCAATCAATTTAAAACTGAAGCCGAAGTAATAGGGTATGCACAAAGCATATCATCCAAATTTGGCAATGAAGTTGATGCTTTTTTGAAAAATCAGATAGCAAGCGCTTCGGAAGCTAATACAACAAGAGTTAGATCCTCAACTTTATCATTTCCAAGGTGGTTGAATAGTGCTGGTAGCGTAGCATCACCAATAATTAAGCTGCTTAGTGAGCGTGGAATTCAAGGGTTTGCAGAAAATGGCCTTCAGGGATTTAAATACCTTTATAAGCATTACCAAGAAGAAACTCAAAATAACCAGCAGTTTTTACTGCTACTAAACGCTGCATTGGACCTTTACCACTTTGTTACGGGTGAAAAAATCGCAAAGGAAAGTTTATTACCCTACTCATTGGGCTATTACCTTAAAGAAAGTGACACTACCGAATGGCAGAAGCATGAGTGGGTATATGACAATGCCTATAAATTTTATCAAAACCTAGTCGAATACCATAAAGTTTTTACAAAGCGAATTGATGGCGAGAGCATAGGTATCGTCACTCTCAAAGGTTACATAGGTAGTATGGCTAGAGCATTGAAAGAAAATGCATCATCATTAACAGATGAACAAATGAAGCTTATTGCCAGTCATGGGGTTCATGCTTTTGTTGAAAATAACTGTGAGATACTAAAGGCTATAAGAGAGGCAATTCAACTAAAATCAAAACAAGGCGACTTGTCGGTTTTTGTTGGTAATCAATATCAGAGCGCTATCGACAAATTACTATCGTTTTATGGTCTAGATACTATTAAAAGCTTTCCGGTCAACACCGAATTAACTGCACAACATCAAGAGCAACTCTCTCAGAATCAAGATAAGCTCTACTCATATAGAGAAGTAGTAGAATTAGCATATTACATAGAAAAAGGGCTTTCTGAGACCTTACTCACAATTAAAGACAAAGTTACACTTTATGCAGCAAAAGTCATATTGAAAACTGGTTGGAATTCAACTCCTACGCTAGAGCTTGATACTGACGACTTATTTTTCTTTAACACGCCATTACATTCAAGTAAAACTCCTGCTCTTCGTTTATTTAAACGCCGAGCTAATTATCAAACACAATGGCATAAATTTGAAATTCAAGCCGAAGATCTAGAAAAAGAAGGCGTCTTATACGGCGACGTTGTCGAACCAGTAATATTTGATATTAAGGCTGCGACTAAACTTACGTCTATTTACCGCCCTTCTATTGAGAACCTATCAAAAAGAATTTTTGTTTTTCCCAAAGTAAATAGTATTGGAGAAGTAAAGATTCAATTATTAACAGCATCACGTTTCAAGACCACTATAGATAGGATATTGACTGAGCTTGGGTGTGATATCGTATTTAATTCGCAAAAGATCAGAAAATCAGGGCTTAACTACATTTACCGAAAAGTTGCCAAAGAATTTAAGTGGTATCAAAAAGCTGGCAAGCACTCTTATGAAACGTTCTTGCGTCATTATTTAATGCAAGATAACAAAGATGTTGCAATGACAATCAACAGAGCGACAAAAACAATGGCAGACTATTTTGTTCGCGATGTTACCGACAAAGTAATCATTTTGCAGACTCCACCAGAAGACGGTAAAAAAGTCCCGAATGGCACATGCATTAACTCAAAAGATAAATCCGCAGTAGTGGCATTCGAATCACAAAACAGGAAATTATTAGACCAGCGAGATACAAACGAGCATGCATGTGCCGACTTTAACGCATGCTTGTGGTGTCCGTTCTATCGCTGTGTTGCTGACGCATTGCATGTTTGGAAACTTTTGTCATACCGGGATTTTGTTGTTGCTGATATGGAAAACTCAGCCGCAACATTTGACTCTGTAACAGAGCAACTGGAAAACATAGAGCAGTTGAAAAATAGAGTTAACGAAATATTAACTGATATTGCCAAGCTTAATGCTCAAGCTGTGATTGATGGAAAAGAATTATTGAGAACAGAGGGTATTCATCCTCATTGGAAAAACACAGGCTTGCTATGACCAAAGAGATAACTAAAACAAAACTACTTGATATCGCTGTTGTAAAAACACATACAGGTCAAATCACTATAAAACCTTTGGTTCAGGTGTTAGAAGATTTTAAAGTTGATGATACTAGCGCTTTTAATTCGATTGCTTTGTGGGAAAACAGAGCATTGAATATTGCTAAACATGGCACTATTCACTTTGGCGATGACACTTGGATAAGCTATGAAGAAACGCAAAGAAATGTGAATTTTAAAGGTGTTGATGAATTAGCATATCAAATTCGAATTTATTCACTAATTAAACTCACACATGGTGATGTTGTAGGCGGTAAACCTCTAAAAATCTCTACACTTCAAAATGATGTAACGTATCTAAATTTAATTGCAGCCTTCTTAAGACAAAGAGGTTATCACTCATTTCATGAGTTGGAGTTCAAATCTGACTTAGTTATTAGGAATCTCATAAAAGACTATTTATATGAAGTCGGGAAAATAGCTATTTACAGACAATCACACTCATTTACTAAACTATTTGACGTGCAACGAAGCTTTCGTCTTTTTGGCCCTAAGGTGTGTAGTGTTTTTATTAATGTGCTTAACCAACTAAACGAGTTACACCATCCGAGACCAGTCACTTATTCGCACCCTGTCATTCCTACTAAAGTAATGAAAAAAATTCTGAAGTTTGCAGAAAAAATAGTTGAAAACTCTAAGGATAAGATAGAACGATGGCTAGAATTAAATGCACGCTTAATAGATAGTTTACATGAAGGCTCCATTGAACCACCGCCCAAAATGAATACAGGTGAGCTAATAGCAAAACATGTAAGAAACTTACCCAATGAAGAGGAATTCATTCAATTATCCGAAGAATTAGAAGATTTAAAATTAGCCACATACATTAATATCTTGGCCTATACAGGTATGAGATATAACGAAGTACTTACATGCAAGGTTGGCTGTGCCAATTACAAAGATGATATTTATTACATTACGGCAATTATGACCAAAACCGACAACAGTAAGGTTGAGATGGAATGGTTTTCAAACGCTGAAGTACATGAGTGTGTTGGTATTTACGAAAAATATGTGATCGGTATGCAAGAAAGGGCAAAAGCTGTACTTTCTTCATGCAGAGCCAATATAACAAGTAGTCAAGCACACAATTTGAAAGAAGGGTTAGAAAGAAACCGTCTTTTCGGGGTTTCACATAGTAGCTGTAGTGTTAGTTTTAGCGATGCTGGGCGATTCACAAAATTTGAGGTTAAAAACAGTGAAAACATTGAGCTTTTTGACTTAACTCTAGACGATGATGATATAGCAGAGCTTGAACGCCTTGAATCTAACTACAAAGAGGTTAGAGGAGAGAATAGAGGTGTCCCATACGAAGAAGGCGATACGTTTAGATTAACCGCTCACATGTTTCGACATACGTTGGCCTACTTTGTCATTGCCAATAAATTAGGTGAGCTTGATGATATTAGATATCAATTTAAACATTTAACTAGCCTAATGACGTTTGTTTATACTCGAAGAGCATTTTTGGCCTCAACAACTTTAATTAAAACTACTGAAGAGTTTAATGAGATTTTAATTGACCGTGTTGCAGAAGAGTTAATAGATGAAGCCGAGTCACAATCACTTAAAGGTGGTGCTGGTGAGCAAATTAATAAAACATCTAAAGATCTGATAATAGGTATTACTGATAGTCAAAGTAAAGATTCGACTGTGATTAAGCAGATCCATTTCAGTTCAATTGAAGAACTGAAAAAATTTCTCGTCAAAAATATTAAAAACATACGTGGCTTACCTACGGGGTACTGCACTGCGGGAGAAGCTTGCAAGATAAAAGGAGCAGGAATCCCTAGTGGCTGTGTGTATTGTGGTAGTAAAATCATTACCAAACGCCACAAGGTCAATTGGCAAATAATAAAAAAAGAAGCAACGCAGAAACTAGAGGCATATGCGGCATTAACCAAAGAAGAGCAAGAAGATTACGAGCTATTTGCTATTCACTGGAAAAATAATATAGCAGCAGCTGACTATGTATTAGATGAAGGCAAAGCGCATACAAACCAAGGAGAACAAGCATGAGTAGCGCATACGATGATATAAAACGTGCTTTTGAAGAGATGAAATCTGATGGCAGCAAGATAACCAAAAATGCAGTAGCAACGAGAGCTAAAAGAAATATTGCAAATCTATCTAAAGAAGAAGAAAAATGGGTAAAGTTACGAGAAAATATTGAAAAAGCTCAATTAACTTGGGAAGAAAAAAATAAAGATAATTTAATAAAACAACTCAGAACAAAGGTAGCCGAACTAAAAAGCAAGCTTGCTAAAGAAAAGCAAAAAAACGAGATTGACCCTAAGGAAATCGATAAGGATTTTGAAAAGCTACTGGTGCGATTACAAGAAATGTACGCTGAAATAGATAAGCTCAAACTGATTAATGCTGATTTAAAAAATCAACTTCAGCACTCAGGGCAACATACAGAAATAAGAGTGGATACGTCTACTGGTGAAATTATTGAATTAGTTTCAACGAAACAATAGATTAGATGTAGTAGTAGATTAGATGTAGTAGCTCATATCTCATCTTACAGTTTTGTTGATTAGGTTTAGACTTCACCTGACAGGCAGCAAGAGCGAACAAGAGACGGTCAGAGTGATCTGGATATGTGAACTTAATTCTACAAAGCGGACGCTTAGCGACCCCGTTCATGCAATAAAATTGAGTTTAGGCAATCCGCATTAATTGTATAATGATGTCTCTGCTTCTAAAGAGTATGTTTATGAGAACCATTGGAAAACTGGCAAAAGATTTAGATATCAATGTTGAAACGATCCGCTTTTATGAGCGCCAAGGTTTAATAGAGCAGCCTCCAAAACCCGAATCAGGTTATCGAAAGTATGACGAGACACACGCTAATCAACTCAAATTTATTCTGAAAGCTAAAGCATTAGGGTTTACGCTGAAAGAAATTGAATCACTGATGTCACTAAGTAGCAGTTGCGCTGATATAGAATCGATGGGATTGCAAAAACTTAATCTCATCCGTAATAAAATTGCTGATTTACAGCGGTTAGAGAAAGTAATTCAAGATATGACAGATTCTTGCAAGGCCAATCAAGACCCTCAATCCTGCCCGGTAATAAATTCACTTAAATAGCTATTGACCCCGTACTTATGTACGGAGTTTATACTACCTTAAAAATTGAGGTAGATAGTTATGATCAATAAAATTCTAGATAAAGTAGGTTCTGGTGGCGTTTGGCTAGCCGCCCTTAGTTGCACAGCATGTTTTCCTGCGCTCGGCTCATTGGCATCTGCTCTTGGGTTAGGTTTTCTTTCACATTTTGAAGGGATAGCGGTGAACACCTTATTGCCATTATTTGCTTCACTAGCGTTGTTAGTTAATTTCTATAATTGGTATCAACATCGAGAGTCATTAAGAGGCATTTTAAGTGTCATTGGCCCAATTGCAGTATTGCTGACCCTTTATCCTTTATGGCAATACGACTGGAGCACTTACTTATTTTACTTTGGGATCATTTGGATGGTCGTAATGTCTATTTTAGATATTGTTAAGCCCATTAAGGAACCAGTATGCAAGGTATAGAATTAAAATCTAAGATAACTTGCCCTGAATGTGGATTTAGCAAAGTTGAAACCATGCCTACAAACGCTTGCCAATGGTATTACGAATGCGAAAGCTGTAAAGCACTACTTAAACCGTTCAAAGGTGATTGTTGCGTTTACTGCTCTTATGGAACAGTTAAGTGTCCTCCTATTCAAGAAGGCAATGCATGTTGCTCAGGTAAGTAGCCTAGTATTCGGTGGTTCTGTGCCAACCAAGTAATATCTTAAATGCGATTGCGATTAACACTAAACCACCAAATAGTTCAGCTTTAGACTCCAGCCATACGCCACTTCTTTCGCCGATATTCACACCAATCTAGCTAAAGGCAAACGTCGTGACGCCTATTATCAAGCAAGCTACGGCTATATCTACCTCAAGCAATGTGATTGCATAACCTGCCGCCATTGCATCAATACTGGTGGCAATAGCAAGAACAAATAGCACACGATGAGTAACATTAGCAATATCTTCTTCAATTCCTTCAGATTGGGACTCATAAATCATTTTTGCCACCGATAAATAATAGCAAAATAAAAGCTATCCAAGGTGCATAATCTTCAATCCAAGATGATCATCCTTTACCGCTGTAATAGCCTAAAAGAGGTATAAAGCCTTGGAAAAATCCAAAATAAGCAACGGCTTTAATAAAGAGTTTTTCAGCATTTGCTACTTTTTTAGAACCTAAGCCTATGGATACTGCAAACACGTCCATACTGGGTGCTATAGCTAATACAAATACTTCAAACAAATCGATTAAACCTGAATAAAATTGTTATAAGATTACGTGACGTATAATTAGTTACTTGACTGATGTTAAACACCTAAGGTTTGCTGACAGTTGCTCAATTATCGAAGCCTTATTTTTACACCAAATTTCAGCCAGATATTCAGTAACAGTGCCAACACTTGAAGGAAACAGAATATTCCCCGCCACTTTGGCGAAAGGGCCATCAGTTTCGAGTAAAATCCTATCTTGAGGTATCCACGATATTACTTTTTTAGCTCTGGCTGAAGTAAGCATGGCTGGCCCAATAGAAAAGAAACAGCCTAGCTCGACGGCTTCTAGAACTTGCTTCTTAGTACCTAAAAACCAATGAAGAATGGCAGTACCAGCATTGGGGTATAACTTAAGTTGTTCAAGTACTTCACCTGTCGCGTTGAGACTATGGATAGTTAATATTTTGTTATCAAAGCCTTCACATTTTTTCAAAATATGCGTAAAAACCTCTAATTGATCATCAAAGTAATCAGCATAACCTTTTGAGCCATCCAGCCCAATTTCTCCAATATATCTAGTTCTATCAACTAGCTTATCGAATAGTGCTAATTCATTTTTTCTTAGATGAGCAAGTTGAGGGTGCAGACCCAAAGCCGTTTTACAGTGTTTTATGTCACTTGTTAACTGGACAGTACCTTCAAAAGCTGACGGCACCGTAGTTACTGATAGCACGTAATAATTACTGCTTTTTATGTCGTTCAATACCTCTTGATAATCTGGATATAAATCAACATGGCAATGAAGATCCATCATGATGATTTATCCGCTTGGAGAAATAATTCAACCTCTGCCAATCCTCGCTTAATAGTTGATTCTAATTTTTCTCGTATATCTTTTTCTTGTGGTATTGGTCCTGACTTTCGAAGCCAAGAACGATAGTTATCGGATTGTTTCAATCTAATAATGGCTGTTTGAACCGCTTGAAGATCATCACGCGTATCTTTTTCTTTCATAAGCCCTTTCAACCTCTTTGTCTTGTATGGCGCATCTTGTGTAAAACCAGCATGAAAAACTGACGCTCTTCGAATAAGACAAGGTACACAATGTCCACACTGTTTATGCTCTCTGTGCCAATGACTACATGAAACACTCAGAGGAACAGCTTTTCTAATTGCGTCTTGATCAACACATTCCGCTAACATTTCACCTTTAGTTTTGAATTGATAGGGGTTTACAAATTTGACATGAAACCCAGTGTCTCTAAGCAAAGATTCAAGCCTGCTTAGAAAATTAGGATGAGTAGTTCTAGTACTATGGCTACCAATCCGTCTTCTGGTAAGCGGTGGATTTATAGAAATATAGCCATTCTCAGGGACGACAATAGTTTCAATACTGCTATCGCAATTAGCATTTCTTAAGGCTGATATACCAAGTACCGCCATAGCTAGGAAGTTGAAGCTTCTTCCCCTCATGCTAATGTCAGTTTTACCTTCTAAATGCTTGATAATATGAGGAGACATTGAATAGGACAATTCGCCGAATGGCGGGGATAATAAATGCTTAATATCTTCCTGTTTTGCGCCATCACCACGATAAGCGTGACTAACCAAAAGCGGTTTTAAGGCTGACTCTCCGTTTAAAATGTCAATTGCACCAACTGCGCTGTCAAGACCTCCTGAAAAAAGGCAGACTGAGTTGAGTCCAATTAATGATTTTGCTTTTGCTTTCGCTTGCTCACTTGTTTTAGGAGTCGGCATCGGCATAGTTGTTTTTTCAAAAGTAAACTGCCATTGATCGCCCGTTAGAAAGTTGAGCAAAGAACTTAGTTCAGGCTCAACAGTATTCCACATATCCTCATCGGTAACAGGAACATGTAAATGCATTTTTCTAGCCCATGCATTTTCTGCATTATCCCTCAATTCAAATGTATCAGCGGCGGTAACGGCGGTTGCAATTGTTATCAGATCTATTGCATCAGCATCTACATGCAATCCTAAATCACGAACTGTTTGTAGTAGTTGTTTTGACACCAAGCTGTGCTTAGTGATGTCATTTTGATGCGTGTGAAACATTTGGACAGGATGACAGTCTTCAGAAAAATCAGGCAAGTTAGCTGGGTCATGGTTAAAATAAAAATTAGTCATCAAAACTCTCCCATTCATCCACTGTCATTGCAATTGCATCAGCTTGAATTTTAGTAATATTTTCCTTGCTAATAGTACTAGGGTTGCCATTAGTTACTTTGTCTAACTGCTCTTGTGTGATCACTTTTATTAATTCCCTTAATTCTACTTCCATTTGATGATGCTTACTTGCAGGCTCAACATGAAACCAAGCTCTGCCCATGCCTTCAACCACATCCTGAAAAATAAGATCTGTTAAATAACAGCCTATGGCTTCTTGAATAACTTCGTCAGTAAAACTGTTTGGGTCAAATTCTTCTGTATCGGGGAGTGCTTCTTCTAGTGCGTAATCCAACGCAACTCTTACAGCATCCGAATCGGCATTATCAGGTGCCAAATGACTAGCAATTTTGTCAATTGCTTGGTCAGTCGATAACCCAGTTAGATCACCTAATGATAAGCTTTGATTATTAACCGTTACGGTGTCGCCACGCATGACACCAAGCAATCCAGAACCAGCCGTTATACCGCTTGCTAGTCTCCGGCTTGTGCTTTTACCTCCGCCAGAGCCTTTTCTAGAGTAACTTTTTAATGAACGCCTTAGATCTGAGGTTGAGCCACCTGTTTGTGCATATTTACCAAATGCTCTTCTGGCGCTGGCAAACCTATTTGGAGGTGGCGTTGCTGTTGGCGAACCACCGATTTCTTGTTGAACCTTGTCATTGTCAATATCGTTGGTATGGTCATTCTGATCATCAGATTGATTGTTATCAGAACCAGTTTGATCATCCCCATCAGTACCTGATGCAGGCTCTATTGTGACGGGATCTCCTTGCTCTGCCCAAGATGGAATTAGCGGACTCTTGTTATTCGGTCCTGTAGACGATGCGGACGTACCCATATTACTTAATTCCCTCTAGTTCTTTTAAGATTGGATTGAGCCACCTTTGACGAGGCAAGCTTTTTAAGAATGTAAGAAGACTTAAGCAACATTTATCATCCTGCTTGGCAAGTAACACGGCTCCATAGATGCCTGTTGGTTTTTCGGTCCAATCACCAATCAACTTAAAGTTTTCAATCAAACCATCCATGACTGACATGTACTCTTCCTTCGGAGTTGTGGTAATCGCAGTAGAGTTAACGCCACTGACCCTTACCTTTTGCTTCATTAATTCTTCTACAAGTTTTTGAGCAGCTCCCGACATTACCGCATTAACAGCACCCATTGGAATGCTTTCTCGGCTAAGGTATGCCGCTGGGGTCAAATCCATCTCAGTAAACATTGGAGGTAATTTTGACCATTTATCAATAAAAGCTAGGTCGAGTTTCCACTCTTCAGGTAACTTTATTTCATCAAATTCAACTTCTGAATTTTCGAGATCCGCTAAAACTTTTGGATATCCGTTTTCCTTATCAATTAATTCATAAAGCTTGTTAGTAGCCTGAGTGCCTAAGCACCTCTCAAAAATTACCAGCTTAGTGATAGTTTTCTCGTCAAGCTGCATTCCTCGACGGTGAGCCGTTTTCTTTCTCATCTTAACTTGATTGAGTAATCGCTTAACTATGCGAGGGTTACCGTTAATGTTTGTGGATTCAGCTAATAGTGGAGCTAACTGTTCAGCAACTACAAATTTGCTTCTGAGTCCTGAATGCTTTTCGATATCGTGATCCTGAAGAAGCTCATCAACGGTAATTTGTGGTTGTTTCCAAGAAAGCCTTAATGATTCTTCAAGGGCACATCTTATCGCTTCTAACTGAGCATCTGTCACTCCGTGGTCTTGAGCGGTGAGCATCATTAAATATGCCCTTATCTCAAGAACACCGGGCCTTGGTACATGCACAGGAATTTGAATAAGCTTGTCTAAATAATCAGTTTGATGTCGTTGAGATGCACCTTTGTGATATTCAGGTACTGCCAAACGGATCATGTCTTCATCGGCGGCAATGACAAATGCGGTATTTGGTAAAAATAGAAATAATCTGATCGCCTCAAGTGTTGAAATGGCATTAAATGGAGAGCAGCGATCTAAATTATCGACATAGACAATAAGTGGCTTATCAAACTCCTTTAACAGATCAGAATATGCTTTTCGGAATTCTTTAATTTCTTTAGGAGGTGAGAATGATTTCTTATCTTTGATCAAACCTTTGTTTTTCTTCGCAACATCCTTAGCGCCATCGACAGCACCTTTTACATCATCAACATCAAGTTCACCATCGTCACCACCACTGAATAGTCCCATGATCTTCTGTATACCACCCATAGTCGGTATACCAGCTAATGCTGCACCACCATTCATTAGCAGTCCCATCAGTCTGATCTTATCTATTCGTCCAGCAAACTCTATTGCTTTTGCACTTAGATTTTTATCGTCTGCTGCTTTTTTTACTAAAGTAGATGCAATTGTTTCTAATAGCGCTGCTTTAGCGTCATCGTATCCTTGGAAAGTCCATGCATCGAAATGCACTTGGATATATTCTTGTTCATCAGTTTCCAAAGATGCTTTGGTAAGTTCAAGAATCGTGGATTTTCCAGCGCCCCAATCACCAAAGACACCTATACTAATAGGCATTAATTCCTTTTCAGTGATAAGATCTTTAATCGACTCAGCCGTTTCATTAAAGTTTAAGAAGTCAATTTTTGACTCTTTATCAGACCACATAACATCTCCTTTTGTTTATTATTTTTTTGTTCCATTCTTTCAATAGTTCGATGAACCGTCGGGCGGCTAACAGAATATTTCTTCGCTAATGCAGAGATCGATTCACCATTTAATTTATCTTTATATAATTCTTTCGCTTGTTTGTCTGATAAAGCAGGCAACCTACCCATATGTTTGCCTTTAGCCTTCGCTTCTTCGCGACCTTCTGCGGTTCTGGCTTTTATAAGATCCCGCTCAAGTTGAGCGAATACTCCACATAGGTTGATCATGGCGGTGGCAAACGGATTATCATTTTTAGTATTGAGAGAGCCGTCGATAATATTTAAACAAGCCCCCTTTTTGTGGATACTTTCAATAGCCTCAAGAATAGACTTTAATGATCGGCCTAGCCGATCAAGGCGAGTAACAATTACCTCATCACCCTCCCTGATAAAATCGATGAGTTCCTTTAGCTTTTCTTCATTTCTAATGGAAGCACCTGACTGTTTTCCTTGAAATATTTTTTCACAGCCATGAGCGTCCAACTTGGACAGTTGAATATTTAAATCTTGCTCTTTAGTTGAGACTCTTGCAAAACCAACTTTCATATGTACGAAACCTGTAACTTTCGTACATCTTAACAATCAAGTGAACGAAAGTACATTAAATAAATTTCGTACATGAACGTAATAAAATATAGTTATTCGTACACAACACGGATAGAAAATGAATGACAATTCTAACTATCAAGTGACTTAATTATTCCACACGCTTCAATGGTGTTTTCAGTTGTACACAAACTTGCCATTTGTTGAAGCTCAGCTTTTAGTGCTTTGAGTTCTCTCATTCGATTGTTAACTAAGGCCAATTGTTGAGCAATGAGCTTATTAACACTTGCACAGCTTTCTTCTGGCTTATTTTTCAGTTCCATAAGGCGTTTAACATCTGTTAGAGGGATATCCAAACTTCGGCAATGCTTTATAAACTCTAATTCTTTTAAAGCCCGTTCACCGTATAACCTGTAATTCCCTTCAGTACGTTCAGGAGTTGAAAGCAACCCTTCTTTCTCGTAATACCGAATTGTTTGTATCGAACACCCTGTCGTTTTTGAAAGTTCACCTATCTTCATAAAACTTTAGTCCTAAATCTTGACTCTATAGTCACTATAGACTTTATAGTTAAGTTATCAAGCAAATAACTAAGGCCGTGCAATGAGTGGTTGTGGTTGCGAAGTCGAACTAAAAGATGCGAAACAAAAACATGTGCTGTATTGGTTGCTAGGTATTAATGCGGTTATGTTCTGCGTTGAGATTACTGTGGGCCTATATGCAAACTCAACGGCTTTGATAGCAGATTCAATGGATATGCTGGCTGACGCAATTGTCTATGGTATTGCTCTATATGCCGTGAGCCGATCTTTAAAGCATAAAGCCAATGCAGCCCTTATCAGCGGTTACTTTCAGCTGACACTCGGAATACTGGTAATCTTTGACATAGTAAGAAGACTCGGAGAAGGTGAGCCTCACTCTTGGTTCATGATCGGCTTTGGTTTTGTAGCATTAATAGCAAACGTCATTTGTTTAGTTTTAATCAGAATGCAAAGCAATGGTGAAGTCCATATGCGTGCAAGCTGGATATTTTCAGCCAACGATGTGATCGCAAACTTGGGGGTCATTGCTGCTGGTGTTTTAGTGATGCTACTTGATTCTCGCTGGCCTGACATTGTGATTGGTAGTGTGATTGCAACCCTAATTTTAAGAGGGGCTTACCTGATTATTACTGATGCGAAGAAAGAGCTGAGCAACGCAGAGTTAACAAGCGAAAACAATAGCTGTAGTGGAAGTAAATCAAAATCATGTTCTTAAAGGAGATGGATAATGAGTGCTAATTATTTAGAGAAAACACAAATATTAGACTTAGATGATCACAGCATCCAATCTCTAATAGCAGATCGGAATTGGAATACAATGGATGAATACAACACAATAGGAGCTGCTTACACCTTTGTTAAAGATGAGATTCAGTTTGGTTACAACCGCAGCGATGATATATCTGCGAGTGAAGTTTTAGCGGATGGCTATGGACAGTGCAATACCAAGGGAAACTTGTTAATGGCTCTATTCCGAGCGCTTGGTATTCAGTGCCGATTTCATGGTTTCACGATTGACCAACAGCTTCAGAAAGGCGCTATTCCTTCTTATGTATTTTGGCTTGCCCCAAAATCCATTATCCATAGCTGGGTAGAAGTGCTCTATGAAGGTAAGTGGATCAATTTAGAAGGCTTCATTCTCGACGAAGCTTACCTAAGTTCAATTCAATCCAAATTCAGTCAAGCTAAAGATAATTTTTGTGGTTATGGAATAGCTACTACCTGCATAAGTAACCCAGAGACGAACTGGGTTGGTAAAGATACTTATATTCAAAAAGAAGGCATACACGACGACTTTGGCTTTTATGACTCACCCGATGAATTCTATGCTGAGCAGGGAACCAATCTAACGGGTATTAAACGTTGGGCGTACCAAAACTTTATCCGTCATATCATTAATTGGAATGTACAAAGGCTTAGAAGAAAAAATGTAACCGCCGAGGCTCAACATGCATAACCACTCTCACGGTCATGATCACCCTCACAATGATGAGGACGCTTCGAGACGCATTGGCTGGGCTTTTTTTCTAAACCTCACGTTTACCATCATCGAATTTATCGGAGGTTGGTTAACCAATAGTACGGCAATCATGGCAGATGCTATCCATGATTTAGGAGATAGCATCTCCATAGGCACCGCATGGGGATTAAATAAGCTCAGTAACAAGCCTGCCTCTAGCCAGTTTTCATATGGTTACAAGCGCTTTTCATTGCTTGGCGCATTGATTAACGGTTTGGTATTAACTGTTGGTTCTGTTTTTATACTAATTGAGGCCATACCAAGATTAGCTAACCCCGAAATGCCTCAAGTCGAAGGAATGCTTTTATTAGCTATTTTTGGCATGGTGGTAAACGGTTACGCTGCCTATAAGCTAAGTCATGGAAAGACCTTAAATGAACGAGTTTTAAACTGGCACTTGCTTGAAGACGTTTTAGGTTGGATAGCTATATTTATTGTATCAATCGTATTGATGTTTGTTGAATGGCCCATACTCGATCCTATTTTATCAATTGGGTTTACCCTTTTTATTTTATTTAATGTTGTAAGAACACTGAAAACGACACTTATGCTCTTCTTGCAAGCGACACCAGATATTGATCTTATTGAAAATATTAAATCGAAAATAGTTTCTAAAGCCATTGTGGGTGAAGTACATCACTTACACATCTGGTCACTTGATGGTGAACACAACGTTTTAACCGCCCATATTGTTTTAAACACTGAAATATCTAACGAAGAGCTGAAATCGTACAAGCTAGAGTTGCGACAGGAGCTTAAAGAGTTTGATTTTGCTCATACAACAATTGAAATAGAGTTCATAGACGAGCAATGTCGTGACGCAAGCTAAACGATAGTGTTAACATTGGCATAACTAAGAGATAGTTGAAACGAAATGAATATTAAACAATTCCCTGCATACATCATGATAGTGCTGATATTACTTCAGTCATTTTCTGCTGTGGCAAAAGTTGCTGATGTTCATATTGTTGATTCCGAGCATATAAAAACCGAGCATGTTCATGCTTTAGATGACCACATTTCTTCTGAAAAATTAATACAATCATCAGCAGATAATGACCAACACAACCCCGCTGATTGTCATCATTGCGGACACTGCAATGGCTCGCATGTACAGTTTGCTACGCATGTTTACATCAGTAGAGACATTGATTTCAAATCAAGTCAGGTATTTGATTATTTAAAAGTAGTCATTGAAGCTCCCCCTTCCAGATTACTTCGACCTCCCAAAAGTTAGTCCTTTTATTTAATTGGCGCGTTAGGCGGTGAAGCCAACGCTCGTTTCATAAAATAAACAGGACAAAATATGAATATGTCTTATTTTAAGGCCCCCGTACTTGCTTGGAAGAAAGTAAAACGGTTGCTTCTGTTGTCGTTTTTAGTGACAACTAATAATGTATTTGCAAATGACTTAACTGTTGATTCAGTTTCATTGTCAGAGGCAATACAACGAACACTTGCAAACAACCCACAGCTAACAGCTTTTAAATACAAACAAAAGCGTTTAGACGGCGAGTTAGCTACCGCAGGGTTAAAACCTGAATATAACGTCAGCGCTGAATTGGAAAACTTTGCAGGTACAGGTGATGTATCTGGATTCAGCGACGCTGAACTTACCTTATCAATATCTTCCGTGGTGGAATTGGGAGATAAGGTAAATAGCAGAAAGCTTTATGTTAATGCCCAACAGCAAGCAATAGCTGTTGAAAAAAGAATACAAACACTCGATATTTTGGGTGAAGTAGCAGCTCGCTATATCGATGTTTTGACGTTACAGCAAATCATGCTCGTCAATGAAAATGCAGAAAAGCTAGCACGAGAAACCTATCAAACTGTCTCCAAAAAAGTTCGTGTTGGTTCGGCACCGTCATCAGAGCAAAAACGAGCTGATGCAGCTTTAGCAACAGCTCGACTAAAGACGCTAACCATTTCCAAGCAGTTAGAGGCCAGTGTTCGTAAGTTAGCTATTATGTGGGGAGAACAATCACCGCAATTCTCTCGTGTATCAGGCGATTTATTTGCACTTCCCAAAACAATATCACTCGAATACATCATGGCTCAACTTTCTCAAAGTCCTCATATATTAGCTTATGCAGAGCAATCGAGAATTCAGCAAGCTCAATTACAATCAATCAACGCACAAAGCCACGCTAATATAACGTGGAGCGCAGGTGTGAAAAGACTTGAAGGTAGCAATGAGACTGCGTTGGTTGCAGGAATTAGCGTCCCTCTGTTTACGAGTGATAGAAATAGAGGCAGCTATCAATCTCAAAAAGCAAAACTCGATGAAGTTGAGCAGCAACGGAAAGCCAGTGAGCGAGCAATTTACAGCCAATTAGCGACATTTTATGCGGCTCAGGAAGAGGCTCGCCTTACGGTTGAAACCTTACAAACCAGTATTATTCCGCCTCAAGAAAGTGCTTTGTCATTAGTGCAAAAAGCCTATTCGGACGGGCGCTTTAGTTATTTAGAGCTAGTTTCAGTTCAAAAAGAGCTTATTGAGATGCAATATGCGCTTATTTTTGCCGCAAGTGAGGTTCACAAACAAAGCGCCTCCATTGAGTCCTTATCAGGCATTCCATTAATTTCTTCCGGCAATACAGAAAGCCAACTTTCAAGCTTTATTGAGAATTAATCATGAAAAAGAAAAATATATTAAATTCACCAATCAGCCTTTTCAAATTAATGCTTGTTGCTGTAATTGGTTTCACCTCCATCACGACCTCAGCCAGTGAAGAACACAAAGATGAAATAGTCTCTATGTCTGTTGAGATGGCTAAACAAAACAGCATTGAAACAGTAGCAGCAACTAGCGGTGTTATTCATAACGAAGAAGTTGTATATGGAAAAATCGTTGCCGATCCTGCCTCACTTGCGCACGTTAACGCTAGATTCGATGGTGTTATTAAGGAAGTAAAAGTCAATCTCGGCGAAGAGGTCAAAAAAGGTGAAACGTTGGTAGTGATTGAATCCAATGAGAGCTTAAATCAATATTCGATAAAAGCACCAATGTCTGGGCGTATAGTCGCTAGGCAAGCCAATATTGGCGAGCTTACAAATGGTGAAAACTTGCTGACAATAGCCAATTTTGACGTGGTTTGGGCACAACTATCAGTGTTTCCTACTCAGCTAAGTAAGGTTAACGCTAACCAGCAGGTGCTAATTCATAGCACTGAATTTAATCAAAGTGCGCAAATTAGCTATTTAACACCATCACTAAACGACAAGCCATACTCATTGGCATTTGTAAAATTGGATAACAAAACCAACAAGTGGCCGCTTGGCACTGTAATTAAAGGTGCGGTTACGACCAGTCAACACTCTGCTCCAGTTGTTGTGCCAAAAGGAGCCATTCAAGAGTTTGAAGGCAAAGATGTTGTTTTTATTAAAGAAGGCAATGAATACCACCCTAGCGCCGTAAAAACTGGCGCTTCAGACGCTATCAATATTGCTATCATCGACGGTTTGAACGTCGGCGAAAGTGTGGTTGTAAAGAACAGTTATCTGCTAGTTGCTGATCTAAAAAAATCGGAGGCTGGACATGAACACTAATCTCCGACCTTTTTGTCCTCTACATATTGGCTTCAGTATTATCGAGGTGAAAATATGATCGCTTGGATACTAGAATTATCTATCCGTAGACGTGGTACTATGTTGCTTATGGCCTTGTTTATCATCGCTTTAGGAATATGGAACTATCAGAAGCTACCTATTGACGCTGTGCCAGATATAACCAATGTACAGGTACAAATAAACACGCAGGCTCAAGGTTATTCACCTTTGGAAACAGAGCAACGGATTACGTTTATCGTCGAAACGGGCTTGGCGGGTTTACCTAAGCTGGATTATACCCGTTCACTTTCTCGATATGGCCTGTCGCAAGTGACTGTTGTGTTTGAAGAAGGCACAGATTTGTATTTTGCCAGAAACCTAATCAATGAGCGACTTAGCGCAATTAAGGAGCAACTACCGTTTGGCATTGAACCAGAAATGGGACCAATTGCTACGGGCCTCGGTGAAATATACATGTACAGTATAACTGCCGACGAAAGTGCAAAGCAGAATAATGGCTTACCCTATGATGCGATGGCGTTAAGGGAGATCCATGACTGGGTAGTGAAACCACAACTTGCATTGGTTAAAGGGATTACGGAAATCAATGCAATTGGTGGCTATAAAAAGCAATACCATATCAATCCCGATCCGTTAAGGATGTTGCACTTCGGTATTACCAGTGAAGCACTATCAAATGCAATAATGCGAAATAATGCAAATCAAGGGGCTGGATTCATCGAAAGAAGCGGACAGCAAATTCTTGTTCGTTCACAAGCTCAGTTGCAATCTATTCAAGACATCCAAAACGTCATTATAAAAAGCGACGACGGCACACTTGTAAAAGTTAAAGATGTCGCCGAAGTTGCGATAGGAAAAGAGCTAAGGACAGGAGCTGCATCACTGGAAGGCAAGGAAAGTGTGATTGGCACCGCAATGATGCTGGTAGGAGAAAATTCACGCTCGGTGGCATTGGCTGTTGGTGACAAGCTTAGTGAAATCCAAAACAGTTTACCTCAAGGCGTGTCCATAGTTCCCTTATATGACAGGACAACTCTGGTTGATAAAGCAATTAGCACCGTACAGAAAAATCTTATTGAAGGTGCATTACTGGTTATCTTCGTATTGTTCCTATTACTGGGTAACATACGCGCCGCTTTGATTACCGCCGCAGTAATTCCTTTGGCAATGTTGGCAACAATCACGGGCATGGTTCAAAGCAAAGTCTCTGCGAATTTAATGAGTCTGGGAGCCTTAGATTTTGGATTGATTGTCGATGGCGCGGTAATAATCGTTGAGAACTGCATTAGGCGGTTAGCAGAAAGCCAAAAACGAAATAGTTCTGTCATTTCCCTGAAAGAACGCCTAGACATTGTTTATTCTGCTACCAATGAGGTTATACGACCTAGTGTTTTTGGCGTATTGATCATAACGATTGTCTATTTACCTTTGTTTACCTTATCGGGTGTCGAGGGCAAAATGTTTCATCCGATGGCCGCAACGGTGATAATCGCTCTATTGTCTGCAATGGTATTTACCTTCACGCTAGTCCCCGCTGCGGTTGCTTTATTCTTGAAAGGCAAAATCAGCGAAAAAGAAAGTCCAGTAATTGTCGGCGCTAAGTCAGTTTATAGTCCTGTTTTGAAGTGGGCTTTAAAACTACGTTGGCTAGTTGTTTGCGGCGCTGCTTTACTTGTGACATTTAGCATATTACTTGGTAGTAAATTAGGATCTGAATTTGTTCCTCAACTTAATGAAGGTGACATTGCACTGCACGCGATGCGTATTCCGGGCACGGGTATTGACCAAGCTGTAGAAATGCAGAAGGTACTTGAACAACAAATTATGAAATATGATGAAGTTGTTACGGTGTTTTCAAAAACGGGCACAGCAGAAGTTGCGACAGACGCGATGCCGCCAAATGTGACTGATACTTTTCTGATATTAAAGCCGAGAGAGCAATGGCCCGACCCTAATTTAACGAAAGAGGATTTTGTTGAAAGGCTGGAAAAAGATCTCAGCTCTATTCCCGGCAATAATTATGAGTTTACTCAACCAATTCAGATGCGATTTAACGAATTAATTAGCGGAGTAAGAGCTGATTTAGGGATTAAGCTCTACGGTGATGATCTATCCCAACTTGTCATTTCTGCACAAGAAGTTTTGGCTACACTCAATACAATTTCAGGTGTTGCTGATGCGCGGCTCGAACAAGTTGATGACGTGCCTATCTTTACCGTTAACCCCAAGCCTGAAGCATTAGCGCTATACGGGTTGGATGCAAGCGACTTACAGTCTTGGTTAAAAACAGTCGTGTCAGGTGAAGGCGCAGGGTTAATATTCGAAGGTGATCGTCGATTTGAAATTGTAGTTAGATATCCTGAGCTGTTGAGAGCCAACCTTGATCAGCTAGGTAATTTGCCAATCGCGACAGAAAGTGGTGAGTTTGTACCTGTAAGCGAAGTTGCAGAGTTAAATTATACGACAGTTCCAAGTCAAATAAGCCGAGAAAATGGTAAGCGACGAATTGTAATTACAGCAAATGTTAGAAACCGAGATCTAGGCTCATTCGTACAAGAGGCACAGCAAAAAATTCAACAAAATGTTGAATTGCCTGCTGGTTATTGGCTTGAGTACGGCGGAACATTTGAGCAACTTGAGAGTGCAACGCAAAGATTATCCATCGTAGTACCTGCCACATTGTTTGTAATTTTGACACTGCTTGTCATAGCATTTAGTTCAATAAAAGATGCCCTGATCATATTTAGTGGTGTGCCTTTAGCACTTACAGGCGGCGTATTGGCTTTGTGGTTAAGAGACATGCCTCTTTCAATTTCTGCTGCTGTTGGATTTATCGCTCTTTCAGGGATAGCTGTATTAAATGGACTGGTGATGCTGTCATTCATTAAACAGCGATTACTTGAAACAGGAGAGCTAATAAACTCAATTATCGAAGGTGCAACTATCAGGCTTCGCCCTGTATTAATGACCGCTTTGGTTGCTAGCTTAGGTTTCATTCCTATGGCATTAAACGTCGGAACTGGGGCTGAAGTTCAGAGGCCATTAGCAACGGTGGTAATTGGAGGGATTATTTCCTCTACTTTACTTACTTTAGTTGTTTTGCCTGTTCTATATAGAATTGTTTACAGTAAATACAAATCTTAACTTTAATTTAGAGGCTTCTCGTAATGTTTTCGAGAAGCCTTTTGTTAAGTTACTTTTGCTCGTTCAGGTGTGTAAAAAGACCTATTTAAAACTAAATTACTTTTAAGACGCCGCGATACATTTGTATCTGACAATGAAACTCATGCTCTCCCTGTGACAAGTTTAATAAGGTAATTTGAGTAATTTCATTTAACTTAAGCTGTTCGCTTATATCCAATGAAGGAATAAGCATTATTTCAGCGCAGGGGGATTGCTCTTTATGACCGTTATGAACGCACGTCATTATTGCTAATTGCGCAGATTATGAATGAAACTGGTAAACGGATTATCATTTTTTGTACTGACAGAACCATTAATAATCTTTGAACAATCGCCCCGTTTGTGAGTACTTTCAATGTCCTCAAGAATAGACTTTAATGATCGGCCTAGCCGATCAAGGCGAGTAACTATTACCTCATCACCCTACCTGATGAAATCGATTAGCTTCTTTAACTTTTTTCATTTCTAACCGAAGTACCAGACACATTGCCTTATAATATTTTTTTACAACCATAATAGCCCAACTGAACAGTTGAGCATTCAAATCTTGTTCTCTAGTAGATACTCTTGCAAAACCACTTTCATGTGTAGGAAACTTTTAGCTTTCGAACATGAACGAGATAAAAGATCAATATTCGTTCATTTAAAAAGTGAAATAAATGACAACTCTAACTATCAAGATTAATTCTTCCACATGCTTTAACTGTGTCTTCACTTGTACACGAGCTTACATTTGTTGAAGCTCAGCTTGTAGTACTTTGAGTTCCCACATTAGATTGTTAACTAAAGCCAATTCCGCCTGTGTCTATCACAAGTTCAAAACTCAAACTCTAAATATAAGCTGATTTGATCTCCTTCAAAGAAGATTTTTTGCCCATAAACTCTTACACCGAAATGTGTAGATTAGTACTGATTCACAATAATTGCGCTGAAATTGAGTCAATCGTATTACAAATACTCTTATTGATACTGGCTCATTACTTGCAATTTTTCGAGAACATGACCACATGTAGAGAATAATAGGCTAACAGTGGGAAATATTTACACTATCAATGTAAGGATTACTTATGAAATACTCAAGATTTGCTGCAATGATCATCACCTCAACCATTGCTATGTTTGTCATGATGTATCTCAACACTTACGCAGTATCACATATATGGTTTAGTGAAACGCGTATCTATATGTCGTTGTATATGGGAGCAGGTATGGCAATGATCATGCTGGCCTTTATGCTTGGCATGTACAGTAACAAGAAGCTCAACATGGCTATTTTTCTATTGGCGACAATACTGTTCGCCATATGTCTTTATCTTGTTCGCTCTCAAAGCACAATTTCTGACACTGCCTACATGAAAGCGATGATTCCTCATCACTCCATTGCTATTCTTACTAGTGAGCATTCAACTTTGGAGGATGTACGCGTGCGTGAATTGGCAAATGGTATTATTAAAGCCCAACGAAAAGAAATAAAAGAAATGGAATGGCTGATTAAGGATATTTCTGAAAATGGAAAGGTCAGCTCACAAGCTCAGGCTGAGCAACGACCGCTCCCAAAGTTTGAAGGCACACTGAACAAAGGAGGCTAAGATGACTAAGACAGCTACCCTGTACAGAATGGTCACTGACGAACATATCTGCCCCTATGGTTTAAGGTCGAAAGATTTGCTGGAGAGGCAAGGGTATGATGTAGAAGATCATAAGCTCACGTCAAGACAACAAGCTGATGACTTCAAAGATAAGCATGATGTCAAAACTACGCCACAAACCTTTATTGAAGGAAAGCGTGTCGGAGGATACGATGACTTAAGAGAGTATTTTGGTAAAGATGAAGCAGGTCAAACTGGCACAACCTACACGCCAGTTGTAGCCATTTTCTCGATAGCTGCACTTCTTGCTGTCGCATCTCAACATTTTGCTTCCGGCTCATTTATCTCCATCAGAACACTGATGCTATTTATAGCTTTTTCAATGACGCTCTTAGCGGTGCAAAAACTGAAAGACCTATACAGTTTCACAAATTCGTTTATTACTTATGATTTACTAGCGATGAGATGGATAAGATATGGTTATATTTATCCCTTCATTGAAGCATATGCAGGTATTGGTATGGTTGCCCAACTACAGCCTCTCGCAGTGGCACCATTTTCATTGTTTATCGGCACAGTTGGAGCAATTTCAGTTTTCAAAGCCGTTTACATTGACAAACGCCAGTTAAAGTGTGCCTGTGTAGGCGGCGATAGCAGTGTGCCACTTGGATTTGTATCGCTATCTGAAAACTTATTTATGATCGCGGGAGCATTGATTATGCTGCTGATGTAAAGGTATAGCTCTATTCGGCGGCCCCTTAACTGTTAAGATTAGACCTAGGATGCCAGCCCACACCTTTCTAATCCATATGTAACATTTTTTTCTGTCGTACTGGCATCAAGATAACCAGAACTGAGCAAACAATCTCAAAGGTTGTACAAAATAACACTAAAGCTTTTTCATTAAGTTTTATTGTTATGCTCTTGTGGTGGCTTTCGCCACCACTTTATTAGTTTTCAAGTTCCACCATATCTTTCGCTGCAATGTCACCAGACACTAGCTTTACAGTTGCGAAATGATCATTCACAATTTTAGTAATTTGTACCGTTCCTACCTTTTCGATAGTGTAGGGATCTTCACCTTCACTCAATACTATTCTTTCATGGAATCTAATAACACTGTATTTTTGCCCAACCTCTGCGCCATGCTTAGCACCAATACAGATTAGAGTTCGATTATCAGAACTTTCTACTACCTGACCTCTCATCATGTATTTATGATAAAAAGTGGTATTGGAACAACCCACTAAATATAAACCGAATGTAAGCAATAAAAGAGCTTTTATATAGGGTGTTTTCATCACTGTTACCTCATTTGACTAACTAATTATCTATACACTTTTTTATGAATTCATTTGTTTTTCCGGCCAGCCCCCGAAGGTGCTTGATGACAACTCCAAGGCTTATGAACAGAGTTATCTTTGATGTTCTGATCAACAAATTTATAGTAACTTTCTTTAGTATGTGTCCACCAATCATCATGAACATCTGCGCCATACTTACGGATTACCTCCTCAATCCCATCAAGGCTTACGTTTGCGGCATCATAGGCAAGGTGTATTTCACCTTCTTTGATGTTGTAACTAACTTCATCTATACCAAAAAGCTGATCTATTTCTTTTACTAACTCGTCACAGCTTTCTTCTGTGACATGGCTAAGCTTTAGATTTCGAACAACTAAATTTTGCTCTCTAACGCCAACTCTATGATCTAAATCGCTCATAATTTTTCTCCTAATGTTTGTGTGAATGCTGTTGATTGCTATCTTTCATTTCTTCCATTTTCCGGTTCATCTGCGGCATCATGTTCTCCATCATTTCTAAATGATGTTCAGTCATCTTGATTTGTTGATGCATTGGCATTTCTTCCATGTTTTTGTGCATGGATTGCATCATCTTCATCATTGAACGGTGATGTTCAACCATCATCTGCTGTTGCTTGTCAGGATCTTTTTCAGTTTTAATGGCATGGACTTCCTTTTTCATTTCCATCATCTTTTTATGCATTTCTCCCATGTTCTCATGTGGTATTGTCATGCCTTGATGCATACCAGCTTTGTTCGCACCTTCATGTTTATGCTCATTGTTTTGGGCAAATAAGCTAGTGGTTATCAGTAGTGAACCAATAAATAAAATTGATTTAATTAACGTTTTCATGATTTTTACCTTCTACACTTTTATTAAAACTTGGGATCCAACTTGGTGTCGATTCCATATACCTGTGGTACTCCGAACCAAATTCAGCAATCGCCTGTGCTTCTTCGCGTTTCGCTAGCTTGACGTAAACAACGACTAAGATCGGAAACATCGCAAGTGTTGGGATTGTCGGCCACTGCAATAAAAAGCCGAACATGATTAGAATGAAAGCTACATACTGTGGGTGGCGACATCTTGCATACCATCCAGTTGTAGCCAATTGATGATGTTTTTGCGCGTGATGCAATACATTCCATGCTGAAGACAACATAAAGAAACCTGCAACAATAAACACCATACTCACTATATGAAATGGGTCCCAATGGGCATCACCTTGAAATCCAAAGAAAGTATGTAATAAATGCCCATTTTCATGCGCAAAGAAATTTACTTCTGGATAGGTCTCCGTCAGCCACCCCGACAGAAAATAGATAGTTAAAGGAAAGCCATACATTTCAGTAAATAGGGCAACAATAAAGGCAGAGAACGCGCTTAGACTTCTCCAATCAGTTGATGTTTTTGGTTTGACAAAACTAAAGGCAAAAAAGATAAAAATTGCTGAGTTCAGTATCACCATTGACCATAAGCCATAATCATATGTTTCATTCATCACTGCTCTCCTTTTTATGTGATTCCTTACGTGCCTTTTCTAAGCCTTGTATGTAGCCATCGCGATAGGCTGCATTTTTATCCGTGAGTTCTTGAAAGCTCTCTTCCTTTTTTTCATCAGGCGCATGTGAATGATCGTGACCATGTTTACCATGACTGCCATGCATAAATACGTGCATCAAGGGGCATAGCAATAAAATCAAGTAGGGAAGAAATTGCAGCGTATGTTGACCATGCTCAAGCACTAAGAAGTAGGTCACTGCGGCAATAAGTGCCAGTGCAGCCCAGCCTGTAGGTGTTGACCAAAAATTAGGGTGTTGATTTTTCATATTGCCCTCCTAAACGACTTTTAAGACACCGCGATACATTTGCATCTGACAGTGAAACTCATGCTCTCCCGGTGACAAGTTTAATAAGGTAATTTGAGTAATTTCATTTAACTTAAGCTGTTCGCTTATATCCAATGAAGGAATAAGCATTGTTTCAGCGCAGGGGGATTGATCTTTGCGTATAAACTTCAAGGTAACAGGTTGGCTAGCAGACACCTGAATTGAGGATGGGGAATACACGCCATCCCTCACTTCAATGAGTACTTCATTACCTTGAACGATTGTTTTATTGGGTTTATATAGCCAAAACCACCAAACAATCAGCGCGATTAACATTAAGCCTAATAAGTTAATTAACATCATCGCTCTTCTCCTTAATGCTCTTTTGCTTTAAAAAAGCGAAGTCGATTTGCATTTGACACCACAGTCAATGACGAAAACGCCATTGCAGCACCTGCAATTACAGGGCTAAGCAGAATGCCAAAGAAGGGATATAGAACCCCCGCAGCAAAAGGAATCCCGGCTACGTTATAGACAAACGCGCCAAACAAGTTTTGTTTGATATTTCGTAAAGTAGCTTTGCTTACCGCTATGGCATCGGCAAGGCCATGAAGTGAACCACGCATTAGGGTAATGTCAGCACTTTCGATAGCTACATCAGTCCCTGTGCCTATGGCGAATCCAACATCGGCTAACGCTAGCGCAGGAGCATCGTTGATGCCATCTCCTGTCATACCAACAATTTCGCCACTGCCTTGTAGCTCTTTCACCTTGTTGGCTTTATCTTCTGGCAGCACCTCAGCAAGAAATTCGCTAATACCTGCTTTTTTGGCAACAGCGGCAGCGGTTTCCTTGTTATCACCTGTTAACATGATGACGCGTATACCATTAGCCTGAAGCCGTTTGATAGCAGAGATTGAGTCTGACTTAATGGGATCTGCGACAGCAATGATTGCGGCAAGTTCACCATCTACAGCAAAGTACATAGGTGTTTTGGCTTCTTTGGCTAAAGACTGAGCTTTTCCAACAAAGCCTGTGAGGTCTATGCCTTTTAACTTCATTAGTTTATCGTTACCAAAAAGCAGGACTTTATTGTTACAGTTTGCTTCTACACCAAAACCCGTAATAGCATTAAACGATTCAATTTTTAGTAACTCAATATCCTTATCTAAAGCACTTTCAACAATCGCTTGCGCTAAAGGGTGCTCTGAGCCGCTTTCTAAACTTGCTGCAAGCTGTAGTACGTCTTTTTCGTCAGTAGCTTTTGCTAAAACAATATCGGTTACCTTAGGTGCCCCTTCAGTAATAGTGCCCGTTTTATCTAAAATCATGGCAGTGATTTTAGAGGCGGTTTGCAGTGCCTCACCGTTGCGAATAAGTACTCCGGCTTCTGCTGCTTTTCCTACTCCGACCATGACAGACATGGGTGTTGCCAAGCCTAAAGCACACGGGCAGGCAATAATAAGCACAGTAGTTGCTGATACGATAGCAAAAGCAATTGCTGGCTCAGGGCCAAAGTTAAGCCATGCTAACGCACTTAACACCGAGATGATCATGACTACAGGAACGAAATAGGCGGAAATAACATCGGCCAAGCGGCCAATCGGCGGTTTTGAATTTTGCGCTCGTTTCACCATATTGATGATCTGTGCAAGCGCCGTGTCTTTACCAACGCGTGTCGCTCTAAATAAAATCATGCCTGATTTGTTCAAAGTACCAGCGACAACCTCATCTTCTTCGGCTTTTTCAACAGGCATAGGTTCGCCTGTCAGCATGGACTCATCAATAGAGGTGTGTCCTTCCAATACAACGCCATCCACGGGAATTTTTTCACCCGGCTTTACTTTCACAACATCATGAAGCAAAACCTGTTCGATACCTATCTGAACCTCTTTATTATCACGAACTACAGTTGCCGTTTTGGCCTGCAAGCCGATAAGACGTTTAATGGCCTCAGAGGTTTTACCTCTGGCTTTTATTTCTAATGCTAGACCTAAATCAATTAAGCCAATGATCATGGCGGTAGCTTCAAAATAGACATGTCGTGCCATCAATGGAACGGCGTCAGGTGCAAACACGACAACCATCGAATACACCCAAGCTGTACCTGTTCCTAAAGCTATTAGAGTGTCCATATTAGCGGAGTGGTTTTTAAAGCTTTTCCATGCTCCTACATAGAAATGCTTACCTGAAAAATACATAACGCCAAAAGTTAAAATGCCTACAACTAGCCAAGACATGCGTTCAAGGTTTGTTTCAACCGTCATTTCTCCAACCACAATGCTGTAGATCATCAAAGGAACGCCGAGTGAAAGGGCAATAAACGTATCGCGCATTAGCTTTTTGTAATATGCCCAATCCGCCGCCTCTTTCTCATCAAGCGCATCTGTTGCTGAGCTATCATCAATTGGCTTCGCGTTATACCCCACTGACTCAACAGCTTTGATCAATTCTTCTGTTTTAGCTGTCCCATAAACTGTTACTGTCCTATCAGCAAAATTCATTTCCGCACTGACGACTCCAAGAGTTGCCTTCAACGCCCCTTCAATTTTGCCTACACAGCTAGCACACCCAGCGCCTTCAATGATAAGCTGTTGGTTATGTGATACTTTCTCCAACGTATTCTCCTTAGTTTTACACGAAGAGGATTGAGCTTTTGCCTGACAGCAACAGCCTGATTCAGTTTTTATATTTGTGTTAGTAGCCACCCTTTTTCCTCCTATGCTTTTTTAATTTGCTCAAAGTTTTCGATGAGATGACAAACCATGTTTGCAGTCGGTGCCTTGTCTTCCATTTCTTCCCACTGAGAAAGCGCAGAAGACATTTTTCCTCGAAGTGCCAACATTGCTTGAAACTGCTTTTCTGTTTCTTCAAGCCGCTCTTTGATCAGGCTTCTGACTAATGGGCACGCACTTTTACCATCTTCAGATTCATTAATAATTTCCTTGATATCTGCAACGGAAAAACCAAGGTTTCTGGCACTTAAAATGAATTTAAGTCTCGATACTTCTTTATTCGAGTATGACTTGTAGCCGTTCACTGACTTAGCAGGTTTTAACAATCCTAATCTGGTGTAATAGCGCACCGTATCAGCAGTCGTTCCAAGGCTTTTTGCCAGCTCCGCAACTTTCATATTCACTCCTCAGTTTTTAGCTAAGTTTGTACTCTCATCTTCAGCTTAGACCTGTGTCTAAGACACAGGTCAAGTACTAATTCTAGTGAATAAGCTAAAAACTAATTTTTTGGTAAAAGAGAAATCTCGGCCAAAATCGACAGCATTAAGTACTGTAAATGGCAATAGTTTGAGAATTTTCATAGTGCCTTCAAAATATCGTACTAATCGTTCAAAACAATTGATTATTTAAATCAATGAATAAGTCATTCTATTTTTGATGGGAGTGGCGAAAAAAAGACGCACTGATCCCGTGATTAGCCAATAATTGGTGGACGATAAAGTAAGAGATGGATACCAGATTTTGGTAGAGGTGTACGCTGTAGAAATAGCTCAGAGTAAATATTGCAAATACCTTCCTCTTGCGCTTGCACAAGATAGGCATTTAAATGAAAGCTTGAACAAAATCCCCCCTCACAACAAACACAATCACTAGCTTTGCATTTTTCACAGACTTCATCACCATGACGGTGTTTAGAGTCTTGCGAGTTTACAGTGTGATAGTGACTATTGTCATTCATTGATTGATGGTGAATATTTTTGCTTCGTTGCATAATATGCGTGTCGGAAGATCCATTTTGATGTTCTTCACAATTCATTGGCTTAGCTGTAGCAAAACTATGCTGCGTAAGCAACACAGTTATTATCACTATTTTAAACCACCTGAAAAGTCCAAACATTATCATTCCTTCTTTAGCTCCTACAATATTAGCCACTTTATAAAAATAATTTTATGATCTTGATCAACCTTTGAACTAAAACCTAAACTTTTTACTTTTTTAAACAGCTTAAACTTAACAAGTATAAAAGGGGTGTCTAATTTAGACTCATGAGATTGAAGCCAAGCATGAGCACCATTAAAAAAATAAAAACCCTACGCTCATAACTAGGTATTGAGTAAGGGATCATTTTTCCAATTGTTCAGCTTTAAGCACAGTACTTTGCAACAATCGGTTCTATCCCGAGCACACCCAATTCCCGTTCATCAAAAGTGATAAAATGGCCTATTGTACGTCTTTCAATGGCGATGTTTTTTGGCTTGACTCTTTAACCTTAAACATTCGCCAACTTTACTTCTTAGCTGATATTCCACCTTGATAGGTATACACCAGACTGGCACCGACTGAAAACAAGAAGTAGCTTACTATTACTGCTCTTAGTTCTTTCCAAAAAAACTATTAGCTAGGCCTTTTCTAACATAACTAAAATGGTTTAAATCCCAAAAAACGAAAGCTACCATCAATATAGTTGCGGTAGCTCTCATCAAGTCAATATAGTATTTCTTCACATCAGAGCCAGAACTTGATACCTGCAACAAAAGCAGTATCACGCGTACTTTGCCCATTTAACTTCGCAAAGTCGGCTGTATTACCAAATTTATTTGTCCACTCAACGCCAACATAGGGAGCAAACTGGCGGGTAAACTCATAACGAACCCGAAAACCAATAGCACTGCTAGATAAGCCACTACCAAGGTTATTTTGGACGTCATCCTTACCGTAAAGCGTCAACTCTGCTCGTGGTTGAACAATTAACTTTTGAGTAAGTAATAGCTCATACTCAGCTTCGATCGAAAATGCACTATTACCTTGCTCTCCTAAATACGCAGTCATATCAATTTCAAACCAGTAGGGGGCTAGACCTTGTAAACCAAAAGCTAGCCATTTGCGGTTTTCACCTTCGTTATTGTAATCAAGTCGAATACCGACTTGTGTATCCCAATAAGCAGATATTGCGTGGCCCCATAGAAAATCTGTTTGGTTCTCCTCTAAATTACCTTCGCTAAAATCTCCCTCAGTTTTGATGACTAATCTATCAAAAGTAGTGCCATACCATGCCTGAAAGTCAAAAACACCTGCGTTTGTTTGCTCATTATATTCAAGACGATCCCCTAGTAGCGCGTAAAATGAATGCTCATCTGCCAAAGTCAGTCGTTTGTCGCTATTGAGTGCATAAGGACCTTCAGTCAATGTTGTACCTGCGGCATAAGCATGAGGGTCTCTAGCATCTTTAGGTGCATCTCCACCTTGTGCTTGCATTTTAGAATCACCCATCTCAGTCATCTCATCTTTTGCAGATACAGATACACTTATAAGGGGCAAACCTATTAATAATAGTTTTAACGTATTGGTTAGTATTAATTTTCTCATGATACAACTACCTCTCTAAACATACCTGCATCCATGTGGAATAATAAATGGCAATGCCATGCCCAGCGACCTACGTCATGAGGTGTTGTTAAAAAACTAATTCTTTGCGCTGGTTGTACAGGGATAGTATGGCGACGAACCTGTACATCACCTTTTTCATTCTCCAAATCGCTCCACATACCATGCAGGTGCATTGGATGTGTCATCATTGTATCGTTTTGTAAAATAACTCTTAAACGTTGATTATGCTTCATGTGAACTGGCGTGCTTTTTCCAAATTCCAAACCATCAAATGACCAGCTATAACGCTCCATGTTTCCAGTTAAATGTAATTCAATTTCAGCCTCTGGCTCTTGCTGGTTTGTAATTCCCTCAAGAGAATGTAAATCTGCAAGTGTTAAAACACGGCGTCCATTTTTACGTAAACCTATACCGGGATCATCAAGGTTTGTTCTAGGCATATCAACACGCATATCAACAGAAGCTCCATACTCTGTTTTTGCATGACGCACTTTAGTGCTAGCAACAGCTAATGGGTTTTTAGTCATTCCATGTTTACTATGATCCATTGCCATCGCTCCATGACCCATTGCACTATGATCCATTTTATTAGAATTCATGCCCGACATACCTGCCGTATCAGCCATTGTAGAATGCACACTATCATGGGTCATATTGCCCATCATATCTGTCATCGTTAACCACTCAACGGGGTCTAAAGAAGGTACTGGTGCATCAACGTTAGGTGCCATTGATAAAGTACCTTTAGCATAACCTGAGCGATCCATGCTTTGTGCAAAAATCGTATATGCATCATTTTTTGGCTCGACAAGTACATCATAAGTTTCACCGGGACCAAATCTAAATTCATCTACTGTCACAGGTTCAACATTTTGTCCATCAGCTTGTACAACTGTTAACTTCAGCTCAGGTATTCTTACATCAAAAAACGTATTGCTAGAACCGTTAATAAATCTAAGCCTAACCTTTTCGCCAGCTTTAAACATTCCACGCCAATTTGTCAAAGGCGCACAACCATTCATTAAAAAAGTCATTGCAGATGCTGATAAGTCTGCAAGATCTGTAGGGTTCATTCTCATTTTATTCCACATTTCCCGGCGTTGTAGCGCATTTGAAACGCTGCTATTTGAAATGTCATCAAAAAACTCTGGAACAGTAGGTTGATTAAAGTTAAATACATCGCTCTGTACTTTTAACTTGCGAAACAAATCCATTGGGTCATCATCAGTCCAATCAGACAATTGAATGACATGCTCATTGTCAGCACTAATAATATCCTTTTCTCTTGGCTCAATAATTAATGCGCCGTACATACCTGTCATTTCTTGAAAGCCACTGTGTGAGTGATACCAATATGTGCCGCTTTGTTGCAGCTTAAATTTATAAACAAAGGTTTCACCCGGCATTATACCTTTAAAGCTAATACCCGGTACGCCATCCATTTGATACGGAAGAATGATCCCATGCCAATGAATTGAACTCGGCACTGATAATTTATTAGTTACCCTGATAGTAACGTCATCACCTTCTCTGAGGCGCAAGGTAGGAGCTGGTATTGAGCCATTGATTGTTGTAGCCATTCTTACAACACCTGTGAAGTTTACGGGTGACTCATCTATCACTAAATCTATTACTTCTCCACTTAGTTCGGGCGCAGTACCTGTTGAAGTTCCAGCAATCAAAGATGAAGCTGCATGAAGAACACTTGGAAAAGCAGCTAATACACCGCCAGCAGCTAATCCTTGTACAAAGCGTCTACGTGGCGTAGAAACTTGATGTAATGGATTGTTGTTTCTCATTTTACTCTCCGTTGTTTGACCAATAAATTAATGTGACCAATGAATGTGCTTAATCTTCCATTCACCATTTTGTTTTTCCAGCACCATCGTTTCCATGCCTTGATAATCGCGTTCAACACCTTTATGAGTACCTGTAGTTTGACTGCGCGACGCAGAGATAGCGGTATTTCCAAGTATCGTCACTTGATGTTCAAGTGTGTCGCTCTTCATCGCTGCTAAATACTTCATATCCGACAACATATGATGATGAGCATATTCATCAGCGCTCCTTTCAACGCGGCCTCCCTCGAAAATGGTGACATCATCCGCTAACTGCGCTCTAGCCTGTTTTTGATTGCCAGTTTCAAGTGCTTGATGAAATGCCAAAACAACTTTTGCGGCAGGGGTATCTATACCTTTAAACAAACCTTTGTCTTTGTTCTTATCACCATGAGCGTTTGTTGCGAAACTAAACGTCATTAATAAAACGAGTAATATATTTATTGTTTTCATTTTCATTCTCTCTTTTAGGTTTTAATTTGCAGGGCCAACAACACTAGTAAGCCCAGCCGTTACAGATAAAATGGCAAAAGCTACTACCATTTCTATCGAGATAGATTTAGATAAAGCCTCTCTGCCTTGACTATTTTTAAGTTGTGGAACGAGTATTAGTTTATGTTTAGCAGCAAGTGCCAAAATAGACACTACAAGAGCCAATTTAAACAACAGTGTTTGTCCGTAACTTGAGCTTATTAGTGCATCAAGACTTCCGACCAATTGAATCACGAGCCAGAGGCCTGCTACCAACAATAGGCTCAATGTAAAACTTGCTTGTTTGCCAAAGCTTTCCATCAGCAAATGAAGTTCTGCATAACTTAGCTGATGGCAAGCCTGTTTTAGTGGCAATAACGCCCCAAACCACCATGCCATAACGAGCACATGCAAAATAAGCAAGCCTTTTTCAATTGTGCCTAACTCAGAAATATGACCCAGTAACGTGAATGAGTATGCAAGGATTAATAAACTCAACATTAAAGCGCTTTGTTTTAAGTACGAGTTCACAGCGAATTTGAACCTTAAAGCTAAAGCGATTATTGCGGTAACTAGCCCAAGCGCTCGAAGCAAAGCTCCAGTGCCGACAGAGGAGTCCCACATAATAGCCAATATATCAGCGTCTATCGCCCCCTGAATTCCCTCTTCTGCCATTGCACCAGTACTGGCAAAGAACCAAGTAATATTAGCGATCAAAGCCATAACTATATAAGTTCTTGTCCACGTTAAATTCGCTATTACAGCATTACTATGAGATTCATTATGCTCAAAAATTTGTCTGAAAAATGTATAGCCGGCAATACAGGCAAAGCCGACGTAAAATACAATTTTTGACAGTACAATGACTGTATTCCAGATATACATTTCCATATCAATCACACAGCCTTACTAATGAACCATAAAGCCGAAGCTATCTTTCATTTTATGTCCATCTTTACCTAAATAGGTCACATCAACGATATAGTTTGTTGGAGCTAATTTAGGTAGTTCCCATGAAAACTCTCTGGAAGCTTCTTTTGATGGTTTAAAGTCAAATTTAATATTTTCACCTTTTTTATTTTTCAACGTAACTTTAACTACACGTACCTCTTTGCTAAATCCCAATGTCAATTTTTCTGGAGTATTCATTAGCATTGCATTATCAGCAGGCACGCTTTTTTCAAGATGCACATGTGCAAATACTGCACTACTAAAAACAACACTGATTATGGTTAAAAGTTTAATTAATGTTTTCATATATACCTCTATTTATTTAATGGATTAACGACTAAATTTATCTTTGAAAATTTGATTACTTGGAATCCCAGCATCTATAATTATTTTTTCCACTTCACTCATCATTGCTTCTGGACCGCATAAGTAAAACTCAGCCAAATGTAGTTCTGATTTTTGGTTCATATACGGCAGAAGTACTTTTTGAACATAGCCTGAGTGCCCTTGCCATTCTTCTGAAGGATTAGAAAGAGTAGGAATATAAGAGAAGTTTTTATGCTTCTCACTCAGTGACTTCAATTCATTATGGTATAGCAAGTCATCTTCAGTTCGCGCACCATAGATAAGAGTCAAACCACTTTTATCTTTATGCTTTTTCAACTGTTCAAAAATAATAGACCTCAGTGGTGCAAGTCCTGAACCCGCACCTATAAACACGCGACTAACTTTTTTATTTGAAGTGGCATAAAAATCAGAAAAAGGGCCTCTTGCAGTTATCGTTTCACCTACTTGAAGTGAACCTAAATAACTTGAACCTATTCCTGCTTTAAAACCATTCTTTGCGGTCTGCCAACGGATATTAAACATTAACTCATCAGACTCCTCGTCAAAGTTAACTAATGAGTAGTGGCGAGTTACACCGTTATGAGAAAATTTTCCATGATAGTAGCTATCCCAGTATTTTTCATAGCACTCTGGCATATCATCTGGACGTAAGCTATTCATCCCTGCTGGCACATCAAATTGCATATATGCACCAGCTTTAAATGCCAACTGTTTGCCTGATTTCAGCTTAAATTTCACTTCCTTGATAAAAGGAGTAATGAAATTAGTCGCAACCACAACTAGCTCATGATTTTCAATATTGCGATCAGTATTAACTTCAATCGAACTAATTTCAGAAAACCTATGCTGACATCCAAGCCGATAACCTTCCTTAAGTTGCTCCTGAGATAAATGTTCCTGTTCAGATAGTGTGATAGGTAATTTAGTTGAACTTAAGAACACGCATTTGCCACAAGTACCGCCACCACCGCAACCTGAAGGAAGGTATACATGTGAACTAGCTAGCCCTTCTAATACAGTTGAGCGACCAACTGCTGAGATGTCAGTAATAGTATTTTCATTGGAAAACGTCACTGCCACTTTTTGCCTGTTAGTGCCCCAACCTAGCTTCAGTAAACCACTTCGATACTGTTGTATCAGCCAAGTAACACCAGTAATTGAAAGGAATAGCGTTGCAAAAGCAAATGCAATGATCAACCAATGGTTAAATCCTCCAGAATTGCCATAGTCCATAAAGTGAAGCTTCATCATCAGATCTTTCAATCTGAAATCATCATTGGCATGGCGAAGTACTTGACCTGTAATACTATCTAAATAAATAGTTGTATTGTTCTCATCCTCAACGGCAACTTGCCACATAGGATTTTGCTGCCTTACGTGATCAGAAAACGGAGGTTGAGATAACACTGGAGTAGTTAACTTACCCTGTCCTGAGTAGGAGTTTTTTGCCAAAGTTAGTACTTGTTCTTCAGACAAATTAAATGGCTTTCCTGTTACAGCATCAAATAGCTTTGAGTGGCGTTCTTGATAGCTATGCTGCCCCTTATCGAACACAAAATGATAGTAAGGCTGATGTAAAACCCATATAAGGTTTACTTCCTGCGGAGCATTACTAGTAATGTCTTTAATAGGGAATAGGTCAAAGCCTGTAATGCTACCTTCATGATGAGAATGAACTCTAAGTTCATTACCACTGGCTTTACTGTGATCCATCAAATTGAAGTAAAGGCCCGTTCCCAACCAAATAAGCAGTTGTAAACCAACAAATAAAGAAAGCCACTTGTGTATCGTTGTATTTAACTTAAATAGTCGCATCAAATGACTCTCTTTTTATTTGGGGAAAGCACTCGGTAATAAGTCAATACTGCGCCAGTAATTGCTCCCATTAGACCTAGAGTTGCGACCAAGAACAAAAACCAGTTAGATACGTTTTCTCCATCATAGTAATCCATAATGTGGAACCGCCACATCCAATCAAACAATCGCCAGTAATCATGACGCTTGGCAACAAGTGATCCTGTTTGTTGACTTATATAAAATGTCGGTGTGGAGAATTGCTCAAACGTCACTCTCCAAACAGGTAAATGCCTTGGGGACAACTCAGCAGGCAAGTTTGTCGCTGACTTAATCAACCTTATGCTGTCGATTTGATGATTCAGCACATAATGGTATTGTGCGATTTCTTTAGCCTTGGTTTCATCTACAAGGGCCTGAACAGCTCCAGTTTTAGCATCTATTGCTACTTTTCCATTTTCTCCATTAATAAAAGAATACAAAGGACGGCCCATACTTTGAGTAAGTGTAACTTGGCTAGCTTTAGGATAATCCGCAGCTAGCTTTACAATGGAGTAATCCATACTTGCTAAATCTATTTTGGCTTCCTCACTCTTAGCCAAGGTTTCGCCGTGTATATAGTGAATATCCATAGTCACCATATACACACCAGTAATCGACCAGAAAAGGAATTGTATCCCTACAAATGCCATTAGCCATTTATGGTACTTCCTAGCTTTTCTAAGCATTGTTTTTTAGCTCCGAGTTAGAAAGTTCCTTGTTAAAGGCGTTTACTTCGGGCTTTTTAACGATTGAATAAATCGCGGGTAAAACAATTAGAGTTAGCAGGACTGCACTTGTCATCCCACCTACCATTGGTGCAGCAATACGACTCATTACCTCAGAGCCTGTTCCTGTACCATATAAAATAGGCATTAGGCCGATAATGATTGTCGCTACTGTCATCATTACAGGACGAACACGTAATCCAGCACCGTGCAATAAGGCATCTTGATATTCATCTTCTGAGATGAGTTCTGCTCGCTCTTTCGCTTTTTCCTTAAGTTCAGCGAGCGCCTGATTGAGATATACCAACATTATTACGCCAATCTCAACAGCTACTCCAGCCAGAGCAATAAAGCCTACACCAACTGCTACAGAGAAGTTGAACCCTTCTAAATACATCAACCATAACCCACCGATCATTGCCATCGGTAAAGTCACAATGATGATCGCAACTTCGCTAAACGCTCTGAAGTTCAAATAAAGCAAAATAACAATAATGGCGAGCGTCAATGGAACAACGTAAGTAAGCTTGGCTTTGGCTCTTTCCATATATTCGTATTGACCAGCCCAAGTAATCGAATAACCTGCTGGTAATATAAGATTTTTAGCTAAATGCTCTTTTGCACTTTCAACATAAGTACCTACGTCAACGCCCTCTATATCAATGAACGTCCAACCATTAATACGTGCATTTTCACTCTTGATCCCCGGAGGGCCTACTTCTACTTTTATTTCAGCTACGTCACCTAGTGCGATGCGTTGTCCATTTGGAGTGACAACAGGCAAGCGCGACAACTGCTCTGGAGAGTCACGATAATCTTGTGGGTATCGCAAGTTGACAGGATAACGCTCTTGACCTTCTACTGTTTGAGTGACATTCATCCCACCAATAGCAGTTGAAACTACTTGTTGTACGTCATCGATGTTTAATCCAAAACGACTTGCTTTCTCACGAGAAATATCAACTTTGATATATCGTCCACCTGCAACTCGTTCAGAATAAACTGAAGCGGTTCCTGTCACCTCTGGTAACAATTGCTCTATTTGTTGCCCTATCTCTTGAATCGTATTTAAATCAGCTCCTGCTACTTTAATACCTACTGGCGTTTTAATACCTGTTGCCAACATATCAATACGAGTTTTGATTGGCATAACCCAAGCATTCGTCAAGCCCGGAAACTTAACCAACTTATCAAACTCAGCTTTTAGAGATTCTGTTGTAACTCCCTCACGCCACTCTTCTTGAGGCTTCAACTGAATGAAGGTCTCAATCATAGTTAGAGGCGCGGGATCAGTTGCAGTTTCAGCTCTTCCTACTTTACCAAATACTGTTTCAACTTCTGGCACTGTTTTAATTAGCTTGTCTGTCTGCTGTAGAATTTCTCTTGCCTTACCAATGGAAATTCCCGGATAGGTAGTCGGCATATACATAAGATCGCCTTCGTCTAAAGGAGGAATAAATTCACTACCAATTTTATCGACAGGCCAAAAACCAACAATCGTCACTAATATTGCTGCTACTATTGTCGATTTAGGAAACTTCATAACTTGCTTTAAAACAGGCATGTAGATAGCAATAAGCAGTCTGTTTAAAGGGTTTTTCTTTTCTGAAACAATTTTTCCTCGAATAAAATACCCCATTAAAACAGGAACTAATGTTATCGCTAAGCCTGCTGATGCGGCCATTGCATATGTTTTTGTGTAAGCAAGTGGAGAAAACATTCTTCCTTCTTGCGCTTCCAAAATAAATACTGGCAAGAATGAGACTGTAATGATGAGCAAACTAAAAAATAGTGCTGGACCGACTTCACTTGCAGCTTTCGAGACTATTTGCCAACGATTTTCATCCGTTAGCGGTGTCTTTTCCATATGCTTATGCATATTTTCAATCATCACTATTGCGCCATCTGTCATCGCACCAATTGCAATAGCGATACCACCTAATGACATAATATTCGCATTGATACCTTGCATATGCATGATGATAAATGAAGCTAAGATGCCAATAGGTAGAGTGACAACTGCAACAATCGAAGATCGCAAATGAAACAGAAATGCAACACATACAATCGCGACGACAGCAAGCTCTTCGAGCAATTTACTCCATAGGTTTTCTACCGCCTCTCCTATTAAGCCAGAGCGATCATAAACCGTAACTATTTCAACTCCTTCGGGTAAACCTTTTTTTAACTCTTCTAATTTGGCTTTTACTCCATCAATAGTTTTTTGTGCGTTTTCACCAAAGCGCATAACAACAACACCACCAACGACTTCTCCTTCACCATTTAGTTCAGCAATGCCTCGTCTCATTTGTGGACCTAGGTTGACTTCCGCCACATCGCCAATGGTAAGCGGGGTTCCTTGTGCGTTAACACCAAGAGGGATCAACTCTATGTCGGAAATACTTTTGATATAGCCAGTTGCGGTAACCATGTACTCTGCTTCCGCCATTTCAACAACTGAGGCACCTGTTTCTTGGTTACCACGTTTAAGTGCCATTTGAATGTGACTAAGTGGTATACCGTAGGCTCTTAATTTATCGGGATCGACTTGTATTTGATATTGTTTAACCATGCCACCAACAGCAGCAACCTCAGAAACTCCCGGTACAGTTTGCAATTCATATTTTAAGAACCAATCTTGAATACTACGCAATTGGCTAATATCTAAGCTGCCCGTTTTGTCTACAAGGGAATATAAATAAACCCAGCCAACGCCTGTGGCGTCAGGTCCTAGTTGTGGGCGTGCGGTAGCAGGTAGCGAAGGGGCTACTTGACTTAAATATTCAAGTACTCTGCTCCTTGCCCAATATAAATCGGTGTCTTCATCAAAGATGACATAAACAAAGGAGTCTCCAAAAAATGAATACCCCCGAACTGTAATAGCCCCCGGAACTGACAGCATTGCTGTTGTTAAAGGGTAAGTAACTTGATCTTGCACTACTTGTGGTGCCTGACCGGGATAATTCGTTTTAATTATCACTTGAACATCAGAAAGATCTGGTAATGCATCAACTGGTGTATTTTTAATTGAGAATAACCCACCACCAATCAAAATTAAGGTAGCTAAGATGACAAAAAAGCGATTACCTATCGACCACCTAATAATTGATTCAATCATTATTTATCTCCTAACTTAATGATTTGAATGGTCAACAGCACTTTTAGGTTCATGCTTTAGTTGCTCATTTGATTCAAGATAGATTTCAGTGATAACCAAATTATTTCTCACCTCAAAAGTGAAAGTGACGTTATCACCAACATTGAAATCAACTATTTCTATATTGTCCGCGACTATAAAATCCATCGTCGCAGCAGGTCTATCCCATTTCTCTATTGGGCCTCGGCTAATATTTAGAATACGCGTATCAACATTAATCGCATTGATTAGACCTGATACTGTTGCAAAAGATACTTCTTCACTCATATCAGCAGACTCACTCATGATATGAATTCCAGTAATTTCATATCCACCATCTTCGGTTTTACTCACCTCAAAGTGCAAAGATTGACCAGACTTTAATGAGTCAATATCAACTTTTTCAGCCACAGTAAAATCCATAACCATCTCAGGCCAATCCCAAGCTTCAGCGGGGCCGTGACTGATATTAACCATGCGATGCCCAGTCATAACACTATTAACATCTCCTTGCATCCAAACAGAGTTGGGCACTTCATCGTGAGTCATTCGTTTAAAGTCAGAGCTTTTACTTGATTCAGAATCAATCAAGAATTGAGCTGATGTCACCACAACATCATCTTCATTAAGGCCCTCTAAGATTTCGATACTATCGATATCAACACGGCCAATAGTCACTTCAATAGATTTAAACTGGCCATCCCCTAACGCAAGTACAACTCTGTCTTGTTTACCTGTTCGAATAACAGCTTCTTTAGGCACAAGTATGGTGCTATCAGCTTGATTAGCGTGAATAGAGACTTGTGCGAACATGTTTGGTTTTAATTGATAGTCAGGGTTGTCAAACTTCAACCTCACTCTGAGTGTGCGTGTTTTACTGTTCAAGGTTGGATAGACATAATCAACGACACCAGCCCAGTCCTCACCGGGTAAATAGTCAAGTGTCATTGATACAGGAAGTCCCTCTTTAATTAAGGCTGCGTCACGTTCAAACACTTCTGCTTCAACCCAAACTTGATCTAGCTGACCAATGCTTAATATGGTGTTTCCCGGCTTTACATAAAAACCCTCTCTAATCTTCAAACCATCAACAACACCTGCCTGAGGGGAGTAAAAGGTGATGTTTTGCTGAACCTTTCGTGTCTTTTCTAGCTTTTGAATAAAGTCTGCTGAAAGCTGTAACGCTTTAAGCCGATCTTTGGCCGCCGCAATTAAGGAACTATTATTGCGCTTTATAGCTATTAATAGTTCTTCTTGCGCGTTAACTAGCTGAGGAGAATATAGTGTATATAGAGGCTGCCCTTTCTCAACAGGATTACCTGCGGCTTTGACGTAGAGCTTTTCTATCCAACCATCTACACGTGGATGGATGTGAATTAGCTTATCTTCATCATATTGAACGTAACCTACGGTTGATATTTCAGTATGCATATTTTTAAGCTCAACAGGAGCAGTGCGAACCCCAAGATTATTCACTACATGAGGCGCGATTTTTACGGCTCCGGGGCCAAAGTCATCACCAGATGATCCTTCTTCATACACAGGAATTAAATCCATACCCATAGGCGACTTACCGGGCTTGTCACGACGGTAATTAGAATCCATCGGTGCAACCCAATACAGCGGTTTTTTCTCTCCTGATGTAGCTTCATTGCCATTACCGCTTGAACCTGTACCTTGATATAAACTTAATGCTCCAGCACCTAGTGCAGCACCAATGATGATGGCAATAATTGTTTTAGTATTCGTTGACATTATTTTTCTCCAAATTGCTGATTGGATAAGTGCTGATTAGTTTTGTGTGAAGTTTGCATCGACTTATGTTCAGCATTTGAATTAGATTGAGAATGCGCAAAGAAATAGTTGATACGAGCAACTGTTTTAAGTGCGTCAACATCAATTCTTAAGGCTGATATTCTGGCATTTAATTCTGCGATTCTTGCTCGAACAACTTCGGCAAAATCGCCATCATCATTTGTGTAAGCTGTCAATGACGCTTCTGCTTGGTCATGAGTTTGTTTAAGGAGTTGTTCTTGATAGATAGATTGCCTATCAGATAAACGCTTAAGCTGTCTAAGCTCCTTTTCCACCATACTGATCATTTGCTTTGTCAGTAATAGTTTCTCGGTTTTAATAGTCTCTGAATCTGCAATAGAAGCTGCAACTTGCTTATCTTGTCTGTTCTCGGTGAACAAGGGTAAATCAAACGTTACTCCAACAGAAAATAAATCAGCTCGGCTATCACCAGAGGGCATATTGTCACGATAGGCATAACTAGCATTAACACCCCATTGCGGCTCATATTGCTGTTTAGCTAACTCAACTGCTTTTTCTGAAGCTTTGCGTTTTATATCAATTGCAAGTATGGCTGGGTGATTCGAAAGCTCCTGAGCCAATAGATTTCTTGAGTAATTAGATGCTTTTAGGACTGTTGAATTGTTCAAATGAATTGTAGGCAACTTTTTAGAAACCCTAAACTCTAATGGTTGCGTATCAAAGTTGAATGATTCATTCAAGCCAGCAGCATCGTAGATATGAAGCCACTCATTAAGGCGAGCGATTGTTGTTTCTAGTTTCTGCTTTTGCGAAGTTAATCGGTCATCTAACTGCACGATTTCCAATTGAGCACGAATAACATCTTGTTGTCTGGTTTTACCAACAACATTTGAGTAGCTAGCTTTAGTAACTTCCGCCATCTGCTCAAAGAGCGCCCAATCCGCTTCAATCAATTTAATGGTTTGTTGGGCTAAGTAAGCATCTAACCATAACTGTGATACTTGGCTTATCAGTTTAGCCTTACGATCCTCTCGTAGCAGTGGAAATTTCGTTGACTCAATTTTTAATTGCTCTTGTTTAATCTTTAAACTATCACCTCTAGGAAACATTTGAGAAACACCAACCTTTAGTTGAGTCATTCCTTCCTGATCTAAGTCCCAAGTATCTGTTGGTAAATTCATTATCCCTAGTGATACTTTGGGGTCAGGCAAAGTACCTGAAGCGATACTTCTATTTTCAACCGCGCTTTGTTTTAACCGACTCCCATGAAGCCAAGGATCATTTTGCTGAGCCAAGGTGATAGCTTGTTCAAGTGACACTACTTTCTCAGCTTGAGCTGAGAATACAGACAAGCCGAGCATTAGCGAAGTTGAAAGTAGAGTAAGGCTTGAAACATTTAATCTCATTAGAATTGCTCCTCATAAGCCTTAACTTCTGCATATACTTTACTCGTTCCATCTTTAAATAAAATTAATACGTTATATGACATAAAGCGGTCGCCGACTTCCATACCCGGAGAGCCAACAGGCATTGCTGGGACAGATAATCCAATCGCATTGGGGTGCTCTTCTGACAAGAACTGCTGAATAAACTTAGCCGGTACATGACCTTCAAAGGCAAACCCATTTCTACTCACTGCCGTGTGGCATGAACGGTAATTAGGTTTGATACCATACTTAGTTTTGATGTTGCCGATGTTTCGGAAATCTTTGGAATGCGCAACGATCCCTTTGTCTTCAATATGAGTTATCCATTTTTTACAACACCCACAAGTTGGGGTTTTATAAACGATTAACTCCAAAGGTGTTACGTCGTTATTGTGTGCATGCTTATGTTCATTAGCGTTTGCAAACGCAGGTGAAAGCAGCATTACAACTGCTATTTTTAAATACTTATTGATCATTTTTGCCCCCAGACGTCGCTGGAAAATAGCTATAGCGCTACGACGCTATATTGACTAACAGAAAAATTAATTACATGTGTGCGAAATTTGGACGCACTAATCCTGTATTAGGCAAAAATTGGTGGACGATAAAGGGAAGTGGAAATTGAATGAGGTTGTTTAGATTGCATAGCAGCTACAGATTCACTCAATATTTGAATATCTGTCGAGTCAACACTGGAATTTAGGACTGTCGTAGATGAGCAAGCATTTGCAGGACAAATACATTCAACGTCACAACAATCTTCTGATTGACCATTACTGCTTTTATTCATATCACCATGATCCATGTTCATGTTCATGTGTGATTCATGAGAACCTGATGACATTTCGCAAGGCATAGCAGAATACGCAAATGCTTGCCCTACAAAGGCAAACAGCATAAGCGTTATCACTAAGACTTTTGAAAATGCTTTAGACATAAAATTCTCATAAAAATATACATGTCTATGCTAATACAAATTTTCGAATAAGTAAATTGATGTCATGTAAACATTTATGAATATTTGACTAACGTCAACTTTTTCAAAGAGGTAAGTGACAAATAATAATCTCATCAGACTTCTTATCTTCGTTATTCAATGGCTTTTATTTTGAGACTTAAGTTGCTCTCTCATTTCTAAAACTCGATCTACCGAATAAGCTCCCGCCCTCATAACAACCAGTTCAACAAACGAAATATCAATTAACTTATGGTCAGCATCAATCACATAACAACTCTCACTATGTGTGTATATTTCTAACTTATCCTCATCAGCAGATTTGCTAACAATCTTTGAAGTTACCATTTGCTCAAATGGCCGAAATCTGAATGTTTCATCGTCAATAACAACCCCTGACAAAAACTCCCCAAGAAATGATTTTTCAAAGTCTTTATAGTCATAGACCGAGAGTATGTAAGCATCCTTTAAATATGTTTTGTCCATTTGTTACTCCCTACTAATAGCCAGCAGGGAGCATTTCTCGCAACTCTAATAGCTCATTTGGAGAGTACATACACTCATGCATTAAATTGAACTCAAATACATCTACATCAAACTTTTGGGGTTCTGCATCTAAGATATAAAAGTCAGCACCAAAAGTTCTATATTCAAGACCGTTTACTTCCATGACTTTCGTGGAAAACAAAGCCTCACCTTTTTTACCGTTCTTACTATCCTCAGCAAAAGTAGCGTAAAGCACCTGTTCAACCTTATCTTCTAAGTCAGATTTAATTGAGATAAGTGTTGCGTTAGTTAGTTTTACTCTTGGTCTCATGCTTTTGCTTCCTTCTTATCTTCTAGGCAAAACGGGCGGAAAAAACTAAGGTACTTAACTCCATTAACTTTTAGTAAATTGTTGTCAGCATCAAAATGTGACAGAACGCTAGACTGATACAACGAAATATATTTTTCATAATCGATGGTGTTAAAAAAATTGGTATCGACACGTCGTGCATGGAAAACAAGAGCTTGCTGATCGATACGAACAATGAACTTTTGATCACCATCTAGATTTTTAACCTGTAGACATAAATCAGGTTTGTGCCAATCAGATACAAAGGAAGGAATCAGTGGGAAGCCATATACCAAATAGCGCATACCTTCGATTTTGAAGGTTGTTGGATTGAACTGAGCCTTATTTACTTTGCCGCTACGGAATAATTCAAGTGTCAACACCAGCCAGTGCTCATGCTTAGAAAATGTATTTCCTTCAGAAATACAGCCTTCGAACTCACTATCATGGTTTACATGATTGATGTACATGTATTTTTTAATGTCATTCAAGGAAAGCTTTTCAACCGGAAACTTTGAAGCTATGAGCCTGAAATAACAACCATGAACTTTTAAATCTGCATATTGAACTATCAACGGATCATCAAAAGCATCGAAATATGGTCGCCACTCCAGCCTAAAGTCAGCACCAGTGTTTACAATAAACTTGGCATCTTCTGGCAACCCTAATACTTGGTATATCACTGAAACTAACTCTAATGTTTCGATATCTACCAGCATCAGGCTTTCAATACGGTTTGCCATTGACTCAATTTCTTTATGAAGCGATTCAATAATTTCTTGATCATCGTATTCATTGATCATTAAGTATTTCAGGGAATCGTGCTTTAGAATTGAATCCAGTTTTTTCTGTTCAAATGCTTCAGTGAGGCTATTATGGGTATCAGAAAAATGAGGGCAGTTATAAACACCTCTAGCCCACAGGCCTTGGGCGTAAAGATCAGGAAACTCTAATAACTCAGCAAACTCTTTTGCTTGTTTATTGAGTTTATTCTTTAATTGATAAAGTGAGATCATTTAGTTCTCCAAACAACTTTCTAATAAACAATGGCCTACCAACACATTGCTTTATTTATTGTTCAAATAACCAAATTTTTACGGATGCTCCGCTTCACTGTTCACGTTTTTCAAGGCGAAAAACATGTGTAGGCGTAGGCTGTCCGTTCAGCCTTCTTATTATAATATCGCCAAAAAACAAAATGACAACTTACGTATTTGTACAACTTTAGGTAGATATTTTGAGTTTGAACTCTGAAAAGCTAAGCCCAAACAAGGATACGACCATCTCTTCATTTATATTGGAGCCGGGAAATTTTTTTTCAAAATTTCCAATAATGCTATCTAGGTGGCTAGCTAATATTTTTACTAAAAATATTTCCGAGTTTGGTGAGAGTGCAGACAGTGCTATCAATGGGTTGTCAAAGGATTCAGCTTTTATTTTTACTAGTAAATCGCTGTAACTGTCACAGCCATATAGACAAATAGCTGCCCCTTCTTGGGCTTGTCCAAGGGGAATAGTTAATAATTTAGATAATCGTTTTGCCTGCCTTTTTATATTTACTAGCAGGTCTTCTTTTTTAAAAGACATCAATACACCAAAAAACGGCAACGCTAGGCCACGCACCTATGTCACTCAGTTTTTATGTGAATATTTAATCTTTTAGTTCAGAGTAAATCCATTTCGTCCTGTTTTCGTGGGAACGGGCTTCTCTGAAAAGCCACTGCAAAAAGCAGTGGCCATTGTCGCAATATTATAAGGAAATGTGAATGGTAGTTTGATGCCTACATATTCTTTTCAGTGAATTCAGCCAAGCTACTACGCTCTACTTCATCAAAAATCAGCACTGATCCTTTTTCATAATGACGAAACACATTAACAGCCGCACTTGCACCAGAAGAAGCAGGTGTTACAAACTTATCGTCAATCTGGGCTAGGTTGCCCAATACGATTGTCCGACAATTTTTGCCACCGCGACTAAGCATTCCTTTAATTTGAGCACGGGTCATATTTTGTGCTTCATCAATTATTAAAACAGCATCGTCTATTGAACGGCCACGAAAATAAGCCATACTGGTAAATTCTATATTAGCTCTTTCGATCACATGTTCAACTGTAGCGTGAATATTTCCTTCATGATTATCATCCGAGTGCATCGAAATTAATGCGTCAGTAATACCTGCCAGAAGAGGCATTGATTTTTCAGTTAAATCCCCCGGTAAGAATCCCGGATCGTCGTCCATAAAGTCTCTGGAGCGCACCACAACGATTTTTTTGTACTTTTTCAACTCCAATACTTGATGCAGCGCCGAAGCAACTGCCAAAAAAGTTTTTCCGGAGCCAGCAGGACCAAGGATGATATTTAAATCATAGTAAGTGTCTGTTAATTGGCTTAAAGCTACCGCCTGACGCTGGTTTTTAGGCAATATGCCCCATATCTTTTCTTGCTTACGCGGCAATAATTTTGTGTATACCTCAGTATCTGTTACTTCTGAAATCCGGCCAATGTGTCCGGCTTCATCGTACCAATACATGTTTGGCTGAACTTCATCGTTGAACAAGCTTATTGGGAATGTATAAACCTCTCCTGAGACTTTGAAATCTTTATCTGATTCAATTCGATCAAAAAGATCGCCTTCAAAAGCCTGTACTCCTGTGTATAAAAGATCAATATCTGATATTTGATTATCTACGGCAACGTCCTCAGCCCTAACCCCAACTGTTCGAGCTTTCAATCGCATATTAATATCACGGCTAACAATTGTTACGTCTTTATTGAGTTCTTTTTGAAGATATAAAGCATAATTAATTATTCTGTTATCAGCATCACTTCCTATCCCGTGCTTTAACTCCTTAGCCAGATCCAATTGAGTGTCAATTCCAATGAAAAGCTTTCCTCTCTGGGCTGTTTCGGTAGATGGTAAAGGAATACCTATTTCCATTTCCTCGGCTGTATGTCCATTTATAATGTCTTCAAGCATTCTAATGCACATACGGGCATCGGCACTTACCGATTTATTAGTTCTTTCTTTCAGGTTATCAAGCTCTTCAAGGACAGTTAGACAGATGTAAATATCATCTTTGTAGCTAAAAATAGATTTTGGATCATGTACTAATGCAGATGTGTCTAGTACACGAGGATTTCGATTATCAATAGAGCTTTTCATTACGCAGCCTCCCAAAAGATTGAATCGTTGCTAGGCTTTGTGTTGTACTTTTCTTGTAAATTACAAATTTTGAGTAAAGGTTTATTGTTGAGAGACTGCTCAGAGTAGCTAAGGTAATCAATTTTTTTGGAAATTCTTTTTACTTTTTCTACAGGCCAATAAAAACAAGGGGGTAAAAACTTTAAAATACCCCCAATTCGGGGTTGTAATATCACCACGGCATTTTGAATACTTCTTCCTCGCATAAAGTTAACCGACTTAAACTGCATGTTGGCTTTTTCCATAATGTAGTTGCGACTAGATACCGGGTTTTCATCGCCTTTGTGTAACACTTCTAGGGTATCGGTTATGGCAGCAAGCCAAGGGGCCATTTTCTCTTCTTCGGTACCAGGTAAAAAGCCTATTGATTCAGCTATTTCGGGGGTATTTCGGGTTACGATAACTTTATCGTAAATGCCTTTTTCAATAATCATTTCAAGTGCGCTGGCAAGGGCAAGTAGAGTTTTACCACAGCCTGCAGGGCCGGTTAAAATAACCAGTTCAATACTTGGGTCTAGTAAAGCATCAAGCGCCATGCCTTGGTACACATTTTTTGGCTTAACGCCCCACGCAGTTTGGTTCATTAGACGTTCGACACTAATGTCTTTTAAAGTAATGGTTTTATCGTCGTAGCTTTTTACTCGTGCCGCAAAATGGTCGCTGCTATCAAGTATATACTCGTTATAAAACACATCACTTATGGTACTCTTTGCTATATGATGGTAAGTGTCGCGTCCTTGTTGCTCAGTTTCACACTCACCGACATGTTGCCAAAAATCACCTTCTATTTTTTTGTAGCCGCTAGTTAATAGCGCAATATCATCAATTAATTGGTCTGTGCGATAGTCTTCAACAAACTTCAGCCCTGCTCCTTTCGCTTTAAGGCGCATGTTGATGTCTTTGGTAACTAGCACAACTTTGCTATCACTGTGCTGTTTTTGTAAATGTACCGCGCAGTTAATTATGCGGTGATCATTTTCGTTGCCTGGTAACCCTGAAATGCTATCGGCAAATAAATGGTCATTGACAATAATTAAACGACCGCGAGACTCTGTTTTCGCCTTTTTATTACTTGGCAACGCGACACCTTGCAACATTTGCTCTGGTGAGGCGTCTTTGAGTATTTCATCCAAACCACGAATTGCAACACGGGCATCACGGCTAACATCATGTTTTCTATCCTTTATATGATCGAGCTCTTCTAATACGGTCATCGGGACAACAACATCGTGTTCTTGAAAAGATAAATAAGCGAGGGGTTCGTGGAGTAAGACATTGGTATCGAGCACATACATTTTACTATCAAGGTTCGAAGCTTTTTCCATAGCACTTTCCTTACGTTTTATGATTTTTATGCTATACCCAATTAACTAAACAAGCAGCGATTAAAGCGGTTATTTATTTGTTAGGTATATACTCAGTTTAGTCTATTTGCAGCAAAAGTCCTTTTTATGACAGCCAAAATTACAATTATTTAAGTGGTTAAAATACATACAAAACTTACCTGTAATATTGACTTAAAAAGGTTGACTAAATTTAATTGTGTGCGGCGAGTTTACTGCCTTGAAGTAGCCTGATGTTACAGGTAACATAGCCGCCTTTTTCTTCATAGACGAGACATACATGAATTTTTCCTTAGGTCAGCGTTGGATCAGTGATACTGAGTCAGATTTAGGATTAGGCACCGTAGTTGCCCTTGAAGGCCGTCAGGTCAGCATTTTATTTCCAGCCAGTGGTGAAAACAGAGTTTATTCTTTAACAGAAGCACCTGTTACTCGTGTCGCATTTAATCCAGGCGATGTTATTCGCAGCGTTGAAGAGTGGGAACTTGAAGTAGAGTCAGTTGAAGAACAAGGTGAGCTTTTATGCTACCACGGTACACGTGTTGATAACGGTGAAAAAGTTCAGTTAAAAGAGACCTTTTTAGATCACTTTATTAAATTTAATAAACCGCAAGACCGCTTATTTGCAGGCCAAGTAGACCGTTTTGATCGTTACACCCTTCGCTATCAAACTTGGCAGCACCAGTTCGAGCGTCAGCAATCACCTTTAAAAGGCTTAATTGGTCAACGTGCCAACCTAATACCTCACCAGCTTTATATTGCACAAGAAGTGGGTAAACGTTTCGCGCCGCGTGTTTTATTGTCAGATGAAGTGGGCCTTGGTAAAACCATTGAAGCGGGGATGATTTTACATCAACAAATCATTAGTGGCCGAGCTAGCCGCGTATTAATTGTGGTGCCTGAAAACCTGCAACACCAATGGCTCGTTGAGATGCTTCGTCGCTTTAATTTACGTTTCTCTATTTTTGATGAGGAACGTTGTGATGAAGCATTCGCAGACTCACCGAATGTATTCGAAACAGAACAGTTAGTACTTACTAGCCTTGAATTTTTAAGCAAGAAAAAACGCTGGTTTGAACAAGCAACATTAGCCGATTGGGATTTACTCGTGGTTGATGAAGCGCACCATTTGAGTATTACAAATGGTAAACCAAGCACAGAATATCAACGCATGGCTGAACTTAGCCAAGATATTCCAGGCCTTATTTTACTGACAGCAACACCCGATCAATTAGGCCACCGCAGCCACTTTGCGCGTTTGCAATTACTCGACCCTGATCGTTTTTATGATTACGATGCTTTTGTTGAAGAAGAAAGTAACTACAAAGATGTCGCAGAAGCTGCCAATCAACTACTCAGTGAGCAACGCTTAGATGACACGGCTCGCGAGACATTAAAAGCCTTATTAAAAGAAACCGATATCACTGAGGTGCTTGCTAAAGCTGAGCAAGGTGATGAAACCGCGCGTAATGAAATTTTATCAATGCTACTGGACCGCCATGGTACCGGCCGTATTTTGTTCAGAAATAGCCGCAGCGGTATTGATGGTTACCCAAGCCGTAAACTCCACGCTTACCCAATGGCGATGCCAAAGCAATATAAAACCGCAATGTCGGTCTTAGGGAATATAGGCGGCATTCAAAGTGCTGAGCTAAGTGCTCTGCGCGCGTTATTCCCAGAAAAAATATTTCAAGAATTTGAAGGTGAAAACGCCAGTTGGGGCGCCTTCGACCCACGTGTTGACTGGTTAATTGAAACATTAAAAACACTAAAACACGAAAAAGTCCTGCTAATTTGTGCTAAAGCTGAAACAGCGATTAGCCTTGAACAAATTTTACGAGAGCGCGAAGCCATTAAAGCATCTGTGTTCCATGAAGGTATGTCGATTGTTGAGCGTGACCGTGCTGCGGCATTTTTTGCTGATGAATACGACAGCGCACAAATCCTTCTGTGTTCAGAGATTGGTTCAGAAGGCCGTAACTTCCAGTTCTCACATCATTTAGTGCTCTTTGATTTACCTTTGAACCCTGATTTGTTAGAGCAACGTATTGGTCGCCTTGACCGCATTGGTCAAACGCAAGATGTAAACATTCATGTGCCTTACTTTGAAAATACAGCACAAGAAGTCTTGCTACGCTGGTATAACGAAGGCCTAGATGCGTTTGAAACAACATCAACCACAGGGCAAATGTTGTATAAAGAATTCGGTGAAGAGCTGCTTGAATTCATTGGTACACATAATTGTGATGAAGAAGAGCTAGACCCACTACTAGAACAAGTTGCTAGCCAAAATGCAAAACTGCGCAAACAAATGGAAAGTGGTCGTGACCGTTTATTAGAGCTGCACTCAAGTGGTCAAGGCCGTGCTGAAAGCTTAGTCGCTGATATCGAAGAGCTAGATGACCAGTTTACATTGCCAAGTTACATGATCAATGTGTTCGACACTTTTGGTGTAAGCCAAGAAGATAAAGGTGAAAATACCATTATCTTAAAACCAACCGAGCATATGTTGAATCCCTCTTTCCCTTGCTTAAAAGATGACGGTATTACCGTGACCTTTGACCGTGCAACTGCACTATCGCAAGAAGATGCGCATTTTATCAGCTGGGATCACCCGATGGTGCAAGGCAGTTTAGACATGATTTGCGATGATGACTTTGGCACAGCATCGGTTGCCCTGCTGAAAAACAAAAAACTCCCTGCGGGTACATTTTTTGTTGAGCTTATCTTCATTGCAGAAGCCATGGCACCGAAGTCATTACAGGTAGGTCGTTTCTTACCGCCGACTCCTATTCGAGTTTTACTTGATAAAAGCAGCAATAACTTAGCCGATAATGTTGCCTTTGATGCCTTTAACCAACAGCTTTCTGCGGTTGGTCGTCAAACGGCAAGTAAGTTAGCCAGTGCGCTACAAAGTGCCATTCACCCAATGATCACCAGCGCTCAGGGGTTAGCCCAAACAAAACTCGACGCATTGCGTGTTGAGTCATTAGAAAAAATGCATACCGCATTAGGTGAAGAGCAAGCCCGTTTAACCGCGCTTAAACAAATTAATCCGAATATTCGTGATGAAGAGCTTAGCTTCTTTGATAAACAACGCAGTGACCTGACGACCTATATTGAAAAAGCCCAAGTTAAATTAGATGCGATTCGTTTGATTGTTGTGTCGCACTAGAGCGAGTGACGTAAAACGTTTAAATAAGCAACGCGATGTCATCCCACATCGCGTTTTTTATATTAAAAACGCAGCGAGGCTTATCACCAACGCGACGGCGGCTAATTTGCAAAATAGAGCAGCTAAGCCTTTATTTTTCTTAATAACATCTTCTGTGTAAGCTTTTTTTAAATACACAGCTTGTAAGTCAGTAAGGTCTTTGCAGTGCCAACACTCAGGCTCGCGGTCGTTAACGTGTAATCCGCATCGTGTGCAAGGCTTACTGCGAATACGGCCCAAAAAAAACATTCAATGACTCCTGTTTTGCAAATTCGCTAAGTAAGCAACTGTATATCGGATAACAATTCAAAACCACTCCTAGCATTGTGTAAGCATTGATACTCCTTTAAAATAACGCCCTTGCATATCATCGAGGCTGGCTGTGTTACTCAATTATAATCCCCCAATGACCCCCTATTTGAGCATTGTTTATCAAGATGATGATTTACTGATCGTCAATAAACCAAGTGGTTTACTTACGGTGCCGGGTAAGGACCCAAAACATGCCGATTGCCTTATTGCACGCGTTAACCGCGTATTTCCTAACGCTAAAATTGTTCATCGCTTAGATATGGCAACCTCAGGGATTATTTGTTTAGCGATGCATAAAGAAGCACATCGCAATCTAAGTATTCAGTTTCAAGATAGAAAAACCGCCAAACGCTATGTTGCGCGTGTATTTGGTAAGCTTGAACAGCAAACAGGTTCCGTCGATTTACCGCTTATTTGTGATTGGCCTAACCGCCCTAAACAAATGGTTGATCACGACAAAGGCAAGCCTTCATTAACACACTTTAAAGTACTTGAGCATGAAGCTCAGGCAACGCGCGTTGAGCTGACCCCAATTACAGGGCGCTCTCACCAACTACGTGTGCACATGCTGTCTTTAGGTCACCCAATTTTAGGGGATAGACTGTATGCCCACTCAGAAGCATTAGCGCTGGCTCCTCGTTTGCAACTGCATGCAGAAATGCTGAGTTTAACTCACCCTGTCAGTGATGAAACGCTTGTTTTTGAGGCAGCTCCTGAGTTTTAAGACAATTAGCTAAATATTTTACCAATACTGCCGATAGTTAATTTAATCACTGATTTAATTTAAGACTCAGGAAATTTCGGCATGAAGTTAAAACCCGCACATTGCTTAGTTTACGCAGCCTGTTTTGCGTTGATGGGTAATGTGAATGCTGCCGATTTTATTAAACCCACCCCTTGGTCAAGTTTGGTCACTAACGATATTCAACGCTTTTTACCCAGCGATGAAGTACGTCCCCTGCTTGCCGGTGAAGATGAGTTCATTAGTTTATATCGTCAATCTATGGCGCCAACACAACGTGGCATCGTGTTAATTATTCCTGACTGGCAAGACGTGCCTACCAATAATGCGGGGATCAACTTTTTACGTAAGCAATTAAATGATATTGGCTATGCGACACTCGCTATGACAATGCCTGATATTGACTGGCACCCTGCCGATATGGCGATGCCAGAGCCCACTGATAACTCTGAAACTGAGTCAACAACGCAAAATAACCAGCAAGCTGACTCAGCTCCACCAGCCCAAACACAACAAGCGCCTCACTTTGTCTCAGCGAAGCCAAACATAAGTGAAGCGATACTTGATGATTATAAGCTCAAGCTTATTGCACGTTTTAATGCGTTATATAACAGCGCGATGGATGAAGGTGGCAACATTATAGTACTGGCGCAGGGTGCCAGTGCTGGGCTACTTATTGAGCACTATGCAAGCTTTCCCAATAACGAGTTGAATGCCTTTATTAGTTTAGGAAGCTACCTTCCAAACAGTATTCGAAACCAGCATCTCAATGCCACGTTGTCGACCATTAGCCCACCACTGTTAGATATTTTCTACAGTGAAGGTAACCCAGACACACTTCAAAGCGTCAACGATAGAAAACGCTGGGTTAGGCGCAACGCTAAATATGATTATCGACAACGAGAATTGTTCGGAACCCCCACAGAACCTGAGCAACACGAGCGGTTGCTCAAAGAAGTCGACGGCTTTTTACGCCGCCTTCTTTAAATATTCATAAGCGGCTTGAATATCTTGGCTTTTCTTCACCGCGACTTCCATCATGTGCTTAGGTAGCCCTTGCGATACCAGCTTATCAGGGTGATGCTGTGCCATGAGCTTACGATAAGCTACTTTAATATCACGCGCAGACGCATCCTTACTTAAGCCAAGTAACGCAAGTGCCTGAGCACGGTTCATGCTATTGTTTGGCGGGACTCGATGACCATGTTGCTCATTATGAGTACTGTGTTGTTGGTTTTGTTGCTCATAAAAGCGCTGTTGCTGCTGACGAAATGCAAATTCAGCTTGGTAACGTTTTAGTAAGAATGAAAATTGTGTGCGCGAAATTCCTAACTGTTTACTCACCTCGTGCAATAATTGTTTTTCTTGTTCTGCAAGATGACCATCAGAGAATGCCATTTGAATTTGAATTTCTAGAAACAATTGCAGCAAGTCATGACGACGGGCAAAACGTTCTTTAAAATCATGAACCGTTTCTTTTAGTGAAAAATCGGCTTCTTTACCGCTTCGAAATGCATCTTGTGCTTCACGGCGCTCATCACCCGACAAGCCCATTTCATTCATAAAGACACTCGCAGCTTTAATGTGCGTTTCACTGACTCGACCATTTGATTTGGCAATATGACCCATAACCGCAAAGCAGCTTGAAAAAAACAGCGCTTGACGTTCATTAATATCATCACCTTTAAACAGGCCGGAGAAACCGCCCGCTTTATCAAAGTCTTGTTTTAAGCTGCGATCAAACATGTGACCAAGGTACAACCCCAGCAAAGCGCCAACAAACCGGCCAAACATAAAGCCAAAACAGAATCCCAGTACTTTTCCCCACATAATGATAAACCCTCGTTGTTATTTTACAGCTAAGCGCTGGTTTAGTTCGTCGAGTCTGGCTGGTGTGCCTATGTCGTCCCACTGACCAAGGTACAGCTCAGTGGATACTTGATACTCTGCCAGCTTCTCACGCAGGATAGGCCCTAGTGCAAGCACACCCGGTGTTAGGCCTTTAAAAAAGTCAGCATGAAAACGGCTAATACCTGAAAACGTGTACTTTTGACTATCGGGACCTAAATGGCGTAACGCAAAATCACCGTCAGGATTGTGGGCTGGGTTTTCAACCAAAACAAGGTGCGCTTCGCCGGGTTCTAAATGCAGTTGTGTGAGTGACGTCATATCGTAATCAGTAAATACATCCCCGTTAATCACCACAAAGTGCTCGCCAAGCAAGGGCAAAGCGTGAAGTATGCCACCGGCTGTTTCAAGCCCACCTTCGCACTCTTGGCTGTACTGTATGGTGACGCCAAACGCTTCGCCATTGCCAAAGTACTGCTTTATTTTATCTCCTTGCCATGCAAGGTTTATGACAATATCAACAATGCCTGCTTGGCGTAAGTTAATAATGTGGTGTGCTAATAATGGTTTACCTGCCACTTTTAACATCGGTTTAGGCAGCGTACTAGTCAACGGCATCATGCGTTTTCCACGGCCTGCCGCTAAAATCATTGCTTTCATTTAATCTCTTTGTCTAACCGCTTTTTAGTCTGCACAATGATAGTGTGTTCAATCCACTCACTGAGTGCACTTAACTCTGGGTAATCTTTACTTACATTACTAATATACTGAAGCGTTGGCAGCACATTATTTAAATAGCCAGATTTTCCATCGCGTAATTTTAAACGACAAAAAATACCGGCCGCTTTCAAGTGACGCTGTATTCCTGTTAAATCAAACCACCGTTTGAACACCTCAAACGTAATTCCGTGAATTAACTGCTGCTTGGTAAATTCGTCATAGGCAAAATGCAGTAAATAGTCGAGTTCATGTTCAGGAAGTTGAAAGTAGCAATCTCGAAGTAACGACACTAAGTCATAACACACTGGCCCTTGCACTGCATCTTGGTAGTCAATAATCGCCCACTGCTGTCCTGTACGCATAATATTTCTACTATGAAAATCACGGTGTACGGTCACTATAGGTTGCGCCAGCGCATTATTGACCAGCAGTTGACAGGCATCTTGCCACATCTGTGTTTGCTCATCCGACAACGAACAATCAATAAACGCATCGACAAGCCATTCGCTAAAAATGCTCAATTCAAATTGCAAAAAGTCATCATCAAACACTTTCATATATTGAGCAGGCGGTGTTTGCGCCCATTGTGCACTGAGCTTTATGAGATGCTTATAATGTAGCGTGCGGTCTTCATCGCCAAGTAAGTCAGCTAAATGTGTATTGCCTAAATCACTCAGTAAAAAGAAGCCTTGCTTTTCATCAGCCTGAAGAATTTTTGGTAATTTAAAACCATGTTTAGAGAACACTTTGTTTAGTTCAATATAGGGCGTGTTATCTAATTTATCAGGATCAGAATCCATCACAATGAAGCTTTGTTCTGCGGTATTAATACGAAAATACCGACGAAAACTCGCATCGCCAGTGATGGCTGCTAATTGATATTCATCCTCCTTAAAATGAGGATTTAAAAACTGCTGTAAACTTTTATAACGATTCATTTAGTAAGATATCTATTTTTCACTAAGTCAATTACTGTATTTGCCATTGTTTTCCTTTATTATGTCTAGCTTATATCCAACCAAAGAGCATTAAGGTCATTAAATGAGCAAAACCTGGGGCATAATGATGCTAAGCGTACTTAGCGCACCATCGTTCGCCGAAACTGAACTGGCACACAACTTTTGTGGCACTTCAATGCAAACCAGAGCTTGGCAACCGCTCCCTGGCCTTGAACTTAATATGATCGATATCAAATCCGATGATATTGAACTATTGGGTACCCAAAGCGCAGAATTTACCGGTAATGTAGATATTAACACCCTAACGATGAATTTGTCCGCACAAAGTGCACTGATTGACAAACAACGTGGTCTACTTAATGCAACCGGCCCTATCGTTTATCGCGATAAAGTTAGCCAAATTAATAGCTCTGGGCTCAACGCAGATTTAAATAACTCTGAATTAAGCCTACTTGGCGCTGACTATAAGCTCACCGACCAGCTCGGTCATGGTGGCGCAGAAAAACTGACAGTCAATGAGTCTGGCCTAAACCTCATGAACGCAAGCTTTACTACCTGTCCGGGCGAAACACCGGTATGGGCAATTGAAGCAGATGAAATTGATTTATCGAGTGAAGATGGCTGGGGTGAAACTCACAATACCGTATTACGCGTATTCGATACGCCCGTGTTGTATATCCCTTATTTCACTTTTCCATTAGATGACCGCCGTAAGTCAGGATTATTAACACCTAATTTCTCAAGCTCTGGTCGCTACGGTCTTGAAACTATCACGCCGTATTATTGGAATATAGCGCCAAATTACGACGCAACAATTACGCCACGCTATATGTCTAAGCGTGGCTTACAAATGATTGGTGAGTTTCGTTATTTAACAGAGCAAAATAACGGTTTAATCGCTGTAGAGTACCTTGATAAAGACGACGAAGAGCCAAGTGTTGACTCGCGCTATTTATTTCACTGGCAACAGCAAAGTTATTTTGGTGAGAACTGGCGCGGCAACATTGATATTACCAATGTGAGTGATGATAACTACTTAACCGATTTAAATTCGAATTATGCCACTCGCACAGATACCCAGTTATATCGTACAGGCTCACTAACGCATTTAGGTGATACGTGGCGTACCGACATCAAACTTCAAAGCTTTGAAGTGCTCGGTGATCACCGTGAATCTTATGCAGCATTACCACAAATTAGTTTTTCACAAACTAACCCATACGACTTTTATGGTGTCGATTTAACACTCGACGGTGAACTTAGCTACTTTACCAATAACAATGCAGTGATTGATGAAGCAAGCCGCCTTCACATTGAACCAAAAGCCAGTTTGGGGTATCAAGAGTATGCGTGGTCTTTTTTATCTGAAGTAAGCCTATTACACACCACTTATAATCAACACGGTGATCTAACGGGCACTGACTTTGAAGAAAAAGTCACACGTACACTGCCAAAAGTACGTTTATACAGCCAACTAAACTTTGAACGTGAAACCGCTTTTTTCTTCAAAGAAGGCATTCAAACGTTAGAACCTCAAATTCAGTATTTGTATACACCCAATAAAGACCAGTCGAATATTGGCCTTTACGATACCACCAAGTTACAAGATGACTTTTTTGGTTTATTTAGAGATCGTCGCTTTTCGAGCATCGACCGCATAGCAACCGCAAACCAATTTACTTTAGGTGCAACAACGCGCTTATTTAGCAGCGACAATGAAGAAGTGTTTAATTTCAGTGCTGGGCAAATCTTTTATTTAAGCGATGATGCCAAACCGACTTCGCAAGGGATTCAGTCTGATACAAACTACAATGCCTTGTTTGCCGCGCAAACCATGTTACATTGGCACCGTCGCTGGTATTTATCTGGGGGGATTCAATATGACACCGATGGTAAAGAAATAATCCAGTCAAATATCACTTTAGATTACAAAGGTGACGATAAACAGCTCGTACAATTGAACCATCGCTATGCAAATGATGTCTCAGGCAATACAATCGAGCAAGTTGGTCTATTTACCAGCATTCCGCTAACACATGATTGGCAGTTTGTTGGCAGCTATCACCGCGATTTAGAAAGTGGTCGTAGCATTGAGGTTTTCAGCGGCCTGCAGTATGAATCGTGCTGCTGGGCGTTTCAAATCACTGGCCGTCGTCAAATCGAAACCGATTTGAATCAAGCGATTGGCCAAGAGCAAGCCACTTTTGATACCAGTATTGGCTTCAATATCGTGTTAAAAGGACTTGGTAGTAAAAGCCGTTATGATGCACAAAAATTATTACAACAAGGTATTTTTGGCTATCGTAGACCGTATTTTCTTAATAACTAGTACCGCAGTACTATTAGCAAGAGTATTAGAAAAAGTATGAATTTAAAAAAATTATTTGCATCAGCATTATTAACAGTTGGCTTATGCCAAAGCGTTTTCGCAAAACCTGTCGAAATAGACAAAGTCGTCGGCATCGTTAACCAAGGTGTTATCTTACAAAGCGAAGTCGACACAATTATTAATCGCGTAAAAGCACAAGCAGCCGAGCAAGGCCAAGAGCTCCCATCGGATGATACGTTGCGCATTCAAGCGATTGAACGACTTGTAAGCCAAACTCTTATGATGCAACTTGCAGAGCGTATGGGCCTTGAGATTTCGGATTCACAGCTTGACCAAACGCTAGAAAACATGGCTCGCGAGCAAGGTGGCACGATTGCTGATTTGCGTCGCACGATTGAAGCGGCTGGTGAAAGTTTTCCCGCTTACCGCGAAGAAATACGTAAAGAGATCACCACCCAGCAAGTTACACGTGCTAACGTCGATCGCCGTATTTACATCAGCCCACAAGAAATTGATAACCTTTTAAAAATAATGGAAACACAAGGTAAAAATGCCGAAGAGTACAATATCGGCCACATCTTGATTGATATTCCAAGTGATGCAACACCCGATGAAATTGCCAGCGCTAAAACACGTGCTGACAAAGTCATTGAATTTTTAAAAGAAGGTAAAGAGTTCAAGCGCATTGCGATTTCATCATCAAGTGGCTCAAAAGCGCTTGAAGGTGGTCAGTTAGGCTGGATGGGTATTAATGAAATGCCTTCACTCTTTGCAGAGGCTGTAAAAGGTCAGAAAAAAGACGATATCGTTGGTCCGCTTCGCTCAGGCGCAGGTTTCCACATTATTAAAGTACAAGATGTACGTGGTCGCCAAGTAGTTGAAACCACAGAAGTTCGCTCTCGTCACATCCTTATTAAACCGTCTATCATTTTAAGCGAAGAAAAAGCGCGCGAGATGCTTAAAGGCTTTGCGAAAGACTTGCGTGAAGGTAACGCCGACTTTGCTGAACTTGCAAAAGAGTACTCTGAAGATCCAGGTTCTGCGCTAAAAGGCGGCGAATACGATTGGACAGACCCAAGCACCTATGTGCCTGAGTTCAAAAATACCTTGTTGTCACTTGATAAAAACGAGATCAGTGAGCCATTTAGAACGCAATTTGGCTGGCATATTGTGCAGTTGCTTGATAAACGCGTCGCAGATAAGACTGAACTTGCTAAACGTAACCGTGCGCATCAACTGCTGTTTAATCGTAAGTTTAAAGAAGAAAGCTTCAACTGGCAGCAAGAAATGCGTGAGCAAGCTCATGTTGATATCTTCCCTGTAGAATAATCATTATGACAATAAGAGTAGCAATCACCCCAGGTGAACCCGCAGGTATAGGCCCTGATTTATTAATTAAGTTAGCGCAACACGCGTGGGATGCCCAACTTGTCGTAATTGCTGATGGTGCGTTATTAAAACAACGCGCCAAACAGCTTGGTTTAAACATCGACCTGATCAAATTTGATGAAGACCAAGCTCCAGCAATTGCACCGGCAGGCAGTGTCTATTTGCATCAGGTTGACCTAGCTGAAGAAGTTGAAGTGGGTGTCTTAAATGATGCAAACGGTCAATATGTGTTAGATACGCTTCGTATCGCCAGTGAAAAAAATATGGATGGCACCTTTGCGGCAGTAGTCACAGGCCCAGTGCACAAAGGCATTATCAACAAAGCGGGTATTTCGTTTAGCGGTCATACCGAGTACTTTGCGCAGCAATCTAATACAGCAGATGTAGTGATGCTGCTTGCAACCGAGGGATTACGTGTTGCCCTTGTCACTACACATATTCCATTAGCTTATGTGTCACGTGCTATCACCGTTGAGCGCCTAAGCAAGGTGGCAACGATTTTAAACCACGATCTACAGACTAAATTTGGTATCGAAAAACCACGTATTTTGGTCTGTGGTTTAAACCCACATGCAGGTGAAGATGGTCATCTAGGCCGCGAAGAAATAGATACGATAGCCCCCACCCTCGAATTATTAAATAATCAGGGTATGAATTTAATTGGTCCGCTGCCCGCTGATACATTATTTCAAGATAAATACCTGTCACAGGCCGACGCCGTGCTTGCTATGTATCACGATCAGGGATTACCTGTGCTAAAATACAAAGGTTTCGGCAACTCGGTGAACATCACCCTTGGCTTGCCATTTATTCGCACATCAGTGGATCACGGTACGGCGCTTGATTTAGCCGGTACAGGAACCGCCGATGTGGGTAGTTTTGAATTAGCGATCCGCGAAGCAATTAAGCTCGCCCATGAAAAAGCACAAAATTAATGACTGATAAAGTACATTTAGGACACCGCGCCAGAAAGCGTTTTGGCCAAAACTTTTTAAATGATGACATGATCATCGATAAAATTGTGACGGCTATCGATCCTAAACCCGAAGACAATTTAGTAGAAATCGGCCCTGGTCTTGGTGCTATCACCGAACCCGTTGCAGACTTAAGTGGCCATCTAACTGTTGTTGAGCTAGATAAAGACTTAGCAGAGCGTTTAGTAAGCCATCCTTTTTTAGGGCCAAAACTAACAGTGCATCAAGGTGATGCAATGAAGTTTGATTTTAGCACCCTGATTAAAGAAGACGAAAAACTAAAGATTTTTGGTAACTTGCCATACAATGTTTCGACTCCTCTGCTGTTTCATTTATTTGAATTTGCTGACAACGTTGAGCATATGCACTTTATGCTTCAAAAAGAGGTTGTTAAGCGCATGGTAGCAAGCCCTGGTAGCAAAGCTTTTGGCCGCTTAACTGTCATGACACAGTATTACTGCCATGCAATGCCAGTGATTGATGTGCCCCCAGAGTGCTTTAAACCTGCACCTAAAGTTGATTCAGCGGTCATTCGTTTGATCCCTAAGAAGCCTGAGCAACGTACAGCTAAAAGTACCAAGCTTTTAAACACTGTGTGCTTAGAAGCGTTTAACCAACGTCGTAAAACACTGCGCAACAGTTTATCAAACCTACTGACTGCTGAAGAACTTACAGGCATTGGTATTGATATTACACTTCGTGCAGAAAGTCTGTCTTTACAACAATTTATTGATATAGCTAATTGGATTTATGACAACAAGCAGTAATTTAGGTTCGCCAATTAAGGTCTCTGTTGAGACCTTCTACGTTGAAGGTCAATCGGAGCCTGAACAAGATAAATACGTTTTTGCTTACTCTATCACGATTAAAAATCATAGTTTGTGCAGTGCTAAGCTATTAAGTCGCTACTGGTTAATTACCGATGCCAATGGCAAGGAAGTCGAAGTTCAAGGCGAAGGTGTCGTTGGTGAAACCCCCACTATTGCCCCAGGTGAAAGTTATAAATACACCAGCGGCGCAGTGCTCGACACCCCTGTAGGGACAATGCAAGGTTATTACACCATGCGTAACGAATTCGGCACTGAATTTGAAGCCCCGATAGACGTGTTTCGTCTAGCACGCCCTAACATACTGCATTAAGTATCGATGGCTGACTACGCGATAGGGGATTTGCAAGGGTGCTACAGTGAATTTGACGCACTACTCAAGCGCGTTAATTTTAATCCTAGCAAAGACCACCTATACCTAGTTGGTGACATAGTTGCTCGAGGCCCAGATTCCCTTGGGTGCCTTGAGCGACTCTATGCAATGCAAGGCAGTGTCAGCATTACGCTTGGCAATCATGACCTGCACATGATCGCGTGTTATCATTTAAATAAACCACACAACCCAAAAGATAAGCTCAGTGCTGTTTTTAGCAGCTCTAAACTCACTGACTATATTCAATTTTTACAGCAACAACCACTTGCTCTATGGCTTGAAAAATATGACATGTTCATAAGTCATGCCGGTTTAAACCCCAATTGGTCGATTAAGAAAGCATTGAAACGCGCTCGCTTTGCAAAGAATTGCTATCAAGGTGCTGATGCTCGACATTTTTTTAGCCATATGTACGATACTCATCCGCCTAAATGGCAGTCAACACTCAGTAATGAAGCTAAGTTTCGCTACATTGTAAATTACTTCACACGCATGCGTTTTGTAGACAAAGAGGCCCATTTAGACCTCACAAACAAAACCAGTACCAGTGCAAATAGCTCAACAATACCGTGGTTTGAACACCCGAATATAACGCAATTAACGCAGCAGATTGTTTTTGGTCACTGGGCGGCAATTGAAGGAAAAACCCAACGAGCAAATATACATGGCCTTGATACAGGCTGTGTGTGGGGAGGAGAAATGACTCTCATGGAACTCAGTAAAAAAGAGCGTTTTGTCGAAAGTTCTCACTCTTTTATCTAAATTAACTGAAAAATAACTGAACATCTGTTAGATTTATATCAATTAAAGTAAATTTAAATAAAAGCCAATTTAATTTAAATACTTAACTTATCAGCAACCCTGCCGATAAATACTGATTAGTACTATTAGTGGAATTACATATGAACTTGACCGTTAGACAGCGTATTTGGGGCGGCTTTATTGTCATTACCCTACTCTTGCTATTTATTGGTGGTAACTCATTGATCAGAATTACCAATATTGATCAATCTACACAGCGAGTTAATCAGCTGTCACTCCCTGCTCTCGATAAAAGCTATGAGCTACAGGTCGAATTCATCTTAATGAGTAAATCCGCACAAGCGAGCTTTTACACAGCATCACAAGATGAGCTAGCAGCGACACGTAGCAGCTTTAATGAACAGAAAAAACGTTATGATAATTCTTATCAAGATTTACAAAACGTGGTTAGTGATGACCCAAAACTAAAACAAAGTAGTCAACAAGTAGAACAAACCTATAAACGTTTTGCTAAATCGGTTGATAACCTGTTTAAAGATAAAAAAACGCAGCTTGAACTTAACAAAACTCTCAGTACTCAACTTGAAAGTATTGAGCTTAGCGCTGAAGATGCAAACTCTGTGGTACTCGATATTATTGATATTGATGGCTTAGAAGAGAATCACTCACGTGCTTATCAAGCGGCAAATAACTTAGAAAATCATTTTCAATCATTAGTGACTAACAGCACTGATATGCTCACAGTGAAAACACTGAATACGCTAGAAATCATTAAAAAAGAGCAAATATATTACCTTGAAGAAATTGAGCGCAGCTTAAGCTTAATTCGCCCCGCTGTTATTGAGTCGAATGCAAGCCTATACAATGATTTAAACGGCTACTTTGAAACACTTGCCAACAATGTAAAAGGTTCAAATAGTTTATCGGCCAACAAAAAACGTTTAATTGATGCCATTGCTCAAACTGAAGCGGAGCTTGCTAATGCCGAAAACTCGACAACAGAAGCATTAACACAACTGCGTGAACTCGTTGATCATGCCACAGTGCTTGCCTTTGATTTACAGCAAGACGTCAGTGGTAACGTAACAACGGCTACGCTTTGGACTTGGGTCGCTATGATTATTGCAACGCTCATTGCAATCGTTGTTGCAGCCATGACTGTAAACCGTATCACTAAGCCACTTTCTGAAGTAAACCGTATTCTAGATATCGTTGCCAGTGGTGATATGACACAACGTTTAGATGACACTGCAAAAGATGAATTTGGTGAGCTTTCACGTAGCTGTAATACATTAATAGAAAGCTTACGTACGCTAATCCAAGGTATTATTTCTCGTTCTACGCAACTTGCCGCTGCGTCTGAGGAAACATCGGCGATTACCGAAGAGTCAAGCCAAGCCATTCGTAACCAGCAAGCACAAGTAGAACAAGCAGCAACGGCGACGACAGAAATGAGCAGTACCTCTCAAGCGGTTAGCAGCAGTGCTCAACAAGCGCTGAGTGAAATTAAAAACGCAGATAAAGAAGCCGAGCGTGTTAAGGGTATCTCATCGCAAAACAAAGCGACGATTGAACAGCTTGCTCGTGAAGTCGATGACGCGTCTCAAGTCATTAATAAGCTGCATAAAGACAGTGCATCAATTGGCGGTATCTTAGATGTGATACGTGGCATTGCAGAGCAAACAAACCTTCTTGCACTTAATGCCGCTATTGAGGCAGCACGCGCAGGTGAACAAGGCCGTGGCTTTGCTGTTGTCGCAGACGAAGTACGCTCTCTTGCGAGCAAAACTCAAGAGTCTACGCAGGAAATCCAAGCCATGATTGAATCACTGCAAATTGGTGCTGAAGCCGCTGTTGCCGCAATGTCTAAAGGTAAGCAACAAGCTGAATCATGTGTTGAGCAATCAGACCAAGCCAACACTGCACTTGACTCAATCACCGCAGCTGTTGCCCAAGCACATAACGTAAGTGAAGAAATATCGACAGCTGCGCACGAACAACAACAAGTCTCGCAAGAGATCAGCGAGCGCTTAGAGTCAATCGTTGCTATTGCTGAACAAACAGCTGAAGGGGCTAACCAGACGAACATTTCAAGCTCAGAAGTCGCTAAATTAGCTGAAGAGTTACGACTGTCGGTGGATGCCTTTAAAGTTTAAATAGCCTTCGCTATACCTAAATAGAAAAACCGTGTTTAGCATCGCAAACACGGTTTTTTTATTCCCCATCAGCTCATTCAATGATCCCCATTCATACCACTGCGCTTAATTAAAAGGTCTATTTTGAGGCAATAAAACCGCGTTGATAACAAGGCAAAAATTTAGTTATTTAGTTGTTCTCGGCAATTGCTCCTGCATTACTCTCCCTCCGGCATCCATGCAGTCGTAAATCAGACATTTTTAACGCAGCTAGCGACTGGTGTAATCACTCAAAATGAGTAAGAATTATTGCAGATAGGTATTAGTATGATTTTGAATTGGTATTATTCACAGACATAAAAAAACCGCAACGAGTGCGGTTTTTATAAATCTGTTTGGCTTTACTATTAAAGACCTGCGCGCTCTTTAATAGCAGCAACAACTGGCGAGCCACCAAAGCCATTGGCTTCAGCCCATGCGATGTCTGCACCGTCTTCAAATGAAGAAGATGGTAAACGCTTAACAATATACTCACCCGTATCGTTTGCACCACTCACAATTGCATGACGAAGCATGTTGTTGTCATTGCACTTAAAAGCGTCGATGATATTACGGATCTTTACGCGTGAACTTTTTAGTTTATCACGTAAACGATTCTTATCATCTGCAGCAATGTACTCACAAAGTGAAAGCGCCAACTGTTGATCGTCGGCTTTAACAGGTGCTGTGTACGCAACTGAAGCCGTAACAACTGCTGCGGCTAATAACATATTTGGTAACTTCATCATATTTTGCCCTTATGTAATACTTTTAGCTTACCAAGCTTGACTATTATTGTACCAATCAAACCATTTTATCGCAATATTGTTAAGGTTTTTTATACAAAGTAACAAAAGTATACGGGTGTGGATTGTTGTTATCTGGCAGTTTCTCTTCCTGCTCGACAACTGTCCAGTTAGCAACACTTTCGTAATCTGGGAACTGCGTATCTCCCTCTACATCAAGATCAATGAAGGTTAAATAAAGTCGCTCTGCGTGAGGAAGAAACTGCTGATAAATATTTCCTCCACCGATGATCATCACTTCATCTGCCTCTTTTACTAGGGCTAGCGCCGCATCTGGCGACGTTACAACCTCAATCCCTTCCGCTTTATAATCAGCATTACGGCTAATAATTATGTTTTGACGCCCTGGTAATGGTCGACCTATAGACTCAAAGGTTTTACGTCCCATAATCACAGGTTTAGCCATAGTAACCTGTTTAAAGTGCTGTAAGTCGGCAGGCAAATGCCAAGGCATTTGATTGTCTTGACCAATAATACGATTATTTGCCATTGCAGCAATCATTGAAATTTTCACACTACACCTTTAATACTTTTTTCTTATTAATAAAAAAGGAGCGCGAGGCTCCTTTTCCGTTTTAAACTTTAACGTTGGTAGATAACTTCAACATCGTAGTCATCATCGTCCCAATCATCCCAATCGTCGTCGTCATCTTTCGACGTTGCTTTTTGATGGTATGTATCCCATTTAAATTCAACTTCTTCTTTCTCTTCTTCAGCGAATTTCTCTTTCGGCATACTATCAAGCAACGCCATGATATCGTGGCAAAGTGCTTGGGTATTTTGCTTGTTTGCGGCAGAAATTCGGTAAACATTGGTTTCTTCACCCAGCTCTTCAGCTATTTGTTGGCAAAGTGCTTCAGCTTCGTCTTCTGGCAGCAAATCTATTTTATTAAACACTAACCAACGCGGTTTATCAGCAAGTTTAGGGCTGTACTGATGAAGCTCATTAACAATCGCAAACGCATTGTCCACTGGGTTAGTGCCATCGACAGGCATAATATCGATGATATGTAACAGCACACGACAACGCTCTAAGTGTTTTAAGAAGCGAATACCAAGACCCGCTCCATCAGAGGCACCTTCGATTAATCCTGGAATATCGGCTATGACAAATGACTTATTAGCATCAGGACGCACAACCCCTAAATTAGGAATAAGCGTTGTAAATGGATAGTCAGCAACTTTAGGTTTAGCCGCAGATACACTGCGAATAAATGTTGATTTGCCAGCATTAGGTAACCCCAGTAAGCCAACATCAGCAAGCAACATCAGTTCTAAACGTAAATTTCTTACTTCGCCAGGCGTACCTAATGTTTTTTGGCGCGGAGCACGGTTCGTACTTGATTTAAAGCGTGCATTCCCCAAGCCATGGAAGCCCCCTTTTGCAACAACCAGTTTCTGGCCATGCATCGTTAAATCACCTAATGACTCTTCAGTATCAACATCTGTAATACGGGTTCCAACAGGTACTTTAAGGACTAAATCATTGCCCTTCTTACCGGTCATATTGCGACCGTGACCATTGGTGCCACGCTCTGCTTTATGAAAACGCTCAAACTGATAATCAATTAAGGTATTTAAGTTTTCATCGGCCTGTAGATAGACACTGCCACCATCGCCGCCATCGCCGCCATCAGGACCGCCATCCGGCACATATTTTTCACGTCGGAAAGATACGACACCGCTGCCGCCATCACCCGCGTCACAACGAATTTCCACTTCATCTACAAACTTCATGATTACTCACTTTAAGATTGGCTTGTTAATAACTGTATTATACACCTAATTATATAGCTAAGCATCTTCGTACAGTGCCGAAGATGCTTAGCTATATAATCGAGTGCCTTAAAACAAAAAACCCCGCAAAGGCGGGGTTTTTCAAATATCGAGATGATTACTCAGCTACGATATTTACGTATTTACGGTTTAAAGGACCTTTCTGTTCGAATTGAACTTTACCATCTGCTTTTGCGAAGATAGTGTGGTCTTTACCGATACCTACGTTTGCACCAGCGTGGAACTTAGTACCACGTTGACGAACAATGATGCTACCCGCTAGAACTGACTCGCCACCAAAACGCTTAACACCTAGGCGTTTGCTTTCTGAATCGCGACCGTTACGAGTACTACCAGCTGCTTTTTTATGTGCCATTTCTAAGTACCTCTAATTAAGCGCTAATGCCAGTGATTTTAACTTCAGTGAACCATTGACGATGGCCCATTTGCTTACGAGAATGCTTACGACGTCTAAATTTAACAATCTTCACTTTCTCACCGCGACCGTGTGAAACAACCTCAGCTGTCACTTTACCACCGTTTACGAACGGTACACCGATCTCGATTTTCTCACCATCAGCAACTAAAAGTACTGAATCAAATTCAACTGCTGCACCAGTTTCAACGTCTAATTTCTCAAGACGAATTGTTTGACCTTCAGTCACACGGTGCTGTTTACCACCACTTTGGAAAACCGCGTACATAATTAACTCCGTCTGTGCGCCCTCAAATCGACGCAACTAAAATATTCTTCAATAGGGCGCGAAGTTTACGCTAATGCGCAAAAACTAGCAAGCCTCTTTTTAGATAAAATGAATAAAAAATAGCTGCATTAAGGGCAATTCAATATTTTCCCTTATTTTATCCTAAAAACACCGCTTGCCAAGCGGTTTTTGCGATCTTGTGACAATTAAATGACCGAGGCAAATATAGCTAATAAATCAGTCTAGAATGTTCACTTATTAAACAAGCAGATAAAATTAAGTCGCTATAATTGAGCCGAAAACAGAAACTTTAACGTGTTTTTTTATTGAATCATCACAAAATATCGAGCAAGCGCAATTTTTGATGTACAATCAGCCTCGTATACCCATAAAAATTGGCTCGGAGATCAATGGATATAAAAGCTATCCAGGCGTTAATCGAAAATGAAATGGATGACGTCAATCAACTTATACATGCCCAAATGCGCTCAGATGTCGCGTTGGTTAATCAACTTGGTTTATACATAGTTAACAGTGGTGGCAAGCGTGTTCGCCCCATGTTAGCTATTTTAGCAGCTAAAGCTTTAGGCTATGAGGGTAAAGATCACATTACCCTAGCAACCATCATTGAGTTTATTCACACAGCAACTTTGCTGCATGATGACGTGGTTGATGAGTCTAATTTGCGTCGAGGTACACCTACCGCAAACGCAGAGTTTGGCAATGCAGCCAGTGTGCTCGTGGGTGATTTTATTTACACTCGCTCATTCCAGCTTATGGTTGGGCTTGGCAAAATGCCGATCATGCAAATTTTAGCTGATGCGACCAATGTCATTGCTGAAGGTGAAGTGTTGCAGCTTATGAACTGTAATGACCCTAACACCACCGAACAAAGCTATATGCAGGTTATTTACAGCAAAACCGCCAAGCTTTTCGAAGCCGCAACGGGTCTTGCCGCTATCATTACCGAGCAAGACGAAAAAGTCCTCGACGCATTAAACCTATACGGCATGCATTTAGGAACTGCTTTTCAACTAGTAGATGATGTACTTGATTACAATGCTGATGCACAGCAACTTGGCAAAAATATTGGTGATGACTTAGCTGAAGGTAAACCAACTTTACCGCTTATTTACGCGATACAAAAAGGCACACCAGCGCAAGTAAAACTAGTTCGTGAAGCCATTGAGCTAGGCAATGGTATGGATCACTTAGACAGCATTCTAGCGACGCTCGCTGATACCAAAGCCCTTGAGTTTACAATGCAAAAAGCAGAGCAAGAAGCTGATAAAGCCATTGCATGCATTGCTTTTTTACCCGACACGCCATACAAACAAGCATTAGAAAGCTTAGCGCGGATTGCGGTCGCCCGCGATCATTAAGCGATACTTTATTCGAGCCATTAAAAAAGCCTGCAATTGCAGGCTTTTTTGTTTTAAGCGCTTCAACATGCATGTGAAGCGCTTAGCATCAATCGAGATTAACCGTTGATGAAATCAACACCTTCTTGGATGTCTTTGTTAAGTGTCGCTAGCATGTCGTTCTTAGCTTGCTCTTCGAATGCACTTAACTCACCGTAAGAAAGAATTTCTTCAACACCGTTCTTACCTAAACGTACTGGGTGTGCGAAGTAAGCAGCATCACCATTTTCAACAGCAACGTATGCGTAATCTACCACGTCTTCACCTTGTAAGCCTTTCACTAAAGACATACAAAAACGAGCCGCTGCGGCACCCATTGAAAGTGTTGCTGAACCGCCACCAGCTTTAGCGTTAACAACTTCAGTACCTGCATTTTGGATACGTGGAGTAAGTGCTGCAACTTCTTCATCAGTGAAAGTAACGCCTTCAACTTGTGAAAGAAGTGGCAGAATGGTTGTACCAGAGTGACCACCAATAACAGGGACTTTAACGTCAGTTGCGCTTAAGCCTTTAAGCTCAGCTACAAACGCTTCAGAACGGATCACGTCAAGAGTCGTAATACCGAATACACGGTTAGCATCGTAAGTACCCGCTTTTTTGAATACTTCAGCAACGATTGGCACAGTGCCATTTACTGGGTTAGTGATGATACCTACTAACGCTTTAGGGCAGTTTTTAACGATGCCTTCAGCTAATGTTTTGATGATACCTGCGTTTACGTTGAAAAGGTCCGCACGGTCCATGCCCGGCTTACGTGGCATACCCGCTGGAATAAGAACGATATCACAACCTACTAATGCAGCGTCCAAGCTGTCTGCACCAAAGCCTTCAACTTTAACGTCAGTTGGGATGTGAGAAAGATCAACCGCTACACCAGGAACAACAGGGGCAACATCGTATAACGATAATTCAGAACCTGCAGGTAAACTTGTTTTTAATAATAAAGACAATGCTTGGCCGATACCGCCAGCTGCGCCTAAAACAGCAACTTTCATTGGAATTCTCCGTAATTTGAGGTAGGAAATATTTGTGGCCCTAAAGATAATGAAATTAGCGACTAAAAACAAATTTATCCTGCTTATTTCGCGTATAATTTCGACCATAGTTGTAAACTTAGCTGTAACGTGACGGTATTTGGACGACAAATGCAAACAAATACTGCATAACTATGCAGAATTGTGTAGAATTACTTCATATTTGATGAATAAAAGAAACGACAACATGCAACCACAAGACAAACAAGAAGCACTGATCAAAGCGTTTAAATCGTTATTAAAAGAAGAAAACTTTGGCTCACAAGGTGAGATTGTCGAAGCATTAAAAGACCAAGGCTTTGATAATATTAGCCAAAGTAAAGTCTCACGCATGTTGAGTAAATTTGGCGCTGTACGCACACGCAATGCAAAACAAGAAATGGTGTATTGTTTACCTGCCGAAATGGGTGTGCCAACCGCAAAGAGCCCTCTTCGTCAGCTTGTTATCGACATCATGCACAACGAAATGATGATTATTATTCGTACCAGCCCAGGGGCTGCACAGCTGATTGCCCGATTACTTGATTCATTAGGTAAGGCAGACGGTGTACTGGGTACAATTGCAGGCGACGACACTATTTTTATCGCCCCTGCAAAAATTTCTGAAATCGATGTCACGCTAGACCGCGTTAGAACATTATTCGATACAGTTTAACGTTAAAGCTGCTTTAAAAAGTTTACTGACGGGGCGAAAAATGCAGACCCCATGTCGGCTTGTGTAAAATCGAGCCAATGGTCATAACATTCGCCCTGCCCTAATCGGCTTTTGAGTACCTGTTCAAACGCATCACCTTGCGCTGCACACGACACCATTAAAATGCCCTGTTTATGAACGTCACCAAACGGCATGCTTTGATTGAGTATGAGAGGCTGACCCTTTTCATCTTTTAATTCACTTCGTACTGCATGACTCGTTTCAACAGCTGGCATTATTAACGTGTTATCAAGACGTGTACGCCCCATGATTTGCTCTTGCTCAGATAATGACAAATGTTGCCACACGCTTAGGTCATGCACAAAACGCTGCACATGAATATAACTTCCCTGATCTTCAAAATGACCCGGCTTATCAATCAGTGCGGTGCTTCGCTTTTGTCGCCCATGCGGAGTGTCTCCCGCATAAATAAAGCCATTAAAATCGCGGCCATCTAAAAAGCGAAAGTTACGAACTTGTTCCACCAGCTCAACATCAGGTGTAAATAATTTAATGATTTGTAGAGCAAAAAGGTGATTTACATCTTCACGATCAGAGCGAATTTGCACAAACAAATCGAATGGCTGCGCACTCATGACGTGCTCACTGTGCGTCACATTTGGAAAGCTTTGTAATTGGCTTGGAATAAACTCTGGCAGTATATGCGGCCAGTACTGCGCACCAAGCGCAACCACACATGACAACATGGCTTCAGAGAATTGGTCTGCAAACTCGTCTTGAATGACGCTTACGCGTTTAAGTTTTTTGCGTAATGACTCATCGTGACCATCATAAACATTAAAAAACAGGTGCAAACCGTGTAAGTTTGCTTCAGCACAAATCCCAGATTGCGCTTGCGCCATAATGAATCCTTAGCTACTCGTTATCAAACATACAGACAAGGAATTCAGGATTATAACGTTCTGTTTAATCTTCGAAAAAATTGACCGTATGTGGCATTATTTTTATTTTTACTGGTTGCTCGACCGCTAGTACACGATCATTTTCGGCAGCAACTTCTAGCTCCTGCCCAGCAATACGTACCTTATACACATAACGCGTACCGATAAAACGTCTGTTTAGTATGGCTTGACTACTTACATCGCCGTGCTCTGCCTCACATAACTTAATATGATGAGGTCGTACATACACCACACCGTGTTGACCTTGATGCTTGCTTTCGGTTAGCGAATGTATGACACCATACGTCGTTTCATATTCAGTTGGCGTTAAGACTTTTGCCGTTAAGTATATGCCCGTACCAAGAAACTCTGCAACCTCCTTTGAGTTAGGTTGGCTAAATAACTGCTCAGGAGTGCCTTGTTGCGCTATTTTTCCACCGTGCATCACCGCAAGCGTATCAGCAAAGGCAAACGCTTCTTCTTTTGAGTGCGTCACAAAAACAGCGGAAACTTGTTGGTCTTTTATAATCCGACGGATATCAGCAATTAGTTCAAAACGCACTTGGGTATCAATGTTCGAAAATGGCTCATCAAGTAGTAATAAACTGGGTTTATATGCCAAAGCTCTCGCTATTGCGACACGTTGTTGCTGCCCACCGGAGAGTTGATGTGGGTATCGTTTTGCACAGCCATCTAGTTTAACCAACCTGAGCATTTCACTCACGCGCTCACGTTTTTGTGCTTTACTCATATTGCTCAAACCAAAGGCAATGTTATCGCTTACTGTTAGATGCGGAAACAAAGCGTAATCTTGAAACATCATGCCGATATTTCGTTTTTCTGGCGCAATAAAGTGATGATTGTCACTGACCACTTGTGAGTCGATACTCATGTATCCTTGCGATGGCTGTAAAATACCTGCAATTGCTTTTAACGTGGTGGTTTTACCACACCCACTGGCGCCTAATAAACAGACTATTTCGTCTTGTTTCACATTTAGAGTAAGCTCACTCAATACCTTAGTGCCATTATATTGGTAGGCTAAGTCTTTAATTATCAAATGACTCATGAGTGATTGTGCTCCATCGAACGATTAACGAAATACAAAGGAATTAGTCCTACTAAAACAATAAACAAGGCCGAAATAGACGCTAACTCTAATTGCTCATCACTGACGTACTGAAAAACATGCGTGGCCAAAGTTTCAAAGTTAAATGGACGCAAGAGCAATGCGGCGGGTAGCTCTTTCATACATTCAATAAATACCAATAATCCTGCGGTTAATATACCGCGTTTTAGCAAGGGTAAATGAACTTTATACAGGGTTGTAAAAGGCCCTTTGCCCATTGATTGACTCGCCATATCGAGTGAGGGGCTGATACGTAAGAAACTACTTTCAAGCGCTCCATGCGCAATTGCATAGAAACGCACTATATAAGCAAAAACCATCGCAAATAGAGTACCACTTAATACTAGGCCTAACGAAAAACCGTGCGGCTCTAACCATGCATTCAGTAAGTCATCAAGCTGCGTTAAAGGCAGTAAAACGGCGATAGCAAGCACCGTGCCTGGTAGTGCGTACCCTGTACTCGCTAGACGTCCAGGAATAAGGGGGTAACGGTCTTTACTTATGCGTTGATAAAACAGCACACATAAGCTCAGTATAATAGTCGCCAGACTCACGACGACAGCAACCTTGAGGCTTTGCCATGCATAATTAAAAAATGCACCATTCCACGCATCTTCCGCATACACAATAGCGTACTTCACAAGCACTGCCACGGGTAATAAAAACGCCAGCAGCAAAGTAAGGCCACAGGCTATTGTTGCCCCCCAGGCTGCGCTGCCTTTTAAGCTGTATAACGTCGCACTATTAACACTTGATTGGCGCTCATACACGGCTTGGTTTCTTCGGCTGTAGCGCTCAAGCATCAGGGTTAAGAATAAAATGAGCAGCATAATGCCAGAAATTTTTGCAGCCGCAGTGAGAGAGTAATACCCCAACCAGGTATCGTAAACGGCGGTCGTCAATGTACTCACAGCAAAATAATTCACTGTTGCAAAGTCAGCCATCGCCTCCATGCTAATTAAGGTAATACCCGCCACAATAGCGCCGCGGCCAAGTGGCAAGCTTACTCGTAAGAAGCTTTGCAAAGGGGACAACCCCATTAACTGGCTGGCTTGCACAAGTTTAAATGATTGCTCTCTCAGTGCTGTTTTGAAAATTAAATACAGGTAGGGATACAACACAAGGGCAATCATCACAATTGCTCCTGTTAAGGTACGAATATCGAAAAACCAATAGTCATCCGGCGATTGCCAACCAAACCAATCACGTAGCGCAATTTGTACGGGACCTGCATAATCGAGTAAGTCCGTGTAAACATAAGCAATTAAGTAGGTCGGCATGGCAAGTGGCAGCATGAGCGCCCACTCAAATTGCTTTCGCCCCGGAAACTCACAATACGCAGTCAACCACGCTAATGGCAGCGCGATGAGGCAACTTAAAAGCCCGACTCCAGCAATCAAGAATAGAGTATTGCGGGTGTAATCCCACAACACAGTATCAAACAAGTGCTGAAACACATCAGAGCCTCCTTGCAGAGACTCCACTAATAAAAAGCCAAGAGGTGTTACAAGCAATAACCCGATAAACCAAGCTATTAACTGCCAGCGAGACAACGAAAACTTCACATGCATACGAGGCTGTTATTCCTTCATTAATAACAGGGCGATATAAAACAAAAGCTGTTTAAGCAATGCCGCTTAAACAGCTTTTTCAAATTTTTAAGCTGGAATAACGCTTTGTGCGTTATAAATCAAACTTCACTTCATCAATTAGCTTAAGTGCCACAGGGCGATATTTGCTAATTTCATCAAGCGACAAAGTATCTTCTTTAAATTTGCCCCATGATGCCACCATATCAGATAAAGCAACCCCTTGTTTTACTGGGTACTCCATATTGACTGAGGCATACATATTTTGCGCTTTATTGTCGGTCATATACTCAATCAGTTTCAAGGCATTTTCAGGGTTTTTGGCATATTTCGTCATCACCACCCCCGATACATTAATATGTGAGCCTCGGTTTGTTTGATTAGGGAAGTTAATATGCACCGCTTCAGCCCATGACTTTTGCTGCTCATCCTGCAACATTTTACCAAAGTAATAACTATTACCTAAGGCAATATCACACAGCCCTTCTTTTACCGCTTTAACTTGTGCACGGTCGTTACCTTGTGGTTTACGAGCTAAATTTGATTTTACGCCTTCAAGCCATTCTTTTGTTTTTACTTCACCGTGATGCGCCACCATAGACGCTACTAAGCCTAAGTTATAAGGGTGCTTACCAGGGCGCGTACATAATTTACCTTTGTATTTTGGATCGGCTAAGTCTTCATAACTCAGTGTGGGTAACGCGCCAACTCGCTCTTTTGCTGAGTAGACATTGCGCACTCGTTTAGTAAGTGCAATCCACTGCCCTTGTTCATCACGAAAAGTACTGGGGACATTTGCATTAACAATATCACTGTTAATTGATTGCGTTAAACCAAGCTCTTCTAACTGTACAAGCGCACTAAAATTTGACGTCAAAACGAGATCAGCCTTGCTATGCTTACCTTCGCGCTTTACGCGTTCAATCAGGCCCTTTTTAGCAAAAACAACATTGGTTTTTATGCCCGTTTGCTGAGTGAAATCATCTAAAATTGGTTGAATTAAAAAAGGTTGTCGGAATGAATATATATTAACGACATCCGCTGAAAGTGCAGGTGTGCTTAGTAAAGCCGTGAATAAGACTAACGCTGTTTTTTTCATTATTTAACACCTAAATAAAAACAATTCTCAAAATATTTTACCTACACTTAAGGCAAAGTGCACCTGTTAATAGTCATAAAACAATCATGTTAGCTGCCATTTAGGAAGTTACTTGTGAGAGATATCTTACCTACATGGCAGCTATTGAGTAAAAGCAGACAGCAAAAACCACATAAAAACCCATAACAAACTGAAAATAAACAATTTAATTAAAATGACAATAAAATGACCGCTATTTTAAGCACGATTTTGACCTACTCGCGCTTGGCAATTTCTCTATAATTAACTTATCAGCTAAGCATGAAGCTTTATGAGTAGATGGATAGGGAAGCATTACTCATATCAAACCTCGGATAAGGTTCATTAGGATAGTAAGGATATTAGGACAGGCTCAGGAAGAGTAACGCAAGGGAATGACAGCTTATGGACAGCATCAGGATGATGTGAAATGGAATAACAACAGGGTGTTGTTATACAGGAGTTCAAAAAGTGGAATAAAGGACAGGTCGTAAGGACAACGCAAGGGAATTGCTAATAAAGGGATAGCATCACGATGATGCGTAATGGAAAGGTAAAGTATTTACCAGCACGGATGTAAAGGAATGGACAGGATATAGACCCGGAGAGTCTTTATTACACAGAACAACTAAGTACAGTGTAATGGCATGGATTTGCAAAGTTTATGGAGTTGATTAGATTCAATTGCAGGATGCAGAAAATTAAGAAGATTCCGCAAGCGCGACTAGAGATAGTTCGCGCTTTTCTTTTGCATACTACCTACCCGCAATAATACTCAATCATTTTGAAGGATTAAAAGCTGACGTAAACAACGTTAAAAGTTTCTCATTTAATAAAACCTAATCACAAAACTGATACCTTGTTACCAACGCGCTTTTTTACCTCTGACTTTTATTGCCTCAACTTTTATTGCCTCAAAATAGAGCGCTCAATAAATCAAATTGATACAAGAATTACTCTGGGCGACCTTTGTTTCTTTTACCAAGCAAATAGGCATCTCTAAAGTTAATAAAGTGCTCTTCTAGCCTGCTGGTTGCTTCTTCTTCACCGGCAAGTGCCAAAACCATAATAGCGACTTCAGCCGTTCCTAGCTGGTGTTCATGGGGAGCGACACGTAAACGATAATCAGACAACTTTTCAGGCGTGATAGACAGCACGGGTAAGTGATCTAAGTAGGGACTTTTACGGATCATCTTTTTAGCTTCACGCCAAGTGCCATCTAAAAAGATAAAAAGCGGACGCTTGCCTTGTTCAGGTATCACCTCGGTAATCACACGGTTTTCGTCCTCAACATCACTGGCAGGAAAAATAACCATCGGCTGATACTGAGGATCGGCCAATAAACTTAGAAGCGCGCTATCTGGATTTGTTCGATCCCATTTAAATGCGTGGTTATCGGGAATAATTTCTGCAATTAAGCGCCCTGTATTAGAGGGTTTAAAACTCTCGTTATGATACATCAATAGGCATACAGCGGCTTCACATTCAGCCTGTTGAACACCTTCACAAATGCAGTAGTGTTCTGCTAATAAGCACCGTTCGCAGCGTGTGAGTTTTGCTCCTCGGGCTTTAAATTCTCGGCGAGATTCGCCCAATTGTTTAGCACGAAGTACCAAGACGGAGTTATTTGAGATAGTAGCCACTGTGTTTACCAGAAAATTGAACGGCGCGTATTGTAGCTAAAAATAGCAGGAATAGAAATCAATGCGAGTGGTTAGTGGTTAGTGGTTAGTGGTTAGTGGTTAGTGGTTAGTGGTTAGTGGTTAGTGGTTAGAAAAAAATAACCCCACATTTTTATGTGTGTAATCTAACTTCTACTTTATCGGGGTCAGATCAAACTTCTAACTTCTAATCTCTAACTTCTAATCTCTAACGTCTAATCCCTAAAAATAACAAAAAACCCAGCCGGAGCTGGGTTTTTAAAACGATTAGTCAAAAGAAATTACTTCTTTTTAACTGCTTTTTTGTTTGGAAGGTCAGTAATTGAACCTTCGAAGATTTCAGCAGCTAGACCGATTGATTCGTTTAGCGTTGGGTGAGCGTGAATAGTTAACGCAAGGTCTTCACCGTCTGCGCCCATTTCAACTGCTAAGCCGATTTCGCCTAGCATCTCACCAGCATTGATACCCACCATTGCACCACCGATAACACGACCAGAGTCTTTATCGAAGATAAGCTTAGTTTGACCTTCAGTACGTGCTGAAGCGATTGCACGACCAGACGCAGCCCATGGGAATACAGCTGTTTCGATGCTTAAACCTTGCTCTTTCGCTTCTTTTTCAGTTACACCAACCCATGCAATTTCTGGATCTGTGTAAGCGATTGAAGGGATACACTTAGGATCGAAGTAGTGCTTCTGACCAGAGATAACTTCTGCCGCAACGTGTGCTTCATGAACCGCTTTGTGCGCAAGCATTGGTTGACCAACGATATCACCGATAGCGAAGATGTGATCAACGTTTGTTTTAAGTTGCTTATCAACATTAATGAAACCACGCTCATCAACGTTAACGCCCGCTTTATCTGCATCAAGTAGTTTACCGTTTGGAGTACGGCCAACAGCAACAAGTACTTTGTCGTAACGTACAGGCTCAGCAGGTGCGTTTTTACCTTCAAATGTTACATATAAACCGTCGTCTTTTGCTTCAACGCCAGTTACTTTAGTAGATAGCATTACGTTAAACTTGTTCTTAACGTATTTTTGGTAAATCTTGATAACGTCTTTATCAGCAGCGGGTACTAATTGATCAGCAAACTCAACAACGTCGATTTCAGAACCCAGTGCACGGTACACCGTACCCATTTCAAGACCGATGATACCACCACCTAGTACAAGTAGTTTCTCAGGAACGTCTTTAAGCTCAAGCGCACCAGTCGAATCAATTACACGGTCATCTTCAGGGATGAAAGGTAGATTTACTGGTTGTGAACCTGCAGCAATAATAGCATTGTCGAATGTGATTGTTGTAGTACCTTCTTCACCTTCAACAGCCAGGGTGTTGCTACCAGTGAATTTACCGTAACCATAAACCACTTTCACTTTACGCATTTTAGCCATGCCGTCTAGGCCGCCAGTTAACTGACCGATTACAGACTCTTTCCAATCACGGATTTTGTCTAGGTCAATTTCAGGCTTACCAAAAGTAACGCCGTGAGATGACATTTCTGCTGCGTCATCAATCACTTTAGCTACGTGTAAAAGTGCTTTTGAAGGAATACAACCCACGTTTAGACATACACCGCCTAATGTGTTGCGAGACTCTACCAATGTGACTTCTAAGCCCAAGTCAGCAGCACGGAAAGCTGCAGAATAACCACCAGGACCACCGCCTAGTACAACAACTTGAGTTTTTAATTCGTTGCTCATGCTATTACCTTAAATGTTTGAACGGGAACACTGCCCCTAAGTTAAACTGCCATGTTTCTGCAAGGCAGAAAGTGAGAGCAGATATCTATACAAAGATTGTTCTATGGCAAAGATTGTATCATTGCCAATGGTAAAAATCCCAGCAAAAAACACCTTGCTGGGATTTGATTCTTATAAATTATGACGCGATTACATCACCAATTGGCGAATATCGCTCATATAGCTTGCTAGCGTCACAGTAAAGCGTGCTGCTAGTGCACCGTCAATAACCCTATGGTCGTATGACATTGATAATGGAACCATTAACTTAGGTTCAAACTCTTTGCCATTCCATTTAGGTTTCATCTCCGATTTAGAGACACCTAAAATAGCCACTTCTGGTGCATTTACGATAGGCGTGAATGCGGTACCACCGATACCACCAAGGCTTGAAATTGTAAAACAACCGCCTTGCATGTCAGATGACGTTAGTTTGCCATCACGCGCCTTAGCCGACACGTCCATTAGCTCGCGAGAAAGCTCAATGATGCCTTTCTTATCAACATCTTTGAATACTGGCACAACCAAACCATTAGGTGTATCGACTGCAACACCAATGTTGATGTATTTCTTCAAGATTAAACTTTCACCGTCTTCAGACAACGAAGAGTTAAATGTCGGGAACTCAGCCAGAGCTTTCGCTGCTGCTTTCATGACAAACACAAGTGGCGTGATTTTAACACCCAGTTTTTTCTTCTCAGCCAGTGCATTTTGCTCTTTGCGGAATGCTTCAAGACTGGTGATATCAGCTTCATCAAACTGTGTAACGTGTGGGATTTGCACCCAGTTACGGTGTAAGTTAGCACCTGACAGTTTTTGAATACGTGATAATTTCTTCTCTTCAATCTCACCAAACTTGCTAAAGTCAACTTTTGGCCATGGAATAAGACCCAGCTCACCACCGCCTGTATTGCCTTTGCCTGCATTACCTGATTCAACTTGCTTCACAAGTTCTTTAACGTAGTTTTGCACGTCTTCTTTAACAACACGATTTTTACGACCCGTGCCTTTAACGTTTGCTAAGTTAATACCAAACTCACGCGCTAAACGACGAACAACTGGCGATGCATGTGCATACGCGTTGTTATCGGCAAACTCTTCTTTGCTAGCTTGTGCTGAAGCTGGCTTAGCCGCAGGGGCTGCCTCTGCTTTTGCTGCTGGCGCAGGTGTCGACTCTGTTTTCGCTTTAGGCGCTGATGCTTTTGCACTGCCCGCAACTTCAAATACAAAGATAAGAGAACCTGTTGAAACTTTATCGCCTGCAGCAACTTTGATTTCTTTAACCGTACCAGCAAAGGGTGCTGGTACTTCCATTGAAGCCTTATCACCTTCAACGTTTAAGATTGATTGATCTTCTGACACGCTATCGCCAACAGCAACCATAACTTCGGTTACTTCAACTTCATCACCACCGATATCAGGCACGTTAACTTCTTTTGTGCTTGATGCAGTGTCAGCGGGCGCTTCTTCAGCAGGTGCAGACTCTGCTGTCGGAGCGTCAGAGTCACTTGATGCTGTTTCGAAAACAAAGATTAAAGAGCCTGTTTTAACTTTATCGCCTGTCGCGATTTTGATCTCTTTAACGGTACCCGCAAATGGTGCAGGTACTTCCATTGACGCTTTGTCACCTTCAACGCTTAATAAAGATTGCTCTTCTTCAACTGTATCACCAACAGCAACCATGATGTCAGTCACTTCAACTTCGTCGTCACCGATATCTGGTACCGTTACGTCTTGCGTCGCTGAACCTGAAGGTTGCTTAGCAGGCTCTGGCTTTGATTCTTCTTTTGCTTCAGAAGATGCAGAAGCTTGCTCTTCACCTTCGAAGATCATAATAAGTGAACCCGTCGTAACAGTGTCACCTTCGGCTACTTTAATTTCTTTAACCGTTCCTGCTTGTGCAGCAGGAACTTCCATTGATGCTTTATCGCCTTCAACCGTTAATAACGACTGATCAACCTCAACCTTATCACCAACGCTAACAAGGATTTCGGTTACTTCAACGTCATCGCCACCGATATCTGGTACTTTAATTTCAATACTCATTGGAACCTCTTATGCGTATAGCGGGTTAACTTTGTTAGTGTCGATGTCGAACTTCTTGATTGCTTCTGCAACCACAGACTTCTCAACGTCACCACGTTTAGCAAGTTCAGATAATGTTGCAACAACAACATAACCTGCATTAACTTCAAAGTGACGACGTAAATTTTCACGGCTATCAGAACGACCGAAACCGTCTGTACCAAGTACTTTGTAGTTACTGCTTGGTACAAATGAACGAACTTGCTCTGCGTAGTTCTTCATGTAATCCGTTGCGGCAACTGTTACAGCGTCTGACAATGCTTCAGTGATGTAAGCAGTCTTTTGCTCTGCGTCTGGGTTAAGCATATTGAAACGCTCAACATCTTGACCATCACGTGTTAATTCATTGAATGAAGTCACTGAGAATACATCTGAACCAATACCGTACTCTTCACTTAAGATTTGGGCAGCTTTACGTACTTCAATCATGATAGTACCCGAGCTTAGCAACTGTACTTTCGCTTTATCGCCAGCCACGGTTTCAAGCTTATAGATACCTTTACGAATACCTTCTTCAGCGCCTTCAGGCATTGCTGGTTGATGGTAGTTTTCGTTCATCAGTGTTAGGTAATAGAACACGTTCTCTTGATCTTCACCGTACATACGACGAATACCGTCTTGCATAATAACTGCAACTTCGTAAGCGTAAGTTGGGTCATAAGAAATACAGTTAGGCACTGTGTTAGCAAGAATATGGCTGTGACCATCTTCGTGCTGCAAACCTTCACCATTTAACGTTGTACGACCTGCAGTGGCACCTAATAAGAAACCACGTGCTTGTTGGTCACCCGCCATCCATGCCATATCACCAACACGTTGGAAACCAAACATAGAGTAGTAGATATAGAATGGGATCATAGGTAAATCGTTGGTGCTGTATGATGTTGCAGCAGCAACCCATGACGACATTGCACCTAACTCATTGATACCTTCTTGTAATACTTGACCTGATGTAGCTTCTTTGTAGTAAGAAACGATGTCACGGTCTTGAGGCGTGTAATTTTGGCCATGTGGGTTATAAATACCGATTTGACGGAATAAACCTTCCATACCAAATGTACGTGCTTCGTCAGCAATGATAGGCACAATATTTTTGCCAATACCTTTGTCTTTAAGCAACACATTAAGTGCACGAACAAAGCCCATTGTTGTAGAAATGTCGCGCTTTTGCTCTTCAAGTAATGGTTTAAATGCCTCTACTTCTGGTAAGACTAACTTTTCAGAGAATTTAGCAATACGCTTCGGTGTGTAACCTTGAAGTGCTTCACGGCGAGCGTGTAAGTATTTGTACTCTTCTGAGCCTTCTTCAAGTGTTAAGTATGGAAGATCAGCTAATTTATCATCTGACACAAGATCTTGTAAACCAAGACGCGAACGTAAGTGTGCTACGTGTGTCATGTCCATTTTCTTAACTTGGTGTGCGATGTTTTTACCTTCAGCCGCTTCACCCATGCCGTAACCTTTAACCGTTTTCGCTAGGATAACAGTTGGACGGTCTTTCGTTTCTTCTGCTTTTTTGAATGCTGCGTAAAGCTTTGATGGCTCATGACCACCACGCTTAAGTGCGAAGATTTCTTCGTCTGTCATATCAGCAACAAGTGCTGCTGTCTCTGGATAACGACCAAAGAAGTGCTCACGCACGTAGGCACCGTCTTTTGCTTTATATGTTTGGTAGTCACCGTCAATAGTTTCGTTCATTAACTGTAGTAACTTACCGGTTGTATCTTTAGCAAGTAAGATATCCCAACCGCTGCCCCATACAACTTTAATCACGTTCCAGCCTGCACCTTTAAATAGGCCTTCAAGCTCTTGAATGATTTTACCATTACCCATTACTGGGCCATCTAAACGCTGTAAGTTACAGTTGATTAGGTAACATAGGTTATCTAATTTTTCACGTGCAGCGAATGAGATTGCACCACGTGATTCTGGCTCATCCATCTCACCATCGCCTAAGAAAGCATATACGCGTTGGTTTTTAGTGTCTTTTAAGCCGCGACCATCTAAGTACTTTAAGAAACGCGCTTGGTAAATTGAAGCAATTGGACCCAGACCCATCGATACCGTAGGGAACTGCCAGAATTCAGGCATTAATTTCGGGTGTGGGTACGAAGGAAGACCTTTACCATCAACTTCTTGACGGAAGTTATCAAGCTGCTCAGCTGTTAAACGACCCTCAACGAATGCACGCGCATAGATACCTGGAGAAATATGACCTTGATAATAAACTAAGTCACCGCCGTCTACATCGTTTGGCGCTTTAAAGAAGTGATTAAAACAAACTTCATAAAAAGCCGCTGAAGACTGGTAAGACGCCATATGGCCGCCTAAGTCGAGATCTTTTTTCGACGCGCGTAATACGATCATAATCGCATTCCAACGAATGATTGAACGAATACGACGCTCAACATTCACATCACCTGGGTAGGCTGGTTCTTGATCTACTGGAATGGTATTAACGTAGTTAGTAGTTGTGCCAGTAGGCATATCAACACCGTCTAAACGGGCTTGCTCTAACACTTGCTCAAGTAAGAATTGAGCACGTTCTACACCTTCTTCACGCACAACAGACTCAAGGGCTTGTAACCACTCTTGTGTTTCTAGCGCGTCTACGTCAATTTTATTGACTTCAGACATATGGAGGTTTCCTTATGTTTAAAATACTAATTATTTTAATAAATCTTAAATTAAGTAGTTAACTAAACTTAGCTAATCACTTGCTTAATGTTGTTTGGTGCGTCTTAAACTACGTTCAATCCGCGAATGCTCTTTGCCAGCCTCAAGTAAGGCTTCTTCGATAAAGGCCAAGTGAGCATTACTAGCAAGGCGTGCTTGCTCTGGGTTTCCTTCAATAACCGCATCCATTAACAGTCGTCTATGCTCCGCGAGCTGCTGGCTGATTTGCGGCTTTTTTAACAGTACAGTTAAATTTTGTAATACATTTTGCTCAAGCAATGCTTGCATACCACGCACTAAGTGCAGCAACACGACATTATGAGACGCTTCAGCTACGCTGAAATGAAATGCATTAATTGCTTTTGCTTTTTGCACAATGTCATCATTTACAAGCGCAATATTGTCAAAGCTTTGTTTTACTTTTTTAAAATCATTCGTCGTACCACGCATTGCAGCATAATAAGCTGCGATTCCCTCAAGAGCATGACGAAATTCAAGTAAATCAAATTGTGATTCAGGATGTTTACTTATCAAATCAAAGAGTGGATCAGTAAGCCCCTCTTCAAGCTGATTTTTTACAAACGTGCCACCCCCTTGACGACGCGTGACTAAGCCTTTAGCTTCCAGCTTTTGAATAGCCTCTCGAAGTGATGGACGCGATACTTCAAACTGTTTCGCTAACTCACGTTCAGGAGGTAATTTTTCGCCTGGCGCTAACGACCCCTCAAGAATCATATTCTCAAGTTGTTGTAAAATTACATCAGATAATTTTGCTGCTTTTATCTTTAAAGACATTTATCAACGTCCGCGTTGTTTCGGCCAAGCCCGCTAAACACAGGGTTTTTAGCCATAAGACTCAACCAAAAGGTAAATTGGTCATACCAAATTTGTAGCATACGTTATCAAAAACCGGTATTTCTGTCAATTTCACTGCGCTCAGCGCCAACTGACACGGTACTCCATTTTGCATAAAGATTAAACAGTATGGAAGAAAGTCGCTATTTCGGAAGAAGAAAACAATAAAAAATAAATGGTCAGACCAGATTGACAAGCACGCTCTTAGAAGTCAGCTATTTGATGTTAGCTGATTTGAGTGGCTTTGTAGAAAGGCAAAGTAGAAAGCATTACAGTGCTGAAAAATCAAAACTCAAACGACGTACATTAACAGAATGATTCATGACTGAAATCATTCCTACAAGCTTTACTCTTGCAGCTCGCTGACTTTAAAAGCCACTCCCGGCTAAAGCCAGCCCTTGCAACTTGCTAACTTTACTACGCCAACCCACCAAATAGAGTGAGTGCGGCAATAATGACTAAAAAGAACAACACATTACGTTTTACGAGTTTCATCATACAGGTTGCCTCATAAGTGCAACCAACATACTGCTGCTCAATTTGCTCTGCAGCCAAAGCTGTTTGAGTAACCACTTTGCGATTGCTTACTGAAAAGTCCAACACGTATTTCAACCAGCAACTGGTTCCTTTATTAAAGTTGCCAATAACAAGATAACCAAAACTTGCAATGCGCGCAGGTAACCAATCTAACCAAAATAATAAGGTATGAATTAGTTTAAAGCGTTTTGCATACACCATATTATGGTTTTCTCTTACCTTGTCAGCGTAAGTACGCACTAAGCCATAGAGTATTGCGCCCGGTACACCCAATATCACAAACCAAAAAATAACAGCACAATAAAAGCGGAAATTAAGCCATGCGAGTGTTTGCCCGAATGTTTCCCCTTGGGGCTCAGCTTCTGTTTTCTTTTGGCCCATTTGTAATGCAAATAATGTCGCAGCTTCTTGATCGTTTCGCGTTAGGGCATTGAGATAAGACTTATACAGTGCTCGTTGCTTAGCACAGCCAAAACACGTTAATAACACCACGGTGTTAACCGCTAATTGCCATACTATAAAATCTGATAACTTATAAACTAAGGCAATAGCAATCACTGGTAACATTAACCAGATCAGAAAACCAACGGGCGAATTAAATAAGCCTTTATCTGATAAGTGTTTTTTAGAGTGCTTTAGGTAGTGATCGGCATAAAAACCAATTTGCCAGTAATCAGCCCGCGCCCCAAGACGCTCAATGACTAGCGCAACTATAATTGAAATCAAGATCATGCTTGTTACCTATATCCTTTAAATTAAAACACTAAATCAAAAAAGTATGGCCAATCAAAACTCTCGCCCGGATCCGTTTTTCTACCGGGTGCAATATCGCAGTGGCCGACAATACGAGAGCGAGTTATTTTTGGGTATTTATCCATAAGTGCCTTTGTCACTAAGTGTAATGCATTATATTGTGCTTGGGTATACGGCTCAGTATCAGTACCTTCAAGCTCAATACCTACACTAAAGTCATTGCATTGCTGGCGGCCATTAAACTCAGACACACCGGCATGCCAAGCACGCTTTTCAAATGGCACATATTGAATCACTTCACCCGTGCGACGAATAAAACAATGCGCAGACACTCTAAGCCCCTTTAAGTCAACAAAACTATCGTGTGCCTCACAGTCTATGCAACCCATGAATAAATCATCCACATATCGCGTGCCAAACTGCCCTGCGGGTAGCGAAATATTGTGAATCACAAGTAATGACACTTCATTATCAGGACGCGCATCATAATGCCTGCATGGCCGCTGTAACACACTGTTTAACTGGCCTAATTCGTTTATATGCATATTAAAAACTAACAATGACAATAAAGTTAAACAGTGTAAATGGTTCGCTACTCAGGGTCTAGCCGCATTCATTTGTGAAGCCACCCACAAGGACTTTTAATCCACGTTAGCGATAAATCTTTAACTTCTAATACAAGGTCAAACATAGTAAAATTTAGTCAATTTATTAATAAACAATGAGCTTTCGACATGTCAGTCCCTCACTCTTTAATTAGCCAACTGGTTAAACTCGCCCTTGATGAAGATTTGGATTACCAAAATGCAAACGACGGTGATATCACCGCTCAACTCATCCCTGAAAACGAGCAAGCGAATGCCAAAGTAATTACTCGTGAAGACTTTGTATTTTGTGGCAAAGACATTATTTTAGAAGTGTTCAAGCAAGTAGATGCAACGGTAAAAGTTGATGTATTAGTAAACGATGGTGATAAGGTCGCTGCAAATGCCACCTTATTTACAGCGTCTGGTTCTGCACGTGCCATTTTAACCGCAGAGCGTACAGCGCTTAATTTTGTGCAAACGCTTTCGGGAACAGCAACAACCACAGCCCACTACGTTAAAGAACTTGCAGGAACAACCACGCAGTTACTTGATACCCGTAAAACGATTCCGGGCTTACGTGCATTGCAGAAGTACGCAGTCAAATGCGGCGGCGGCGCGAACCATCGTATTGGTTTATTCGATGCATTCTTAATTAAAGAAAACCACATTGCAGCATGTGGTGGCATTGATAAAGCCGTGGCACAAGCAAAAGTTAATCATCCATCAAAACCTGTAGAAGTCGAAGTTGAATCTTTAAATGAGCTTGAGCAAGCCATTCATGCGGGTGCTGATATCATCATGCTTGATAACTTTACTGTGGAACAAATACAGCAAGCCGTCATCCTTACTGATAAGCGAGCAAAATTAGAAGTGTCTGGCAATATGACCCTTGAAACACTAAAAGCTTATTCGCAAGCAGGTGTTGATTTTATCTCAAGCGGCGCACTTACAAAAAATTTACAATCAATCGACCTATCGATGCGCTTTAACGCGTAACCCCACCCCATTTTTGCGTATTTAATGTTTACCTAATTCGTTGACAACGAAATAAAAAAAGCATTAAATACGTAAAAAGCCTGAATCGGTAACAAAAAATCAATAACTTTTCAGTGCTTTTAGTTCTTTAGTATCATTGTGTCCTAATGACTTACGTAAGTTTACAATTAATTCAATAAGTTCCAGCAAGGATGCATGTGTATAAATAGTTCAATTATGGATTTTTAAGCTTGATCTGTCTCAAACTAAAGTAGGAAACTTCTGAAAAACCAGTTATCTAGCCGGAAAATTGCTTTCAAATACATTAATTGATGCTAAAGTAAATTAACAAACACTTAATGAACAAAAGTTTAAAATCAACTTGTTAACAATCACGATTTTTAACAGAAGTTTTAAGTAAAACTGTAAGAATAGTCCTGTATGTTTAGCATCGATTTTACAATGCTGATCTAACAGCTAAACTTACAAAACATCATATCCTTTAGGAGAGGAACAAAATGACACAACAAAAGCAACAGGGTTTCACCCTAATTGAATTAATGATTGTAGTAGCAATCATCGGTATTCTAGCTGCAGTGGCCCTGCCAGCATATCAAGACTATACTACGCGTGCTAAGGTTAGTGAGGTTATTGCATTTGGTAGCTCTGCTAAAACAGCCGTAAGTGAATGTGCAATTTCAAATGGCGCATTAACAAACTGTAACACCAATACTAAAGTAGGAATTGCAGCTGCAACCGATATCACTTCAACATATGTAAAGCAAGTTTCAGTTGGTACTGATGGTTTGATAACAGTAACTATACAAGGTACGAACACAGCTCTTGATACAGCTTCAATAGCATTCAAGCCTACCTATAGCGCCAACTCGATACTTTGGCAGTGTGAAGTGAGCTCAAATACATTAAATAAATTTGTACCTCAAAACTGTCGTAGAACTTAATAAAATCTATAAATATTGAAGCTCTTGATTAGAGCTTCTTTATCCTATGATAAAAAATATTCCACATAAATTTTACCTACCAATTTTTTTAATTATTAGTATTGCTCCTTTTTGGGATTCTCTATATTTTGGCCTTTTTAATGAAAAAAGAGCCTCTCAAATTGCATTATTAATTCTATGCATCCCATACCTAATCTCATCCAATATTAGTGATTCAAAAAATAAAAACATAATATATTTACTATTAACATTTTCTCTGATCAGTGTATTTCATAGTGAAAATCCTTTTTATTCACTTTTAATACTTTTACACATCTTTATGCTGACAGCACTAATAAAACTTGGAATAAGCCAAAAAGATTTAGAATTGCCATTATTTATAACATCAATAATTTTGAGCATTTTCTCTTCTGGTATGTTTTTTTTAAACTATTTTTTTTATTTATATAACAATACAGATTTTTTTATAGATGGAGTTTTTTCCGGATTCTATAACATTCGTTTTTTTAATCATTTCCAAGTCATATGCGTATGCTTCTCACTATACCTATTAATGAATAAAAACTTCAAAAGCATTACTGCTATATCTTTAGTCTTAAACTTTTTGATTATAATGATTAGTTCAGCTAGGGGAGCTTCTCTAGCAATAATAATTATTATTTTTATTGGTGCTTATATGAAAATAATAAATAGGGAAGTTTTAAATAAAGTATTTTGGCTCTTCATTTTTTCTTTATTTCTATTTATCATCTACATTTTAACTGAGCCTGTATCACTTACAAGGGATAGCCTTTTTCGAGAAACCAGCTCAGGAAGATTAGCATTATGGGAAGATGTAATTAGATCTTTTAACTTTAAAACTATTTTATTCGGAAATGGGGCTGGTACATTTAAATCAGACAGTTATGGAGTTAGCCATCCTCACAATAGCGTAATATCTTTACTCTTTGATTGGGGAGCTATAGTAACGTTATTAATTCTTTACTTACTTTTTAACCTTATAAGTGAATCACTAGATTACTTAAAATTTAAAAAAGATAACAATACTTTTAATTGTTGTTTTCTTACATTTTTAGCGCTACTTTCACTTTCACTTGTAAGTGGTATAACAATTATGCCGATCCCACAAACATTTCTTTTTATACTAGCAGGTTTAATAATAAAAGAGTTACGAAAAACTAATAAAAGTGTAAGAATTAGCATTAATAAAGTTATCTTTATATATGCAGTTGCTCTAATTTATTTTATTCTTAGTATGATAAGTTTTAATTGCCAAAGCCATATACCATCAGGACCTAATTTCTGGGCAAATGGACAAGTTTTTTTGTCAAGTTGCCAGTAACTCCCAAATAGGATTGAAAATGTCAAAACAAATAGAAAAAAATAAATTAGATACTTTTCAATGGGTTGGTTTAAGTGCCAGAGGAAAGAAACTTGAAGGTGAACTTTCTGGTCAGAGTATAGCATTGGTCAAAGCACAGCTCCGTAAACAAGGAATTACTCCTTCTAAAGTTAAGCGCAAAGCAAAGCCATTATTTGGCATTAAACATGTACAAAAAATCACCCCTAAAGACATTGCCCTGATTACACGCCAAATAGCGACCATGCTGATGGCTGGTGTGCCGCTTATTCAATCTATTGAAATGATAGGTTCAGGTGCTAAAAATAAAAGTGTTGCTAGGCTGATGGAAGAAATTGGTGACGAAGTAAAAGCGGGTGTGCCACTCTCGCAAGCTTTACGCAAACACCCCCGTTATTTTGATGATTTATATTGCGACCTTGTTGCATCGGGTGAACAATCGGGTGCCCTTGATAAAATTTTCGACCGTGTCGCTCTTTATAAAGAAAAAGCCGAAGCATTAAAATCTAAAATAAAAAAAGCAATGTTTTACCCGATTGCGGTATTAGTTGTGGCCTTAATCGTTACCTCAATCTTACTTATTTTTGTGGTGCCTCAATTCCAAGAGATTTTTAACGGCTTTGGTGCTGAGCTTCCCGCCTTTACTTTAATGGTGATAGGTATATCTGAATTTATGCAAGAATATTGGTGGATAATGCTGATTGCTGTTATTGCATTTGGCTATGCCTATAAAGAAGCGCTGCTTAAAAGCAAAAAACTCAGAGATGCCAACGACAGAGCTATATTAAAGTTACCTGTTATTGGCATGATTTTAAATAAAGCAGCAGTGGCTCGTTATGCACGCACTCTTTCAACAACCTTTGCTGCGGGTGTGCCCTTGGTTGATGCGCTCGACTCCGCCGCGGGAGCCTCAGGTAATGCAGTGTACCGTTACGCTATTTTAGAGATAAAAGCAGAAGTGAGCTCAGGTAATTTGATGAACTGGGCAATGCGAAACTCTAAAATATTTCCTGATATGGTGATCCAAATGGTCGCAATTGGTGAAGAGTCAGGCTCATTAGATGGCATGCTTGCTAAAGTAGCCACTATTTATGAGCAAGAGGTTGATGACGCGGTCGATGGCCTTTCGAGCTTATTGGAGCCGTTGATCATGGCTGTACTTGGTGTGCTAGTCGGTGGTTTAATCGTTGCTATGTATTTACCTATTTTCCAGTTAGGTTCCGTCATTTAATCGATAAGTAAAAATTGAGTTGGTATATTGATGCTGTCTAGGCTTTTACTAATCACAGCTTAGGTAGTCATTTACAATTTTGAATGGCTATTGATTAAAATAATAAAAAAGACATTGAGTAATTCGTTCAGGCCTGCAAGCCTAAACTTGTTTCTAAAAGCCAAAAATTAGGTAGTTTAATGCAAAATTTTTTCCTTGATATAGCCACCGTGATGCAATCTCAACAGTGGTTTTATTTGTTAACTGTAGGACTTGTGAGTCTGTGTATTGGTAGCTTTTTAAATGTCGTTATTTACAGGTTACCACTGATGATGAAACGAGAATGGCAATCAGAGTGCCGTCTGTTATTGGCCGATGAGCAAACAATTAACCATACTGAAGAGCCTACTCCCTTTAATTTAGTCACACCTAATTCAACCTGCCCACAATGTAAGGCACCGATTAAGATTTGGCAGAACATTCCTGTTATCAGCTGGTTAATACTCAAAGGCCGCTGTGCAAGTTGTGAGGCGCCAATCTCTGTTCGCTACCCCATTGTTGAAATGCTAACAGCCAGCTTAAGCATCGCGGTTGCAGTTGTATTTGGCGCATCTGAACTTGCGTTACTTTATATTGTAATCACATGGGTGCTCATTGCGCTTACGTTCATTGATATTGATCATATGCTTTTGCCTGACCAACTTACCTTACCGCTCGTTTGGCTTGCATTGATAGCAGCCGTGATGAACATCACAATCGCCCCTTCTGATGCGATTATTGGCGCTGCAATTGGCTATTTAAGTTTATGGAGTGTGTATTGGCTCTTTAAACTTGCTACTGGCAAAGAAGGCATGGGGTATGGCGATTTTAAATTACTCGCGGTATTTGGAGCGTTACTTGGTTGGCAGGCTATTTTAACTATCGTGTTGCTTTCGAGTGTCGTTGGCGCTCTTATTGGTATGCTGCAAATTATTATTCAAGGCAAAGATAAAACCACGCCTATTCCCTTTGGCCCCTACCTTGCGATAGCCGGTTGGGTAACCTTATTGTGGGGTGAGCAAATTCAAACTATCTATTTTAGCTATTTAGGTCATTAAATATGGCAAACTGGATTTTAGGCTTAACGGGTGGTATTGGCTCTGGCAAAAGTGCTGTGAGTGCGATGTTTGAAAAGTTAGGGATCACGGTTGTTGATGCCGATATCGTCGCAAGAGAGGTCGTCGAGCCAGGCAGTGTAGGTCTTAAAAAAATTGTTGAGCATTTTGGCAAAACTATTCTCACCAGCGAGGGAGTGCTTGACCGCGCGAAGCTCAGGGGCATTATTTTTGATAATGAAACAGAAAAAGCATGGCTCAATGCTTTACTACACCCGTTAATAAGGGAATCCATGCTTAAGCAACTGCAACAAGCCACCAGCGACTACGTAATTTTAGTTGCGCCCTTATTATTTGAAAACGGTTTAGAAAAATTGTGCAACCATACGTTGCTCATCGATGTCCCCGTCACAACTCAAATTACTAGGACCAGCGTACGCGACAATGTCTCTGAGGCTCAAGCGAAAAAAATTATTGCATCACAAATGTCTCGTGCCGATAAACAGCTAAAAGCCGATGATATTTTAGACAATGATCGCGCTCTATCTGAAGTTGCGATTGATGTGAAAAAGCTGCATCAAAAATATTTAACTCATGCTGAAACTATATGCTAAAAAATACACACCCATCTAATACAAAAACATTAATACAAATTATAAATACCTGAGTTAAAGGGTGAATTTATTTTGCAATTTTGCCTAAATCGACAAGACTGATGTTATACCCTGCTTTTTTCTGATAGATTTGGCATAGAAAGGATCAAATTAAGGTGCGCAATGAATATTAACTCACCGTTACTGAGAAAATTTATCACATTAGGTCGCATTGATGCAGAGACCGTCAAATTAAAGCAACGAGAATATAACTCCACAGCTGAGCTCATTTCTAAGAGCTGCGGTATAGACGCGCATGAATTAGCAGAGCAATGCACTGACTTGTTCCGTGTTCCCTATTTTGATATCAAAGACTTCGATGTATCACTTATTTCTGATGAGTTAGTAAAAGAAAAGCTCATTCGCGAGCATCATATCCTCCCGCTGATAAAGAAAGGCCGTAAGCTCTATATAGCGGCATCGGACCCTACTGATTACGGTGCGTTTGAAAACTTTGAATTTAGTACAGGTCTGTCTTGTGAAGTTGTAGTGGTTGATTACAACCAGCTAGAAAATAAAATAGAGCAGCTGCTCGATGCGGCCGGTAGCTTACATTTAACGGATGACGAATTTAAAGAGCTTGGCGATCTCGACACCGATAAACCACGCGATATGCCAAGTAATGATGAAGACAAAGACGATGCGCCTATTATTGTCTACATCAATAAGATTTTGATGGATGCAATAAAAAAAGGGGCATCAGATTTACACTTCGAGCCATACGAGCATCGTTATCGAGTGCGCTTTCGGATTGATGGCATTTTACACGAAATGGCAAGCCCACCGAATAGCCTAGCAAGTCGATTATCTGCGCGCATAAAAGTTATGTCACGCTTAGATATCGCCGAAAAACGTAAACCACAAGATGGCCGCATTAAATTAAAAATTACTGAACGTAAAAGTATCGACTTTCGTGTCAGTACCCTGCCAACGCTGTGGGGCGAAAAAATTGTAATGCGTATTCTTGATTCATCAAGTGCTATGCTTGGCATCGATGTATTGGGTTATGAGCCTGAACAGAAAAAGCTCTACATGGATGCGCTCGAACAGCCGCAAGGGATGATATTAGTGACAGGTCCTACAGGCTCTGGTAAAACAGTATCTCTTTACACCGGCTTGAATATTTTGAACCAACCTGAGCGCAATATTAGTACTGCGGAAGATCCGGTTGAGATCAACCTTGAAGGCATTAACCAAGTACAAATTAACACAAAAGCAGATATGACGTTCGCCAACGCGTTAAAAGCGTTCTTGCGTCAAGATCCCGATGTCGTCATGGTCGGTGAGATACGAGATCTAGAAACAGCTGAAATTTCCATTAAAGCAGCGCAAACAGGCCACCTAGTCTTATCGACACTGCACACAAATTCAGCGCCAGAAACACTGACTCGATTGTTAAACATGGGCGTTCCGGCATACAACGTTGCAAGTTCAATTAGTCTTATCATTGCACAGCGACTGGCCAGACGTTTATGTCCGAAATGTAAAACCCCAGAAAAACTGCCCGATGAAGAACTTATTCGCCAAGGCTTTGACCCCGCAACATTGAGCAAACTCACGCTGTTTTCTCCAAAAGGCTGTGATAGCTGTACCGATGGCTATAAGGGACGAGTAGGTATTTACGAAGTCATGCAAATTACCCCTGAAATTGCGCAAATTATTATGCGTGGAGGTAATTCACTCGAAATTGCTGAGGTTTCTTTAAAATCAGGATTTAATAACTTACGTCTATCGGGATTAAAAAAAGCGGCGGATGGTGTCACCTCGCTAGCTGAAATAAATCGGGTCACGAGTTTTTAACTCGCGACTCGATTCTTAGGCTGAGCTTTAGTAAGATCAGCTAAAATTGCTTAATAGAGATCACACCATGCCAACCGTTGTAAACTGCCCGACCTGCAAAGAAAAAGTAGAATGGTCAGAACAAAGCCCGTATCGCCCTTTTTGTTCAAAACGCTGTCAGCTGATCGATCTAGGTGAGTGGTCATTTGAAAATAACAAGATTTCTTCCCCCATCACCAGCGCAAACGAACTTAACCAAGATATGATTGAAGATATCGAGGCTATGCTCGCTAAGAATGATGATTCATTTTTCAAAGAATAAGTATTAAGAAACGCGGCTTCATTAGCCGCGTTTTCTAGTTTAACGAATGCGCCGGAACATATTAGCTATGTGTTCTTTCAGCCTTATTACGCTCACCATCAACTCTGTGTAGCCCCTTTTTGTGACCTTTTTTACGCAGCTGTTTTTTAATTTCTTGATAGCTTTCACGCTGTTCTGCGTTAAGAACTTGCCAGATTGCATGCTCTGATTTCATTTTAATTAACGCAAATTGCTCACCTTTTTCTTGGCGGGCTTTAATTAGTTCACGTGCTGCATTTTCATCAAATGCGTGGGTCGCTAAGAGTGCATCCATTTTCTCTTTGTAGGCTATTCTATTGTCTTTCATGCTGCCTTTATCACCACGAAGAGCCTTCATTTGCGTTGTTTGCTCAGCAAAAATCGCTTTAAGCTGGACTTGCTGTGCTTCTGTTAATTGTAATTTATTAATTCCACGCTCAGACAATAAAAAACCGGCTTGCGGATTCATGCCTCGGTGCATATCCCCTTTTGCCATTACTGATGTTGCACCAACACTTGCTGCAGCTAAACCACAAACAAGTACGAATTTAGAAAGCTTATTTGAAATAGTCATAGTCATTACCTTTTGTTGGGTTGTGTTCTGTCGTTATTTTTAACTGATGGATTCACTATACTCACTTCAATGCAAAGGAACGCAAACCAGTGTAAAGGTTGTGTAAAGATTCACTTTTACACAATTTACTGAGTAGAATAGCCTTAAAGAAACAGTGCAATAGGTGCCACAATGAAATTACTTATGATCGACGATGATACAGGGCTGTGCGAGCTGTTAAGCGAGTATTTAACAGCACAAGGCTTTACAGTTGATTGTTATCATGATGGCGCACAAGGCCTAAATCAGGCCTTAAAATACAACTACGAATTAATTTTGCTTGATGTCATGCTACCGTCGATGGATGGCTTTGAAGTACTCAAGCAACTTCGACAACATAAACTCACGCCTGTCATTATGCTCACAGCCAAAGGGGAAGACTTTGACCGTATTTTTGGTTTAGAGCTTGGTGCAGATGACTACATACCAAAGCCATTTAATCACAGAGAACTACTGGCGCGAGTTAAAGCAATAACCCGTCGTATCGAACATATTAATAGTCTATCGAGCCAGCAAACAAGTTCACTCAGTGTCAATAGTATTCACATTAACTTTGCGACTCGTGAAGCGTCTGTCAGTGGCAATATATTAAGTTTAACGGGAACTGAGTATGAAATACTGGCCATGCTAGTCCGCCATGCCGGTGAAGTGATCAGTAAAGAGCAAATTAGTGAGCAAGTTCTTGGCAGACGACTAGCCCCTTTCGACCGCTCCATTGACATGCATGTGAGTAATATTCGAAAGAAAATTGCAGAGTTTATAAATAGCGAGCGTATCAAAACCATGCGTGGTAGCGGTTACGTACTAATTCAAGGTGAATAATATGACCTTTCCGAGTTGGATAAAAAAGCCACATCATTATTTGTTCTTAAAAATCTTTGCATGGTTTTGGGTTACAGTCATAGCAACCATTACTCTGCTAGTCTTTTTAAGCCAATTAACCAGCAATGTAGGGAATGATGAGTTACGCGGCCCCATGCTTAAAAACCTAGAATACACCGCGAAAAGTATAGAACGTATTGTGGCAAAGCATGGTAAACCGACTCAAGAAATTGTATCGCACCCTCGCTTATCTAAACATAAGTTACTGTATTTAAATGGCGAAGTTCATGGTGTCGAAATGCTCAGTGAACCCGTCTCGAAAGAGATTGATTTGAGCTTGTTAAATTTTACAAAGCATATGCGCCCACAAGTTATTTTTACTGATGAATACCAAGCGTATGGTCCTGTAGAAATTAACGTACCCGAAGGTAAGTTTTACTTATATGAAATTGACGAAAAACGTAAAAAGCCTTTTTTTGTCGGGTTGTGGTTAATGCCTACTTGGCTCAAGTTATTGATTGCCGTAATTGCCTCGCTTATGCTGAGCTTTTTCTTTAGCCGAAACTTAATTGCCCCTATCAATAGTTTAAAAGAAACTGCAAAAAAACTTTCCCACGGTGACTTAACCGCACGAGCAGTTTTCTCAACGGCTCGCGAAGATGAACTGGGGGTGTTAGGACGTGACTTTAATACAATGGCGAGCCAGCTTGAGCAGCTTATAACAGCACAAAAACGCTTACTTGCAGATATTTCCCATGAACTACGCTCACCACTTACACGCTTAAAAATGGCAACAGGCCTGGCACAAATGCAAGCTGATGATAGTCAGCAGACATACCTCGAACGAATAGAAAAAGAAGCAAACCAGCTTGATAAAATGATTGCCGATGTATTGCAACTATCAAGGCTTGAAGCCCGAAGCCAAGCTTTATCCTTAAGCAAGCAATCGGTTCAAGTTATTGTTGATCATGTATTAAATGATGCTCACTTTGAGGCCAAACAATGTCACAAAGAGCTGACGATTAATGGCCAATTACACACAGATATACCATGCGACGAGAGTTTAATCGCCAGTGCACTCGAAAATGTACTACGCAACGCGATTAAATATGCACACCATCATATCTCTTTGAGCTTAGCTGAGTCTGATGCTCTCTATATCACCATTTGTGATGATGGAAATGGGGTTAAAGAAGCCTACTTAGCTAGACTGTGTGAGCCATTTTTCCGTCAAGAGCATGCTCGTGATAGAAACTCGGGTGGCACAGGCTTAGGACTGGCTATTGCAAAGAATGCGATCTCAGCACATGATGGTACACTAACACTCGAAAACCAAGAACATGGCGGACTCTGCGTTAAAATCCGCTTACCAATAAAGAGTGAGTAAATGTTTTACAGCGATGAAGCACACCTTACTATAAATGCTAAACAGATAAATGCATTTTTTAATGAGCAATTAAAACAAGATTTCTTAAGCACTGAACATGGTACCTTGTATTATGGCTTTGCCATTCCAGAGCAAGCTAAAAAAGCCATTGTTATTAGTAGTGGCAGAATTGAGTCGTTATTCAAATACAAAGAGTTACTGTGGGAGTTTTACCAAAATGGTTATGCCGTTTTTATTGTTGATCACCAAGGTCAAGGCCGTTCATATCGCCATTTAAAAAACGCTCATAAAGGCCATGTCACACGTTTCACTGATTATGCAGATGACTTTGCCGTTTTTAACGAGCAGGTAGTCAATGCTCATTGGCAGGGCCAACGAGTATTACTCGGACACTCAATGGGCAGTGCAATTGCCTATGATTACTTGTCTCGCTACACACATTCTTTTTCGGGCGCGTTTTTATCTGCCCCCATGTTTGATATTTATACCAAAGGCACACCAAAACCAATTGCAAAACTAGCCGCGAAAATAGCCTCACAATTAGGCTTAAGTCATCGTTATGCATTTGGTCAAACAGACTACTTGCCCGTTGATTTTTCGGTTAATGAATTAACCAGCAGTGAGATAAGGTACCAGCAATTTAGAGCGCTTTATCTTGCAGAGCCCGACTTACAACTTGGTGGTGTGACGTATGGCTGGCTCAATGCATCGTTTGAATTTATCGCCTCATTGGTCGATAGAAAAGTAGATATTCCACTTTTTATCGCCAGTGCCGGGCGCGATACCGTTGTCGATAATGCGGCGCAACATGCACTTGCGCATAAACAAACACAGGCAAAATTAAAAAGTTACCCTGATGCTCGCCACGAATTATTTTTCGAGCGAGATGAAATCAGGCAGGCAGTATTGAGTGACTTATATCAGTTTTTTGAGGCACTCTGACGAGACTTTTTAACCACCGAAAGTGGATCTAAGTGCACCAGTATATCCAGTTCACAGGCAAAGTGAGTTTGTATCATTGTTTCAACTTCATCGGCCACCTGATGGGCACGAATTAACGAGAGACTGTCTTCAAGTTCCAAGTGCATTTGAATAAACTTAATTTTACCACCTTGTCGCGTGCGGATATCGTGGGCCCCAAAGACATCTTGGTGACTGTTAACGATGGTTAAAATTTCTGTTTTTTCATCCTCTGGCAGCTCTTTGTCCATCAGATGGTCGGCACTATCACGGGCAATATCCCAACTGTTATATAGTAAGTAAACAGCCACCCCAATAGCAAAAATAGGATCCGCATACGTCATGCCGTACTTTGCCAATAGGATGGCAAGCAAAACAGCTAAATTTAAAATAAGGTCGCCTTTGTAGTGAACTGAATCCGCTTTTATTGCAATTGATTCGGTATGATTAATAACCTTGGTTTGCACAAACACCACCACCAAAGTACAAACAATAGCAAATAAACTCACCCAAATACCTAAGTCGGAATGCTTAAGTATCACAGGGTTAAAAAGACGTTCAACACCATGAAACGCTAAAAAACAGCCAGAACCAGCGATAAAAGCAGCTTGAGCAAGCCCAGCAAGAGCTTCCGCTTTGCCATGACCAAACCGGTGGTCATCATCAGCAGGGCGTAGCGCATAACCTAACACTAAAAAGCTCATTAAAGATGCGGTAATATCCATTAAAGAATCGGTGAGCGATCCCAACATCGATGCAGAGCCTGAAGCAAGCCATGCCCAACTTTTTGCTGCAATCATTAAACTCACCATAGCAATGGTGACTATGCTGGCGGTTTTTACCCAAAACTCATAACTGCGATGTTGCACAACATTTTACCTTCAGACATTACAAGGTTTTAGTATATCATCATATTAGAGGGTTTTACCCCATGTTACATAGCGCTATTTAGAATAAATAAAGCACAGCTATCGGCGGTAAACAAACTTAAATCCTGCAAGATCCTCACGCTGCAGTTGTGTATAATCTGCCGCAGATCATAATGCTAACAATGAGACAAACATGCTTGATATCGTTTTATACCAACCAGAGATTCCGCCCAATACAGGTAATATCATTCGCTTATGTGCCAATACAGGCTATGCCTTACACCTAATTGAACCATTAGGATTTGAGTGGGATGATAAACGCGTAAAGCGTGCAGGGCTTGATTATCATGAATTTAGCCACGTACAACGTCATGCATCATTCGAAGATTACCTTGCTAAGTGTAAGCCCAAAAAAGTCTATGCCTGTACGACCAAAGGCAGCCAGTTTCATCATCAAGCACAATATCAACCTGGCGATTGTTTAGTATTTGGCCCTGAAACACGCGGCCTACCCGATGAGCTTATTCAGTCATTACCGAAAGAGCAGCGTGTGCGTATTCCGATGCAAAAAGACAGCAGAAGCATGAATTTATCAAATTCTGTCGCCGTTTTTGTCTATGAATCATGGCGTCAGCTTGGTTTTGTAAACGGTCAATAACTCATTGAAAATGCGCATTAAATAAATAACTTGTAATTATTTAGCACGACCTTTTTTTATGAACTAATCTAAATAGATGGCTTTTTGTTCTAAATGATGATTATTAATGCGCTTTTTAACTCTGGTATACAGTCTCATTTTACTGTTGCAGCATTCTGTGGGCGCTGCAACAACAGCTGACCTTAATTTAGCGCAACCACACAACCCAACCCCGCTGTTCTTTCTCATTTTACTTGTCATTATTGCACTGTTCATTGCGGTTATTTATTACCAGAAGAATCAAAAAATGATGTTAATTGATGCTCTTTTATCACAATCGAAAGATGCGATATGGGTTTGCGATGAACAATTTAGAATACTAGACATCAACAATGCCTTCAGCGAAATAACAGGCTACAAAAGAGGGGATGTTATAGGGAAAAAATTTAAAGCACTCACACAAGATGGCCGCGATCGACAACTCGAAACATTGATCCAACAAGAGCTCGCACAAGACGGATATTGGTCTGGTGAAATCTGGAACTTGCGCAAGGATGGTCAGCCTTATGCACTTGATTTATCAATCACAAAAGTCTCAACACCGCGATTTACTAAACGAGCTGTTAACTATGTAGGGCTTTTTAGTGATGTCACCGCTCGTAAGAATAACGAACGCACCATGCTCACGCTAACAACTCGCGACTCTGTAACTGGGCTCTCAAATAGAGCCATTTTTATTGAATCGCTCGAAAAAGCGATTAAAGCCTGTAATGACGAATACCCTAGCCTGCTTATTATGTTTATCGACATCGACAATTTTAAGAAGATAAATGATTCCCTCGGCCATACTTTAGGCGATGTATTATTAAAAGAAGTGGCATGTCGTTTAACTTCATCACTTAATTCTGGCTTTACTATTGCGCGGCTTGGAGCTGATGAATTTGCTATTTTAGTGCCGCCTTATCTCTATGCTGGCAAAACCATTTTCTTTGCTAAAAAGACTGCAGATACAGTGCTACAACAATTTAAGACTCCATTCATGCTCGATGGTATTGAAACCTCACTGTCAGCGTGTTGCGGGATTGCCATCTATCCAGACAATGCTTACAACGGTGAAAACTTAATGCGCAGCGCTAACAGCGCACTTAATCACGCCAAAAAAATGGGCCGAAACACCTATCAATTTTTTGATAAAGAACGCCACACGTTAGACCCCACCGAACTAACAAAAGAAAGCGCCCTCTTTAAAGCAATCACCAACAATGAATTTGTACTGTATTTTCAACCAAAATACGATGTACAACACAATCGCTTACATGGCTTTGAAGCACTCGTTCGCTGGCCACAAGATGATGGCAGTCTAATTTACCCAGATGAATTTATTCCGCTTGCAGAGCAGAATGGTGCAATCATCCCCCTTACCCAATTATTAATGAAGCAATTACTTCAACAACTTGCAAGCTGGCAAAAACAAGATGTGCCTTTTGGCAATGTTGCCATTAATATCTCTGCGTTGCATTTTCAGCAAAATAGCTTAATCGAAATGCTCGTTGATTATTTAACAAAGTATAATGTACCTGCTCGTTGTTTAGAGTTAGAAATCACAGAAAGTGCAATGATGAATAACCCCGAATTTGCAGAGCAGCAAATGAAACGCATAAAAGCCTTAGGAGTCAATATTACACTGGATGACTTTGGTACGGGGCACTCTTCGCTGAGCTACCTTAAGCGTTTTCCTATCGACACATTAAAAATAGACAAATCGTTTGTAAAAGATATTGATAAAAATGAGCAAGATAGAAATATCACCGCCACCATTGTCCGGTTGGCTAAATACCTAGACATTAATGTTGTTGCAGAAGGCGTTGAAACCGAAGAGCAAGCGTATATGCTCCATATTATGGGGTGTCATTATCAACAAGGTTATTATTACTGTAAGCCACTTAAAGCAGAGCAAGTAGCCAATTTTATTAATAAAAATGAAGTAGATAAACAATCTGTAAAATAAAAAGCCTTGTTTCAAACAAGGCTTTCAAAATAGTTACTCAGCAAGCAGTGGCTATTCAGATTTTTGCTCACGACCTAGTAAAGCCATCGCCGCTTCTTTTACATCTTTATTTTCATAAAGTACTTTGTAAATTTGCTCAGTGATGGGCATTTCAATACCGGTTCGTTGTGCCAGTAAATACACTTCTTTGGTATTTCGATAACCTTCAACAACCTGACCAATAGAGTCAATTGCAGCTTCGACTCCTTCACCTTTACCTAATGCTAAACCAAATCGACGGTTACGTGATTGGTTATCTGTACAGGTTAAGATCAAATCACCTAATCCTGCCATTCCCATAAAGGTGTCAGAACGCGCTCCAAGTGCACAACCTAAACGGCAAAGCTCAGCTAAGCCTCGGGTAATAAGCGCTGTACGAGCATTCGCACCAAAACCAAAGCCATCCGACATCCCCGCGCCGATAGCAATGACATTTTTTACGGCTCCACCCAGTTGTATACCAATAAAATCATTATTGTTATACACCCTAAATGAGCGTCCGCAATGCAATAACTCAGCAAGTTGTTTGGCAAACTCTGTCGATGTGGCAGAGACCGAAATAGCGGTTGGTAAGCCCATCGCCATTTCTTTCGCAAACGTCGGACCAGACAACACAGCAAGAGGAATATCATCCCCAAGCTCTTGCACCGCCACTTCTTGTAATAAACGCCCTGTATTAGGTTCTAAACCTTTCGTTGCCCACGCCACTTCTGCATCATCATTCAGCCAAGGCTTAATTTGTTGAAGCGTTGCCCCAAAAGCATGGCTAGGCACGACAACCAGCACTATTTGGCTTGCTTTTACAGCGGTTTCTAAATCGGCTTCTAATTGAAGCGTTTCAGGAAAACTGACATCGGGAAGATAACGTTGGTTCTTTCGCTCAGCTGCAAGCGTGGCAACGTCATCGCTATTTCGCCCCCACAAAGTAACGGGGTGACCATTTCTGGCGAAACAAATAGCAAGGGCGGTGCCATAAGACCCCGCCCCTAAAACTGTAACAGCTGACTGTGCTGTAGTCATAACTTATGCGTCTGCAGTAACCTGTTGATCTTGCGCTGCACGCTGTTGCATGTATTGAGCAAACAGTGCATCAAAATTCACAGGTGCTAAATTTAACTGTGGGAAAGTACCACGGTTAACAAGGTTAGACACCGCTTCACGCGCATATGGGAAAAGTACATTCGGGCAGAAAGCACCTAGCATATGAGCTAATTGAATTTCTTCTACTTCCGCAATCGTGAAAATACCAGCTTGCTGAATTTCACAAAGGAATGCCGTTTCTTCACCAATTGTTGCTGTCACTGTCAGCGCAAGAATAACTTCAAAAACACCTTCTTCTAACTTGTTAGAACGTGTGTCTAAATCAAGTTTAACTTCTGGAGTCCACTCTTTTTGAAAGATAGCTGGTGAGTTTGGCGTTTCAAATGAAACATCTTTCGTGTAGATGCGTTGAATAGTGAATTGAGCGCCTGCTTGTTGTTCTGCTGCTGCGTTTTGGTTTTCTTCGTTCATTGTAATTCCTAACTTGTATTCGTTTTTATAATTAAATTTATTAAGCGTTAAGCTTTGCGTCTAAAAGGCCTTGCGCTTCAATTGCCATCATGTCGTCACAACCGCCGATATGCTCATCATTAATAAAGATTTGTGGCACGGTATATCCACCGTTAGCTTTATCGATCATTTCTTCACGACGCTCAGGCTGCACACCAATATCAATGTTTGTGTAACTTACACCTTTACTATCTAATAACGCCATAGCGCGTTGACAATATGGACAGTATGCTTTTGTGTAAAGAACAACATTCGTCATAATAATTCCTCTATCGGGCTGTTACGTGTTGTTAGCGGCCAGTCGTTGTTGGCAAACTTGCAGATTGCCAAGCTCCCATACCACCAGATAATACATAAACACGTTCAAAACCTGCTTTATGCATAGCCGTTGCGATACCTGAGGCGGTCATGCCCGTGGTACATACTAGTATAATGGGTTTACTCTTAAACTTTTCAAGGCTTGAGAAATCAGATTGTTTGGCTTTTTCTGGATTTAAGTGCGTTGCACCTGCAATACGACCTGAGTTGAATTCTTTTTGCGCTCGAATATCAACAACCTGACCATCTTCGCGGTTAATTAACAACGTAACTTGCTGCGGGTTAATTTGGCGAATCGCTGAAAATTTACTTTTAAACCAACTGCTGATCAGCATCGCTACCAATGCCAGCCAGATGATACTTAAAACCGGATGATTTGAGATAAATTCAATATATTGATCCATGCGTTTTCCACTAAGAAATTGGGTACCACAGCGCATAGCCATGGGATTATTAAAATATGCCACGCAAGTATACGTGCTTGAACCGAAAATGCTAGGGCGTGAAATATTTTAATATGACATATTGATAGCTGATCAAAACCTTAAAACACGGTATGCTAGTGATATATAAGTGCCAATCTTCAGGAGCTATAATGACAGAGCATAAAAAACCATTGGTATTAATGATCTTAGACGGTTGGGGATACCGTGAAGACACAGAAAGTAACGCAATACTCGCTGCTAATACACCCGTACTCGATAACCTGTGGGCAACACGTCCGCATACCTTAATTTCAGGTTCGGGACTTGATGTAGGTCTACCTGCAGGACAAATGGGTAACTCTGAAGTAGGTCACGTAAACTTAGGCGCAGGTCGCATTGTTTATCAAGATTTCACTCGCATCACGAAAGCAATCGAAGATGGAGAGTTCGCGAGTAACCCTGCATTAGTTGATAACATAGACAAAGCCGTTAAGGCAGAAAAAGCAGTGCATATTATGGGTTTATTAAGCCCAGGTGGTGTACACAGTCACGAAGACCACATTGTAGCGACCATTGAATTAGCTGCAGAGCGTGGCGCAAAAAACGTCTACTTTCATGGTTTCTTAGACGGTCGTGACACCCCACCTCGCAGCGCTAAAGCGTCTATTGAGCGCATCGAAGCTTTATTTGAAAAACTAGGTTGTGGCCGCTTAGCCAGCCTTGTTGGCCGTTACTATGCAATGGACCGCGATAATCGCTGGAACCGTGTTGAGCTTGCCTACGATGTAATGGTAAGTGGTATCGCGCAGCACACCTACACAGACGGCGTAACCGCACTTGAAGCAGCGTACGAACGTGATGAAAATGATGAATTTGTAGCGGCAACAACCCTCGTACCTGAGGGACAAACGGCGGCTGAAATTAATGATGGCGATACCGTTATTTTCGCCAACTTCAGGGCCGATAGAGCACGCGAAATGACGCGCGCATTTGTTGATGCTGATTTTAGTGGTTTTGAGAAAAAGAAATCTCCAGCACTGAGCGGCTTTGTAATGATGACGGAATACGCCGCAGATATTAAAGCCCCTGTCGCCTTTGCACCAGAGCCACTAACCAATGTGTTTGGGGAATGGTTAGAAAAGCAAGGCAAAACACAACTACGTATTTCTGAAACAGAAAAATATGCACATGTCACATTCTTCTTCAGTGGTGGTAGAGAAGACGAATTTGTGGGTGAAACACGCGAGTTAATTCCTTCTCCGCAAGTGGCCACTTATGATTTACAACCTGAGATGAACTCTGAAATGCTGACAGATAAGCTCGTTGAAGCTATTGCCAGCGGCAAGTACGACGCAATCATTTGTAACTACCCTAATGGTGATATGGTAGGTCACTCAGGTGTGTTTGAAGCCGCTGTAAAAGCGTGTGAAGCAGTCGACCACTGTATTGGCCGTGTTATAAACGCACTTGAAGAGCACGGTGGCGAAGCACTCATCACTGCGGATCATGGTAATGCTGAGCAAATGGCTAACCCAGCAACAGGCCAAGCACACACCGCACATACCAGCGAGCCAGTGCCATTCATTTATGTAGGCCGTGACGCAACCCCACAAGATGGAAAAACACTCAGTGACGTAGCACCAACCATGCTGCACTTAATGGGTTTAGAACAGCCAAGCGAAATGACTGGCACTCCAATTATGACACTGAAATAAACGATGAGCAGACGTATTAACCACTTACTCAAAACTGGTTTAATACTGACTTCATTAGTAGCAACTTCGGTTGTTGCTAATGAAGCTCAAACCAAAAAAGACTTATCTGATATTCAATCGGCCCTACAAAAAACCAAGGCCGAGCTTGAAGGTCAACGCAAGTCGATAGCCGATATGCGCAAAGATCTTCGTGCTCACGAACTCGATATTGCTAAAAATGCTAAGGCATTAAACCTAGCAGCACAATCGGTCAAAGAAAACGAACAACAACAGCGCGAACAACAGGCCAAAGCTCAGCAACTTCAAGCAGAGCAAATAAAACGTCAAACCCTCCTCGCAGCACAATTAAAAAGTGCGTATATGGCAGGTAGCCATGATTACTCAAAAATGCTGCTGAACCAACAAGACACGGCCAAAATTGAACGTACGCTCAGTTACTATAACTATTTAAACAAAGCACGCATTGAGCAACTCGAAGAGCTGAAAGCGTTGCAAATAAAAATTGCTGAAAATCAGGCGGAACTAGAACAAACAAAACTTCGTTTAGTTGAATTACACAACGAGCAGAAAAAACGCCAGCAAGCTTTAATTGCCGCTCAAGAACAACGAAAACGCAATCTCAACAAATTACAATCAGCGCTTAAAGAAACAAAAAGTTCGATTGATTATTTAAAAGAGAACGAGAAAACCCTCGTTACCGCCATCGAAGAGTTAGAAAAAGAACGAAGCGAAAAAGTTGAACTTCTCGGACTACAAAGCAGTAAAGGAAAACTCAACTGGCCGACCAAAGGAAAACTCCGTCACAGTTTTGGCCAACGCAAACATGGAAATATCGATTGGAAAGGCGTGTTAATTGGCGCGAAGGAAGGGAGTAACGTCAAAAGCGTACAAAATGGTCAGGTCGTTTATGCTGACTGGCTCAATGGCTTTGGTTGGGTTATTGCTATTGACCACGGCGATGGGTTTATGAGCTTATATGGGCATGCACAAACCCTACTTCGTGATGTTGGCGACCTTGTCAGAGAAGGTGAAGTCATTGCATTAGTAGGCCAAAGCGGCGGACAAACAGATCCTGGTCTATACTTTGAAATACGCCACAAAGGACGCGCAGTAAATCCTGTAAAATGGTGCAGACGTATTTAATTGATTAAATCAGCTGCGCCCTATGAGGAGCAGCTGATGCTAAATATCAATCACATAGACAAAATCCATTTCATCCCATCTAAGCGTTTCTTTGGGCTACATCTTATTTTACTCTTAGCCTTACTATGCTTATTAATGCAATCATTTAATGGGGTTGCTAAACCATCTTTAAAGTCACTACATCACCAGCAACTCAATGAAATTTTGTTTAATATAAATACTTACTATGTTGACGATCTTCAACTTCATAATAGCTTTGAATCTCAGCCAACGAATCAACAAGTAGAAGCATTATTTGAGCGTTTAGACCCCTATTCTAAATATTTAGACGAAACTGAGCTCGATGCCATATTTAGTAGTACCAATGGGCGTTACACTGGGCTTGGCATCGAGGTTAAAGTTACCGATGGTCGCGTATATATTGTTAATACGATTAAAAACTCCCCTGCTGAGCAAGCTGGTCTGCAAGTAAATGATGAGCTAACCGCTATAAATCAACAACCGATTGTCAATAAAAGCATAGAAGAAGTTGCAAGGCTTATTCGTGAAAGTGGCCAAGCTGCCGTTGATGTTTCCGTAAAACGAGAGCAAGTAACCGAACTCAACTTTTCAATAAAGCGACAACAAATAAACCTAGAAAGCGTGCAAAGCTACCTTGCTGATACAGGCGTTGCGCTATTGAGTATTAATGCTTTCAATAACCATACATTGCATGATGTCGCACGAACCGTGGCTAAAATGCAAATTAATAATGGTTTTCCGTTATCAGGGTTAATTATTGATTTACGAGATAATCCTGGAGGAACGCTACAAGGTGCAATTGAAGTTGCAGATCTGTTTTTAGATAGTGGTACGATTGTTTCTACAAAAGGACGCTTCAATGAGGCAAATCAATACTATAAAGCACATAGCGGTGATATTCTTTCTGGCGCGCCAATCGCCGTATTAATTAATGAAAACTCAGCATCTGCAGCAGAAATATTAGCCGCAGCGCTGAGGGATAACCAAAGAGCGACCTTGGTTGGAGAGACCTCATTTGGTAAAGGCTCAGTACAATCTTTGATTCCACTAGGAAATGGAAATACAGCTCTCAAACTTACCACAGCACGTTACTATACACCTGCTGGGCAATCAATTGATGGTAAAGGGATCGCACCCGATGTGAGTATAAATCAAACAATGCTTTCAGAAATTGACCAAGACGTTATAATAAAAAATATACAAGGGTTGTCGCTTTTTAGCTCACTCCTTGATAAACAAGATAAAAAGCAACTTACTGCAAAGCAGTTAATTATTATGCAGTAAGTAAGCACACACAATGGATATAATAATTACAAAAAGTGAATTTACGCAAAGGCTTACTACTGACGCTGTGTTGCTTCCCACTATTTTGCCAAGCAAAGCAAATAGCCATCGTTATAGATGACATAGGCAACCACCAACGCGATCTTGATATCTTGAATTTACCAGGGCAAGTGACCTTTTCAATCTTGCCCCATACACCTTACTCACAAATTTTTGCCGAGAGAGCGAGCAAAACCAACAAAGAACTTCTCTTGCATATCCCCATGCAGGCGCTAGATAAAACAAAAGCTTTAGGTCCTGGTGCTTTAACAGACTCAATGAGCAAAACACAGCTGCAAACCACACTGGGGCACGCACTCGCATCATTGCCACAAGTCAAAGGCGTAAACAATCACATGGGCTCTGAGTTAACGCAATTAACAGAGCCTATGAAGTGGACGATGGAGCTCCTCAAAAAACGAGGTTTATACTTTTTAGATAGCCGAACAACAAGCCAAAGTGAAGCACAAAATGTCGCTAATCTTTATGGTGTTGCCAATGTTTCTCGACATGTATTCCTAGACAATATCGTGACTGAAAGCCAGCTTAAGCACCAACTAGAAGAACTTAAACTAAAAGCGACGCATTTTAATTATGCCATCGCTATTGCACATCCCTACCCAGAAACAGTCGCGTTTTTGCATCACGCCCTACCAGAACTTCAACAGCAAGGTTTTGAGCTTGTGCCTCTTTCACAATTGGTTGAAAACAAATACATCCAATTAGCTAATGCAGAGCAAAAGCAAGCTGAGCATCGTGCAAATGATGAATGAAAGAGCGACATACTCAAATAGGATGTAAATATGCCGAAGTTCCCTTCATTAATGATAGACGCAGAGGTCGCACAACATCACCTTTGATCGATACATCGTGATCATAAAGCGTAGTAATGGCTTTAACCGTGAACGCCAGCGGTTATGTGTGAAGGGCATATCAGATACTTCGGCAATCAAGTGCCTCCTACAGCCAGAAGTGAAATGAGCGATTTAGAGCCCCTTGCACTTCTGTCATTGTGATTAAGAAGCGTAGGAACGGCTTTAGCCGTCAATGTCAGTGGTTATGTATGAAGGGCATATCAGACACTTCGGCACTAAAGTGCCTCCTACGTCTCTTCACCTTGCGCTTATGCCATTCCGCTTAATTAAGTGGTCTATTTTGAGGCAATAAAACCGCGTTGATAACAAGGCAAAAATTTAGTTATTTAGTTGTTCTCGGCAATTGCTCCTGCATTGCTCTACCTCCTGCATCCATGCAGTCGTAAATCAGAAATTTTTAACGCAGGTAGCGACTGGTTTGATCACTCAAAATGATTAAGTATTTTTGCGGATTAATGGAATGGACTCTCTCCACTCCCCAACGGCGTCATAATGCGCCATAGTAGTTTAGGGTAAGTTTTAGCGTAAACAAAGTAGAGAGAGTCACATGAATAAAATAACAATTGGATTAGATATCGCCAAGAACATTTTTCATTTAGTTTGGTTATCAAACTCGGGAAAAGTGCTCAAAAAGAAAAAGCTCAAACGCACTAACATGAAAGAGTATTTTTGTAATTTAGAGCCCGCAATTGTCGTCATGGAAGCGTGTGGCTCATCAAACTACTGGGCACAAAGTATTCAAAACTATGGTCATGAAGTGAAAGTTATCGCTCCACAATATGTAGTCCCTTACCGAAAAGGAAATAAAAATGATTTCAATGATGCAGAAGCGATAGCTGAAGCTTCACAACGAGTGAATATGCGATTTGTGCCAATAAAAAGTGTAGAGCAACAAGACATTCAACTGTTGCACCGTATAAGAGAGCGGCGAATAAAATGTAGAACGGCCTTAGTGAATCAAACCAGAGGCCTCTTAGCCGAATATGGTATTAGCCTCTCGCAAGGCGTTAATCAAGTGAGAAAGTCTATCCCCGATATTTTAGAAGATGCGAGTAACATGTTAACGCCATTGTCTCGTCGATATATAGCCAGTTTGTATGATGAATTAATTGAGGTAGATAAGTTAATCACGGATTTGGATAGCGAGATAAAAGCTTTAAGCCATCAGATAGAGCAGTGCCAGAAATTAGAAACAATGACAGGAATAGGTCCCATCATCGCAACAGCTTTGTATAGTGCAATAGGTGATGGTAAAACCTTTAAAAGTGGGCGTCATATGGCAGCTTGGCTGGGACTAGTTGCCAAACAGCATACGACTGGCGATAACCCCAAGTTAAAGGGAATAAGTAAACGAGGAAATACTTATTTGCGAACTCAGCTGATTAATGGTGCCAGAGCTGCGTTAGTCAAATCGGGGAGTAAAGCTGACAAGGTAAGCTTATGGGCAAATAACCTGCGGGAGCGGCTGCCATTTAATAAAGCAGTGGTTGCATTAGCGAATAATACCAATCCGCAAAAATACTTAATCATTTTGAGTGATCAAACCAGTCGCTACCTGCGTTAAAAATTTCTGATTTAGAACAACTAAATAACTAAATTTTTGCCTTGTTATCAACGCGGTTTTATTGCCTCAAAATAGACCACTTAATTAAGCGGAATGGTATAAAATGGCGCGAATGGCATGGGCGATGACCGTAAAACAAGAGAGGTACAAATTTGTATAAAAACATTAACCGCAATTAAAAGACAAAAGTTCAATAGCAAAAATTGCAAAGATTGAGATTGACGGAAAACGGTTCATAGCCGTCCTATTTAAACCTGATAATACCAAAGGCTGTTAGAAGCCGTCGAGATTGATAAGGTGATAGGGGCGGATATCCATCAGGGCTAGAGCGGATAAATCCGCTCATAAAAAAGCCGAATATATGGCAGCAATGAACTTTGAAATTCTATCAATTACTGTCTTGCAATCGGAGAGAGTCCATATATGGTATTATGCCTACAAGGATATAGGTCGTAGGGGTCTTGGTTGGGTATTTTATTTTTCTACAGGCAACAAAAAACCCGACTCTTTCGAATCGGGTTTCTCTAATTAGGAGCCTGGCGATGTCCTACTTTCACATGGCAAATGCCACACTATCATCGGCGCTGTTTCGTTTCACTACTGAGTTCGGCATGGGGTCAGGTGGGTCCAAAACGCTATTGTCACCAAGCAAAATGCGTGGAAAGGATTCTCGACAAAGCGCATCGCGCTTACGAGTCCTTTGCGCAAGGTGAACTTATTTCGCATTAAGCGCTGCGGTTCACCCTACATAAAATCTGGAAATCTGATAATCGTAAATCTACTTTAGTATACTAACTTCTGTCTGTTACGCTGTCATAAAACGCGTTTGGCGTTGTATGGTTAAGCCTCACGGGTAATTAGTACAGGTTAGCTTAATGGCTCACACCACTTCCACATCCTGCCTATCAACGTTGTAGTCTTCAACGGCCCTTCAGAGACTTTAAAAGTCTAGTGAGAACTCATCTCGAGGCCTGCTTCGCGCTTAGATGCTTTCAGCGCTTATCAGTTCCGAACGTAGCTACCGGGCAATGCCATTGGCATGACAACCCGAACACCAGCGGTTCGTTCACTCCGGTCCTCTCGTACTAGGAGCAACCCCTCTCAATTCTCAAACGCCCACGGCAGATAGGGACCGAACTGTCTCACGACGTTCTAAACCCAGCTCGCGTACCACTTTAAATGGCGAACAGCCATACCCTTGGGACCGACTTCAGCCCCAGGATGTGATGAGCCGACATCGAGGTGCCAAACACCGCCGTCGATATGAACTCTTGGGCGGTATCAGCCTGTT
>NZ_CP058972.1:3017500-3612500 GCF_013423925.1 Pseudoalteromonas sp. JSTW
TCACGTTCAACTTCTTGAATCGCAGAAAGCTCAGCTTTGCCTTTTTCTTGACGGTCTAGAGCAATAAGCACACCACTTAAATCTGCACCATTATCTGCAATGATTTCCATTGATTCACGAATGGCTGTGCCAGCGGTGATCACGTCATCAACTAACATGATTTTACCTTTAAGCTCAGAACCGACTAATGTGCCCCCTTCACCGTGTGCTTTTTTCTCTTTACGATTAAAGCAATAAGGTACATCTTTATCGTGGTGATCCGCTAATGCAACCGCGGTAGTTGTTGCAATTGGAATACCTTTATAGGCTGGACCAAATAAAACATCGTATTCGATGCCTGCATCTTCCAGTGCCGCAGCATAAAAACGTCCCAAGCGAGCAAGATCACGACCGGTGTTAAACAAACCTGCATTAAAGAAGTAAGGGCTAGTACGGCCTGACTTTAAAGTAAACTCACCAAATTTAAGCACCTGCTTTTCAAGTGCGAATTCAATAAACTCTTTTTGATAATCTTTCATTACTAAATTAACCTACTTCTAAATTATGCTAAAGCTTGCTTTTGAGCATCGATAATTTCACGGATAGAATGCTTAGCCAGTGAAAGTAGCTCATCTAATTCATCAAACGAGAAAGGTTCACCCTCGGCAGTCCCTTGGATTTCGATGATTTTGCCGGTTTCAGTCAAAATAACATTCATATCGGTTTCTGCTTCAGAGTCTTCTAGGTATTCAAGGTCTGTAATTGGTTGACCTTTATATACACCCACAGAAATAGCTGCAATCATATGTTTAAGTGGATTAGAGTTGATCATGCCTTTGCTGCGCATGTACGTCAGCGCATCAACAAGCGCAACACATGCGCCGCTGATTGATGCAGTACGAGTTCCGCCATCAGCTTGAATTACGTCACAATCAATTGTAATGGTGTTTTCGCCTAACGCTTTTAAATCAACCGCAGCACGTAATGCGCGTGCGATTAAGCGTTGAATTTCCATTGTACGACCGCCTTGCTTCCCGCGAGCTGCTTCGCGACCATTACGGGTATGTGTTGAACGTGGCAACATACCGTATTCAGCCGTAACCCAACCTTTACCTTGGCCTTTCATAAAGCGTGGTACACCTGCTTCAACAGTTGCAGTACACAATACTTTCGTATTTCCGAACTCTACTAATACTGAACCTTCAGCATGCATAGTGTAATTACGTGTAAATGTAACCGGTCTAATTTGGTTAGGTGTTCTTTCGCTTGGACGCATTAACGATCCCCTTAAATCTGAATTTGCCACATTATAAGTATATATACGTGTAGATGCCATGTTGATTTACATAATTAAATGAATGTGAAATATGCAGCTGAAAAAATTTCCGCTAGAGGTTAAAGGCTGATACGGTATAATCAACCAAATTTGTAAATAAATAACACTAGGAAATCATCCATGATCCACAGCATGACAGCTTATGCGCGTCGCGAAATTAAAGGCGAATGGGGCACTGGCACTTGGGAAATTCGTTCAGTTAACCAACGTTACCTTGAAACTTTTATCCGCGCACCAGAGCAATTTCGTGGGATGGAACCTGTTATCCGTGAACGTTTACGCAAACACCTACAGCGCGGAAAAGTAGAAGTTTTCCTAAAATTTGCAGCAAACCCAGCACATGTTGGTGAGCTAACAATTAATGAATCTCTGGCTGAGCAGCTTATTAAAAGCGCGCAATGGGTGCAGCAACAAAGCAATGGCGACATCAACCCTGTTGATATTTTACGTTGGCCAGGTGTGATGGAAGCTGAAGAGTTAGACATGGATAGTGTGAATACTGCACTGATCGCAGGCTTTGATGAAGTAATCGAAGACTTTAAACAAGCACGAGGCGATGAAGGCGCTAACCTTCACGAAATGATTGCAACCCGTTTAGATGCAATTTTAGAGCAAGTAGTCATTGTTGAGAGCCACTTACCAGAAATAGCTAAATGGCAACGCGACAAACTAAATCAAAAACTAGAAGAGTTAAAAACGGATATCGACGAATCACGTCTTGAGCAAGAACTTATTTACCTTGCTCAAAAACAAGATGTGGCCGAAGAACTAGACCGCTTAAAATCGCATGTTAAAGAAACTAAAAAAATCTTAACGAAAGGTGGCGCTTGCGGTCGTCGTTTAGACTTTATGATGCAAGAGTTTAACCGCGAAGCGAATACGCTTGCGTCTAAGTCAATTAACAGCGACATCACAAACGCAGCTGTCGAACTTAAAGTGTTAATTGAACAAATGCGCGAACAGATCCAAAACATAGAATAAAGTTTCACCTTGTTTAAACCCGTTTATAAGCCACTAAAAAACCTAGCTTTTGCTAGGTTTTTTGTTTTTTACCGTCCATAATAGTTACCTATTGTCCGTGTCCAAGTGGTTACCAAAGTGGTTACCAAACCACTAGGTAACCACTATTTAAAACTCTTGGTAGCCATTTTTATGTAACTCTATGAATGTAAAAGAAATCAAAGAAAAAATAAAAAATAGTTCAACGCTTAGGTTTAGTGTTAGTGATGGATTGTATATAAAGCCCAACAAAGATAAGAAAAGCGGAGCTTGGGAACTTCGATACACGATTAATAACAAGCGACACTTTATGACTCTTAAAGGTAGCAACTTCCCAGATAAATCATTATCTGATGCGCGAATCGAAGCCGCATTAATAAAACAGAAAATTAAAAGCGGTATAGACCCCCTTGCTGAAAGAGCACGTCAAAGCGAATCAGATATTATCACTATTAATGATCTATTCGATGATTTCTATTCAATAAAGCTTCAAAAGTTAGATAACCCCAAAATTCCTTTGAGGATATTTAATCAAAATATTAAGCCTACAATAGGGAAATTAAAAATAGATGATGTTAACGCAAGAGATATCAGATCCATTATTACTAAAGTAAATGAAGATGGGCGCCCATCTATATCCAATAAATCACTACTTCTTTGTAAGAAACTTTTCGACCATGCGATAAAGCTGGATTTAACTCAAAAAAATCCAGCAGCCCCATTTAATGAGTCTGATGCAGGTGGACCAAGTAAAAGCCGTGATAGAGCTCTAAGCCTACAAGAAATTGAAACTACATTTGATGTACTAAGAGAGAATCCGAGTGTTTTTACCAGAGATAACTATTTAGCAATGGTATTGCTCCTAATATTCGGTAACCGTAAAACCGAGCTAACCCAAGCAAAATGGGAGGAGTTTGATTTTAAAGAAAAGGTTTGGAATTTAGGTAAAAGAAATAAGAAAAAGGTACATATTCAAATTCCTATTGCTGACGAACTTATATCTGTATTTGAGGAGTTAAAAGTAAAATCGTGTGGCTCTGAGTATGTCTTCCCTGCAAGAAAAGTTAGTAAAAAAGGCCATATGTGCGAAAACACTTTAAATCATGCCTTAGCAAAAATGTTTGGTAAAAGTATAAGTAAAAAATCTTACCCTAATCTGCTTGAACCTAAAGGTATTAAACACTTTACTATCCATGATTTAAGACGAACTTGTCGTAGTTTACTCGCTGAACTTGGTTATGAAGGAAATGATGTAACACGCTATCTAAATCATACTATTCGTGGTGTTGCAGGCATTTACAACAGATATGATTATTTAGATGAGAGAAGGAAGCTTGTAAGTATAATGGCAAATCAAATACTGCCAAGAGCTAAGATTTCAATGACACCTAAAGGAATCAATCTCAGTGAATAAATTTAAATTATTTCCAAACTGCACACCGCGTGAAGGTTTAAAAATTCAATCGCAGCCATTTTTAGTACGTGCTCAAGAGCTCGGAGAGATTGATGAGAGTGATGTTAATTATGCTAACTTAGAGGAGAGCCCTTCACCTGTAGGTATTGAGAAGCCAGGTTTAATAATATCTTCGATTAATAACTTACCAAAAAGTGAGTTTGGCCAAGATATTATGTTATTGGAAAAAGAGTCAATTAAACGTAAGGCGATGCTGGTGGAAGACATTCTAAGGGTACTTCCTGATAAGTCTAACGAAGACTACAAATTTTGGCTTAATAAACTAATGCACGAAATGTTTACGCTTGGCTCACGAGTACAAGAGCACAATGATTTTATAGAGCATTTATATGCCTTAAGAGCCACAGAAAAAACCAGTAAAGATCGCATTAAAGCTGGTAGTTCTTCACCTAAAAAGTATCAACCGTTCATCGAACTTACAAAACTAATAGTCAGCCAAATAAAACAGAACAAACATATGTCTCAATGTAGTAGATCAAGTTTAGCAGAAGCAGTAGAGGCTCTATTCATTGCAAATACTATATCCCCTCCTTCACACAAAGTAATAAAAGAATATATTAATGATGCATATGGCTATCCTGCTAAGAAAGGTCGAAAGTCTAGTTCTTCACCCTCTATTCATGAAGTAAAAGAATGGGTAAATAATAATTTCAAAAATAAAATTCATTTTAAATCATAGTATTACAAAGTTTAATTACCCCATATCAATCTATGGGGGTAATTAAGCCCCATCCAAACAAATAATATTTCCCCATCGAATAAAAGTGAACAGGGGAAACCTCTATGAACCAACTAATTACACCACCAACACAATTTATTGACCGCTTAGTCAGAGAAGCAGAGAGAGCTAAAATAACGTCTGTATCTCGAACTAGCGCTTGGGCTTTAGAAAAAAAAGGTCTGTTTCCAAAAAGAAGAAAGCTTCATGCCGATAGCGATAGAGTTTGTTGGTTATTAAGTGAGCTCTTAGACTTTGTAAAATCTCGCGAAGTAATAAATATGGAGCGCAGCATCAATGAGCGATAAGAAGCTACCTGATATTGCTATGTATATAGATAATGCGCGTCTAATAAAAAAGCCAGAGTTGCAAAGATTACTCAATGTAAGCCGCTCTACTCTTGGAAGGTGGATAAAGTCAGGTAACTTTCCGCCACCAGCAAAAATCATTAATGGTCGCTCTTTATGGCATTTTCACGATATAGATAGATGGATTTCAGAACGAGCTCATAAAGCAGGTTAGCAGCCTGCTTTTTTTTGCCACCTAATGACGCACTTTGCTACAAATTGATCTAAAAAACACAGGCATTTGGCGCTATCAAGACCTTTAAAGTAATTGTTATAGCTGAAAAAGTATCGCTCTCATCTGCCTGAACAGTCGCGGATATTAAATAATATAGAAAGAACGGTTGAATATGTCCTTTTCAATAACAAAAAATAACTCATATAACTTTCAATACAAAAATCATAGCTACAAAGTTTATAAGCCAAAAAGTAAAAAACAAAATAACACCGCTTTAAACAACTTATTTCAATTAGTAGAAAAAATGCTGTCACATTACTCAAAAGTCATTGTTATTAGAATAGACTTAAAACCTAATAAGTACTCAGCTGATAATTCCAAGTTTTTAAAGTTTATTAAGGAACAAAAAACGCAGCTTACTAAAGCGTATAAATGCCAAGTTACTTATGTTGCAACAAGAGAACGTAACAGCTCTGAAAAACAACACTACCACCTAGCTTTTTTATTAAGTGGTCATAAAGCTCATCATAGCTCCTCAATAACAGCTAACATCAAAAAAGATTGGGAAGAACAGCAGTTAGGGATAGCCTCATATGTCGAGAATCCATTTTATATGATTTATAGAGGTAACAAACACTCAATTGAGCCAGCTATGTACAGGTTAAGTTACTTCACTAAATTAGATACGAAAGAATCTAATTGTAGGGCGCGTAAGTTTATTTATAGCAAACTAGCCTATTCAAAACCTCAATTTGAAAGTAATTCAAACGACTCACTATTAGTCAACCCAGCATTAACTTACCAAAAAAATACTAAACAAATGAGAGCCATCAAAGATGTGGCTGGTGGGTTAAATCCTTCACATAAAACTCAAGATAAAAGTGATCACCTTTGTTATCAAAAGCCCATGAACCGAAGAATTTTGATATCAAAAGAGCGATCACTTTGCAGCAAAAATAGTGAGTTTCATAGAGTCAATGCCATTAAAAGCGATCACTTACATAGCTTTTTAGCTGATCACAGTCCCACTACACCACTAACAGAAAAGGCTAACAAATTGAAATTAAATGATTTCCCCCTAGGTAAAGCACACACACCGTATACTTTAGCAACAACAAACGACTGCGGGGAAAACAAACCCTATGAACCGAAGATTTATACCGAAACCGATCACTTTAGCTAGGTAACAAATATGACTAGATATAACCTTGAAAACCTTCCTTTGTGCGGTGCGAAAACTCGTAGTGGCTCACCTTGCAAGCGTAAAGGCAACAAACGAAATGGTAGATGCAAACTTCATGGCGGACGCTCTACAGGGGCTAAAACAATTGAAGGCAAGTTAGCTATTAAAACTAACGCTTTAAAAGATGGATATACTTGGTACCTCACTAAAGAAATTGACGAGAATTTATTAGCACAATCACAGCAAAGTTTTATTGAACTGTGTGAACTTGTAAATCACGAGGTGATTAATTTAGATGATTTCAATAAGCTAATAGAAGAATCCAGAGTAGCTTTGGAGAGTTTTAAATATCGTATTTTAGAATTCTACGGCGCAGATGGTTTCATTATTGTTCAATCAGCACTTGATTCTTATTACAAGAATGATGATTCAAAACATCTATCTTCCCATAAATACACAATTACTACTAACGGGCCTTATTTCCACCAGCCTATGAGCGAAGCTGAAAGGAAATTTGTTCATGTAAAAAAAGGGTTTAAATTTAGCTTCTAAAAACCGTCAACCGTTGACGGTTTTAATAGCGACTCAGTAAGAGCTGAATTTTCTTACATTTTAGAAAACCAGCCAGCACAGTTTTATGTCATAAAAAAACTAAATTTAAAGCTTTCATAAATTCCGTCAACGGTTGACGGCTTTACTTTTTGCCAGCTTTCAAACGTTAATAGACCCCCTGCTAGACTAATTTTAGGTGTCATTTGAAACCAAATATTAAACTGCCATAAGTTCCGTCAACCGTTGACGGTTTCAATTGCGACTCAGTAAGAGCTGAATTTTCTTACATTTTAGAAAACCTGCCAGCACATTTTCATGTCATAAAAAACTAAATTTAATGCTTTCATAAATTCCGTCAACGGTTGACGGCTTTATTTTTTGCCAACTTTCAAACGTTAATAGACCCCCTGCTAGACTAATTTTAGGTGCCATTTGGAACCAAATATTAAACAGCCATAAGTTCCGTCAACCGTTGACGGTTTACGCAACTCAGGGTTTTCATGCATCTGTAGAAAGCTTACTACACTTATTTGAGGTATCTGTTTTCTGTTAGATAATGCTTGGTTAGGTATGCACATAAATGCTTAATATTAAGCATCTATAGAAACCGTCAACCGTTGACGGTTTCAATTCATCGCATAGTTTATTGAATATTTATACTAAATGAGTAAAGCTCTGAAGTTATCTTTCAGGGCGAAGTAAAGGACTAATATGCTCAAACCTAATGAAGGTAACAAATATGTTTTTAAAAAAATCAACTTTAAAAGTGCTTACCTCCCATCTTTTGATGAAGTAGCTTATTTATTACATTTCCCAAATAACTTTCGAGGTATTATTGATTATGCTCAGTCATTTTATGAAGCTGAACTACCAGTAAGTAAAAGTTCTATTTCGACTTTATCAACTAAAGGCATAGGGAAGCCTACCTTCAAAAAAATTGAAAATTGGTTTATGTCCTTGTCACCTAGTATTGTCCACATTTTTAACCCCAAACTTCTCAAGAAAAATTATAAAGCTGTAGTCGTTGGCTCAAATGCAAGCCATTTCTATTCGTGTGTTGATAGTTATAAATTCAGCCTTAGGGCTAATAAAAACGATAATGAATTAAACGTATTAATGGACTGGCTTGAAGAACGTTCTAATACTGACTACTTACTAATGAGTGAAATTCATAGAAAGGCAAAATCAGAAATTATTGATAAGAATGATCCTAAGGATATTTGGCTATTACAAAAAACACACTGGCAGGCACATAGTTTAGTGCCATCCAAACAGCTCGAAGTTCTAGATGAGTTTTTTAAGTCCGATAAAAGAAGAGAGAATTATACATTCGATGAAGCATTAACTATTGCAGGAGCATCTTATTATTTAACATTTGATTTCTACTTATCTGCAATTGCCAACTATGAAATAGGTCTTCAATCCTACTACGAGAGATTAGATGAAACCTATAAAGATAAACAATATTCAAGTTTCTTTACTAAAGTACTTAATACATTAATTGAATCTGACGAAGCTAACGGCTGTTTCGATGCTGTACTTATAGAGCTAAAAAAATTTATATCATCGAAAATTAAACCAATTAGCTGGAGACAGCTGGCAAGCTTTATACCTATTGAAAACTCTCAATTAAATGACTCTGAAAGTTGCGAGCCCCTGAAAGATAGACAATACAAACAACTAAAAGATTGGCGTAACGGGAAGAACTTACCTTCCTTTCTAAAGTTAGAAAGGTTTGTCAGTGCAATTTGCGCGAATTTATGTGATTTAGATTCTTCAGCATTACTCGTATACTTCAGGATTAGCCGTGGGATAGATACAAAAATACAAGAATGCTTTGAACAAACTTACAGCGAAAAAGTCATTCCTATTTTCAATGAGGTTATTGGGCAATATCCTGCTTACTTTAAATACTATTCAGAACGCGAAAATTCGGCCATCTAACTTCAAATTAGATGGCCTTTGCTTTTGCAATTAATCGTCTAGGCGCTCTTCCCAATCATCAGGGCGCTCATCTTCACCTCGGCTTTGCCAATAAGCGTCATGCTCAGGGTTTAGCTGCTGTGAACGATTGTCATCATCATGTTTAGCCATGTTATTTTCTCCCTTGTTGGTTTTTGTTTGCTGCTCTAGCTGCACGAGCAGCAAAACCATTAGAATCAACACCGCCACCATTTTGCTTAGCTTCATTTCTTTGAATACGGGCCAAAGCATCGGTAGTCATTGGGGTTTCTTTCTTTGTCATTTTATATCTCCAAAAAGTAAAGTTTATTGTTAGGTGCTCCTAACAACGGGGAGAATAATGCCAAACTAAATTGAGGTTGAGATGGGGGGGAAAGAGTGTAAATTTCAATTTTTTATAAAAATTTATATTTGAATGCTAGCAGCGGTAACATTTTCAAAACTACAGCGAGTAAAATTAATAGAACAACTATCACTCTCTAAGTCATATGGCACAACTCTAAGCTTTAAGTTTTTATGAAAATGGAAGTCATCTAAAGGTGAATTGAAACCATCATACTTAGGATAAACCAAATAAAGCTCACCATTGCCCTGCAGGTATTTTTCACCATATGAGAATAACTGGTAAATGTCAGATTGGTTTAAATTATATTTATCAGTAGCATTTCCCAGTGACTCATTTAAACGCTTCCATTTTGTATCTATCACAGTCACTACTTTGATTTTATCGTAGATAACAATATCAGGCTCTAACCTAAACCATTCATCACCTTTATGCTCAACCAAACCGAAAGTAGAGGGTTGCTCTCTCAAACGAAAAGCTGATGGTAGTTGTTTAGATAGTTGATTAGCCACATAACGCTCAAATAATTTTTCCATTGGAAATAAAAACGAAATCCCTTTGTGATTTCCGAGCATGGCTATGGGTGATTTATAACTAAGAATTAGCTCACACCATTGTTTAAGTGGCCGATAGTGCGCAATACTGCGGTCAGTCTTCCAGATTTTAAAGTCGTTCAATATATTTTTTGATTCATCAATCTCATTGAATACAAATAATAGCTCTCTCGCTAAACGCTGATTCGCGCTAGATCTTGACCACTTTAAAACTAACTTTAAGGATGAGTGTATTAACCTGTTCTCAGCTCTATTAGATGTGAACACATCGTGAGAAACATGAAAGTGATGATTACGCCCTGGACGTTGCCGAAGTTGTTTTGCTACTAGCAACTGACCCTTTAAATAAGTCGCTTCTCGCTCTACTCGTTGGTATTGATTGCGTATACCTTGTTTTACCAATTTAGATACTGCATTTAAAAAGTGGCCAATTAGCAACTCATACAGCGGCTGTTTCAACACCTCTAAATGCGACTGTTGAAACTCTTGTAATTTTAATTTTTCAACACTCGCTAGCATCTTCATTAATATTTTGCGCGAGTTATCAGGGCAGCATTCTTGAGTAGATATTTTAGGTAAAATTTCAATTCGGGTTTTGCAGGGGGTTTCGAGTACACCAACAAAGTTCACAACTTGTAATGCAACCGCTTTACCATGTCGTTTTACTTTAATTAATTCACGCCGCTTTTCATTCTGGCTAACACCATTAACTAACAGCCACTCAAAAGCGCTCTTGGGAATTGAATGGCAATCAATACTGCAATCATCACCACCATTAGTCAAAAGCGCATACTCTCTAACAATTACATCATTAACCTTAGAGCGCTTCATAAACACCCATATACGCTTCAGGGTTGTTTAACGCCGCAACATTACGCTTATAAGGTATTATTCCCTCCTGCTGCCATTCAGCACCCATGAGGCTAGTAATAGAAGTGTCAGTAAACTTTTCTTCTGTAAATTTCAAGCTTACATCTGCTTTTAAGTGATCACCTAACACTTGTCCTACACGTTCCCAGTCCTCAAAAAAGTATTCTTCGAGTAAAGGAAGTATTTCTAGCTTAAATATTTTGGCTAATCGCTCAATTGTTGGCTCATCTTTTAAAGGTAAAAAGAAGCTATGCCCAATGGTATGTTCACGATCATATAAAAGCTCTATTCGTTGGTTAATGGTTTTTAGCAATTTTGCTATTTCAATTCCATCGACTTCAACATCATTGAGTAATTCATGATTCGGCATCATCTCCACAAATTCAAAACGACGACGTAATGCAATATCAACCTGTGCCAGCGACTTATCAGCCGTATTCATAGTGCCAATAATATGTAAGTTTGAAGGAACGGATAAAGGCTCTTTTGAATAAGGCAGTTTCACCGATAATGACTCGGAGCCACCAGCACGCTTGCTAGGTTCGATTAATGTAATCAATTCACCAAAAATATTAGAGATATTACCTCGGTTAATTTCATCAATAATCAACACTCGTTTTTCGGAGTTATTAAACGCTTTATTTTTAATACCATGATTTACAATTGCTTCAACTAGTGGTGCAAGTACATTTGGATATCCGTTAACAATATATTTTTCCATTTCAGTACTAGTGTTCCAGTCGAACACTTTTTTAGAACGGATATCGCTGATAGTAGTTTTTCCTTGTTTAACCAAATGCACAAGTTCGTCAATAATAACTCGCGGCATTGGAAGCAGAGCGCCATTGGGCTTTCTCAAGCTAATAATCTCGCTTGTTATACCTTCAACCACATAAGTTGAAACTTTAGATCCCACTGACAGCGAAGGAATTGAGTCACTATTTAAATCATCATCAGAAAGTAGCTCTTTAAGTTTGTCTCTTATAAGCACAGGCTCTCGTAATCTATACAAAGTCATCTGAGATAAATTCTTAGTAAATAACTCATCAACAGGTAACGAAGGCTCATAAACTCGATGCCAAATCACTTCCCGTTTTTGAGAGTAACTTTCATCATCAATTGCTGAAGGATCATATTCATAACCGCCTATAATTTCTGCTATCGCTCTAAACTTACGGTTACCATCCGATACAATAATCAGATCACCAATCGCCATGACATTCTTAAAGTTATGAACAGAAGTAACTCTGTAATCGTTACTTTCATTTTCTATATTAATACCGTAAGTATTATATGTACTTACAACCGACTTCCTGTCTTTTGAAGAGCTAAAGTCAATATTGCCGCCATAGCCTAATAAAACATAATTATTATCAATACATTGCTGATATATGTAAGCATCATCACTCAACGTATCACCTAAAGACATTTTCCAAACTTTACGTCCTGTTATATCTACGGGGCGCTTTTGCTGAGATATAACTGTATGAGCATTACCAGCATCACACATCCGCTTAAAAATACCATCTTCAATTTCATAGCTTATCTGGTGGGCTTCGTTACTATTGGCTTTTAACCCCTCAACAAAGTCTTCATAGCTAAAGCTCTGATGAAACGTAACAAAGCCTATGCGGTTTTTCTCCATAAGCTCATCAAAACGAGCTTTAATTTTAGTACGGTCATTTTTGTGTTGAGCTAAAAAGTCAGGATCGACTATTTCAAGCGCTTTATTTATTGTGTTGTAAGTTTTACCTGTGCCCGGTGGCCCATAAAGTATTTGGTTTAAACTGCTGGTGGTATTATTAATTGTTTTTTCCACTGTGTAGCCCTCTTTAGGTTCTTGCACATTTGTAACAGTGTTTAATTCTGTATTCTTCCATTTACTTTTTAACGGCTCAATATAGTAATCGAGCTCTGTTGTACCAAACTCTTGTTCAAATTTTTTACGCAGCTTTAAAAGCGCAGCATCTCTTTCACTGCACTTCATTTTGTTGTATTGGGGTTTAGTAAGGCCAGCTAGAGTGACTAGTATTGAGCATCTATCGGTATTACCAAATATGCGTTCATTAAAATCAGGGAAGAATAAAAACAACAGCATATGACGGAGTTGGCGGTTTTCATTATCAGGAACTTGTTCTAACCACTGGGCAAATTTAATGTGGTTATTTAATAGTTCTTTTTTTTCAGGTGTATCCAGCTTTAAAAACGACTCTGTAAAACGAATTAAATACACTAACTCGCGCCAACGCATTGTATTGTAGGCCGTACCTGAGCTACCAACACCTGTAAGCGCATTGTCAGATAAATAACGCTCTTTTGTGGCTTCGTCTATTTTGTAGCCACTCCAAGCAAATACACGCTCGACACTCCCGCGCTTTGATGCTGTACCTGTATTACTTGGGCATAAAAACATTAACCAAAGCATTTCAGCGATAAGTACTTTGGCGTTAATCGATGTCTCTGTTAGCTGAGTTTCAAGCTTTGTAAAAAAGTCCCCTTCACCTGCATCTGGATTATCTACAAAATATTTGATTAACTCTTCACAATATTCACTTGTCCAAATAACAGAATCTGTTAATAGAGATTTACCTTCAATTAAACAGTTTTGCTTAAACTCTTTTATATTTTTTAATAGGTGTTCTGAATTTCTGTTTCCACAATACCTCGGCATCTTATTTCCTTATGGAGTCAAATCTAAATTTGGTATTACTGATTGCAACCATGGCTCAGCTAACTTTGTCTTTACTAAAGAAACTGCCGCTGCAGAAAAAGGTGACTTTCTATTACACTTATCGATAATACCTAATTTAGCGTCAACAATTGGTTGTGACATTATCACTTTACTTCCATGATCAAGATCCCATGTACACTCTAAAATGTTTAAATCTTTTTTAAGTTCAGTGATTACTTTCATACGAGCATCAATAATAGATTTCTCATTTAGATTGTAATATTTTTTACTAAACTCGAAACGTTTAAATGCTGTTATATTCTGCTCTTCTGTATAACGAGGAGTAGCTCTCCCTTCATTCAAATCAAAAGCAATTAACTGTACATCATTTACATCACAAGGGTCCAAAAAGAGATTATCTTCTAATGAATAATCACAAGTTGGAGTCCACGCACGAGTAGCTTCGCTCTCTAAAGGAAAATACTCTTGTTTTCCCCCTTCACCATTGGCTCTATTGCTAAAAATACAGGAATAACGGTAGTTTAGAGGCTCATAAGCTAACCACCAGTAACTAGCATACTCTAATGCGCCTGCTGCATTATTTCGTGATACTAGCTGACCTGAAATATTTTTTACTGCATTTTTAGGCCTAAAATGATCAACATCAATCGTCGTTCCTATCCTCTGCCCTTCTGTGTACCAACACTTATCTCCATACATGTTTGAGAAATTATCTTTAAAAAGTCGCCAAGGATTCTTTATTTTTTTTAGTTCGGCTGATTTATCTGCAGCCGCCTGAACTCGACCTCGCCAGATATTACTTTTTCTATCCCAATCAACAGGTTTGCATACAGGAATAAAAGCTGGGTCTATATATCTCAAAAAGAGTACCCTCTCTCTTTAAGGATTCTTTTTACAAGTTGTAAACGAACCTCTGTAGTATCCAGATCATTGCACTCCATCTGATCCAATACTTTTTTTCGCTCAATTAAAAACTGTCGATAATCTTCATCTGGGTGCGTATAACCATAACCCAAACGATCCAAGGAGCTATTGAGCTTTCTTAGGTTAAAATTATCCTCTTCGTCCAAAAAGTCTTTTTCTAAGATTTTCCGACGGTCTTCAATAACTTTACTCGTATACTTATCAAGTGTAGTTGCCATGCCAAACATATCACTGGTCAATATACCATTAACACCCATTCCTATAGGGCTTTCAGCGGGCTTTTCAGCATAGGCTAATCCATTCGATCTACGATTTAATACTTGCACTTGATCACGGTTTAATTCAGCAATTGCTAGTGGATGATGTGTTACCATAACAATATGGCAATGCTTTTGATTTGGAATGAAGCGATTTAAAAACGCATGGTATTTGGCAGCCCACGCTGGGTTGAGATGGGTATCAGGTTCATCTAATAAAAATAAAGAGTCTGACTCTGCCGTAAACTGCAGTAAACCAAATACAGTTAGAAGTTGTTGCTCTCCTTCACTGAGCTCACTAAAACTAACTATTTCATCATTACTAAGGACAACCTTCACATGAACACTGGAAATTAATTCTGATAAAAGAGTGCTTTCAAGCATTTTAAAAAAGTTTTTAGGGCCTAAACCTTTAGCAGTAGTGTTCAATGAGGCTAAATCTGGTAGATACAGATGTACAAAATCGTTATTAACTCCAGTTCCGGTTAATGATGTCGTTTCTTTACGGGTAGCAGATACCGCCCCAAAAGTATTTGGAAGAACCCTCTTCAGGAACTCCCTAACACCACCATCAGCTCCCCAGAAAATATCTTTTTTATCTCTTTCCCAAGAGGGTTTCCTAAAAACAAAATGCACTGAATGGAATTGTTTTATTCCTAACTGCGACTCTAGGAACTTTCGTCCAGTATCACTCTGACCACTCAAAAAGAAAGCAAGCAATGCAAACTGGCTATGGTAAGGCTTAGCATAAAATAGAGGCCTAATTTCATCCTCTATTTTTACTTTATTTTTAAGCAGCCGATAATAAAAATCAGTCCTGTGTTTGACAAATAAGCTCTCGAGTCTATCACTAGGTCCTGAATAGTAAGCAAAAAGGTGCTTAGGTAAATACGGGGATTTCCCCTCTTTATCTCGCTTTACCTTGGATAGAGACTCTTTATTCCACATAGGCATATCATGTGCTTTAGTTTTTTTAGTCACATTAATTAAGTGCTGTGAAATGGGGGTCTGCCCATAAGAAGGTGATGCATCAACGTTGACCCAAGTTTTACTATCCCCCCCTAACGAATAGACTAACTCATAGCTAAAAGGTGCTACATCACCAAGATCAAGTGCACGAAAAATTTTTACTAATGCTTCTATAATATTTGACTTACCAGAACCATTTCGTCCGACCAATACTGTTAAAAGTTGATCTTCATCAAAATCGACTGTGAGATTAGTTATATTTTTAAAACCCGAGCGAATTGTTAGGTAATCTAATTTCATTTTTTTACTACCTTAAAAGTGCAACGCTCACCACTACCTATCTTTGTTATCAGCTTAGAATCAAGCAACTTTTTAATATCAGTAAACAGCATATCAACTTGCTCAAAAGAACTTCCCGATAGTTGTTCAATGATTTGTTGCGCGCTTAAATTGTCACTCGCATTTTTTAAAATAGACAACACCTCACTTTCAGGTTGTATTTTTTCTTTTACTGGAGTTGATACAACATTTTTTACTTGAGGGGCTTCTTTTTTTGCAGCTATTTGCTTTTTTCTAACCTGCTTTGGGATTTCTAGCCGTTGTTTTTTTATATTTTCTAAAAGTTCGCTTGCTGGTTCATCGTTTGGATCTTGCGCAACTAACTCACCACGAAATGCTTTAGCCAGTATTGACTGTGTTAATCGATTAAAGGCCTTACGAGCATCTAAGTATTGACGTTCAAATAAATCTGCGCGCGAGAAAAGCTCATTTACTCTTCTAACTATTTCAAGCTGCTCACTCATAGGCGGTAAATCAAACTCATAAGCTTGTAGCTTTTTTGCATTAATATTTGATTGGCTTACACCATCGGTTTTTACCTGCCAACAGTAATCACGGGCATGAGGGCTATTTAATTGAATATTTAAAAACTCTGTATTTAGTTGCTCACTGCCTTTCACTCGAATCAAATACCCAGCATAAATAGCCTTCTGCTCACCTCGATAAATAGATGTTTTACCTACTAGCTCAGGACTATTAGTGCGGTTAAAAAGTATATCTCCTGTTTCCAGCAGGTATTTTTCTATTTCGGCTTCATCTGAAGTAAAAACTAAATTACTCCAATCAAGTTTTCCACCTTGTAGATTCCCCATTCTTAGTACAGGCACATCACCTTCTGGTTTTGACTTTGCCGACGAACCATAATTAAAACCCTTGCCTACATCTTTTAGTTGAACTGTTCGCCATTGATGACCATCATCTTCGCGCCATTCTCTGGTTAATTCACCCGATGTAGCTGCTGCAAAAACTGATTGTCGAAAGCGTTTTAAGATTGATGGAATTTTATCGAGTCGTGATTGGGCTTTATTTACTTTAGCTAAGATTGAATCGAGTTTATTAGCTATACGAACTTGCTCAGTTAGTGGAGCTAGCAAAAAAGGTAAAGTTTTAGCTACGGTCCCAGAAAGCTCCTTAAATGTAGTACCTGTTCCCATTCCTTCTGCAACATGCTTAATGCTTTTTAAGTAGTAATATGCATAGGAAGAATCCACACTTTCAGATAAAACAAAATTTTTAAACCCCTGATTCGTTGCAATTTCGTTCTCTGCGATTACACAATAACCAATAGGAGCTCTACTACTAAATAAAATAGTTCCTTTGGGCATTAATTTAGCTGAACTAGATTTGAGCCCTTTCAAACTTAAATCTCTAGCCCCGCGAGAAATTGTTTTTTTATTATATTTACTTAAGTCTGCAGGCGTTAACCAGGCTACCCCCTCTCCTGGTTCTGCAAAATTTGAATTATCACTAGCTTTTGGTGTTCCTCCTGCAACAACTGTAGCTACATTAGAAATCTCAGTTCTTAACCATCCTTTAGGTAACTCGTTCACAATACGACCTCGTCTGATTCTTCAGCAGAGCCAAGCTCAACTAAAATAGCTTGCAATTCATGCATTGCACCAGCCATTTCTTCTAAAGCTTCGTTAATTAATACATCAGGCTCCGGCAGGTTCGTACTATCCTCAGTTTTGTCATCTCTAATCCACGCTAAATCGAGAACGTCATTTTTTTTAGCAATTTCTTCTCGGCTAAAACAACGTAGGCGGCAAGTATCAATATTACCAATTTCACTACCGTGTTGATGGTTTTTAATAAACGAGTGGCGCGCAGCTTCATCTACTTGTGTTAAGTCGCTACCAACTGCTTGATAGAATTCATCAAAATGCGCTTTGGTTAATACTGTGCGTTTACCAAACTGCGGCATGTTGGAACGCATGTCGTACACCCACACATTTTTGGTTTGGCCTTTATCTTGTTTTACATCGGTTGGTTTTGAGAAAAACAATACATTAGTTTTTACGCCTGCCGCGTAAAAAATCCCTGTTGGTAGGCGTAAAATGGTGTGTAAATTACACTTTTCCATTAAGTCTTTACGTATTGTTTGTCCTGTGGAACCTTCAAATAGTACATTGTCGGGCAATATAACGGCTGCACGGCCGCCCGGTTTAAGCATACGCAAATACATTAGGTGCAAAAAGGCCAGCTGCTTGTTACTAGTGTAAGTGATTAAATCGTCACGGGTTGGTACGCCGCCTCCTTGTTTTGTACCAAATGGTGGGTTAGCTAAAATAAGGCTTGCTGGTGGCAGTGCTTTACCTTCGTTTGATAGGGTATCACCATATAAAATGCCTGAACTATCATCGTCTACCGCGAGGTCGTGTAGCATTAAGTTCATCATTGCTAGGCGACGAGTGTCAGGTACTAGCTCCATACCATAAAAGGTTTTATGCTGGTATTTATCGTATGCGTCAGGCTCTAGGGCTTCTATATCATTATGTTGTTTTAAATAATGATGGGCGCTAATTAAAAAGCCGCCAGTACCGGCTGTTGGGTCAACAATAACGTCGTCAAGGTTTGGTTTCATCAGCTCGACCATGGCGTTAATAAGCACGCGAGGCGTAAAGTATTGCCCTGCGCCTGACTTTTTCTCGCCTGCGTTAATCTCTAGCAAGCCTTCGTACATATCGCCAAGGCCTTCGGTTTTGGCGCTGTACCAATCAAGCTTATCAATTTCGCTTACTAGCTTATTAAGTGTGACAGGCTTACGTATTACTGTACTGGCATTAGCATAAATGGCTTTAGTTATTGTGGTGCCGTGCGAGCCTAAGTGGATCAGTAATTTTTTATACTCTTCTAATCGTGTTGCACTGTCGTAATGCTCTAAGTCGGCCCAGCGGTAACCTTCAGGAATATTGTTATCTGTGCCTGTTTCGTCAACCATTTTAAGAAACACTAAATACGTGAGCTCATTAATATATTCATGGTATGTAACACCATCATCTCGAAGTAAGTTACATAAATTCCATAGTTTTGCGACTAAGTCTTGAGTGCTCATGTTTTTACCTAATTAAGTTAATACTGCTAAAAGAGTGATTGCTTAAGTGAACAGCCTAACACTAGGCTGATTGATTCGTGGTTTGCCACAGTGTTTGATTAAACATGTGCAGTACTTCAGCAATGGGTTGTTCAAATAATTTATTAGCGCGCTTTATACCGCCTTGGTGTTTAAAAATACCTTGGTCGAGCGCGGCTTCATCTACAATGGTGGTGGCCTTCATTTGTTTGGCTATAGTATTTAACCATTGTATTTGTGGTGTTTTCCAACTTTGGCTGGCTAATATTTTAGCTAGTGCGTTATCAACACGTTGTTCAAACGGAATAAGTGCTTCGCCTATAGCCGCTTGCCTAATAAACCCGATAATACGTGCGGCAATATCTTCGTTTTTAACTTCGCTCCACGCCACTTGTAGATCTTGTTCTCTAAAGTGGTTTTGTTCAAGCACTAAAGCGAGTTCTTTTAGATTTTGGCGAGTTAATTCCCATGGTGCTTGCACAACTGTTTTAATAGCGAGCAAACGGTTGCTATTGGCATTTACAAAGTCGTTAAAGGCGCGTAAATAATCATCGGGCTTTTGCCCATCACCATAGCCCGTAGTAATGTTGGTAAACTCATCTTGGTGATCAGATATATACACAGGTTTAGTGCCACCAGCTGCAGCTTGAACTTTACTATCAAGAATTTCACCTAAACCGGGGTGCTCGGTAAACCATTTAGCTACTTGCTCAGCAGGCTGCGCTTTTAAGTCTTTGATGAATTGCTGTGGTGATTGCCCTGTTATGGTTTCAAATTTATCACTTTGTTCAGGTGTTAAGTGGCGGCGCTTAACTTGTAATTTAGCGATAAACTGATTTTTGGCTAATGCTTTTAAATCTTCACTTTCGCTGTGTGCCATTTCTTGCTCTAGTTCACTAAAGGTAATATCTACATTAGTGACAACAGGCTTCATGCTGTTTACTTTTTCTAACTGCTTGTAGATATCTACCGCATCATAAATTTTAAACGGGCCTTTACTTATTTCGGGGCATAAACGTGTAGCGCGGCCAAGCATTTGTTCAAATAAAATACGGCTATTTACACGGCGTAAGAATACCAAATTACATATTTTTGGCACATCTACACCTGTGGTTAATAAGTCTACCGTTACGGCTATATTAGGTAGGCGATCGTTTTTAAACGAGCGGATTTTATCAAGCGGCTTATCTGTAGCGCCTGTAATTTTTTGAATGGCATCGTCTTCAACTTCACCGTGGTAATCTTCACATGCCTGTTTAAAAGCTTCGACCACTTCGTCTGCGTGTTTATCTGTTACACAAAATACTAATGTTTTAGCCTCTGAGTATGGGTCGATAGAATCGCTTTCGATAAGCCATTTTGTGACTGTTTTAGTGAAATTTGGGGCTATTACTTTACGGTTAAATTCTGCTACTTCAAAATCGAGTTCATCAGGGGTGTTAAATGTTTTTATATCACTATTTTCAGCATCATACACTTTAACTTCTTCATTAATTTTATAATGAATACCCATCTCAGAAAGTTTGGTATTGATACGTACAGGCGGTAAATGATCATTCAAATGCCCGTCAAGTACTGCCTCTGTATAGCTATAACTAAATACGGGTTCACCAAATATGTCTACTGTATGTAGCGCAGGCGTTGCTGTAAGGCCTATTTTAAATGCATCAAAGTAATCAATGACTGAGCGATATTTAGATTGGTAGTCTTTTTGGTCTCTAAATAATAACTCTGTATCGCTGAGCTCTCTATCAAGCAGGTAACCACGGTGGCATTCATCCACTACTATACAATCGTACTGACCTACGCCGGGCTTGGTATCGTTATCGCTCGGGTATAAAATACGCTTAACTAAACCTTGCACCGTTGCCACATGCACTTTGGTTCCGTTATCTGGCTTTTTATTACCCAGCTCCATAAGCTCGAAGGTATCGGCAAATGTTTGGAGTTGCTCCATTCTCACTTCTTTAAAGTCAGTTGCAGCTTGTTCGCCTAATGCTGAGCGGTCAACTAAAAATAACACGCGGCGAAAGCGCTCTGCTTTAAGCAATCTATAAACTAGGGCAATACATGTTTTTGTTTTACCAGTACCTGTTGCCATAGCAACCAACGCGCGGTCTTTTCCTTCTTTAATTGTTTGCTCTACTGCTTCAATGGCATCAACTTGATAGTCTCTTAATTTAAGATCGTAATCAAAGTCCATCGCATCAAGCTTTTGTTCTGCTTGCTGGGTGGTTTGCTTTAAATAGCCTTTTATTTCGTGTGGTGAATACCAGCCTTTAAGTGCTTTACGTCTATGAGCGTTATCTCGCACATCTAAAAACCAAATACCGCTTTCTTGCTCTAATTGCTTTAAATAAGGTCGCCCATTAGTCGCAAATGTGAGAGGCACTTTAAAATCGCCCCATATAGCATCTAACTCGAATGATGGGTTAGGTTCTAAGTCTCTGGCATAGCGTTTTGCTTGGTCGATTGCACCGTAAACATTTTTAGCTGACTTTTTAGCCTCTACAACAGCAACAGGTGTAAGGCCCATAAATAAAATATAATCCGCAGGCCCTGATTTAGTTGGCCACTCTGCAATGGCCCTATTCTCGTTTACAACTGGCCTTGTGCCTTTTGAATACTTTAGGTTTAAGCTATCCACCAGCCAACCAGCCTCAGCTAACTGCTCATCAATAAGTACACGCGTTTCACTTTCATTTAGCTGAAACGCTGACTTTTCAACTCGCTGGATTTCTTGCTGCTGTGCTTGTTTATCTTTAGCATTAAACTGAGCCATATACATGATATTGGCTTTAACCATTTTATCTCTATACTCAGCTAGCAATGCTTCTTGCTCAGTGGCTATTTGTTCCCACGTTTGGCTATCTGTAAGCATTTGCTCAGAACGCTTTCGCTCGGCAGCGGCTTTTTCAGCTTCGATTTGCTTTAACTGCTCTGCAATTTTTAGACGTTCAGATGACCTTTGACGTTCAACTTCAAGTTCATGTAGCTTCTCTTCAAGCTCTCTAACTTCTATAGATGGATCTTGAGGTTTAACGAATGGAGTAAATACAAACCCCTTTGCTGCTTTGCCGCCATACAGCTTGTGATACCACACAGATAAAGCGTGGCCTAACTGCATAGACTTTAAAGCATCTCGGTGGCTACTTGAGGTAAAATCGTGGTTAGCGGTGTTACCTAATTTGCGAATAACATGGAAGGCATCTTTAATTCGTTCATCGAGCTTTAGGGTGTAATCAAGCTCTCTTAATAAATCCACTTGCTTAACATCTTGACCAAAATCAACACCAACTCGCGCAGCGACATTTTGAGCCAAGGCTTCACCTAACTGGCGCATTTTAACTAGGGTTGTATTTGGATCTGGTGCAAAACAACGTTCAGCCGTTTGAGCTAAACGAAGTAGTAATTCGTCATGGTGTTTTAAAAAATCAAAGTTACTAAAATCGCTTCCCATCTCAACAGCCTAGCTAATCCCTATGTGTATCAATCGATACTACCAAAGAAAATTATTACTGTGCAAAATAAAAACTAAATAAAGCGATATTACAGCTAGTTGTAGCCTAATTAGAGCCTAGTTATTTAACGCTATTCCAGATTGGCAAACCTTTCCAGTCCTCAGGAAAGCCCATTTCGGATACGTCGATATCATAAGTATCAATTAAGCTGGCTAACTTTTGTTTCCAGTGGTGATTAGGACTAATTAAATCCATGAAGTAAGCACACATAACTAGTGTGTTGTATAGCTGTTTAGTTGTATCACTGAAACTACTAAGTAAAACACTGTCGCCATTTTTTGGCAGCTTCATAGTGAACGTAAAATCTCGATTGTATAAACGACAGTGATGGGCACAGATGTTACGAACCGTAGTAATGTGGTGTAAAAAAGATGAAAGTATTGTTTCCTTTACTTTATATGAATCTGCAATATCATTTTTCAGTGCTCGGCGCGCTATAGCATCATAGCTTCTTGAAAGCCAACCGAAGCTCATTACTTCAGCAACAATCCAAATTGCGGGTGTTTGCTCTTCATATTTACTGTTTTGCTTTTTTATATTGGTATCTGACGTTCTTTGAATTTCAGCACAAATATTACTGACGAAGTCTTCGTGATTAAACTTAGTTATAAAGGCAGCTGGCTCTAGATGTGCATGTGAGCCATGCTTTTTTGCTAAATGGTATGCCCATTGAGTTCGCAGAGAAACTTCTATTCGCTCAATGGCATCAAGTAGTAACAATCTCAACTCTCTATCAAAAGCATACAGATTCAAAACTTGTTCAAATGTAGTACCAGACTTGAAAGTATGATTTTGATGATCTTCAATAAAAGCCCACCAATAAGTGCCTAGCCTATAATAATTGATATGGCTAAGGTAAAAGGCAGCTGATTCTTTATCATTAATTACTAAACCGCGCTTTTCTAGAAGCTCAACTTGCTTTTCAAACGTTATGGGGGCTTTAGAGAACTGCATGAAGGTTAAATTCCTTTTATCATGCTTTAGAAATAATTAACCCCTCGCAGGGCGCTGAGCTTACGGGTAGCGGGAGGGGTGTTGTTACGCGTAATTATAAAGCTTAAAAGTATAATTTCAAGATATTTGTATATTTGTTCAAATTGAAACATCTAAGCAAACAAGGGTTATCACTGGATGAAAGTGCAATACTTACACTGTACTTCTGAATAGTTAATTTTGGATGCTATAATAATCAGTACAAGTTAAATGTTCATATATATCATCAGAGTAATTATGTTTACTCTCACACAAAGTGGTTACCATAGCGGTTACCAAACTTACATTAAAAGCCAAATAAAAAACACAAACAATTGATTTTTAATCAAAATAAAAAACCATCCAACATTCAGATCCAAAACATAGAATAATTCTGTTGTTATTTTAAAATAAGAAAGACCCAGCTGTTGCTGGGTCTTTTGTTTAAAAACCACTCTACAGGGGAATAAAGTGGTATTAGCATCGGTGAAGGGAGGCTAATTATTGTAAAAACGTGTTGCAGCTACAGCGTAGTCAGCACGCGTTACCGATTCATCACCATTGAAGTGTACGGTTACTTTTGGCTCTAAGTCGAAGCGGCCTTGGTGTACATCAAAGTACGCATTCAAAATGCCAAGGTCTAGCGCCAGCTGTACATACCCTTTAAGGTGGTCAGGAATGGTATGTTGATCTTCCAGTGCATATCGCTCATCGTTGTAAACCACTGTAATATCTCCGCTAAACGTAGCTGCTGTTTCTTGCAGTGCTAATGATTGCACGAGCGAGTAAGCAAGTTCACTTCGACTCACCTGCTCTGTTGGTGAAAACATCGTTGTATCAGTCAACATTACAGGCGCTTGATCTTGTGCTGTATTACGAAGCGCAGCCCCTTTTTGTGTTACTGCATTAATTGCTGCGCTATACGAAGCATCAACATCGGTATAGCTTACTTGTGTCGCTTTGTTTGATTGTCTCACTCCTGCACCGAGTGTTAAAAAGTCGGCTAATTCTTGGCGAAGTAAAAAGTCATCGGGTTTAAATCCATTCTCTGTTGCATCGACTAACTGCTCACTCACTGCCATTTCAATAAACGCTTTTGCAGGGTGATCAGCGGCTACATCATCAAGTCCAGTGTAACCATCTGTTTTAACTATTTTTACTTTAACAGGAATCGAGCCTGGCACAGCATAACCATTGGTTACACCGAGGGGGTCAACATCTACCCCAGACAAACCACCAATACCACTGGCTTTTAGCACCCATTCGCCGGCTTCTGCAGGGGCTGTTACAGCAATATTTTGGCCCAGTACTGGCAACGCAATACTCGAGCCATAACGTTTACCCGAAGGACTGGTGAGTGACAACCCAATGGTGTTGTCAGAAACATTGGCACTCACCATCAACATTGACGCATCTGGGCTAACATTAATAAGGGTGCCTGAATTATCACCCACGGGGCTAAAATCAACGGTGTCATTGTACTCAGCCTGCACTGATGTTTGCGCTTGAGCATTAAAGTTACGGTTAAGTTTAGTCGTGGTACCAAACGTGCGTTGTTGATCAACGACTGACTGTACTGCGGCATAAGCATTTGCATAACCTGCCCCAACTTCCCAATCTTCAAGTCCGGGCATATTTGTCGCGGTTTCTTGCAAAATGGTTTTCACTTCACGCCATGTCAGGTTTGGATTCGCCTCTAACATCAGCGCGACAATACCTGAAATATGTGGTGCAGCCATTGAGGTGCCGCTCATTGATGTGTAATACGGCACATGATTAATATCCATAATTTCACTATCATCAGCTAGACTCAAGGTGCTCAAGCTTGAAAGTGAAGCTCTTGCTGAAATAACATCAACACCTGGCGCCGTAATTGTTGGTCTATCTTGCCATTCGAGCTGTTCACCATTAATGCTAACAACGCCACCTTTACCTTTCACACCGCGAGAACTAAAGCTGGCCAAATTACCGGTTTTATCACCGGCTGCCACAGTAATAACCCAAGGTGCTTTTTTGAAGTTGCCTGTAATCGTACCTTCACCGCTTCCTGAGTTACCCGCTGAGAAAACAACAATTACCCCATTGTCTGCCAGCTTTTTGGTTGCGATATTTGTTGGATCATCTGGGTTAAAATCTGTGCCTGTGTCGCTTGTATTACCAAACGAGTTTGAAATAACACGAATGTTATAATCGAATTGATGTGTTAAAGCGTAATCAAAACCACCCAGTGTATCTAGAATAAATAAGCCCGCACCCGACCCATAACCGATAATTTTTGCACCCGGCGCGACCCCTTGATACTTACCACTCGACATTGCACCATTACCACCAATAATGCCCGCTACATGTGAACCATGACCGCCCGCAATATCAGTGTTATCAACGTCTTCTTGGTAAGTAATGGGTAATACACTCGACAACGAGTTTAAGTTTGTTTGTGCCAGCACGTTTTGTACTACGTGGTTAGGGTATTTGATGTCGCCATGCGTTCCATCCACCCCTGAATCATTAACGACAACACCAATGCCGCGACCAGAATACGGCATGCCTTTATGTCGTAAAGAGCTATCGGCACGTAATCGGTCAACACCAGTAATTTGAGTTGAACCATCATTTTCTAGTGATAGTGGCGCGTTGTACCAAATTGAACGAACTTTGTCTGATGCGTAGATAGCCTCGATTTGAGCTTTAGTTGCCGTAATACCGACCATAGGCAGGCTTTTTAAACTCACACCGCCTAACACACCTGCCGACTGAATGATGCTCATCAGTTCAGAGTCGACCGCTTTATTACCTTCAAACGTAACAATAACTTCGAACACATCTTGTTCTGTTGCTTGGGTCAGTAACTGACTAATTTCTGGCCCCAAAGATTTAGCTGATAAATTCAGTGACATTAAGCTTAGTCCTGCGCCAACAAGACCCGCGAGTAGTTTTTGTGATTTTAATTGAGTGTTAAGCATGAGAGTAAACCTTAATTTGTTTTGACTCTCTCAGCATGGCAAACACGCAGGCTTTTAAAAATGGGGGAAAACCCCTAGAGCAAGAAGGTTAAAACACCTTTATATGAGTAAATTATATTTTGCAGCGTAACGGACCAGTTCAGCCGCATTGGCGACTTGTAACTTATCAAGCACTTTACCACGATGATTTTCAGCCGTTTTTACACTGATATCTAATGAGCGAGCAATGTCTTTGGTGGTTTTACCTTCGATAATAAGATGAAAAACTTCACGCTCACGACTGGTTAAATTACGATAAGGGTCATCCCAGGTTTCAGCCGGTTTTAATGACATGGTTGCTAATACACTGGCAGCGTATTGGCTAAAATAGGTTTTCCCTTTAGCAAGTGCTTTTACAGCATCTATAAGCTCATCACTGGCGCTGTCTTTTAACAAGTAACCAGATGCACCAGCCCGCACCATATGTATTACGTATTCTTGCTCTTCATGCATGGTTAGCACCAGTACTTTAGCTTCTGGTAACTGCTCATGAAGTCGTTTAACCGCTTCCATGCCGTTTAATTCTGGCATGCTAATATCAATAACAATCACCATTGGCTTTAATTCAAGTGCTTTTTGTACGGCAGATAAACCATCTGCCGCTTCAGCAAGTACTCGAATATCAGGGTCATTGCTCAGTAAACTCACCAGACCTTGGCGCAAAATAGTGTGGTCATCAGCAATCAGTACGCTAATCATATTAATTATTTCCTGTTACTAGCACTTTAATTTCGCAGCCCTGCTGTGGCGCAGTCGTGACCGTTAGCTGACCACCGTATGCCATAACTCGGTCTCGCATTGCCCCTAAGCCAAAGCCTGTTGTTAGATCATCAGGTTGTAGTTCCATACCTTGACCATTATCTTTTACTTTGACCATTAACAAGCTTTTTGTTGCTATCACATTAATGGTAATTAGGCTTGCCTTCGCATGTTTAATGGCGTTGGTCAGCGCTTCTTGTACCACTCTAAATACCAAGGTTTGTATATCACTGGCTAGGTTATTATCAACTTGGTGATGTAAGTTAATAGTAAACGCCTGCTGTTCAGACATCACTCTCACCAACCACTCAAGTGCAGGCACAAGGCCTAAATCGTCTAATATGCGCGGTCGCATAAGCCGTGATATAACCCGAGTATCTGATAATGCTTGGCGAGCTAATTCAATACTCTCATTGAGAGCATGGCTGGGAGCTTCATTTTTTGCTTGCTGTAATTGATTTATTAAAGCGGTGAGTAGCTGCCCAACCCCATCATGCAGCTCTTGTGCTATTTGCTTTCGCTCATTCTCTTGCACCTGCCAAACACGCTTTGCTAAACCACGCATTTGCTCATTAGAGTTTGAAAGTTGCTGCGAAATTTGCTGCTGCTTTTGATTAAGCTCTGCCACCAGCGAGGTGATATCCTTATCATTATTCATAACCAGCCAAATCCTGTAACGAATCATCAAGTTGAAAATAACTTTGATAGTTTAAAAATTCAGCCTTTCTGTCTTTAGGAAGATTGGCCAATAAAGTGTTTAACTCTGAATTAAGCTTTGCTTTTAAGCTACTGGGTGCTTGCTCATTGTGATAAGCAAACTGCACTCTTAATCGATCAAATTGAAAACTCCGCCAGTACCCTCCCATCTTACGAAGCAGAATATCAGCCTGTTTTAGCGTTGCCTGAAAATCAGGCCATTGCTGTTGCATAAACTGCTGTACAGCAAGCAGCTCTAAATACTCAAGATAGGCGTATTGATATAAGGTAAAATCAACATTACCCAGCGCCGCTAAATGAGCACTAATATCTTGCTGTTGACGCAGTGCTTCACGAGCCGCATAAATGAGCTTGGCAATATAAATAGCGCCCTGACTATGATCTTTGCTCATGGGCTCACTCATTTGTTGTTGAGTGATCATCTCACCCGTTATGAGCTCACTGTAAAATGCAAGTCGGCTAACATACTCACGGTTGCCCTTATCGGCGATATCTTGTTTTAAGCTCGCGATTGTTGATGCTGCGCCGGTGATATCACCTAATTGATACGACCAATCAACAAGCCACAAGCCAAATTCACTCATCGCGCGAATATCTTGCAATGACTTTGCTTGCTCATAAATGGCGCTTAACTCAGTGATGCTATTTGCAAAATTTCCTTGCAAAAAGGTCAATTTAGATAAGTAACTACGCGATACCCATTGCTCAAACGTGCTATTGAGTTGTTTAGCATCTGCCAGTGTATTATTGAAAAGATGGTACGCGTTTCGCCAATTTCCCTGTGCTAATTCAATTTGCCCTAAATTCTGCCTTACATGGATGATACCCAAGGGGTATTGAATACCTTGATACAGTTGCTCAGCCTGACGCCAATAAACCAACGCATGCTTTTTATTTAACAGCATAAAATACATGAAACCGATGTTATTCATACTCTCGGCTTGCAGCATTTGGTTGCCAAGCGTCATGCGTATGTCGAGGCCTTGCTGATAATATTCAAGTGCTTTTTGATACAAAGCCTGCTCTTCTTCAAGCACCCCTAACTCGTTAAAGGTATGCGATAGTCCTTCTTGATCGCCTAGTTGCTCGTACAATGAAATGCTCTGTTGTAAATAGCGTTCTGCTTCTGTGTACTGTGCTTTAGCAAGGTGCAATGAAGACAGGTTACCCATGGTGGTTGCCATTCCAGCAATGTCGTCAATGTTTTCGCGGATAGCGAGTGCTTGACGGTAGTAATCAAAGGCTAAATCAATCTCCCCGAGTTGATTGTAAACAACACCAAACGCATTCAGCGCTTCGCCTTCTTGATACGCATTTTTCGATTTTTTGGCAGTTACTAAGGCTTTAACAAAATACTCATCAACCGCTTTTTGATACTGCCCTTGTAAAAATGCAGCTCGGCCAAGCATAAACCATGCATCGGGATGATAAGGGTCAAGGTTAACGACCTCAAGCAACAGCGCTTCCATTTTTTGATGTTGCTCTGTCAGAAAATAAAACTCTGCAAGGGCTATTTTTAATTCCACATCATAAGGAAATGCCTTTACAAGGGCTGCATAGTCAGCTTGAGCTTGCTCTGCTTTACCGGCGAGATCATTAAGCCTCGCACTGGCAAATTTTGCTGTGTAGGTTTTATCTTCAGCAAACTTAAGGGCCTGATTGTAAGCATTCTCAGCATCAAAAAATTGCTGGGTGGCAAGCAATAATTCACCTTGCAGTAACCACCCTAGTCCTGAATTTGGGTGCTTGGCTAAAAACTGCGATAACGATGTTTGCGCTTTTTCAAACTCACCTTTTTGCAGGAACGACTTCACAATAAACAACTCACCTGCAGGTTGAGGGTCAACTTGTAATGCCTTCACTTCAGTTGATAATTGCAATTGCTGTGAAAAACGCTCGGTAAAACTCGACACGCTTTGTTGCCAATTAGCTTGGTTAAAATCGCTCGTTAAGAGTGTATTTTTCTGTAATGTGTGTCCTTCAAGCTGATAAACATTAAATTTAATATCGTGTTGCTCTGAACCACTTGGGTATAGTTGCGGAGCAATCAGGTAGCTTACATTTAATAAGTCAGCCACCAGCGCTAGCTTTTGCTCATCTAACGGCATTGTAATTCCAAGTTGAGAGAGCAACTGACTTAACCTGCCTTGCTCTACTACTCGTAAATGACCTAATTCATGCAGTTGATAGTTAATATATTCAGCAAGCCCTTGTGCAACGCTATCGTCGCTACTTTGTAAAGGTAAAACAGCCACTGCATAGTATTCTTTCTCAGGCTGTTGGGGAGTATCGTGTGGCATGCTTAAAAATACCGCAGCCATAATAAACAAGCCTATAACCACCACGACAGCCATCAACATAGAGTGTTTTTTAATGTTGTGCGGTTTTTCTTTAATTTGTTTTAAAAATGCCGTTTGTGCCTCAGTGGCATTTTTAAAACGTGCGTTAACTTGAGAATGAATAAGTTTGTTGATAAATGGCGCAATAAAAGCCAGTTGTTTATGCTTTACGCGACATTTTGCTTTATTAAGCTGCTTTGCCGTTAATACCTCATCAAGGCTTTGTCCAGTAAAGGGAAGTTCACCACAACACAGCTGATACAACACCACGCCAACCGCATATAAATCAGTAGTCGAATTTACAGCCCCAAACTGCAAATACTCTGGAGGGGCATAATGAACCGTCCCCACAATATCGCCCACATCTGCGCTGCCTTCTAACACCGATAAACCAAAGTCTGAAATATACAGTCGTCCCTTTTTATCGAGCATAATATTGGCGGGTTTAATATCTCGGTGAACAACATTGGCTTGCTCCACAAAAACCAATGCCTCTAATAACTGGCTGACAAATGTAATAAGCTCTTCACGACTCTGAAAAGTCAGGCTAGCCTCTTCTAGCGATTGGCCATCAATCCAATCCATCGTTATAAAATGTAGATTTTGCCAATGATAATATTCATGAACACGTAAAATAGTCGGGTGGCTTAATTGACGTAAATGCAGTAATTCTTGTTTGAACTTTGCAATCGCATCTGATTGCTGACTAATTGATTGATTAAGTACTTTAATGGCAATGTGTGTATCAAGCTGTTTGTCGTAGGCGCGGTAAACACACCCATACTGACCTTGACCACACATGGCTTCAATCTCAAAACGGCCAAGTAAACATTCGCCAGGCTTAAGATAAGTCGGTGAGCTAATTACCTGAGTTTCATGCAATTCATCACTGCTATTTTTAGAAACGTCGTTATTGCTCATATCACCTATTTAACAGGGGTTAATGACATAAATTAAATAAAGTATAGCCAGTATTTTCGTTAACGTGCTTATCTGTAACCACTTTTTGTAAGTTATCAATAGATTGTTGCAACAGTAAGGCTTGCACTGCGGCCTCAATTTGAAGTCCCATGCTGTGGAAAATTTCGATGTCTAAATCAGTCAGTACTTTTCCCGCTAATTGGCTGTCGGTATACACAACCCCAACAACTCGACCGTCAAATAGTAACGGGATACACGCTAGCGAGGATATTTTTTTCAACTGAATACTGTCGCGGTGTTTGAGTAAGTCATGTACCGACACATCCATAGCCACCACGGGTTCTGCTTTTTCAAAGCAACGAGAGATTGCACCAACACTGCCTTCAAAGCGTTTCAATTTAAAATCACCCGTTTTGAAACCTTGTGCGATACATACTTGTAATGAATCTAATTGTTCGCCTAATAGCAACACACCACGCTGCGTGCCTGTTAACGTAATTAGGTTATGTAATTGGGCAATTAGGCTTTCTTTTAAATAGTCTGTATTAGAAGACGGTGAGGCTAACTTACTTTGTGTTAATCGCCAGGTGTTATGCTCATTAATGGCCGCTATTTGCGACATTGACTTTGCTTCAAACAAGCAATCTAACTCACCAATCGAAATGATTGCATCATCAGCAAGGGTTGAGTGAGTGACAACGGCACCGTTTACTTTCGTGCCGTTTAAACTTCGTTGATCATTAAGTTGCCATGCATCATTACTGTGCGACACACGAGCATGCTGACGTGACACCGTTGGGTGTTCCAAAATTAACTGACACTCTTTCGCACGTCCTATGAGGTATCCACTCTGTTCGTATAAATAGCTTTCCATCGCAGGCTGATCAGTATAACAAACCGTAATTCTAGCGGGCATACACAACTACTCTACAAACCTTATTATTCTTAATTGGCAAGTCTCAAACTAAAGCGTAACGTATTTGCATAAGCTATCAGCTCACCCATCACGTTATCGACATCTCGGCTTGAGCGCCACACATCTGGAATTGCTTGGCCTCGATTAGCTTTCACATTATTAATAAACAGGCTAACTTTGCTACTCGCTGAGCTGTAATCAAGCGTCATGATTGCTTGATTAATATCGGCGACGTCTTGCAATAGTGTTGAATAAACAACACTGTCAATCTGGCTAGAAAAAGCATTTAACGCCGTTTGTAAGTCGTTAAACTTTGTATTGATCACAACGGTTGCAGGGCGTAAATCAGCGACAATTATAAACTGTGAAAAGCGGCCTGTTGAACCGCGAGCACGGTAACTCCCCGCCCCCATTGTTGTGGTAATATCTTTAAACTCACCACCCAAAGGTGCTTTAAAAAAGCGTAGCGGCGTACCCGCTGTGTACTCTAAATTGTGCGTATGAATGTCAACACTCGCGACTCCCGAAAACGAAAAACCGCCACTGGTATCAGGCTCAATAGTAATCATCATTGGAAAAAGCGCTTGCAAAGAAATATTGCTACTGTTTGGTAGTCGCTGCAAAAGATTAAGCGACGTGATATCAATAATTTCGGCTGTAATACCTATGTTATCAGCGGTAAGGCCTACTGCATTTTCAAATTCAAGGGTGATATCTGCTGAAATATTTGCAGGGAGGTTAATCACGGCCTCAACAGTATTACCTTGAACATTGACACTAACTAATTCTGTGCTGTGTGATACGGGGCTTGAAAGCATCATTATTAAAGCAAATGCAATGATGTAAAACGTCTTGAACTGGCTCATATTCTCAACTCTCTCGTGACGACGGCAAGCCGAAGTAACACGTTTATTTAACAAACTACAACATTAAACTTACTTTCGACTGGGGTATTTCGCAAGTTTTTAATGAAAAATAACGAATAAAAACCAACCATTTTTCAGGTTGGTTTTTATTCATCAAGGACTTAACTATCTTAAATATTGATTGAACACTCGACCAATAATCACCGCGTAATCACCCCGGCTTACTACGGTGTCTGGTTCAAAGTAAGCAACAAGCGTCGGTGTTAAATCATAGCGACCCTGTTCAAGCTCAAAACGGACACCTAACAGCGACATATCAACAGCCAATTGCACATACCCTTTTAATTCGCTAGGTATCGCATTGCTATCACGAAGCGGGATTTGTTCGCCGTTGTAAGCAACCGTGATATCGCCCGTGTGATTGCCAGCCTGCGATTGTAAGCCAAGTGCTTGCACTAATGAGTACGCTAAATCGGTTTTGCTAACTGTGCCCGTCGGATTAAATGACTGACCCGATACTAACATTACTGGATTTTGCTCTTGTTTACGGTCTTTTAACGCTGAGCCTACTGACGTAACGGCATCGACAAACGCATCGCTACCAGACATAACATCCACAAAGGCCGGTTTTTGTGTCGCCAGAATGTCACGTTGTTGTCTGATTGCCATTCCCATCACAAGATACTGAGCAAGCTCTGCACGTGATAGGTTTACATCAGGGCGGTAGTAGCCATCATCGTGACCATCAACGAGTCGTTCACTAACCGCAAACTCAATCGCTTTTCGAGCTGGGTGAACAAAAATATCATTAAGCCCTTGGTATCCACCTGACTTCAAAATACTAATTTCACCACTAATAAACTCAGGTAAGCCTGGGCCATTTGTGACACCTGTAGGATCGGCTTCTACACCTGATAACGAGGTCAAACCAAATGCAGATAACTTCCACTCTCCGGCTTGTGCTGGCGCTGAAACACGCATTGAAGTATCAAGTACTGGCAAGGTTAAGTTGCCAAAATAAACCGTGCCATCGGGTGCTTCAAGTTTGAGTTTAGTGGTGTTCGCCAGCACATCTGCAGCCACATTGATAAACGCAGCATCACTGCCAACAGTAAAGGTAAATTCCTCTGGTTCACCCACTGGTGAGTAGAACACTTCAAATGGGGTGGGTGAGCTGTCATCCACAATAATGGCATTCGCATTAAAGTCGTTTAAGTTATTTACTGTGACACTATTTTCAGCGTTATAACCCAATGCGCCAGCTACAGCGGCATACGCATTGACATAACCAGCGCCCACTTCCCATGCCTGATAGCCCGGCATGTTTGTCGCTGTTTCTTGCATAATTTGTTTAATTTGCAGCGGTGTTAAGTCGGGGTTTGCTTCCAGCATCAGCGCAGCCACACCCGCAACATGGGGGGTGGCCATTGACGTGCCTGAAATCATTGTGTAATAAGGTAAGTATTCAGCTTCAATTGCGTCAATGTCATCTGCACCGCCGTTCGATACGATGTTCGTTTTTGCGCGTGTCGAAATAATATCCACTCCCGGTGCGACTATTGTTATTTCATTTTTATACTGCCACTCACTGCCGTCTGGCATAGTAAAGGTGCCTTGTTCACCACTTTTACCCCGTGATGAAAAATCAATTAAATCACCTTGCTTGGTGCCTGCACCCACCGACATTCCCCATGGAATTTGTGCATATGGGTTGTGAGTATCTTCGCCTGAACCTGAATTACCCGCAGCAAACACTGATAACATACCCAACTTGTAAGCTTTGTAAGATGCCAATGAAATAGGATCATGGCTTTCGAACTTACCACTGCTTCCCCATGAGTTACTCATGATACGAATCGGCGAGTTAAAATCCCAAATATGGGTAATGGCATAGTCATAACCACCCAGAGCATCCAAAATAGAAATACCTGCGCCAGAACCATAACCAATTAAATCAGCACCCGGTGCTGCACCTTGGTACTTACCATCAGAATGACTTCCCCAACCAGCCACAGTGCCCGCACAGTGTGTGCCATGACCTACATTTAAATCGGTGTTAAGTTGGCCTTCAATCCACACACCACTTGCACCAGTAATTGAAATAGCACTGGCATGAGTAATCCCTTGCACGTTTTCAATGACTTTAGCGCCATACTCTAAATCAGCGAGTGACGCATCAATACCAGAATCATTGACAAGAACGGTGACGCCTTTACCTGTGAACGTCATCCCATTATTAGCCGTGAATTCGTCTGATTGAAGCTTTTCGACCCCCGTAATTTCTCGCGCTTCTAGGTTGTAATAAGTTAAAGGTCTATTTGCAAAAATAGAGCGAACCCCTTCCATTGCTGCTAACTTTTTAATTTGTGTAGGTGATGCAACAACACCAATCATTGGTAATGACTTAAATTGCACACTTTGTGTGATACCTAGATTAATTAACTTACTTATTTGTGTGGCTTTAAGTGCTTCCATTTGCTCGTAACTTACAACCACCATCGCTTTGTCTGTGAGCGACATAGTTTTAAGCTGTTGCTCTAATTGAGAGCCTATCACTGCGGCTGCCGCTGCGTTTAAACTGAATCCTGCAAGCGTTAAACCAACCGCCATATTTTTCATTAATAGTTTCATCTGACACCTACCTTGCGTGAATTGACGCCTAAAATGGTTAATGTTTTATTTACATTTCTAATTAAATAGCCGAATGAAGTTGGCAGCTATCAGGATCAATCCCTACATGGCATGAGGGAAATCCCCTATTAGGTAAGGTATTAAATGAATTTTTACGGGCACTACCTAGTAAAGGTTAAGCGTTTTCTATCCCCTTTGAGGAATATCTTTCGTCCTATGTTTCAACTAGATTGATTAAACCATTCGTCATTTAAAAGTAAGGATTGAGAATGTCTGCTCGTACAGAAACATCAAATGATATAGCGAGCGAAAGCGCTAATGCTATTGACCTTGTCAATGAAGATAACTCAACCACCAAGCAACACACTCATATTGGACAAGCTATTTCTGGCAGTAACATAAACTGGGAGGCGCAATCGCCCATTAAGCTCATTGCGCATATCATCGATAATTTTCATGAAAAGCACAGAATGCAATTTCAACAATTGATCCAATTAACCAAAGCAGTGAAATTAAAAAATACTGATCATGCTGACTACCCTCATCATCTGGAATCTCATTTATCGCAAATGAAATATGAACTTGAAGAACATATGATGAAAGAAGAGGCCATTTTATTCCCAATGATCATGAAAGGTTATTATCCATCGGGTCCTATTAGTGTGATGGAAGCAGAGCACTTAGAGCACGAGAAGGCACTCGAAAAATTAACCACACTCACCAATAAGTTTACTCCTCCGCACGATGCTGATGAAGACTGGCAGCGTCTTTATGCCAAAATACATGAGCTCTACAACGATTTAAACGAGCACATTCATTTAGAAAATAATATTCTTTTTATGCAAGGTTAAGGCAAAAGGGGCAATAGACGCCCCTTTACATTGTTAGGCTAACGCTGATTGTTGTACTTTTGTGCATTGGTAATGTCGCAATTTGTGCTCTTTGCGTCGGCCATGACTAAATGACGACACTCTTTTTAAGTAGCCAATCACGCGTGTGCCATAATCAATATCTGTTGAACCACACTGTGAGCATGATTGCCTTGAGCGCTTATCGATATACTCACAGTGATTACAAATGGTGATCCTCACATTAATGCAAAAATAATTGCACCCCGTTCGCGCTGCCACATTAAATAACTGCATATATTGCTCAGTGTCTAAATGCTCTTCTAAGTTCAAATGCAGTGCTGAGCCACCATCTAAAAACTCTGTCATCGATTTACCATGCAATATAAACTTATCAAGGTGATTTAGTGTTGTGTCTTCTACTAAATAGAAATAACTGTTGTAGCATTCTCTTGGCGTGAAGTAGCCATCTTCGCTATCCCATTTGGCATTTTTTATCCCTAAATTTTCAGCAGGAACAAACTCAGTGTTAAATAAAAAGCCGGTCTCTTTTGTTGCTAAGCGATTCTCTTTATAAATCACTTCTAACTGACTTTTCACCCATTCTTTATACGCATCATTAACCCCCACTTGAATACCTAAATACTCTGCGGCTTCAACCATGCCATTAATACCAATGGTTAAAAATTGCTTGTTAAAGGAAATAAACCCTGCGTCGTACACCGGTAGCATGCCCGCTTGCTGGTACTCTTCCATTAAGGTGCGATACGCGATTTGATAAGCATGTATTTTTCTTATTTCTGTTGCTAGGTCTCTGCCATCTTGCACCAATCGATTCATATTGAGTGTAATAACATTGATAGAGCCCGTCGAAACGCCCCCCGCGCCTAAACTATACGAAAAACTATGATCGCTAATTTCATTACGAAGTCGACAGCATGAGGCTAATGAATCAGCATCGGTTGATTGATAAACAAAAAATGAGCCGCCCTGACTTAAGTTTTCGGCACACATCAATGCAAATTCTTTATCTTTAGGTTCATTGTCTTCTACTAGCATGGCAGCGGTGACAACAGGGAATGTTAAAACAGCTTTGTTTCGCTCTTGGTTAAACCAATTTAAAAACATGTCTTGCAGTGCCTTTAAAGACGACCAATCTGGAGCCGTCATATCAGGAAACACAAAATGACCAAACATAGCCTCAAAGTATGCACTATCGTACAACGAGATATTCCAAAATACGCTTTGATAACCTCGTGCAGCAGCGGGTTGATTTAAAGCGTACACGACGTGCTGTAAGTGATTTTCTATCTGTTTATAGTGAGTAACTAAATAATCATCGCCGTAATCCTTACGCGCAAAGTAATCAAAATACATTAAAAATTCGACCGTCGCGACAGCCCCTGCAAACTGCGCGCTAATTGCAAAAACAAGATTCACAAAACTGCCGCAGAACGATTCTAAATGCTTGGGTGCCTTAGACTCTCCCCCTAATTTGGTTAGCCCATCCAATAAAAATGGATACATGGTGATAGAAGTACAGTAAGGCTTTAAACTCGTTTCATCATGCACATAAATTTCATGATTCTCAATTTGTCGAAGGTACTCTTTGCCCAATGACTCGCCGAAAAGCGCGGTTATTTTATTACTAACCTGAGTGCGATTAACGTGAATGAAAAAGTCTTTCATTATTTCTGATTCTAGCGTCGCTATATTTTTTAATGTCACATTTGCATTCGCATCCACTTTAGAACCATCGGCCGCATTCTTGGCCTGTGTATAGTTTTCGATGAAACGCATTTTTTCTTTTAATTGTTCACAATTCAGCATAGACATTTTTGTTATCCTTTTAAAAATAATGAGTTAAGTACCTTACCCGAAGCAATTTCAATAAATCGTTGATTAGTTAAATGGCTCGCCAGGCCACCTAATTCAGCGACATAACGGCCCGTTTTTACATAAGTCAGCTGTGCTTTTAATTGCTCCGACACATCCTCAAGCCCGGTATACAAACACGTTGCTAAGCCTTGCTGCGTTGCTAACTTTAAAAAATAAACTAAATCACCTTCCTGCCATTCTCCGCCAAAAAACACCACACAAGTTATCAAGTGCTTATAGCGCTCAAGTAACCCTAGAAAGCGTTGCGATGTTAACCGCTCACCATGCTTTGGATCCCATGTATCAACGCTATGACACCCAGGACAGCGCAAGGGGCACCCCGTGCACACAAAGCCTAACGCAATGTGTCCGGGGACTTCTTGAAAGCACACTTGGGGTTCTAATACATTAAACATAAACCACTACATATTGTGTTTTAAATTTCAATATGATCAATATATAGTATCAACACCGTTTTAAGCCAGTTTGAAACTTGATCTAGATCAAAGCAGCTTAGTTCTGCCAAAAGAACAAAATGGGTAGCCAATCAAAACCCCCTCCTGTCAAAAATAAAATGCAGCGAAACGGAGCGCCCCCCAAACACCTCTACCTACTTTGGAGGAGTTACCTTTACCCATCACTTTGCTAGAGTGCGAATAAATGAATTGTAAAGAGATGAAAATGACTGCGAAAATTGGAATTTTGACTGTTAGTGATCGCGCAAGCCGAGGCCAGTACGATGACTTATCGGGACCCGCTATCACCGATACATTAAATGACTATTTAAGTTCGCCATGGCAGGCATGCTATCGATTAGTCGAAGACGAGCAACATTTAATTGAAGCGGCATTATGCGAGCTTGCCGATCAAGAACAATGCGCTTTAATCATTACCACAGGTGGAACGGGTCCCGCCAAACGAGACATAACCCCCGAAGCCACAGAAGCGGTGTGTGACAAAATGATGCCAGGATTTGGTGAGTTAATGCGTACTGAAAGCTTAAAATACGTGCCAACGGCTATACTCTCTCGACAAACAGCGGGGATAAGAGACCGCTCATTAATTATTAACTTACCGGGCAAACCCAAAGCGATTCGTCAATGTCTTGATGCCGTATTTCCTGCGGTGCCTTATTGTATTGATTTACTTGAAGGGCCTTACTTAGAATGTGATGAATCTGTGGTTCAAGTATTTAGACCTAAGTCATAAATAAGGTTTGTCATAACGTTAAAACATCCCCTTAGTTAATAACGAAAAAAGCCAGCTTAAGCTGGCTTTTCTATCGTATTAAGATTTATTTGTGTGATACATCAATCAGTTCAACAGTCCCGTCTTCGCGTACTTCAGCAATTTGACCTCGCGGTTCATCCATAAAGAACAAAGTAACAAAGCCAATCATTGCCGTACCGGCGATAACATAAAAGAAAGTTGCATAATCAACGAACGATAACACAGTTAAAAATGTAACTGCCCCAACGTTACCATATGCCCCTGTCATCCCTGCAATTTGCCCTGTTAAGCGACGTTTAATTAATGGCACGACCGCAAACACAGCACCCTCACCTGATTGAACAAAGAAAGAACACGCCATGGCTGTTGCAACTGCTAACCATAATGGCCACTGCGAATTAACCATGCCCATTAACAGATAACCTGCGGCTAAACCGGCGGTTAAAATAAGTAACGTTGTACGGCGACCAAACTTATCTGAAATAAACCCACCTGCTGGGCGTGACATTAAGTTCATAAATGCATACGCACCGGCCACCATCCCTGCCATAACAGGGTCGAGCGAGAAGGTCTCAGCAAAAAATAGCGGCAGCATTGACACCACAGCAAGCTCAGAACCAAAATTTGTAAAATACAAAATATCCAGCACAGCTACTTGCTTAAAACTATAGCGATGTAACTCAGGTACTTCTTGCTCAAATACCGTTTTATTTACGTTCCACACTTTTTTAACTTCAAACAAGTACAACAGCACTAACCCACCATAAATAAGGTGTACGACATTTGCTTCAATCATCCCAACACCATTGGGTGAGAGTTTCCAAGCCAGTAATGCCATTGCTGCATACATAGGGATTTTCATGATTAGGAGTAAGAAAAAATCGCCTTTAGAAGTGACTTCCATCGCCCCTAAATTTTTAGGACGAAAGTACGTCGAGCCTTTAGGTGTATTGGTTACATTAAAATAATAAATAAAACCATAAACAAAGCTCATTACACCCGTAATACCAATTGCATAACGCCAACCATCATCGCCGCCAAAAATTAATGCCAACGTAGGCAGTGAAAAAGCCGCAGCAGCGGAACCAAAGTTACCCCAGCCACCATACACACCTTCTGCGGTGCCTAACTCGTGATGAGGGAACCACTCAGACACCATGCGGATACCAATAACAAAGCCTGCGCCGATAAACCCAAGTAAAAAACGAGCAATGGCAGCTTGCAAAAAACTATCAGCAAAAGCAAACATTAAACAAGGTACTGCGCTGACAATCAGCAAACATGAATAGACTAACCTTGGCCCGTATTTATCGGTTAGCATGCCAATAATCACGCGGGCAGGAATGGTCAAAGCCACGTTCAAGATCAGTAGTGTTTTTACTTGCTCTGTACTTAATCCCAAGGTGGTTTTTACAGCCTGTAGTAACGGTGCAAAATTAAACCACACAAAAAAGGTGATAAAGAATGCAAGCCAACTAAGATGTAAGATTTTCATTTTTCCTTGAAAGGAAAAAAGGTTAAATTTTTCACTCGCCATTGTCGTCTCCAAACGGTTTTATTAATTTGATTCTGAGCCGACTTACTAAAAAAGAATTGATGTAAATCAAGGAATAAAGGTAACCGCCGTGCAGCCAAAAACACCTCTACCCCCTATGAATAGGCGCACTGTAAAGCAATGCCTTTATTAACTGCGCTTACTACCTACTAAGGTGTATTAACACTCCCTATCACTCTACGAGAGAGATAAAAGGAGATATTGGAGGAATAACAATGAGGTTTTGGGATATCACACAGAAAAAAGCCTCCGAAGAGGCTCATAATTGCAGGGAACTGAAACTAATCTAGCTGCTAAAAAGCATGCTAAGCGGTTAAAACTTATGAGTGAGCATCAACCATACCTTATCGGTATCCGTGGCATAATCATCAGCGTTGTACATGGCATATTTAAACAGCACATTACAGTTGCTTGAAAGTGCATATGCAGCCGTTAAATCAAGCTCTTGGCCATAATCGATGCTGTGTGCATCACTATCAAAAAAGTGATAAGTCGCGCTCAGCTTTATATCTGCCAACTGCCCATTAACGCCAAAGTATAAATCAGCAAGTCCATTACCTGGAGTCGCTAAAAACTTATCTGCAAAACCTTGGAACTTATGCCCTGTTGCCAGTGGTGTACTAAAACCTATGTTGTTATCTGAGCCTAACAGCTCATAGCCAACTTTCCAGCCAAGCTTACTCACTTTGCCCTTTAGCTCCGCTAATATATAGTCAGCATCAAACGAATTGGGGTTATCGGCATAATCTTGTTGAGTTGCATAACTGAGCGTATAACTCAATGAATCGGATAATTGGCCTGTTGCGCGCACACCTATTGTTTGTGTTGAGCTGGCTAAAGCAGCATCAAAGTCATAGAGATAGGCAAACACACTGACATTAAATTGCTTATTAACTTGGTATGCAGCATTGGCAAAGTGTAATTTACCGTGCAAATCGCTTTTATTGCTGTCTTCACCAAAAATACGATTCACATTAAACACATAGCTGTAGTCGAACTTTAATGACTCTGTTGGTTTATAAACGACTCTGTAACCATCAAAAGTTTGTTCATTCTGGCGCCATGCGACACCCCCTACAAATCGTTGGTCATCAAGGTTGATACGTTGTCTACCCGCAACAACGTGCAACTCTTTATTCTTGAATTGTAAGCTTGCTTGATTAAGCTCAGTACCTTTAGGGTCAGCAACAACGGGGTGATCCGTATGACCATTAACGGTACTGTTATAATTGTCATTACCAATCTCGGTAACATTATCAAACTCGAGAAGTGCTGAAACGCCTTTGAGTGTCGCCGTTGTATAATTAATACGCGTGAGTAATGTTGATGCATGTGCTTGTTCAGCGATCCCCGATTGATCGACATTTTCATATCGATAACGCAACATGCCATGCACTTCACCATTCGCCAACATGTTATGAATGCCATTATCTTCAGTTGCACTCACTTGCGTACTCAAAGCAAATGTAACTAACGCTGTTAGAACTGAGAGCTGTGTTTTCATATCACTACCTTGCTATGTTTTTAAGTTATGCACAGATTACGGCTATGCATAACTATGAAAATTGATTTAAATCAATTTTTTCATAGCGTTACCTAATATGACTCACTGCACCTCCAAAGAGGTATAACAACACTGCCCTATTTAATGTAGGCTTATAGACGCGTTCTAAAGAAGGAAAATTGCATGTTATTAGAGAGTGCCAACACCCTGCGTTATTGCCGCCATATTCTGCTTCCTCAGGTTCAAGAAGAAGGGCAAGAAGCCATTATGGCAAGCCACGTACTCGTTGTCGGAGCTGGAGGACTGGGTAGTGCAGTACTCCCTTACCTTGTTGCGGCAGGTGTCGGAAAAATTACTTTATTTGATCATGACACAGTGGATATAACTAACCTGCAACGACAAATATTACACACCGAAAACAGTGTGGGTCAGTTAAAAGTTGAATCAGCTAAACAGCAATTAACAGCACTCAATAGCCAAGTAGAGATGACAACCTATGCTTCTGAGTTTACGACACACCATGAGCCAGAGTTAATCAGCGCTGATGTTGTCGTTGACTGCAGTGATAATCTCGCAACACGCTTACTGCTTAATCGCCTGTGTTGGACACATAAAACGCCCCTAATTTCAGGTTCTGCAATTCGTATGGAAGGGCAACTCATTCACTTTCCAATGCGTGACGGCGATCCCTGTTATGCCTGCGTTGCTCGGCTATTTAAAGAGCCCTCATTAAGCTGTATGGAAGCTGGGGTCCTTGCCCCAGTAGTTGGCACTTTGGGTTCATTGCAAGCCACAGAGGCGCTTAAAAGCCTGCTATCTATGCCCCCTAAAACAGTGTCAATGCTGTTATATGATGCAGAGCACCTGACATTTAAAGAGTTTATTATTCCAAAACAACCCCACTGCGAGGTGTGTGCAGAGCGTTAAAGTTACATTGCTAACCTTAACGCTCTGCACACGGAAACATCGCGATCACTTTGCTTCCTGCGGCTTCCTTTTGATTCACTCTATGTTGCTTTGGTAGGACAGACGCGAGTTGATACTGCACCGTTTTTGTCACTTGCAAACAGGCCGCTAGCGAAGGTTTGCCCACGCCATTGTTTATTTTCTGAAGCTGCTTGGTCATATCAAAATGATAAAATGTATTAATAGATAACTTTTCGAGGCTTAACTTCGCACAGTTAAGCCCACAGCCATCAAAAACAATAATCGCAGGAGAAGATGCTAACTTTTGCCAATGCATAGCAGAACCTGCTGTTAATGCCGCAATGGAGACTTTTTCAACTTTCCCCTGCATAATTAAACTTTGTGATAAGTCTTCAGCCAGCTCTGCACCATAACTACAGCCAGAGCACGTTAACAATATTGGTAAAGATTGCTCCTTCATGCTTTCCACTCTTTTTACTGATACGTAAATATCAGCTTAGTAAGCGTACAAAAATTCAGCTTGATCTACATCAAGAGGAATGAAGTCCACACTAATTCAAAAGAGGTAGCTACTTTACCTAAACAACCATATTGACGTATAGAAACGTTAGCCTGCGCGGCCATCTGCTCTTGGTTGTGTTAACACCGGAAAATACACTAAGCAGAATAAACCATAAGCCATACACCATGTAATCACAGATAAAGAAATAAAGTACAGGCTCAATTGTGAATTTATCAACACACCAAATACGCGTAATAAGGCCGCTATTAATACCGCACCAAATGCAAAAATAATGGCGTGTTTAACCACTAATTTTCTTCCAGTGTGGCCTAAGCTAACACGCGCCATCATGCTTAAAATCATATTGCCCATAGCCCCCACAGTCAGTGCATGGAAAGCGGTCGAAATTGACAATAAATCAGTGAAGTAAGACATCCCCATTAATATAATTCCCACAGGAATAAACCAATAAGCCAAATGCAAACTCCACAGCAGTGGAACCGCTAAGGTTTTAAAGAACGGCCATCGCGCCGCACGAAGACAATGAAATACAGCACATATAATTAGCATGCCGCCAATGAGCTCATTGCTCAGGTAATAAACTGCACCAGTAAAAAACAACACAAAAATAAACCAGGTACTGCCAAGCGCTGCAATCTCTAACCAAGGTTTACCGTCGACCTTCTTTGTCGCAGTTGCATTTGCAGTGAAAAAGGGAATTACACGCCCGCCTAATACACTCATTAATAACGTAATTAGCCAAATAGCAGACATATAACCATGCTGATACAACTCAGGCATCCCCAGTGTCACGCCTAAGTGCATTAATAAATTGGCAGCACTGAGTAATAAAATAATCGGCACAAAAAAGAGGTTTCGCATTTGCCCTTTAACAATGATTGGTTTTGCTAACCAATAACCCGCTAAGGGCAAAAACACCATATCAATACCAAATACTAACCAGTGCGGCAAAGCGGGCACCACCATGGCAACTCGCGCGATTAACCATGCAAGAGTTAACAGCAGCAGCTTTCGACCATGAATAGAGCGTAAACCTGTCCAGTTTTGTACCGCGGTTAATAAAAAGCCGATAACAATAGCGCACACAAAACCAAATAGCATTTCATGGCTATGCCAAAACAAAGCCCCTCCATAAGGAGAAAAAGACCAGTGACCATTGAGTACTAATCCCCACACAACCAAAGCAATACAGCTAAATAAACCCCCACACAAAAACAGCGGACGAAATGCGAGCTGAAATAAGGCAACGTCACTTTTGGTTTGTTGTTCATCGGATATTTGCATCATAAACTATCATCTTCTAAAAAATTATAACTCGCAGCTTCATTCAATCTTCGTTGATAGCGCTCAGCACGCACCGCGAAATACATCAGCATCATACAGACAGCTAACACAGCGTAAAGCAACATAAAAGAGGCACTGTAAAAGCCAAATAAATCAACCACCGCACCAAACATTATCGGTAATGTGAATCCTCCCAGGGCCCCAATGGCAGCAATAAAACCGCCTACCTTGCCCATTTCTAACGGGTAGTTTTCATGGATAACTTTAAACACACTGGCACGACCAAAGCCTTGCGCTAAGCCAATCACAAATAATAAGCCGGTAAACACCCACACATTCACCGACACAGATAAATTCACATCTTGCTTAATACCATGAATGGTCATTGTTGTGGGCGGGTAGCTTAAGAAAAACAAACACACTAAACACACCCAAAATACGCTCCAGTTAACACTACGACCGCCATACTTATCGGCAAACCACCCACCAAGAGCCCGTATCACCGACGACGTTGCAACAAAAAACAATGTAAAGGCCATCGCTTGTTTAATTGATAATTGATAGGCCTGCATATAGTAATATGGCAGCCAAAGCAGTAAGGCCAAAAAAGAACCAAACACAAAATAATAATAGAGCCCTAATCGCCAAACTTGCGTATTTTTCAGTAACAGTGTCCAGGTTTGCGGTTTACTATTAATAACATGAGCGTTATCTGGCTGGCTGGGGGCAAACACACCATACAGCACAGCAACAAATAACAAGCCAAACGCATACACAGGCCCAACCCACTGCCAACCATAGCGCTCCATTAACCAAGGCGCTAACACGAGTGTAATAGCGGCACCGGCATTACCCACGCCAAAAATCCCCATCGCGGTTCCTTGTTGACTGCGTTGATAAAAATCACACACATAACGGATACCAAGGGTAAATGAGCTACCACTGAGACCAATCCATAAACCGAGAAAAAGTAGTTGAGAATAGCTTGTCGTTATATACAAGCATGCAAGGGCAGGCACACACACTAACATTTGCACAACAAAGAGCACTTTTGCCGAATAGCGGTCAGCCAATTCGCCAGCGGGGATCCGAGACAATGCACCTGTGAACATCGGGGCTGCAAGTAAGCCACCTAACTCAGTGACCGTTAATTGCCATTGCGATGATAAAGGCAATACTATCGCCGCATACAATGTCCATACGGAAAAGTTAGCCGCAAAAGCTAAAGTAGCAAATAATAACGCACGTTTAGCGCGAGACTCTGACATGCGATGCTCCAATTAAAAACGGTCGATGAACACGTCATCTATAAATCATTGACCCATTCTACCTAAAGCACGCGCTTTTTATGAGGCTCTACCCACAATGCCACAACTTAAAAATATCAACAGACAAAAACGTCGAACAAAATAAAAAGCATATAAAAATCAAATCATTAAAAACAACAACAATTACCCCAAAAGAGGTAGTTAAGCTTATTTGATAATAAACAGACCCGAAAAACTGACCGTTTATTGATCTGTACAGGTTGAATACTCCCCCCGTTTTCTTGCACTATTTTGATATTATTTCAAAGCTAACTACACATTATGCAAAGCACTCAGGTTGATGCAGGATTTCATACCTCACGCGGAATAAAAGAAATCAACGAAGATTGCGCAGGTCTTTTTATTCCAAAAGATGAGTACCTCAGCAATATTAAAGGTGCCGCATTTTGTGTTGCCGACGGTGTTAGCTCAGCAGAAGCTGGTAAAGAAGCGAGCGAAACAGCCGTTGAACGCTTTCTTAGTGAATACTTTAAAACCCCCGATACATGGTCTGTTAGTCGCAGTGGCGAACAAGTATTATCGGCAATCAATTTACGTCTTTTTCGCAAAAGCCATGCATTTTCACAAGAAAATAAAGGCTACTTATCAACCTTAAGCTGCCTGATTTTAAAAGGAAATCATGGTCATATTTTTCATGTGGGTGATAGTCGAATTTATCGCTTTAGAAATGGAAACTTAAAGCAACTCACAGCCGATCACACCACCAATTTAGGGCAAGGAAAATCGTTTTTATCGCGTGCCATTGGCATGGATAACAACTTACACATTGATTACAGCAGCAATGAATTACAACAAGGTGACATTTACTTATTAAGCTCTGACGGGGTGCATGATTTTCTCCCGACCGATATCTTAATAGATAACTTATTGAGTTATCAGCCAGCCTCTAAAATAGCAGAGCAACTGTGTATAGAAGCCAAAAAGCATGGCAGTGATGACAACATCAGTTGTGTCGTTTTAAAAATAAAAGAGCTGGCATATCAAAATGAAGCTGAATATAGCGCTGAGCTCACAAAATTGCCTTTTCCACCGCCGCTTAAAGCAGGTATGAAATTAGATGGTTATCTTGTCATTGAAGAGCTGTTTGCCTCATCACGTAGTCAACTTTATTTAGTGGAAGATGAGCTTACAAAAAAGCGTTACGCAATGAAAACGCCTTCAGCCAACTTTGACGACGACACACATTACATCGACCGCTTTATTAAAGAGCAATGGATTGGCAGCCGAATTGACTCCCCTTATGTCGTAAAAATTTATCAACATTCACGGCCAAGAAGTGCCCTGTATTATTTAATGGAATGGCTCGATGGTACCAGCCTCGACAACTGGTTAGCTGAGCATCAGCCCCTAAAACCTAAACGAGCAATCGCCATCGTTAAACACATTGCAGCGGCCTTAAATGCTTTTCATAGTAATGATGCGATTCACCAAGATCTCAAACCTGGCAATGTGATGGTATTAGAAAATGATGAAATCAAACTGGTTGATTTTGGCTCCGTGTTTGTTGCTGGAGTTGCGGAGCTTTATCAGCCAATAGAACATCAAGGGGCACTTGGCACGGCCAGCTATTCAGACCCTAATTATTTGCTGGGCAAAAATGCTGCCGTGCAAGGTGATGTGTATAGCCTCGCGACTATTTGCTATGAATTATTTACTCACCACTTACCCTATGGCGAAAAAGTTGAGCAATGCACAAGCATGGCAGACTACGACAAACTACGTTATCACAGTGCCATTAAACATAACCCCGTTATTCCAATTTGGTTTGATAAAGCACTGCAAAAAGGGGTTAGTTTTGATTTAACAGAGCGCTATCAAACCGTGGATGCACTCATGCATGACTTAACCGTCCCTAATCCTGAATTTTTAAAACCGGATCCTGAACCGAAGGAAGCCAGCAGTTTATTATTTTGGAAAATGGTAAGTGGTTTTTGGTTTATCACACTGGCTCTCATATTGTATTTATTTAGCCAGCACTAAGACTGGCAATGCATACCCGCAATGTGATGCCAAAAGCCATTAATATGTTCATCCGGTCGCTTAGAGTCGGTGCCCAAAGCAAACGACTCAATCCATTGTAAGTCGTCCATATAGTGCATACTTAGCCGCGCGATATCCGCACTGCTATTAAGTGCATGGCGGTCTTCACACAAGTTATACACTTGCCCAGACATTGTTTGAATGCCATTTAAGGTAAACACCTTTTTACCGTCTTGGCTGTGGGTCATTAATCCCGAAGGGTGCTTTTGACAAATGAGCTCACATTGATCTTTAGCTAAGTCATAATGGCGAGCCGTGAAGCATCGCGCACTGTAAGCCAAAGGCAACAAGCCATAACTAAACACTTCAAATTGCATCGGTAAATCTGTCAAACCCGCGTATTCGTGTTTTAAAGCCACCAGCCAATCTCTCGACAATTCAACAGGCATAACCCAGCGCACAGCTCCCATTTGAGCAAACTTTGCTAGCGTATAACCGTTATAAACATTAATTGCGGGGCCAATCACAAATGGTAATCCCAAGCTATGTAATTGCTGCACGGCGGCAAGATCATTCGCCTCTATTAAATACGCGCTTTGACGACACACACGTTTTAACTCTTGAAGTTGAGCCCCCGACTCCAACAAGGCTAAGCTAGACAGCACCACTTCTTTTCCTGCTTGCTCTAGCATTTTAGCCCACTCAAGGTAATCATTTAGGCGACTTAAACGTCGCTTTCCACAGACGGTTTCGCCTAAATAAACAATATCGGCTGTCGACTGCGCTACCCGCTCATAAAATTGTTCGAGCAGCTCCTTTTGCCACAAAAACAACATGGGCCCTACCGCAACTTTTAACTGTGTCATTGTTACTCCTATTTCCACTTGCGATGATACGCACCTAAGGTGGTTTGCTGCCCCTCAGATAAACTGTCCAGCGTCGTTTGCCAATGCGTTTCAACACTGAAGTCAGTCACATTTTGCTTTGCATGGTCAATAGCCTGTCGCCAAACGCGTGTAACTTGCTCAACATAGGCAGGGCTGCGCTGTCGGCCTTCAATTTTAACGGCCGCAATATTCATGGCTAATAACTCAGGTAACAGAGAAAGTGTATTTAAGCTCGTTGGCTCTTCTAAGGCATGGTAGGTTTCGTTATTTACAACAAAACGCCCTTTACATAACGTTGGATAACCGGCTTGCTCATCGTCAGTGAACTGATCAATCAATACATCATTCAAGCGTGATTGCATTCGAGCGCCCTGTTGTTGCCAACGAACAAACTTGGCCGGTGAACAGGCACCTGTTGTATTAGGTGATTCGCCTGTTAAATATGAAGATAAATAACAACGCCCTTCGGCCATAATACATAAACTACCAAAGGCAAAAAGCTCAAGTTCGATGTCGGTGGTGGTTGCCAATTGCCTGACCTGTTGCAAACTTAATACCCTAGGCAATACCACTCGCTTCACACAAAACTGCTTATAAAAATCAATTGCGAGTGCATTTGTCACCGATGCCTGCACACTGACATGCATTTCTTGGTGCGGATAATTATTCGCAATAAAATCAAGCGCAGCAATATCAGCAACAATCAGGGCATCTACCCCCACTGCAATCGCTTCATCAATGGCATGCTTCCATCTTGTAAAATGATTGGGGTGAGCAAAGGTGTTAATAGCAACATGCAATTTTCTTTTATGCTGCTGACAATAGTCTGCCGCTTCAACGAGTTGCCGCTCATTCAAGTTAAGGCCCGCAAAGTGACGCGCATTGGTATCATTGTTTAAGCCAACGTAAACCGCATCAGCGCCTTGCGCAATTGCCCTTCTTAACGAGGGTAAGTTTCCTGCTGGGCAAAGTAACTCCATACCCACTCCTGATTATTTAAACTAAGAAATAAATTATCAATAATGGTAAGCCAGCAAACCTAATAAGGTAATCTACTAATATGATTAGTCTCACTGATATTATGAAGCATAAAACTCCGCCATTTTTTACCCCGAAATGGCTAACTGCTATTACTCATCTCACGCCAACCGCAGGCATAAGTTGGCTGATAGAACAGCGAATAAACCTCATTTTTAAAACACAGATCAACGACGGTGAGCTCGACTTTTTAATTGATAAACAGTTATGCATTGACGTCGATAACCTGCCACTCAGCTTGCTTATTTCGCTCAATGCGACCTCTAAACGGTTAACTATTTTCTCTATAAAACCGTGGTTACTCCCTAAAGAACACCTCAAATACGACGGAAAGTTAACAGGGAGTAGTGATACATTTTTAAGTTTGATGAGTGGAAAATACGACCCTGATACACTTTTTTTCTCACGTAAATTAGCAATCCAAGGCGACACAGAACTGTGCCTAACTGTTAAAAACTGGCTCGATACGCAAGACCCACAAGCAAGCTTGCCAGACTGGTTATTTAATCAGTTAACAGAGTACGTAGAGTCATTACAATAAAAAGAAGGCAGCGAGTAGCTGCCTTCTTTTTACATTTAGGAGAGTTGTGCACAGAGCACACTAACGGCCATTAATCAGTTTAATATCGACCACTTACTTTGTGCCATTATTGCCGTGCAATTTTTTATACTGACTTAACTACCGACCATTTCTACAAGGTTATCTTCTCTGTCGAGGACAACATACAACGCCGTGTTTTTACCACTTTGTACGTCTTTAATCATCGCCTTCATGCTACTTTCAATCAGGCTGACCTCTGTATTAGCACCAATACTGGTGACAAATAATAAATCCCATGCTTGGTTTATGTTATCTGCTTCGTGACAAAGCGCCGTATAGTCAGTTAACTCACTAGGCAGTTTATCAACACACATAACAGGCTCAATCACCCCTTTATTGACATCGTTAACTGAACTTTCAACATTTGCTTTTGTAAATAACAACAGTAGCTTAACGGGTTCAGCTTGATGGCGAGCCATGGATAATAATTCTTGAAACTTACTCATATTCTTTTCCTGCAACAATAGAAAAAGAGCCAAAAACCGAAGTTGATGGCTCTGGACAAGTGGAGATCGTTATGGATTATAAAATTCGCCGTCTTTTCTTAAGTAGAACCACCAATTAATAATCAAACATAGCGCATAAAATACCGCGAAACCAATCAGTGCTACCTCAGGTGTTGTCGCTTTAATTTGCTGACCAAATACCATTGGAATATAAAATGCACCGTATGCAGCCACTGCCGAAGTCCAACCTAATACAGGGCCTGCTTGTTCTTTAGGAAACACCATCGCAATCGTTCTAAAGGTTGAGCCATTACCAATCCCTGTTGCTCCAAATAGCACTAAGAATAAGATGAAAAATGGCATAAAGAACTCTTCAGGTGTAGGCGACTGATAAGCCTCTTTCATGTAATAGGCCGCACCTAACGACGAGCCAATCATTACCACAGAACACACCTGTGTTACTAACGCACCACCCCATTTATCAGCAATCCACCCACCTAGTGGACGAATTAATGCCCCAATAAATGGTGCCATCCACGCATACATGAGCGCACTTGGGCCATTTGGGTTTAAGGTACTATGGGTCATCACACCATCAACCATAATGTGTTGAAAACCAAAAATAACTTTGATTGCTAACGGAAATGCTGCCGCAAAACCAATAAATGAACCAAACGTCATGGTGTAAATCGTGCTCATTACCCAGGTATGTTTATTATTAAAGATTTGATATTGCTTAGTGAGGCTTTTACCAATCGCCCCCGGTATCATCTTCAGTAAAAATACGGTAATAGCAACAACCAGCACCAGTACCAACTCTTTCGGTACCCCAAAGCCAGAACCATTTGCTGATTCAGGAAGCATCAACCACAGACCAGCCGCCGCAGTGGCAAGACCAATCGTTAGCATCACAGAAATCATTGCAAATGCACTCAGAGGGCTGCCTAAGTTTGGTGACACTTCTGGCGTGCGAATGTTATTCATACCAAACCATGTTGCAAAGAACAGCGGTATTAAGAACAGTAGCCATAAAAAACCACCGTTTTGCAGCCAAGTTTCAGAACCGGCTGGAATTTTACCAATCAAACTTCCCGACGTGCTCACCAACGTAATTGGATCGCCGCCCAATGCACCAAACACCCCATATGTCATAAACAATGGAATCAAAATCTGCATCGTTGTCACACCAAAGTTACCTAACCCTGCATTGAGACCCAGCGCTAAACCTTGTTGTTTTTTTGGAAAGAAAAAGCTGATATTTGACATTGAAGAAGCAAAGTTACCCCCACCAATACCCGACAACAAAGCAAGTAACTGATATTGCCACAATGGTGTCGTTGGGTCTTGTAATGCCAAACCGGTAAATAGAGCCGGAATTATGAGTAGCGATGTAGTGAAGAACAGCGTGTTTCTGCCACCACAAAAGCGAATGAAGAAACTACTGGGAATACGTAATGTAGCACCAGAAAGTCCAGCTATCGCCGTCAGCGTAAATAGCTCATCTGCGCTAAAACTAAACCCTGCATTCATCATCTGAACGGTCAAGATTCCCCAGTAAAGCCAAACAGCGAAGCCACAAAGTAAACTTGGGATCGAAATCCATAAATTCCTTTGCGCAATTTTTTTACCTTGGGAATTCCAGAAAGCTTCATTTTCCGGTTCCCACTTGTCTAGTTCAGCCATATGCTGCTCCATTTCGTTCTAATTGAACTTACTATGCGCACATAAAATCAACTCAACAATTCACATTGATGGGTAAGCCACACACAGCATAAACAGCAAACAACTACCACTTAGTGGGTATATTTAAGCGTAAGCAATTGTTTATCATTAAATAATATAAGAAAGCTTAAGGTTATTAGGAGTAATAGGGAGGCTTTTTGGTGAATACTTTATTGATCCACGTTAAGATATTTTTAAACCGCCAGTCTTTCAGGCTAAAGCCAACAAAGAGTTAAAGTATGAATGCACTAACCAGCTCAATTTTATTAGTTGATGATCACCCATTGCTACGCAAAGGCCTACAACAGTTAATCGATTTAGAAGACGAACTCGTCGTCATCGGTGAGGCAGCAACAGGCAAAGAAGGGCTACAGTTAGCTATAGAGCATGATCCCGATCTCATTATTCTTGACCTTAATATGCAAGGAATGGATGGCTTAGAAACCCTTAAAGCCATGCGTGCCAGTGATGTTACATCGCGTATTATTATGCTAACGGTTTCTGATAACGATGAAGACGTGCTCACTGCAATCAGCTATGGCGCAGATGGTTACTTACTAAAAGACATGGATCCTGAAGAAATTCTCGAAAAAATAAAACAAGCGGCACTGGGTAAAATGGTGCTGAGTGAAAAGCTCACAGGGGTACTCGCCCAAGCTATCCGCAAACCTGATGTATCGCAAAAAGCGAACATCCTCAATTCACTCACTAGCCGTGAATTTGAAATCCTCAAGTTAATTGCGAAAGGGTTATCAAACAAGTTAATCGCACGAGAATTAGATATTTCTGATGGCACCGTTAAAGTGCATGTAAAACACCTGCTGAAAAAGCTAAACCTGCGCTCACGTGTTGAAGCTGCCGTGTGGATAATCAATCAGCAAAAAGGGGCTTAATAATGAATCAGTTTTCGAGTGAGCAGCCCCTGCTCTCTTTTCAACACGCTAGCGAAGCACTTTTATCAGACACGCCGTTATTAGTTAAAACAGAGACACTGCCTTTATCGGCTGCTCATCGTCGTATTCTTGCTGCACCGATTATCGCCGACATTAATGTGCCTAACGCAGATAACTCAGGAATGGATGGTTTTGCATTTCGTTTTAGTGACTTAAATGAACACACACATTTAAATATTATTGGCACTGCCTATGCCGGGCATCCATTCAACGGCGAATGGCAATCAGGTTGCTGCATACGCATCATGACAGGCGCACATATTCCGGCTGGTTTTGATACGGTGATAATGCAAGAACATGTCACGCTCTCCACTGAACAAACAATCACTTTAAACACTAAGCCTTGCTTTGCACAAAATGTACGTAAACAAGGTGAAGATATCAGTATCGGCAGCCAATTATTTGCATCAGGGCAACGCTTAACAGCCACAGATATCGGTATGCTTGCCTCGCTTGGTATTGCCTCTGTTAGCGTTTATAAGCCACTTAAAGTGGGGGTTATTTCTACGGGCGATGAACTTTTTGAACCCGGCACGCCACTTTCACAAGGTGGAATTTACGATACTAACCGTTACACGATTCAGGCTATTTTAACTAATTTAGGCTTTGCGGTGCAGGATTTTGGCATCATTGCTGACGACCCTGACGCGCTAAAGTTGGCTTTTGAAGAAGCACTTTCAAATACCGATGTCATTATTACCTCGGGTGGTGTGTCGGTCGGTGATGCTGATCACACAAAAACAGTGCTCACAGAGCTTGGTCAAATGCAGTTTTGGAAAGTAGCAATAAAGCCAGGTAAACCATTCGCATACGGTCATTTTAAGCATTTAACACAAGACGGCCACAACAAGCGATTTATGGGATTACCAGGCAACCCGGTTTCAAGTGTTGTGACATTGCATCAACTCGCGATACCTGCGCTTCGTAAAATGGCTGGTGAAACAGTGCGTACACAGCCTCCCCTTCAGTTACCTTTAGCGTGTGATATTAGTAAAAAACAAGGTCGCGCTGAATTTATTCGTGCTTCATTAGTTGTCGATAACACAGGAACCTATATTGAGCCTTTAAAAGGACAAGGTTCTGGCATGCTCAGTACTTTTGCAAAAAGCCAAGGTTATTTATTGCTTGATGCTGAAAAAACTCAGTGGCAAAGTGGCGACTTAGTGCCCTTTATTCCTTTTGATTGTGCATTAAATTAGAAGCAAAGCAGTCAAATGCAAACACGTAAACCTGACCGCGTCACCGCCATGCAGCAATTAATCGAGCAGGTAAAAGTAGAGCTTCCCTTATACGAACCTGATACCTTTTTTTGTGGCACCGATAACTCGTGTATCGGCTGCCCTAAAAAGCTAATGGAGTTGGTTGATACCGAACTATGCTACTGGGAACACCAGCTGCAAATAGGCACAATCCCTAATTTTGACGATATTTCTCGATTCGCGAAGCTCTGCAAAAATGTAAAACGCGGTTTAGTAAGAAATAACTTAGTCGATAGTTAACCGTGTAATGCGTCCGCTTTACCTATTAAAAACCACGTTTCATCTAATTTAGGCTGTAGTTGATTAAATGATAAGCGCGTGATCCACACATGCAATGATGCGGGTTTATGCACACCGTCTTGTTCGCTGTTAGCGAGCCTTACTTTCACCAACATACCTTGCTCTTTTCCCATATTAACGGGGTAAAACGCCGTGATCCGCACTTTTAATTGGTTCACAAAACTACTCTCTGGTAGTGCTATTTTTGATAAACCCAGACGATTTGCTTTCAGTATTAATGGCTGCAAACGCCCTATTTGATGCTCTGAATTATACGCAGCAAAGCAGCGCTGCCCGCCAACGTGATACTCCGTTAAGCCCAGCGCAGGAAAGTGAGCATGAACCTGTCCGTAAAACATAGAGGTAAATTGACTTCCCTGTATGTTCTCACTCGATTGGCTCTCTAGTAACTGCTGCTGATAACGCTCAACACCTTCATCCACAGGGAACATTTGCCACTGTGTACTATTGTTTATCGTATGCTGCAATAAGCAGCTATCAGCTAAAGCTAATACATCATCCAGTTGGTGGCATGCTAACAAAGCAGCACCTTGCACTTTACAAAGGTAGTCTTTTATAACCCCTATACAGGCTTGCTTATTAAGTTGATCGAGACCGGTAAGCACTTCATCTAATAATAATAAAGGCGCTCCTTTTATCATCGCAAGCAAAAGCGCAACGCGCTGGCGCTGTCCACCACTTAATTGGTGAGCCCGATACACTAGTTTGTCGGTCAGCCCTAAGGGGTCTATTGCCCAACTTATATCAAATGGCTGCGCTTGTTGCTTAGCAACCAACTTTAATAAAGCGGCAATGCTTAGGTGGTCAAATAACAAAGGAGACTGTGTTACGTAAGCGATGCGGCGCTTATGTGCTGGCATACCTAACTGCTGCTGCCCTGTTACTTTTAACCCGCCAGAAGCAGGAGCAACACCCGCAATTGCATTAAACAAACTGCTTTTACCTGTACCACTTGGGGCTAATAACACCGTTATTTGCAAGGTCTTAAGCTGACAATCAAGTTGCTGAGTAACAGGCTCTGAACAATTAAGTTCAATATGCGCAACCACAGGCTTAGACGTACACTGTGGGTCTGAAATACCCATGCTGCTGTCGCTATTTAATGCCATCATCTGTTTAAACCTATTCAAAGCAAGCTGGTTGGTGTACTTACACGCTGCGTTTGCCTTTGCCACCATTGACATGCAAACACAACGGCAAATGAGAACACGAGCATCAGCCCTGCAAGCATATTTGCAGCCTGAAGATTAAAACTCTCAACATGATCAAATAACGCCAGTGACACAACTTGAGTTTCTCCTGGAATATTACCGCCAATCATTAAAATAACACCAAACTCCCCCACCGTATGGGCAAAGCTTAAAGTCGCAGCGGTATAAATAGCCGGTTTAATCATGGGGAGTACTAACCATAAAAACTGCTTCCATGGCTTAAAGCCCAATAAGGCAGCACTGCTGTATAAGTTATCTGGCAATTGTTCAAATGCACTTTGTAAGGGCCGAAAAGTAAAAGGTAAGCTGTAGATCATCGACGCCACTAAAATCCCCGAAAAGCTAAAGACTAACTGTATACCCAAGGTATTTTGCAGCCATAAACCGATACCTTGTTGCGGCGAAAATAACACTAAAAAGTAATACCCTAATACCGTAGGAGGCAAAACTAAAGGCAAGGTAATTAAGGTTTCGAGGAAGGGTTTTATGGCCCGTTTACTTCGCGCAAGCCAATATGCGCAGGGAATCGTTATTACTAACAACGCCAGCGTACTTAACGCAGCAAGTTTTAACGTAATAAAGATGGCTTGCAAGTCTCCCTCGCTCATAGTATTACCTATAGCCCATTGATTTTATTAGCTGTTGTGCCTGTTCAGTTTGAACAAAATGATAAAACTGACGCGCAAACACTGAGTCTTTTACTAATAAAACATGCTGCTCAATTGGCTGATACCACTCACTGGGAATGGCGATAGCCGTGCCATTATGTGGTTGTTGCAGTAGGCTTTTTGCAATTAAACCTAACTCTGCATTTTGGCTTTCAACATATTGAAAAGCATGCAAAATAGATCCCCCCGTTACTGTTTTTTTCGGCTTGGTTTGTAAATGAGCCAATACCTCAACCGCAGCCTGTCCATAAGGTGCATAACGTGGATTCGCAATAGCTAAAGTAATATGGGGCAAACGTGTCATAACGCCTTCCAAACTGTCATAGCCCTCAGACGAATAAAACACCAATTCGCCAAGCGCATACACTGTGCTTTCAATGCCAAAACCATCGGTTTTTAGTTGTGTAGGTAATATTGCATCGGCTGAAAAAAATACGTCATAAGGGGCTCCATAACGAAGCTGTGTTGCGAGTGTGCCTGATGAGCCAGTCACCACTTTAACCTGTATATCGGTTTTAATCTGTGCTTTGAATACTGGCAGCAACTGATCCATTACAGCGACAAAGTTAGCCGAGCAAGCAATCGTTAGCGAAGAAGATGTGTCTTTATCATTAGCGCTTGCAGGCAATACACAGCAAAATAAAACCAGCACAGTCGCTATCGTGTATGTGGTTAGTTTATTTGTTAGCCACTGCATTGTTTCAACCCTACAGCCACTGGGCAGCCGCTATTTGATCTTTATGATTGGCACTCACCCAACGAGTCTGCTCCCCTTCAACGTGCTCTTTTTTCCAAAATGGCGCACGCGCTTTAAGTAAATCAATTAAATACTGTGCTGCTTCAAATGCGGCTTCGCGGTGGACACTCGACACTGCCACCAGCACAATTTGATCTGTTAAGCTTAATTTACCAACGCGGTGAATTAAGGTTACCTTTTCCAAAGGCCATAATGACAACGCTTGCTGCTCTAACTGGGTAAGGTATTTCTCTGTCATCGCCGGATAATGCTCTAGATATAAACTATCGACTTGATGGCCTTGATTAATGTCGCGAACACGGCCTACAAACATAACCACGGCGCCCGACACCGAGTCGTCTGCTAACATGGATTGATACTCTTCGTTCATATCGAAATCATGTTCTTGTACACGGATCATCACTAACCTCCAGTGACAGGTGGAAACATAGCAACCTCATCGCCAGTGCCGACCGCAGCATTATCATCAACCAAAATTTGGTTTACGGCCACTAACACATCTTTATCGAGTAACCAGGTGTGCCAACGCTCATCTCGTTCAGCCAATGTTTGGCGTAACTGCCTAACCGACATACCTTGTGCATCTAGTTGCACCGAGTCACAGCCTAAACGTTCACGTAACTGTGCAAAAAAAAGTACCTTATTCATTCATACTCCCCTTAATTAGCCAATATAGGTGCCGCGTCTGCCACCACTTTTATAGGTAACTCGCATGTTCTGTACTGTCATACCTTGGTCAACCGCTTTACACATATCGATAATAGTGAGTGCTGCAATCGATACCGCAGCTAACGCTTCCATTTCAACCCCGGTTTGCCCAACTAACTTGCAATAACTGTGAATATCAACCGCACTGCCTTGGTTGTTAATAGAAAACTCAACCGCCACCTTACTTAACGCCAACGGATGGCAAAGGGGGATCAAATCAGCTGTTTTTTTTGCTGCTTGAATTCCTGCAATACGTGCGACAGCTAATACATCGCCTTTGTCTAACTGATTTTGCTCAATAAGAGCGAGCGTTTTTGGCTGCATCACGACCGTTGCGCATGCACGCGCTTCTCGCACTGTTGCTGATTTATCTGCAACATCAACCATGCTTGCTTGACCACTTTTATCTATGTGGGTTAACTGCATTAATTCATCTCCCGAGAGTGGCATTGTTCAACACGATGTGATTTAAGCTCTGCTACAAAATTACATGGCCCACACCGCGAATCGAGTTGCTGACATAAAATCTCATCCCAGGCGGTAGCACACGCATTTGGGCTACCCGGCATAGCAACAACAAGGGTTCTATTCGAAAGCCCTGCTAACGCTCTGGATTGCAGTGATGAGGTGCCAATTTGCGAACAAGACAAATGCCTGAATAACTCACCAAAACCGCTCACAGACACATCAAATAACACATCGATTGCCGAAGGCGTAATATCATCTGGTGTCAGTCCAGTGCCACCAGAAATCAGTACCACGTCAATATCGTCACTGGCTATCCATGTAGCGACTTCCGCGCGTACTTTATAAATATTGGCTTTATGTAATTGTCGATTAAGCACATGATGCCCACTGTCTATGACTTTTTGCTGCAACAAATCACCCGCAGTGTCTTGCTCAGGGCCTCGACTATTACTCACTGTTAAAATCGCTATGTTTAATGGTACAAAGCGGTTGCTTTTTACTCGCGCCATGCGTAATCCTTTTGATCAACCAAACAACGAGCCTGTGCCCATTGTTGTGGTGTATTAACGTTATATAGTTCACGACCCTCGCCATTTGACTCAAACAATTCAATGACGGCCGCTCCAAGCTCTTCAAGTAAACCACTGACAGAGCGCTGCCCATGCTCTAAACGTTGCTGGGCAATTAAACTCGCGCGTTCAAGCCGATTGAGGTAACAAGGCAATACACTGTGTGCAAAGTAACAAGCACAATCTCGTCTGCGCCCTTGGTTGATAAGGGTGCGTAAACTTGTTTTAGATAGCAGCGGCATATCAATAGGAATAACAAGCGCATCATCATACTCAGCGTGATTCAAACAGGCATGAATACCCGCTACAGGTCCTTGCTGTACAAATTTATCAACGATAAAACCGCTGCTATTTCGACTCACAATGACCTCATCGCAGCCCGCGTCTTTAAGGCAAGCAATCGCGCGTGTTAATTGCGTTTGACCATTAATTTCAAGTAAAGCCTTATCTTGCCCCATGCGGCGAGAAAGCCCTCCAGCCAGAACAATACCCACTAACATACTAACCCCCTAACATAGCCAGTTGTTTGGTCAGCCCTGTTCGTCCCATTTGTAATTGATGGCCTTGCCATTTATGTTGAACACTGCTTAAAAGGTGAGTGGCTAAGCCTCTAACATCTTGATTATCTAACCATGGCGTTAAGTCATCATTTGCTTCACCAAATAAACACAAATGCAATTTGCCTTCAGCAGAGACGCGTAAGCGGTTGCAGCTTGCACAAAATGCCTTACTGTAAGGCATGATCAAGCCAATTTGACCCGCATAGTGAGGGTGAAAAAATTCTTCGGCTGGGCCCGCATCCACCGCTTTGGGGGCTGCTCGCCAACCCGACTGTAAAAGCTGTTGTTTAAGTTGCTGACCTTGTACATGTTGGGCATTGAAATAAGCCCGGTTATCACCGGTTTGCATCAGTTCAATGAAACGAAATGTGACAGGCTTATCTTTAATATAATCAAGAAATTGCTGTAATTGGTTGGCATTGTATTGCTTGAGTAAGACCGCGTTTAATTTAACTTTTTTAACACCCAGCTCTAAGGCTTTATCAACACAGCTAAGCACTTCATGTAATGAGTCACTGCCGGTGATTTGCGAAAATGTATAAGGATTCAAGCTATCGGCGCTCAGGTTTAGGTTTGTTAAACCACTGGCCACTAAACGAGGAAGTTTTTCAAGTAAGCGATAGCCATTGGTTGTCATTGCAACGGTATCAATACCTTGGGTTTCACTGCATGCTGCGACGATATCGGCAAGATCTTTGCGCAAAGTGGGTTCGCCGCCAGTTAAGCGTATTTTTTTAGTACCCGCCATCGCAAAGGCGTTTACCAAGGTGCTAATTTTATCAACACTGAGGGTTTTCGGGCGAGCATCACACACGTAGCCATCCGGTAAGCAGTAATTACATTTAAAATTACAGACTTCCGTTACTGACAAGCGTAAGTAATTATATTTTCTATCAAAATTATCTTGCAACATCACAGCCTTTCCAAGTCGGGAGGCAAACAAATTTCTTTATTTACCCGGTGGTCACCCACGGTACATTAACCATGCTAAAAACTAGTTTAGGTCGATGTACTTCAGCATCTTGGATACAGCTTAGAGAGTTTGCATTTGCATCACCATACAAAAGAATGGGCAGACAAACTACCCACAAATAAGTAATCTACAGCAACAAGCCCATTATCAATCATGCGCTTATACATTATAAAATCTTTAAATCACTGATACAGATCTTTACCGCCGACAGGCAAAAACGTCAGTTTTACTTGTGTCCCCTGCTCTTCTCGAGGTAATACCACTAACTCACCATTAAGGTGTTTGGCTCGCTCTTGCATAATAGCCATGCCGTAATGGTTTAATTTCTCTGCATTGTGGCTAATCCCTACGCCATCATCACTAATAGCAAGCTCTAATTGACCATCATCAAGTTGCTTTAAGGTGATCCACGCATTGTTCGCCTGTGAATGGTGCACGGTGTTTTGGCTTGCCTCTCGTGCAATTTGTAAGATATGAATTTCTTCCATTGGTGATAAAGGCACTTGCTTAACGGCAAACTCTAAATGAAACGAAATGCTGCTTTGCGAGGCTAACTGATCAATGGTTTTATTCAGCGATGCCTCTAACCCCTCTTCCACCATTTTTAAACGAAAAGTGGTTAATAGTTCACGTAATTGCCGATATGCAGAATCTAACCCCATTTTAAGTTCATCAATAATCGGCTGCTGCATATCATATTGCTGCTTATTCTGCGTTTTCGACAAGCGTGTCACTTGAATTTTCAAATACGATAATGCTTGTGCTAAAGAGTCATGTAACTCACGCGCAATCACCGTACGCTCATGGAGTAACGCGATACGACGGTCTTGATTATGCTGCTCGTCAAGGTTAAGCGACAAGGCAACCTGGTCGGTCACCGACTGAACAAGCTGTAACTGCCAAGAATCTTCGGCAAAGCATTTGCCTCCACGCACAACAATCACACCATAATGGTTATCCCCATACACTAATGGAAAGCGTGTTACGGTGCTGTCATCAATTGATACAAATGCAGCGCTCCCAATACAGTTATCACAACTTTGAGCGCGGCATGCTCCCTTGTCATCGTGTGTTGGTTTTATTTGTACATACGGCTGGTCGCCACCCGATGTCATTAAGCATAACTCAATGTCATTAACGCCAATGAGTTGCGACAACTCATCAAACGTTTGCTGTAAGTCATGCTTTTTTTCTCTAGTTTCCAGTAGCAAACGGGCTGTTTTAAACAAAAACGCAAGGGTCTGATTATTTAACTCAAGCTTTTCAGTTTGCTGCTTTACGCGTAATTCAAGTTGGCCATACATTGATGCTATCGCCTCGCAGGTATGGTTCAAGGTGGCTCCCATTAACGCCAGTTCGTCATCGCCCTGTAAATCAACATGATGCGTAAAATTTCCTTTCCCGATAGCGTAGGCAGCGTGAGTCAGTTCAGCCAAAGGCTTTTCAACCCTTAAACTGATTAAATGCAAGGTAAACATGCCCACCAATAAGGTAATAAACAACGCGCCAACTTGAATAGTGCGCAGTAATCTAATTTTGCTTTCAGCATCTATTTGCACCGCATAAACAAATGCATCAGCATTTTGAGCGAGTGTTTTTACGTAGAGATTAAATTGAGCCTTATCTTCTATCGGTAGGTTAAGCAGTGCGGGCTTTAAGAATGATTGCCAATGAACAATGGTTTGCTGCCACAACACATTTAACTGTTCATCATTTTGTAGCTTCTGAAAAATGGGGTTTCTTAGTTTTTCTTCAAATATTGCAATGCGTTTATCTATTTCCTGTTTGTTTCCTTCAAGGCCGTACATTCCCAGCTGATACGACTCCATTCTCAGCGAGCCACTCAAATTAATTGCGCGAGCATCTAAGTCGGCTAATTCTGTGATCCAATACGATGCAAACAAGGTCGTAATGGCCAGACTAATAATCCCGACCAATGACCCTTTGATATACACCATGACCGAGCCATTAAATCGATTTTTTAGTTCATTTAACCGAATACCCACAATAATTACCCACCTTTTCTATGTTACGAAACCATAACGCTTGTATGTTATCAACACCAGTATTTTCACCCTAACAGCCCCACATTTACACTACCTCTTTGTAGGTATTCTCATAATATTCATGGCCTTACCCCCCATTGAGATATTGATCCTCATCAAGTTACTGTAGCGGTGAAACACTATATTTGATTTGCAATGTAGCTTTCTGCCGCTTCAAGGTGCCTAGTGATTGAGCGCTAAAGTTGAGCAGGATAGGAGAATAAGTAAATGAGCCATTTGTTGAATAAAATGCGCTTTTTCAAGACTAACAAGCAAAGCTTTGCGGGTAGTCACGGTGTAACAACTGATGAAAATCGCGATTGGGAAGACGGCTATCGTCGTCGCTGGCAGCATGACAAAATTGTACGCTCTACACATGGTGTAAACTGTACAGGTTCATGCAGTTGGAAAATTTATGTAAAAGATGGGCTAGTTACCTGGGAAACTCAGCAAACAGACTACCCTCGTACACGTCCTGACTTACCAAATCATGAACCTCGTGGTTGTCCTCGTGGAGCAAGCTACTCGTGGTATATTTACAGTGCCAACCGCTTAAAATACCCTAAAGTTCGTCAAGCATTATTAAAACTGTGGCGCGAAGCTAAGCAAGTACATAGTGATCCAGTTAAAGCATGGGAATCAATTGTTACTGACCCTGCTAAAACGAAAAGCTACAAATCAAAACGTGGTTTAGGTGGCTTGATCCGTGCTAAATGGGATGAAGTGAACGAGATCATCGCGGCTTCTAATGTTTACACCGCAAAAACGTACGGCCCCGACCGTATCATGGGATTCTCACCTATTCCTGCAATGAGTATGGTTAGCTACGCGGCTGGTTCGCGTTATTTATCACTGATTGGTGGTAACTGCTTAAGCTTCTATGACTGGTATTGTGATTTACCACCTGCATCGCCACAAATTTGGGGGGAACAAACAGACGTTCCAGAATCAGCTGATTGGTATAACTCAAATTATATCATTGCTTGGGGCTCAAATGTTCCACAAACACGTACTCCTGATGCTCACTTCTTTACTGAAGTACGCTACAAAGGCACCAAAACGGTTGTTATTACTTCTGACTACTCTGAGTGCTCTAAATTATCAGATATTTGGTTATCGCCAAAACAAGGTACCGATGCTGCTCTGGCAATGGCCTTTGGACATGTAATTCTAAAAGAATTCCACATTGAAAAACCAAGTAGTTATTTTACCGACTACGTTCGCCGCTACACCGATATGCCTATGCTTGTCGTGTTGGATAAAACCGACCAAGGCTACACACAAGGTGCCTTCTTACGTGCAGCAGACTTGGCTGATAACTTAGGCCAAGACAACAACCCGAAATGGAAAACCATTGGTCTTGATGAAACAAGCAATGAACTTGTCTCACCAACGGGGGCTATTGGCTATCGTTGGGGTGAAAAAGGCAAGTGGAATATTGAGCAACGTGAAGGAACAAACGGCAGCGATATCAAGTTAGCGCTCAGCTTAAAAGATCACTCAGATAAAGTTGAATCAGTATTATTCCCTTACTTTGGTGGCCAAGCACATGAACTTGGTTACTTCCAACATACTGAACATGACGATATTCAAGTTCGTAAAGTCCCTGTTAAAACAATTACCCTCAAAGATGGTAGCGAAGCACTCGTTGCCACCGTATTTGACTTAATGATTGCGCATTACGGCGTTGACAACGGCTTGGACGACCCTGCGGTTGCAAAATCATATGAAGACAATGTGCCGTATACACCGGCATGGCAAGAAAAAATCACCGGTGTTAACGCAGCTCACGTAATCCAAGTAGCGCGTGAGTTTGCCGATAACGCAGACAAAACTCGTGGCCGCAGCATGGTCATCGTGGGTGCTGGACTTAACCACTGGTACAACATGGATATGAACTACCGTGGCTTAATCAACATGCTGATGATGTGTGGCTGTGTGGGTCAATCTGGTGGTGGCTGGGCTCACTATGTAGGCCAAGAAAAGTTACGTCCACAATGTGGCTGGTTACCGCTTGCGTTTGGTTTGGATTGGCAACGTCCGCCGCGTCAAATGAACGGGACGTCTTTCTTCTATAACCATTCTGATCAATGGCGTTATGAAAAACTTGAAATGACCGAAGTGCTGTCTCCTTTAGCAAATAAAGAAAACTGGACTGGCTCAATCATTGACTACAATACACGTGCAGAACGCATGGGCTGGTTACCTTCTGCCCCTCAACTAGGCATGAACCCACTGCAACTGTGTAAAGATGCAGAAAAAGCAGGATTATCAGCTAAAGATTATGCAGTGCAGCAACTTAAATCTGGTGATTTAGACTTTGCATGTGAAGACCCTGATAACCCTAAAAACTTCCCGCGTAACATGTTTATTTGGCGCTCTAATTTACTGGGTTCATCGGGTAAAGGTCACGAATACATGCTGCGTCATTTCCTCGGTACTAAGCATGGCTTGCAAGGTAAAGATCTTGGCGAAAGCGGAGATAAAAAACCTGAAGACGTTGTATGGCATGATGATGCACCTGAGGGCAAAGTTGATTTATGGGTCACACTTGATTTCCGTATGTCAACGACCTGTTTGTATTCCGATATCGTGTTACCAACCGCAACTTGGTACGAAAAAGATGATATGAATACATCCGACATGCACCCATTCATTCACCCACTTTCAAAAGCGGTTGATCCAGTGTGGGAATCACGTTCGGATTGGGATATTTTCAAAGGCATTGCGAAAAAATTCTCTGACTTATGTGAAGGTCACTTAGGTGTTGAGAAAGACTTAGTAACATCGCCACTCATGCACGACACGCCAAGCGAGTTAGCCCAGCCAGACGGCATTAGTATGTGGTGGAAAGGCGAATGCGATCTGATCCCTGGTGTCACAGCACCCAATATGATTGAAGTTGAGCGTGACTACCCTAATACCTACAACCGCTTTACCTCTCTTGGGCCACTGCTAGAGAAACTCGGTAATGGGGGTAAAGGTATTAATTGGAATACAGACCAAGAAGTGAAGTTTTTAGGTGAGTTGAATTACACGCACACCAGCGAAGGCCCACAAAAAGGTCGTCCAAAAATAGACACCGCTATTGATGCAGCTGAAGTCATTTTAAGTCTTGCTCCTGAAACCAATGGTCATGTTGCTGTTAAAGCGTGGCAAGCATTGGGTGAGTTCACGGGTCGCGACCATACACACTTAGCAACCCCTAAAGAAGATGAAAAAATTCGCTTCAGAGATATTCAAGCACAACCACGTAAAATCATCAGCTCACCAACATGGTCAGGGCTTGAAGATGAGCATGTGTCTTACAACGCAGGCTATACCAATGTGCATGAACTGATCCCTTGGCGTACCGTTACCGGCCGTCAACAATTTTACCAAGATCACCAATGGATGCGTGATTTCGGTGAAACCATGGTGTCGTACAAACCACCTGTAAACTTAAAAACAACTCAACCATTATTAGATAAAAAACCTAATGGTAATAAAGAGTTAGTTTTAAACTGGATTACGCCACACCAAAAATGGGGGATTCACTCAACCTACTCAGACAACCTACTTATGCTGACATTAAGCCGTGGTGGTCCGATTGTTTGGATCAGTGAAACGGATGCCACAGAAGGGGGTATTAAAGATAACGATTGGATCGAAATCTTCAATGTTAATGGTGCCATTGCAGCACGTGCCGTCGTATCACAGCGTGTACCACAAGGTATGAGCATGATGTACCACGCACAAGAGCGCATTGTAAACACACCAGGCTCTGAGATATCAGGAACTCGAGGCGGTATTCATAACTCAGTTACCCGCGCCATCATGAAACCAACCCATATGATTGGGGGTTATGCACAGCAATCATACGGCTTTAACTACTACGGTACTGTGGGCTGTAATCGTGATGAGTTTGTAATTGTCCGTAAGATGGACAAGGTTGATTGGCTAGATAACGAGTAACCGAGGATAAAATTATGAAAGTACGTGCACAAATTGGCATGGTCCTAAATTTAGATAAATGCATCGGTTGCCATACCTGTTCAATCACTTGTAAGAATGTATGGACTAGCCGAGAAGGTGTTGAATACGCTTGGTTTAACAACGTAGAGACCAAACCGGGTATTGGTTATCCGAAAGAATGGGAAAACCAGAGCAAATGGAATGGTGGCTGGAAACGCAACAGTAAAGGCGTATTAGAGCCCAAACAAGGTAATAAACGCCGTTTATTAGCTAATATTTTTGCTAATCCAGATTTGCCCGAAATTGATGATTACTACGAGCCGTTTGATTTTGATTATCAACATCTGCATAACGCACCTGATAGCAAGCACCAACCGGTTGCTCGCCCTCGCTCGTTAATTACGGGTCAGCGTATGGAGAAAATCAACTGGGGACCTAACTGGGAAGAGATTCTCGGGACTGAATTCTCAGAGCGTAAAAAAGATAAAAACTTTGACGACGTAGTACAAAAAGACATTTACGGGCAATTTGAAAAAACCTTCATGATGTATTTGCCACGATTGTGTGAGCACTGCATCAACCCAGCCTGTGTTGCTAGCTGCCCTTCTGGTGCGATTTATAAACGTGAAGAAGATGGCATTGTCTTAATTGACCAAGACAAATGCCGTGGCTGGCGGATGTGTGTATCAGGTTGTCCGTATAAGAAAATTTACTACAACTGGAAATCGGGTAAATCAGAGAAATGTATTTTCTGTTTCCCTCGAATCGAAGCAGGTCAACCCACCGTGTGTGCTGAAACCTGTGTAGGTCGAATTCGTTACTTAGGCGTCTTACTTTATGATGCAGACCGCATAGAAGAAGTTGCAAGTGTACCGAATGAGCAAGACTTATACCCAGCACAGCTTAGCATGTTCTTAGATCCGAACGATCCTGAGGTCATTGAAGCAGCACGCAAAGAAGGGATCCCTGAAAATTGGTTAGAGTCAGCACGCCAATCTCCTGTCTATAAAATGGCAATGGACTGGAAAGTAGCACTGCCTCTGCACCCTGAATACAGAACCTTGCCAATGGTTTGGTATATTCCACCATTGTCGCCGATTCAATCAGCGACAGAGGCTGGTCATGTTGGCATGAATGGCGTTATTCCTGACTTGAAGTCATTACGTATCCCCATGCGCTACCTTGCTAACTTACTTACGGCAGGTGATGAGAAGCCCGTTGTACGAGCACTTGAACGCATGATTGCTATGCGCGCTTTCAAACGTTCGCAACAAGTCGATGGCGTTGAAGATCTCGAAGTACTTCAGCAAGTTGGACTAAGCGCTGACCAAGTTGAGCAAATGTATCGTTATATGGCGATTGCCAATTACGAAGACCGCTTTGTGATACCCACCAGTCATAAATCGTATGCTGAAGATGCCTACGATATGAAAAATGGCTGTGGTTTCAGCTTTGGTAATGGCTGTAGTGATGGTAACAACGGCGTAAATTTATTTGGTGCCAAAAAAGCCACCGTGAAACAAATTATCCCCGTTGAGATCAAGGAGTAAGTTATGCAAGTTTTAAGTGTATTTTCTCATTTGCTTGATTACCCAACTGCTGAGCTTGTAGAAGCGAAAGATGAGCTAATTAGCACGCTTAAGCAAAGTTCACTAACAGAGCAAAATCAACGTGCTGTCTGTGATTTTATCACCACACAATGCGAAAAAGACATACTCGACTGGCAAGCCGAGTATGACGGATTGTTTGAACGTGGACGCGCGCTTGGTCTGTGGCTTTTTGAACATGTTCACGGTGAAAGCCGTGACCGTGGTCAAGCTATGGTCGACTTAGTAGAGCAATATAAACAGGCAGGTTTAGAGTTAAGTCAAAATGAACTACCTGACTACATTCCCCTGTTTTTAGAGTTCTTAGCAACCCAAGGTGAGGAGAATGCTCAGTCTTGGTTAGTTGAAGTTGATCATATTTTTGGTCTGCTATTGTGCCGACTCGAAAAACGAGAGAGTAACTACTCATTACTGTTTTTAAGCTTGCTAGAGCTTGCACAGAGTGACCTAGACCTCGAGGTATTACGCAAGCAAATCAACGGTGAAAAGCGCGACGATACGAAACAAGCAATTGACAAAGAATGGGAAGAAGAAGCCATTACTTTTGGTGCACAAGATGCAACTAACTGCCCAAGTTCAGTCAATCGCCCTGACGAAACTCAGCGCAAAGATCAATATGTTCCAGTTAGCTGGACTGACTTTAATCAAGAAGCCAGTTAAGGAGTTCATCATGAGTTATTTAAACACCTTTTTCTTTGGGATTTACCCCTATATCGCCTTAGCCGTGTTTGTTATTGGCTCGGTAATACGTTACGACCGAGAGCAGTACACATGGAAAACAGGCTCAAGCCAACTACTTGAAAGCAAAAAACTCAAGCAAGGCAGCCGCGCATTTCATATTGGTATCATTATGGTATTGCTCGGCCACTTTGTAGGCTTACTCACACCAGCAGAAGTATGGCATGTGTTTGGTATTGAAGCGGGTCACAAGCAACTGATTGCCATGACGTTAGGCGGTGTGTTTGGTTTGATTTGTTTTTACGGTCTAACCATTTTAATCAAACGCCGCTTATATGAACCGCGCATTAGAGCTACCAGTAGTAATATGGATATTGCAATTTTACTGCTGTTATACGTGCAGTTAATTTTAGGTTTATTGTCAATTTTTGTCTCAGCAGGTCATTTAGATGGTGCAGAAATGCTACTCCTAATGAGCTGGGCACAAAACATTGTGACCTTTGATTTAACCGAAGCAACCGCAGCAATTGCACAAGTACATTGGATTTATAAGCTACATGTTGCACTAGGTATGACGTTATTTGTGGTATTCCCATTTAGTCGCTTAGTTCATATTGCCAGCGTACCGGTACAATATTTAGGCCGAAACTACCAAGTGGTTCGTAGCAAATCTTAACCTATCATGCCCTGTTTCGACAGGGCATTCCCCCTCGAGGTCGATATGATTAACGTTAATCAACACACTATTAGCGAAACACAAATTCTTAATGAAATGCAGTATCACCCAGCCGACGATCATCGCGCTGCGATGGTAGAGGCGGCACAGAGTTTGATCATTGGCGAATTGTTACAACAACGCGCACAAGCGCTAAATATCAATCTAGATACGCACGCTTCAGACACCGACGAGCAACGCCAAAATAAATTGCTCGAAAAACTTATCGCTGCAGAAGTGCAACTGCCCCGTGCCAGCGCGACTGAGTGCGAACATTATTATCAACAAAACAAACCCAAGTTCACCACACCTCCGCTTATTGCAGCAAAACATATTTTACTTGCAGCACCGAGTAGTGATGAAAAAGCGCGTAGTCATGCGCTGAACCAAGCCGAAAACCTGCTTAACGCACTCTCGCAAGGCGCTTCTTTTAGTGAGCTTGCACAGCAATATTCAAAATGTGATTCGGCTCAGTTAGGAGGCCAACTTGGTCAAATAACAAAAGGGCAAACCGTCAGCGAGTTTGAACGTCAAGTATTCAGTGCTGATGTTGGCTTAATTGCTCACCCTATTGAAACCCGTTTTGGTTATCACCTTGTTTATGTTGATCATAAAGAGCCTGGGCTGCAACTGCCTTTTGAAGCCGTGGAGTCACGTATTGAGGACTACCTGAATAAAAAAGTAGAGCGCAAAGCCATCGCGCAATATATCCAACTATTAATTGCTGACGCCGATATTGAAGGCTTCGACTTTAATGTCAGCAGCAGTCCGCTTGTACAATAAAATAAAGGAAAACACATGAGTTGTTGTGGAGCCTGTGGTGGGCAAGAGAATACAAAACCAACCGATCAAGACAATACGCCGAGTGAGCAAGCTTTGGCGGATACCGCAAAGCACAAAGATGAGGGGCAAGCAGTCCCTGACAATGAAGACGAGTAATCTCACTGAAACTTGAGCACAACGCGTCAAATAAAGTACACTGTAGAATACAGTAAAGGCTTGTTGGAGTATTCGCTCCTACAAGCCTATTTATTTTCAATAGAGACAGATCATGGCGCAAACTCGCGGAAATTTATTTATCTTATCGGCCCCTTCAGGCGCAGGTAAATCAAGCTTAATTAGTGCATTACTAAACAAACACAGCGATATGAAAGTATCGGTTTCACACACAACTCGTTCACCTCGCCCAGGCGAAGAAAACGGTGTGCATTATCATTTTGTGTCGGTTGAGGAATTTAAAGCACTGATTGAAAAGAATGATTTCTTTGAATGGGCGCAAGTGTTCGATAATTACTACGGCACTTCAAAGCAAGCAATTGAGACTCAGCTTGCAGCAGGCATTGATGTATTTTTAGATATTGACTGGCAAGGTGCACAGCAAATTCGTAAATTAGTCGAAGATGTTGAAACCATTTTTATTTTGCCCCCCTCAAAAGAAGAGCTTGAGTCACGCTTAACGAACCGCGGCCAAGATTCGAGTGAGGTTATTGCAGGAAGAATGGCCAAAGCCCAGTCTGAAACCTCTCATTACAATGAATATGATTACGTTGTAGTAAATGACGACTTCGACACAGCCCTTGCTGAAATCGAAACAATTGTTATGGCAAAACGTTTATCACTCAAGAGCCAGGCACAGCGCCATCAAACGCTTTTAGAAAATTTATTAAAGTAAGACACGCGTTAATTAACGAATAGAGATAAAAATTAACCACTAGCTATTGGCGAATCTGACTTGGTGCAGTAAACTACGCCTTTGCTTAAGAATTTATTTGGAGTGCTAAGATGGCTCGCGTAACTGTTGAAGATGCAGTAGATGCAATTGGTAATCGTTTTGACTTAATTTTAGTTGCGGCTCGTCGTGCCCGCCAAATCGCGGTAGGTGGAAAAGATCCACTTGTTGACGCAGAAAATGACAAGCCGACAGTCATTGCTTTACGTGAAATTGAGAAAGGGTTAGTAAATAGCTCATCAATGGACTTAATTGATCGTGAAGAACAACAACACCAAGAAGCAGCAGAAATGGCTGCAGTGGCTGCTATCGTAGGTGGCAACCAATAATCAAGCTCCCCGCTTTGATTTCGCTAAACGGCTAGTATTTCAGCACTAGCCGTTGGCAAGCCCTTCTTTTCATCGTATATTCTATTCATACCGTTACCGATTTACTTCATTTGCGCATTGGAGTGTGACTTTGTATCTTTTTGAAGGTCTAAAAAAGAAAATATCCGAATATTTGTCTCCCGCCGATATCGAGCTGGTGCAAAAAGCTTACGTGGTTGCTCGTGAAGCCCACGAGGGTCAAACACGTTCAAGTGGCGAGCCCTACATTACTCACCCTGTCGAAGTGACACAAATTCTTGCTGGCATGCATCTCGATCACGAAACTTTAATGGCAGCATTAATGCATGACGTGATTGAAGACACCGACTTTAGCCAACAAGATTTAGCTGAGATTTTTGGCGACACAGTTGCCGAATTAGTTGAAGGCGTTAGTAAACTCGATAAGCTGAGCTTTAAAGACAAAAAAGAATTCCAAGCGGAAAACTACCGTAAAATGATCATGGCAATGACACAAGACATTCGCGTGATCTTAATTAAGCTGGCAGACAGAACGCACAATATGCGTACACTCGGCGCACTTCGTCCCGACAAGCGTCGTCGTATTGCCCGCGAAACACTCGAAATTTATGCGCCAATTGCAAATCGTTTAGGTATTCACGACATTAAAAATGAGCTGGAAGATTTAGGCTTTCAGGCACTCTATCCTATGCGTCATCGCGCTTTGAAATCTGAAGTGATCAAAGCCCGCGGTAATCGAAAAGAAGTCATCAGTAACATTAAAAGTGAAATCGAAGCACGCCTTGAAGAGGCTGGTATCGACGCCACGATTTCTGGCCGAGAGAAACACCTCTACAGCATCTATAAAAAAATGCTGAACAAAGAGCTCTCTTTTAACGAAGTCATGGATATTTACGCGTTTCGTATCAATGTAGATAACATGGATACCTGTTATCGCGTTTTAGGTGTTGCGCACAACTTGTATAAGCCAATTGAAACGCGCTTTAAAGATTACATTGCGGTGCCAAAAACCAATGGTTATCAATCATTGCATACATCATTAGTGGGCCCACATGGCATTCCGGTCGAAATTCAAATTCGTACCCACGATATGGATCATATGGCCGACAAAGGGGTTGCCGCTCATTGGATGTATAAAAAAGCCGGTGATAGCGCAGGTCACACCGCACAACAACGTGCACGCCAATGGATGCAAAGCTTACTTGAGCTACAACAAAGTGCTGGGTCATCGTTTGAGTTCGTAGAAAACGTTAAAACCGAGCTATTCCCTGAAGAGATTTATGTTTTCACGCCAGATGGCCGTATTGTTGAACTGCCCATGGGGGCAACCGCGGTTGACTTTGCCTATGCAGTGCATACCGATGTAGGTAATACCTGCGTGGGGGCACGTGTAAACCGCAAACCGCATCCACTGAGTAAAGCGCTTGATACGGGTCAAACCGTCGAAGTTATTACCAGTTCAGGCGCACACCCTAACGCCACGTGGCTCAACTTTGTGGTAACAGGTAAAGCCCGCTTAGGGATTCGTAACTACCTTAAAAGCCAACAGCACGAAGAAGCCTTGTTACTAGGGCGTCGCTTACTCGACTCAGCCCTTGGTGAGCAAAAACTGGATGACATTCCAGATGAAAATATTCGCCGCGTGCTTCAAGAACATGAACTGAATACCGTATTAGAGCTGTTGGTCGAAATAGGCTCTGGTAACTTAATGAGCGTCTTAATTGCCAAGCGCCTAATGCAAGTAGAGGCCGACGACCTTAATGCGCTTGCCAGAAAAGCCAAAGCGACCATTATCGGCACCGAAGGTATGCTCGTTAATTACTCTAAGTGCTGCCGTCCCGTTCCTGGAGATGCCATCACCGCGCATATCAGCCAAGGTAAAGGCTTAACGGTTCACCGCCAAGAATGTAAGAATATTCGCGGCTGGGAGAATGAACGTTCGAAATACTTGGTTGTAAAATGGGACGATAATCCCGAGAAAGAATACATTGCCGCCCTTCGTATTGAAATTATCAATCATCAAGGGGCACTTGCTAAGCTCACCAATGTCATCGCCTCAACCCAAGCAAACATTGTCGAGATAGCCACCGACGAAAAAGAAAGTAATCTATACATGATAGACTTAGGCATTACCGTGAAGAACCGTGTTCACGTTGCCAATATTATGCGTCGCATTCGTGTGATGCCAGATGTACAAAAAGTCTACCGTAAAAAGTAACAAGGATAATCATGAACAAATCTTTTATTTCTACTGACAATGCACCCGCAGCAATCGGCACTTACAGCCAGGCTGTTAAAGTAGGTACCGCTGTTTACTTATCAGGTCAAATTCCTCTTGTACCAGAAACAATGGACGTTATTTCTGAAGACTTTACAGAGCAAACACATCAAGTATTTAAAAACCTAACGGCTGTTTGCCAAGCCGCGGGTGGTCAAATTCAAGACATGGTTAAAGTCAATATTTTCCTGACTGACCTATCAAACTTTGCAATTGTTAATGAAGTGATGAGCCAGTACTTTAAACAACCTTATCCAGCTCGCGCTGCAATTGGCGTGCGTGCACTACCTAAAGGCGTGCAAGTTGAAATTGACGGTATTATGGAATTACCTTCAACGAACTAATACACACAGTGCCAGCAACCCCCTTGCTGGCACTTTTTTAGACAAAGTTACTATTTTCCTCAGCCGAAGTTCTTGACTCACAAACCATTCTCTAGCAATCTGTGTAGTAATAATAATTAGAAACCTTTAACTATTGTAGTACAAAAGGATCCCCCACGTGTTTAAGCTGGCTCATAATGGAAACGTCTTATTAGATGTTCACGAACACTCACCACCCAGTGCTGCGTTTATTATCGAAGCATTAGAAAAGTCATCCTTCTGCGAATGCAGAGTGGATCATGATGCGATCAATAACTTTTTTAAAAATAAATCTACTGAACGTATGCTCGTTGTAGCTTCAAAGCATGATGCAAGCCTTGAGGTATCATTAAGTGATGACAAAATGCTGGCCACTGGTGAGTTGACTATCGCTGAAGGCGGCAAAGCCCTAACCCTTGAAAACGCGAAAAAAGAACTCATTAAAGCCGGCGTAGCACGGGGTTATAAACAAGCATTTTTAGAACAGTTATTACAAAAACAGTTTGAGCTTCCCGCAGGCACTAAAACCAAAGGCGTATTAGCAAAAGGCCGCTTGCCCATTGATGGCCAGCCCTCAAAACTAGTGCCGCAAGTAGAAACGTTAAAAGACCGTTTAAAACAGCCCAAACTACGTGAAGATGGCACCGCCGACATGCGTGACTTTGGTAAGTTAGCCAGCGTAGAGCCGGGTGTACTGCTTATAAAACAAGTGCCTGCCACTCCCGGTAAAGAAGGGTTTACTGTCACCGGTGATGTGCTACCAGCTAAAGCTGGTGAGAGCCATGCCTTAGTTGCAGGTGAAGGCACTGAGATTTCAAAAAACAATCCGCTGGAGCTGATTTCAGTGATCGCAGGGGTGCCTGTTGATATTGCCAATGGCATGCGTGTAGATGACATTTTTACGATTGCTGATGTTAACGTTAAAAGTGGCCATGTTGATTTTGAAGGCAGTGTCATCGTAACCCATAACGTTGAACCCGGCATGCGCATAAATGCGAAAGGCGACATTACCGTCATGGGAACCGTTGAGTCAGGTCACTTAACTGCGGCAGGCGATATCACCATAAAACAAGGTGTAATAGGCCACCAGCTCGATGATAAAAGCTTATCTTGTCATATTGTTTGCCAAGGCGACATTCATCTATCTCATGGTCAATACAGCTACCTTGAAGGGAATAACATTATCATTGACCGCCAATCAAGCCATTGTGTGATGAAAGCCGCTAAGTTGCTGCAGTTAGGCAAAGAAGACAACCCTCAAGGTAAGTTATTTGGGGGCACTATTTTAGATGCACAAATGGTGATAGCAGGTGAAATTGGTAATGAATCAGGTGCCAAAATGGTTATTAACCTCGCGGCCTCTGGCGCACAAGTCACCGCACAAACCGATCAGTGTTTAAAAGACCTAGCACAAACCGACTCACAGCTAGATAACTTGCAAGAAGCCATTGAAAAAGCCGACCAAGTCAAAGACGCTGAAAAGAAAAAGCTGTTATTGGCTAAGATAGGCGCTACACAAATGCATTACTGTGAACAAGCAGAGCAACTCGAGAAAAAGCTCTCAAACTTAGAGCTTCATTTACATGAACTGCTTGAAGGCGCACAACTCGTCGTTAATAAAACATTGCACTCGGGAGTTGAGATCCATATTTTCGATAAGGTGTTACTCACTAACCGCCAATACCCACCTTGTAAAGTCAAACTCGAAGAAAGCAAAATTGAAGTAGAGTTTAAAACAAGTTAAAAAAAAGAGGCTTAAAGCCTCTTTTTACCAGGGTCATTAATCTTTAAACTAAAGAATTCCTTCAACTTGCTGCTTTAACTGCTCAGGCCACACGCCGACCTGCACTTGCCCGATATGGTGCTTTTGTAATAGCAGCATCGCTAAACGAGACTGACCAATACCGCCACCAATCGTTTGTGGGAACTTTTTCGCTAATAACGCTTTATGCCAATCAAATTCAAGACGCGCTTGGTCGCCCGTAATCGCCAGTTGTGTAGCCAATGCATCAGGACTTACACGAATTCCCATCGACGAAATTTCAAACGCATCTTCAAGTACTGGGTTCCACACTAGAATATCGCCATTTAAACCAGCAAACTTGCTGCAGGTTTGCGTCGACCAATCGTCGTAATCTGGCGCACGCACATCATGAATTTTACCATCTGCAAGCGCTCCCCCAATACCAATTAAAAATACCGCGCCGTATTCCTGCGCAATCGCTTTTTCACGCTGTTTCGCAGTGAAATCAGGGTACATTTGGCGTAATTGTTCACTGTGAACAAAAGTAATTTTTTCAGGTAAAAATGGGGGGATATCAAACTCACTTGCAACATAACGTTCAGTCGCTTTTATCGCTTGATAAAGTAACGTTACTGTTTCTTTAAGTTTATCTAAAGTACGTTCAGTGCTTTCGCAAATCACTTTTTCCCAGTCCCATTGGTCAACATACACTGAATGAATCGGGCTTAATGACTCTTCGTCTGGGCGTAATGCTTTCATGTGAGTATAAAGCCCTTCACCGACAGAGAAATCATACTCGGCAAGCGTTTTACGCTTCCATTTAGCGAGTGAATGCACCACTTCAAACTGGCTACCAGGAATCGTTTTCACCGCCACCGATACAGCATTTTCAGTTCCACTCAAGTTATCTTGAATGCCATCACCTACTTTTGCCAAGATAGGGGCTTGCACCTCAACTAAGCCAAGTTGTTGCTCTAATTGACTCGAAAAAAACTGTTTTACTTTACTAATTTGCTGCTGTTGCTGCAGGTAGTGTGAACTCATAATAATTGGCCTCATTCCCAGTTATTGTTACTTGCTTATAGAGAACTAAAATCTCTTCGTTAAAACAATCCTCAACCAAATGAAGATTATTTTCAATAACCCGCAACAAAAAGAACTTAACATTGCAATTATCGTAAAAATAATGCTATAAATTTTAGATAATCAATAATTACAACTCGGTTAATTCATGGAAAATTATCAAATCGATAATCTCGATAAAAACATCCTCAACGCATTAATGGAAAATGCACGCACCCCATACGCAGAATTAGCCAAACGCTTTGCCGTCAGTGCCGGCACTATTCATGTTCGCGTCGAAAAAATGAAACAAGCCGGTATAATCACAGGCACCCAAGTGAGTATTAATGCAAAGCAACTCGGTTACGATGTCTGCTGTTTTATTGGTATTAATCTCAATAATGCCCGTGATTACCCAGACACCTTACTGCACCTAAAAGAGCTCGAAGAAGTGGTTGAGGCCTACTACACCACGGGTAACTACAGTATATTTATCAAAGTAATGGCGCGCTCTATTGACCACTTACAGGATGTGTTGATCAATAAAATTCAAGCCATAGAGGCCATTCAATCAACTGAAACGCTTATTTCGTTACAAAACCCAATAAGTAGAGCGGTAGTGCCCTAGCCTTATACTGGGTATAATCAGCGCCAATTAGAATCCGTCAACGAGCACACAACTATGGATACAACTCGCTTTGAGCGTGTAAAACAGGTGTTAGAACGCCGCCAAACGGACCTAACGGTTTGTTTAGAAGAAGTACACAAGCATCATAATTTATCAGCCATTGCCCGTACTGCTGACGCAACAGGCTGTCATCATGTGCACGCAGTGTGGCCTGACAATCAAAAATGGCTAACCAATAACACCTCGGGTGGCAGCAAAAATTGGTTAGAAACGCACTTGCATCGCACCATAGACGACGCCGTAGCGATGATGCGAGCCCATAATCCAGAAGTGCAAATTTTAGCAACTAACCTCAGTGACGATGCGGTCGACTTTCGCGAAATTGATTACACCAAACCAACGGCTGTGATTGTAGGCCAAGAGCGTGATGGAATTTCGCCTCGCGCACTTGAGCATGCTGATAAACACATCATTATTCCAATGCAAGGGATGGTGCAATCGCTCAATGTATCCGTTGCAGCCGCATTAATTTTGTTTGAAGCACAGCGCCAACGCGAAGAAGCCGGCCTGTATGAACGTAATATGTTAGATGACAGCATAAAACACCGTATTTTATTTGAGGGATGCCACCCTATTATTGCAAAGCAATGCCGCGAAAAAGAACTGCCTTACCCCGCGCTTGATGAAAGTGGAGAAATAGTCGCTGATGATGACTTTTGGCAGATTTTAAAACATACGCAATCGCTTGAAGCCGCTAACGACTCACAGTAAACTGAAAAAAGTTTACTAATTAATAATTTGAGTCTCCATTGAGTCATTGTAGCTTAGCGTTATACCCGATAACTGAATTAAAAGGCGTTGGCCCCAAAATGGCCGAGCGCCTTGCTAAGCTTGGGATTCATACAGTGCAAGATATGCTGTTTCATTTACCGCACCGCTATGAAGACCGTACTCGCATTCACCCCATTTGTGAATTACAGCCACACAGCCATGTGAGTGTCGAGGCCACAATTGAAACCAGCCAAATTACATTTGGCAAAAGACGCATGCTGGTTTGCCAAGTTAACGATGGCACCGGTCGTTTAACGCTGCGTTTTTTTAATTTTAGTGCGGCACAAAAAAATGCGCTCAGCGCTGGTAAAATTATTCGCTGTTTTGGTGAAATACGCCGTGGTCGGGTTGGGTTTGAAATGACCCACCCTGAATACAGTTTGTCAGACACGCCATCAGAACAACCGACGAACACCACCCTAACACCCGTTTACCCTGTTACTGAAGGCCTTAAGCAGCTGTCTATCCGCGCTTTAAGCGACCAAGCCTTAGCTTTACTTGCTAAATATCCCGTTGAAGAATTACTGCCAGAACAATTTCAACCCACAGGCATGCGCTTAAGTGATGCACTATTGACCTTGCATCGCCCGCAAAACGATGTCGATTTAACGGCGCTTGAGCAAGGCTTTCACCCTGCTCAGCAACGATTAGTATTTGAAGAGCTGCTCGCACAAAATTTAAGCTTGTTGAAGCTACGCCAAAAAGGCCAAAGTGTAAAAGCTATTGCATTAAAGCCTCATAACCCGCTAGAGACAGAGTTTTTGTCGACACTGGCATTTAGTCCTACCACGGCACAAAGCCGAGTTGTGGCTGAGATCAAGGGCGATCTTCAACACCCTTTCCCAATGATGCGCCTTGTTCAAGGTGATGTAGGCTCAGGAAAAACCCTTGTTGCCGCACTCAGTGCGCTAACAGCAATTAGCGAAGGCTACCAAGTTGCCTTAATGGCTCCGACCGAAATTCTTTCTGAGCAGCATGGTATCAACTTTAGCCAATGGTTTAACAACTTGGGCATTGAAGTCGCATGGCTTGGAGGCAAAAGTAAAGGAAAAGAGCGCACCGCCACACTTGAAAAAATAGCCTCGGGTGAGGCGCAAATGATTGTTGGCACTCATGCGCTGTTCCAAGAGCAGGTCGAATTTAATAACCTTGTCTTAATCATTATTGATGAGCAACATCGCTTTGGTGTGCACCAACGATTATCACTGCGTGAAAAAGGGCGTTTTGGCGACTGTTATCCCCACCAACTGGTTATGACAGCCACACCTATCCCACGCACGTTGGCTATGACCGCGTATGCAGACTTAGAAACCTCTGTGATTGATGAATTACCGCCAGGTCGAACACCTATCACAACCGTTGCCATTCCAGATACTCGCCGTGATGAAATCATTCAACGAGTCAGAACAGCCTGCACAGCACAAGGCCGTCAAGTGTATTGGGTTTGTACGCTTATTGACGAGTCTGAGGTATTGCAGTGCCAAGCAGCAGAGGACAGCGCAGCACAATTAAAAGAAGCCCTGCCCGAGCTAAATGTCGGCTTAGTACATGGCCGAATGAAAGCCGCTGAAAAGCAAGCGATTATGAGTGAGTTTAAAGCGGGTAATATTCATGTATTAGTCGCGACAACGGTGATTGAAGTAGGTGTTGATGTGCCGAATGCCAGCCTGATTATCATTGAAAACCCCGAACGCTTAGGACTTGCGCAATTACATCAATTAAGAGGCCGTGTTGGTCGAGGAGCGATAGCATCGCACTGTGTACTTCTTTATCACGCGCCTTTATCTGCAACAGCACAAAAACGCTTAGGTGTATTACGCGAAAGTAATGACGGCTTTGTTATTGCCGAAAGAGATCTTGAAATCCGTGGTCCAGGTGAAGTGCTCGGCACCAAGCAAACCGGTTTAGCCGAATTTAAAATCGCCGATCTTAATCGCGACAAACAAACGCTGGCCCATGTCAGACCTATTGCCTTTAAAATGTTAACCGATTACCCAGAGCAATCAAACAAGCTAATTACACGTTGGTTAGCAGGCAAATCAGATTACGCGCTCGCATAAAAAAGCCCCGCATCAATGCAGGGCTTAAAATAAGGGAGTTATCCGTGTGAACGGTTAGAATTTGTATTCAATACCAACGCCTAGGTAATCTTGATCCACTTGATTGTCCATATCAAATGTTGAGTAGAAACCAAATACTTTGGTGTTTTTGCTAAGCGTGTGATCAACACCAGCAGAGATAGCCGTTTTCTTATCGCCTTCATCAAAATCAATCACTTGGTATTGAACTTTGAACGTGTTGCTATTCATTTTATACGCCGCATTCACCAAGTAACCATCCGCTTCTGCGCTGCCATCCACTTTCTCTTGTGTTTGGTACATAGCACCTAGTTTAAAGTCGCCGACTTTACCTTGTACGGTTGCACGTACAATATCGTAGCCTTTCACTTCACTATCTGCTGCAACAGAGGCATACAGTTTGCTGTCTTTTAATTGAGCGTCACCGTAAGTAACTGCAAGTGAATAACCGTTATCTGCATCAACATCATCTTCTGCAATATAGGTTGCAAGCACTTTAAAGCCACTGAAATCGTTAGATGCGTAAGAAATCGTATTACCTAAACGGTTTTCACCTTTAAATACATTTTTAATATCGCCTTCAAGGTCATTGAATAAATCAATTTTGCCTTGAGATAGCTTCATTGCTGTATCGTTACGACCAATCACAACCTGACCAAAGCCACCTTTAACACCTACGTATTGGTTACGTGCAGTGATGTTGTCATCATTGTCGCCTTTTGAATCAGCGTCAGATACGTCAACACCAAACTCTAGTTTATAAACAGCTTCTAAGCCTTCAGTTATTTTTTCAGAGCCTTTCAGGCCAAAACGTGAGTTATTGCTTTTGATTTCAGTGAAAGACCCTTCACCATCGTCAGATGATTGAACAGTCACGTTTGCTTTACCATACACATCAACATCCGCTAATGCTGAAAAAGATAAACCACCAAATAAAGCTAAGAATAAGCTAGACTTTGCAAATTTCATGTCGTTTCCTCAATAATCGCAACAAAAACACGTGCTCGTGTTTCAATGCGGGCAGTTTGCCAGCGAAAAATGACAGAAAAATGACAATTGAAATAAAATCGTAAATTTACCTTCATGAAATGTAATTATTTCTGAAATAAAAACGTAACTTACTACTGCAAAATAAAATTTTATTTAAAGCATCGTTTAAAATTTTTTAAGCTTTAATTTTTAATTCAGTCAATAAAGTCACCAATTTCTCTAATAGTGGCGTTTGTTCATTATCTCTGTGGTAGGCAACAAACACATCTCGCGAGGTATGCGCCACATCTTCAACATGATATAGCTCACCCGCTTTAAGCTGCTCCTCGACTAATAACTGAGGAATAAAGGCACTACCGCCACACTTCAAAATTAAGTCTAAGGCAATACGCCCTGTGCTGGTTCTAAAATAAGGAGGAGCGTGACCATTAAACTCACGAGCATGCCATAACGAAAACGAGGTGCCCCAGTCTACATACACATACTGGTTATCAAAAAAGTTCTCACTGTTTGCTGTTTCGTATGCACTCACCGGAATGATCGGCAATTCACAAATACGCTCAACAATTAACTCATCTACTTTAGGGGGATCGAACAGCACGGCTAAATCGAGTGTGCGCTCAAGTAATAAACGCGTGCTCTCTTGCTGCGCCTTCACTTCAGCAACCAATGAAACTCCCGGCATTGCCGAGACAATATTCGTGATCCCAAACTGTAAAAAAGCATCCCAAATATTCGGAGTGCCTGCTAAACTAATTTGCTTATGCATATTATCAGCAAGTGCCACATCGACTTTAGCCCTTTGCATGCCGGTGATAATCATTTGTGCGTGAGGTAAGAGTCGTTCACCCGGCGCTGTTAGCTGTATATTATTACGCTGACGAATAAATAAATTAACGCCTAAACCTTGCTCTAATTGACGGATCCGAAAACTCACAGCAGACTGGGTAATGTACAGGTTTTCAGCTGCCTTACCAAAGTGACGTGTGCGCACCACTTCAACAAAGGTCTTTAATAAATCGATATCCATTTTTTACCCTTACGATAAAAATAACTTGTTTAATAAAATCGACAACTTGATCCATACTCCTGCAAGAAAATAGGGTATGAGGATACAGCCATGAGCAATGACATTTCATCACTTCGTCAGGCATTCGTAAGCCAACGTCAATTTTATGATGATCAAAACTTCCCACGCGGTTTTGGTCGTAGTGGTCACTTCACTTTGCTAGAAGCCGACATTCTCGAACAGCATGGTGTTGTACTAAAGGGTTTATACAACAAAACCCTAGAACCACAAAATGAATTTCAAACTCAATTTGTGCAAGTAGTCACAGGTAACCTAGAAGCAACCAACCCAATTGAGCGCGCTTGGATAAAATACCTAAAACAAACTACCTGCAAAACTAAGTTTCATACTTTGTTCGGTCGTTCTCGTATCGCGAGCCCGACACCACAAAGCGTTGATTATTATTCTGAGTCGGATAGTTTGTAAGCAAGTTGCTTTTTTAACTTTTTAGAGTTACAACATGTAATAACTTACGCTACGCGATAAAGTTATTACAAGGTAAAACGTGACCAGAAAAATATTAATCATTGAAGATGCACCTACTATTGCGCGAGTGCAAAAGCATATCGCGCATAAAGTAGGGTTTGAAGCAGACATTGCAACATCGTTAGCTGAAGCTAAACAACTTATTGCTGAAAATAACTATTTTTGCGCCGTTGTTGATTTTATCCTTCCAGATGCACCCAACGGTGAAGCCATCCCCTGCAGCGTCGATGCCGACATTCCTACCATCGTTATGACCGGCAATTTAGACGAAAAAACCCGAAACACGGTCGAAAAGCATCCTATCATTGATTACATCACCAAAGAAAATAAACAAGCCTATCAATACTTAGAAAAACAACTGACTCGCCTACCGCGTAATGAACAAATATTGGTTTTAGTGGTTGATGACTCCCCCGCAACTCGCCGTCACATTTGTAATCTACTCGCACGACATAAGTACCAAGTTATTGAAGCGGTAGATGGCGTAGATGCACTGCGAGTCTTAGCAGAAAACCCCTCAATCTCTGTGATCATTACTGATAACGAAATGCCTAATATGAATGGCGATCAGCTCTGTGTCGAAATTCGTCGTCTGTATAACAATGACGAAAAAGCCATAATTGGTATTTCAGCACAAGATACCTTGCATTTATCAACGCGTTTTTTAAAGTCTGGCGCTGACGATTATTTAAGTAAGCCCTTTAATAACGAAGAGTTTTATTGTCGCTTAAGCCAAAACGTCGACATGTTAGAAAATATTAAAACGATTCGCTTACAAGCGAATACCGACTACCTAACATCATTGCCTAACCGCCGCTATTTCTTTGGCGAGGCGAGTCAGCATTTAAAAGCGGCACACGCGGCAAAAAAATCGGTCTCACTCGGCATGATTGATATCGATTACTTTAAATCAATTAACGACAAGTACGGTCATGACTCAGGTGATGATGTACTCAAATGCCTGTCACGGTGCCTACTTAAGTACTTTAAAGATAATTTAGTCGGACGCTTAGGCGGAGAAGAGTTTGCTGTCTTTTTTGCTGATAATGATCCGCAACAAGCACAGCAACGATTAGAAAAATTTCGCCATTTCATCGAAAAACACAGCGCGGAATTTAGTCGTGACAACATTACATTTACGCTATCTATCGGATTTCATAATGGGCCTGTTTACAGCATTGATGAACTGATAAAACAGGCCGATTTAAAACTCTATCAAGCCAAAGAGACTGGCCGTAACAAGTTAGTGAGCTGATATTAAATAGGTTTAGTCACTGCTTTTAATGATGCTTTACGCTGCTTACGGCTTTGACGGTACGAATCCCAACTGAACAAAGCCAGCGCGCTCCATATACACGCAAACGTTATCACCCTTTCAGCATCAAATACTTCGCCATAAAATGCCACTGCAAGCACAAACATTAAACTTGGACCAATATACTGAAAAAAGCCCAATGTACTGTACTGCAAACGTTTAGCAGCGCCTGTAAAACACAGCAAAGGCAACGTGGTCACCACACCTGCACTAATAAGTAACAGATTGATATGCCAATCATTGGCAGTAAAATCAGAACTGGCTGTGGGCACCATTAACCACCAGTAAACCAGAGCAACAGGCAGTAAAATTAACGCTTCAAGTAATAACCCTGGCAGCGATTCGATAGGCAGCTTTTTACGCAGTAAGCCATAGATAGCGAACGAGCCTGCCAAAGAAAAAGCCACGATTGGAAAAGAGCCAAAGCTGAGCAATTGTAATAATACACCGCATAATGCAAGGCCAACGGCTACGCCTTGCCATTTACGCAGTCGCTCACCTAAAAACAGCATACCTAACAACACATTTAAAAGTGGGTTTATGTAATAACCCAAACTCGCATCGAGCATGTGGTTATTGTTTACCGCCCAAATAAACAAGCCCCAGTTAAAGCCAAGCAAACTGGCCGTTACCACCAGCATTAGGAGCAACTTAGGCTGACCTAATACAACGCGAATGCGCTGCCATTGATGGCGTGCAGCAATAATGATCAACAAAAATAACACCGACCAAATAACACGGTGCATCAAGATTTCAAAGGCAGATATATTCTGTAAAAGTTTAAAATAAATGGGTGCTAAGCCCCACATAAAAAACGCTAAACATGCGAAAATAACCCCTTTTCGCTGTTCAAGATTGGTAGGCATAAGTCAGGCTTTATAGATTAAAAACACTATTTTACGCCGCCTATTTACTGGCGCAACTAAAACGCGGCAAATAAACCCATGTATACCCAAACCACCTCAAGATGCGAGTTCTAGTTAGAATTAAAAGCGATTTAGGCAAGACATTGATTGCAAGTAATAGTGGTTCTATTGTTAAAATCAATAACGCAGTATAAATCGCTTTTAAACCAACCCTTTGGGCGCTCTACAGGCACTTACTTTCATCGTTGTTACTTCTTAAAAGGGACTGCCATTGTTGCAAAGTAACGCCTTGATATTAAGCACCTGTGAAACGCTGAATTCTGCATATTGAGGTCGTTTAGGTATATTGCTACAGACATCATCCAAAAAAAACACTAAAATGCTCGGCGATGAATACCAATACCGCAATGACTAACACCCCCGTTCGATCACCACAAGCCGTACTCAAACAAGTGTTTGGTTACAAGGATTTTCGTGATGGTCAAGAAGCGATTATAGCCGCAGCGCTTGACGGACAAGACTCGCTCGTCTTGTTACCAACAGGTGGGGGAAAATCACTTTGCTATCAAGTACCCGCCTTGATCCTTGATGGTGTCACTGTCGTCATTTCGCCGCTTATTTCATTAATGCAAGACCAAGTTGCACAACTCAAAGCACTGGGCGTTCAGGCCGCTTATATTAACAACAGTCTGCCATTCGAAGAGCAGCAAGCGGTGTACCAGCAACTGCATTACGGGCAAATAAAGCTGTTGTACGTCGCACCTGAAAAAGTCTTACAGCACGAATTTTTAGAGCGCCTTAGTCACCTAAAACTTGCTCTGTTTGCTATTGATGAAGCGCACTGTGTCTCGCATTGGGGACATGATTTTAGGCCTCACTATTGTCGGCTTAATGAGCTAAAACAGCGCTTTATGCATGTTCCGATGATGGCATTAACTGCCACAGCCGATAAAGCGACACGTTACGATATTATTGAGCAGCTACAGCTTAATCAGCCTTACGTACACACAGGCAGCTTTGATAGGCCCAATATTCGTTACACCATCGAAGAAAAATTCAAACCCATGGTGCAGCTGCTGCGTTATTTAAAAGAGCAGCAAAACCAAAGTGGAATAATTTACTGCACCAGCCGTAAACGTGTTGATGATGTTGCCGAAAAACTCGCTGATGCAGGCTTTAATGCCGCGGCTTATCATGCGGGGATGAGTAACGAACAACGACAATTTGTGCAGTCAGGTTTTGCCCGTGACGATATTCAAATTGTAGTAGCAACGGTTGCCTTTGGTATGGGAATTAATAAACCTAATGTACGCTTTGTTGTGCATTACGATATTCCTAAAAGTGTTGAAGCTTACTACCAAGAAACAGGCCGTGCTGGTCGTGATGGCTTAGCCGCTGAAGCGATAATGTATTTTGATCCGGCCGACATAGGACGCGTTCGTCGCTTTTTTGAAGATATCGAAGATGAGCAACGCCGCCGAGTAGAAGAGCAACGCTTTAATGCGATGGCCAGCTTTGCTGAAGCCCAAACATGTCGCAGACAAATCCTGCTCAACTATTTTAGCGAGTACAAACGTGAAACCTGTGGCAACTGCGATATTTGCTTAAATCCACCGACAAGCTTTGACGGCACGTTGGTCGCGCAACAAGCACTCTCGTGCGTATATCGTGCAGAGCAGCGTTTTGGTATTGGTTATATTGTTGAATTGCTGCGCGGGGCAAATACCAGCCGTATCCGCGATAATAATCACCACCAGCTGAGCACTTACGGTATAGGCAAAGATCACAGTGTGGAGTTTTGGCTAAGCATTTTAAGGCAGCTTATTCACCAAGGCTTATTAAGCCAAGATATAACTCAGGGCTCTTCACTGCGCTTAACCGAAGCAGCTCGTGCAGTACTTAAAAGTGAATACGCCCTGCAATTAGCCGAGCCACGCTTACAAGCCAAACACGTTTATCAAGATAAACTCGCGCAATTTAATTACGACAAAAAGCTGTTTGCTAGATTACGAGCTCTGCGTAAGGAGTTGGCTGATGCGGATGACGTTCCTCCGTATGTCGTTTTCAATGATAAAACGTTGGCTGAAATGGCACAGCTCATGCCGACCAATGATAGCGAATTTTTAAAAGTATCAGGCGTGGGGTTTACGAAGCTAAACAAGTACGGTTCTCCTTTTTTAAACACCATTCGCGACTACCTCGCCGCCCACTAGGATTACAATGACTAACCTTATTTATGACGCCGAGTATGAAATAATTGTCATTAACTCACGCGACCTGCCTAACGATGAAGATTTTGAACTGTGGGCTACCCTCTTTTTGCACGCCCCCGCAATTAAAATTGCAGACTTTGATGCCGGTGCCGATCGTCATCAGTTAAGGTTTCACTTTACAGATCATAGTTTTAATCTAAACTTTGAACATTATAGCGAAAGTGTTTGGATAAACGCTGAAGGCGTTGAAGCAGCGAGTGTTTTGCCAAAACTTCATCAGTATTTAGTCATGCAGTTACAATAATAAGCTAGACTTTTTCTCACGCTTAGTATGTAGTAGTTGCATAGCAAATAAACAACTAAGGGTGTAAATGGGATTTAAGCAGTCGCACTTTGTTGCTCAGATTTTACCAATGGTGTTACTTAGCGTAACATCGCATGCCTATGCAGAGCAGGTACTCGCTGACAATAATAACTACTGTCACAACCAACGCACTCTTAAAACGCAAGACAACAACTTACGTCGCCAGCTCGATACTGACAATCCCCTCCCCGAAGCCGCCGATAACCGCAAAATCACTTCCATTAAGCTTGAACAGCTCAATGTCTTCAATACCGCACTTGAAGAAGAAAACAACGCGTTATTTCGCTTTGCGAATCGTGCTCATATGACAACCGAACCCGAAGTGATTCACAGTGTACTGCTGTTTTCAGAGGGGGATATTTATCAACCTCGTAAGTTACTAGAATCAGAACGACTCTTGCGTAAACAAGGTTATTTATACGATGCACGCATTCATGCTGAACTCGATTGCGACGGCAACGTGAATGTTAAAGTCGTTACGCGTGACTTGTGGACTTTGCTGCCCGAAATCAGCTTTAGTCGCAGCGGCGGTGAAAACGAATCAAGTATAGGCTTTCGTGAATCAAACTTTTTAGGCTGGGGTAAACGGGTGTCGTTCTCGCGTACGCACGATGCAGACCGCACCGGGTATTTATTTGTATACGATGACCCTAATATCTTTTCGAGTCGCTACCGTGGTCGACTCGAATATTCAGATAACGATGATGGTAAACGCCATTACATCGATGTTAGTTACCCATTCTACTCAATTGATACTCCTTACAGTTACGGTGCAACCAGTTACTCAGACCAGCGCCGTGAGCCACTTTATTATCGCGGCGAAGTTGTCAGTGAGTTCGAGCAAAAAACCACCCTCAATCGCGCTTACTTTGGACATTCAAGTCAACTTGCCCGAAGCTGGACACAACGAATCAGTTTAGGGATAGAAAACCGTGAAGACACCTTTAAAGCCATTGCTGCCACCCAGTTACCTATCGCAGATGATCGCAGCCTAAGTTACCCGTTCATCAGTGCGCAATGGTTCGAAGACCATTATGTAAAAGTAAGAAATTTCGACAGTATTTATCGTACTGAAGACCTAAATCTTGGCTGGAATATTCAAGCATTACTGGGTTATTCAAGTAAAGATTTTAGCGATGATGCCAGCCGGACTATTTACTCTTTGTCTCTGTCAAAAGCCCATTACAGCGGAGATAATCAGCTATGGCGCTTTAAAGCTGATATAGATGGTTATTGGAACGAAGAACAAGGCGATGTCGAAAATCTCATAACCAGTAGCCAAGTACAATACTATTTGAATACCAGTTTACAACAAAGCTGGTATGCCAAAGTGCGCCTGCAATATGCCAAAAACCTAACAGCCGATAAACAACTCACCCTTGGCGGCGAAAATGGTTTACGTGGCTACCCGCTTGATTATCAAATTGGCGATCGTAGCTTTTTAGTAAGTCTCGAAAAACGCTATTATTGGGAATATGACTTACTGCAACTATTTAAAGTCGGTGGCGCGGCTTTTTACGACATCGGCCGCGCTTGGTATAACGACAAAGATAACGGCACGAATGGTAATGTACTGCAAAATATCGGTGTTGGCTTACGGTTAGCACCCAGTCGAGCAAATGCCGGAACAGTCATTCACCTCGATATTGCTGCGCCAATCAACAAAAAGGACAGCGACATTGATTCTGTGCAATGGCTTGTCACCGTTAAAAATACTTTCTAAGATAGTGTTATTCGGTTAGTAAAGAGCTAAAATCTCGACGCTTAACATTAATGTAGGATCCCCCTTGGACTTCGAAACACTCTTTAACGAGCAATACCATTTAATCGTGACGATTATCGCGATTTTACTTTACCCATTACTAAGAAAAACCACAAAGAAACTGCTGTTAAAAGCCATCAAAGGTAAAGCAGATCCTCATCGTGTTTATCGTGCAGAACTGCTACTAAATATTATTCTCGCCATTGTAATGCTGTGCCTAGTGTTAGTATTTTGGGGCATTGAGCTGCGCGGTTTATTAGTTTTAGGTTCATCACTATTTGCTATGTTAGGTGTCGCCCTATTCGCAGCGTGGTCGTTATTGAGTAATTTAACCGCCTTTTTATTAATGTTCATTCAAAACGACTGTCGTGTGGGCTATTGGATACGTGTCATCGATGGCGCGAACTTTTTAGAGGGACGTATCATTGAAATGGGCTTGATGAACGTGGTGCTTGAGCATGTCGATGGTCACAAGGTTATTTACCCCAATAATATTTTTGTTACTCGCCCAGTAATGGTGCTCAATAAAGCCCCGACTCCGAGTAAAACGCAATCAACAAAGCGTATTCTGGGACCCAAAAAATAAAGCCGCAAATGCGGCTTTTATTTTATGTATTGACGATGTCAGCAACTAATTATTGAGTTCAGCCGTTTTAAGCTCGTCTTCAATATCGCTTATTTCGTCAATAAAGGTTTCTAGCTGTTGCTCTACCAAGCTATTCGCATGCGCAAAGTAAGCAAGATGGAATACCGCATCGCCCTCATTTACAAGCGGCATGGTTTGCTGGCCAATTACAATGCCACTTCGTGGCGCTAATAGCTCAAGCTCAGCATCACCAAGTGGACTGCTGATATAAGCGAGCACTTGCCCTTTCATGACGCGCTCACCAAGGGATACTTGCGCACGGACAATACCATCAACCTCTGCACGCACCCAACTTGTTGAACTTGCAATCACCGGCTCTGGGAGTTTTTTCGCCCGCTTACCACGCACCATTTTTAAATGACGCATAACATAATCAACGCCTTGCACACCGGCTGCAATCGCAATGGGGTCGAATCGCAGCGCTTCACCCGCTTCGTAGGTTATCACTGGGATACCTAAATTAGCCGCTTCACTGCGTAAAGAGCCATTGCGTAATGAGGCGTCTATCACCGCTGGTGTACCAAATGCTTTTGCCATAGCCGCGGTATCAGGATCACTTAAGTTAGCCCTAATTTGCGGTAAGTTAGTACGATGAATCGCACCAGTGTGCAAATCAATAATGTGCGTACAGTGCATTGCCACCTGCGAGAAAAAGGCATTCGCCATTCGCCCAGCTAATGACCCCCGTGTTGAACCCGGAAAACTGCGATTCATATCACGACGGTCAGGTAAATAACGCGACTTATGGATAAAGCCAAATACATTCACTATTGGCACCGCTATAATTGTGCCGCGTAATTGTTCAGGCTCAATTTTTGCGAGCAATTGCCTTACAACCTCAACACCATTGAGCTCATCACCATGAATTGCCGCGCATACCATTAACACAGGCCCTTGCTGGACCCCATTAACGACTTCAATTGGAATATTAAGCGGTGAGTGGGTATAAAGCTTTGCTGCTTCAATCGAAAACGTTTTACGTTCACCCACACCAACCGTATCACCTAAAATTGAAAACGGAGTATTTTTCTTAACCTTTGCCACGCACTTTTCCTTTTACTAGAGCGCTTGTAAATCTTAGCCTTTACCACGTGTTGCAGTTCTTTTCGTTGCTGCATTTTTTTCAATAAAATCAACAATCATGCCTGCAATATCTTTACCCGTAGCCACTTCGATACCTTCAAGACCCGGCGATGAGTTAACTTCCATCACCAATGGTCCTCGTGCTGAGCGAAGTAAATCAACGCCCGCTACGTTTAAGCCCATTGCTTTTGCTGCAGCAACGGCTGTTTTTCTTTCTTCAGGGGTAATGCGAACCAATGTCGCACTGCCGCCACGGTGTAAGTTAGAGCGGAACTCACCTTCTTGTGCTTGACGCTTCATCGCTGCGATTACTTTATCGCCCAAAACGAAACAGCGAATGTCTGCACCGCCTGCTTCCTTGATGTACTCTTGCACCATGATGTTCGCTTTTAAGCCCATGAAAGCTTCGATTACACTTTCTGCCGCTTTGCGCGTTTCGGCTAACACAACACCAATGCCTTGTGTACCCTCTAGTAACTTAATAACCACCGGTGTACCACCAACCATGCTTAGTAAGTCTTTAACATCATCAGGCTTGCTTGCAAACCCTGTGACAGGCATACCTACACCTTTACGCGATAATAGCTGTAATGAACGTAATTTATCGCGAGAGCGTGAAATAGCCACTGATTCATTTACAGGGAACACGCCCATCATTTCAAATTGACGTAATACTGCACACCCATAGAAAGTCACTGACGAGCCAATACGCGGAACAATAGCATCAAAATCTTTTAAATTTTCGCCGCGGTAATGAATTTCTGGTTGATCAGAATTAATGTTCATATAACAACGCAATGCATCAATCACTTTTACTTCATGACCACGTTGCTCAGCTGCTTCAATTAAGCGACGTGTTGAATATAAGTTTTGGTTGCGAGATAAAATACCAAGTTTCATAGTTAAAACCTTTACTGACAAACTCACACACTGAGCGTGCTATGAGCGCCTTTTATAATAAATGAGATAAAGCCGGATCGACGACTATGCGATTTTCCATTGCTGTACGCCCTAACAACATTCTAAACTTCATTGTTGAACGGTTACTTAAAGTCACTCTAACGGGCCAGCTTTGGCTTCCTGCGACTAACGTTGTTTCTATAAAGTAACGAAGCTCTCTTTGACCACTTGAACTGGTCACATACTTACGCTCCATCACTTTTGCACGACAGTGGACCACAGTATCCACATCATCCTGCAGAGGCTGGGTTGTGAATTTCACCCAGTTTTCGCCATTTTCTGAAAACTCTTCAATATCAAAAGCATGAATACACGATGTACGCGCCCCCGTGTCCACTTTTGCTTTGATTTTATCAATTCCTAAATCAGGAAGGCTTAGCCATTCGCGCCAGCCAACGATAATTTTTGCACTCATTAATGTGCCCTCTATAAAAAAGTGTCTTATACGCTACAGAGCTAGAAACACCAACAAAATATATTCATCTCATCGATAAATCGATTTCATTAATATAGTCTTGACTATACTAATGTATATACTCAACTATATCGCACTATTTGTAAAATGAGAGTTCAATATGATCAATGGGTTACTTCATGTCTTAATTTTAGACGAGCAAGGCGGTGCACGTGCTATTGACAATAGTACCGAGCTGGAGAATTGGCAACCCGAACATGGAAAACTTTGGGTTCATATGGATTACAGCCAAGCTGACGCTGTAAAGTGGCTTGCTGACAGTAATTTACTGACTGACTATGAATTAGCATCCCTGATTGCGGATGAGACGCGTCCACGCCTAACAAAAGTAACCAACGGTTCGATGCTCTTTTTACGTGGCGTTAATTTAAATCCCGCACAAAGCCCTGAAGACATGGTGTCTTTGCGCTTATTTATAAACGAAAACGTTATTATCACAACCCGCAAACGCCGTTTACTCTCAGTGCAAGATGTTGTTGCAACATTTGATGACAGTAACGGTCCATGTTCAATTTCAGAGCTCGTGTGTCAATTAGCACAAAATCTTACATCGCGTATGCAAGGGGTCATTGATAGCCTTGATGACACGTTGGATATATTTGAAGACGAAATTGATGAGCCAAGCAAAGGTTTTGATAACCAAGCTTTAGCACAAATGCGCCGTCAGACCATCGCCCTAAAACGCTATTTAAGGCCACAAAAAGAGGCCCTTATTACGTTGTTAAACAACAAATACAAGTGGTTAGATGAAGACGACAAAGCCCGTTTAAACGAAACAACCAATATGTTGATTCGCTTTTTAGAAGAGCTAGACAGCTCAATTGAACGTGCACAAATTATTCAACAGACTATTGCTAACCAAGTGTCTGAACAACTGAATCAGCGTATGTATGTGATGTCGGTCGTTGCAGCATTGTTTTTACCATTAGGCTTCTTAACGGGCTTACTTGGTGTCAATGTGGGCGGCATTCCGGGCACGGAAAGTCCGTATGCATTTAGCCTATTTTTAATCTTCTTAGTGGTCCTTACCGTTGGTATTGGTATCTACTTTAAGAATAAAAAGTGGTTATAAGCCTACCTTAGCGTGGCTCAGCAGATTTGATTAAATCAAGGCGAACGGCGTGTTCGCCTTTTTTTGTGCTCAAAATTAAGTGCTCACCTTCAGGACTTATAATCTGTAAGTTAATCGCTTTGCCATTTACTTGCTCGCCTGAGTGCAATGTAATCTGTAATTCTGTTGAGTGCATACACCACAATTCGAATTGGTCGTAATCACCACATGCAATGGGTTGATAAGTCATGTTTTAAAATCATGAAAATAAAAAGGATATAAACAGTGTAGAAAATAACAAAAGAAGGAGCAAATGGCGCTCTCGGCAGGGATCGAACCTGCAACTCAGCCTCCGGAGGGCCACGTGATATCCATTTCACCACGAGAGCACATTTGTCGTTGTCAGTACCAACTCGCGATATCAGCATGACAACCCGGCAATGATAATGGCATCTTGCTATAAATGCTAGCATTGAACACTTACATGCTTATAAATTCAGCAATTTTCATTAAAACACTTCACATTAAGGCAGAACCACGGTATTAACGTATACTTATAAAATTAATAACAAGGTGGGAATTTGATCATGAGTTTAATGTCAACAGAGCAAGTTGCAGAATTTTTAGGTGTAAAAGTAGAACGCGTGAAACGACTTGCTCGCGAACATTTACTGATCTCGAAATCACAAGATGACAAAGGTGAGCCTTTGTTCGAACACGATGATGTAAAAAAATACAAAGAGCTTGCCGAGCGAATTGGTGGCCTTTAGCGTTTTTGCTGTTTAATGAAGTGGTGAAGCTGCACAAGCAGTGGCGCCACTTTATCCATTGCCCCTCGTTGCTCGTACCAACAAATACACAATAATAAAAATAGCCCCTGAAATGCCGCCAGCTTGTTGAGCGAAAGGGTAAATTCGTGGTGGGCTGATATAAGTGTTCGGTATTGTTCAAGCAAAGCTTGCTGTTGTTCAGTATTCAGCTGAAAACTGACCACTAAGGCTGCCAAGTCAAAATAAACATCATTACTTTTGGCATATTCGAAGTCGATTAAAAACATACCGCTATTATTCACAATGATATTTTCTTTAACCAAATCATTATGGCAAAAGCCCATATCTTTTGGTGCACTAGCAATATAAGCGAGTGACTCTTCTATTAATGTAAGATGCTGTTGGTAGCGAGTGGTGTGTTGATAACAATTAATTTCATAAGCGATGTCCATTGGCTCTGTGAGCAAGGGATACTGGTGCAGATTGACTAAATCTGGCAGTAAACTGTCACAAAAATCGCCGCTGGCAATACGACCTTCAACATAATCGAAAATAGCCGTGTCTGTGGCTTGTTCTAGCCAAAGAGGCGCTGGGCAGCAACTTTGTTTAGCAAAATGTGTTTGAGCAGCCAAGCCTAGTGCAGGCCAATGGTCGCGATAATGTTTTACCAAATAGCTATTGGTCGCTGTTTTTACTAAGTAATTATCGTTACTTAACCCTTCAACCAATGGACTGATTGACGTAATCGTTAACGCGGGATCAAAACGCGAAAATAGCGCGTTTATTTGTTGTTCTGTTTTCATTTAAAGTTGAGCTAATGGCTTAGCTTGATGTTGCTCATACTCTTCATACCAGGTTTTAAACCCCCACGCTGCCATAATGGTATAAAACACAAACAGCACCAAGGTCGGGTAATACCCTTTTTCAAAGTACAAATACATGGAAGCCGCATCTATAACAATCCAGTATAGCCAATTTTCAAGAACTTTTTTGGCGACAAGGTAGGTTGTAACCACAGCAAAAGAGGTGGTAAAGCTGTCTAAATATGCAAAATCTGCATGCGTGTAATTGGTCATGATGAAACCAATCACCACCGAGGCTAATGAGGTAGTAAATAAGATCACGACATGCTTTTTTAATGACCACGAAACAATCGGCAACCGGTCTTTATGGTTTAAACCTCGTCGCCAAATTACCCACCCATACACAGCCATGTACATGTAGTATAAGTTAAGCAGCGACTCCATCAATAGTGCGCCATTCCAGTACATTACGGTGTAAATAAAGGTGCTTGCAAACGCGGCAGGCCAACACCATAAGCTCTCTTTAATCGCGAGCAACAAGTACGCCATCGACAACGCCACTGCAATATATTCCCAGTGCGACATTGCCGTAAAGCCAGAGAAAGTTTCGGTTAAAAATTCCATATCACGCCGTCGTTATCGATTACTTAATCATCGCTTGGCGACAAATCACCGTGTAAAAATTTACAAACAAAAATTGCTTTACCAAACTCTTCATAAGAGCGCTTAATTTCAGTGTTAAGTACAGACATGACTAAGTCGTAATCACCAAAAATTTGTGTAGATAGCGTATTAGTAATCACTTTAAGGCCATCATAGCTGTTTACGCGGTCAATAAAGCCTTTAATAAATGGAATGTAATCTTGATGAAGTGGGTATTTACTAATCTCTACAGAAAGTTTCATTTTAAGCTACCGAGTTTTTTAACAGTGTCGCATTGTAACCCGCTTATAGCGACAAGTCATGGCTAAGGCTCGTATTTAGTGTAAAATCAGCCCTATAAATTAAGAGGAGTCATTATGGCACGCCGCATTACATACACATTTAAAAACCAACCTCGCGAAATCAACTTTTCTAAAGACAAGTACCGCGACATGTACCACGCCATTGCGGCAGCTGAGGGAATTGACTTAAGCAATTATTTAAAGATGGAACAACAAATAGAAATGACCTCAAAAGGCTCTGCGGCAGTGCGTAATTTTCGTGACCAAGAGTTTGCAAAAATGGGCTTTAGCGACATCTATTTTATTAAAGAGTAACGTGCCTCGTTACTCTTGATACTCATAGCTGACTCGCGGAGTAATATTACACAGTAGCTCGTAAGGTATGGTACTAGCACACTGCGCTATTTCTTCGACAGGCAGCTCTGGGCCCCACATGATTACTTCGTCACCCACTTGAATATTGTCGCCATTATCGCCAATATCAACTGTTATCATATCCATCGCGACGGTGCCGACAATACCATAGCGTTGTGATTTAATGATCACCGGTGTGCCTTGTCGTGCATGGCGAGGATAGCCATCACCATATCCCATCGCGACAACCGCAAGCTTGGTTGGCTTATCACTGCACCAACGGCCTCCGTAACCAACACATTGATGCGCATCAACATCGCGAATCGCAATGACGCGTGTTGTTAAACGCATCACTGGCGCTAAACCGTGTTCTTTACCCACGCCATTTAGCATCGGCGAGACACCATAAAGCATTAACCCTGGGCGAACCCAATCACCATGCCCATGCGGCCATGCTAAAATACCCGCTGAGTTTGCTAAACAGTGCTGCTGAGCTTTGCCATCTGTTAATGAATCAAATAACGCTATTTGCTGGGTGGTTTTCTCATCGTTTACATCATCAGCACACGAAAAATGCGTCATTAATTTAATATCATCACGTGCATTGTCACTTGCTTTTAAACGATGATAAAACGATTCAAATTGTGATGGTGCAATCCCTAAACGGTGCATCCCTGTATTAATTTTTAACCAACACGCTATCGGTGCATCCAACGTGGCACTTTCAAGTGCAGCCAATTGATTTTCATCATGAATAATGGTCTGAAAGTTATTCGCGAGCAAAATAGGTAAATCGTCTTGATGAAAAAAGCCTTCAAGTAAAACGATTGGTTTTGTTAAACCTCCCGCCCGCAGCGCTAATGCTTCATCAATACGTGCCACTGCAAATGCATCAGCGGCACTTAGGTGCTGGGCAATTTTAACCAAACCGTGGCCATATGCATTGGCCTTTAACACCGCCATCACCTTGCAATTGGGCGCAAAGTGCTTCACTTGCGCTAAGTTATTAGCCAGTGCTTTTAGATTAATTTCGGCGATGGCTAAGCGCATTAATATTCGTCATCCATAGCTGGGCCCGCGTAGTTATCAAAACGTGAGAATTGACCTTGGAACGTAAGACGCACTTTACCGATAGGACCATTACGTTGCTTACCGATTATGATTTCAGCGACCCCTTTCTCGGCACTGTCTTCGTTATACACTTCATCACGATAAATAAACATGATTAAGTCGGCATCCTGCTCGATTGAGCCTGATTCACGTAAGTCAGAGTTGATTGGGCGTTTATCAGCACGTTGCTCTAGCGTACGGTTAAGCTGCGACAGGGCAATTACAGGGCATTGTAGCTCTTTGGCAAGGGCTTTTAATGAACGCGAGATTTCGGCAATCTCTAAGGTACGGTTATCAGATAAGCTCGGAACGCGCATTAGCTGCAAGTAGTCGACCATGATCATACTAATACCGCCATGATCGCGTGCGATACGACGTGCACGCGAACGTACATCGGTCGGTGTAAGGCCCGATGCATCGTCAACATACATCTTCCCTTTTTCCATCAATAAGCCCATGGTTGAAGAGAGGCGAGCCCAATCATCATCATCTAATTGGCCTGTACGTACTTTCGTTTGGTTAATACGACCGAGTGAGGCAAGCATCCTCATCATAATTTGTTCTGACGGCATCTCTAGTGAGTAGATCAGCACGGGTTTGTCTTGCGTCATTGCCGCATGTTCAGCTAAGTTCATCGCAAACGTGGTTTTACCCATTGATGGACGTGCAGCAACAATAATCAGATCTGAAGGCTGCATACCCGCGGTCATTTTATCTAGATCGGCATACCCTGTACTTACACCCGTTACACCATCTTGTGGCGATTGATATAACTCTTCAATCTTATCAACCGTTTTTTCTAGAATGCTGTGTAAGCTTTGTGGACCTTCGGTGCTTTTAGTACGTTGCTCGGCAATTTTGAATACTTTACTTTCTGCAAAATCGAGCAAATCATGGCTTGTGCGTCCTTCTGGACTAAAGCCCGCTTCGGCGATTTCGTTTGCAACACCAATCATTTCACGAATAACAGCACGTTCACGAACGATATTTGCGTATGCGTCGATGTTGGCAGCACTGGGAGTATTTTTTGCGATTTCAGCAAGGTAAGCAAAGCCACCCACATTGCTCAGCTGATTATTTTTTTCTAAGCTTTCAGAAATGGTGATCAAATCAATCGGGTCGCCTGCCTCTGCAAGACTCACCATCGCTTCAAAAATCAACTTATGTGTGCGGGTATAAAAATCCTGCGAGACAACCAACTCAGCAACACGGTCAAACGCTTGATTATCAAGCATTAAACCACCTAAAACAGATTGCTCAGCTTCAATTGAATGGGGAGGAACTTTTAACGTATCGACTTGCTTATCTGGTTTAGCCATATCTTCACAAAACTTAAATTGAATGGCTCTATTCTATCGACTTGCAAAGGCTGTGCAAATAGAAAAGCGGGAAATCTTCCCGCTTTATTGTAATTAAGCTAAACCTTGGTAACTAGACATATTACTCAGTGCTTAGATTAATGACGCTCACCTTCGTGATTATTTTTGTTTGCGCAGTTCTATGCGACCACTAATGGTATCCATTTCAATATCAGCGTTCCCGCCATTGACACTAAACTCAAGATCACTCGATGGCCCATACTTCGCTTTTATAGCTTTATCATCACTTAGCTCATTAACAATTTTGCCATTTGCATGTGCTTCTATTTCAAACTGGGCTGATACGTCAGCCGGGAAGTAAAACTCCGCATCTCCACTGACAGATTCAAAGCGCACATTTGCACCGGTGAGTAATTTATTAATATGCACTTCGGCTTCGCCGTTCACCGTATTGATACGTAGCTTTTTAATTGCATCAAATGCAAAGTCGATATTACCGTTTACATTTTCAAGACGCACATCTTCGGCTTTGGTTTTTGACTTGATATCGCCATTTACTGCTGTAAAACGCAGCGTACCTTGTGAGTTTTTATCATTAATTTCACCATTCACCGTTTCAAAACGAATATCACCGTTTAGGTCAATCGCATTGACATCACCATTTACCGTTTCAAAACTCATGTTACCGCTAATATCCTGCACCGTTATATCACCGTTCACAGTATCAATGTCGGCGCCTGCTGCCAGCTCTTTGGCACTGACAGTCACATTCACCCCAGCAAATTCGAGCTCACTGCTTTTTGGCATATAAATCGTTAAACGTGAACCGTCGCCTTTGTTCCAGCCACTTATGTTACGTGGCATTTTGACAATAAATTCGACGCGGCTTCCTTCCACATCTAAACGATAACCGTCGGCTTTATCATCTAATTCACCTTCGATTTTTAACACCGGTTTATCCCACCCTTCAATACGCACATCACCACGTTGGTTTTCAATAAAAATGCGCTTATTCGCAGGTATATCAACCTGTTCATTGATTGTTTGTCCTGCCATTGCCATCAGTGGTAGTAATCCTAATGTTAATGCGAGTAGTTTCATGGTTATCACTCCTAAATCGTTTGCCACTTAGGTGCATGCACCTTATTAATTAAATCAAGTTGTTGCTGATAAACCTGCGACAGCATTTGTAATAACGCAGGATTTTCAGGTTCATTTTCCAGTGCTTGCTTAATGGCACTCTCTGCTTCTTCTAATTCTTTAAGCTGCTGCTGCCAATTGTCGGTAAGTGCAGGTTGATTCTGATATTGCACCAACAAGCCCTGTTTTTGCTTCGTAAAATAATCACTCATGGCTATCATCGTATTCGGCTCGGTCTGAGCAACAAACAATTGCACGCTAAGCAGTGCCGCAACACAGCATGCAGCAACGGCTGCAAGCTTATTCCACGTAAAACGTGACTGTTCAGCTTGTTGCTCTGTAGGGTGAGCAATTGCACGCTCAATACCCGGCCATAAGTTTTTATCTGGGCCGATATCTTGCTTAGGTTGATTAAGCGAGTCATTTAAAAACTGTTCAAAATCTGGCTTACTCATTTTCATACCACTCTTTTAATAACTGCCTTGCACGGTGAAACTGCGATTTACTTGAACCAACGGCCATATCAAGCATGCTGGCTATTTCTTCATGGCGATAGCCTTCAATTGCATGGAGTACAAACACCATACGCGCTCGTTCGGGCAATCTGAGTACTAATTTATCAAGGCCATTTAAACCCTGACAGTCCGCTGCACTTTGTTCATCCATGCCACTTTGCTCAAAGCTCACGACTTTCTGTAACCAGTTTTTATGTTTACGAATATAGCTAATCGCAATATTACTCGTAACGCTGTGTAACCAGGTCGTAAACTGTGAGCGCCCATCAAAATTGGCGATTTTGTGCCACAACTGTACAAACACTTCTTGTGTTGCATCTTCGGCGTGCTCTTTATCTGCAATAAGTCGCAAACAAAGGCTGTAAACACGTTTCACATGCAACTCATAAAGTGCTGCATAGGCAACTTGATCGCCGCTTTTTACGCGCTCAATCAAGGTGTGCTCACTTTGCTGTGCAAACGCTTGCTCTGCATCTATCAACATCCTGGATGTTGTCCTTTATGATTATTGTTGTGAATTTAGTGTATTAGACGTAAGGAGGGATTCAAAAGGTTTAAATGAAACTAAATATTTTTTCGAGCAAGTATCATCTTGCTCGAATTAGGTCATTATTGTGCGGGGCTCGGTTCACTCTGTGGCGGTGTTTTGTAGCTCCAGCCTAAAAACACAATCCGTGAAGGGGTTGACGGTTTCCCCCCATTTTGTACTTTAAGTAGACCCGCATCATAGTGCGCCCCACTGCCGCCTGTTGAAGTGATCACCGCACCACGAACACTGCCAAATAGCTCGCCACTTCCCGACAATTTTACCGTGGTAAGCGGCGCATAAATTGCAGCATACAAGTTTGCAGCGCCACTAAATTGCACACCATTCACACCGTTAAATGACGAGTAAAACGACAGCGATGGATGCCCACTGGTCGTTAATCCTTCTTGTTCAGTGATCACTTTAGCACCTGCACCAATATTAACTTTTCCCGTTATTAATACGGTAAGACTGCTGTCTTTTTTGATCGTCAGGGTGGTATCACCCCCCATTGAAAAATCACCATCTATCAATAAGATGACATCGCCCCCTGAGACTTCCATTTTACCATCACTGGTCATTTTCAAACCATCTAAAGCAAATACATACTCTTTAGAATGGTTCCCATGAGATTGATTTTGAATCTTCTTATCAAACAAAAATACATCAGCTAAGGTCGGCACAATAATTTGGCTGCCACCATTGCTGTGAAACCCTTGTTCAGTATTAAACTTAAATAGTTGAGTAGGCCCAACCGAAATAGAATCATACCCAGTGATACCAGCCATTATGTCAGTCATTTTTTCGGGCAAAATTAAAGGGTCACAGTTGGTATCAGGGTTACTCGGATCGTAATCAGGTGCCGTGGGGTCGGCTACAGTGACGGGTTCAACATTCGGGTTTATATTAAATTTACTATTACTGTAATGTACGCCATCTTGCTGATTATTGTAGGTGTCTTTAAAGTCACCAATACCGCCATACATGATATCGAGGGTCTCACCTTGAGTATTATCAATGTAAGTAGACCATTGCATTGTGGCATCACCATTTGCTCTTACTACACCTGAAATGCGGCCACCTCGGTGTTTATAGTAGCCCCGGGTATACACATTTCCATCGACTCGCAGACCACTACCTGGAGAAATATACACCCCAGTATTGGAGTGAATATTACCTATAATGGGCGATGACCCGTTTAAGTAAATTACACCACTGGCTTTTACATCACCTCTAATTGGCGAGTGCCCTGAAAGCACAACATCAGAGTCACCGGCAATAGTTGATACATCACCGTCGTCCGATTTAGTTTCTTCGTAAGTACCTTGGCTTGAATCATAACTGTCGATACTTCCACTGCCCGACAAATTAACCCCTTTACAGCCAACCATCGCATTAGTAAATACCGAGCTGCCTTTAGCACCTTGAATGCCAAAGCGTGCGACTAAATTACTCTGTGCATCGCCTTCAAAGCGCTGCCCTAGGCTGGCAATTTCAAGCTCGCCATCAGGGTTTTTAGTAAGGGTTGCACTAAAGGTAGCATCACTCGCAATAATGCCGGTACCAGACGCTAAATTCGTTTTATTAATTAAATCATCAACCGCTAATACGCCTTCACGATTCAGTGTTTGTTGCAATAGTTTAGCTTGCTCAAACACCCCTTTTTCGGCTAGCAAACGGCTGTTTAACTTTTTCTGAAAATTACCGCTCAAACGTTCTTGCACAATATTTTCACGCAGTGAGCTCAGCACCACAAGACTGGCCATGCTCGTTAAAATCAGCACTGTAATTAAGGTAAAACCATGTTGCTTATTAAACACTGCCACCACCATATGCCTTCAGTAAGATTGTGTTTGTGAGCGCAATATCGATATTTATACCATTGCCGAATTGCCCAGGTAATTGCTCTGGTTTCACACTCACCGTCACTAATTCACCCGCGATATCAAACGATAAGCTCTCGACCCCTGTTAACAAACGCTCCGCAGCCGCGCCATTCAGTGAGCACATTAAGTTATTATCGTTTAAGCTATAAACTTCAGTAACTTGCACTGCGGTAACTTGACCATCACAGGCAATGACACCAGCAGGCTGAGTGATGGTTATCATGCTTTTATCAGCACTAATAACCGGGGTTATTTGAGTTTGCTTAATGCTGCGATTAAACACTTTACTCGTGTAACGAAGCACCTCTTGTGCATTTTCGAGCTCTTTGCTCACCTGAATCGTGCCTTTAATCGCTGAGTAAGACAAACTAATCCCAGCAAGTAAAAATGCTCCAGCAGCCAGCGCCACCATTAACTCGACTAAGCTAAACCCTTTTGTATGTTTTATCATTAACACACCGCCGACAAATCAGGGAAACTCGCATTCAAACTGATCTGGTTCTCAGCATTATCAGTCATGCGTTTATCGACCCAACTAACATTAATTTGCATGTCATTATTGTATACAGCAGGCAGAATTAGTTCGTAGTCACTAACCTGTGGAGAAAGACTCGCTCTAAAGGTCGCATCTTGAAATAAGCCGGGGTTGGTTTTTTGAATATCACAAATATGCGGCCAAAGTCGCTCTATGCTGTTTTGACCTTGAATAAGCGACACCGTGTAATGAAAACTGTTAGTAGCATACTGAAGCGATTTAAGTTGAGCAGCAGCCAACCCTAATAAAGCAATTCCGGCGATTACCACAGATATCATGACTTCTAGTAATGAAAAACCTTGCTGCTTAATCATGCACATCGTCGCTCTGAACTTTCAACTAACCAGTTTTGGCCACTTTTTAGTACACACATTACATAGTCAGTGGTGTTGCTGTGATTGTCTTTAATATCTATTTGCGCTTGCTGGTTAACCTCGCCACTGGCACTCACGGTCAAGGCCGCTAAATCAACCGTTATGCCAGATTTGGTTACACTAAATTCTTTAAGAACCGTAGCCACGCCCGCTTCATTTAGCGTTACCTGCCAGCGGTTATTATTAACGACTAAGTTAATTTTTCGCTCACGCTTTACTGCTTCACTGCGCGCATATTTATAGACACTATTTAGTTGATTTGCGGTCGTTACAACGCGATCTTGCAAGATTTGCTGGCTAAATGACGGGAAAGCAAGACTAGCCATAATACCAATAATAACCAGTACGACCATTAATTCTATCAGTGTAAATCCGGCCTTTCGTCGCACTTCAACTACTCCCAACAATCATTCTCTGAGGCGGTGTAACTGCCATCATGTTTCACAGTGAGATCACCACAACGATCACTTGCTTGCGCCGAACCAGACTTTGGTGATGCTTTTAAACTATAACCACGGTTTTTAAAGTCACTGATTGCACCGGCGACTTTATCTGTAGGGGTGTAAGTGAAAGTATAAAAATCAGTATTTTGTGCCGTAAATGCGTTAGGGTAACCACCATTTCTTGAATAAATACGCTCAAGACTCGCGCTATATTGCAATAACTCTTGTTGTATGTCGGCACGGCGACTGCGTTGCATTTGTTCGGTATAAACAGGTAACGCTACGCTATATAAAATACCTAAAATAGCGATAACGATCAGTATTTCAACAAGTGTAAAACCACGGTGTTTTCCCGATGATAATGTCTCCTTCAACTTTCATTCCTTACAACTTTTTTATGAAACCACTATAAATGACAGCGCTGTCGCTGTCAATTTAACCAATTCTAACTAACTAGCCTGATTATACTAACTAAAAATAAAAAATTAAGACAAAAGACTGTTTGTGTTTAAAATAGGTAAACAAAACCCCATTCCATCAAACATTAATGCAAATAGCACAACTATTGACAGGAAAGCAAAGCAAAAAGAGTCGTAATGTAGTAAGTAAGGTAGTAAGTAAGTAAGTAAGTAAAATTTAGATACAAAAAAGCCGCGCTTAATAAAGCACGGCTTTTTTTCTACTTAATATTGCTATTAAGCTTCAGCGATAACGATTACTTTGATAGTAGCCGTAACGTCTGAGTGTACTGCGATTGCAACGTCAAATTCGCCAGTCTCACGGATAGTACCTAGAGGTAAACGAACTTCTGATTTTGCAACTTCAACGCCAACAGCTGAAATAGCTTCAGCGATGTCGCGAGTACCGATAGAACCGAATAACTTGCCTTCGTCACCAGCTTTAGAAACTAGTGTAACTTCAGCTAATGCTTCTAACTTGTCAGCGCGAGCTTGAGCAGCAGCTAGATCTTCAGCGATCTTAGCTTCTAACTCAGCACGACGTGCTTCGAAAGTTTCGATGTTAGCTTTAGTTGCAGGAACTGCCTTACCTTGTGGGAAAAGGAAGTTACGTGCGAAGCCAGATTTAACTACAACCTGGTCACCTAGGCCACCTAGGTTTGCGATCTTGTCTAGTAGAATAACTTGCATGTCTCTACACCTTTTAAAAACTGTTAATCCGCTGCTTACTTATGTAAGTCAGTGTATGGAAGAAGGGCTAAGTAGCGAGCACGCTTGATAGCAGTTGCTAGCTGACGCTGATATTTAGCGCTAGTACCTGTGATACGGCTAGGTACGATTTTGCCACTTTCTGTAACATAGTTTCTAAGAGTAGCTAGATCTTTATAATCGATTTGTTGTACGCCTTCCGCTTTAAAGCGGCAGAACTTACGACGTCTGAAATAACGTGCCATGAGTTTAATTCCTCAAAAAATTCTTTCTATATGCTGAGCATGCAAGACCAATTGGCTTAAACCATTTCGGCCTTCGTGTCGGTTTAAAAAACCCGTCACTTGCACTTGTTGCCCAACGTGCAATTGTTGAGTCTGTTGTTGCATTGGCGTGCCACTGGCAACAACTTGAAGCCTGACATAACTATTACGGTTAAGGTCTGCTTCAACTTGCATCGATTTATGTTCAAGAACAAAAATACAATGCGGTATACCAGCAGGGCTTTGACTATATTTTGGGGTTTTACATACAACCCCAGATAACGTCAGCTGATTCATAAAAGGATTAACCGGTTGGCTCATCTTAGTGTCTCAACTGCAAGCGCCATGCTTGGACTCAAAACGATTAAGCAGCTGGTGCTTCTTTCTTCTCTTCTTTCGCAAGAGGAGATGCTTCAGTTACAGCGTCTTTAGTACGCATAACTAAGTTACGAAGCACTGCATCGTTGTAGCGGAAAGTAGTTTCTAGCTCGCTGATTACTTCAGTAGGTGCTTCAACGTTCATAAGAACATAATGAGCTTTGTGAAGCTTGTCGATTGGGTAAGCCAATTGACGACGGCCCCAGTCTTCAAGACGGTGGATAGTACCACCAGCTTCAGTGATAGAACCAGTATAACGTTCGATCATACCAGGTACTTGCTCACTCTGATCAGGGTGAACCATGAATACGATTTCGTAATGACGCATGGATATTCCTTACGGTTAATAGAGCCTTCTACCGTTTCGGCCAGTCGGTTTAAGGCAAGGAATTAAATTTAATAAGCCGAAATGAGCGCGCATTTTACGCTTAGATTGATAATTAAGCAAGATAAAACAGCAAGCCAAGTTGCAATCTTATAAATATTTGCAATAGCTTAATTTTCTAAGGTAGTTAAGCATAAAACAAAAAACCCAGCCGAGGCTGGGTTTTTGAGATTCTGAAAAACTAAAATTACTTGATTTTAGCTTCTTTGAAAATCACGTGTTTACGAGCTTTAGGATCGTATTTTTTGATTTCCATTTTTTCAGGCATGTTACGCTTGTTCTTGTCGGTAGTGTAGAAAAAACCAGTACCAGCAGTTGAAACTAAACGGATCTTATCGCGCATGATTCAGTTCCTTAAACTTTTTCGCCACGAGCACGGATTTCTGTAAGAACCGCGTCGATGCCTTTTTTATCGATAATACGCATACCTTTAGTCGTAGTGCGTAATGTTACAAAACGTTTTTCACTTTCAACCCAAAAACGGTGAGTTTGTAGGTTAGGTAGGAAACGACGTTTAGTCGCGTTTCTCGCGTGTGAACGGTGGTTACCAACCGCTGGACGCTTACCTGTAACTTGACATACTTTAGACATGTCTATATATCTCCAATAACTTCGCTCGAGCTTAATTTTCCCTTAGGCCATGTATTTGTGCCCCGGGATAAATCGAAGGGCGCTCTTTATACAGCTTATACAGGCAAAGATCAAGTAACAGATCTTATCCAATCAGCTCATGTGTAAATTTGATAGCGGCTAATTATAATGATCGAAAGCCCTTAGGGAAAGTAAAAACTGCATTTAAATTAAACTAATTTCTAAAAACAGCCTAAACTGCTCATTTTTAACACACTCTCTCGGGCATACAGCCTTATATAAGCCCTCGCTCGGCAAAAGAAACACAATTTTTACCGCCCACAATGATGTGATCCAGCACATTTATGTCAACCAACGACAGCGCTTGCTGTAATTTTTGCGTTATGAACTTATCGGCTTGACTGGGTTCTGCCACACCACTTGGGTGGTTATGAGCCAAAATAAGTGCCGCTGCATTATTTCTTAATGCGGCTTTAACCACTTCGCGAGGATAAACAGATGCGGCATTAATTGTGCCATAAAATAGCACTTCATCTTTAATCAACTGGTTTTGGCTGTCTAAGTACAGCACCATAAACACTTCTTGCTGTAACCCCCGTAGTTTAATTGTTAGGTAGTCGTACACCGATTGAGGCGAATTAAATACAGCCTCTCTATGACATTGCTCAAGCATGTATCGCCGGCTCAGCTCTAACACGGCTTGTAATTGTACATACTTTGCAGCACCTAGGCCCCTTTGTGCACAAAACTCATGCTCTGTGGCATTAAACAAGTTGTGCAATGTACTATTTATACGCAGTAGATGCTCAGCCAACTCAACCGCGTTCATGCCCGGCACGCCAGTACGTAAAAATATCGCTAATAACTCAGCATCTGAAAGCGCTTTAGCTCCCTGTAAAAGCAGCTTCTCACGTGGTCTCTCTGCCAATGGTAAATCCGTTAATGGCATCATTTGTCCCTAAAAACATTACTTTGGTCATTAAACTGTAATATAAAATCCAGTTTTTTCCTGTCTTTAAAAAAGAAAACTTCATGCAATCGGCAAAGATTTGCTATCGTTAGCCCATATCGACAAAGGTAAAATTTCACGTAATGACAAAATCAGTTAATAAAAAAATCCTGTTAGGTATGAGTGGTGGCATTGCAGCCTATAAATGTGCAGAACTTGTTCGTCGTTTAAAAGACGCCGGCTGCGACGTTAAAGTGGTCATGACCGACTCAGCCAAACATTTTATAACACCACTGACAATGCAAGCTGTGAGTGGAGAAATTGTCTCTGATTCATTACTTGACCCTGCAGCCGAAGCAGCAATGGGACACATTGAATTTGCCAAATGGGCTGACCTGATTTTAGTCGCCCCCGCAACCAGCAATATCTTAGCGAAAATGGCGATGGGCATTGCCGATGATTTACTGACTACGTTATTGTTAGCCACACCTGCTAAAGTAGCGGTTGCTCCTGCAATGAACCAACAAATGTATGCTCACCCAGCGACTCAAGCAAACCTTAGAACTCTCAAAGATCGCGGCGTCGCAATTTGGGGACCCGGTAAAGGTGAGCAAGCCTGTGGTGATGTAGGTGCCGGAAGAATGTTAGAGCCTCATGAACTAGTGGCGCTGTGTACGCAACCAGACATTGAGCCATTATTGGCAGGTAAAACAATCACAATTACCGCTGGCCCCACGCGTGAAGCCCTCGACCCTGTGCGTTATATTTCGAATCATAGTTCAGGCAAAATGGGTTATGCCCTTGCAGAAGCAGCGCTTGCTTTAGGTGCTAAGGTCAACCTTATTTCAGGGCCCGTCGCAATTACAGCACCCGCGAATGCAAAGCTCACCAATATTGAAAGCGCTGAGCAACTTTTAACTGCGTCGATGGAACTTGCGGTGCAGTCTGATGCTTTTATTGGGTGTGCTGCCGTCGCCGATTACCGCGCAGCCGCAATTCAAGATCAAAAAATGAAAAAACAAGGTGACGAAATCACGCTCACTTTAGTCAAAAACCCTGATGTGATCGCAAACGTGGCAGGGCTTAGTAAAAACCGCCCTTACACTGTTGGCTTTGCAGCAGAAACGCAAGATGTGGCTAGCTACGCCCAAGGTAAATTAAAAAACAAAAACCTCGACATGATCTGCGCGAATGATGTGTCAAAAGAAGGTCTTGGCTTTAATTCTGATCATAATGCTTTAACACTGTTCTGGCATAATGAGCAGCTAGATTTAGCCATGGGGAGTAAAAAGGATCTCGCGATGAGCGTAATGACTGAGCTTGCCAAGCGTTTGTAAAAATGCTGGAAAGAAGCTGAATAAAACATTAACATAAGCGCCTCATTTGCACAAAAAATGGCTTGTCTGACTCTACTGAGCACAAGTAATAAATTATAAGAAAGGAATGGTCATGCCTGCGACAAAAAGAAGTAATCGCAAAGAGCAGATTCTGCAAGCACTCGCACAAATGTTAGAAACCAGCCCAGGTCAACGTATCACCACCGCAAAATTAGCGGCTGAAGTGGGCGTGTCTGAAGCTGCGTTATATCGTCATTTTCCGAGTAAAGCACGGATGTTTGAAGGCCTAATAGAATTTATTGAAGATACGCTGTTATCACGCATTAACCTCATATTAGAAAATGAGAAAGAAAGCCAAACCCGTGTTTATAATATCTTGCTGTTATTATTAGCCTTTGCTGAGAAAAACCCAGGAATTACTCGCATATTAACCGGCGATGCCCTGCAAGGTGAGCAAGAGCGTTTACGCGAACGAGTGCAAGGCTTATTCGAAAAACTTGAAACACAATTTAAGCAAGTATTGCGTGAGCGAAAACTACGTGAAGGCAAAGCATTTCAATCAGACGAAACCACGTTAGCCAATTTCTTACTTGCCTATGTCGAAGGTAAGATGAATCAATTCGTGCGTAGCGACTTTAAAGCGAAGCCAAGCTCACAATTTGAAAAGCAATGGCCAGAATTACAAAAAATCTGGTTGTAAAACAAGCTTTATAAGCGCGATGTCATATCGCGCTTAATCCCCCACCTTTTGATTGTCCCCCATAAGCGAGTCCTCGTAGCTCATTTCTCGTAGCGCGTTTCACGTAACTAATAACTTTAACCCACCTTAGGAAACTGGCAACTTATCGTATCTACTCGAATTGTTTATTAAAAACGCTACACTGGGGCATAAACTTAAAAACAATGAGAAAGGTAAATGAAAGCGCAATTATCACTTTTGAGCTTAGCCTTGGTGACTAGCCTAGGCAGCACACAAGTCAGTGCTAAAGAAGCCCTGCAATTTAAAGACGTATTTGATTTTAAATACGCAAAAGGCACACAACTGTCTGAAGATGGCCGTATCTTAACCTTGAGTGCAGACCCTTATCGCGGCAATGCACAAGGCCAAGTATACACGCTCAATAACAATGCCTTACTAAGCACCGTTGAACGCGGTACGCGCCCTACTATTAATAAAGCGGCAAATTGGGTCGCGTTTACACAAGTACCAACCCTACTTGAAAAAGAAACCACCAAGAAAAAAGATGAGCTAAAAAACAACCTAGTTTTAGTAAATACTAAAGACGGTGAACAACAAACGTTTAACGATATAAAAGATTATGCGTTATCAGATGATGGCGTATGGCTTGCTTACCGTCTTGATCAAAAAGCAGATAAAACTGAGACCAAAGACGACCAAGAAAAAGACGAAAACAGCAGCGAAATCAAGCCAGACAAAAAAGATAAACGCTTTGATTTAGTGCTTGTTAACCTTCAAGACAAAACCACTCACACTATAAATAATGTATTTAGCTATGCGATTAGCAGCACTGGCGAGCAATTATTAGTAAGCCAAAGCTTTAGTGATGGTGCCGACAACCAAATCGTATTAGTCGACTTAACAAATAGTTTTAATACCAGTGTATTAATTGATGAGCCAGGTGTGGTTGCAAACAAAATTGCATGGCAACCTAACAGCAATACCGCAGCGCTTTTAGTGGGTAATTATGTAAACGATGATACAAGACGTCGCGACCACAGCTTACAGCTTTTAGAAAACGGGGCTCTATCAACCATTAACTCTGCAGATAGCAGCTGGACTATCGGTAAAACAGCCTCACTCACATGGTCTGAAGACGGTAAGCGTCTATATTTCGAGAATCACCCAAAACTGGCTGATAAAGTAAAAGCCAAAGAGTATACAGACGAAGCCTCTTTATATGATTTCGATACAATTCGCGACCATAAAGGCTTAAATGTTTGGCACAATAAAGACGTTGAAATTAAACCTCGTGAAGAACAACAGTGGAATGAGGCTAACAAACTTCGTCACTACCAAGCGGTTTACCACGTAAACGGTAAACAGGTTGTACAATTAAGTACACCCAATATGCCCGAGGTATCACTTAACACTAATCGTGACGCGCTTTTAGGCTACTCAGACCTGCCGTATTTAGAGCGTGTTATGTATGGTGGTTTCTTTGCTGATTACTTCAGTGTTGACGTTAAAACAGGTAAACAAACACCTATCGTCAGTGACTACCCCTTTAGACCCAGCCTTGCGCCAAATGGTCAATACGCGGCATTTTTTAAAGACAGCCACGTTCAGCTAAAAGACCTAGGTAACAACAAAGTTTCGACGTTATCTAAGGCAATTAACGCTATTTTTGCCGATGATAAGCATGACTACCCATCACCTCAACCGGGTTATGGTTTTGCAGGCTGGTTAAACGACAGCAGCCAAGTACTGGTTTACAGCAAATTTGATATTTGGGCTTTTGATGTCGCAACACAAAAGGCAACGCGCTTAACACAAGGTAAAGAAACAAATACCCAATATCGTGTTATTAAACTTGATAAAGACCACGTTGGCTTTGCTAAAGACGACACATTATTACTAAGCGCAACTAACTTACAAGATAAGCAAACCGAAATCGCTAAGCTTGACTTAACAAGCAATAAAGTAAGCAAAGTACTGTCGGGTAAAAAGCGCTATGATGTGGTGAAAAAAGCTAAAAATGCCGACAAATACCTCTTTACTGCGCAAACGTACCAACAATTCCCTGATTACTACCAAGCAGATTTTAGCTTCAAAAACCCACAGCGTGTGACGAACCTAAACCCGCAAATTAGCAACTTTGCTTGGGGCGAAAAACCTGAACTTATTAGCTATAAAGGCTTTGATGGTGAAGACTTACAAGGTGTTCTAATCAAGCCGGCAGGCTACAAAAAAGGCGACAAAGTGCCCGTCGTTGTGTACTTCTATCGCTATATGAGCCAGCGCATGTATGACTTCCCGAAAATGGAGTTAAATCATCGCCCTAACTTCCCTATGTTTACTTCGAATGGTTACGCCATTTTCTTACCGGATATCCGCTTTGAAATTGGTCACCCAGGTAAATCATCGACTCAAACCATGATCAACGCGACTCAAAAGCTGATTGATTTAGGCATTGCCGATCCTAATAAAATTGGTTTACAAGGTCACTCATGGGCAGGCTACCAAAGCGCCTTTATGATCACCCAAACAGATATGTTTAAGGCGGTTGTATCGGGTGCACCTGTATCTAACATGACCAGTGCTTACAGCGGTATTCGCTTAAAATCAGGTCTTGCGCGTCAGTTCCAATACGAAACGGGGCAAAGCCGCATTGGTAAAACATTATTTGAAGCACCTGAACTTTACATCGAGAACTCACCGGTATTCTTTGCAGATAAAGTAAACACACCTATTTTAATTATGTTTGGTGACAAAGATGACGCCGTGCCCTGGCACGAAGGCGTACAGTACTATTTGGCACTGCGTCGTGCAGGTAAAGATGCTACGTTCTTACAGTATGAAGGCGAGCCACATCACTTGAAGAAATTCCCTAATCAGGTGGATTTTTCAATTCGCATGATGGAATACTTTGACCATTATCTAAAAGGTAAACCCGCCGCTGAGTGGATCAAAAACGGCGTACCCTTTATTGAAGAATAAACAATAAGCTGAATATCAGCTTATCTTCCCCCTTCCAGAGCCAGCATTGTTGCTGGCTTTGTTCTATAAAATCAATCATTCCATCTATTTTTTCGATTTTATCAATCGATTTAAACCCCAGTTTGTAAGTGGAAAGTTAACCAGAACAGCTCTATATTTCACGCAACTTCCAACTGGAGACAACACAATGTTAAAAAAATCAACCTCAGCATTTTCAAAAGTCGCTGTTGCTGTTTCATTACTCATCGCAACAAATGTACACGCCACTAACGACATCAAATCAAATCAATTTTGGTGGCCAGAGCAACTCGACTTAAGTCAACTGCGCGCACACGGCGCTGAATCAAACCCAATGGGTCCTTACTTTGACTACAAAAAAGAATTTTTAAAGTTAGACCTTAATGCAGTGAAAGCCGATATTGAAAAAGTGCTGACTGACTCTCAAGACTGGTGGCCTGCCGACTACGGTCACTATGGTCCATTCTTCATTCGTATGGCGTGGCACGCATCAGGTACTTACCGTACATTCGATGGCCGTGGTGGCGCTGGCGGTGGTCAACAACGTTTCGACCCACTAAACAGCTGGCCAGATAACGCCAACTTAGACAAAGCGCGTCGCTTACTTTGGCCTATTAAACAAAAATACGGTCGCAGCATCTCATGGGCAGATTTAATGGCGCTAACAGGTAACGTGGCACTTGAATCAATGGGTTTCAAAACCTTCGGCTATGCCGGTGGTCGTGAAGACGATTGGGAGCCAGATTACGTTTACTGGGGCCCTGAAGGCAAAATGTTAACTGACGAGCGCCGTGACAAAAAAGGCAAACTAAAAGGCCCATTAGCGGCGGTTGAAATGGGTTTAATCTATGTGAATCCAGAAGGTCCACATGGCAACCCAGACCCACTTCTTGCAGCTGATGATATTCGCTTATCGTTTGGTCGTATGGCAATGAACGATGAAGAAATCGTTGCACTTATCGCAGGTGGTCACAGTTTTGGTAAAGCACACGGTGCGAAAAAAGCGACTTGTTTAGACAAAGAACCCGCCGCAGCCGCTATCGAAGAGCAAGGTTTAGGTTGGAAAAACAAGTGCGGTAAAGGTCACTCAGAAGATACTGTTACTTCAGGTCTTGAAGGCGCATGGACCGTGACGCCAACGCAATGGTCAATCAACTACTTACAAAACTTATTTGCATTTGAGTGGGTTAAAACAAAAAGCCCAGCAGGCGCAACACAATGGATCCCAGAAAATGGTCAAGCGTCTAACCTAGTGCCAGATGCGCACATTAAAGGTAAGCGTCATGCGCCTATCATGTTCACAACTGATATCGCGTTAAAGGCAGATCCCGCGTTTCGTAAAATTTCAGAGCGTTTCTTAAACGACCCGAAAGAGTTCGAACTAGCGTTCGCTAAAGCATGGTTCAAGCTAAACCACCGTGACATGGGCCCACGCGCTCGTTACTTAGGTGACTTAGTGCCAGAAGAAGTGCTAATTTGGCAAGATTACATTCCTGAAGTTGACCACAAGCTAGTTGATAGCAAAGACATCGCGTCACTTAAAGCAAGCATTTTAGATTCGGGTTTATCTGTATCTGAACTGGTACGTGTGGCGTGGGCATCAGCAGCAAGCTACCGCGATACTGACATGCGTGGTGGTGCAAATGGGGCACGTATTCGTTTTGCTCCACAAAAAGATTGGCCAGTAAACAACCCGAAAGAAGTGGCAAATGTACTGAGCAAGCTTGAGAAAATCCAAACTAAGTTCAATAAAAATGCAGCAGGTGGAAAAGAAATTTCACTGGCAGATATGATTGTTCTGGGTGGCGCGGCTGCTATCGAAAAAGCAGCAAGTGATGCAGGTTTTTCTATTGCAGTACCATTCAAGCCAGGTCGTATGGACGCATCGCTCGAAATGACTGACGTTGAATCGTTTGAAGTACTTGAGCCTACGGCAGACGCGTTCCGTAACTACTACAGCTCAGCATGGAAATCACCTGCTGAAATGTTAGTTGAGCGTGCTGATTTACTAAGCTTATCGGTGCCAGAAATGACAGCACTACTAGGTGGTATGCGTGCCCTTAACGCTAATACTAACCAAACACAACACGGTGTATTCACGAAAAAACCTGGCACATTAAGCAACGATTTCTTCGTTAACCTACTCGATATGTCAACGAAGTGGTCTAAGTCATCTGAAGAAGGTGTTTACGAAGGCCGTGACCGTCAGTCAGGCAAGCTTAAGTGGACAGCAACACCGGTAGACTTAATCTTTGGGTCTAACTCAGAGCTGCGCTCTATTGCTGAAGTGTATGCATCTGACGATGCTAAACAAAAGTTTGTTGACGACTTCGTTGCAGCATGGACTAAAGTAATGACGCTAGACAGATTCGACCTACGTTAATACCAATACCAACTTGCTTAATTCAGTATTATTGCGCGTTGGTATTCATTTTTCGCAACCGATTAAGCCGCTTTTACAGCGGCTTTTTTTATTTTGGATAAAATTCGCTCGACAATGCAGCTGATTACGTTAAAAATAACACTTTATTACTAAACAATTTAGCCATAGGCACCAAGGATGATCGCACGTTTATTATTGCTATTTTTTATCAGCCACTCCTTCTTTGCCTTTGCACAAAATAGCCCTACCACATCCGTTGACTCCGTTATATCACTCAACAATGAACAGGTTAACTTAACACGTTTCGATATGAGTTATTTTATTGATAAAACAGAAAAAATGACACTATCGCAAATACAAAATCAAACATTCACAGCCAGTAAAAATGAGCTCACTCTGGGCACCAATGCCAAAACAACGTGGTCAAAAATAACCGTTAAAAACAACGACAGCGAGACCTTACGTTTATTTATTCACAACCCCGATGCTTACCATCTAGAAGAGGTAGGATTTTACGAAACCCACAATGGGCAACTCATTAATCAATCTGAAATTCAACTAGATACATCGGGTCCAAAAGCCAATATGTTTGGCGGCAGTGCCGTGTTTTCGTTCTATATTGCCCCACAGCAGCAAAAAACCATTTATGTAAAAAGCGTTACTTTTTCGCATCAATGGTTTGCTCTAAATATTTATAATGAAGAGCATTCAAAACGCGCCCTAGTTGGCAACGGCAACTACATTGCATTACTGGTTGGCATGATGCTAGCGCTGATGATCTATAACTTTTTCTTGTACTTATCGGCACGTAAAATAGAAAATATTGTTTACGCCCTGTATTTAATATCGGGCACGGTATGGGTGGCGCTTTCGTATGGCGTAGCTGCTAACTTTTTTGGCATTTTTAGTGCTGAAGTACTGCAACTTAATTCTAGTTTGCTCAGTATGCCCAGCTTTTTAGTAATTTTTGTGATGCTAATTTTCGAAACTAAAAAGCATTACCCAAAAGAGCATATAGCCCTGTCGCTCATTCTCGTATTACTGGTTGGCGACTTTATCTACAGTTTATTCGATGTCGTTGGCGCACTAAAACCAGCCAGCACCCTTGCCGCAATGATGATGACCGTCACCTTTGGTGTCTCTATTTCACTGTGGCGAAAAGGGGATTCACTCGCCAAATATTTTTTACTTGGCCATTCACTGTTCGTTATATTCAATATGCTGGCCGTGCTTTATTACAAAGGTATCACCGACGCAAACGTGATAAACAGTCATGGCGTCGGCATAGGTATTTTACTCGAAGCATTAATGATGGCGTTTATATTGTCTTACCGTATAAAAACGCTCGAAAAAATCAAAGCACAGCAAAAAGAATTAACGCGCCTTGTCGATACCGACCCAATGACAGGCCTGTATAATCGACGCTACTTTGATAGAAAAAGTGAAGAGCTCATTGCTACAATGGCAAGCAATCATCAAGAGTTAACGCTGATCATCGCCGATCTCGACCATTTTAAAGCCATTAACGACACTTATGGCCATGATATTGGCGATAAAGTCATTATTGAGTTTGCAAACATACTCACTACACAACAACGAAAAGACGATATAGCCTGCCGCTACGGCGGTGAAGAATTTGTACTTTTACTGCATTGCAGCCTACACGACGCCAAAGCCGTGGCCGAGCGCATCCGCGAAAAAGCAGCAAACACCCGCATCAAAAGCAATGATGCTCAAGCCGTAAAGTTTACCGTAAGCCTAGGCGTTCACAGCGTTGCCCATGCCTCAACCACAATAAAAGAAACCCTATCAATTGCCGACAAAGCCCTTTATAAAGCAAAAAACAATGGCCGAAACTGTGTTGAAGTAGCGGTGTAAGCGAGTTCACATAACGGTAATGAACAAGTTATTCACCGTCGGTCATTTTATACAACTGCACGTTTAAAGCACTTCGCACATACTAAGCCCAACTAATAAGCAAAAGCGGAATTGGCGCAAAGCCGAGCGACTAGAGTCTAGTATCAATGATTTCTCATAATTAGACCGAAGACAATAACAGTACATTGTTTTATATAGAAATAATATGATTTCGTATTATATTCACTTTATTAAATGGTAATCGAATTACTGCAAGAGACTATCTTTTAGCGACATTCTGTGAGCAATATCTTAGAAAAACACAGCTAAGCTATTGCGTAAAAAACTCATGCTCTTGCCAATTGTTGGGAAAGCCCATGGGAAACAGAGGTATTTCTGGATGAAGTAATATTAGAGCCTTTACTTTGTTATGCCACTGGCTATCCGGACTAACCTGCTTCATTAAATGTGCGAGCATTAATAAGATCATGTATATACGTCGACTTGGTTGAACTTGGCTTGGCTCTAGTCTATTTGGTAATTGCCAATTATCACCACGAGGTATTTTAGGCTGGATTGCAAGCTCTCTATTCCAAAGGCGACTATGATGGGCGCAACAGTTTCGTATAAAATTTAAAGTGTGAAGCCAACTTTCCAACACTTCTTGAGGTAATTCAAATCGCTTTGCAATTTCTTTTCGATCAATATCTTTAGCTAAGCCTCTATAGAGGTGTGAGATACTACCAAATGTTAATTCTTCAGCCATCGCCCATCCTGGCATTAATCTGGGTACTTCGTATGTATGATGGTAAAACCGTGGGTAACTTTCTCTAACTCTTCTTTCAATTCGCTGTTGCTTTATCTCTGAGTTCGTTGAACTACGCTCAATTTTATTAATATCCCGTTGAAGATCGTTAAACTCTTTTGCTTGCTTATCTTCGACTTCTTTTAGTAAACGTTTGTGTTGGTAAGAACGTTTAAAAAGATTTTCATTCAAGTACCAATGAGAGCCGCTGCATTCAGCTTCTGTTTGATATTTTATACCCATCACATTATTTAGAGTTGCTCGAATAGCTACTTCTACTCGCTCAACAGCATCCATAATAAGGAGTCTTAATTCCCGATCAAAAGCATATAGATCAACTATCTGTTTGAACTCCACACCTTCTTTGAACTGGTGTTCAACCTCTTGTTGTTCTCTACCTTTTTGAAAAGGACGCATATAAGCACTAAGGCGAAAAAAACTTATAACTTCTAAGTATTTTTCTGCTCGTTCTAGTTGCTGAATATTGAGACCGCGATTTTGAAGAAGGGAAATTTGGTCTGTTACACTGATCGCGGGCTTGTTGAATTGAGTCATTATGTCTTCTTAAATTTTAGAAAAGCAGACATAAAAAAGCCCGCACAATTTGAGCATTAGAAAGAGGCTTGGCGGGCGTGTTGAAGACAATACTAGTCTGAAGAGATCACCCCGTCAACCTATTTTAATGAAAATACGTTTCTATAATTAACTCATAAAGATCATAAACAAACAAGCTACCAAGGTAAAACAGTGACTAAAATGATGTTCTGTAAGCAATATCAAGTGCCCACTCTCATATTAAATACATTTTGTCTATTTAGCAGTTTGGAAATACAAAAAGTAGTTCTAACGATTTCTTAGACTGTAAATTAAAAAATATTTCTGTAAGTCACCAAACCTTTCACCTATAACTAAATCAATAGGTTAAATATACTAAAAGGTGATTATATATTGATTATCTTCGTTTTAATTATATTGGATCATCAACAATACTGCCCTGCTGCAAAGCCACAGCTCCAAGCGTATTGGAAGTTGTAGCCGCCTAACCAGCCTGTCACGTCGGTAACTTCGCCGATAAAGTAAAGGCCGGGTGCTTTTTTGGCTTCGAATGTTTTTGAGCTTAACTCATCGGTGTCTACACCGCCTAGCGTGACCTCAGCTGTGCGATACCCTTCGGTGCCGTTAGGTTTTATTTGCCAGTTGTGGATGTAGTCGTGCAGCGCATCTATTTGCGTATGGGTTAGCTGATTAACATTACAATCAGGAATAGCTTTGGTGTCGTGCAGCATCTCTACAAAACGCTTTGGCAATATCGTCGCGAGGGTATTTTTTAGCGACTTTTGGCCTTGGCTTTGACGCCACTCTTCAAGCTGCTGTTTTAAATCGAGCGCTGGTAATAAATTAATATACACACTCTGCCCTGCGCGCCAAAACGAGCTAATTTGTAAAATAGCAGGTCCCGACAAACCTCGGTGAGTAAAGAGTATGTTTTCTTTAAATTGTGTACCGTCTTCACTTGTTACCACACACGGAATACTGATCCCCGACAGTCCATCAAAACGGTCTTTATCGTGCTGGTGCAAAGTGAATGGCACAAGCGCTGCCATTGTGGGTAAAACCGTTAAGCCAAATTGCTCAGCAATTTTGTAGCCAATGGGCGATGCACCCAGTTTTGGCATTGTTAAGCCACCCGATGCAACCACCAGCGATTCACATTGATAAGTATCTTGCTCGGTTATTACCTCGTACCCTGCATCAGTTTTTGTGACGCTAAGCACTTCGTTGCGCAAGGCTATGTTCACGCCCGCCCACTCACATTCAGTCAATAAAATATCAACAATATCTTGAGCGCTGTTGTCACAAAATAATTGACCCAGTGTTTTATGGTGATACGCCAAACCATGGCGGTCTACCAACTCAATAAAGTCGTGTTGGGTATAGCGACTTAAACACGACTTTACGAAATGAGGGTTTGTACATAAGTAATTATCTGGGCTGGCATTTTCATTGGTGAAGTTACACCGTCCACCACCGCTGATTAAAATTTTACGGCCCGGCTTTTTACCCATATCAAGCACTGTAACCGCTCGGCCTCGGTAACCTGCTTGTGCTGCACACATTAAACCTGCGGCACCGGCGCCAATCACAATTACATCTACTTGGGTCATTACGCATACTCATTAAAAAATTTAGCTGATTATAACAAGTTATTTTATACGCGGTGTTAACAGAAAGGTGTTTTTACAAAAAAGATAAACCTAAAAAACGAAATAAAGCAAAAACTCTAAATAGAAAAATTAAAACTTTAGAATGAGAAAACCACCTTAAAACCCAGTTAAAAGTCAGATTTAGCCATCTATACACTTGTTTATAACTAAAATAGAGACAAACATAACAAAACGATATTTTAACTTAATTTACATTTATTTTACCTTTGTCCCCCTTCGCGAAAAACATTGCGAAGAAACTTATAACAATCTAGGGATCATTATGACAACTAACAATAACTTAAAAAAGTGCGCAATCGCACTGAGCCTCACTGCGTTGTTTGGGACGACGGCAGCGATGGCAACGCCAAACCAAATGATGTCACCGTCTATGGCGGAAACAGCCGCTAAGCTACAAGGCCAAGACGGTTTTGGTACACAATTCATCATTAAATACAAAAATAACAATGATGAAATGATGACTATGTCGGCTGCAGAACAAACGCCGATGCTAATGAATAAAAAAGCGCAGGGCTTTGTTAAAAACTTCACAAGTAAAAAAGGCCAAGTGAAAGCACAATACGTGCGTGCAATGGCAATGAGCAATCACCACGTTATGCGTGCTGATAAAAAGCTATCAGCTGAAGAAGCTCAAGAGTTTATGCAAGAAATGGTTGCAACGGGTAACGTTGAATACATCGAAATTGACCAAATGTTAAAGCCATTTGCAACGCCTAACGATCCACGTTATTCAGATCAGTGGCATTATTATGAGCAAGCTGGTGGTTTAAACCTGCCTACAGCATGGGATACAGCAACAGGGAGTGGCGTTGTGGTTGCGGTACTTGATACGGGTTACCGCCCACACATTGATTTAAATGCCAACATTTTGCCGGGTTACGACATGATCTCTAACCTATCGGTAGCAAATGACGGTGGCGGTCGCGATAGCGATGCACGTGACCCAGGTGACGCAATTAGTGCTAATGAGTGTGGTTATACACACGGCGCACAAAGCTCAAGCTGGCATGGTACGCACGTTGCGGGTACTGTCGCTGCTGTGACTAACAACGGTGAAGGTGTTGCGGGTGTTGCGTATGACGCCAAAGTTGTGCCTGTACGTGTACTTGGTAAATGTGGTGGTTTAACATCAGACATCGCCGACGGTATCATCTGGGCATCAGGTGGTTCTGTATCTGGCGTTCCTGCGAATGCAAACCCTGCTGATGTTATCAATATGAGTTTAGGTGGCAGCGGTTCATGTAGCTCTACAACACAAAGTGCTATCAACCAAGCTCGTAATAACGGCACTGTGATTGTAATTGCAGCAGGTAACGATAACGACAACTCAGCTAACTATAATCCTGGTAACTGTAATGGCGTAGTAAACGTTGCGTCAGTTGGCCGTAACGGTGGCCGTGCTTATTACTCTAACTACGGTAGTAATATTGATGTTGCTGCACCGGGCGGCGCGCAAAGCTTTGCTAACGATTCAGAAGGTGTGTTATCAACTCACAACTCAGGCTCAACTAGCCCTTCAAGCGACAGCTATCACTATTCACAAGGTACGTCGATGGCTGCCCCACACGTTGCCGGTGTCGCTGCGCTTATTAAGCAAGCGAAACCTTCTGCAACACCTGATGAAATAGAAAGCATTTTAAAATCAACAACTCGTGCTTTCCCAGCAACATGTACTAGCTGTGGTACTGGTATTGTAGATGCGGCAGCAGCGGTTGCTGTGGCGTCGGGTACTACACCTCCACCGCCAACAGGTAACGTGTTAGAAGATGGTCAAGCTCTTACGGGTCTTAGTGGTGCGGCTAGCAGCCAAACTTTCTACACAATGGAAGTTCCAGCAGGTGCTACAAACGTAACATTCACGATGAGTGGTGGTACAGGTGATGCCGACCTTTACGTTCGTGCAGGTAGCGCACCAACAACATCAACATACGATTGTCGCCCATACAAAGGGGGTAATGAAGAAGTATGTTCGATTGATAACCCAACTGCAGGCACTTATCACGTTATGCTTAACGGCTACTCTGCTTATTCAGGTGTGAGCCTAGTGGGCGATTTAACAACATCTGGTGGTACAGGTGCACCTCAAGCAGGTGGCGGCACGGTTACTGATATTTCTGCAAGTGCGGGTCAGTGGAAACACTACACACTAGAAGTACCAGCAGGCATGGCAAGCTTCACTGTCACGACATCTGGTGGCACTGGTGATGCTGACTTGTTTGTTAAATTTGGCAGCCAGCCTACAACATCAAGTTATGACTGTCGCCCGTACAAAAATGGCAATGCTGAAACATGTACATTCAGTAACCCACAAGCAGGTACGTGGCACTTAAGCTTAAATGCGTATCGCACCTTTTCAGGTGTAACACTTGATGCACAATATCAGCCTTAATGGTTGAATACTCCCGTTTCCCCTGGGACTTTTAGCCGGACTCTCGTCCGGCTTTTTTGTACTTATAGCTTTTCTAAAATAGCCTCAGCACGACTTACTGCAAACTCTTTATCTTGTTCAACAAATAAGCCTGCTACCGTTTGGTTTTCTACGATCATTGCATAACGCGTCGAACGAATACCACCAAAACTCGCGGTGTCTTTATCTAAACCAAGCGCTTTAGTAAAACTGGCATCACCATCAGCTAACATACGAATGTGTTCAGCGTTGTGCGCCTCACCCCATGCCTTCATTACAAACGCGTCGTTTACCGATACGCAGTAAATAGCATCAACACCTTTCGCCATAATTTTATCGGCAAGTGCCACAAATTCAGGTAAGTGTGCATTTGAGCACGTTGGTGTGAAAGCACCTGGCACTGCAAATAAAACCACTTTTTTGCCTGCAAACAAAGACTCTGTTGAATGCGTTTGCATTCCTTCGCTCGTTAGTTCTGTTAGGCTTGCTGTTGGTAAAGTTTGGCCTTGTTCAATCATCATAATTCCTTGAAATTTTAGTATGAGTTCAGAGTATATACCCAAACGATACATTGCAGCACATGCTTCATTTTACGATACACAAAAGTGCGTGATATCTGCGAAGCCATTTTCGGCTAATTACAATCCTAAGCTACGTTTAATGGTATTCATTTGCTGTTGTAGGCGCTGTTGAATATCGCTCACAAGAACATTTGATTCGCTTACTTGGCCTTTCATGCTGAGCATTGACTGACTAAAGTTTTCGAGCAAAGCATTTTGCTGCTTTGCAAGCTCCATGGCATCAAACGCGACTTTATTGGCGTCTTGTGCTTTTTCGGCAACCCCTTCTGAGTTGCGCTTTAACTCTTGGGCATTTTGCGTTTGTAACTCGGCATCACTCGCAAGCGCACTAATTTGTGTTGATACCATGGTTGAGTTTTCACTTAAGCGATTAAGCTGGCTGTTAATATCATCCAGTGAGCCTTGGGTTTGTCTTGCTAATTTACGCACTTCGTCAGCGACAACGGCAAAGCCGCGACCATGCTCTCCTGCCCGCGCCGATTCAATGGCGGCATTAAGTGCCAGTAAGTTAGTTTGTTCGGCAATATTTTTAATGACTTCGATCACGTGGCCAACATCATTTACGCCACTTAATAGTGCTTTTAAACTTGTTAAACCTTGCTCTACACGTTGCTCAGTGTGTGAGCTGGCTATGAGCATGTTGTCAGCAAACCCTAAGCTTTGCTCCATGGCATCAAATGTGTGCTTGGCATTGTCGGCCACTTGGCTATTTATACTGTTAACTTGCTCGCCGATATGCTGAATATCATTGAGTAAAGCTTGATTTTGCTCGACCTGTGTTCGGCTCGCATCAGTTTGCTGACCAATCGTGTGGAGGTGTTCGCTCATTTCTAGCATAAAGTCATTAATGACTTTAAGCATTTGCGCCCGTTCTTCGGCTTCACCGCGTTGACGCTCAATTAGCTGGTTAAAGTAATGTGCTATTTCGCCCACTTCTGTCTTGGGGTTATTACTTTGAATATTTTTTAGTTCGTTGCTTTCAATTAAAAATGCAAACCCATCACGTAATTGACGCAGTGGATTTAGCACTTGATTACGCTGTACAAAGTACACGCCAGCCGCTAACACCACTAACATGCCAATAGCAAAGCAAAACACAATAAAAACCTGTTGCTTAAGTTGCCCTTGTTGCTCTTTTAATTTTTGCTCGGCACCGAGTACCGTACTAGACAGCGCGTTTATTTGCGCACGTAATGCTTGCATGCCTGTTTGGCGTTGCTCTGCTTGCGCGATGGTCGACGCTAAGTCGCGCGGAAAGCGCTTAGGCCAGCTGCTTAGCTCTGCTTTTATGTCGCCTGCTAAGTCTTCAGCCTCTTCGCCAAAAAATAAGGCGTCTTCGTCAACCTCGCTCATGACCCCTAAATTATCAAGTTGCGCTATTTTATTGGCAAGGGTGTTAAGGTTCGCCACACTTTGATTAAGGCTGGTTTTGGTGTCTTGATCAAAACTAACAATGAGTTTGTAAGTATATAAGGCAAGGGTCGTTACTTCGCTGTAGTAATCACTTGCAAGTTGATAATACTCAAGCGCTAATGCAGTTTGTGGCTTGGCTTGTGTTGCATAACCCACTAACGATGATGCCGACCCTGCCATTTGCCTGAGTGAATTATCAAGCAGCGCCATTTCGTTACCTGAAAGTTTCCCCAGTGCTCGGTATTTACCGTTAATGTCTTTATCTAATTCGCTGAGTTGTGCCGTTAGTTGGCTTGCGAGCTCGTTTGGTAAGCTTGCTAAATGCTGTTTTTTAACATCGCTGATCAGGGTAGAGGCTTGATTTAAATGTTGGCTATCACCTTGCTCTAAATAATCATCAAGGTGGCTTTTTAAATCAATAATAATGGTGTTTTTTAGCTTGTTGTAAGCGTTATCTTGTTGCTCTAAGCCGAGTAAGGTTTGGCTTGCCCAAAACAAGGTGGCCGCCAGTAAGATACTGGCAAGAGTGAGTAAAACGGCTAATAACCGAGTAAATGATGACACGCGCATGAACTACATTCCCAAAAGTCGTTACGCGCGTAGAATATTAACCTTTTATGACAATTTGATGTAAACCATCCAAATTAACGTCAAATGTAATCACAAATTAATACTTAATAACTGCACTACACCATGGCAGCTTTTACATACACATCAAAGCGGTTTTTCTTGGTTTTGATTTGCATGCTGGGGGTTTTGTCATTTAAAAAAGGCGCGTAATCAGGTCGCTTAACAACAACCCGCTTAGTAGCTAATGGATACGCAAATTCGAGTAAATCGTCTGCATCGTTGTCCGCACCCACCAGCTCTTGGAATACACGCATTTCTTTTTTAACCAGTGCCGACTTTTCTCGATGTGGAAACATAGGATCTAAATAAACAACATCTGGTACGTTGTTACACTGAGCCAGTAATGTGTGGCTTGAGCCAAACACTAAGCTCATTTTTTCTTTCATCCATGGACCAATATCAGCATCGTTATAGGCTCGCTCTAGGCCATCGTATAATAACGCAGCAACCACAGGATGACGCTCATGCAAAATTACATGACAACCTAACGACGCAAGCACAAAGCCATCTCGGCCAAGGCCTGCTGTTGCATCAAGCACAACGGGAGTGGCTCCTTTATTTAAGCCCACCGCTTTGGCTATCGCTTGACCTTTACCGCCACCAAACTTGCGACGATGCGCCGCCGCACCACTCACAAAATCAACATGAATAGCGCCCAGCTTCGGCTCATCCTTTTTTTTAAGGCTTAGGCCCTGATCGTCATAGTGCAATGAAAAGCCATCATTATTTTTAGCCCATTCGGCTAAACCGAAACGTTGCTCTATGGCGTCTAAATAAGGACGCATTTCTTTAAAAGGACAATGAATTACCACAATTTACTCCGTGAACCGAATGCAACGCAAGTATATACCCAAACGTATTTAAGATACATGGTTCACAGGTGTGCAAAGTAAAAGTTACGTCACTATTTAAATCGCTAAAATAGCTCGATATCTGTTTGCGAGGTGACATCTTCAGTATGGCGTGGCTCTGCAATTTTTTGCAGGTTTTCTAGTAACTCATTACGCGATTCAATAATGTGTTTAAGCTGATATTTAATAAATGCTAAATCATCATTAAGCGATGCAAATAACAACTGGGTTTGCTGTAACTGCTGAAGGTGAAAGACCACTTCATCACTGCTTGATACGTTACTTTGTTCCACTGACTTAGTTAGCTCAACTAATTGTGCGGCAAACTTTTCGACAGCCCGCTCTCGTGAGTCACTATTTTGATACATCTGTTCCGACAGCTCATTAAAAGCATTACCAATTTGCTGTGCTTGGGCTAACGCGCGCTCGTTCACTTCCATATCTTGTACTTTGGCGTTAGTCACTTCGAGAATATGCGGAAACAAATCTTTGTAACGCCCATAAAGCTGCGCATCGTCTAATGGCATGTTTTTTACTAACATCGATATTTTTGGGTAATTAACAATGGTGCGATGCCCAAAATCAACAAAGCGGTTTGCGTCACGGTGTTTTTCAAGTAGCTCTTGCTCAAGCGGACATACTCCACCTTCTGCACTGCAAAATACGCCGATATCTTGATACCAGAATGCAAGAACCACATCGAGATCCATCGGATTAAAAAACTCAAACATGTGTTCAGACAACGCTTTAATATCATGCGCATGATAACTTTGCCCTACGTAACGCATTATACGCCCCATATCGCCCGAGTCTGTCATGGCTATTTCGGCGGTGATCTGCGCACGTTCAACATCACTTTTTAACTTTTTAGAGTGCTGACGATATTGGTATAACACGCGAATACGCGCCATAAGTTCTTCAGCGTTGAACGGCTTAACAATGTAATCGGCTGCACCGGCATTGTAGCCCTTAACCCGGTCGGGCAATTCGGTTTTACCCGATAAAAACATCACCGGTGTATCTTTCGTTTGTGGGTGTGCTTTAAGTTCAGTGCATACTTCAAAACCCGTTTTGCCGGGCATTTCAATATCCAGCAAAATAATATCTGGATTATATTTAAGTGCCTGTCTTAATCCTTCTTCGCCATTTTTAGCATGGATCAATGTGCAAAAGCCCGAGAGCGACTCTTCGATGACATGATGTACGTATTTATCATCATCAATGGCTAACACCAGTTTTGACATGCTTTATTCCTGTAAATGCTTTTCTAAAAAGCATAGTACGCAAGATTGATTTTGCTAAGATTTATTAATAAAAAAAGCGCCTTACGGCGCTTTCATTCAATAATAACTTAGGCTGCAATGCCACTGTGTCTGAGGAGTGCATCGACTTGAGGTTCACGACCTCGGAACTTTTTAAATAATTCCATCGGCTCTTCACTGCCTCCTTTTTCTAAAATGTTCTTTAAGAAAGCGTGACCCGTTTCTTTATTAAAAATACCTTCTTCTTCAAATTTAGAGAAAGCATCTGCCGACAAAACTTCAGCCCATTTATATGAGTAATAACCGGCACTGTAACCACCGGCAAAAATATGGCTGAAACCATGCTGAAAACGGTTAAAAGCGGGGGCTTTAACAACCGCAGTTTTACTGCGAACTTCATCAAGCGTGGCTTGAATATTACAAGGTTCACCCGCTTTGTAATCATGGTGAATGGTAAAATCAAACAGCGAAAACTCTAACTGACGTAGCATTTGCATGCCCGATTGAAAGTTCTTCGCAGCCAATAATTTATCAAGCAGTTCTTTTGGCAGCGGCTCACCCGTTTCATAGTGACCCGAGATAAAGTTAAGGGCCTCTTCTTCATAACACCAGTTTTCTAAGAACTGGCTTGGCAGCTCTACAGCATCCCATGCCACACCATTAATGCCCGCCACTGGCGCAGCATCAACTTGGGTCAACATATGATGAATACCGTGTCCAAACTCATGGAATAAAGTTGTCACTTCGTTATGAGTAAACAGCGCAGGTTTATCACCCACTGCCTTATTAAAGTTACAGACTAAGTAAGCGACAGGCGTTTGTAATTCGCCATTAGCGCGCACTTTACGCCCCATGCAATCGTCCATCCAAGCGCCACCACGTTTACGGTCACGTGCATATAAATCAAGATAAAAACGGCCGCGTAGCGTGTTACTGCTATCGTAAATCTCGAAGAAGCGCACATCAGGATGATAGCTATCAAACTCATGCACTTCTTTCACGCTAATATCAAACAAGCGGTTTACTGTGGTAAATAACCCGTTTAAGACCTTATCGGCAGGAAAGTATGGGCGCAGTACTTCATCAGAAATTGCGTACTTTTCTTGCTTTAATTTTTCTGCGTAATACGCGTAATCCCATGCTGCAAGCTCGCTTACACCATGTTTTTCTTGTGCGTAGGCTGTTAATTCAGCAAGCTCTTGCTCAGCTTGTGGCTTTGACTTAGCCGCTAAATCTTCTAGAAACGAGAACACTTGCGACTCAGATTCGGCCATTTTAGTTGCTAATGACATTTCTGCGTAGCTGCTAAAACCGAGTAATTCGGCCAGCTCATGACGAAGTGCAAGCTCTTCGCTCATGATATCTGAGTTATCAAACTCACCTGCATTAGGGCCTTGGTCAGACGCACGAGTTACAAACGCAGTGTAAGTTTCTTCACGTAATTTACGATTATCGGCATAGGTCATAATAGGCAAATAAGAAGGGAAATCTAAGGTGAATACCCAACCATCAAGCTCTTTGCTTTTTGCTGTATCGGCACCGAGTGCCAGTGCTGACTCAGGTAAGCCTGCTAATTCACTTTCATCTGTAATGTGTTTTTGCCAAGCGAGTGTCGCATCCATCACATTATTGCCAAACTTAGAGGCAAGCTCTGATAAGCGCGCACTAATTTCACCGTATCGTTTTTGTTGCTCAGGCTTTAAGGCAATGCCCGATAATTCAAAATCACGCAACGCATTAGTAATGGTTTTTTGCTGTGCAGTGGTGAGTGTTTTAAATTCTTCGCTGCTATGTAAAGCATTATAGGCATCGTATAAACCTTGATGCTGACCAACAAAGGTTGAGTACTCAGATAACAACGGCAAACATTGCTCATAAGCTTCGCGTAGCTCGTCGCTATTTACCACCGAATTCATGTGCGATACTGGCGAAAATAGTCGTGATAACTTGTCATCAGCCTCTTCAAGTGGAAGAACTAGGTCATTCCAAGTGTATGACTTACTTGCCAATACCTCATCAATTTTGGCACGACAGTGTGCAATCGCTTCTTTTAATGCCGGCACAACATGGGCTGGTTTAATCTTAGAAAACGGCGGAAGCCCTTCTAATCCAATAAGTGGGTTATTTTCTGCAATTGTCATTTTCGTTCTCAATTTTTATGCGAATATGGTGTTGAAGTTGGGGCGAATTGATGAAATACAAGGGGCTTAACCTCGGTCTTTATTATGCTATTATCAACTTATTAATAAATCGATTAATTAATAAAAAACTATCTGTTTTTGAGGACAAACTATGGCTCAGCATTTTGATTACATTGCAATTGGTGGTGGCAGTGGCGGTATTGCCTCTGCAAACCGTGCAGCAATGCGTGGCGCAAAAGTCGCACTTATTGAAGCAAAACACATGGGTGGCACCTGTGTGAATGTAGGTTGTGTTCCAAAGAAAGTAATGTGGCATGGCGCACAAATTGCTGAAGCAATTAATGCATACGCACCCGATTACGGCTTTGATGTCGAATTAAAAAGTTTTAGTTGGGCTAAATTAGTAGAAAGCCGCGAAGCTTACATTGGCCGTATCCACCAAGGGTATAACAAATACTTATCAAGCAATGGCGTAACGGTAATCAACGGTTTCGCGACCTTTGTTGATAACAAAACCGTTGAAGTTAACGGTGAGCTATACACCGCTGACCATATTCTGATTGCCGTGGGAGGTCGTCCAACGATTCCTAACATCCCAGGTGCTGAACTAGGTATTGATTCAAATGGCTTTTTTGAGCTAGATGCCCAACCTAAGCGTGTTGCTGTTGTGGGTGCTGGTTACATTGCTGTCGAAATCGCAGGTGTACTTCACAGCCTTGGCACTGAAACGCATTTATTTGTTCGTAAAAATAAACCATTACGTACTTTTGACCCTTACATTGTTGATACGCTTGTCGACATTATGGCGAAAGAAGGCCCGACACTTCACACTGACTGCACACCAAAAGAAGTGATTAAAGAAAGCGATGGCAGTTTAACAATTCACTTTGAAAATGGTCACAGCCAAAATGTCGATGAAGTTATTTGGGCAATTGGTCGTACACCAACAACCGATAAACTGAATATCACAGCGACCGACGTTGAACTTAACGAAAGTGGCTACGTAAAAGTTGATGAGTATCAAAATACAACCGCTAAAAACATTTATGCCGTTGGCGACATCATCGAACACGGCATAGAGCTCACACCCGTGGCTGTAAAAGCGGGCCGTATTTTATCAGAGCGTTTATTCAATAACGAATTGCCTGATGATTTAAAAATGGACTACGAGCTAGTACCTACTGTTGTATTCAGTCACCCACCTATCGGCACGATTGGTTTAACAGAGCAAGAAGCAATTTCGCAATATGGTGCTGAAAACGTAAAGGTTTATAAATCAAGCTTTGCAGCTATGTACACAGCAGTTACTCAACACCGCCAAGCATGTAACATGATGCTTGTGTGTGCAGGTGATAACGAAAAAGTTGTTGGCTTACACGGCATTGGCTTTACTGTTGATGAAATGATCCAAGGCTTTGCAGTCGCAATGAAAATGGGCGCGACCAAAGCAGATTTTGATGCCGTAGTAGCGATTCACCCTACTGGCTCAGAAGAGTTCGTGACGATGAGATAAACTCGCGTTGCGAGAAAATATTAAAAACCTTGCGGTGCTGCCGCAAGGTTTTTTTATGCCTTGTAGAAAGTCGGCACAAACCTTGTAGCTACGACGTTATACCAACATTTTGCCATTGTTTACTGTGTTATCGAGTAAAGATTACGCAATAAGCTTGGCATTTTTACAAGGAGGCACTGTGTCTAAGTCTGCAATTTTATATCGCATGGTAACCGATGAGCATATATGCCCATTTGGTTTAAAATCTAAAGATTTGTTAGAGCGCAATGGTTACGAGGTTGATGACCGCCACCTCACTAACCGCGAAGAAACAGATGCATTTAAAGAGCAGCATCAAGTAAAAACCACGCCACAAACCTTTATCGATAATAAGCGTATTGGGGGGTATGATGATTTGCGCGACTTTTTCAATCTGCCCGAAGCGGGTCAACAAGGCACAACTTATACCCCTGTTTTAGCGATTTTTGCGGTTACCCTGCTCTTAAGCTGCGGGTTTAGCTACGCCAGCGGCACAGCTTTACTGTCGATGCAAAACTTAATGCTGTTTGTTGCACTGACAATGGCGGTGCTCGCTATTCAAAAACTACAAGATCTGTACAGCTTTTCAAACTCATTCATTACTTATGATTTACTGGCAATGCGTGTTGTGCCTTATGCCTATGTTTACCCGTTTATTGAAGCCTACGTTGCCATAGGTATGGTGGCTAAGCTGCCAGCTTTAGCTGTCGCGCCATTTTCGTTGTTTATTGGTGGCATAGGTGCGGTGTCGGTGTTTAAGGCCGTTTATATCGATAAGCGAGAGCTAAAATGTGCCTGTGTAGGTGGCGACAGCAATGTGCCGCTGGGCTTTATTTCTCTCAGCGAAAACTTATTTATGATAGCGGCAGGTATCTGGATGCTGAGTACACTTTAGCCATTTATGCTAAAGCTTTAGGTGATAATTTTCAGTGGCTTAATAAGACGTTAAGCCACTGTAATGGGCGTGCTACCCGCCATTGCGTAAGTCACGCTCAAACTCAGTTTCTGTTTTAACCGGATGACACGTCGACGTCACTGAACCTTTGCTGCTGTCATCTTCGTCTGTACTAAAAATGGTATAGCTGTAATCGGTTTCTAGTTCACCGCCTAAACACTCGTGCTCGGCATACACTTCATTTGCAGACCCCTCTCTTACTTCCTGTGATGCACAGCCGGTAAGCATGAGTAGTATTAATAAAATTGGCGTTACTTTCATATTTTCACCTTAAAATTATTATATTTACTGCGAACAGTAACGAATATAGTGGTATTGATGGTACCTATATTGATACATTTTTACTGCAAAGTGAAGTGTTATGAAATGAGGCAGGTTAAAAATTTAACCTGCCTTACTGAAGCGGGAAAAAGAGGGCGACTAAGCCGTACCACCGACCGTTAAGTTGTCAATTTTAAGGCTTGGTTGACCAACCCCTACCGGCACGCTTTGACCGTCTTTACCACATACCCCGACGCCTTTATCAAGCGCAAGGTCGTTACCTACCATCGAAATTTGCTGCATCACTTCTGGGCCGTTACCAATCAGTGTTGCGCCTTTGATAGGCTGAGTAATTTTACCGTTTTCAATTAAATACGCTTCAGAAGCGCTAAATACGAACTTTCCTGAGGTGATATCAACTTGACCACCCCCAAAGTTTGGCGCAAAGATGCCTTTTTTCACAGAGCTAATAATATCAGCTTGGCTGTGCTCGCCCCCCAGCATGTAGGTATTAGTCATACGCGGCATAGGTAAGTGAGCATACGACTCACGACGCGCATTACCTGTTGGGTTTACACCCATTAGGCGTGCATTAAGCTTATCTTGCATGTAGCCTTTTAGAATACCGTTTTCAATAAGCACGTTATACGCAGCAGGTGTGCCTTCGTCATCTACATTCAGTGAACCACGGCGATCAGCAATAGTGCCATCATCCACCACGGTACACAGCTCGGAAGCCACCTTTTGACCTACTTTACCGCTAAACGCAGAGGCACCTTTACGGTTAAAGTCACCTTCAAGACCATGACCCACGGCTTCATGCAGTAACACACCCGGCCAACCTGCCCCCAGTACCACTTCCATGCTACCTGCTGGCGCATCAATGGCTTCAAGGTTCACTTTAGCTTGGCGTACAGCTTCTTCTGCGTATTCCATCCAGCGCGGCTTACCATCAACTAACTCTTTAAAGTAGCCGTAATCTAAACGCGCACCGCCGCCTGCACCACCGCGCTCACGGCGACCATTCTTCTCAAGTAATACGGAACAATTTAAACGAATAAGCGGGCGAATATCGGTGGCAAAGGTGCCGTCGCTTGCTGCAATGAGTACCTCTTCGTACACTGCTGACATAGAGCTAATCACTTGCTCTGCGTCGGGGGCTAACTCGCGAATGTAGTTTTCAAGTTCGCGCAATAGGCTCACTTTGTCGTTATCGCTCATACTTTGAATTGGCTGATGCGGTGCATACTGCTGTTTTGCTGCTACATCGCTAAATACTTGAATCGTTTTGCTTTCGCCTGCGTTAGCAATGCTTCGTGCTGCTGTTGCGGCTTTATTCAGCGCTTCAAGATTGATTGCATCTGAGTACGAAAACCCTGTCTTTTCACCGCTTACAGCGCGCACACCCACACCACGCTCAACGTTGTATGAGCCTTCTTTTACGAGACCATCTTCTAACACCCATGATTCATGGTGGCTAGATTGAAAATACAGATCGGCATAATCCACTTGATGTTGATGAATAAAAGCGAGCGTTTTTTCTAATTCTTCTCTATTTAGCTGGCTGTCATGTAATAAATGCTGTTCAACCGTGTTCATAATAAATGCTCTCTAAATCGTTGCTGAGACTGCACAGGCATGTCTTGGCGAATTGTATTCAGTCGGTTTAAATCAAGCTCATGGCTGATAAAACCAGTGCCTGAGGCAAGCTCACTGAGCGTGTTTCCCCATGGCGAAATAATAATGCTGTGGCCATATGTTTGTCGGCCATTTTCGTGCTCACCCCACTGTGCAGCGGCTACCACATAACATTGCGTTTCAATCGCTCTGGCAGCCAACAAGGTATGCCAATGAGCGGCTCCTGTTACAGTGGTAAAGGCACTGGGTACTAAGATGAGCTCAGCCCCTTGGCGCTGCATCGCAGTGAATAAACCACTAAAGCGTAGATCATAACATACTGCTAAGCCGATTTTACCAAAGGGTGAATCAACCACCACAATATCTTTGCCCGCTTCGGTGGCATCAGACTCCCGATAATTACGCGTGCCATCGGCAACATCGACATCAAATAAGTGGATCTTATTGTACTGCGCAACCACCTCACCTTGGTTATTAAATAAAAACGAGGCGGCTAAATATTTACCGTTAGGTTGTGATACCGGCACTGTCCCAGCAGCCAGCCAAATATTATATTGTTTACATAGCGCAGCCAGTGCAGCTGTATACTGTTCAATGTGTAATCCGAGCTGATAACTTGCTTGAGTGTGCTTGCTAAAAATTAAAAAGCTTTCGGGTAGGCATACAAGCAGCGGGCGTGTCGTGGGCAATTGCGCCAGCGTGTCTGCTAAAAAAGCCAAATTTTGCTCCGCATTCATTCCCGAGCACATTTGCACTGCTACAACCTGCGGCTGAGTATTAACTGTCATTGTTATCGAAGCTCGCTGAGGTGGCTGCATCTTTTAATTTAAGCCTTGTTGATGACTGCGGCTGGCTTTGTGCCGCTTGCGGTAAGGTTACTTCACGGCTCTTACGATCAATTTCTTCAACAACCGGATCATTCATACTGCCTGTCACCTTAAAGTTGATTTCTGAGATCACTCTCGCAGAGTGAATTACTTTATCGATTGCAAGCGCCGCAAGGCCACTTACCGGGTTGACCATCCATGCCACGATCACTGGAATACTTGAGGTAACCTGCGGGGCAACGGCTAGATCGTAGTCTATTTCAAAGGTATTTAAGTTAGTGTGGCCTTTAATCGTTAAGTCGGCAGGCACACCATCAAGCTTGGTATCTTGAGTGTAAGCAATCCCTTTCTCTAACTGCATCGTGCCTTGCATCTTGTTATAAAAGAAGCCTTTTGAAAATACATCTCTAAAATCAAGTTTGAGCTTACGTACCAGTGAGTCGAGACTAAGCAATGAAAACACCCTAGCACCACCGTCACTCACTTCCGCTAAATGCCCTTCACCTAAACGCCAATCTAACTCGCCTGCTAGCGTAGGCACATCAAAATTATACGGCGCACCTTGCCAAGCGAGGGCAAATTTTATGTCGGCATCGGAGTCTTTTACTGTAGTAGTAATATCAAACTCATCAAATAAGTCGCCAATATCATCACTTTGTAGGTGACCGTTAAAACGCGTTGAGCCATCAGCAAATTGCCCTTTTGCTCTCAGTATATGGTCGCCTTTATCTATCACGAGCTCAGTAAATATCAAGCTATTATTATCACCACCAAACGTGGCTTTTACTTTATCAAGTTGGTACTCGGCTAGTTTGCAATCTTCACAGTTAAATTCGATGGCTGGAATACGTGTTAACCAGCTTAAGTCTTCAGGTTGTTCAACTTCGTGTGCAGACTCCGTCGCGGTGTCATTAAAGTTAACCCGTAAATAATCAGTAAATATTTGAATAGGCCTACGTGTATCGCCTGTCGGAATGAGTGCATCAGCTCTGAGCTCTTTGGCATTTAGTTTAAGCTCTAAATCGGCTTGCTTTGGTGCTAGCCTAAACTCAACATCATTAAAATCGATATTTTGAACCGCTAACTTATTAAATTGACCCGTTACATTGTTAAATGCAGGCATTACGCCAGGACCATCTGATTTAGCCTTGGTCAAATCGATAATTTGCTCAATCAACCCAAACCATGGCACAAGCTTAGTTTCTGGTAGGTCAATCGATACCGCAAAACCATCTCGATTAAGGCCTAAATCTTTTGAACCTAAAATAAGGTGTGCGTTATTAAACTGCTTTTTGCCATTATCTAAAATAGCATTGAAAAATAGCTGTTCATTGATATTTGCAGTGATCAAATTAGAAATATGATCGCCCTGCACTACCGCTTTGATAGGCCAAGCATTGTCAGCACTTTTTGTGTAAGGTGCGGGTAATTGACTGGTTATACCCACTAAGTTACCGCTGATATCAGCGCGATAGTTGAAGTCGTTGGGTAAAAAGTTAAGGGAGACATTAATAGCAACGTCACTTTGCCCCGTTAAATAACCTTCGAGCAGACCCTGCCCTTGCTCAATTAATGGTTCTGCATCTAAGGCCAATTTAATCGCGATTTCTGCGCGGTAATTATCAGCCACATTTTCGCTATTAAAGCTGGCTGTTAACGGCATACCTAACCAATCAGCTTTGGCATTTTTTAAATCAATTTTGTCGTTATTAAATTTAACAATGCCTGTCATATGATTAAGTGTGATGCCAGGCTGAGCAAGATAAACAGGTAAATTAGCAAGCTCAACTTCGCCGAGGGCATCAACATGGCCTGAATGTAAATCGACAAGCAAATTAATATTTGCTGTGGCTTCACCTTGCGCTTGTACTACTTCAAAAACACTTGCTAACGGTTTAGCGAGCGGTGTGGCTGCAAAAAATGACTGTAATTTATTGCCGTGGGCACGTTTATTTATCGCTACATTTAGAGTATCGGCATGCATTAAATCAGCAATACTTACGTGTACACTGTCGCCAAGTGATAAGTTTACAAGTGTGCCTGACTTGCTGTAAATATCCATGCGTTCATTTTCAAAATGCAAAATCACATTGGCATTTTCAACGCTGGGCCAACTGGGTGTGAACTGGTATTTGGCATTGTTCACATTTGCCAATACTTCGAACTGCCCTTGTTGCTCTTTAAACGGAAAACCGCTAAACGGCCCCGAAAACAACACCTGTGCTTTATTAACTTCGCCGCCTTTAATGGCGCCGTTTAGGTAGTTAACTAAGTTTTCGCTCATTACCGGTAATGGAAAATAATGCCCCGCCACGTTGGCATCAGGTGCGTACGCTTCGGCATATAAATCAAGGCGCGGCTCTGCAGTTAGGCTAAGCATCATTTCTGCTGCAACGGTTACTTCGTCATTATCAAGCCAAATGTTGTCACTGCTAATACGCCAGCCATCGTCGTAATGACGTAAATCAAGTTCAACATTTAACTGATTATAAGGAATGTCTTGGCTAAAACTGCCATTGGTTAACAAACGGTTATTTTCGCCAAATAACGTTATACGCCCCGCAGCTTGGTTAATATTTCCCTCAACCCGAATGGCTTGCCCACCAGGGATCCCTTGTAAGGATAACCAGTTGAGCTGTTCACCTTTAAACCACAACTGCCAGTTATCTTGCGCACCAAATTCAACATACGCTTCGCTTAATTGGCCATTAGGCTGTCGTTCTAAAAATGGCGCTAATACTTCAAAGTTACTCAATTGAGATAATTTTGATAACAATGCAAAGTCAAACTGCTTGAGCCAAATCTTATTTGTATCTCCAAGCTGGGCTTCAAACTGCAATGTTGGCCATTGTTTTAAATCACTTTCAAAAGCAAGTCCGGTACTTTTTAAACGCCAACCATTCTGCCAAGGGAATAAGTGAAAGCCCCCTTCATTTAAACTAATTTGATGCGCTTCTTGGTTTTGTTGCCAATTTATGTAGCTGGGTAACCATTGCACTTTTACGTCACTGATCAGTCCTTTTTCAAGGCTAAACCAAGTTTGCAAGTTCATATCGGAGTGCAATTGTTGTTTGTCTGTATTGATGTATTGTGCCAACCATTTTGAGACATCGACATTCGCAGCTTGCACATAAATATCGCCAGCCATGGTCTCAAGCGTTGAACCATTAAGTGCCATGCGGGCATCAAAGTTGCCGACAGAAATCCCCGGTAAGGCTAGGCTTCCTGAACCTTGGTGCTGTTCTGGGGTATTTTGCCACACAATGTTTTCAAGAATTAACGTACGCTCTTTGCCATCATTAAGCATAAAATTAATGCTACTGTCTTGAATCGCAAAGTGGCCCGTTTCACCCAAAAACAAGCTTTCTATTAACTCTTTTTGCTCAAAACTGTCTGCTTGCTTGTTGTTGCCAAACTTAAGCATGGTTGGCAAATCAACATCGGCATGAAAACCATTGATCACAAAGTAACTTGATTTAAGTTGACGAGTTTTAATCGACTCCCACAGATTTACCTCTAGGCTGGCTTTATCTATGGTGAGTGCAATCGGTGAAGTCTGGTTGTCCTCAAAGGAAATATCTTCAAGGACTAATGAAGGGCCTTTACCTTGCCAACTGGCTGAGATAGCACCTATTGAAAGATTTACATCGAACTGTTCATACAAAAACGCTTCAATGTCGCCTTTATAGTCATTGGCATATGGCAGGGTATACTTTAAAACAGAGACAATAACGGCCAGCAGTACGATAGTAATAGCAAAAACTTGCCATAACTTACGTAAACAAAAAAAGCAGACCGTTTTTGCCTTCATTACATCATTACCACATCAAACTGTTCTTGATTGTATAAACTCTCTGTTTGAATACTGACCTGTTTACCTATAAATAGTTCAAGCTCGGCGAGGTTATGATACTCATCGTTGATCAACGCTTCGCTTACCGAAGGCGCTGCATACACCATAAACTTATCGGCTGCGTAGGCACGGTTAACCCTGACAATTTCACGCAGAATTTCGTAGCATACCGTTTCAACGGTTTTTTGCGACCCTCGGCCTGAACACGCGGGGCACACGTCACATAAAATATGTTCTAAACTTTCGCGGGTACGCTTACGAGTCATCTCGACTAAACCCAGAGCAGATAAGCCATTGATGTTGGCTTTTGCGCGGTCTTTTGCCAGTGCCGACTCAAGTGAGTGTAAAACGCGACGTTTATGCTCGTCACTTACCATATCGATAAAGTCGATAATGATAATGCCACCTAAATTACGTAATCGCAGTTGTCGTGCGATTGCCGATGTTGCCTCGATGTTGGTGTTAAAAATGGTTTCTTCTAAATTACGATGCCCAACAAATGCACCGGTATTTACATCAACGGTAGTCATTGCTTCGGTTTGGTCAATAATTAAATAACCACCTGATTTAAGTTCAACTTTACGGTGAAGGGCTTTTTGAATTTCGGTTTCGACATCAAACAAATCGAAAATAGGTCGCTCACCTGGGTAGTATTCAAGCGCCCCAGATAAGATGGGCACAAACTCTTCAGTAAATTCTTTTAACTCTTGGTATGTCAGCTTTGAGTCAACACGAATGCGCTCCATGTCTTCGCCAACATAATCACGCAGGGTACGAAACGCCAGCGTTAAGTCTTCGTGTAAGATGCTCTCTTTACTGATTTTTTTGCGTTTATTGACAATTTTTTGCCACAGTTTTTTCAAAAACTCTGCATCGTGACGCAGCTCAGCTTCTGAAGCGCCTTCGGCAGCAGTACGCACAATAAAGCTGCCATCTTCATCGCCATATTCAGCGACTATTTTTTTCAGTCTGGTACGTTCTTCTTCGGTTTCAATACGCTGACTTACGCCAACATGGGTCGCGTCAGGCATGAACACTAAATAGCGTGATGGAATTGTGATATCAGTCGTTAAGCGCGCCCCTTTGGTGCCCAAAGGATCTTTCACTACTTGCACCATGATGTATTGACCTTGGCGCACTAGTTCACGGATATCTTGCACCTTTTTAATGGGCTGCTCATCGACCCCTTCAACAATTGAAGCACTATTTACAATGTCAGATGCGTGCAAGAACGCTGCTTTCTCTAAGCCTATATCAACAAATGCGGCTTGCATTCCCGGTAATACACGGCTGATTTTGCCTAAGTAAATATTGCCAACAATGCCTAGGTTGCCGATTCTTTCTAGCTGGATCTCTTGTAGTACGCCGTTTTCAATAAGCGCAACACGACTTTCACTCGGTGTAACGTTGATCAGTAATTCAGTGCTCATGTTACCCTCTTAAAAATTCATTTAATAACTGCTCAGTCTCATATAAAGGTAAGCCTACTACTGCAAAATAGCTACCAGAAATATGACTTACAAACCGTCCACCTTGGCCTTGAATGCCATAACCACCCGCTTTATCGTGCGGTTCACCAGAGTGCCAATAAGCGTCGATTTCATCATCGCTAAGCTGTTTAAAAGTGACATCGGTAATTACAAGGCAGCTTTTTACGTGCTGTGTATCAGCAATTGCAACGGCGGTCATAACTTGGTGAGTTCGGCCCGACAAACGTTGCATCGTTGCTACAAAGTCGGCTTTATCAAGCGGTTTGCCAAGGGCTGTGTCATCAATAACCACAACCGTATCACTGCCTAACACGGGCCTGTCGGTATAGCCCATTGCAACGCCTGATTGTGCTTTGAGTTTGGCTAAACGTTCTACGTAATGACGTGGCGATTCGTTCGGAAATTGGCTTTCATCTGCATCAACGCTAAATTGAGAAAACTCAACGCCGAGTTGGCTGAGCAACTCTTTTCGGCGCGGTGATGCAGACGCCAAATAAATTGCGGTTTGCATTATCTAATCCTGAAATGACGGCGGTATTTACGCAAAATTAAGAAAATCCACCACCAACACAGCATGCCAGTCAGCACGGGCCACATATAATGAGGGCTGAAGTAAACTCCCATCAAAAAGTGATTAAGCCAAAATTGCATTAAGTGGTAAAGCGTTAAAAACAAAGCAATTAATATACTTTGCTGCCATAAAGAAAAGTTTCTAATTTTTTGAAAGTTACTGGCGGTAATAAAAATACACACCGAATAGGTCAGCGAGTTCACGCCCAGTGGAGAGCCCGATGCTAAGTCCATTAATAAACCCACAACCCACGCTGTGCCAATGTTTAAACGGTGCGGCACCGCTAACGACCAGTACATAAGCACCAGTAACACCCAGTCTGGGCGGTATGGCTCAAATGAGATAGGTAACGGCATTAATGCCATGACCAGTGCAAAAAAGATACTAATTGCAATCAGCAAAGAGTGACGGCTATTCATTGCTTATGCTCTCCTGCTGATTACGCCACAGCACAACCAATAAACGAATTCGGTCAAGTTGGGCAATTGGCTCAGCATACACTTGTGCGAATGGGTGCCCTTCATCACGATTAATTTCGGTTACCACGGCCACAGGATACCCCTCAGGGAAAGTCCCCCCTAGACCTGAAGTCACTAAAATATCACCAATACGTACATCAAGGCTATGCGGCACATGCGACAGCTTCACGACATTTATTTTGCCAATCCCTTCAACCACAGTGCGAACATCATTGCGTAAAATACGTACCGGTGTCGCATGGGTTGTGTCGGTCATAAGCAAAACGCGAGAAGTGGTTGAACCCACTTGTGTAATTTGCCCGACAACCCCCATTTCATCAATCACAGCTTGGCCTTCGCTTAAGCCATCTGTAGTGCCACGATTGATCACAACCTGATGGCTGTATGGATTTGAATGAACAGAGAGCACTTGGGCAATTATTTTACGATTTGATTGCTTTGCAGACGAACCGAGTAACGCACGCAACTTGTCGTTTTCACGCGATAAAAATTGCAGCTGTTGTAGTTGTTCGCTTTGTAAAAGCTGTTTTTTCTTCAGTGCTTCGTTTTCAGTAAGAAGCTGATCGCGAGTATGAAGATTCTTCGCACCAATACTAAATAGCTCATACGGCAAATTGGCAAGATAGATGAGTGGGCTAACCAGTGTATTTAAACTGGTGCGGATTGTTGTACCACCTTGTGTATATCGATCGCCCACAATCAATACGACACTCAAAAGCACTGCGACAAAGAGTCGCAGTTGCAAAGAGATGGTACGACCAAACATTAACTTCATTAGTCGTAACTAAATACGTCACCACCGTGCATATCAATCATTTCTAATGCTTTACCGCCACCACGAGCAACACAAGTTAGTGGGTCGTCAGCAACAACAACAGGAATACCTGTTTCTTCCATTAATAAACGATCTAAATCTTTTAACAGTGCACCACCGCCTGTTAATACCATGCCGTGTGCAGAGATATCAGAGGCAAGCTCAGGAGGTGATTGCTCAAGTGCAACCATAACCGCACTTACAATCCCCATTAGAGGCTCTTGTAATGCTTCTAGGATTTCATGTGAGTTAAGTGTAAATGAGCGCGGCACGCCTTCAGCAAGGTTACGACCACGTACTTCAATCTCAACAGGCTCATCGGTTTTGAATGCCGAACCGATCTGATGCTTGATATTTTCAGCAGTTGCTTCACCAATTAGGCTACCAAAGTTACGACGGACGTAGTTGATAATAGCTTCATCAAATTTATCACCACCAATACGCACAGATGATGAGTAAACCACGCCATTAAGCGAGATAATGGCCACTTCTGTCGTACCACCACCGATATCTACAACCATTGAACCGGTTGCTTCTGATACAGGTAAGCCTGCACCGATTGCCGCAGCCATTGGCTCTTCAATCAAATACACTTCACGTGCACCTGCACCCATTGCTGATTCGCGAATAGCGCGTTTTTCAACTTGTGTTGCCCCACACGGCACACAAATTAAGACACGTGGGCTAGGACGCATAAAATTGTTGTTATGTACTTGCTTGATAAAGTGCTGGAGCATTTTTTCGGTGACATAAAAGTCGGCAATAACACCGTCTTTCATTGGACGAATCGCTTTAATGTTACCCGGTGTACGGCCTAACATTTGTTTTGCTTCCGTACCTACAGACGCAACACTTTTAGGACCACCAGCTCGCTCTTGACGAATAGCAACTACTGAAGGTTCATTTAATACGATACCTTCTTCTTTTACATAAATAAGGGTATTGGCTGTACCCAAGTCGATCGATAGATCGTTTGAAAAAATACCACGAAGTTTTTTAAACATGAGGCTGGATGACCTTTGATAATACGTTCTTATACTAGCTGCTCTCACTCTACCATGCTAAGCACAATAAAGCGCAACTGCCTTTATTAAATTGCTAAAAAAGGAAGCCTGCTTTGCTTCCTTTAAAAATTTTTATCGCTCGCGTACTAAACGAAACCCGATATAGTTTGCACGAAAATCTGGCGCTAAAATTAAGCGTGTTGATACACGTGCTAGGCTCGGAGCGAAATTCCATGCCCCACCACGAACAGTCACATCAGACTGCCCCGGTTTTTTGTTTGTCCATTCCCATACATTACCTACTGTGTCATACAGACCAAATGCATTAGGAGAAAACGACCCGGTTGGTGCAGCGCTTTTGTTTGACCATTCACTACCACACCAGCCACAGTTCGCTAAATTTTTACCTATCTCGTTACCCCAAGGGTATTCAGTTTCTTTACCTGCGCGTGCAGCGTACTCCCACTCAACCTCATTCGGTAAACGAAACAACTGCCCTGTTTGCCCTGATAACCAATCTGCATATGCTTTGGCATCATTATACGTTAAGCAAACAGCCGGGAAATCACTGTCTTGCTCAAAACCTGGGTTGCGCCAGTTTAAGGTCGCTTCCCATACTGGCTCACCATTTAAGTAATAAGCACAGCCACGATTCTTTTCGGCTTCTGTTTTATAACCTGTATTAGCAACGAATTGCTCATATTCACCCACACTGACTTCTTTGCTTTGCATGGCAAATGAGTTAGCAATGGTTTTTTCAACAACAGGGCGCTCATTAGCTAAGCCATTACCGTTAATGTCACCCATTTTAAATGTACCCGCTGGGATAACCACAATACTCGCTGTATTGGTTTTATTAACAATACTTGCCACTGGCGCTGCTGTAGGTTGCTCTGTTGCGACAACGGCAGCGACAATTGGTTCAGGCTCTTTCACTAATTTTGCATTAATAGTTTGAGCTTTACGCAAGTCTAAACGCGCTTTATAGCTTTTATAACCACGCTTGCGTATCTCAATATCATGAAAACCTCTTGGTAATGATGTCGTTAGCTTGGTTGACCCAAAGCTCACACCATCAATAAACACTTCATCATCATAAACATTTGAACGAAGCGTTAATTCAACCATTTTAGATTTTTTTAGATCAGGTAATGGTTCAACCCTTACTGGCTTTTTTACTGAGTAATCACTTACAGGTTGTTCGCTCATACGCGAAACCGATACCACCTGACTATTATCCTGAGAGTCACTGAATGTTAACTGACTATCAGAGTAAGTGGTGGTGTAATTGGGTTGATAGTTTCCAGCAAGCGGTGAACCATAATCTGCGCAAAAACGGTTGTCTAAGTTAAGCAGACTACATAAACGGCTGCTGTTCACATCACCGCGCATCGTTACGCTTAAGTTCACGTTATAGTTACCTTGTCCGCTAAAGGCACTATTTACAACATGACTACTTAAAATTTTAACTTGTGCACCCGCTAAATTGCGTTTCGGCTCAACTAAACGTTCTTCTGTTAAGTTAGCAAAAATTTGATCTACAAAGCGCTTGGTGGCTTTTTGTAATCCCATTTGCTGACCACGTTGCTCACACGCTGCTAATGTTTCAGTGCGCTTACAATTAATCGTATGATTAACTTCAAGTGTGCCTTCACGCGTAAACTCATTGCGCAAACGTTCAACACGTGCTGTTGCGAGTTGCTCTTTTAAGCTCTCTAAGGTGTTTAGTTGGGTATGCTTAGCAACACGAATTTGCTCAATATCTTTTCTATGCGATGCAATTGCCGCCAATTGCATCGAAATGTCATCTTTGTTCTGTTTGTGATCCACCACTGCTTTTTGATAGCGCGTTTGTGCATTGCTAATATCTAAAGTGGGGTCATCAATTAATCGACGATACATCTCGTTCATTGCATCAAGCGCTTGGTTTTTTTCTTTGTCTAGCTCAGCTGAGCGGGCGCGCAATAATTCGAGTTGTTTTTGTAACTGACTTTCTTCTTTTAGGTGTTTTTCGAGTATTAAGGTCGAGTTATCGTATTCGGCTTGTTTTTTACTGATCTCTGATTCAATGCCAGTTACCGTAGCAGTATCTTGTGCAAATGCACTCGATGCTAGCAAACTAACTGAAATTAACAGAGATAAAGGAGCAATTCGCATATATTCCATTCCCAAAAAGCGGCAATTATTTGGTCATTATTATTTTTTATAATTAAACTCTTATGCTATGTACTTGCAAGGCAAAACACAAGCTTTGTTCAATTATTATCTGAGTTTACAACTATTACCTTAGTTGATGCCAGTAAATAACAAAATCATTTTAGTTTAATTGACTAATTTCTATCTCTATGACGACTTTGCTACAATTAAGCGTCTTTTTTAGCGTAAATTAAACCGTGACTATTATTTCTGAATCGCCTGTTCAAACCATCAACCACGAACTGTTATCAGCACAAAAGCTGACATTACAGATTAAACGTGATGATCTTATTCACCCACAAATTAGTGGTAACAAATGGCGTAAATTAAAATTTAATTTACGGGCTATGCAACAACAGGGAAAAACTGAGCTACTCACTTTTGGCGGCGCATTTTCAAACCATATTCATGCCACAGCAGCTGCGGGTCAGTTATTTGGGTTTAAAACGCACGGTATTATTCGCGGACCTGAGCTTGATGAACACAACCCCACATTGCAGTACGCCAAACGCTGCGGGATGACATTGCACCCCGTTAACCGTATTACTTACCGTTTAAGAGGCGAAAGCCGCTATTTGGCAGAATTACAAAAGCAGTTCCCGCATGCTTATATTCTACCCGAGGGAGGCACTAACCCTGCGGCGCTGCTGGGGTGCCAAGAATTAGCGCAAAGCTTACCGACGAGCGATGTCATTATTTGCCCAACAGGCAGTGGTGGCACGCTGGCAGGCTTAATTGAAGGCAGCCCACACTCCACAACCGTGCTCGGTATTGCAGTATTAAAACAGGCCGAATATTTAATTGATGACATTAAGCAACTGAGCCGTAAAGCAAGACAACAAAAAAATTGGCAGCTATTACTTGAACATCATGATGGCGGTTATGGCAAATTCAGTCATGAACTGTGGGAGTTTTGTCAGACATTTACGCAACAACATGCCATCCCACTAGAGCCTATTTATAGCGGTAAAATGATGTATGCGCTGTGGCAATTGATAGAACAAGGTTTCTTTGCAGAAGGCACGCAGATCATGGCTATCCATACTGGTGGCTTGCAAGGGTTAGACGGCTTAAAGTACCGTCGTTTAATCTAACTAAAAGGCGTTATATCGGCAAGCTTTTGTAGGGGTTCAGCAAAGTAAAAACCTTGCGCTGCGATGACGCCTAGGTTTTTTAATGTTGCAAGCTCGTTGCGTGTTTCAACGCCTACAGCATAAACAGGAAAATTAAGCTCATTGCCTTTCGCTATAATCTGTCTAACCACTTTTTGTTGCTGCGTATTAGTATCAATATTATGAATAAGCTCGTATGCCAATTTAATACTACACACATTATTAAGTTGCTTGTATTCAACAAGGTTTTCGGCACTGCGAACATTGTCAATCACAATACCTGCGGATAATTTTTCTAAACAAGCAAACTGCGAGCTTAATTGTTTATGCTGTTTTAAATAATCGTCTTCACTGAGCTCAAATTGTAATTTATTAGCTGCATCAAAGCCTTGCATTTGCGCTTTAAACCAATGCCAAAACTCATCATTAAACCAGTTCATCGCATGTAAGTTTATACTTACCATCATCGCACCTGATTCGTTATCAAGCATTTTTTGTACTTGTGTCACTACGGTCTGATCTAACAATAAAACATCTTTCTTGCTGGTCATCTGTGGAATGAAATGACGAGCAGCAAGTAATCCTAAGCTTTTATGACGAATTCTAATAAGCGCTTCATGCTGTAAAATTTCCCCTGTTTCTAAGTCAAACAACGGTTGAAAGAACAGCATAAAATGCTTTTTCTTAATGTACTCAAACAGGTGCTCATTACTATCAGTGAGCATACTAGATTGCGTATGCCCAAACGGTAAGCGGTGAATGTGTTGCCACGCACTTTGCTTAGCTAAAGTCAGTGCCGATTTAGTAAGCTGATACACCACAGCCTGATCAGCACCAGTACGGTAATTACATACACCTATTTTTATATCACCACGCGATAAATCGCTGCGATAATTAAGGCACGCTTGATATACAACGTGATGCAAACGCTTGGTGTACTTATCAACTTCGGTGGCAGGCACACTGTTTAGTGTTACAGCTATACCGCCCGAGGGAAGTAGTTTTACCGAACGGTTAACAAGTTCCCCAAACCCTTTGGCAATCACTACTTTAAAGTAATTATCGACATCAAGATTCGCCGGAAACGGGGTTTTCCAAAAAAACAGAGCAAATAAATGATTGTAGTTTGTTGGTACCCCATACAAAATATTTAAATCTTGATGAGGCAGCGGCTTTGGCAGCTCTCCTTTTGTAAGTACCGGCTTGACCTGTTTTTCAATAGGCTTCACCGGCGGTGCTGCGGCTACCAATACTTTTTTAGACAGTACCCGCCACCAGCGAAATCCCCAATACCCAGCCCCAATTAGAATTAAGTTTAAAAAGATAAATAAATGACTTTCAACGACCCATGAAGGCCAGTGAAAAAGGCGCAAACTCACAGTGTGATAACTAAATACCTCCTGCTCTAAATCAATAAAGTTGGCAAAATTATGTGGCACATCTGTCACGTTCATAGCAAAACCTTTACTTTCAACTAAGGTTGCAATGATATCTTTTGACGCAATGGGGTCTAAGTTTAAGTCGTATACTTGCCTTGCAAGCTCAGTACCTGTGCGATGCACTTTCTCGTGTAATACGTCACTTAAAAAAATATTAAAAACAACTAATAACAAAAAAGCGGCCGTCACATAAATGACTTCCGGTTGCTTTATTTGTGATGTTAGGTCTTTTTTCATTTCACAAGTTAGTTGCCCAAATATACACAAAGTGTTGTTCAAGAACCCTATAAATACAAGGCTGCAGCGCGATTTAAAGAAATTTCTGATTCATCCCCTGACCAACGCTGTCAAAAGTTACGTAAATTTAAACACCTAGCAAAATGCCTTAATGAGAATTATTTTGTAACCGAAACATATTCGAAGCCATCCCCATTCGTTTATACCATTGTGCTTAATTAAGTGGTCTATTTTGAGCAATAAAAAACCCAGCACCAAGGCTGGGTTCTTAATACAATCTTTATATAAAGTATCTTGCTTAATACTTTAACTTTTCCCCGGTGCTAAAACGGGATATCGTCGTCAAAATCGATTGGTGGTTCCATTGGGTTTGATGCGCCACCTTGCGGTGCATTTTGTGGCTTAGGAGCAAAACCACCTTGCTGTGGTGCGCTGCTTTGCTGTTGGCCATAACCACCGTATTGGTTGTTATTTTGCTGCGGTGCAGGTGCAGGCTGTTGTTGTGGGCGCTGTTGTTGTGCTGGCGCCGGTGCTGGCTGCTGCTGAGGTGCATAGCTGTTGCTTTGCGCTTGCTGCGAACCGCCACCATAGCCGCCACCTTGTTGTTGACCACCTTGGTAACCGCCTTGTGATTGGCCACCTTGATAACCACCACCCTGTTGGTCGCCACCACGGCCACCTAACATTTGCATTTGACCGCCCATGTCTACCACGATTTCAGTGGTAAATTTTTCTTGGCCAGATTGATCAGTCCACTTACGTGTTTGTAAACGACCCTCAATATAAACTTGTGAACCTTTACGAAGGTACTCACCCGCTACTTCAGCTAGCTTGCCAAATAAAACAACACGGTGCCATTCTGTACGCTCTTGCATTTGCCCTGTGTTTTTATCTTTCCAGCTGTCAGTCGTAGCAATGCTGATATTCGCTACACCATTGCCATTAGGCATATAACGTACTTCTGGATCTTGGCCTAAATTACCAACCAAGATTACTTTGTTCACACCGCGTGCCATGGAACTTCTCCTTTAAACGTTAGATTAAACCAGCCGCTTTTCGTGCTTGGTCTAGGTCAAATTCTTTATCATTAATCTTTAAATAGCTGCGATTTTCATCGCAAACAACCGTTGCTTCTATTACGCCCGGTAAAGCAACTAGACGAGAAGCAAGCGCTTGTGCCTGCTGCTCGGAACTTAATTCTGTCATTAAGCTAATAATTTTACTTCTTGGTGGGACTTGCATATTCCAAGCAAGGATAAGCCATATTACCCCAACAAGTGCCGCCGCCGCAAACACTGCTTGCGCACTTAGCGCTTGTGCAACATAGCCCCCCAATAAACCACCTAAAAAGGCACCAAAAAACTGCGTAGACGAAAACACGCCCATGGCAGAGCCTTTCTGGTTTGCAGGGGCAATACGAGACACTAATGCAGGCATAGTGGCTTCTAAAAAATTAAATGCGACAAAGTAAACTAACATACACACACCGATGCCAATCACAGAATCAACCCAGAATGACATCGCCAGCATGCTCAATACTAATAAAGCGATTGAACCAATAAACGCCTGTTTTTCTTTTTCTTTGCGGATAGCCACTATCATCATTGGCGCCATTAAGAAAAACGCTAAAAATAAGACTGGAATATATAAATACCAATGATGATCAGCAATTAATCCATCTTTAATTAATTGACCCGGTAAGGCTACAAACACCGTGGTTAACGTAAGATGAAGTAACATAACCCCAAAATCTAAACGTGCTAATTGCGGGTGTTTAATTAATTGTTTTATGTCATCTAAGGTGGCAAGCGTGTCGCCTTTGGGTGCCTTGTTTACTGCATTTGGAACCAAAAACAAGACAATAAAAATACCTAAAATGGCCAACCCAGCTGTTAGCCAAAAAACGCCAGCAACACCCCAAGATGCCGCAACTATTGGCCCTAGTAGCATCGCAACAGCAAAGCTCATACCAATACACATACCAATAACAGCCATCACCTTTGGACGCTGCTCATCTCGGCTTAAATCTGAAGCCAAAGCAAGTAACGCACTGGCAATCGCGCCCATACCTTGTAATGCACGGCCAAACGTCACCATTTGTACCGACTCGGCGGTGGCAGCAATAACGGAACCAAGCGCAAACACGCACAGGCCTCCAATAATCACTTTTTTACGGCCTATTTTATCCGACAACCACCCCATTGGAATTTGTAACACGGCTTGCGTTAAACCATACGCACCGATTGCAAAACCAATCCATAGCGGCGAAAAACCTTCCAATTGCTGACCATAAATAGCCAGAACTGGCATCAACATAAATAGGCCAAGCATACGGAACGCAAACACGCTCGCTAACGAAACGGCAGCGCGTTTTTCTCGGGAGTTGAGTGAAGATGCTGTCATGAATTACTGAATCTTGCTGTCTATTAAAATGTAAGCGTGGATTCTACCACAAGCGAAAAATAAATAATCACCTGTAAGTGAGGATTTTTTCTTTGATCAAGGATTAATCTTGTCGCGTATTGTGAGATACTGAAATAATCACTTGGTAATAAAACGAGATAGCATGGAAAACATTGAAGTCCGAGGCGCCCGTACGCACAATTTAAAAGACATCAGCCTAACCATTCCCCGTGATAAGCTGATAGTTATCACTGGCCTATCTGGTTCAGGGAAATCGTCTTTAGCGTTTGATACATTGTATGCAGAAGGGCAACGTCGTTATGTAGAATCACTCTCAGCCTATGCAAGACAATTTTTATCGTTAATGGAAAAGCCTGATGTTGATCATATCGAAGGTCTTTCACCGGCTATCTCTATTGAGCAAAAATCAACCTCGCACAATCCACGTTCGACGGTTGGCACAATCACCGAGATATACGATTACCTGCGTTTACTCTTTGCCCGTGTTGGTGAACCTCGCTGCCCTACCCACGACCTACCACTGGCAGCACAAACAATTAGCCAAATGGTCGACACGGTTTTAGCTCTGCCAGAGGGCAGTAAACTTATGCTACTCGCCCCCGTGGTTAAAGACCGTAAAGGTGAGCATGTAAAGCTACTTGAGCAACTAGCAAGTCAAGGTTTTATTCGTGCCCGTATAGATGGTGAGGTATGTGACTTATCAGATCCTCCCACGTTAGAGCTGCACAAAAAGCACACGATAGAAGTGGTTGTCGATCGTTTTAAAGTGAAAGATGGTCAGCAGCAGCGCTTAGCCGAGTCATTCGAAACAGCCCTTGATCTTTCAAGTGGTGTTGCGCACGTCGCTGCAATGGATGACTCACTTAGCGAAGACATGCTTTTTTCAGCAAACTTTGCCTGTCCAACATGTGGCTACGCTATGAGCGAGCTTGAGCCTCGCCTTTTCTCGTTTAATAATCCTGCTGGTGCATGTCAAAGCTGTGATGGTTTAGGGGTTCGCCAGTACTTTGATCCCAATCGTGTGGTGCAAAACCCAGAGCTAAGTTTATCGGGCGGTGCGATTAAGGGCTGGGACAAACGCAGCTTTTATTATTTTCAGATGCTGCAAGCAGTGGCTGAACACTATGGCTTTGACCTAGAAGCCCCGTTTCAAGAATTAAGTAAAGATGCCCAAAAAGTCATTCTTGAAGGATCGGGTAAAACCAAAATCGCCTTTAATTATCGAAATGACCGCGGCGACCTTATTACTCGTAATCACGAGTTTGAAGGTGTATTAAATAATATGAACCGCCGCTACCGCGAAACCGAGTCAAACTCAGTTCGCGAAGAGCTGGCAAAATATCAAACCAGCCAAGCATGTCCAAGCTGTCATGGTTCTCGTTTACGCCAAGAGGCTCGTCACGTATTCATAGGTCAAACTAATTTGCCTGCCATCACCACCATGAGTATTGGTGAAAGTATGGCATTTTTTGAAGGCCTAGCGCTTACAGGTCAGCGTGCTCAGATTGCCGATAAAATCTTAAAAGAGATCCGTGATCGCTTATCGTTTTTAATAAATGTTGGCTTAAACTACTTATCACTTGAGCGCAGTGCAGACACGCTATCGGGCGGTGAAGCGCAGCGTATTCGCTTGGCAAGCCAAATTGGTGCTGGGCTTGTTGGTGTTATGTATGTACTGGATGAACCGTCAATTGGTTTACACCAACGCGACAACGACCGCTTGCTAAAAACCCTTATTCACCTTCGCGATTTAGGGAATACCGTGATAGTGGTTGAACACGATGAAGATGCAATTCGCGCTGCAGATCACATTATCGATATTGGTCCAGGTGCCGGTGTTCATGGTGGTCATGTTATCGCACAAGGTACGCATGACGATATTTTAGCGAGCAAAGACTCTATCACCGGGCAATACTTATCGGGTGTGAAAAAAATTGAAGTACCAACCACTCGTCATCCAACGAACGACAAATGGCTTGAGCTATTCGGCGCAACGGGTAATAACCTAAAGAATGTTGATTTAAAAATTCCATTCGGTTTGATGACCTGTATCACTGGTGTTTCAGGCTCTGGTAAGTCAACGCTTATCAACGACACCTTATTTAAACTCGCTCACACTGAACTTAATGGTGCAACGACCGCAGAGGCCGCACCGTATAAATCGATTAGTGGTCTTGAACACTTTGATAAAGTAATTGATATTGACCAAAGCCCGATTGGCCGTACGCCACGTTCAAACCCTGCCACATACACCGGTATTTTTACTGGTATTCGTGAACTGTTTGCTGGCACCCAAGAAGCCCGCTCACGAGGTTATAAAGTCGGTCGCTTTAGCTTTAACGTGAAAGGCGGTCGTTGTGAAGCGTGTCAAGGTGATGGCGTAATCAAAGTAGAAATGCACTTTTTACCAGACGTGTATGTGCCGTGTGATGTATGTAAAGGTCAGCGCTACAACCGTGAAACACTTGAAGTACAGTACAAAGGTAAAAATATTCACCAAGTATTAGAAATGACCGTGGAAGACGCGCGCGAGTATTTTGATAAAATTCCCGCGATTGCCCGCAAGCTACAAACCCTAATGGATGTTGGCTTGTCTTATATCCGTTTAGGGCAAGCAGCAACAACCTTATCAGGTGGTGAAGCGCAGCGTGTAAAACTGGCACGTGAGCTATCAAAACGCGACACGGGTAAAACACTCTATATACTTGATGAACCTACAACAGGTTTACACTTTGCTGATATTCAGCAATTATTAGTGGTGCTTCACCGTTTACGCGACCATGGCAATACCATTGTAGTGATTGAACACAATCTTGATGTGATCAAAACTGCTGACTGGATTGTCGATTTAGGCCCTGAAGGGGGCTCTGGCGGCGGTGAAATTTTAATTTCGGGTACCCCTGAAGAAGTGGCCGATTGCGAACGTTCACACACAGGCAGATACTTAAAACCACTACTATAAAAAAGGACGTTGGGTGCGTAGGTATTTAAAAATAGCGAAGTGGCGCGCTAATAAACAGTTTCAACAACAGCAGCGTAGCTGGCAACCTCATAAAACAAGGTTGGTTGAACGTATACAAGCCATTTGGTTTAACTTAAGTACCGCACAAAAGCTCTACCTTTTAGCATTAAGCAGCCTGATTGTTCTGCAATCAGGCTGGCTAAGTGCCACCATCACTATCATTGCCCTCGTTATTGAATTTTGGCCTAAGTTTAATCAGCTGTGGCACTCTTTAGCGGGCAAAGCACTCATCTTAATTTTCTATGCCAGTATCGCAAACTTTGTATTAGCTGGGGCCAGTGGCATTGTTAATGACGTTACCCATGTGTCGGCCAACCACTTTAACTATACCCATAACTTTGCCACCTTACTGTATTTGCCCCCTTGGGCAATGGGGATCACATTAGGTACCCTGCTGTTGTTTCAACTTTTTTTACCCTTCTATATCTTCATTTTATTATTAATAAAACCGTTTGGCTCAGAGCGAATAAAATTTATTAGTCAAAGTTATTCACCATTATTAACGGCTATAGTGCGCTTTATATTAGCGTCAGTGGTCTTTATTAATCTGACTTCGTTCATTAATGACAAACCACCTGAAGAGGTGCTTGATAATATTCTTACAAGCTTTGTTGATGGCCAAGCGATAGCAAAAGAGTCACCCTCTGAGCAACAAAAAGCCGTTGAAGAAATCAGTGAAAAAATAGAACAACACCTTCCAAAGAGCAGCGCAGAAACGCCCCCATCTAAGCGCAATGTTGAGATAGACAGTGAGGGTGAGAGTGATGGTGAGAGTGAAACCGTTGAAAACTTACGTCAATTTTTAAATACCAAGGGCTACTTTGAGCGCAGCAAACGTCTCATTGCCATGTTTGCTTTTAGCTTTGAGGCTGATAGTTACTCTCGTTGCTTAAAAGATGAGACGAGTAAAGCTGTGGAATTGAATGATTATGAGATTGTTCAAATTACCCCCGATCACAATGCGCCGTATGGCTATCGCTTTTCGGTGATCGCTTGTGATTCGCCTGGCGTTACGCCCGTTAAAAAATAGCGGCTCAAACACGCTACTCACTTAGCTTACTGCGTTTTTTGAAACCAATGAAAGAAAGCGCAGCTAAAGCAAAGCCTACTAAGCAATAAAAAACACTAAAAAGTACTGATTAAAAGCTTATTTCCTTTCATAAGGTTTAAATATAACCCACTGATAAATAAAAGATATCAATTAAAAAACCTTATCAAACAAATTGCTCATATCTTGATAAGCGACATTCCCCCTCTAAGGCCGTTATTGTAGCGCTATCAACAGGTCACCAACCTTTATACCTGAAGATATACCCAACCAGCTTTGATGAAAATTGAGTCATATTTTAAATGTGATGAGGAACGTAGAATGGAAAAAACAGATAAATATGCTGTGTCACTCATTTGCCTATTTAGCGCCTTAATGGCATTGAGTTTCTGTTAGACGCTTAGATATAAAAATACCGCTTATAAGCGGTATTTTTATATCTTTAAACGCCCTTGTTATATGACTACGGGCGAGGAATAAAACCCACCGCGTCGTACACTGCTTTTAATGTTTTTTCAGCACGAATACTCGCTTTCTCAGCGCCAGACTTCATGATGCTATTAAGTAACGCTTGATCATCACGAATTTCATGAAAACGCGCTTGGATAGGCTCAATCATGCTAACCACGGCTGCTGCTGTATCTTTTTTCAGGTGACCATACATTTTATCTTCGTACTCAGGCACTAAGTCTTCGATTGAGCGTTTAGTGGCAACTGATAACAAGGTAAGTAAATTAGATACGCCTGGTTTTTCTTCACGGTCGAAGTAAATACGTGCTTGCTCGTCTGAATCAGTAACGGCTTTTTTCAGTTTCTTTTCAATCTTCTTCGGTTCATCTAACAACATGATGTAGCCGTTTGGATTTTCATCTGACTTAGACATTTTCTTTAGTGGGTCTTGCAAGCTCATTACACGTGCACCAAATTCAGGAATGTATGGCTCAGGAAGCTTAAATACGTCTCCGTACAGGTTATTAAAACGCGTCGCAATATCACGAGTAAGCTCTAAATGCTGCTTTTGGTCTTCGCCTACTGGCACTTGATCTGCTTGATACAACAAAATATCAGCGGCTTGTAATACAGGGTATGAAAATAAGCCCACGTTTACGTTATTAGCATGCTTTGATGACTTGTCTTTAAATTGCGTCATACGGTTAAGCTCACCCATTTGCGCATAGCAGTTTAAAACCCAACTAAGCTGAGCATGCTCTGGCACTTGAGATTGAACAAATAACGCAGATTTTTCAGGGTCGATACCACACGCCGCATACAATGCAATACCATCTAAAACACGTGAGCGCAGCTGCTCAGGATCTTGACGTACAGTAATGGCATGTAAATCAACCAGCATAAAGAAACTTTCGTGGTCTTCCTGTAGCTTAAGCCACTGGTTAATAGCGCCAACATAGTTGCCTATTGTCATACCACCGGTTGGCTGAATGCCACTTAACACTACTGGTTTACTCATGATGTTCCTTTATTTTACTAAACTAATAAGACTAAATTTAAAATGCACTTACCTTTGCGTAAGAACAGGTATTATATCTAAGAAATTATCACAGAGGTACTCTGGATTGAAATCAGCAAGGTTTTCACCTTGGTTATAACCATAACCGAGCGCGATAACATCAACATTAGCAGCTTTAGCTGCTAATACATCGCTTTTAGAGTCACCGATCATAATGGCTTTTTCTGGGCTTACATTAAGTTGTCTGCAAGCAAATTGTAACGGTTCAGCTGATGGTTTTTTTGTCATATCATCGCCGCAAACAATAAACTGAAAATGATGAGTAAGTGCCAACTTATCAAGTAGTTTTTCAGTAAAGCGGCGTGCTTTGTTGGTTATGATGACTTTGGGTATGCTTGCCAGCGCTGCAAGACCTGTCTCAACGTGCTGATAAAGCGCGCTATAATCACCAACAACCTCATCATAATGCTGATAAAAAAGAGTGATAGCTTGCTGTGCCAACGCATCATCTAAATGCTCGCTTATTTGCATATCACCGCTCAAGCCTCGCTTAACAAGCGTTTCTATGCCATTACCAACCCAACCTTCCACTAATTTTTGTGTGACCACTGGGAACGCTAAATCTGTTAGCGTTAAATTCATGGCAATATACAAATCATAAACACTGTCGACTAATGTGCCGTCGAGGTCAAAAAAGGCAGCATCGTATCTCATGAATTAACGTTTCCTAGCTCTGCACGCATTTTATCGATCACCTCTTTGTAATCAGGTTGGTTGAAAATAGCAGAACCGGCAACAAACATATCGGCTCCTGCCTCAGCGATTTCTGCAATGTTATCCACATTAACACCGCCATCCACTTCAAGGCGAATATTTCGACCTGATTGTTCAATAATTTTACGCGCTTGACGTAACTTGTCTAAGGTATGTGGAATAAAGCTTTGACCACCAAAACCGGGGTTTACCGACATCAATAAGATCACATCAACTTTGTCGAGAACATGCTCAAGGTAGCTCAGGCTGGTTGCAGGATTAAACACCAATCCCGCTTGGCAACCACAATCTTTAATTAGCTGTAAGGTGCGGTCAATATGTTCACTGGCTTCTGGGTGAAAACTAATAATTGACGCCCCAGCTTCAGCAAAATCAGGAATTAAGCGGTCAACCGGCTTCACCATTAAATGCACATCTATCGGTGCGGTAACACCGTAGTCACGTAATGCTTTGCAAATCATGGGGCCAAAGGTCAGGTTTGGCACATAGTGGTTATCCATTACATCAAAATGTACAACATCAGCACCACTGGTTAAGACGCGATCGACATCTTCGCCTAAACGCGCAAAGTCGGCCGATAAAATAGACGGGGCAATTAAATACTTTTGTAATGTTTCCAGCATGAGAGATCCCTTAAAATTTGCTACAGCAATGAAAGTGCGCTTAATGTAACCCAATCGTTAGCTGATTTAAACACCGGCACGAAAGCGCAGCGCCCGACAAAATAATAGAGTCAGTCTTTTAGACTATTGAATCTAGGTAAAAAGAACGAACCCATTGCGTATAACCTCTTTTTTAATAACAACTAAAAACAAACAAAAATTAAACATTTCATTTACTTCAAGCTGCTAATTTTACTAAAAAATCATCTAATTCAGCATTAATTAAGTTTGTTATTTGAACAACTTTTATGTATGCTTGTCTAAATAACACAAACAAAGGTTATTACAATGCGTGCTTTTAAAACTGGGATCTTAATCGCGTCCGCACTTTCAGTTACTGCTTTTGTATCACTTTCTTCAAATGATGAAGATACATTTCTAGCAGCCACATCAGACTGTCAATGCAATACGATTACTGTATCGTCTTCGACTAATCAATGTATTCAAACTAATAAAGAAACGGGTTGGTTTTCGTGGATAACGGGCGATAGCCGTAGTGCTCAATTTCATTACTTAGATTTACTTGAACTGTTAACTAGCAGCGAAGAATCAAAGAAAGTTAGCGGTTTAGGCTCAACGTTCTAAATCGCATGAAAAAATTCTTTAGTGCATTACAAAGTGTCGTTGCGGCATTTTTTGGTGTTCAATCAGAAGACAAACGTCAAGCTGATTTCAAAGAGCATTCACTCAGCTCCCTCGCTGTGATTGCCCTCATCTTATTTATTCTTTTCGTCGCTGCTATCTATTTCACCGTGTCTTTGGTGCTAAGTACATAGCCATTAACTCATTGACTTTATTGCGTGAACCGCCTTTAGGGCTGATTGTTCGCTTAACTTGAATTTCGTCTAATGATGCTTGGCTGTATATTTTACGCGTCCAGACCGTATCATGATTCGAGATAAGCACTGGTGTATTGTTTTCAAAAGCAGCTTGCTCGGCTAAATTTGCTAGGTTTGCTTGATCATCTAAGTTAAACCCCCCTTTGGCATATGACGTAAAAGACGCGGTTTTACTGAGCGGCACATACGGTGGGTCACAGTACACAACAGCGTTTTCAGGAATAAGCTTAAAGACTTCGTCATAGCCTAGGCAGGTAAACGTAGCTTGCTGTGCTTTCTCAGCAAAAAAGCTCATTTCTTTTTCAGGGAAATAGGGACGTTTATATTTTCCAAAGGGGACGTTAAAAATCCCCTTCAAGTTATAACGGCATAGACCATTATAACCATGACGATTCATGTATAAGAATAAAATAGCACGCTCATACACATCGCTACTTTGATTAAACTGCACACGATATTCATAGTAAGCTTCTGGGTGGTTGTTTAATTCAACAAACAACTTTTTAGCGTCGCTAATAAACTCATCTGGCGAGCGCTTTAACTCAGTGTATAAATTGATGAGATCTGCATTGATATCATTCAAAATATAATGCTTAAAATCAGTATTTAAAAACACTGAACCCGCACCAACAAAAGGCTCAACTAAGGTGTCTGCATTCATACTCGCTTGTTTTAAACGGGCGTGAATGTCCTCAACTAGGCTGTATTTTCCGCCTGCCCATTTAAGGAAGGCCCTGGTCTTTTGCTGCATCTGCTCTTAACTTCAATTCAGTGTTGCGCGATTTTACACTAATCAGTTTTAATTTACTGATCTAGTGAAGCGATTTCTTGTTTAATTTTACTTATTTTTTTATAAAAAGGCTGATTTTTACGCACATTTTCAGAAAGTGATAAGGCTGCTTTCTTAGCATCACTTAAGGTCGAAAAACTGCCATAAGTGACAATCCACCATGGCTTGCCACTGCGCATGCTTTTATAAGTATTCACTTGCCCTTGTAAGGTATTTTCAGCGATAAATTTCTCGCTGATCTGTGGGTTCGTGACAGCCAATAGCTGAATAACAAAATTATTGTCTGGCTGTGCTAAATACCAAGCATTACCGCTAAGTAGTGGCGGTTTGTCATTCACAGGCTCTTCTATGAATGAATCAATGTTATCAGTATTTTTCGCATCAGATGTAAGCGCAGCGGCAATTTCATCACTGCTTGGCGTTTCTATTGGCTGTGATGGTTGCTCAATCGTTTTATCTGGCGCGAGGCTATCAACAATTGCAGCAACATTATTTTCATGCTTTTCAGCGGGTTGCTTAATAACCTCTGCGGTTTCAACTGTTGGCGATGGCAGCTCTGGTGCTCGTTCTGGTTCTGGCTGCTCACCGGCGTTAAGTTCGGTGTCTCTTTGCGAGTTAACAACAGCGTCAGTAGAAAGTGCCGTTTCCACAGGTAAGGCGGTATCTTGTTGATAATGCGCTTTCCACCACTGAGTCATATCAGCTTTGTATAAAAAGCCAATAATCAACAGCATGGTCGTTAACAACAATAAAATGATATACAGCAGCTTATAACTTTTTTCTGGCGCACGAATATCAGCAGTTTGTAGCTCAGGTTGCCATTCAAGTAGCAACGCAGGATTGCCCTGTGCTTCTTGTAAAAAAGTACGAAATACAGGGTCTTCCTCAACAGGTAAGTTATCAAAGAACCAGCGCATTAGCTGCTTACTTTCACTTATGTTCAATGCTTCAAGATGAATTTCAACCGCTTGCGTAAACTGCCCCGATGATTGTGAGGCAAGCAAAATATATAAAGTTGTTGGGCTTTGTTTGGCTAACGTTTCTAACTGTTGGATCATTTCATCTGATAAATGACGGCCGCCATCAATCACCCACAAACAATTACCGCAGGGTTGTTGTTTATAAAGCTGATAAAAGTTTTCAGATAAACTGAGGGTGTGATCAATCAGTGGGTTACGAAAGTTTTGTTCGAGTAGCTCAGTGATGAACTGTTGATCAGTCATCTTGCCAGAAAGTTGTACAAATGCTTTGTTGAACTCAAGATATTTGTCGGTAATAAACGTTTCCAACAAATAACTTTTTCCTAATCCTGATGCGCCTAATAAGCATATTAGGTTCTGCCCATATTCGAATTGGAGGGCAATACGATCAACTAGCGCTGCACGGCTAGGCAATATTTGTGATTGCATTAGCGCGCTATTAAATCACAGACCTGCTGATCGGTTACATCACTGACCAGCGCACATTGACCAAATTGTGTAGGAAGAATAAAGCGAATGGTGCCTTTTTTATTTTTTTTATCTTTGCGCATATGAATCAGAAACTGCTCACTGGTCATCTCGCTTGGAATATCCACAGGTAAATCATACTGTGATATTAACAGCACAATACGCTCAACCTCAGATGCTGATAAGTCGCCTCGCGTGTGTGCCAGTCGGGCTGCAAGCACCATACCTGCCGCCACGGCTTCTCCATGCAACCAATTACCGTAACCCATTTGTGCTTCAATAGCATGACCAAAAGTATGGCCCAGGTTTAGGAGTGCACGTAAACCAGCTTCTTTTTCATCTTCTGCAACAATAAGTGCTTTGATTTCGCAGCAACGATAAATCACATGCTGAAGCGTTTGCTCGTCAAGTGACTTTAGCTTTGCGATATTTTGCTCAAGATAAGCAAATAGCTCTGTATCGTAGATTAAGCCGTACTTGATTACTTCTGCCATACCGGCTGCAAACTCGCGCTCTGGCAGAGTATGCAATGATTTGGTATCAATAAACACAGCTTGCGGTTGGTAAAAAGCACCAATCATGTTTTTACCCAGCGGATGGTTAACCGCTGTTTTACCGCCCACAGATGAATCTACTTGCGACAACAATGTCGTCGGTATTTGAATAAACGGCACACCACGCTGATAACACGCAGCTACAAAGCCCGTTAAATCACCTACAACACCCCCGCCTAATGCAATTAAGCAGGTGTCACGACCACAGTTATGCTCAAGTAAAAACGCTGAAATCTTTTCAAACCAATCCAGTGATTTAAATTGCTCACCATCAGGAATAACAAAAGATAACGGATTAAGATCAGCCAACGACGTCATTACATCATCTAAATACAAAGGTGCAATGGTGTCGTTGGTGATAATGATAGGTCGACAATCGCCAATGTGCTCGCGGAGTCGACCTGTCTGTTGAAGTGCAGATTGACCAATATAAATAGGATAACTTCGCTCGTCCAAATTAACAGTTAATTCAAGCATCGCTAATTTCCTTTTTATTATTGGTTTTTAAAAATCTAATTTCTCAATGATTTGATTAGCAACAACTTTAGCGCTTTGCTCATCAGTGCGGACAACAAAATCAGCCACTTCTTTGTATAACGGTTCGCGTTCTTCAGCTAAGCGCTCTAATACATCGCGCGGTGCTTCTTCTGTTTGCAATAATGGGCGACGCTTGTCGCGCTGTGTGCGTGCAACCTGCTTTTCGATCGGTGTCTCTAGGTATACAACGATACCTCGAGCAGAAAGCTTATTACGAACTTCTTTACTGATCACAGAACCACCACCAGTAGCAAGAACAATGCCTTGCATCTCAGTTAAGTCTGAAATAACAGTTTCTTCACGAAGTCGGAAGCCCTCTTCACCCTCAAGATCGAATACCCAAGCAATATCTGCTCCTGTACGACGCTCGATCTCTTGATCTGAATCGAAAAATTCAAGGTGTAATTGGTCAGCAATGTGACGACCAATTGTGCTTTTGCCAGCCCCCATAGGGCCCACTAGAAATATATTACGTTTCTCAGCCATATCTTTTTAGTACAAACGAACTCTAAAATTTGAAATAAAACCCCGCCTAACGACCTGGCCCCAAAATTAAGGAGGGGATTATCTCAGTAATTGATTGGTCATTTCAAGTCAATTAGCGTAAAAAGCCTCATAACGAGCAATTAAACCTGCGAATTGCTCGTTGCTTAAGAAAAAAACACTTAATCTATCTGAATTTTTGGTGTTACGAAGATTAGCAACTCTCTTTTTTCATTAAATTCACTCGTACTTCTAAACAGCACACCTAAATATGGAATGTCACCTAGTAGAGGTACTTTCTTTGTTGAGTTCACAATTTGTTGTTGAAAAATACCACCGAGTACGACGGTTTGGCCATTTTCAACCAACACTTGTGTTTGGATCTGTTGCGTATCAATAGCGACTGCAGGGCCTGTTGGAGTCTGTACCGTATCGCCTCGTGTATCTTGAGTGATAATAAGGTCAAGAATCACCTTGTTGTCTGGCGTGATATGCGGTGTCACTTCAAGGCTTAATACCGCCTTTTTGAAACTCACCGTTGTTGCACCACTTGAAGCAGCCTCTACATAGGGAATTTCAGTACCTTGCTCAATACGGGCTTTTTGCTGGTTTGCTGTGGTAATACGAGGGCTGGCAATGATTTCACCTTTATTTTCTTCTTCAAGCGCAGTCAGCTCGAGATCAATTAAAGTGCCATTGGCAAGTTTCGCAACATGCATACCAATGCTCCCTGCTGGGTTTGAGATTGGTAAGTTAACATTTAGACGATCAGCGACGTTCGGGATCAAACCATTTGAAATCGTTTCAGCGCCTTCAAGTGTTCCCGCTAAGCCATCAGTGCCTTGCTGGTCACTAAAGCCCCAACGCACACCTAAGTCTTCTTGTACGTTATCACGAACCGTCACCATACGAGACTCAATAACAACTTGTCGCACCGCAATATCAAGCGTATCAACCATACGGCGAACACTCTCTATGCTCTTAGCGGTGTCTTTAATTAATAGTGTATTGGTGCGCTTATCAACCGACACGCTGCCACGTGCAGAAATGATGCTGTTAGTGTCGGTTTTTAATAAATCGGCGAACTCTTCCGCTTTCGCGTAGTTAAGACGAATATATTCACTGTATAAAGGCTCTAGGTCTTCAACTTGCTGTTTTGCTTTTAACTCTTTCGCTTCGCGAGCAGCCAATTCTTCAGACGGTGCCACCATTAAAATGGTGCCATCCATGCGTTTGTCTAAGCCTTTCACTTTTAACACCACGTCGAGTGCTTGATCCCATGGCACACCTTCTAGGCGTAATGTGATGTTACCTGACACTGAGTCGCTGGTGACAAGGTTAAACTCGTTATAGCCTGCGATAATTTGCAGCACAGCACGGACCGGAATATCTTGAAAGTTTAAGGTCATTGGGCGACCTTGGTATTCAATACCGCCATCAAGGTATGCGCGTTGTGAGTCATCTTTTTCGACGGTCAAAGTAAAGATATTTTCGATCTGCTGATGCGTAAATTTAAATGCGGCATTAGGTTCAATTACAATGCGCGTCAAATTATCTTCTTTAAACGTTTCTATCGTGCTAACAACAGTGCCAAAATCAAGAACATCTAATTGATATAATAAATCGTCTAAAATGTCTGTATGGTGAAATTCTGCAACAATTTTACCACCGCTTTCATGTACATCGATTGCCGCTTGCGTATCTTGTAAAAACACAAGTAAGCGCGCTTCGCCTTTATCACCGCGACGAAAATCAATTGATTGCACCGTATTAATGTAATTATTTTTTGCTGATAGCGGATCAGCCGACTCATCGGTGGTGATTGGGTTGTCTGATACGTGTAAAGTGACGATGTTATCTTTCGCAGTCGTTTTATAAATTTTTAAACGCTCTAAAGAAACGGTTACTTTCAAGCCTTGTGATGTCATTGTGCTGCTGACATGTTTAATACCCGCCTGATTTATTTCAACATCGCGGACATTGTTATCTACACCGACATCGCTAAATAACATCTCAATGCGTGCAGGCGAATTGTACACTTGCACTTTTGGCTCAAAGGTAAGGGCCTCATCAAACACTAACTGTAATTGCGTTTCGCCTTTCATCAAGGGGTTATAACGCACATCATAGAGAAGAGGAGCAGCAATCGCTGTCTGCGTCATTAAGAGTGCCAATGCCGCCAACATAAATTTGTGCATGTGTACTAACCAAGCCATTCCTTTATGCATCTTATTTTTACCTTTCATACGATTAACTTGCACCATTTGTATCTGCCTCTAACATTTCTAGTTTTGTCAGACGCTCTTTCCAACAACCAGACCCATCAGGAATTAATTCTAATAATTGTATATAATTGTCGTGCACTTCTTTTATTTCACCATGATACAAACCTAGATAATTACCCTCTGTGACACGATATAGCGTGTCGTCAGCGGCTTTGATCAATGCCCAGGTTCTCCCTTTACTACCGATAGTGCCTTTCATTGACAAGTTATCGAGCGGGTATTTTTCAAGTGGTTGACGAACACGGTCAGGGTCTGGGTGTAAACAGTTTTTAACTTGAACCAAGTTATTTTGAATTATTTCTGGTTTTGGAGCGACAAACGGACTACGTAACTCACCTGCACTGTATTCAAAATATTCAAACTTTGCCATTTGAGGAATAGGCTCAACCTCAGGGGTCGTGCTCGCTTTTACCTGATCAATAAACTCTTTTTGTTCTGAAGTATCATCATTACAGGCGCTGAGAAGCAAGCTCATAACAATAATTAACGGGAGCTTTCTCATTTCTTAGGCCCCCCTTCATAACGGTAGGTTTTTGCCACAACGCTAAAGGTTAATTCATTCTCGTTAGACGTTTGAATGGTAAAATCATGCAAACTCACAATACGTGGTAACTGTGCCACTTTGCCAACAAAGTCACCAAACTCATGATAGGTTCCTATTACCTCAATTTTAATGGGTAATTCGGTGTAAAACTCTTTTTTAATTTCCGGCAACCAGCCAATCTTCAAAAAGGTTAAGCCGCTCGTTGTCCCCACATACGATAAGTCGTCAAGGAGCCCCGGTGTTTCATTCGACGTTGGTAAGCGTTTTAAAAGCTGTGAAAACTTTTCTTCCATGTCGACCATTTGTTGACGATATAACTCTAATTTACTGGCTAAAGCGTATTTTTGTTTGTACGTATTGCGCAGTTCGGTTTCTTTTGCAACCGCGGCGTGATAGCTGGTTATTTCGTCTGACACTAACAAGCTATAGCTGAAATACAACACGATTGCCGCAACAAACGCACAACACAGTGCTTTTACAGCAATGGGCCAATCGCCCATGTTTTCGAGTTCTATTTCATTCCAATCTATTTCAGTTAACGATTTGATATCAAGGCTCATTAGGTGCTTCTCCTATTTTATCAAACGGTTTAACGTAAAAATCCATATTAAAATCACTCAATAGCCTAGATGTTTGTTCACCTGCAACAATGCCTTGCATTACGGGTCGCTCTAACAAATAAGAGCTTTGCACTTGTCGTAACATCGTCGATAAGCGATTGTTAGATTCACTGCGACCAATCACATGAATACGGTCATTTTGGCGCTCAAGCTTGGTAAGATAGACACCCGCTGGCACTATTTTTGCCACTTCATCCATAATCTGCGTACCAAGGTTACGACTACTTTGTAGCTCTTCAATGAGTCGCATGCGTTGTTGAAGGCTTTCTTTTTTCTTATCAAGATCATTAATCTCGCGGATACGCTGATTAAGCAAGGCAATTTCTGTATTTAAGAAATCATTTTTTATATTTTGCCCTTCGCGTAAACCACTATAAAAAGAGCTTAATATATACATACTTAAGAAACTGATAACCACAACTGCAAAAAGTACTGTCACAAATTTATTCTGTGATTCTTTACGTTGTTGTTCGCGCCAAGGCAGTAGGTTTATATGTGGCATGATGAAAAGCTCCTTAACGCCAACCCAGTAGCTATCGCAAACTGCGTTCGGTGACGCTGCAGCACATTGCGATCAACTCTTGGAGAAACCTCAATGTTTGCGAAAGGATCAGCAACCACAGTATGAATTCCTAATTCTTCAATGAGTAAGCGATCTAACCCTTCAATCATCGCCGTGCCACCGGTTAAAACGATATAGTCAACATGATCTTTGCCACTTGTGGTTAAGAACATTTGCACCGCACGTCTTACTTGCTGTAGCAACGATGTTTGGAAAGGTGCCAATACTTCAAAGGTGTAATTAGGCGGCAAATCACCGGTTGTTTTGCCGATTTCAGCTTCATCAAAACTTTTGTTGTAGTAAGCAACAATGCTATTTGTATATTGATCACCACCGAACACTTGGTCACGGGTATAAATAGTTTCACCCGCTTGTACCACGCTCACTAACATCAGCACGGCACCAATATCAACCACAGCAACACACTTATTGTACGCATCGCTTGGCAACTGCTGGTAGTACACATCCATCGTTCGACTAAGTGCATAACTTTCTACATCGACCACTTTAGCTTTTAAATTAGCCGTTTCTAAAGCACCAACGCGTGCCTCAACACTTTCTGTACGGGCAGCTGAGAGCAATACATTAACCTTGCTCGGATCGGCCTCATTAATGGCGAGTTTTTCAAAGTCTATATTTACTTCATCAAGTGGGTACGGTATGAGGCTATCTGCCTCAATTGCAATTTGCGACTCTAATTCAGCATCAGTTAATGATACATCCATGAAAATCACTTTGGTGATCACGGTTTGACCAGACACGGCTACTGCCGCAGCCTGAACAGATTTAGGTATTTTCCTTTTTAATTTAGCGATAACATTGCCAATCGCTTCAATGTCTTGAATTGTACGCTCAGACATTGCTCCCTTTGGCATTGGCTCTATAGCTAACGCCTCAAGTCGCAAACCTGTGTCTGTCTCCTGCAACAACACTGCTTTAATGCAGTGCGATCCAATGTCGATCCCTACCATCATAGATGAAGGCTTTTTAAATAGCTGACTTAGCATGTTTGCAACTTGGCCTTTGTTTTAATAATAAACAAGTTATAATTTTTATCTGAAAAAATATTATTCATTTTTTAATCAATATATACTAGCAGTCTCCGATTCTAATTGGGAGTCCATTTAGGGAAAATATAAGTGATTTTATTAAAACGAACTTTACAATTTATTATCATCTGCTCATTTTTAGGACTAATCACTTTAGTCGGTCTATACTATTACGTTAAACCTGATATTCCTAGCGTTCAGGTACTGAAAGACGTTCAATTACAGACACCTATGCAAGTATTTTCTAGAGATGGTTTATTGATTAACCAATTCGGTGAAAAACGCCGCATTCCGGTCACAATCGATGAAATTCCCCAGCCTTTAATCGATGCTATTTTAGCAACTGAAGATAATCGATTTTATGAACATATTGGTATCGACCCTATCGGTATCATCCGCTCAGCCATTGTACTCATATCTACAGGAGAAAAGAAACAAGGCGCAAGTACTATAACAATGCAACTTGCCCGTAACTTCTTCTTAACTCGTGAAAAAGCATACATCCGTAAAGTGAAAGAGATCTTCATTGCTTTGCACATAGAAAGCATATTAAGCAAAGATGAAATTCTCGAATTATATTTAAATAAAATTGAATTAGGTAACCGCGCATTCGGTATAGGTGCTGCTGCACAAGTGTATTACGGTAAAGAACTGAATGAGCTTACACTGCCTCAAATGGCAATGATTGCAGGTCTCCCCAAAGCGCCTTCGGCTTTAAACCCCATTCGTAACCCTGCACGCGCAAAAAGTCGACGAAATGTTGTTCTTGGCCGTATGTTAACCGAAAAATATATTACCCAGAGTGAATACGAAGAAGCCATTAACGCACCAATTACCGCTAAATTTCATGGGGCAGAAATTGAAGTCTATGCACCGTATATCTCTGAAATGGTGCGTGCAGAAATGGTGGCCCGTTACGGCCACGAACGTGCATACAACACCGGTTTTAAAGTATACACCAGTGTTGAGTCTAATATTCAACAAGCAGCCCAAGATGCGCTCGTCGACAATCTACATGCCTACGATATGCGCCATGGATACCGAGGCGCCACCGCGCAGCTTTGGGATAGCAATACGGATAGTCCGCTTAGCGAAGACGCTATTTTAGATAAACTAAAAGACGTGAAAGAGTTTGGCCCTTTACGTGCGGGCGTAGTCACTAATGTTGCTGAGCAATCTGCGCAGGTATTACTAAAAAATGGCGAGCATATAACCCTTGAGTGGGATGGCCTAAAATGGGCACGTAAATACATTACCCGTTATCGCCAAGGTTTTGCACCGAAAACGGCCACCGAAATTCTCAATGCTGGCGAACAAATTTGGCTACGTAAGAATCCAGATGACAGTTATATTTTAAGCCAAGTACCCGAAGCATCAAGCGCCTTAGTATCACTTGACCCTCAAGATGGTCGCATAAAAGCCATTGTGGGAGGGTATAGTTTTGAGCAAAGCCAATATAATCGTGCAGTACAAGCTAAGCGCCAAGTAGGTTCGAATATTAAACCATTTATTTACTCAGCGGCGTTAGAAAATGGCTATACCTTAGCCTCAATCTTAAATGATGCCCCCATTAACCAATGGGACAAAAGCCAAGGTGTTGCATGGCGTCCTAAAAATAGCCCAGCAGTTTACAATGGCCCTATTCGTATTCGTCGTGCTTTAGCACAATCTAAAAACGTTATTTCAGTTCGGTTATTACGCGGTGTTGGTTTAGAGCGCACAGCAGATCATTTATTAAAGTTTGGCTTTTTGAATAGCGACATTAACCGCAGTGAGTCGCTGGCATTAGGGAGTGCCTCTATTACGCCTCTTGAGCTTGCACGCGGCATGAGTGCCTTTGCAAATGGAGGGCACTTAATTACGCCTTATTACATCTCTGAAATTCAAGATTCTGCTGGAACAACTTTATATAAAGCCACACCAGAGCTTGCCTGTGATACCCCAGAGCAAAAGGTCACGCCCGATTTTGCAACACTTGATGATAGCCAACTGGTGGCCACAGAATTAGAACACAATGCTCAGCCTCGCTGCGCGCCTCGTATCATCTCAAAACAAAATGCTTTCTTAATTTCGCAAGCAATGCACAGCGCAATTTGGGGTGGCGGAAGCTGGGCACATAAAACAGGTTGGAGTGGTACTGGCTGGCGTGCACAAGCGCTTGATCGCCGTGATCTAGCAGGTAAAACCGGAACCACGAATGACTCTGTTGATACATGGTTTAGTGGTTTTAATCGCAATGTACTGACCTCTGTGTGGGTTGGCTTTGATAACCCAGGCAACCCACTGGGTCGTTCAACCTACAACAGTAACCTTGATAAGTCACAAATATCAGGGGCTGAATCAGGCGCAAAAACGGCTCAACCAGCTTGGGTTGATTTTATGCGAGTTGCTTTAGATGGTATGCCTGAGGCACCGATTGAGTTTCCTGAAGGCTTAGTGTCTGTGCGCATTGATTTAGCAACAGGGTTACTGAGCCATAAAAATGATTACACCAGTCGTTTTGAGTACTTTATTAAAGGCACCGCTCCGACGAAGTATGTCCTTGAGCAACCGACTAATGTGTTTGAAGAGTCACTTTCTACAGAGGAAGAGCTGTTCTAAACAGTCTTTAACACCTCTATTCGACTAATAAAAAAGCGCCCATTGGGCGCTTTTTGCTTAGCTATTTAAACTAAGATCAGCAAAATTATTTTAAGTTATTCACTAACCAGTAAAGGTCTGAATGAACTCCCGCAGCAGTCACTTCTTTTCCTGCACCAGGGCCTTGAATGACGAGCGCGTTGTCTGTGTACCACTGCGAATTAATCACAAAAATATTATCACCCGGCTTTAAGCTGGCTAATACATCATCGTGTACAACATTCACTAAGCCAACGGCTGCTTTCGCTTTACCATCAACGAGCGTAATTGCACCGGTGTAGCGAACAACTTTATTTTCGGCCTGTGCAATGGCAGCCTTTTCTTCGATGAATGCATCAAGCAAATGCCTGTTCGCAAGGAAGTCTTGCCAACTTCCTGTTGCCAGTTCTTCAGGCATCAATGGCGTTAATGCAATGTCGTCAAGCTCTAAATCTAACCCTAAATCGCGGGCTAAAATAAGTAACTTGCGCTGCATATCTCGGCCAGATAAATCTTCACGCGGGTCAGGTTCGGTGTAGCCCATTTGCTGCGCTTGTAGCACAAGTTCAGAAAACGGAACGTTACCATCATAGCAACTGCACAACCACGACAGCGTCCCCGAAAAAACCCCTTCTATACGATGAATGCTATCACCACTATTTTGTAAGTCTGCCAACGCAAAGTTAATTGGTAAGCCCGCCCCTACGCTGGTGTTATAACGCCACAACAAATTACGCTCAGCTAAATTAGAGCGCAATGTTTGATACCAATCATTTGCCGCTGTGCCTGCATATTTATTGGCACTAATTAAATGGCAATTAAGCTCAACGAGTGCTGGGTATAATTGGCTAAACGCTTCACTGGCAGTGATATCAATCACCACTTTATGTTCATAATCAAGTTCGCTAATACGTGTTAGCAGTGTTTCTTTATCGTAGTGTTGGGCTTCACTTTGCCACTGCGCTTGCCACGTTTCTGTGTTCAAGCCACTGGCACTAAATAGCATTTGCTTTGAGCGTAATAATGCCACGACTTTAATCTGATAATGAGCTGATAACCTAACAAACTGAGCCTGTAACTGTGATAGAAAGACTTCACCAACATTACCCAGCCCCGCCACGATAATAGCCAGTTCTTGACCCTTGTTGACCAATTTATCATGCAACAGGGTCAGCACATCGCTGTCTATAGCTTGATCGTTTAGCAGCAGCACATACTGTTGATCTTGTTGTACAAAGCGTGGATGAATACTTTGCTCTTTAAGGAGCGAAATTGCTTGTTCAGCTAACTGGCTCACATCGCTACTTGGTGCCACAACCGCGCAGCCGCTTAAATTAGATTCAACAATATTAGCCCGCCCAGCAAGGTGACTCACCACTTGATGAGTACTGTGCCCTGGTACCAGCAAATAGGTATCACCTTCTTTCACAAAATGATGCAAACTGTGCTGAATTAGCTGACTCAGCTCCCCCACTTCACCTGTGCTTAGCGTATCAACACGCAGTAAATCGATATTATCTAAGGTCGTAATAAAACGCTTCGCCTTGCTATACCCTTCTTTTACAACCTCAGTTGGACTGGCATCACAATCAAAGCTACTTCTTACAACAAGTTTAATGTCGCTGTCTTTAAGCGGTGATAAGGTTTTTGCATGTAAAACAGGGTTACCTAAGCGAGCCAATAAATTAGCTTGCTCTCGGCACACTTTTGCGTATTTAACGGCGTTTTTCACCTTACGAGGGTCTGTACTGAATACACCTTGGGTATCAGTCCAAATAGACACTTGCTTGGCAAAGGTATAGCTTGCTAACAAGGTCGCACTGTAGTCACTGCCATTACGACCCAGTGTTACCGTCTTACCCTGACAATCTGCAGCGATAAAGCCTGTCACCACATTGATCTTTGCTTTACTGATCGCATCGGTGCATTGCTGTTGATTCTTTTGATGCAATAGTTGGCCATCATTTAATGTAAATAACTGCCGTGCATCCACATCCTGTGCTGCCACACCCAGCTGATTTAGATAGCCCGCTAATAAACGCGCAGACCATACTTCTCCATGTGCTAGCAACACGGCTTCTTGTAGTTGCTGTTTTGCAATAAGTGTATTTAATAGCGCCAGCTCATCTTTTAATTGTGCCAATGCCTGCTGCTTGTTTTTTGCTACTAACAGCTGCTCTATTAAGGCGCGCTGATTATTATCAATCAGCAATAAAATATCACTAACCGCTTGGCTATCTTGCTGTTGATAACTTTGCCAAAGTTTTACCAAGGTGTCGGTTGTTTTGCCCGATGCAGACACCACCACACAATCACCTTGCTGCGTATTTGCTAAAACAATATTTGCCACAGCATGATAACGCTCCGCAGAGCTTAAGCTTGAGCCACCAAATTTATGAACAATATTTACCATTTTTCTACCACAATGCCGTATGTGCTGGCGTTAACTTAAAAGTGCTGCTTTGTTGCGTATTGGCTTGCGTGTGCGTTTGCGTCGCGTTGCTCTGAGTGGCTTGCTGCCCCTGACCTGGTTTAACTAAATTGAAAACACGGTCTAAATCGGCAATTAAATCTTTTACATCCTCAATGCCAACAGAGATACGAATTAACGTATCACCCACCCCTGCTTCTAAGCGTGCTTTTGCCTCCATTCCAGCATGAGTCATGGTCGCAGGGTGGCAAATTAAACTCTCAACGCCCCCCAATGATTCGGCTAAGCTAAACTCTTTAAGGCCTGTTAGAAAAGCCGCAGCGTCATTAATGTCGCCTTTAATATCAAAACTCACCATGCCACCAAAACCGCGTTGCTGTGCTTTAGCGAGCGCATGCTGAGGATGAGAAGCGAGACCGGGATAATATACTTGGCTCACAAACGGTGAATCTTCTAAATATTCTGCAATTGCAAACGCATTCTCTTGGTGCTGTTTTAAACGCACATTTAAAGTGCGTAAACCACGCAGAGTAAGATAACTATCAAACGGTGCACCCGTAATACCAATATTATTTGCCCACCAAGCCAGTTCATCACCCAACTCTTGCGTTGCTGCAATAACAGCACCGCCAACCACATCAGAGTGACCGTTAATGTATTTAGTCGTTGAATGCACGACTATATCAACACCAAACTCAATCGGGTTTTGCAAGGCCGGCGATAAAAACGTGTTATCAGCCGCAACAAGTGCACCGGATTGTTTAGCAATGGCGGTAATCGCTTTAATATCTGTTAGGCGTAAAATGGGGTTACTGGGTGTTTCAATCCAGATCAGTTTAGGTTTTATCGCTAAGATTTCTTGGTGATTTTCAGCTTTTGTTAAATCAAGCACTTTTAGTTTCAGTAAACCGCGCTTCTCTAATGAGGTAAATAAACGATAGCTACCGCCGTAACAGTCATGTGGAATAACCAAGGTATCGTCGCTATTCAAAAGCTGTGTCGTTAAGTGAACAGCCGCCATGCCTGTCGCAGTAATAATGCCTTTAGCTCCGCCCTCTAGTTCAGCGAGTGTTTCGGCTAAAATATCACGGTTAGGGTTACCACTGCGGCCATAGTCATATTGGCGCTTAGTATCAAAATCAGCGAACGAATAGGTGGTTGATAAGTAAATTGGTGGAACGACTGCACCGTGGTGTTTATCGGCTTCAATGCCATGACGAACAGCAATCGTCGCTTTATTTTTTTCACTCATTTCATCACCTACTTAGAATTGGATGTTTAGACGTCTAAAAGGTTAGATGATCAAATATGAGAAGTCAAAGCATTTATCGCCATTACATAGAAGTTTATACATTTACACGACTAGATGGCTAAATAACTAGTATTTGACTATCTTTTTTAAAGCGATAGAATTTCCGCATCTTGCGCTGTGGATAAGGCGTAAACAACTGACAACCGAGGCAACGAAACAACTTATGGCTAAATGGAACGGTGAATACATTCACCCATATGCAGAACACGGTAAAAAATCAGAGCAAGTAAAAAAAATTACCGTATCAATTCCGCTGAACGTATTAAAAGTATTAACTGATGAGCGCACGCGTCGTCAGATTAATAATCTTCGTCATGCTACTAACAGTGAGCTACTGTGCGAAGCCTTTTTACACGCTTTTACAGGTCAACCATTACCGAATGATGACGACCTTCGTAAAGATAACCCTGAAAAAGTACCTGAAGAAGTAAAAAGAATTATGCAAGAAATGGGGTTAGATATCCCCGTACTTGATTCAGAGTAAATATTTCGGCCATCGGATCGTAGCCGATTTCTCAGACATAAAAAAACTCAGCCTTGGCTGAGTTTTTTATTTGCAGTTAGTTATACCTACCCGCTTAATCAAACGAATAGGTACCTAATTATTTAACGCATGTAGTTTTCTGGCATGTCAATTTGCGCCACACCAGACTCAACAGCTGCTTCTGCAACAGCACGTGCAATACGTGGTAATAAGCGTGGGTCCATTGGTTTTGGAATAATGTACTCAGCACCAAACTCAAGTGAATCAACACCCGACGCCTTAAGCACTTCGTTAGGCACAGGCTCTTTCGCAATACTACGAATAGCATGCACCGCTGCGATTTTCATTTCATCATTGATTGATGTCGCACGCACATCAAGCGCACCGCGGAAAATGAATGGGAAACACAATACATTATTAACCTGATTAGGGTAATCAGAACGCCCTGTTGCCATAATTAAATCATTACGTGCACCGTGTGCAACAGCTGGCGCGATTTCTGGATCAGGGTTTGAACATGCAAAAACCACAGGCTTATCTGCCATCAGTTTTAAATCTTCAGCGGTTAATAAGTTAGGGCCAGATACACCAACAAATACATCAGCATCGGCTATCACATCTTGCAAAGTGCGCTTATCGGTATTGTTCGCAAATAGCAATTTATACTCGTTTAAGTCATCACGACGTGTATGGATCACGCCTTTGCGGTCAAGCATATAAATGTGCTCACGCAATGCACCACATTTAATAAGTAGTTCCATACATGCAACCGCTGCTGCACCGGCACCTAAACACACGATAATCGCGTCTTCGATATCTTTACCCTGTACTTCAAGCGCATTTAGCATGCCTGCTGCTGTTACGATTGCAGTACCATGTTGGTCATCGTGGAAAACAGGGATGCTACAACGCTCAATAAGCGCTTTTTCAATTTCGAAACACTCTGGCGCTTTAATATCTTCTAGGTTGATACCACCAAACGTATCGGCAATATTTGCAACAGTATTAATGAAGTCTTCTGTCGTGCGGTGTTTTACTTCGATATCTATCGAGTCTAAACCTGCAAAGCGTTTAAATAAAAGTGCTTTACCTTCCATCACAGGTTTTGATGCAAGCGGACCTAAATTGCCTAAGCCTAAAATTGCGGTACCGTTTGAAATAACCGCAACCATATTACCTTTGCCGGTGTATTTATAGGCATTTGCTGGATCGGCTGCTATCTCACGGACGGGCTCTGCGACACCTGGACTATATGCTAGAGCGAGATCATTAACCGTTTCTGCTGGTTTAGTTAGTTCTACACTAATTTTACCTGGAACGGGGTGAGCGTGGTAATGTAATGCTTGTTCACGAAAATCTGACATAACGCGATAGTATCCTGCAATAAGTTAAAAAGTGAGAGGGCTTGCATCTGTACGATACCTGTAATATATAAAAATTCCAAGTATTATCAGGTCTATCCTGTTATATGCTATATCGCTTAATTTTAAAGGATTTCCCAACAATTTCTGCACATAGTTTTAATTCACAACAGATAAAAATTCATCTATTTGTGGCCATTTAAGCACCTGTTTTTGTATTTTATAGGCACGAACACAGCAAATAACCGAAACTTAGCAAAATGAGCAACTTTAACGAACTTAACAGCATTTATAGGTGAAGTTCATATAAATTGTTACTTTTTACAACTTTTGGAATCATTTATATCATTCAAAATATAGCGAAGGGATCACTATTTGTCTGCATTATTAGCGATATATTGGGCATAACAAGCAGAAATAGTTATGCACATAAAGCGTGTAGGCATGGGATATAAAAAAGAATGGTTCTGAATTTCAGGCATAAAAAAAGCACCCAAAGGGTGCTTCTTTCAACTAAACAGCAGATATTACTTCTTGCTGCTAAGTGCACCGAAGCGCTTGTTGAAACGATCAACACGGCCGCCAGTGTCTAAAATCTTTTGCTTACCAGTGTAAAACGGGTGACACTCAGAACATACGTCTAAGTGGATGTCTTTACATAAAGTAGAGCTAGTTTCGAATTTGTTACCACATGAACAAGTTGCAGTGATAGCTTCGTACTTAGGGTGAATACCTTCTTTCATAGGAACCTCTAGTTAAGGCCGCATCGCTCTCCAAACCCGAAGTCTGGCACCATACGTCGTTAATACAATTAATAGGTCGCGTATTTTATAGCTCAAGCAGCCTCTCGACAAGCTTTAAATTCATCTTTAGCTAAAAAAATAAACAAGTCATCAAACGTTCAGTATTTGTTGGTAGGTTTTTAGCACTAATTTTAGTACATTAGCAGCACACGCTATTTTTTCTATTCTTAATTCAGTTGAGTTGTTATGCACTTTGTAGAAGTTGCCATAAAAGTCCCTTTACAGCGTACCTTCGATTATAAAGTTGAGCAGCTGCTACATAGCCCTGAGCTGCGAGTAGGCATGCGTGTGCGTGTGCCTTTTGGCTCTCAAAAAAAGATAGCTGTCGTACTGGCAGTCAAAACCAGTACCGATGTACCCGAAGATAAAATTAAAGCCATTATTGATGTTATAGACGATGCCCCTATTTTATCTGAGCAACACTTAGCACTGCTAAAATTTACTGCTCGCTATTACTGCTACCCACTTGGTGAAACAATTCATACAGCGCTTCCAGCGGCACTGCGCCAAGGTGAATGCCCAGACAAAACCAGTATAAATATGGTTGAACTGACCGACAAAGGTGCAAAATTACCTTCACTCAAAGCAAAAACACAGCTTAATTTGCTGAAGCAGCTAGCGCAGTCAGGCAAGTCATCCTTAACCGAATTAAAAGCACTCGGCTTTAATAAAAAAACCATTGATAGCTTGCTCGAAAAAGAACTCATTAAACAGTTTATCGAACATGATAACCAATGGCAGCAACGCGCCCCAACAATTGGCAGTAAACCAACTCTAAACAAAGAACAAGCCGTTGCATGCACAACGATTAATCAAGCCAGTGGGTTCACCTGTTTTTTACTTGAAGGCGTTACCGGCAGTGGTAAAACAGAAGTGTATTTACAATGCCTTGAAGAGGTTCTAAAAAAAGGCCAGCAAGCACTGGTGTTAGTGCCCGAAATTGGCCTAACACCACAAACCGTTAATCGTTTTCGCCGTCGCTTTCCCGATACCCCTATTATGCTTTGGCATTCAGCATTAACCGACAACGAGCGCTTGCAAACATGGCGTTTCTGCGAAAAAGGCAGCTGTGCCATTGTTATCGGCACTCGTTCGAGTATTTTCTTACCTTTTTTATCACTTGGTATGATCATTGTTGATGAAGAGCACGACAGCTCGTTTAAGCAACAAGATACGCTGCGTTATCATGCTCGCGATTTAGCAGCCTACAGAGCTTATCAACAGCAAATACCCTTGATACTAGGTAGCGCAACTCCCGCTCTCGAAACCTTACATAAAGCAATAAATAACAAGTACCAACTATTGAGCTTAACGGAGCGTGCGCAAACCAGCACTGATAACCAATTTCACTTAATGGATATGAAAGGCCAACCCGAACAAGCCGGTATTGCCCATGCAAGTTTGACCTATATGCGTCAACATCTTGAGCGCGGCAAGCAAGTCATGGTGTTTTTAAATCGACGCGGCTTTTCTCCCACACTCATATGTCATGAGTGTGGCTGGTTAAGTGAGTGCTCACGTTGCAGTACCAGTGCCACATTCCACAAAGCAATTGGACAAATGATCTGCCATCATTGCTCCGAGCAGCATGCGGTGCCCCATCAATGCCCCGACTGTGGCAGCACACAGATTTTTCCTAATGGTAAAGGCACGGAACAAATTGAAGAGTTTTTAGCAGAAACTTTCCCTGATATACCCATTAGCCGCATTGACCGAGATTCAACTCGTCGTAAAGGCAGCTTAGAAAAAGCCCTCGACGACATAAATCAAGGGGGGGCGCGTATTTTGGTGGGCACGCAAATGCTTGCGAAAGGCCATCATTTTGCCGATGTCAGTTTAGTGCTTATTTTAGATGTTGATAGTGGTTTGTACTCGTGTGATTTTCGCGCTACAGAACATTTAGCACAGCTTGTCACTCAGGTTGCAGGCCGTGCAGGACGCAGTGGTGAACCAGGACAAGTACTGTTACAAACTCACTTTCCTGAGCACCCACTATTGCAAGATTTAGTGAATAATGGCTATCAAGATTTTGCGCGCTATGCCCTTGCAGAACGAGAAGATGCTCAGCTCCCCCCCATAACAAACATGGCAATTGTGCGTGCCGAAGGACATAACATAAATCAAGTCATGGATTTTTTAACTGATTTGGTTCCTGTCCAGAACATATCTGGTATACAATTGCTCGGACCGATCCCTGCGCCATTGGAGCGTGTCGCAGGTAAATATCGGTTTCAGTTACATATTCAAGCGCTGGAGCGCTCCCACTTACACCAATATTTAGCGCAAATGGTTGACTATATAAGCACCAGTAAATTAGCGCAAAAGGTGCGTTGGAGCTTAGACGTTGATCCAATAGATATGATTTAAAGGCCAATAAAAAAGTCATGGCACAACACGATTACATAAATAAAAAACCATCAAATCGAAATAATAAAAAACAAGCCCCGGCAAAAAAGCCGTTCCCTATTGTTCTTGTCTTTGTCGCCCTTATTTTGCTGGGTGGGTTTGGGTATGGTTTATGGTATATCAAACATAATGCCGATCCTGAACTTGTTGAGCAGCAAGCTAATCCAACAAAATCAGAAGAAGAAAAGGTTATTCCAAAACCGAAACCACCCGAGTTTATTAAAGAAATAAAAGAACACGAAATTCAGGTTGAAGTAAAAGAGATTGAGCAAAAAGGCCCTTATGTAATGCAATGCGGCTCTTTTAGAACGCTTGAACAAGCTCAAACCTTAAAAGCGAAGATTGCATTTGCAGGCTTAGTGTCTGAAGTTAAACGCGTAGAAGGCAGTAATGGCATTTGGTATAAAGTACGTTTAGGCCCTTACGAAACCAAACGTCTGGCAGAAAGCGACAAAAACAAACTCAAGCGCATTAAAATAATGGGCTGTGGAATTTGGCTTTGGACTTGATTTTAGCTCATTCACCCATATAAACACCTCATCAATCGCTTTTTACGAGCGGCTTCGCCGCTCGATGATGAGGAATAATCATGACTACTATTGTAAGTGTTCGCCGCGACGACAAGGTCGTTATTGGTGGCGATGGCCAGGTTTCACTTGGTAACACCGTAATGAAGGGCAACGCCCGCAAAGTTCGACGTCTTTATAATGGCAAAGTAATCGCTGGTTTTGCTGGCGGTACTGCTGATGCCTTCACCCTTTTCGAACGCTTTGAAAGCAAACTAGAAATGCACCAAGGTAACCTCACCAAGGCCGCAGTAGAAATGGCCAAAGATTGGCGAAGTGACCGTGCACTCAGAAAGCTTGAAGCGCTACTGGCCGTTGCTGACGAAACCGCTTCGTTGATCATCACCGGTAATGGTGACGTAGTACAACCAGAGAACGACCTTATCGCCATTGGCAGTGGTGGTAACTTCGCACAATCTGCTGCGACAGCCCTGCTTGAAAATACCGACCTAAGTGCCCGTGAAATTGTAGAGAAAAGCCTAACAATTGCAGGCAACATCTGTGTATTCACGAATAATTTCCAAACTATTGAAGAATTGTAATAGGAACTGCCATGTCTGAGATGACTCCAAGAGAAATCGTTCACGAGCTTGATCAACACATTATTGGCCAAGCAAAAGCTAAAAAAGCAGTTTCAATCGCACTGCGTAATCGCTGGCGTCGTATGCAGCTTAGCGACGAATTACGCGCTGAGGTTACGCCAAAAAATATCTTAATGATTGGCCCTACCGGTGTCGGTAAAACCGAAATTGCACGTCGCCTTGCTAAACTAGCTAATGCGCCTTTCATTAAAGTCGAAGCAACAAAATTCACTGAAGTGGGTTATGTTGGTAAAGAAGTTGAGACGATCATTCGTGATCTAGTTGATATCTCAATCAAAATGACCCGTGAACAACAAACCAAAAAATTCAAGCACCGAGCTGAAGAAGCGGCAGAAGAGCGTATTCTCGACGCCCTACTACCACCAGCACGTGATACGTTTGGTGAATCACGTTCAGATGAAAACTCTTCGACACGTCAGTCGTTCCGTAAAAAATTACGTGAAGGCCAATTAGACGATAAAGAAATCGATATTGATGTTGCACAAGCCCAGCCTAACGTTGAGATCATGGCTCCGCCTGGTATGGAAGAAATGACCAACCAGTTACAAAGCATGTTCCAAAACATGGGCGGTGATAAGCGCAGTAAGCGCAAGCTGAAAATCAAAGAAGCTTTCAAGCTATTAGTTGAAGAAGAAGCCGCTAAACTTGTTAACCCTGAAGAGTTAAAAGAGCAAGCTATCTTTGCTGTAGAGCAAAACGGCATCGTATTTATCGACGAAATCGATAAAATCTGTAAGCGTGGCGAAGCGTCAGGCCCAGATGTAAGCCGCGAAGGTGTTCAACGCGATTTACTGCCATTAATCGAAGGCTCAACAGTGAGCACTAAACACGGTATGGTTAAGACTGACCACATGTTATTTATTGCATCTGGTGCATTCCAAATGGCAAAACCGTCAGACATGATCCCAGAGCTACAAGGTCGTTTACCGATTCGTGTAGAGCTAGAAGCGTTAACCGCCGACGACTTTAAACGTATCCTTACAGAGCCACATGCATCGCTTACAGAGCAGCAACGCGAACTGTTGAAAACAGAGCAGGTTAACGTTGATTTCACTGACGACGCTATTGAGCGTATTGCTAAAGCCGCATGGCAAGTAAACGAAAAAACCGAAAACATCGGTGCACGTCGCTTACACACTGTGATGGAAAAGCTAATGGAAGAAATTTCATTCGATGCTTCTGAAAAAGCGGGTTCAACGCTCACAATTGATGCTAATTACGTCGAGCAGCACCTAGGCGCATTGGTTGAAGACGAAGATTTAAGTCGCTTTATTCTTTAATCACTAAATTATCGTTATAATTAAAAGCCTCCTGTTGGAGGCTTTTTTGTTAGCTTAAAAATCAATGATAGGGTTTACTATGAAAGAAGTGACGAAAGTGCATTATCACAGCGTAAGCAAAGTACTAGACGTTTACTTTGACGATGAGTCGAGTGCTTGCTTTAGTGCAGAGTTCTTACGTGTTCACTCACCCTCAGCCGAAGTACAAGGCCATGGTAATGAGCCCATGAAGCTGGTACTAAATAAGCACCATGTAAGCATTAGCAAAATTGAGCCAGTTGGTCATTATGCGCTTCGTTTAGTGTTTAGCGATAATCACAACAGCGGCTTATACAGCTGGCATTATTTAGCCGATTTACAGGCCAATAAAAACTCACTTTGGCAACAATACCAAACCCGTGTCCATGAGCACGAAGCGAATAAAGACAGCGTCCCAATAAAGTTTGTGCCTTAGTTTTATTAGCGCCACCTAAAACAAAAAAGCGCGACAAAATTGCGCGCTTTTAAATTTTTCTGTTACTGAATCCCTACACTTTAAACTTATCAATTGCTTGATACAGCACGCGAGCCTGCTCAGAGACTTCCTCGCTGGTTTGTGCATTAGTGACTGCATGCCCAGAAGCTTGTTGAGCAATATCTCGAATACGTACCACGTTTTTGTTAACCTCAGAAGCCACCTGACTTTGCTCGTCAATCGCCGTCGCAATGTGCGTACTCATATCCATAATCGTTTGCACGTCTTCAGTGATAGAGCGTAGTAACTCACCTGCTTTCGTTGCCTGAGCGGCACTTTCGCCACCTTGATTACGGCACTGCTGCATAATACTGACAACTTCTCGGGTACGCCCTTGCAAGGTCGTAATAATGCTTTCAATTTCTTGAGTTGAGTCTTGTGTACGTTGTGCAAGCGAGCGAACTTCGTCAGCAACCACAGCAAAACCGCGTCCCTGTTCACCGGCCCTCGCCGCTTCGATTGCAGCATTCAGTGCGAGTAAATTCGTTTGTTCAGCAATGCCACGGATCACATCAAGCACCGAGCCAATCGTTTCGGCATCTTTTTCTAATTGCGACACAACACTCGAAGCATTTCCAAGCGATTCAGATAAATGATTAATCTGTACGACCGTTGACTCAACTTCTGAGCGACCTTGTTGGGCACTTAAATTGGTTGACTCTGCTTTTTTAGCCGCTGCTTCGGTATTATGCGAAATGTCTTGAATGGTTGCCTGCATTTCAGTTGCAGCAGTTGCAACCATATCGGCTTCATGCAGTTGCTCTTGCATACCCGAACTGGTTGCTGATGTGGTTTCTGATAAATGTTCAGTCGCGATATTAAGCGTACTCAGTGCCGTGTTAACTTCGTAAATCAGCTTTTTAAAATCACCAATTAAGCTGTTAAAATCAACCGTCATAATCGTCACTTCGTCTTTGCCCGACTGCTCAATCGAAATACTTAAATCGTTACTACGACGAATCTCATTAATTGTATGGTATACACGCTCAATAGGCTGAATAATTGAACGGCTGGTAAAGTAAACCAAAATCATCACAACAGCACTTGCAATAATAAACACTATTAAAGCAATTAACTGTGCTTGCGACGCGCTTGATTCAACAAATGTTTTTGTCTCATCGGTCAGTTCAGAAACAATGGCATCACTCTTCTCAACGCTTTGTTTCATTTTACCCAAGGCACCCGAATCTAAGTCTAGACCGAGTAAGACTTGTGCATCGACGAGTGCTTTAAATTTAGTTTGATAGGTTGTTAAAAGAGCCAGTAATTGACTTTCGTAGTTACCATCAAGCTCAGCTACTTTAATGGCGGACTCAAAATCAGCGACTAATTCATCAAACTTGGTCAGATATTTTGTGTCAAATCGCAGCATAAAATCTTTTTCGGCGCGGCGTAACTGCAACATGTAAGTGAGTAAACGGTAATCTTCGCGCTCACTTAATAGTGTTTCGACTTGATGCACAGCATTACGCAAATCACCATAAAGCGCATCTTTTGGGTGTAAACCTATTTGTTTTTGTAACTCTACAACGCTGTTAAAATCATCGTAGTACACTTTAGCTAGACGTCTAAACTCGCCTAACTTATCTGTGTTCATCGATAAATCGTTTAGCAATTCATCTAATCGCGCCATTTTTGTTTTAAGTTGTGTGTACTCATTTTCAAATAAGCTAAGGCTGTTTACATCTTTGTAAAACAGAAAGTTTTTCTCATGCTTACGCATAGAAAGCTCATGAATATCAAGCTCCTCCGCGTTTTGAATTGTCTCATTGAGTTTTAGCATCGTGCGAGACTCAAAGATAATGACACATAGCATCACAATCATTGCAAGACCAACAACTAACGCGTTTAATTGTAAACGACGTTTTATAGTTAAGTTTTGTAATACATTCATTCAGAGCGCCCTATAGATACATGCATATAAGAGTATAGCTAAACTATTTAAAGCAGCTAATAAAAGTAGCTAATGTTGCCGGGCATTGTCGTTGATACGAATGGTTTAAACAATAACTTTTTTTTCAATATCAACCTGTTGCCACAAGTGGTAGTGCAATTTATCTAGTTGTTGCCATTGTCTTTTTTGTAACCAGTCAACCAAAGGAGCCGGATCGCTAGGAAAATTCAGTTTTCTGTTTTGTGCTGATTGCAGCCAGTCATCCATGGCATAGGGATTTAAATAGCTCATGACATGCGCCGCCCCCATTGACAATAAAGTCTGTGCATTTATGCCTTGCTCAAATTGCTTACCAAGCGGCTTTAACAGCAGCTTTTTACCCAATTGCAAGGCCTCACTGGCCAGTTCAAATCCAGCATTTCCTATCACTCCCCCCGCATTGGCAAGATCATTTAAAAAACCGACGCGTGATGGTGATCTTAAGTGAATATTTCCAATTGATGAGTTTTCTGCATCAGGGTGGTAGCAATAGAATTCGCGCTCGGGAAAGTCTTTTAGGTAGTCGACTACACTGTCTAAGTTTTCGAATGGTAAATAAACTAACACCTTATTTTCAACCATGACAGGATTATTATGCTGATGAGCCGCAATAAACGGAGGAATAATATTTTTTGCATAAGGTTGCCAATGCACACCTAAATAAACATTAGCGGGCGCATAATGACGAATTAACGCTCTTCTGAAAAATGAGCGACCAAACATCGGCACTTTATCTGACAAAAATGCCGCCTGATGACTCATACCAATAACCGGCACCCCCTGCTGTTTAGCCGCCCATGCTGTGATCGGCTCAAAATCATTAAACACCAAATCATAGTGACGTAAATCAAGGCTTTTTATATCTTTGATTAACTGCAATGGCCGAGCATTTTTGAGTGTTTTTAAGCTATCAACTTGCCCCGATTTACTGGTAAACGATAAACCACGAAACGCTCGGTAGTTAGCAAATTCATCCATATCGAAGTAATCGTGCTCACGGCGGCCCGAAAACACATAATCAACATCGACACCTAATGCATTGAATGTTGTTGCCATAACCCGAGCACGTGTTATGTGACCATTCCCTGTACCTTGAATACCGTACAAAATTCTCATATATATTCCACCACCATCACAGCAAGCACAGCACAACTCGACCCTATCACCGCACCAACAATCACATCGGCTGGATAATGCACGCCCACGACAACCCGTGAAGCCGCAACGCCTGCCGCCCAGATAAACCACACAGCCATAAAAGCAGGGAAGTACATCGTTAAAATAGTCGCAACAACAAACGCACCAGCACTGTGCCCCGAGGGCAAACTAAACTTATCACTGGGCACCAGGTAAGCCCCTTGCACTAAACAATCACAAGGCCTGACTCGAGCAATGCGTTTTTTAGCCATAAAATAAATGGGTCGCTCTATAGCAAAGCCAACCAACAGGCTCAAGGCAAACTGCTGGAAATGTAATTGTTCGCTGAACCACCAAAACCCCACAAATAACATCAGGTATAGCCCACCATCGCCGGTTTTTGATAGACCGATTGCTGAGCGTCTAAGCCAATTAGGCGATGCATCGTTAAATACGCTTAAAAACAACTGTTCATCCACTTTTGCTAACTTCGTCAGTATGTTATTTGCCATGGCCAAGCTCCTTGTCATACTTTGTGTCTGTTTTTAATACAAACATGACCTCTTTATAAGAGGGCTACTCATCTCAGCTTAGGTGTTAAAAATAACAATTAGGTGACGCTTTTGAGACACTAATGTTGCGGTGACTTGATTCCTTTGATTTAAAGTAATAAACACGTATTAAGTCGTTGTTATTGAGTTGTATCAGGGTATACTGAGTACTAAACAGACAGTCTCTTTAGAGGATGAAAAAATGGATTACAGCACTTCTGATTTATGCGACCACTTTGCCGATGTGGTTGATGTGCTCGAACCTATGTTTATCAATTTTGGTGGACGCCCAAGTTTCAGTGGTCGAGTTAGAACCGTAAAATGTTTTGAGAACAATGAGCTGATCCGCGAAATATTATCAACCGATGGTACCGACAGCGTACTGTTAATTGATGGTGGTGGTTCAACCCGCCGCGCACTAATTGATATTGAGCTGGCTGAAATCGCATTAGAAAATAACTGGCAAGGTATCATTGTATATGGTGCTATTCGCCATGTTGATGACCTTGAAGAATTAGATTTAGGCATTCAAGCAATTGCGTCTATTCCTGTTGCTGCCGACAGTGAAGGAGCCGGTGAAGACGGCATTGGCGTTAACTTTGCGGGTGTCTCATTCTTTGATGGTGACTTTGTTTACGCTGATAGCACCGGCATTATATTATCTGCTGATGAATTAGAGTTCGACGTAATAGAAGAAGACTAAACTCGGTGACTGACTACCTTAAAATTTATGATGAAGCGGCGGTTAAACATTTATGTGTCCGCCGCGCCAACGAACAGAAAGCGTGGCAAGCCCTCGCCCTCCTCGATACACACACAAACGCACCTCAAGCCCTTATCGATGCAAAACAATTCGGCATTCGCTATGTACTCGTTGGCGTGTGTGAAGATATTGGTCCCCGTGCTAATTTAGGCAATGGCGGTTCGCATCAAGCATGGCAAGCTTTTTTAAAGCGCTTTCTTAATCAAACTCATAATCAATTTCTAAATCATGAACGCGTGTTATTACTCGGCGAAGTGGAACTTGATGATATAAACCAGCAAGCCGCTCACCTCGATAACAAAAACGACGCTGACTTAGCTCAGCTGCGCCAACTTTGCGCAGATATCGACACCCGCGTTGAACGCGTACTGGCGATGATCTTTGCCGCAGGTTTAGAACCTATTGTCATTGGTGGGGGCCATAATAACTGCTTAGGAATTTTACGTGCGTTAAGTAAACACCACGCTAAGCCTGTTAATGCCATTAACTTAGACCCACATGCAGATTTTAGAGAGTGTGAAGGTCGCCACAGTGGTAACGGCTTCAGGTACGCCTATTCTGAAAGTCACCTTGCGCAATATCATGTAATCGGTTTGCACGAATTTAAAAATAACCAAGCAATTCTGAATGCTCTCAAAGATGCGAACTTCTTGTTTGATAGCTACCAAGATATTCAAGTGCGTCGCACTATCGACCTTTCAACGGCCTGCAAACAGGCGCTTGCCCGCTTTGACAGCGCCCCCCTTGGCGTGGAAGTAGACCTCGATAGTATTTCACTCATGCCGGTAAGCGCCTACACAAACTGTGGTTTTAGTGTCAGTGATGCTGAGCATTTTGTGCATTTAGCTGCTAGGCATGTTCATGCCAGCTACCTGCATTTATGTGAAGGTGCACCATCGCAACACCCAGTAGGGTTAGAGGCAGGAATAAACGATGCTGGGCAAATCATTACCGCATTAGTTAATGCTTACTTGCAAGCAAGAGAAAGCCTGTAATAAAACGCGCCAAAAGCCGGGTGAGTAACCTCGTTTTTAGACGCCATGCTTGCATGGCGCGTTTGCGCGAAATGAATTTAACGCCTACATTAAACCGTAGGCGTTATGCTTGCATGGCGCGTTTGCGCAGCAACATCTTTTATAAGATTCACGGCTAAAGCCCTTCCTACAAGTGATACACTTCACACGTGGGAGGCGTTTTAACGCCGAAAAGCAAACCTGTTCAACGGTATTAAACAACCATCTCGATTTAGCTTTACTAGCTCCTATCTCGCCTTTCGTAACTCGTTGCTTGTAACCCTTTCACGCCTACATTAAACCGTAGGCGTTATGCTTGCATGGCGCGTTTGCGCAGCAACATCTTTTATATAATTCGCGGCTACAAGTGATGCACACTTCACACGTAGGAGGCGTTTTAACGCCGAAAAGCAAACCTTTTAACTGGCATTAAACAACCATCTCGATTTAGCTGTACTAGCTCCTATCTCGCCTTTCGTAACTCGTTGCTTATAACCCTTTCGCGCGAAATAAATTTCACGCCTACATTAAACCGTAGGCGTTATGCTTGCATGGCGCGTTTGCGCAGCAACATCTTTTATAAGATTCACGGCTAAAGCCCTTCCTACAAGTGATACACATCACACACGTAGGAGGTGTTTTAACGCCGAAAAAGTAAAGCTATTCAACGACATTAAACAACCTTCACGGTATAGCTCGTATCTCGCTTTTCGTAACTCGTTGCTTATAACACTTTTCGCGCGAAATAAATTTCACGCCGACACTAAACCGTAGACGGCATGTTTGCATGGCGCGTTTGCACTATTCACGTTCTAGCCGCCATTGTTTTAGCCAAGACATCATTCCCACACTGCTCAGCGGGTAGCTAAAATAATAACCTTGCGCGGCATATGTATTAAGTGATTTAACAAACTTCAGTTGCTCAAGTGTTTCAACACCTTCACAAATTACTTTAGCATTATTTTGCGTGTGCATATCGACCATACCCGATACTAAGCTGCGCACTTGGGCTTGATGCGCAAAGTCTGCGGTTAATGACGGTGCAACTTTAATGTATTCAACATTAAGGTTAGGTAACTTAGCCAACCAAACGGGGCTGTCTCCCAAGCCATCAACACACACTTTTATACCAATACTATTAAGCCGCGCGACCATGGCTTTACCTTGGTCATCTAACCCCATGAATAAGTCTAACGGACACTCTATAATTAAATCTCCGGGCTCTAAGCGATGCTCAGTTGCGATGCGGTCTACAAACTCTATAAACTCTTCATGAAGCATTTCAGGGCCAAACACATTGATACTCAATGGTAATTGAATGCCTTCCATACGTAAGGCCATTGCAAGCTCTGCGGCACGCTCAATGACAAACGCAGCAACCGGATACCCAAGCCCCGCAACGCGAATATCATCAATAAACTTATTGGCCGCTAATATGCCTTGTTTAGGGTGTTGCCAACGCAGTAAGAGTTCTAAAAACTCAATATGTTCATCACTATTACGAATCACGGGTTGAAAATACAGTTCAAGCTCACTGGCAAAATCAAGATGAGCAAGTTCACGTAATCGGGCTTGTTGCTCTAACTGTTCGATCATCATTTGTGATTGATACGGCACTATCGCTTTATCTGGGTTTGAATCAAGTGCAAGGTAAGCAAAAGAGATTAAATTATCAAAACTGTGATCAGGGTCGTTACAATTTACATAACTGGCACGCACTTTAACTTCAATGGTGCAATTGGCCACATTGAACGGCTTTAATGTCACTTGCCTTATTTGGCTAATTAATTGTTCATGAAGGTGTTTTTGCTCTTCAACCGCGCAAATAAACGCAAAGTTTAAGCCTCCTAAATGAGCCAGCTTGTCGACGCCACCTGAGCGCCCTTTCATATTCAGAACTGCATCTGAGGTGAGCTGCTGTTTGATACGATTGGCCGATTGAGCCAGTAATAAATCACCAAAGTCACGGCCTATGTGCTGGTTAACGGTTTCGAATCCTTCGAGACGAATCACAACCAGCACACAGTTTTTTGAATGCGCTTCACTGTATACTGCGAAGCTTTTTTCTAATCCTTTGCGATCGGGAAGCTCTTTGAGCGGGGTTTTATCTAAATCGTCGTGGCGGCTAGGCTCAACGGGAACCTCTTCGTCTTCTGCGGGCTCTTCGTAATTAAAAAAGCCTGACACACTGAGTATTACCACCGACAATACTAACCAATAAAAGGCAATATCAAGTAAAAAATGCGCAGAAAATAACACGGCAAAACAGAGTGCTGCCGACACACTGAGTGTGATTGCTAACCAGTTTGTCGTTCTAAATGCTTGCCACAGATGAAAGCACAGGCTTATGGCCAGTAATAAAATAAGCGAAGGTGACCCTACACTCAGGATTGCTAAGCCTAATACGCCATTAACGACTAGGCTTAACCTTAATACGGGATGATGGGTTACACACAAGGCACATATCATTGCCATAAAAACGGCACCAGCTAAAAAAACTGGTACAACATCACTACTTAAATTTACGAGGCTCGCAGTACTGCTCGCTAAACTGGCAATTAATGACATGTAATCCAAAATGCGTAAAAACTCTCTCTAACTTAGTCTACCCAAAATCCACAGATTTAACAGTTTATTTACGCCAAATTGGTAACTTAATTGCGCAGGATGGGATATTTGCCAATGGGCAATATCGGCACGCGCACCAACTTTAAGCACACCACGATCACTGAGGCCTAATGCCCCCGCTGCATTACGTGTTACCCCAGCTAATGCTTGCTCTGGTGTCATACGGAAAATAGTACATGCCATATTCATCATTAAGTGCAATGAACACAAAGGTGAAGTACCTGGGTTAAAGTCAGTAGAAATTGCGATAGGCACGTGGTATTGCTGTAGTAATTCAATCGGCGGGTATTTTGTTTCACGTAAAAAGTAAAAGGCACCCGGCAAGAGCACCGCCGTCGTGCCAGCGCTAGCCATTGCTTTAATACCCGCTTCATCAAGGTGTTCAATATGATCAGCGGATAAGCCATTAAACTCGGCGACTAACGCAGCACCATGTTGATTAGATAACTGCTCAGCATGAAGCTTCACTGGCAGGTTATGCTTTTTAGCCGCTTCAAAAACGCGTCGAGTTTGCTCGTTACTAAAGCCTACATTTTCACAAAAAGCATCAACGGCGTCAGCAAGGTTTCCTGCAACCACTTGTTCTAACATCTCGCCGCAGACAAGCTCAATGTACTCATCGCTTCGGCCTTTGTATTCCGGCGGCAACGCATGAGCACCTAAGAATGTTGTCTTCACATCGACAGGGTGGTTTTCACCTAATAAGCGAGCAACTTCAAGTAATTTAATTTCGTTTTCACAATCTAAACCATAACCAGACTTAATTTCTACGGTGGTCACCCCTTCGCCATACAACGCATTTAAGCGTTCTTTCGCTGCAACAAATAGTGTTTCATGGTCGGCTTCGCGTGTGGCGCGAACCGTACTGGCAATGCCGCCACCGTTTGCTGCAATTTGCTCATAACTCACACCTTGCAAACGTTGTTCAAACTCCTCTGCACGGCTACCAGCAAATACAAGGTGAGTGTGACAATCAATTAACCCTGGGGTTAACCATTGCCCTTTTGCAGATACTGTTGGGGTTGCTAACACATCAAATTGTGGCAAGTCAGCCTGTGATCCTAGCCATGCTATTTTGCCGTCTTTTACAGCAATTGCAGCGTGTTCAAGCGCACCATATGGTGCATCAATTGCAGGGTCCATCGTCGCGATATTGGCATCTGTGATCAATAAATCCCAGTGTGCGTGATCATTATTCGTTGTGTGCATTTTTCACCTATACTGATGCGTCGGGTTTGGTCGTTTGAACCCTGTAACTTGAAATTGTTTAAAGTTTAACAACTCACCTTGTATATACAAGAAAATTATGCCACCTTGAAACACACTAAAAAGTTACCAATAACGTTCTCAGCATGAGTGTTCCTAAGTTTGCGCAAATAAAACAATTTATTCTTGAAAATATCCGCGCTGGTCACTGGCAAGAAAATGACCGTGTACCGTCAGAAAATGAGCTCACTAATCAATTTCAAGTGAGTAGAATGACAGCAAGACGCGCTTTATCAGAACTCACCGAAGCCGGTATTTTAACGCGCAATCAAGGGTTAGGCACATTTGTAGCAAGCTTCAAATCGCAATCTTCATTGCTAGAAATAAAAAACATTGCCGACGAGGTAAAAGCGCGAAATAGTCACTACAGTTGCACTATTTTGGTTATGGAATCGATACGTGCTATCGCCCCTATTGCCATTGCACTGAGTGTTGAAGTAGACAGTCATGTGTATCGCAGTGTTATTGTGCACAATGAAAACGAGCAACCACTGCAAGTTGAAGAGCGTTTCGTGAACCCTTTACTTGCCAAAGACTACTTACAGCAAGATTTTCACAACCAAACACCGCATGAATATTTATCGCGCGTCGCCCCACTCACCGAGGCTCGCCACACGGTTGAAGCCGTTATGCCCAACCCTGAAATGTGTGAATGGCTCAACTTATATAACGAAGAGCCTTGTTTGCAAGTAATCCGCCGAACATGGTCATCACAAGGTATTGTGAGTTTTGCACGTCTTGTTTCACCCGGCAGTAAATACCGACTAGGCGGGCATTTAACCTTTAAAAAATAGCTAAATAGCGTGTTGGTAACTAAAGTTGAGCGCTTTAATGGCTTCACCATCAATAATTCGCTCCCCCACCTCATTGCTGGTAAAAGTAGGCGCTGGATTACCCTTTTCACGGCACTTTTCTCGATAGTAATCAGCTTTAGTTGGGTGAGCAGGGTTAACGACGTTATAAACACTTTGTGCCACAGGCCAATGCGTAATAACACTAAATATTGCGTTAATTACATCTTGCTGATGTACCATATTAACGATTTGCTCACTTGAGCTAGACAACTCTTTACCTGCCACAAATTGTCCCGGTTCACGTTGTGGACCAACTAAACCAGCCAAACGTAATACTTTTCCACCTGCTTTTAATACGGCTTGCTCTGCATCGTATAGCTGTTGCTGACGGTCTGTTTGACACTCAATAATACTTGCTTCGTTGTAAAGCCCATTATCATTAGCATACACCCCTGTTGACGAGCACAAAATAAAGCCTTTGCAATGCAACGAATCGGCAAGAGCCAGTCCTGCATTTAAGGTCTCTAAATAATTACTTTGCTGTTGCCTACTACGTGGAGGAATAGCACATACCCACCATGCATTTTCAAGGCTAACATCATGCTTAACTTTTCCCTGTTCAAGTAAGAATTGTCTATGAAAATCAAATTGATGTTCACTACTTCGATGTGTGCCTTGCACATCCCACTGTAATTTTTTGGCTTCAAAGCAAAGTGCCTGACCAAGCCACCCAGCACCAAGTACAACTATTTTATTATCAAAATTAACCATTTAATAATATCGCCTTATCTATATGTAATATTTTATTAATAAGCTTCGCTATGCAATGTAGCGATTTAGGTGCAAATATGATTAGATAACTAACTCTACCCGATAATAAAAACACGTGCACCTATGTTAAATAACCTTTCTTTACGTAAAAAAATATTATTACTCATCGGCGGAACGATAAGTGTATTACTTATCATCGCGTCTAGTTTTTTTGTTAGCCATATTGCTGACCTATCACGTCAGGCTATCCAACGCGAAGCGGATAGCTACTTACAAAGTGAGCGGCTTTCAATGCAAAGTTACTTTGCCAAATACGGTAAAGTAGTTGAAACCTTTGTAACCAATCCGCACTTAGTAAATTGGTTTGATAATTGGAAAAAGCGCGATCAAAGCCTTGAAAACCAACCCGGATACGACAGCGTTAACCAAGACTTTGTGCGTATTAGTGGCAACGACGACAATATTTTATCTGCCTTCTTCGCATCGGCGACAACCGGTGAGTACTTTAAAGAAAACGAACGCACCACCCACTACAATGGCCAGCCTTATTACGCTTATAAACGTGGCTGGTGGCAAGATGCCTTAAAGATCAACAAATTGTATGTTGGTCCTATTTCTGTTGATTTAACCACAGGCAACGCCTCAGCTGTAGTACAGCAACCTGTTTATAATAAACAAAACAAACTGGTTGGTTTTGGTGGGGTTGATTTACAACTTAACAATATCAACGACATGGTTGAAGATATTCGCTTTAACGGACAAGGGTTTGGCTTTTTACTTGATGGCAACCAAAAGGTGGTTCACTTATCTAAGCGCACCGGTCATAAACTGTCTGTGACAGACGAAGGTCCAAACGGCAAAGAAGGTCTTGATGCCCTCGAAAAACAATTTAGTGACACATCAGGCTTCAGCGAATTAAACCGCACCATGAAAAGCAACAAAGACGGCAGTGGTTTTGTCACCCTAAAAGGCGAGCAATATTACGTTGTATACAACCGCCTTGAATTAGAAAGCCCATACCTTGATTGGTATGTGGGTATTTTAATACCAACCAGCATGATCGAAGAGCCAGTACATGATGCAGTCATGACAACAACGACCTCTGTGATCATCATTTTAGCGATTATTATTGCGATGATCTTCTGGGCTACGCAAATGATCACTAAACCACTGACAAAACTTACTTATATCATGCGTGATATTGCTTCAGGTGATGGTGATTTAACCCAAAAAATCGAAATAAAGAGTCAAGATGAAGTTGGTCAGCTCGCTCACCACATGAATACCTTTATCGATAAATTACGTGCCATGATGCTTAATACAGCAGCCCAAGCTGAGCAGTTAAGCCAAGCGGCTTCACAGCTTAAAATCGTCTCTAAAAAAACCAACGACGAAATTCAGCAAGAAAAGCAACAAGTTGACAGTGTTAGCGCCGCAGTAACAGAAATGGCCTCTACGGTACTCGAAATTTCGCGAAATGCGCAACACACCAACAATGCAGCCGAAGAAGTGCAAAGCATTACAGCCGATGGCACCAAGCGTTCAACGCAGGCGCAATCGGTGATGACCGCACTTGCCAGCCACATCGGTGAGGCATCTAAAGTTGTTGCTGGGCTTGAGCAAGAAAGCGGCAATATTGGCGCTGTTGTCGATGTAATCAACTCAATTGCAGAACAAACCAATTTACTGGCACTCAATGCAGCCATTGAAGCGGCGCGTGCAGGTGAGCAAGGGCGAGGCTTTGCGGTGGTTGCTGATGAGGTACGCTCACTGGCAAGTCGTACACAAGAGTCGACCGATGATATTCGTAATATGATCACGCGTTTACAGCAAATAGCTCAAAAAGCATCCACCATGATGCAGCAGGGTCAAGAGCGTGCAGAAGGCTCTGTAGAGCAAACTCAAATTGTACTGCAAGCTCTGCAAGATATTGCAGGCTCAGTGACGAATGTACAAGACCAGAGTCATCAAATTGCGACCTCAACTGAGCAACAAACGGTGGTTGCTGAGGACATTAACAATAGCCTCGCGGCAATTAACCATTTAGTTAATAGTACAGCAGATCATGCACATGAGTTAGCAGACGAAGCACGCGATCTCAATGAGCTAGCTATTTCACTTAATAAAACAGTTAATCAATTTAAGTTGTGATTAGTCATTGAATTGTTCTAGGTGTGTGTTCTTGCTACTTATTATAAGTAACAAATCAGGCACCATGCAGTCGTTAATAAGAAATTTTTAACGCTGCAAACGACAGGTTTAAATCATTCACACTGATTTGAATTGGTATTGAGATAGATTGCAGATGTAATTAAAAACCCGATGTCACCTGAAGATGACATCGGGTTTTTATCGTCAGCCTTCCTTGTTACCTGTGGCGTAACCGCTTTAGTAAGTTCCATAAATAGTTGCCACTGTTGCTCATTCCATGTAGCAACTCCCTTGTTGTTCAGTCCGTGTAATAATTGCGCTTGTACTTGTTCCATTTTGTCACCTCCTTACGCTAGCTTCATCCATATTTGGCTCCTAGCCTAAACCAAAATCCTTGGTGTTTATCCTTTCACTTTATCCATAAAGCGTTGCCATTGTGCGCTTGTCCATAACGCCTTGTTACTTCCTTGCTGTCCTTTGTGCTGTGTTACATTTTCCATACTGTAAATCTCCTTGCAGTGTTGTCATCCATTATTACGTGTGCATTTCCTTGCCGTAAACTCATTCCTTTGAACCGTGATTATTATCGCTTACCGATAATATACACAGCATGAATCAAACCTGGAATGTACCCTAATAAGGTTAAAATAATATTAATCCAGAATTGTGCCCCCAAACCTACCTGTAAAAATACGCCAAGAGGCGGAATTAAAACCGAGAAAATAATGCGTATTAAATCCATAACTCACTCCTTGAAAAAGATAAGCCCAGCCAAAGCTGGGCTATAGGGCGTGCTATTATTCAGCAACAATCTTAAGTTCATCGATGACTTTACGCACATCTTCAGCATTTTCAGCAATGCTCACTGCTAATTGCTTTTCTGCATCTGACTTAACCGTACCTTTTAGTGTAACAACGCCTTTATCTGTATCGACATCAATATCAGTGCCGCCTACTTCAGAGTTAAATAAATAACGTGTGGTGATCACTGTACTGATCTTCGCATCAGTTAAGTCACTTTCTACTGAGTCACCTTTATCTGCACTCGCTGCCTTAGACTTCATGTTTTTCACAACCGTTAATTTATTATCAACAGCAGTTACTCCGTCTAGGCTAAGTACAAGCTCTTCGGCTAACTCTTTGTCTAATTCACTATCAACTTTACCGGTTAATACAACTTTGCCGTTTTTTACGTCTGTGTTGATATCAAAATTATTTAGGTTAGTGTTCATAAGAAGCACAGTTTCTGCCTTACCATCAATCCAAGCATCTTTACTTTCATTTTCCCAGTTGCTTGCCTGAGCACTCATACTTGTTGCACCAATTACTAACGCAGCAATCATAGTCTTGTTGAATGTATTCATAATCTTTCTCCTTTTGATTAAAGACGAGATAACTAATGCGACTTCGATGCCAAATTTTTATTTTTATATTATTCAATAAGTTAAATCGATATTCAGCCATGATTTATATTCGTTTCGGTAATTATTTACAGACAATTCGGTAAGAAGTTCACTCTGTTATAAAAATGACTAATTAATTGTCAATCTTATTAATCTATGGTTAATTTAACGAATGAAAGCCCACATCAAAAAACATAAACCAATGAATATTAATAAAATAATTTTTGGCCTACACTTTGCTTTGTGATTAACATAACTTTAAAACTCAACAGGGAATTATCATGGCCGTCAAACTCGAAGATCGCCCCATCGAGCAAGTAAGAGAAGAAGTAATCGATCAACTTATCTATAACTACAGTCATGCAGTTATTTCAGCAGAAGCATTTGAACGAAGACTAGACCAAGCAATGGAAGCCACCAGCAATGAAGTGTTAATTGAGCTGGTTTCTGACTTAGAGTTAACAGCAGATATTGACTACAAGTCACATAAACACGCGCAGTTTAAACCTCACTATGCACATGGTAGCGATGCAGAAAGCCTGCAACTACGCAGTATTTTAGGTTCCAACGAGCGCAGCGGCCAATGGCTAGTCCCGAAAGAAATTCACCTAACGAACTGTTTAGGCTCAATTGAATTAGACTTTAGTGAAGCCGTTTTTCAGCACCAGCATGTCACCATCTACGTAAACTGTATTTTAGGCAGCGACGAAATCTACGTGCCAGAGCATGTGAATGTAGTGTCAAAATTGTTTAGTGTGGTTGGTAGCGTTGAAAATAAATCGGTTGCACTCAATAAAGGGCAAGGCCCCACAATTACGATTGAAGGTAATGTTTGGCTAGGCTCAGTAGAGATTAAAGTCAAACGCACCATGAAAGAAAAGTTCATCAGCTTTGCCAACAGCCTAAAAGCCAGTTGGAAAGAAATGAATAGAGTGCAATGACGAAATACGAGTTGCGAAACCCCTTCGCGCACAATAAATTTCACGCCTACCTTAAACCGTAGGCGTTATGTTTACATGGCACGTTTGCACAGCAACGTCTTTTATAAAATTCACGGCTAAAGCCCCTCCTACAAGTGATATACACTACATGTGGGAGGCGTTTTAACTATACAAGCTCGCATCTCGCTTTTCGTACTTCGTTGCTTACAACCCTTTCACGGCTAAAGCCCCTCCTACAAGTGATACACATTTCACACGTGGGAGGCGTTTTAACGCCGAAAAAGCGAACCTTTTCAGCGACATTAAACACCCTTCACGGTTTAGCTCGCATCTCGTACTTCGTAACTCGTTACTTATAACCCCTTCGCGCGAAATAAATTTCACGCCTACCTTAAACCGTAGGCGTTATGCTTGCATGGCGCGTTTGCGCAGCAACGTCTCTTTATAAAATTCACGGCTAAAGCCCCTCCTACAAGTGATACACATTTCACACGTGGGAGGCGTTTTAACGCCGAAAAAGCAAACCTTTTAAGCGACATTAAACACCCTTCACGGTTTAGCTCACATCTCGTACTTCGTAACTCGTTGCTTACAACCCCTTCGCGCGAAATAAATTTCACGCCTACATTAAACCGTAGGCCTTATGCTTGCATGGCGCGTTTGCGCAGCAACGTCTTTTATAAAATTCGCGGCTAAAGCCCCTCCTACAAGTGACACACATCTCACACGTGGGAGGCGTTTTAACTATACAAGCTCGCATCTCGCTTTTCGCAGCTCGTTGCTTACAACCTCTTCACGCGAAATAAATTTCACGCCTACATTAAACCGTAGGCGTTATGCTTGCATGGCGCGTTTGTGCAGCAACGTCTCTTTATAAAATTCACGGCTAAAGCCCCTCCTACAAGTGACACACATCACACACGAGGGAGGCGTTTTAACTATACAAGCTCGCATCTCGCTTTTCGCAGCTCGTTGCTTAGAACCTCTTCACGCGAAATAAATTTCACGCCTACATTAAACCGTAGGCGTTATGCTTGCATGGCGCGTTTGCGCAGCAACGTCTTTTATAAAATTCACGGCTAAAGCCCCTCCTACAAGTGATATACACCTCACACGTGGGAGGCGTTTTAACGCCGAAAAGCAAACATTTTCAACGACATTAAACACCCTTCACCGTATAGCTCGAATCTCGTAATTCGTCACTCGTTGCTTACACCCTTTCACGGCTAAAGCCCCTCCTACAAGTGACACACATCACACTCGTGGGAGGCGTTTTAACGCCGAAAAAGCAAACCTTTTAAGCGGTATTAACAACCATCTCGATTTAGCTCGCATCTCGCTTTTCGCAGCTCGTTACCTATAACCCTTTCACGGCTAAAGCCTCCTACAAAAGATACACACTACACTCGTGGGAGGCGTTTTAACGCCGAAAAAGCGAACCTTTTCAGCGACATTAAACACCCTTCACGGTTTAGCTCGCATCTCGCTTTTCGTAACTCGTTACTTATTTCGCTCGTACTTCGCTCTCGTTTTTTCATCGCTAAAGATCGTTATTTCTTTCACTTGGGATGTCACTGAAATATTCGACAAACTCGACTTCAAAGCCTGCGGGGTCAATAAAATACACGTTTTTTCGGTAAGGGTTTTCAGGGCCTAATTTATCCACTTCGTAGCCTGCATCTACAAGGCGTTCAATCACGGCATTAATATCGTGTGTCACATAAGCAAAGTGAGCAAGGCCCACTTGATGGCCCGATAAATCGCGATTTTCATCTTCACCATTATCGCTGAATGCGATGTACTGGTAATCATCACCAAAGTGCAGCCATTTACGCGGCTTTCCAGACCAGGTGCTGTCGCCTTGGCTTCTTACTCGCCAATGAGGGAACGCGGCTTTATAAAAATGCAGCATGGCGTCAACATTACTTACGACTAGGTTTATGTGTTCTAAATGCATAGCGAATTTCCTTTTAAATTATGAAACTGCCAGTACGATAAAACCTAAAGTTTAGTTGAGGTAAAGCATTGTCTCGTCCTAAAATACGTTGACGGTTTTAATTGAAGGCCAGTAGCTTTTGCTCCTGGTCTTTTTTATGCACTTGGTTTGGGGTTTCCATGCCTAAACTCAAATGCGGCCTCATTTCATTGTATATTACTATTGATTCTTCGACGAGTTCACGTAGCTCTTTCAGATTTTGGCATTTATAGAGTAAGAATTCTTGCTTCAATATGCCATTAATGCGCTCCGCCAATGCATTTTGATAGCAATCATAGCCATCGGTCATCGATGGAGTAATGCCATTTTCATTAAGCTTTACTTGATATACCCGTGAGCAATACTGTAACCCTCTATCTGAATGGTGAATCGTACTGCATTGATACTGACGATTAGCGATGGTCATATCTAATGCCTTAACCACATCTGTCGCCTTCATTTCATCACTGAGTTCATATCCCATAATTTTGCGACTATACGCATCAGTTACCAGCGATAGATAGTGAACACCTTGCGTTGATTGAACGTAGGTTATATCACTTACAAATACCTCTTCTGGCCTCGATGGTTGTCTATCTTTAAGCAAGTTAGGATGCTTTTTCATCCAATGTTTACTAAACGTCGTTTTTGTATAACTACGCTTAGGTTTAACCAATAAATGTTCACTTTTTAAGTAACTAAAAAAAGCATCTCGACCTAAACTTATACCTTGCTCTATGAGTTTGGGTTTCAGTAGAAAATATAATTTCCTTCCACCTAAACGCGGCATAAAGCGTCGTATTTCCAATACCATCGCTTTAACTGGTGCAAGTTCAATAGCACGCAATTTAGCTCTGCTCTCTCGTTGATATATTGCTTGTCTCGTTATCCCAAGCAGCTTGCAAGCACGTTCTAAGCTAACTATTTTTTGCTTTTGAAGGCTTCTTGCTCCTTGGCAATATACTTTTTTCTAAGGTTTGTCCCATGCTCAGCGTCAAGAATATTAACCACTTCATTGAGTAACAGGTTACGTAAGTGCTCATCTTCGAGCTCTCGTTCGAGACGCTTGATTTTTTGTGCGGGGCTTTCTTTGGCTTTAGGTGATTTAGGCATAGTCATCTTAGGTGATTGAGTCCAATCCATCTTACCGTGTTTTCTCAACCAAGTAAGCACAGTTGAGCGACCTTGTATGCCATAAATTTTTTGGGCTTGTTTATAAGTCATATCGCCTTTTTCTACAGCGTCGACAACTTGTAATTTAAAGCCTAATGAATAATCTCGTTGTGTTCGTTTGATCGGTGTATTATTTGACTTGGTCATAATAAGTCCTAAATGTGTAAACACATTTCAGGACGAGACACATTTTTTAATAAAAAAGCCCCACTTTATTAAGTGAGGCTTTATGCTGCTCCGTTGCGTGTTAGCTTCCTGCTATCTGCATTTGTTCAATTAGCACTGAGCCCGTTTGAATCCCGCCACGACGCTCAATATCACCACCCAGTCCGACAACCGCTTTAAACATATCTTTAAGGTTGCCTGCGATTGTTATCTCGCTGACAGGGTATTGAATCTCGCCGTTTTCTACCCAAAAGCCCGCTGCGCCACGCGAGTAATCACCTGTTACCGTGTTGACCCCCTGCCCCATGAGTTCTGTGACTAATAAGCCGGTGCCCATGGTGTTTAACAGCGCTTTTAAATCAGCGTGCGTTTGCTCAACTAACCAGTTGTGGATCCCGCCCGCATGACCGGTTGGTGCCATTGATAATTTACGAGCCGCATAGCTTGCTAATAGGTAAGTTTGCAGCTCACCGCCTTGAATAATTTCACGGTCGACTGTTTTTAAGCCTTCCGCATCAAACGGTGATGAAGCAAGGCCTTTTAATAAATGCGGACGCTCAGAAATATTCACACAATCGCTGAACACTTTGGTGCCTAAACTATCGAGTAAAAAGCTCGATTTACGATAAAGTGCACCACCGCCAATCGCCGACACTAAATGGCCAAATAACGAGTTGGCAATATCTGCTCTAAAAATAACAGGCACTTTCATGGTACCGAGTTTTTGACTATTGAGTTTAGCGAGTGTTTCTGTAGCCGCTTCAAGACCCACTTTTGCAGCATCGTTTAAATCGTCTTTATGGCGAGCAACAGTGTATGCAGAGTCACGCTGCATTTGCTCACCTTCTTTGCCAATCACCATGGTGCTTATACTGTGGCGAGTACGCGGGTAACCAGCAATCATGCCATGGCTGTTACCATATACGCGAAGCCCTTGGTGAGACGAAAAGCTCGCACCATCAGAATTTACAATGCGCTCATCAGCATTCAATGCGGCCTGCTCTGCTTGATGACACAACTCAATACCTTGCTCTGGGCTGACATCCCACGGGTGATATAAATCTAAATCTTGTGGTGCAAATTCAAGTAGTTCTTTATCGGCAATACCGTTGAATGGATCGTCAGATGTAAACTTAGCAATATCAATTGCTTTTTCGACCACAGTACGTAACGTTTTTGGGTTTAAGTCGGCGGTTGATGCCGAGCCTTTATTATTACCCACATACACACTGATACCTAAGCCACCATCTTGGTTAAACTCTATTGTTTCAACTTCTCCCATTCGCGTGCTAACAGACAAACCTGACGTGCTCGACATTGCAGCTTCTGCAGCGGTTGCTCCAAGCTTTTTAGCATGCTCAAGAACTTCGCTTACGGCATCTTTCACTTGTGAAATATGTTGATAAATAGGATCTTTCATCTTCGGTGTCCTAGGCTATGATATTTTTTATAGTGTAGCGAATGCTAACACACTGCGAGACGTGCATCAGCTAATATTAATCATTAACTAAATGACGTATAATAGTGAATAGTTAAGTTTACCGGATGAGCATCCTTATGGCGAAGAAGAAAAAGCCTGCAATTGAAGAAGAAATTATTTACGTATCAAAAAGCGAATTAAAGCGTGAGGCAATGCAATATCACGATCTTGGCGCTGAAATCGCAGGGATGGCTAAAAAGCAACGCGACCGCTTACCATTAAACGACGAGCTTAAAGAAGCCCTCGTCGTTGCAGATAAAGTTAGCGATAAAAGCGATGCTTACCGTCGTAACTTAAACTATATTGCAAAAGTACTACGTACCACTGAAAACGTTGATGAAATTCAAGCCATGATTGACATCATGCTGAACAAGAATAACCAAGCTGACGTATTAATGAATAAAATAGAAAAGCTTCGTGATGACTTGATCAAGCAAGGTGATGACTTAATCAACCCGACTATTGAGCAGTATCCATCGCTTGAGCGTCAAAAAATGCGTCAACTAGTGCGTAATGCAACCAAGGAAGTTAAAGCCGAAAAACCGGCAAAGAGTTACAAAGAGTTATTCCAGTATCTAAAAGATGCGATTATGGTTTAAGTCTCTTTTGTCTCGTCCTAAAATACGTTGACGGTTTTAATTGAAGGCCAGTAGCTTTTGCTCTTGGTCTTTTTTATGCACTTGGTTTGGGGTTTCCATGCCTAAACTCAAATGCGGCCTCATTTCATTGTATATTACTATTGATTCTTCGACGAGTTCACGTAGCTCTTTCAGGTTTTGGCATTTATAGAGTAAGAATTCTTGCTTCAATATGCCATTAATGCGCTCCGCCAATGCATTTTGATAGCAATCATAGCCATCGGTCATCGATGGAGTAATGCCATTTTCATTAAGCTTTACTTGATATACCCGTGAGCAATACTGTAACCCTCTATCTGAATGGTGAATCGTACTGCATTGATACTGACGATTAGCGATGGTCATATCTAATGCCTTAACCACATCTGTCGCCTTCATTTCATCACTGAGTTCATATCCCATAATTTTGCGACTATACGCATCAGTTACCAGCGATAGATAGTGAACACCTTGCGTTGATTGAACGTAGGTTATATCACTTACAAATACCTCTTCTGGCCTCGATGGTTGTCTATCTTTAAGCAAGTTAGGATGCTTTTTCATCCAATGTTTACTAAACGTCGTTTTTGTATAACTACGCTTAGGTTTAACCAATAAATGTTCACTTTTTAAGTAACTAAAAAAAGCATCTCGACCTAAACTTATACCTTGCTCTATGAGTTTGGGTTTCAGTAGAAAATATAATTTCCTTCCACCTAAACGCGGCATAAAGCGTCGTATTTCCAATACCATCGCTTTAACTGGTGCAAGTTCAATAGCACGCAATTTAGCTCTGCTCTCTCGTTGATATATTGCTTGTCTCGTTATCCCAAGCAGCTTGCAAGCACGTTCTAAGCTAACTATTTTTTGCTTTTGAAGGCTTCTTGCTCCTTGGCAATATACTTTTTTCTAAGGTTTGTCCCATGCTCAGCGTCAAGAATATTAACCACTTCATTGAGTAACAGGTTACGTAAGTGCTCATCTTCGAGCTCTCGTTCGAGACGCTTGATTTTTTGTGCGGGGCTTTCTTTGGCTTTAGGTGATTTAGGCATAGTCATCTTAGGTGATTGAGTCCAATCCATCTTACCGTGTTTTCTCAACCAAGTAAGCACAGTTGAGCGACCTTGTATGCCATAAATTTTTTGGGCTTGTTTATAAGTCATATCGCCTTTTTCTACAGCGTCGACAACTTGTAATTTAAAGCCTAATGAATAATCTCGTTGTGTTCGTTTGATCGGTGTATTATTTGACTTGGTCATAATAAGTCCTAAATGTGTAAACACATTTCAGGACGAGACAATACATACAAAAAAGGCTCTGAGCAAACACTCAGAGCCTTCTTTTCAAACCGTGGTTTATTACCAGATCTTCACACGATCTTCTGGTTTGATATACATTTTGTCGCCTTCTTTCACGTCAAATGCCTCATAGAACTCAGGCATGTTTGAAAGAATACCGATTACACGGTAGTGGCTTGGTGAATGAGGGTCTGTCATTAGGCGGGTACGTAACTCTTCATCACGATATTTACGACGCCAGATTTGTGACCAGCCCATAAAGAAACGTTGCTCGCCGGTATAGCCGTCAATCACTGGCGCTTTTTGATCACCAAGTGATAATTGATAGGCTGTATAAGCAACTGTTAAGCCACCTAAGTCACCAATGTTTTCACCAAGTGTCAGCTCACCATTTACGTTTGCATCTTCAAACGGCTTGTACTCATTGTACTGAGCAACAAGTTGACCTGTGCGCTCTTCAAACTGTTTAAGATCTGATTCGCTCCACCAGTTACGTAAGTTACCGTCACCATCATATTTTGCGCCTTGGTCGTCGAAACCATGACCCAGTTCGTGGCCGATTACCGCACCAATAGCACCGTAGTTTACTGCGTCATCGGCTTCTAGGTTAAAGAACGGCGGTTGTAAAATAGCTGCAGGGAATACAATTTCGTTATTCACTGGATTGTAGTAAGCGTTAACCGTTTGTGGTGTCATGTGCCACTCAGAGCGGTCTACCGGCTTACCTATTTTTGCAGTCATGTCTGCAAATTCCCACTCGCTGTAGCGAATGTAGTTACCAACGAGGTCATCACCTTTAATTTCAAGCGATGAGTAGTCTTTCCACTTGTCTGGATAACCAATTTTAGGCGTGAACTTATCAAGCTTCTCTTTCGCAGCCAGTTTCGTTTCAGGGCTCATCCATTCAAGACCTTCAATCGCAACTGCGTAGCCCTTAATTACGTTATCAACCAGCTCTTCCATACGCGCTTTTGCTTCAGGCGGGAAGTTATCTTTAACGTATACTTTACCTAGAATTTCGCCTAACACACCGTTAGACGCATCAACTGCTTTTTTCCACAGAGGTGATTGCTCTGTCACACCACGAAGTGTTGTGCTGTAAAAATCAAAGTTAAGGTCTACTAGCTCTTTATTTAAAAGACCTGCGTAATTGCTCACAAAATGGAATTTAAGGTAGTTCTGCCATGTTGCTAAATCAGTATCGCTATAGATACCTGCGAATTTTTCAAGGTAGCTAGGCTGGCGAACGATTACGTCGTCGGTTTTAACGCCCGATGCATCAAAATACGCAGCTAAATCGAACTCACCCGTCAATTTATTCGCATCAGCAATGCTCATCTTGTTATAAGATTTGGTTGCATCACGGCTTTCAACGCGGCTCCACTGTGCATCTGCAATACTTGTTTCAAGTGCGATGATATTTTTTGCAGCAGCTTCTGCATCAGCAACACCCGCTTTGCTTAAGATAGCAGTAATGTATGCTTCATAGGCTGCGCGAATCTTGGTGAATTTTTCATCATCTTTTAAGTAGTAATCACGGTCAGGTAAACCTAGGCCTGATTGGTAAACATACATCGCGTTTTCGCTTGAGTTTTTCGCGTCGTTATTTACGTACCAACCAAATGGTAAGCTTCCGCCTTTAATACGTAACTCAGCCATTAATGTAACGAGGTCTGATTTATTCTTAACTGCGTCAACACTTTCAAGAATTGGCGTTAATGGTTTGATACCCGCAGCTTCGCGTCCCGCTTCGTCCATATAGCTGTTATAGAAAGCAGCTAATTTAGCTTCGTCAGAGCCTGGCTTAACATTTTTATTTGCTGCGGCTTTTTCGAGTACTTCTTTCATCGCTTTTTGCGAATCATCATAAAGCTGAGTGAATGAACCGTAGTTTGATTTATCACCTGGAATTTCTGTTTTTTCTAGCCATTCACCGTTAACGTGATAGTAAAAGTCGTCTTGTGCACGAACAGACTTGTCCATGTTCGCCAGTTCAATACCTGAATCTAAAGGTGCTTTTGCTTCAGTGACGGTTGCCGTTGCAGGTGTTTTAACTTCTTGTTCTTTTTCACCACAACCAACAAGACCAAGTGCAAGCGCAATACTTGCAGCGGTAAGTGTTACTTTTTTCATGGGAGTCCTGTACTTAATTGTTTTTGAAGTATCTATTGAAAAACCATAATAGCAGGTAGTTTTTCGCTTCCCCCATAATAAACCTCATATGCAAAACAATAAAATCGAATATGTAACAATTTTTATCAAAAAGGGATGAGCTGCATATTTGAACGATGAAACAAAAAATTAGAGGTTAAAAGATAGAAAATAGAAAATAGAAAATAGAGGTTAGAGGTTAGAGGTTAGAGGTTAGAGGTTAGAGGTTAGAGATTAGAGGTTAGAGGTTTGCCACCTTCGCGCGAAATAAATTTCACGCCTACATTAAACCGTAGGCGTTATGCTTGCATGGCGCGTTTGCGCAGCAACATCTTTTATAAAATTCACGGCTAAAGCCCTTCCTACAAGTAATACACACTACATTCGTGGGAGGTGTTTTAACGCCGAAAAAGCAAACCTGTTCAGCAATATTAAACAACCTTCACGGCTTAGCTCGTACCTCGTAATTCGCAGCTCGTTGCTTATAACCCCTTCGCGCGAAATAAATTTCACGCCTACATTAGCTCGCATCTAGTACTTCGTAACTCGTTGCTTATAACCCTTTCACGGCTAAAGCCCTTCCTACAAGTAATACACACTACACACGTAGGAGGCGTTTTAACGCCGAAAAAGCAAACCTTTTCAGTAACATTAAGCAAACGGCTCAATTTAGCTCGCCTCTCGCTTCTCGCAGCTCGTTGCTTATAACCCCTTCGCGCGAAATAAATTTCACGCCTACATTAAACCGTAGGCGTTATGCTTACATGGCGCGTTTGCGCAGCAACATCTTTTATAAGATTCACGGCTAAAGCCCTTCCTACAAGTGATACGCATCACACTCGTGGGAGGCGTTTTAACGCCGAAAAAGCAAACCTGTTCAGCAATATCAAACAACCTTCACGGTTTAGCTCGTATCTCGCTTTTCGCAGCTCGTTGCTTATTTATCTCGTTGCTTATTTAAAACGTTGCTTTATCTTTTCAACTATTTCGACGTTGGCGGCTGGGAACACGTAGTAATCAAGCTCATTAATGGGTACCCACTTACCTTGCTGACCTTCTGCGCCATGGGCTTCGCCTGTAAAGTTATCAACTATATGAACATCTAAACGCACACATTTATCGCCGTAATCGTGTTCGATAACCATTAATTCATCACTGCCATTAACAGTCAGGTTTACTTCTTCTAATAGCTCACGTTGTAACGCTGCAAACACGCTTTCGCCCTGCTCGACCTTGCCACCAGGGAACTCCCATAAGCCACCTTGGTGTTTATCGTCTGGGCGCTTACAAATAAATAATTGTTGGTCTTTATAAATTACACCGACTGCGACATGCACTATTTTCTTAGTCATTTTATATTTCCTCAATCATAAAAAAAGCGACGCAAGCGTCGCTTTTTATCCCAGTGTTTTGGTTACTTTAATTTACCACAACACTGTTTAAACTTTTGACCTGAACCACATGGGCACGGCTCATTACGGCCTACCTTAGGCTCTGCACGGTGGCTAACTACAGCACCTTGTGGCGTTTCGCCGCCAATGTGCTCAGCTTCTTCGTGTTGGTATTCACGTGGTGCATTTTCGCTACGACGATGTTGCTCTTCTACCTTTTCAACATCTTCTTCTGCACGTACTTGAACTTTACTTAAAATACTCACTACGTCGATTTTTAAGTTTTCAAGCATTTCAGAGAATAGCTCGAATGATTCACGCTTGTACTCTTGCTTCGGATTCTTCTGTGCATAACCACGTAAGTGGATACCTTGACGAAGATGATCCATTGCAGCCAAGTGATCTTTCCAGTGTTGGTCTAGGCTTTGTAGCATAATCGCTTTTTCGAATTGACGTAGTACTGAATCGCCCACCATCTCTTCTTTTTGCTTGTATGCTTGCTCAACGGCTTCTTCGATACGCTCACGCAGTTTTTCTTCGTAAAGTTTACTGTCTTCAGCTAGCCATTGTGAAATTGGCAGTTCAATTAAGAAATCTTGCTTTAAGCGTTCTTCTAGGCCTGGAATATCCCACATTTCCGCTAAGCTTTGCGGTGCAATGTATTGGTCAATCATGCCATTAAGAACATCGCTGCGGATTGCAGTGATAGTTTCTGAAATATCGCCTTCTTCAAGTAGTTCGTTACGCTGCGAGTAAACTACGCGACGTTGGTCGTTTGCAACATCATCGTACTCAAGAAGTTGTTTACGTACGTCGAAGTTACGCGCTTCAACTTTACGTTGTGCGTTTTCGATTGCACGGTTAACCCAAGGGTGCTCAATTGCTTCGCCACGTTGCATGCCCAGTTTACGCATCATGTTAGTCATGCGCTCACCCGCAAAGATACGCATTAACGCATCATCCATTGATAAGTAGAAACGGCTCGAACCTGCGTCACCTTGACGACCAGAACGACCACGTAACTGGTTATCGATACGGCGCGACTCGTGACGCTCAGTACCAATGATGTGTAAACCACCAGCTTCGATTACTGCATCATGGCGCTTTTGCCACTCTTCTTTAATCGTTTTGATTTGCTCATCAGTTGGGTTTTCTAGCTTTTCAATTTCGCTGTGCCAGTTACCACCTAACACGATATCGGTACCACGACCGGCCATGTTAGTGGCAATCGTTACTGTGCCAGGTAAGCCCGCGTCAGCAACAATGTCGGCTTCTTGCGCGTGGAATTTAGCATTAAGTACATTGTGCTTAATTTTTTCTTTACGTAAGAATTGCGATAAGTACTCAGAACTTTCGATAGAAATAGTACCCACAAGTACTGGCTGACCACGTTCTTGACAGTCTTTAATATCGGCAAGGATGGCTTCGTACTTTTCTTCTTGTGTTAAATACACAAGATCGGCACGGTCATCACGGATCATCGGTTTATTAGTTGGCATTACAACCGTGTCTAAACCATAAATAGACTGGAACTCAAACGCTTCTGTGTCTGCTGTACCCGTCATACCCGCTAACGTGTCGTATAAACGGAAGTAGTTTTGGAATGTGATTGATGCCAATGTTTGGTTTTCGTTTTGAATGCGTACACCTTCTTTTGCTTCAACAGCTTGGTGTAAGCCTTCTGACCAACGACGGCCTTCCATTGTACGGCCTGTGTGCTCATCAACGATAATTACTTCGTTTTCTTTAACAACGTAATCAACATCTTTTTGATAAAGCTTATGCGCACGCAGTGCTGCGTAAACATGGCTTAATAATGTGATACTTGAAGCTGAATAAAGTGAATCACCTTCTTCGATTAAGCCACGCTCAATCAGTAGTTCTTCAACCTTAATTTGGCCACGCTCAGTTAAATGAACCTGCTTAGACTTTTCATCGATAGTAAAGTCGCCGTCGCCTTCAACGCCTTCTTCGTCTTCTTTTTCTTGCAGCTCAAGTTCTGGCACAATCTTGTTGATTTCGATGTAAAGCTCAGAGCTGTCTTCAGCTGGGCCTGAGATAATAAGCGGCGTACGCGCTTCATCGATTAGGATTGAATCCACCTCATCCACTACAGCGTAGTAAAGTGGGCGTTGAACACGCTCGTCAATGCTAAATGCCATGTTATCGCGAAGATAATCAAAGCCAAATTCGTTATTTGTACCGTAAGTAATGTCGGCACTGTAAGCCACTTTCTTTTGCTGTGGCATCATACCTGGCACATTACAGCCTACGGTTAGGCCAAGGAATTCAAATAATGGACGGTTGGTTTCTGCGTCACGCTTTGCAAGGTAGTCGTTCACGGTAATAACATGAACACCTTTACCCGTTAAACCACGCAGGTATGCAGGCAATGTTGCCGTTAGTGTTTTACCTTCACCGGTACGCATTTCTGCGATACGGCCTTGGTGTAATACCATACCACCTAGTAGCTGTACGTCGAAATGACGCATGCCATTTACACGCTTAGATGCTTCACGTACCACAGCAAATGCTTCTGGTAGAATATCATCTAGGCTTTGTCCGTTATCGTAACGCTCTCTAAATTCTGCTGTTTTTGCTTTTAGATCTTCATCAGAAAGCGCTTCTAATTGCGTTTCAAGCGCATTGATCAGTGCGACCGTCTTTCTTAGGTTTTTAATAGTGCGGTCATTGCGACTACCAAAAATCTTGGTAAATAAATTAGATATCATGATAAAACCGTTACAATATATTCTTTGTTAGCTACTCGTTAGCTAACCCACTTTCTACAATTGATAATTAATATGCGCTTATGCTTATGATGTAGAGCATATTAATTAACAATTTATCTGTACGCTGTTCAAAACACCGCTTATTTCGTGCGCTATCATACCAGAGTCTGCGCAACATCAAACCATCTCAGCGTGAAGATATGGAATTTCAGCAAGAAAATTTAAAAATCAGCCGTAAACTTTAGTTTAACCCCGCAAAAAAACACGAAAATTAAACCACCCGATAGATATGGCGACATTCGAAATAAAATCAAGATGTGGGGTGAAAAAAGGCGATTTGGTTAGTGGTTAGTGGTTAGTGGTTAGTGGTTAGTGGTTAGTGGTTAGTGGTTAGTGGTTAGTGGTTAGTGGTTAGTGGTTAGTGGTTAGTGGTTAGTGGTTAGAACAAAATAAATCCACTTTAATCTCAAGCAAGCTGCGTGATCTAACTTCTAATATCTAACTTCTAATATCTAACTTCTAATATCTAACTTCTAATATCTAATATCTAATATCTAACTTCTAATTTCTAACTTCTAATATCTAACTTCTAATTTCTAACTTCTATTATAAACCTTCGCGCGAAATAAATTTCACGCCTACAAGTTACTTCTTTCGCCCGTGCAATGCCAAGCGCTCAAGTTTTTCTTTCAGCGATGGCGGTGCATCAGCGGCGATAGCCGTTAAGTAATCAGCTGTTTGCTCGCTCATTTTGCGCTTAGAAACGGGTTTATTGTCGTGTTTTGGTGAGGCTGATAAACGTTGGGTTGCTTGCGGATTCGCTGTTATTTTAATTTGCCCGAGCTCTGCCATACCCGCAGCACGAAAGTGCGAAAGCATATCCATTTTTAAATAATTTAAACGCAGCGCAATAGGCGCAGAAACAGCTTCGATCATTAACGTACCATCACGATAGTTACTTACGCGGCATTTTTTAGACAGTATTTCCCCTAAAAACTCATCAAGAATAGCTTGTTGGCTCGAAAGACCTTGCGTTTTTCCAGCATACGACGCAAGACGGCCACTCAAGCCAGCCATAATATCGCCAAGCGCTTTTGGCGCGTATCTATCTTTTGCCATAATTATCTACCTAAACGGTTTTATTACCTACCAAAGAGAATATACCACCGACCGCCAAGGTAAAGCGAGAATAACAAGATGTAGAACCGAGATACGAGCTAAGAGTACCTTCGCGCGAAATAAATTTCACGCCTACATTAAACCGTAGGCGTTATGCTTGCATGGCGCGTTTGCGCAGCAACATCTTTTATAAGATTCACGGCTAAAGCCCTTCCTACAAGTGATACATATTACACACGTAGGAGGCGTTTTAACGCCGAAAAAGCAAACCTTTTCAGCAATATTAAACACCCTTTTCTATGCAAGCTCGCCTTTCGTACTTCGTTACTCGCTTCTCGTAACTCGCTACTTATAAACCCTTCGCGCGAAATAAATTTCACGCCTACAAAAGATACACATCACACTCGTAGGAGGCGTTTTAACGCCGAAAAAGCGAACCTTTTCAGCAATAATAAACAACCATCTCGGTTTAGCTCGCATCTCGCTTCTCGTAACTCGTTACTTATAAACCCTTCGCGCGAAATAAATTTCACGCCTACATTAAACCGTAGGCGTTATGCTTGCATGGCGCGTTTGCGCAGCAACGTCTCTTTTAAAATTCACGGCTAAAGCCCTTCCTACAAGTGACACTCATCTCACACGTGGGAGGCGTTTTAACGCCGAAAAAGTAAACCTGTTCAGCGACATTAAACAACCAGCTCAATTTAGCTCGCATCTCGCTTCTCGTAACTCGCGGCTTATTTATCTCGTTACTTATTTATCTCGCATCTCGCTTTTCGTAACTCGCTGCTTATTTATCTCGTTACTTATAATTTCAAGGTTCAAGCCCCTCCTACGCCGTAAATATTTCTGGTAAACTTTTCCTTTGTTTTTTCACTCTGAATGCGCAATGACACAACACTCTCTAACTTTAATCGTATTGGCGGGCGGGCTTGGTAGCCGTTTTGGTGGAAATAAGCAAATTGCTGAGATCCCAGGCCTTGGTTGTACCATTATGGAACTCAGTATTGCCGATGCAGTAAACGCGGGGGTAAGCCAAGTTGTCATCGTGATTAATAAAAAAATACGTGCAGAGTTCGAGGCTACCATTTTACCTCGCTTACCTAAATCACTCGATATTGTGCTCGTAGAACAAGAAATCACAACGATACCCGCTAAATTTAGCTCTTTAGCCACAACGCGCACTAAACCTTGGGGGACAGGCCACGCACTTTTATGTGCAAAACCGTTTGTTCATAACCCTGCCATTGTGATCACCGCCGATGATTATTACGGTGCTTCATCATTCGAGATTATCGCAGAACATTTTAAACACAACTCGCAGTGGGCAATGGTTGGGTACCCAATTAAAGACACGCTTTCAAAGCAAGGTGGCGTTAACCGAGGGGTATGTAAAGTAGATCAGCAAGGTTATCTTATCGATGTGGTTGAGTATTTAGATATAAAACGTGAGAACAACACGCTTTATGGCAATAACCCACACAGTGAACAATGCGAAATAGCGAATGATGCACTAGGCTCAATGAGCTTTTGGGGAATTACACCACGTATTTTTGAGTATTTAGAGAGTGGTTTTTCTGAGTTTCTAGAAGATAATGACAACGGTGTCACAAAAGAGTATTATTTGCCTGACCAAATCCAAAAAGCAATCAAAAACACATTTCAATCAGTGGCTGTCTACCAAGCTCAATCTGCTTGGTATGGTGTTACTTACAGATCAGAGCTAGAAAAGGTTTCAAAAAAGCTTTATGAATTACATCACGGACGAACTAACAACAAGCACACCTGTTCAAATGCAAATTAAAAGTGAATTTCCTATGAAGTCTAACCCAGTTGCAGCGCATTTATCTGAATGTTTTGGCCTAAACAAAGTGGATGTAAGTCTAAAACCAATTGGCAACGGCCACATCAACACCACAATGCTTTTAAAAACGGATGAACATGCGCTAGTTGTGCAAAAGCTCAATACCGATGTGTTTCCACACCCAGAGCAACTGGTCGAAAATGCACGTTTGATTGAACAGCATTTAACAGAAAAACACCAAAAAGGTGAGTATGATTTAGACATTATTCGCCATGTACCCACAATAAAAAATGACTTTTTGGTTGAGTACGATCACGGTGTATGGCGTGCACTCGAATTTATTGGCGGCAGTTACAGCGAAGATGTTGTTGCAACTATTTCGCAGGCACAAACTGCAGCCAATGCATTTGGACAATTCGCTTTAGCATTGCAAGACTTTGAAGCTGACCAGCTGCATCATGTCATTCCTAATTTTCATAATTTAGCGATGCGTTTTGACGCTTTCAAAAAGGTCATCGAACATGACCCAGCAAGCAGAGTTGCGCTTTGCCAAAGCGATATTGATTTTTGCTTAAACCAATATACGCTAGTCGATGAACTAAAAGAGCTTGAAGGTAAAATTCCACTTAGACCTTGCCATAACGACACGAAAATAAACAACATGCTTTTTTGTAAGCAGTCAGATGATGCCAAAGCCGTTATCGACCTAGATACCTGCATGCCAGGCTACTGGTTGTTTGATTTTGGTGACATGGTGCGTACATTCTGCTCACCAGAACAAGAAGACTCTACGAATTTAAACAACGTGCGCGTTCGCGAAGAGATCTTCGCCGCTATCGTAAAAGGTTATGTAGAACCGTTAAAAGAGGTTATTACCGACGCCGAAAAAGAAAGCTTTTGGCTTGGTACAAAAGTCATGACCTTTATGATAGGCCTGCGCTTTTTAACCGACTTTATCGATGGTGATAACTACTTTGCCACCAAGCATGCACACCATAACCTAGAACGTGCCCGCAACCAGTTTGCCCTATACCGCGATATTCTCGCCAAAGAACATACCCTTAAAGCGATTTTAGAGATAAATGAGGGATGAACTGAAGTAGAGGTTAAAAGTTAGAGGTTAGAAGTTAGAGGTTAGAAGTTAGAGGTTAGAAGTTAGAGGTTAGAAGTTAGAAGTTAGAGGTTAGAGGTTAGAGGTTAGAGGTTAGAGGTTAGAGGTTAGAGGTTAGAGGTTAGAAAGATAGAGGTTAGTCATCTTCGCGTGAAATAAATTTCACGCCTACATTAAACCGTAGGCGTTATGCTTGCATGGCGCGTTTGCGCAGCAACGTCTTTTATAGGATTCACGGCTAAAGCCCCTCCTACAAGTGACACACATCTCACGCGTGGGAGGCGTTTTAACGCCGAAAAAGCAAACCCCTTTAGCAATATCAAACAACCTTCTCGATTTAGCTGTACTAGCTCGCATCTCGTACTTCGTAACTCGTTACTATAACCCTTTCACGGCTAAAGCCCTTCCTACAAGTGACACACATCACACGTAGGAGGCGTTTTAACGCCGAAAAAGCAAACCTGTTCAGTGGTATTAAACATCCTTCACGGTTTAGCTCGCATCTCGCATCTCGCTTCTCGTAACTCGTTACTTATTTATCTCGTTGCTCGTTATGGTTACCTATGCCTTATCATCCGTTGCTCTAACAACCAATAACCTCTATGCTGAAAACTACCCCATTAATACCGAAGGTATATTATGCATATAAAACACCATGGAGCGGTGAACGGCGTAACTGGCTCATGCCACCAGCTATTCATAAACGACTCGGCTTCTTTACTTGTTGATTGTGGTTTGTTTCAGGGAGAAGAGAGCAAACACGATCTTAATATCGAATTTGATATTTCAACATTAAAAGCGCTTCTTGTTACCCATTGCCACATTGATCATGTTGGTCGTATTCCATACCTACTCGCAGCAGGTTTCAGAGGGCCTATTTATACCTCTTTGGCAAGTGCTAAACTATTGCCTATGGTGATTGAAGATGCTTTAAAAGTAGGCGTCACCCGCGATGAAAGCATGATCCGCACTTGCCTTAAATTGCTTAAACGACAAATTATTGCGATTGATTTTAATCAGTGGCATGTTCTCGATGACTTACAGCTAAAAACAAAGTTTCGTTTGCAGCGTGCTGGGCATATTTTAGGCTCAGCTTATATTGAAATTGAACTTGGCAGTAAACCAAATACACATCGCGTCGTTTTTTCTGGTGATTTAGGCGCCCCCTATACACCACTGTTACCTACTCCTAAGCCACCTTATAAAGCTGATACTCTCGTTATTGAGTCAACCTACGGTGATAAGAACCATCAAGGCAGAAAAGAGCGAGTAACAATGCTTAAAAAGGTTATTGAGCGAGCTGTAAGCGACAACGGAGTGGTGCTTATACCTGCCTTTAGTATTGGCCGAACGCAAGAGCTCCTATACGAGCTTGAACAAATTATTCATACCGCTAGTAAACGCTCCATGTGGCATACACTGCAAATTATTGTAGATTCCCCCATGGCGGCAAATTTCACGACTGAGTACCTGCACTTTAAAGAACTGTGGGACGACGAAGCTAAAAAAAGAATAAACCAAGGCCGCCATCCGCTCGATTTTAGCCAGTTACATACCATCGACACTCACCAAGAGCACCAAGCACTTATTAACTTTTTAGATTCTAAACAACAGCCTGCCATTATTATTGCAGCAAGTGGCATGTGCAGCGGTGGCAGAATTGTGAATTATCTAGCTCGCTTTTTACCAGACAAAACAACCGATGTCATTTTTGTAGGCTACCAAGGACAAGGAACTCTTGGGCGCGATATTCAAACCTATGGGCCACGCAATGGTTATGTATTTATAAATAACGAAAAAGTAACCATAAACGCACAAATCCACACAATTAGCGGCTACAGCGCCCACGCAGATCAAACCGGATTAATTAAGTTTGTAACCGGTATGCGTAAAAAACCCCGTTTAATTAAAATCGTTCATGGCGATGAACAAGCAAAACAGACATTAGCAGAAAAACTCGAACAGGTTTTAGGAAAAGAAATAGGAATAGAAATAGTAGCGAGTAGCGAGTAGCGAGTAGCGAGTAGCGAGTAGCGAGTAGCGAGTAGCGAGTAGCGAGTAGCGAGTAGCGAGTAGCGAGTAGCGAGTAGCGAGTTTACAAGAATACGTTAATTATTCTTAATTATGTAAATTAGCTTACCCAACATTTTACCTATTTCTTCACATTCATTTAAAATAAACAAATAGCTATCTTCTTGGAGGTAGCCTAACTCAGAAGCTAGCATGATTTGTGTTTTCAATTCACCAACTGAGCCTTTTGCTATTGAAAGAAAGTGAGCCCTTTCTTTTTGAGAAAAACGCTCATAACCTTCGGCAATGTTGCTCGGTATAGAAACCGAGCAACGACACATCTGATCCTTCAAACCATAATCTTTTAATGCATACAAGCTTTTGTAAACTAGAAGACTTAATTTAAAAGATCTTTTCCAAACATCAAGGTTTTCATAATACATAGCCACTCCTTGGCTTTTTTATTTAGCTCGCTTTTCGTAACTCGTTCCTCGTTACTCTGCGTTATTTATAACTCTCATACGCTTCTTTCATGCGCGCTAGGTTGTTGTAAATGTAGCTTGCATTTAAGCGGCCTTTATTAAACACCGTGTTATCGAGTGTGATTGATGATGTAGGCGCATAAGCTTCATTAAATATCAGGGTATTTACATCATTACCGATACGTGTGCCAACAGAAGTACGCCATGCAGCTTGGCCTTTTAACTGACCATAACGCGTAACATTCATGTCTTTACGTGGAGTAAGCGGAATGCTAATTGCAACACCTACTTTTTGCGATTCAGTATCTTGATAATATACACCTACGTAGCTGTCACCAAACCAAAAACGGCTTTCTAGCTTATAGCCACTGTCTTCGTAAAAATAATTACCGCCGGTGGCGTGTAAAGTAATATCGTGTTCTACCCAGTTGTATTGATAAGAAAGCGTTTGATACTCGCGAGTCGCTCTGTAATCAGCAAAATCAAAATAGCCTAATTTTGCACTTACTTTATGGCGACCTTCAGGGCTGAGCCATGCTGTTTCGTTAATAATCGCTTTGTAATCAAAAAAATCTTTATAAAAACCTATTTGCGTTTGGTTATAAAAACCAAACGGTAACGCAAAGGTTTGATACAAACTTGCATTTACAATGCCTTCGTCAAGGCTGTAATTATCAAATACTTTACGGTCTTCAAAGTCGTCACTTTCTTCAATGATAGTTTGCGCAGCCACATTAATACCCGCTCCTTTCCAAAGCGGTATATCAAGTGTTGCACGTGCACCTACCGAATAATCAAAAACACCAAACTCAGTAGCATATGTTGATGAAAGCACTGGGCTTACTGTTAAACGAGGCTTAAAGTATGGGCTTGCTTGTGCTTTACCTGCCCACACAACCCCCTCTGGGATACTCGCTCGACCATGTTGAATATTTAAGTCAGGGCTTATACCACGCTCTATAAAGGCACGGTAGTTATCAATATTTCCCTGAATGGCGATTAGTGGTAAATCCGACTTAGATAATTGAACACTAAAGTGCTTGTTTTCAATGCTAACATTTTCTGTAATGCGACCAAGTACAACACCTATCGCGTCTACATTGTTGCGGTTAAATACCGAGTTCTCAAAATTAATAAAAATTGTACTGGTGTTAAAACCAACTACCACATTTTCAAAGCCGTCATTTAATAAAGCATCTTTTAATTGCAGAACTTGGTCACCTAAATTTGCATTAGACAGCTCTTTAGGTGCTTTATTAATATTAGCAAGCGTTACTGCCGTAGGTTGCTCTGCAAGTTCTGGAGCCATGGCAGTATGAATAAACCCTACACCATGATCATTCACTTTAGCCATTGGTTTAGTGCTAACCGGTGCAACATATGGCGCTGGTTCAACAGGTTTATAATTACTTTTGGCTTCATCAGACAATGGCAGGCTAAAGTTAACACCCCAATAGGTATCTTTTTCTTCAGAAAAATCGGTACTGCTGTAAAAGCGGCTGGTTAAAGTAAGCTCACCAATATCGTAAAGCCACTTTTTAGGTACTGTAATACGTGCAGCTGCATTTACTGCTTCGGCATCGTACTCGGTTAATACACTAAACCACTCGAGTGGTTGCCACTCAACTCCCGCAAAGGCGCCGTCCATCATACCTGTACGCTTTTCGTTAGTACCAATACCGGCACTGAATCTAAAATCCCATAACTCTTTTGATGCCACTACATAATACGTTTCGTAGTTATTGGCTGCACCACCAATATCTTTAGCACCTACAGCCACACTAAACCAGTTTTTTGGAATATAAGGTAATTGATACTTAGCATTAAATGATAAATCACGTAACTGTCCACGACCTTCGCTTAAAAAAATATTGTCGTGCATTGTTTCTGCGGCAATCTGGCCACTGACTTCTAGGCCATCAAATAGCCCAGCAGAAAATATAAAGTTATGGCCGTCTAAATACTTAACACCTCTTAGATCTAGTTGATTGTTAAAACCAATATCTGCAGTACCTTTTAATTGTACTTCGGCATTAGGGGTATTTATTAAACCTGTGTAGCCAGAGAATGATTGATACGCTTTAATGTCGTCTGCAACAGCCGGCAAGCTTAATGCAGCAGCACAACTTAAAAACAAGGTATTAAATTTAGGCATAGGTGAGTCCGAGTTAAAATTATAAAATCCTTAATTAAAGTAAATATAACATTAGAATCAAAAAACAAGAAGATAGTACGAATTAAATAGTGGCGAGTTGCGTTGAACAAGATTTTGTTGGGGAGAGGATAAAGCAAGTGGTTAAAAGCTATTAACTAACTTCTAACCACTAAATGTGTGTGAATGTGTATGTGATCTGACTGCTGAAATCTAATATCTAACTTCTTATATTTGAAATCTTTTTGTTAAACCGCTTTAAGGTGCCTTTCTGTGGGGTTAACCATTTGTGTTATAAAACCAGTGAATTCAGCGCCTAGTTTTTCATCGCGCATGCTGTATTCAACAATGGCTTTTAAGTAGCCCAGTTTATCACCACAGTCGTGTGCACGGCCGCTCATGTGAAAAGCCTCAACTATTTCGTGTTTCATTAGTTCGTCGATTGCATCGGTTAATTGAACTTCGCCGCCAGCACCAGCGGGGGTTTTAGCCAGTAGTGGCCAAATAGCTTTCGACAATACATAACGACCAACAACCGCTAAGTTAGAAGGCGCATCTTCAGCTTTTGGCTTTTCAACCATGGTTTTAATAGGGGCGCTTTCGCCCGCTTTAATTTTTACACCGTTTATGTCGGCAATACCGTATTTGCTCACATCATCAAAGGCAACAGGTTCAAGCATAATTTGGCTTGCTTTAACCGCTTTAAAGCGCGTGATCATCGCAGCAATATTCTCAGTTTTTTGATCTGCCGTATACGCATCTAAGATTACGTCTGGTAATACAACCACAAAGTCGTTATCGCCAACAATCGGTTTAGCACACATTACTGCATGGCCCAACCCTTTAGCTTCGCCTTGGCGTACATGCATAATGGTTACATCTTCAGGGCAAATAGAGCGCACTTCTTCAAGTAGGGTACGTTTTACACGTTTTTCGAGTGTTGCTTCAAGCTCAAAGCTCGTGTCAAAGTGGTTTTCAATGGCGTTTTTAGAACTATGTGTTACGAGTACAATATCTTTAATGCCTGCAGCGACGCACTCACTTACTATATATTGAATAAGTGGTTTATCTACTAATGGCAGCATTTCCTTTGGAATAGCCTTAGTCATTGGCAGCATGCGAGTGCCCAGCCCTGCAACAGGAATAACAGCCTTCATATCAAATCCTTTATTTGTCGTTCGTTTAAGTCAACGTTAACAACTTAAAGCTTGATAGAAAGTGAATGGTTGTTTGAATGCGAGATGCGAGATGCGAGATGCGAGATGCGAGATGCGAGCAATATTATTCTGGAATATTAAAATTCAAATAAAAAGCGACAAAAACGTAGGCGTTATGCTTACATGGCGAGTTTGCACCAGAAGTTATTTTTTAAAATTCGCGGCTAAAGCCCCTCCTACAAGTGATACTCATCACACATTGTAGGAGGCGTTTTAACGCCGAAAAAGCAAACCTTTACAGCGGCATAAAACAGCCTTCTCGATTTAGCTTTACTAGCTCGCCTCTCGTAAATCGTTGCCTACAAGTGATACATATCACACATTGTAGGAGGCGTTTTAACGCCGAAAAAGTAAACCTTTACAGCGGCATAAAACAACCTTATCTACTTAGTTGTACTAGCTCGTATCTTGCTTTTCGTAAATCGTTGCCTACACCCCCTTCGCGCGAGATAATTTCACGCATACATTAAATCGTAGGCGTTATGCTTACATGGCGCGTTTGCATCGGAAGTTATTTTTAAAATTCGCGGCTAAAGCCCCTCCTACAAGTGATACTTATCACACATTGTAGGAGGCGTTTTAACGCCGAAAAAGCAAACCTTTACAGCGGCATAAAACAGCCTTCTCGATTTAGCTTTACTAGCTCGCCTCTCGTAAATCGTTGCCTACAAGTGATACACATCACACATTGCAGGAGGCGTTTTAACGCCGAAAAAGTAAACCTTTTCATCGGCATTAACAACCTTCTCTATACAAGCTCGAATCTCGCTTTTCGTAACTCGTTGCTTATAACCCTTTCGCCCGAAATAAATTTCACGCCTACATTAAACCGTAGGCGTTATGCTTGCATGGCGCGATTGCGTAGCAACCTTTATTTAAAAAAATGATCAAATATACTTTTTAATTTTTTAAATTAACTACCTTGCCTTGCTCTGCAAAGTCATTGATATTATGGCTTGATATTTGTTTAGCGTTCCAAACTAGGTCACAAATACCATCGGTCGGGTTAAAGCCGGTTGGTGCGTCTAACAATAATTGCCTTATGGTTTCGTGATCAAAGTTATGACAAGCGATATCAAGCGCCTCTAAAAATACGTTTAGCTCTGCTAGAGGCAGCATAACTTCATTTGCTGTCATAATGCGCTCATGCGAAGTTTCGCCTACATTGTCACCAATTAATAGCTCTTCGAACAGCTTTTCACCTGGGCGAAGGCCTGTACACACTATTTCTATATCACCATGCGGGTTGTTTTTATCTTTTACTTCAAAGCCAGATAAACGAATCATTTTTGTGGCTAAATCGATAATTTTTACCGACTCGCCCATATCAAGTACAAATACATCACCCCCTTTGCCCATAGCACCAGCCTGAATTACTAGCTGTGCGGCCTCTGGGATGGTCATAAAAAAGCGGGTAATATCTTGATGAGTTAACGTTATTGGGCCGCCTTCACGTATTTGCCTGCGGAATAATGGCACTACAGAACCACTTGAGCCTAAAACATTACCAAACCTTACCATACAAAACCGCGTGTTATGGTTCTTACCTTTATTTTGGGCCAAGCCTTGTAAACATAGCTCTGCCATACGCTTTGTAGCCCCCATAACATTAGTAGGGCGCACTGCTTTGTCGGTAGATATAAGCACAAAGGTTTCAACTTTGGCATTTACAGCGGCTTTAGCCGTGTAATAAGTACCAAAAACATTATTGCGTACACCTTCAACAACATTGTGTTCAACTAAAGGTACATGCTTGTAGGCTGCGGCGTGATAAACAGTTTGTACACCAAACGCTATCATTACTGTTTCAATTCGGTTAATGCGCTGTACAGAGCCCATAATTGGGATTAGCTCAACATTAAGTTGGTTATTAGCTATATACTCTGCTAATTCTTTTTCTATTGAATATAAACCAAACTCACTTAACTCGAACAACACAAGCTTGGTTGGTTTTTGCTTTACTATTTGGCGGCATAACTCAGAGCCTATTGAGCCACCGGCCCCCGTTACCATAACCACTTTATTTTTAATATTAGCGGCCAATAAATGCGCCTTTGGTGCCACACAATCGCGACCTAATAAGTCTTCTATTTCAACATCTCTAAATTCAGAAAGCTTAGCTTTACCTTCTATTACATCGGCCATACCTGGAATAGAAAGCACCTTAATAGAAAGCGGCTCAAGCTGCGCTAAAATTTGTTTACGACGGGCTCGGCTCTCACTTGGCATAGCCAATAAAACCTTACTTACCTTACCTCTGTTTATTAGGTCGTAAATATCTTTAAAGGCAATAACAGGAATACCTTGAATAATAGAGCCCTGCTTTGTTTCGTCGTCGTCTATAAAAGCGCGAACAAAGTACTCAGGCCCTGCGCCCAGCGCTGTGGCTAATTGGCGACCCGACGAACCCGCACCGTAAATAATAACAGACTCTTTATTTGCTGTTGTTAATTTACCAATCATCGCACGTACAACAATACGTGCCCCACCCACGGTAAGTAAGCACAGCCAAGCAAAAATAAACGGCATAGTACGCGGGATTTCTACACCAATAAAAAAAGCAAAAAGTACCAAAGCAACCGTACTAATAAGGGTGCCAAGCACAATGGCCCACAAAGCTTGCGAGTTCATATAACGCAGCACTGCACGATACAAACCTAAATTAATAAAAGTAAACAGTGCAGTTGGCACAAGTAGTAAAAGTAACATCCAGTTGTCTGCTTTACTAAGCGGTGCAATGCTATCGAGCCTAACTATTAACGCAAGCCAAAACGCTGATATTATAAATAGCGAATCGATAAAAAGAGTAATAATGCGCTTAGTTGCACGCGAAGAATTTAAAATAGAGCGAATAATATTATCCACAACAAGTTCCCTGTCTTGTTTTTGCCGATTAACATACCAACTTAAGCTGACAGCCAGCTTAACAGTTGTTAAATTTTCATGAATTATAGCTGAACTAAATGAATCTAGCTACCAAACTAATACAATATCATTAGCATTTGATTTTTATGAAAATTTGAATTAAATCTTGGGTGCGAGTCCTCTTGCAACTCAGTGGACACCTAAACTTTGGTTACTATTTAACACGATCACCGCTCCCACTCCCCGTAACTGTCATTAAAATATATTTAAAATAACTCGATAGAGTAAGGGTGTCGATCATTTCACGATCCGTTTGTGCGAGGAGTTCTGGGGTAGACATATCAATTTCGTTTACTTGAGCAAGGCCGGTAATACCTGGGCGGACAGAATAAACATTTTTAGCTTCGCGCGCTAGTGTTAGCTCTTCTTGGTTAAATAAACCAGGGCGCGGTCCAACCAAACTCATTTCACCTTTTAGTACATTCCAAAGTTGTGGTAACTCATCTAACTTTGTTTTACGCAAAAAACCACCAAAAGGTGTAATTGAGGCTGTACTTGCTAAATGACTGGCAACAGAAGCTGTATCAACCTTCATTGTTCTAAATTTAACAAGAGTAAATGGTTTTTTATGTCGCCCTACACGCTCTTGTGTAAAAATAGGCGAACCTGTATCAAACAAGCCTATAACGTATAAAATAACTAAAAATGGTAAAGCTATAAGCAAACCAAATAAAGCAAAGAAAAAGTCGAGTAAACGTATCATTTTATAAATCCATTAGTTTCTTGTTAAGAGCGTTTAGCAGCAAGTTTAAAGCCATGTTCGACAGAGTAAGGCGGAGACCAGTTAAGCGTATTTTTTGTATGTGTTATATCTAACTGAAGTGAACCCGTTAGCCTGTCAACAACATCTTTTTTACCAAATAAGCTACCTGCTAATTTAAAGCACCAAACAGGCACTGGAAGCGCCAAGTTTGGCTTGCATTGAACCTTTGCCATTAGCGCGACCATTTCTGCCGTTGATAAATCGTGATCATCACTTACTAAAAACTTTTGATTAGCGGCACTCGGATGGCGTATGCACACTTGTATTAAATCAACTAAATTATAAATCGATACTAAGCTTCGTTTATTATTAATTAATCTAAATGGTAACGGAAACCCTTTACCAACAAATTTCATTAATGAAGCAAAATTAGCTTTGACATTTTCACCATAAACAAGAGGGCTTCTAATAATAACAACCTCAATATCATTATTTTTAGCAACTTGTTGAATATACTGTTCAGATAAAAGCTTGCTTTTCATAGTATTAGGTAAGCTATCAACTTCAATTTGAGAATCAATTTGTATAGTATCTTTACATTCTTTATATATATTCGCAGAACTTAAAAAAATAAACCTTTTTACATTAAGTGAAACTGCACGCTCAATGACCTTTTTAGTTAACTCAAAATTTATATAATTAGCTTCACTGTCAGAGAAATGGTTGTGTGCGGCTCCGACAAGGTGAATAACAGTATCAGCATTTTCATGCGTATTAGTATCAAAAAAATCTGATTCTGATATTGATTTATTCTTACCAGATAGCTCTTCTCTGCATAAAGAATAAACTTTGCATGAATTTTTTAGCAAACTTTCGTGTAAGTGCTGCCCTATAAAACCACTGCCTCCAGTCAGAATTACTTTATTCATCCTACTAAACTTTCCATCAGTGATTCATAATTTTTAGCAAGTTGAGCATAAGAGTGCTGTCTCCGAACAAATTCAGATGAATTTATAGAGAAGTTTTCTTTGTTTTTATGGAAGTCAATAACTTTATTGGCTAACGACAAATAATCATTAGCTGGGAAGTTGATCTCACACCCTGCTTTTTCTAAAGGGTTATTTGGAGAGTCTATTCCATTAAATACTAATTTATCGTGCATCATATAATCAAATATCTTATTTGGTGAAATACCAAATTTATAAAGTTCTTTTGGCATAGCGTTAATAAACATTGCATCACATGAATCTATTACATATGGCACAAAATTTTTAGGAACCTTACCAAAAAAAACTACATTATCTAACTGCAACTCAGCCACTCTTTCTTCTAGCGCTTTTTTCTGAATTCCATCACCAACTAACAAAACACCAATATTATATTTCTTAAATTTTTCAGCTGCATTTATTAAAGGCATTAAATTATTCGGTATACCTAACGCACCAGTATAACCTATAACAGTATCAAAATTTGAAATTGCGATACTAAGCTGTGACTTCAATGATGAATTTTCAGATTCTTTTTCATGCTCACTTGATAACTCAATACCATTTGGAATACAGCTAAACTTTCCTTTTTTAAGACCTTCATTTAAGAAGAATGATTCAGAGTTTTCTAATAACGATACACAGTGATCACATTTTTTATAGCCAAACTTCTGAAACGCATTAATTAAAACACTAAGAGGATGATATTTAGATATTCCAACTAACTCTTGGAGGCTTAAAGGCCAAATATCTCTTACTTCAAGAATTAGTTTCGCATTGTATTTTTTACTGTAATACTTTGCTGCCAACAGATGAAAAGGATGCGCTGTTGAAGCAATAATAACATCAGGGGGATTTATTTTGCTAAAAGTCCTAAAATGCTTCCCAAATAAACCCAAACCAAACATTAGCATATTAAGTAAGCGCTTTACTCCATTGCCCTGATAGTCGATAGAGTTTTGAAGAAAATATTTCACTCCTTCTACATCAACAAGACCTGGTTTTTTAAAAGGTAATGAGCAAAGGTGATGCTTTAATGATGAAATAACTGTTGTGTTATGACCTAACTTGTTAAAGTGTTTTGCGAGATAATAAGGCCTGAAAGACATTCCATACTTAGGGCTGCCCGCATAAGGATGTATATACCAAATATTCATAAAATTAACACATATACTGGCCGCCATTAACAGAGATTGTTTCTCCCGTTAATGACATACCACTTTCAGCGATCATCAAAGCTGCTTTAGCTAAGTCGTCTAATAAAACTAATTGCTTCGTCGGTATATTACCTTTGATTTTTTCAAGAATATCCTCTCTCATACTCTCAACCATAGGTGTCATTGTATAACCAGGGGCTATAACATTTACCGACACGCCCTTCGGTGCTAACTCTTGAGCCAGAGACTTAGAAAAACCAATAATCCCCGCCTTAGCAGCAGAATAATTACACTGACCAAACTGCCCTTTTAAACCATTAATAGAACTAATATTAATGATTCGACCAAAACCATTCTCAACCATTGAGCGCGCAATTGGTTGAGTAACAGAAAACAAAGACGTTAAATTAGTATTTATTACGTTATCCCACTGTTCTGACTTCATCTTTAAAAAAGTTGAATCGGCGGTAATCCCTGCATTATTAATCAAAACATCAACATTGGATTTTCCTAATAAAGCCGATAACTGAAGCTCAACTTCATTTCTATTGTTAAGGTTCAGAGGTAAAAAAGTGATATCGTTTGAGCTAAGTTCATTTTCAAATAACCAACTGTCTAATGTTTCTTTTGTTTTATGAGTATGAGTAACAAAAGCGTGATAACTCTTATTAACAAAAGCTTTAACTAAAGCAGTTCCAATCCCACCCGTACCACCTGTAATCAATACTGTTTTCATCAGCTTCTCCTTATTACTTTAGCAGGCACACCAGCAACTGTATGTCCCGATTCTACATTTTTTGTCACGACACTACCTAAGCCCACAACAGCAAAGTCACCAATGGTTATTTTTTGCATTGTAGAGGAGTTCGGACCCATCCATACCCCTTCTCCTAAAGTTACTCCACCACTTAACTCTGTGCAGGCAGTTAAAATTGAGTTTTTCCCTATTTGACAATTATGAGCAATGTGAACTAAGTTATCTGTTTTAACTCCATCACTTACGATAGTGTTATCGAGCGCACCAACACAAACACTATTTAAAGCACCTATTTCAACATTACTACCAATAATAACCCTACCAAGGTGAGGGAACCGAATCCATGAACCATCCGCATTTTTTTCAAAGCCAAAGCCTTGAGCGCCAATCACGGTATTAGATCTAATAATTGTATTGTCACCAATTACAGAACCTTTGTGAATGGTTACGTTATGTTCAATTACAGTGTTCTTCCCTATATTAACGCCCGGCTCTATAATAGCTGAGTCAGCTATTATAGCTGTTTGATGTATACATGATTTACCTGAATCATTTACAAGTATTGAAACATCAACTAAATATTGTAATGCTCTGCAAAAATCTAAACGAGGATTATCTGAAATAATTAATGACTCTGCGTTGTTATCTATATCACCAATAACTATTCCATTTAGGTACTTGTCTTGGTTCTTAGTTGAAAATTTTAAAACCGATGAGCTTTCATTAGATAAACTACCAACTGTTAAGAGCAATTGAGATTTGCTGCCTTTAAGCTGCAAACCTAAAGCCTCAGCTAACTCTAAGGCTGTTATTTTACCTTCAACTTTGTATTGCATTTGCGTCCCTATAAAAACATTCTTATCACTTCAAAACACTCGGCATACTCTGCACCAACTTGTACACCTCGGGTTTTAGCTAAAGAAAATGTGAAGTCTCTGGCTAAATAATTACGTTTCCCTTGAGACTCATATTGTTCTAAAGCTTTTTGCTTAGCATCAATATGTTTTTCTTCTAATTTTACAAAACACTTAGTATCAAAAGTTAAATTATTCCAAATTAACTCATAGCCTAAAATCGTTGTGTTTTTAAATGCCCTTAAAGTCTCTTGGGCAATCGTTGAGTGATCTTGATGAATATCATGCAGTGATGGGGTGAGAACTAAATCAAATGAAGATCGATTCCTAAGGGCTATCAAATCCTCAAGTATTTGCTGCCTATGATAACTCAACTTCCGAACTTGATAATTAAATATAATTAAATTTTCAGGCTTTATCCCTAACTGAGCAGTTGCTTTTACTACTTCTGTTTTTAATATATCTTTAGGCAACCCATCTGGTACAGACTCTTCAGCTGTAGAAAAAGCAACATATGTAACTTTTGCACCTAACCCAATCAATTTAGCTATTGTTGCACCTGCGCCTAACTCACCATCATCTGTATGTGGCGCTAAGACTAAAACATTCTTATAAAAATCCAACATTTATCAACCCTAAAGAAAAAGATACATAGTATATTTATATCAATTAAAAGATAACTATTAAAACAAAGTTAAGAGGACACAAGAGTAATAAACTGCCATATCAAATAGAGATAAGCAGCCAACCAAAGAAGAACATCTAACTCCCTTTGCTTAAATAACTATAGGCTTCAATCATTTTTTTTAATGACGTCGCCCACGTATAATTTCTGATTACATGTTCCCTACCCTCTCCCCCCATCCTTTCCCTTAATGATTTATCCATAACCAAATTCTTTAACTTTAAAGAAGCTTCATGTGGATTATTTCTAGGAACAACAAAGCCTGTCACACAATCTATTGTAACTTCTTTCGGTCCATCAGCATCAGAAACTACAACAGGTATGCTACAAGCACTTGCTTCAAGTATAGCGACTCCAAAACTTTCAAATCTACTTAGCGCAACATAAATGTCGAAATTATTTAAATAATATGGAACTTGAGAGTGAGAAACTTGACCTAAAAATTTAACTTTATCAGTAATCTCTAATGATGAAGCTAAATCTTTTAATTTACATTCATCAACTCCTCCTCCGACTATTTCGAGCTTTACTTTTAAGTTAGAAGGAAGTTCCATTAAAAGCGATTTAAACGCATGCAAAAGAACATCAATTCCATAATTAAAAGATAAAGTTTTAACAGTACCTATAATAATCTCATCACAACTATTTTTTCGAACTTCTCGAAAAGCTTCAGTATCAATTCCAAATGGGGTTATGAAAATTTGTTTATTTTTATTAAACTTTCTTATTTGAGTAGCCATACATTCACTCGTAGATGCAAGAGCGTTGTATTTTGATAATATAAACTTTAAATAATATTTATGAAAAATAGTTTTAAAAGGGAACTTATAAACATCGCTCCCCCAAATCGATAATAAGGATGGGTAGCGCTTATGAAAAGCACCTAAAGTTCCATAGCCTGTAGCATAATGAACATTTAGCACATCTGGATTTATTTTCTCCAGCAAGCTATTAAACTCAAAAATATTGAGAAAGTAACCAAGTGGTGCTTTAAATGGGAGCGTATAATGTTTAACTCTATCATCATAACCATCCAAAGGTTTATGCATAGATACTAGATGAATATCAACTCCATTTAACGCCAACCCATTAGCCCAACGAAGAGTATGAATTGAATTACTGTCTGTTAATAGTAACACTTTCATATTACCCTTTCCCTTTATTAACTTTGCATATAAAAAGACCAATTAAAAAAAATGGAAACACTTGATACACTAATCCAACTGGCCATAAAAAACTATAAAATGATGATGCTACATAAAAATGAGAGTAAAAAAGACCATAAACACCAATAAAAGTAACCGAGAAAAAATCTGACTCCCTAATACTTTCAAAGAAAGAGTAATATATACCAACAACGAATCCAGAAATAATAACCCCATAAATCCCGAACAACCCATATGCCTCACCAACAGCAAAAGAAGATAAAGCCCCTGATGTCTCTGCATACTCAGGGACATAATAATCAATTAAACGTGCGTAAGGTGATTGAAAAGTCTCACCTACTAAAGCAGCTAAAGAATTCGATATACCTGATAGATACAAAAACTCATGAGTTTCGAAATAATGAACAGCCATCACACTTCCAGTAGCTTGAGTACTTGTCCTATGAAGAATAATATCAAATAAATACTGATTATTAACGATTTTATCTTGATTAACCAAGATATACATTATTGACACTAAAAAAAAGGCTAAAACAGGTGTGAATAGTGTTATTTTTTTGGTGAGTTTACCACCGGAAAAAATATAAATTCCAATCAAGCCAAAAAAATAAAAGAATAGGACCGACTTTTCAAAAAACCAAATAGAACACAAAACCCCTAAAACCAAACTAACCCAATGAAAAACCACATCAATTGATTTATATTCCGCTCTTCTATTTATGTACAAATAAAAACTTAAATAGCTAAGCATTGGAATCCATGACTTCAGAACTAATTTATTAAAAGTAAAGAAACCTCCACCATGTGTGTAATTAGAGCGCAACACTTCTAGTTTGGAGGTAGAGAACTTTAAAAGCCCTATTAACCCACCATCAAAACGAATAGACACAAATATAAAGTATAATGATGATATCAATATTAAAGAATTCAGAGTAAAAAAGGCTCGTCCATAATTTATCTTATAGTTAAATTTACTTACTCCCACGGAGAAAAGTGGCGTTAGCAACTTACAGGTCAGCAGAAAAATAACAATAAAAACAAAAGCAAATAAAGCGGCAATATTAAAATAACTATCATTATTTAACTGCCCTAAAATATAATGATCTTTATACCTTCCATCATAAATATAATATAAATATGGAATCATGGTTAACAAAAGAAAATCTCTATAAAAAGTTAACCTAAATATATCTGGCTTAACAAAGAAACTTTCACTTTTGTAAAAAATAATTTTGCAAACTAGGAAAGAAATAACAATAAATAAAGAAACAGTAATCAAAGAGTTATCTCTCTACTTTTTGAATTAATAATTAAGTCTCGTCGAAGCTCGGAGGTATTGACTCCCTCTAATGAATTACGTGTTAAGCTTGAGCTCATTACATGATCGAATTCCAATAAAAAATTATTTTCATTGTCAAAATAATTAAAAATATATTTACCGCAAAGAATATAGTCAAAAACCTTCGTACCAAACTCGTAATCAGGGTCTCTTACAACAGTTAAACACATATCTGCTTTCAATATCACCTCATACATTTCCATTTTTTCCATTCGCGGTAATATTTGAATAGTTATATTATTATAGTTTTTATCTAACAAGTAGCACTTTATCCAATCATTTCTATCCATTGAAGAACCTATAAGCTGGATTACAATGCTATATTTAGTTCTATTCGCCTCTTCATAAAGCTTATCTAGAATATTAATAACTTTTTCTTTACCATATTCAGAAAATTGACCTGCGCAACATAAGATAAATTCATTTTCTTTTATATCATTTTTATGAACAATCTTCTTTTTAATTTTTGACACTACATCATAATCAACACGTGAAATACCATTTGGTATATAAGTTAAATTTACATTAGAAAGTTGTTGCAAGTAACCAACCAAACCGGGAGTGCATGTAATTCTTCTGTAAGCTAACTTTAAAGCCTGCCGCTCAATCAACTGCCCTATAAAAGCTTTTAACTTATTTGGCCTAGCCATCCCACCATATCCTGTCTTCATAGCTATTGACCAACCATCACGCACATCTAAAATTATTTTTATAAAAGGCAATAAGAACAACCACCAATTTGAAAATGGAGGCATACTAATAAACACATATTTATATCTATATTTAAAGATATATACAAACAGCCTCAACTTCTCAGAGATCGTATTAGGTACATACACTTCATTTATACAATAGCCTGATTCTTTATAATATTCTTTAAATGTTGTAATCCTTTCAAAAGATGGTTGACCTACTTTAATTCCTCGAGGTATTAAAAATAAAATTTTTTCCATTTAAGAATCCAAATCACTAATCATTTTCAAAATAATACCAATATAAATTAAGTAGAATAAAAAGCCACTTAAAGCGTATATCTCACCGACCCAATCAGGGAAGTACAGCAAAGAAAAAATCACGCCCCCACCTCGTAATAACAAACCAAAAAGCTGCAAAAACAAAGCAACCCCCTGCAAGCCGCATATGTGAAGAGAAATTGAAACAGGGGATGCTATAAACTGAATATAGAACCAAGGTATCATCCAAGAAATTAAGAAACCGGTTCTCTGCCAATCCTCTCCAAAAAAAACAGGGACGAGAAATGGTGAACAAACTCCAATTAATAAGAAAGGAATAAGGCCAACCTTAAGTAAATTGAAAATTATTTTTCTAGTAAAAACTTTTAAGTCACCGTTCTGATGTTTAACAGCCGCATCTGAGAGGTAAACTTGTGCCACTGATCCCCCTATAAGACCCATTGGGGCAGACAGCAATCTCATAGCTAGCATCAAAAAACCAGCCTCTTCACCTATCGCAAATGAGGCAATAATAAGCAACGGAAGCTGTATGCCTGCACTATTGAATAGGGCTTCCCAAGTTGATATTTTAGGAAAACGATCATAACGGGTGAAAGTGCCCTTTAACTTAATAATTTTAAAGCTTTTCCAATTAAGCTTATGACTGCTCAGGAAACTCTTTAATAATCCATAAAAACCTGCACCAGAGTTTACTATTTGTCCTATCAATAATCCTATCGGAGCCAATCCAAAAGAACCACAGCCTATTTGAATTGCAACAGCGCTTAGCGATTGACTCATACGAGTTTTCGCAATTAGTTTGTACCCCTTAACTCTTGTAGTCCAAAACTGTAATGCTTTATAAAGCCCAGCAAAAAAAACTCCGATGGGTATTAACCATAGATATTCATTCAATCTATTATTGGTCAAATCATTGATTTGCGATTCGCCAACAAATACAACAACTAGAGAAAGAATCGTTATAAAAACAACACTAAGAATAGAAAGAGCAAGTAACTGTATTGCAGTTTCTTCATCTTTTGGTATTGGTATAGCTATTTCGAATCGCAAGCAAGATACAACCATTAGTATTGCTAATATCGAGCTGAACGTAGCTAACACAGTAAAATCTTCAGGTGTGTATAACCGCGTTAAAATAGGTAGAGCTATTATGCCTATTAATTGGGAGAAAGCTGTACCACCAACCAATATCCCAATATTTTTAACTATTGGGATATTTAGTATTCTCGAAAAATACTGTTTATTTAACATTTAACAGTTCTGTTGAAGAAAGATACCCATGCATAGGCAAACTAAATACTGATTTAGCAAGCTTTTCTGCAATCGGAAAGTCACCAGCTTGATAACCTAAATGACTAAATGCACTCTGCTCATGCATACAGGTTCCATAGTAAACCATCGTCGGTATGCCATGCTCTTTATACTTCGCCATTTCAACATCACGGCTATCTGACACTATCGTATATTGTGCCCATGAACTAACATAACCTAATGGAACTTGAGGCGTTTTGTATTTTGATGCTAATTGAGCCTCGTAATTTGCAGCTGCTTTATTACGGTTAATAAGCTCGGTTGGGAACTCTGCTAGCTTCTCCAGTAAAATTGCCGCTTGAATCGTATCAAGGCGAGAGTTCATACCAATGCGTACATTATCGTACTTGTCTTTGCCTTTTCCATGTACACGGTACGATTTTAGTAACTCTGCATACTCATCATTATTAGTAAAAACAGCACCACCATCGCCATAACAACCCAAAGGCTTAGCTGGGAAGAAACTCGTAGTGGCTATATCGCCAAAGCTACCAGCTCGTTTGCCATCAATTTCACCACCAAACCCTTGCGCCGCGTCTTCAACTAGCTTTAAATTGTACTTATCTGCTATTTTTTGAATCTCGGGGTAATTTGCTGGTAAGCCAAATAAATCAACCGCAATAATCGCTTTTGGCGTTAATTTACCCTCAGCAATCGTCGCCTGTATACGCTTCTCTAAATCGACAGGGCAAATATTGAATGTTGCCTCATCTGAATCAACAAATACTGGAGTTGCCCCCTCGTACGCGATTACTTCTGCCGTTGCAAAAAAGGTAAATGTTGGGCAAAAAACAGCATCCCCTTCTTTGATACCTAACACCATCATAGCAAGCGTTAAAGCATCTGTACCGTTTGCACAGGTAATGGCATGCTTAACACCCACATAGCTTGCAAGCTGGTCCTCAAGCTCTTGCACTTCTGGCCCCATTATATAATGGCCATGGTCTAACACTGTTTGTATACGCTTATCTATTTTAGTTTTTAAGTGCTGGTATTGCGCAGCTAAATCTATGAATTGCATTTATGAGTACTTCTAAAAATTATTGAATCGAAACAAAGCCGTTTTCTAATTTGTATTGCTCACCTGTGTGCTCACATGTAGCAATAGCGTTCCCTTCAAGTGGCAAGTCTAATTGCTCACCATACTTGCTTATCCAGCCTATTTGTTTAGCAGGTACACCTACCATTAACGCAAAAGGCTTTACATCTTTATTAATCACAGCACCAGCACCAACGAGAGAGTATTCACCTATTGTCACACCGCATACTATTGTGCAGTTAGCGCCAAGTGTTGCACCTTGCTTAACAAGCGTATTGCGATATTCTGTTTTACGCTCTATAAATGAGCGCGGGTTATAGACATTAGTGAACACCATACTAGGGCCGCAAAACACATCATCTTCTAGGTAAACATTATCGTAAACCGACACGTTGTTTTGTATTTTAACGTTATTGCCAATGGTTACTTTATTACCAATAAATACATTTTGACCTAGCGAGCAGCCCTCACCAATTTCAGCACCACCACATACGTGAACAAAGTGCCAAACACGTGTATTTTCACCAATTTTTGCGCCATCATCTACAATGGCACTATCGTGTACATGATAATTCATGGTTAAAGTACCTTTGAAAGTAAGGGGTGCGCTTTATCACTCGCAACTGCAATTGGCATTTCACGGATTTTTTCGACTGTTTCAATTGCCACACGATTCTCATCAACACCAAAGCCGTTACCTGCTAAAATATTTTGATAACTTTGTGTATGTAGATCAGTAAAACCGCCCGAAAACTCTAGCTCTTCTGTGTTACTGCCGTCATTTATGGTAATACTACGGTAAGTTAGTTTTTCACCCTTTACAGCGTTTTCAGGTAAGTTATTTGCGTCAATTGACAAAAACCATTTTACGCGCGCACGTTCATATTCAAGGTAACCACTTGACGTTTTTTCGTCTCTAAAATGAACTTCGTTATGCTTTAACTCACCAAAAATAAAATGCAGCATGTCATAAAAGTGAACACCAATATTGGTCGCTACACCACCCGATTTATGGTCAAATCCTTTCCAAGATTTCATGTACCATTTGCCACGAGATGTCATATACGTTAGATCGACATCAAAAACAGTGCCTGCAGGCGCGGCAGCAACTTTTTCTTTTAAGGCTATAATTGATGGGTGCAAGCGTAATTGCAAAATTGAATTCACTTTAGCACCATATTTTTGTTCGTACTCTTTTAAAATATCCATATCTTCAGAATGCAAAACCAATGGTTTTTCGCATATGACATCAATACCATTTTTTAATGCGTACTTCATATGAGGCGCGTGCAAGTAATTAGGGCTACAAATAGAAATGTAGTCAATCTTATTTCCTTGCATTGCTTGGTCTTCAACGTATGCGGTAAAGTCTTCAAACTCTGTAAAAAACTCCGCTTCAGGAAAGTGGCTATCCATAATACCCACAGAATCGTTGATATCCATTGCAACCAATAAGTTATGACCAGTTTCTTTTATTGCTTTTAAATGACGCGGTGCGATATAACCTGAAGCACCAATAAGGGCAAAGTTTTTCATATTATTTTAATTCCTTTATAGTCTGATGTCGGCTTCATGTGGTTTTAGAACGTGCTTAACATCATATAAAACGTGGTTCTCTTTACCTAATGCACGTAAGTTTGCTTCACCCATTTCTTTTAATTCAGAGTGATCAACAGCTAAAACAACACCATCATATTTGCCTTTTTCTAGCGTGGTAATTAACTCCACACCATATTCATGCTTCACTTCAGCCGGGTTTGCCCAACCATCATATACATCTACCGACATATTAAAATCTTGAAGCTCTTTAACAATATCAATAATTTTTGTATTCCGTACATCAGGGCAATCGCCTTTAAAAGTGAATCCTAAAATTAATACTTTTGCTTCATCAATATGGATTTTTTTGCTGGCTAACTTTTTAACTAATTGGGTAGCAACATACTCCCCCATACCATCGTTAATACGACGGCCCGCTAAAATAACCTCGGGGCGATAACCCACTTCTTGTGCCTTATGTGTAAGATAATAAGGGTCAACACTAATACAATGCCCACCAACAAGCCCAGGTTTAAATTTTAGAAAGTTCCATTTAGTCCCCGCCGCATTTAACACTTCTTCTGTATCAATACCTAAGCGATTAAAGATTTTTGCAAATTCATTAATAATTGCAATATTCAAATCTCGTTGCGTGTTCTCAATGACCTTAGCAGCTTCTGCGACCTTGAGTGAGCTCGCTAAGTGAGTACCTGCAGTAATGATAGAGCCATATAGTTTATTTACAAACTCACCAACTTCTGGGTTTGAGCCAGACGTAATTTTCATTATTTTAGTTAGCGTGTTTACTTTATCACCAGGATTAATTCGTTCAGGTGAGTAACCTGCAAAAAAGTCTTCATTAAATTTTAAGCCTGATACTTTTTCGATGATTGGTAAACACACTTCCTCTGTTGCTCCGGGATAAACGGTTGATTCGTATATAACGACATCACCCTTTTTAACAAACTCCCCCAGTAATTCAGATGCTTTACGAAGTGGTGTTAAGTCAGGCGCATTGCTTTCATCGATAGGCGTTGGCACTGTTACAATATAAACGTTGCATTCAGCTAAATTTTGCTTATTACACGAAAACGTTAAATGCTTAACATCTGCAAGCTCTGTATCACTAACTTCAAGCGTTGAGTCATGCCCTTTTTCTAGCTCATCGACTCGTTTTTGGTTAATATCAAAACCTAGCACAGGGTACTTTTTACCAAACTCGACTGCTAATGGGAGACCTACGTAACCCAAGCCTATTATGCCAATCTTTAGATCCGTTAATGAATCGCGCATTTTAATACTCTCTTAAATTTAAAAAATACTTATACTGCCAAAACACAAAACCACCTTTCACTAAACATGAACAGATAATTCATTATCACAACTCAAAAGCAGAGCAGCTTTACTCCAAATAAAACAATTTAACTGCTTAATTACCACCCGATTTATATTCGTAATTGTAATAACCATAGTAACCATATGCATTGCTTGCTTTACGTAATACGCCATTGAATACCACGCCTTTTACGTCAATACCATTTTGCTCAAAGCGGTTACGGGTAAGGTCTATTTCGCGCGCATGGTTTTGGCCAAAACGTGCTACTAGCAATGTTGTGCCCGTGTGGGCACTGACTATCGCTGGGTCTGTTACCGCTAAAATTGGAGGTGTATCAATAATTACAATGTCGTATTTGCTTTTTATTTCTTCGACTAGTTTACTAAAGTTACTGTGCATTAATAACTCAGACGGATTTGGCGGTATTTGGCCCCGTGTAATTACGTCGAGGTCTTGCACTTGCGAGTGCTTTGTTACTTGCTCTAGGTTTAAACGGCCCGACAGGTAATCACTTAAGCCATCGTCCCATTGCATGCCAAATTGGGTTTGCAAATAACCTTTACGCATGTCGGCATCGATAATCAGTACCTTTTTACCACTTTGCGCCAGTACTGTTGCAAGGTTAACCGATATAAACGACTTGCCCACACCTGGACTTGGGCCCGAAATTGCAATCAGGTTATTTTTAGACTCCATCATAGCAAAGTGCAAGCTGGTACGAAGGCTACGTAATGCCTCTATTGATAAGTCAGCTGGGTTATCAACCGCCAGTATGGTTTTAGGTTTGTTACGGCCTTTTTTAGCTTTGCTAAAACCAGTTAGTTTATCTTGGTAGTCTGAATACGGTACGCTTGCGTATACAGGCAGGCCTAGCGCCTCAATTTCGTTAGGGTCTTCGACACCTTTATGTATCGCTTTTTGTATTAATACAATCGCTACACTTAGCATACCGCCCAGCATAGTTGCCATAACAACAATGAGTGCTTTTTTAGGTTTAACCGGTTTTGAGGTATTAACCTCGGCGTAGTCAATTATACGTACATTGCCTACGGTGCCTGCACGCACAATATCGAGCTCTTGCGTTTTACTTAGTAACAATGTGTAAATTTGGTTGCTTACTTCTACATCGCGTTTTAAGCGTAATAACTCTTGCTGAGTTTCGGGTAGGTTGCCTACCTCGCCCACTAGGTTTTGCTTTTGTTTTTCGACCGCTTCAATTTGTTCAAGCACCCCTTGGTACGTTGGGTGGCTGTCTTTAAATTTACGGCTTAGCTCTAAGCGCTTTAGCTCTAGCTCTTGTAATTTAGTTTCAAGCTCTACCACTTGCTCTAGTACGCCTTGCGTTTCGAGTGTAATGTTGATTGATTGGCGCTTTATTTGGTAGTCGTTAAAACGCTGCTCGGCGTATTCAAGCTGCTTTTTAACCTCAGGCAACTGTACTTCTAAAAACTCGAGTGATTTTTGTGCCTCGGCGCTATTGCGCTCTACATTGCGGCGTACATAAATAGCGGCCACTTTATCGAGCACTTTTTCGGCGTAGCCCGCGTTTTCGCTTTGTAAGCTTAAATTAATAATGCCTGAGTCTTTACCTTTTTCGCTTGCACCAATTGCTGCTTGTAAATCTAAAATAGTATTTAAACGATCTTGACGTAAAAGCGTAAACTTGGTGCCAGGGCGGGCGATTAAACTGCGAATTGTTACGTTAAATTTACCATTTGTTAGCTCTTCGCCCACTTTACCTTTTAAAATAACGTCGCCGTCACCATTTAAAAGTGTAAATTGTTTATTATTGCCAGTGCCTTCACCAGCAACTAAGGTAAAACCTGTACCGATTGCTGAACGCGGTACGTCAAACCTAAATACGTTTATGCTCTCGCCACCCCAGGCATAGCTGCTTGCCCCAAAACTAGGCTCCGCTAGGTCACCATTTTCTACTGGAGTAAACTTACGAAACGCTCTGTTACCAATTACAGGAAACAGCTTTGGTTCAGCAATAATATCGAGCTTTAATGTGTCGACGGCTTCGCCAATAACAGAGCGCGATTTTAGTAACTCTATTTCGGTTACCGCAGCAGAGGTACTTTCGAACATACCTGCCATGTCATCAAAGCCTGGTACCGATGCGCCACCATCTTCAACTTGTATCATGGCTGTTGCTTGGTAAACCGGAGTAGAAAAAACCGCGTAAAACACACCTACAGCCATAAACGCTGCCGTAATTGCCGCTATAAAGTATTTGCGGTCAATTAATGCACCTAATAACGCCATTAAATCGATTTCTTGGCTTGCTTGTTCTTGTTGGGTTCTATTTTGTTTATTTGCTGCTAATGCAGTGGGCTGAGCATTCATGTACTAGCCTTTCCTTATAAATACTTTTGCCAAGCGCTACACGCGCTATCGATTAATTCGTAAACATGCTTAAAAGCCTCTTGGCTTTGACGGTAAGGATCGGGTATTTCTTTATCGCCTACCCATTTACCAAGCAAAAATGTTTTACCGCGTGCCTGCGGGTAACGCGCGCATAAGTCATTTATGTGGCGCTGCTCCATCACGAGTATTACGCTATTATTTGCAACAAGGTTTGAGTTAATTTGCCTACCTTGATGCGCGCTCATATCAATATTATGCTCGTTTGCAATTAACTGAGCTTGGGCATCAGCTGGTTTTCCTTCAAGGGCAGTTAATCCCGCTGACGATACAGTTACATTTTTGCCTTGCAGTTTGCTTTTTAAAACATATTCGGCGGTTGGGCTGCGGCATATATTGCCGGCACACACAACTAATACAGAATCAAACATACCATTTAACCCTTAGTTTGTGTTTGCTACGTCGTTTACTGCATCTACAGTGCTAACAGAAGGCAGTAGTAAGCTTATTACACGGTTCCAACGGGCAAGCGGTGCACTTGTTACATATACTATGTCGTGAGGTTGTAACTTAAACTGCTCGGCCAATACTAAAGCCGCCACATTTTTAGCATGCAGTTGATATACATCGGCAATTACACCGTCGGTTTCTAAATTGCGTTTACGTAGTACAAAAACACCGTTAGCATCTGCCGTGTTTTCGTTTAAACCACCCGCATCACTTAATGCTTGCGCTAAATTTAAACCATAACGATTAACACCCACTGTACCAGCGCGCTTAACATCGCCTAATACAAACACTTTTTGCATATCGTTACGGTTTACGTGAACAATATCGCCATGTTTTAACAAACGATTTTGTGAAATATCACCTTTAGCGTAAAAGTCATCTAATTTAATAACTTCGGTTTTATCACCGCGTGTAAATGTCACTGTTCGCCAATCGGCAGATTCAGTTAAACCACCGGCTTGGTTTAATGCATCAATTAATGTAAGTGGAATTTCGGTTACTGGTAGTACGCCTGGTTTATTTACCTCGCCCGTGACATAGGCTTTTTGGCTTCTAAAACCAACTATCTTAATATCGACCTGTGGATCTTCGATAACGCGGCTTAAGCGCTTAACAAGTTCTGCGTGTACTTCTTGTACTGTTCTGCCAGCCGCTTGAATATTTGGTGCATATGCATACGTAATTGTGCCATCGGCTTGAACACGAAAGCCATCAAATTCGGCAGTACGCTGAACAGCCGCTGGTATTGTAAGCTCTGGGTGATCCCATACACCTATCGTTAGTACATCACCAACGCCTAATCTATATTGATAGTCAGAGGTATCAACACCGTCTAAGCTTGTTGGTTTAGTATGTGTAACTTGAGATTGTTTTTGCTGATTAATTAAAGAAGAGTCGATGATTTGAATATTGACTTTATCGAGCTCCTTCTCAAGGTTATCTACTTTTTCACCCGATTCGATTCCTTCAAAATGGCTACCGGGGATGATTGTACAGCCAGTCATTGCTAGTAACGCAAATGACGTCACAATTGTTTTACAGCTAAGCGCCATTGTTATTTCCCAAATAATTTTTTAAAACGTCCAGTTTAAATAAACCCACAACTGTTTATTTTTTTGCTGCCTAATTAAAGCATGGCAACCATTGGTTCGCAAGACTGAGTGTTTAGTAAACGCTCACTTGTGACAGTTTTTTGCAAAATAGTTAATGAATGCATCGAGGTTCTTTAGTACCGATTGCTTTTTCTTTATGTTTAGTGTTTTCGCGCGAAATAAATTTCACGCCTACAAAAGACACGCACTACACACATGGGAGGCGTTTTAACACCGAAAGAGCAAACCTTTTCAGCGACATTAAACAACCAGCTCAATTTAGCTCGTAACTCGCTTTTCGTCACTCGTTGCTATAACCCTTTCACAGCTAAAGCAGTTCCTACAAGTGATACGCATCATACACGTGGGAGGTGTTTTAACGCCGAATTACATTTGACCTTTCGCGCGAAATAAATTTCACGCTTACAAAAGACACGCACTACACACGTGGGAGGTGTTTTAACGCCGAAAGAGCGAACCTTTTCAGCGACATTAAACAACCAGCTCAATTTAGCTCGTATCTCGCTTTTCGTAACTCGTTACTTATAATCCCTTCACAGCTAAAGCAGTTCCTACATGCGATATTCATACACCGTAGGAGGTGTTTAACGCCGAATTACATTTGACCTTTCGCGCGAAATAAATTTCATGCCTACAAAAGACACGCACTACACACGTGGGAGGTGTTTTAACACCGAAAGAGCAAACCTTTTCAGCGACATTAAACAACCAGCTCAATTTAGCTCGTATCTCGCTTCTCGTTACTTATAATCCCTTCACAGCTAAAGCAGTTCCTACACGCGATATTCATACACCGTAGGGGGGGATTAACGCCGAACCACATTTGATACTTTCGCGCGAAATAAATTTCACGCCTACAAAAGACACGCACTACACACATGGGAGGCGTTTTAACGCCGAAAGAGCGAACCTTTTAAGCGACATTAAACAACCCGCTCAATTTAGCTCGTATCTCGCTTCTCGTAACTCGTTACTTATAATCCCTTCACAGCTAAAGCAGTTCCTACAAGTGATACGCATCACACACGTGGGAGGCGTTTTAACGCCGAAAAGGCGAACCCATTCAGCGGTATTAAACAACCAGCTCAATTTAGCTCGTATCTCGCTTCTTGTAACTCGTTACTTATAATCCCTTCACAGCTAAAGCAGTTCCTAAACGCGATATTCATACACCGTAGAGGGGGATTAACGCTGAACCACATTTGATACTTTCGCGCGAAATAAATAAGCTCGCATATCGTACTTCGCGGCTCGGAGCTCTATAAGTCCTTCGGACAGCTTCCGTTCCAGTTCGTCGCAGAGCTCCTCTCGCTCACGCTTGAAAGCAAAACTTTTTGCTTGTCTAGTCCTTCGGACACGCTTCCGCCCCTAGGTTGCAGTTCCTACGTACTGATTTTTTGCTAATTTTTGTCTTTTTACGCGTTGTAGTATAATGCCGACACCGTAGGAGGCGTTTTAACGCCGAACATTTTTATCCTATTCACGGCTAAAGCCGTTCCTACGTTAATGTCGTGTTGAATCACGACTTATAAATTTTTCCACGCCACGCAAGCATGGTCCCTGCGGCCATTCCGACAAGATTACTCGTAGAACTTATAAACTAATCTCTTTGTTATCTACACTTACGGTGACTTGTTTGTTCAATAAATTAACTAACAAAATACTGCGCATGTCGCCATCGGGTTCTTGGTATATGGCTTGAACATTTTTAAATGACTCGGTATTTAAATAAACCACATCACCCGTTTTAGGTAAGTCTGATTTTACTTCGCACGCTGTTTCAAAAGAACGGAGTTGAGAAATTAACTGTTCAGGAACAATTTGAAACTTGCTGCCATAAGCTACAAAACCGCTTACGCCCCGCGTATTTTTTACCGCAGAAAAATTACAATTTTGTGTGTTTAACTTAATAAATAAATAGTTCGGAAAAAGAGGAGATGTTTTAATAGAACGGCGTCCCTTTACAATACGCTCTATTTTATGTTCGGGAAAGAATACCTCAAAACCTTGGTTTTGTAGGTTTGTTTGAGCCCTTAGCTCTTGTTTTGCTTTGCAAAAAAGTAAGTACCAACTTTCCATAGTCACACCTAAAATGCTCATTTTCCTTAAATCCAATCCAAAAGGATTGCTTTTTATGAGTCGGCGATTATACGCATAGAGTTCTGGCGTGTCTATTATAATATTTCATGCTTTTTCTGTCATTAACCTAATCATTTCCGAACAGATCTCGTGTATATATTTTTTCTGCAACATCTTGCAACTCTTTAACCATACGATTTGCAATAATTACATCTGCACTTATTTTTAGTTCATTGAGATCTTGTGTCACTTTAGAGTTAAAAAAAGTACTTTCTTGTAGCTCAGGCTCAAATACAATGACTTGAATCCCTTTAGCCTTAATACGCTTCATTACTCCCTGGATAGCAGATGCCCTGAAGTTGTCTGAACCGGTTTTCATAATAAGACGATAAATACCCACAACTTTAGGGTTTTTAGCAATAATTGACTCTGCTATGAAGTCTTTACGTGTTGAGTTTGCATCAACAATCGCACGAATCATGTTATTAGGTACGTTGTGGTAATTAGCTAATAATTGTTTGGTGTCTTTAGGTAAACAATACCCACCATAGCCAAAAGAGGGGTTGTTATAATGACTACCAATGCGTGAATCTAAACACACACCTTCAATTATTTGTTTGGAATTTAACCCATGACTTTCAGCATAACTATCAAGCTCATTAAAATAAGCCACACGCATAGCAAGGTAGGTATTCGAAAATAGCTTAATCGCTTCGGCTTCGGTTGAGTCAGTAAATAAAATATCAATATTTTCTTTAATGGCGCCTTGTGCCAATAAATTAGCAAACACTTTAGCCCGCTCTGAGTGCCCACCAACAATAATACGCGATGGGTGCAAGTTATCGTAAAGGGCTTTGCCTTCACGTAAAAATTCTGGCGAGAAAATAATGTTATCGGTTTTTAGCTTTTGTTTTATGCTTTCGGTAAAGCCAACTGGTACTGTCGACTTTATCACGATAACAGCATGTGGTTTTATAGCTTGCACATCTGCTATAACTGCTTCAACTGACTGGGTATTAAAATAATTAGTTTCAGGGTCGTAATCTGTCGGTGTTGCTATCACTACAAAATCAGCTGCTTCGTAAGCCAAAAACTTATCTTTTGTTGCCGTAAAGTTTAATTTTTTATTCGCAAGGAAATTTTCTATTTCGGTGTCTGATATGGGTGATTTACTTGCATTCAGTAATGCCACTTTTTCTTCAACAATATCCAAAGCGACTACATTGTTGTGCTGAGCCAACAACATCGCATTTGATAAACCAACGTAACCCGTACCCACAATTGTTATGTTCATAATTGCTCGTAAGTAAAAACAACGCGCTGCTGTATTTACTTACTACGCTAATTTATTTTTGTGACGATTTAATTATCAAGCTACTTTTTTAAAACAACCAGTAAACGTTATTAATTTTAATCGGTAAGTCTATGAACTTGAAATTGCTGAATGAAACCAGTTTAGAAAAGCTAAAAAGAAAGAAGGTAGATTAAACATTGCGGATTAAGAAGAATGTATTTTACACGCGAGACTTAACTGCGTTCACAACATAACATAGGAAATAATACCAAACACTCAAAGGGCCAACCTTATTACTACTCTTAAGTATCTTAAAGTGCCACATTGCGGCCTTAAACTTGTTACTTGATAAGCTATTCGTAGCAACTAAGTAATTCGCAACGGGCTCCTCAATACCTATAGAGTCTGTTTTTTCTATTATATTTAACCACATAGCATAGTCTTCATGCCCTATGTGCTGTTGGTAAAATTTACCAAGCAATTTAGCGTTGTATATGCCTGTTAAGTTACCTATACAGTTTTGTTTTAGCATATCCTTAAGAGTTACACGTGACTTAATTTTTTTTATATTAAGAACATCGCCAGACTCGTTTACGCGATAGTATGCACTGTGTGAAGCGTTTACATTATGTATGTTCATCGCTTCAATTTGAGCTTTTAACTTATTAGGTAACCATGTATCATCACTATCTAAAAAAGCAATGTATTCACCTTGAGCCACTTTTATACTGTTATTTCTAGCTGACCAAGCCCCTGATGCTCCCTTATTCAGGGTATACTTTATACGTTTATCATTAGAGGCAAGCTCTTGTACAATTTTAGCAGTTGAGTCTGTTGAGCTATCATCTGTAACAAGCAGCTCCCAATTTGTATAGGATTGGTTTTGGATTGAGCGAATGCTGTTTTCTATCGTTTTTTCAGCATTAAACGCAGGCATAATAATGGAAACCAACGACATTATTATTTTGCCCCGAAGCCTGTCAGCATAGTTTTTAAAGTCTTGAACACAATATTTACGTCAAGCCAAAAAGACAAATGTTTAATATAATAAAGATCGTAAGCAAGTTTTTCTTTTGTAGAGTCAGTATCATCTGCATAACCATGGACTGTTTGTGCCCACCCAGTAATGCCTGGTTTAACCATATGACGATAACCATAAAATGGGATATCTTGCTCAAATAACCTCACGAAAGACTCTTGCTCGGGTCTTGGACCAATAAGCGCCATATCTCCCTTTAGTACATTAAAAAACTGAGGTAACTCGTCAATTCGAACTTTTCGAATAAATTTTCCAACTTTAGTAATTCGAGCTTGCTCATCCGTTGCAAATTTATCTTTATCACACAACTTTTCAACGGTCATGCTTCGGAACTTATAAATTTTAAAAACTCGACCAGCTTGGCCAACTCGTTCTTGTGTAAATATAATTGGACCGGGACTTTCTAACCTGATCAATATCGCTGTTACTATCATTACAAAAAGTGAAAAAGGCAACGTTAGAATAATAATAGCTGATTCCCATACACGCTTAAAAAGCTGATAAATAGGGTTTGGTTGCAGAGTTCCTATTGAGTTTTCAGAAAGATGATGAACTTGTACTTTACCCTTGATCATTTCTTTTATACTTTCGGCATGAAAAACTGAGATTTCGTTCAAGCTACAATCTGCAATAAACTTTTCTTGATAAGGCGTTAAGTTCTGGTGTAAATCAACAACTAAACCGTGCTTAATCGCAGTTTGATCATAAGGCTCAGATAGTAAGACCGTTTCAATGTTACTATGAGATTCCAAGTCAGAATAATCAAAATTATCAATCACATGCAACATTAACTTTTTATGATTTGTTCTTAAAATCGTTGTTGTAAATAACCAAACAAAGCTTGATGCAGCACCGACAAAAATTAGAAATAAAGAGTAATCAAAACGCAAAATCAATACTAACGAAAGTGCTATGCTAAACACTGAAAAAATTAACGGGATTATGTAGTATTTTCGATCAACTAAAAGATACTTCGCCACTAAAGGCAAAGTGAAGGCTGTCGCTAGGTAACTTCCCTCAACAAGCATTAAAGAGTTTTTTACAGATTCCGTAGAGTAAGGGAATGCAGAAAAAGCTAACACCAAGCATGCCGTAAACAACAATCCCAGTGTGTGACATACAAATGAATTTGATAATAGTTTATACACGTTACAATCTTTTAGTTGAGAAAAATAAAATATAAAGAGAAGTATTTTACACAGTATTGACAAACAACAACCGAGAATTATACAAGAAACAAAAGCTAATGAACAACGAAGCTCTTAAATAATTTGTAATTACTTTTAACTGAAAATACAGTAAATGATACATAAAACACATATATGTATCATTTGGGATTTATTTTTAAGATAACAAAAACTTAAAACAGATAGATTCATCTATACTTTATATAATCTGGCAAAGCTGCCATATAAGTGAAGTGACTGATTAAAATCTAACTTTTGAAGTATGTCAGCTCCATAGGGACACCTGCTTTAATACTTTTAGCAGCGACTTTACCTATTACATCATGTAAATACTTTGGTGCTAAGCCATAGCCTGGTCTAATACTCTTTACATTCTCATGTGTAAACACGTCACCTTCTGCAACATCCTTTACTACATACAATGAACGCCTAAAGATTGCATTCCCTTTCTCGCTCTCTTTTCGCTCATAATTTACTTTTCCTAGCGCCTGCCATGCTATTTTACTATCTCTGCATAGCTGCTCTAACTCTGGCTTCTCTAACGAAAAACTATCATCCGGTCCACCCCCATTTCTGTCTAGCGTAACGTGCTTTTCGATTAAACATGCACCCAACGCGACCGACGTAATAGCTGTTGTATTATCTATTGTGTGGTCAGATAGCCCCGTTAGCACATCAAAACGCGTTGCCATATCTGCAACCGTTGCTAAATTGTAGTCTTCTGCTGGCGCTGGGTAACCGCTCACACAGTGTAAAACAACCAACTCTTTACACCCTGCGTTTCTCGCTGTTTCGACTGCTTCGCGTATTTCTTCTTCGTTTGCCATACCCGTCGAAATTATCATCGGCTTACCCGTTTTCGCCACATACTCAATTAAGGGTAAATCAATGGCTTCGAACGAAGCTATCTTATAAGCTGGCGCACCAAGCTCTTCCAACATATCCACTGCCGTAAAATCAAATGGCGAACTAAAAATTGTAATGCCAAGCTCTTTCGCTTTCTCAAATAAAGGTTTATGCCACTCCCATGGCATGTGCGCCTCTTCATATAGGTCATAAAGCATTTTGCCATCCCATAACCCGCCTTTAATTAAAAACTCAGGGTTATCACTTTTCATCGTGATTGTATCGGGACGGTAAGTTTGCAGCTTAATTGCATCTGCGCCACATTCTTTTGCCATTTCCATTATTTTATAAGCGTTTTCTATGTTGCCATTATGGTTTGCTGACATTTCCGCAATAATATATGGTGCGTAATCTGGGCCTATCTTTCTGTTATCTATCGTAATAAATTTTGTCATTATTCCTCACTCCACAACTGGTCGAGTAAATTGATCTGAATTGACTCTCTGATACCCTGCGCTACTAAAAAGCGCTTGTGATGCCGCGTTTTCTTTTAATACCGTGGCATTTATTATCACATCAGGGTGTAAGTTATCTATTTGCTGTAAGGCATATTTTCCTATGCCCTTGCCAAAATAATCAGCGTCAATAAAAATTGAAATCGTGTATTGACCTTGCGCGCTATTATCAAGGCGAACCACACCCACAGGTGCCGTTTCTTTGTTATTTTCGTAAACAAGTTCAATAATATAAAAATAATCGTTGTTTGCTGCGAGCTTCTTTGTCATCCATGCTTGATGCTCTGAAAAACTCGGCACCGCTTTATTTAATGCATATTTTCGTGTTTCTGGCTTACACTGCCACTCGTAAACTTGTTCAATATCTGAGGTGATAGCGGGCCGTAACTTTAACCTAAACTCACTCAGTCGGTTAATGGCTTTCACCACTCGCTGTACTCCCTGTCCATCACACAGCTGTAAATTAATTCTCCGTATCTCTTCATACTGACTGAGTAATTCATGATACGTCGGCACTAAATCTGTCTGTATTCGAGATAGGTCGACTTGTTTTGCAGCACCTACCAATGCCAAATTACGGCTAATTGTTTGCTGATTTTCAGCCAGGGCAATAATAATGCTTGGTAGCCCAACACATGCTCGCTCCCACGAGGTACTTCCCGGTGCGCCTATTGCAAGTGAATGCTCGGCCATTAATGCTGCCATATCACTTACAAAGTCAATATGCGTTACCCAATGTGGGTGTTGTAACGAAAATGCCTTTACACTTTCATAATTTGGCGCGCGGGGGCTTAATAAAACGGTGACAAGTGGCTTTGTGTCAAGCTGCTGTAAAGCCTGCAGAGCTCGAAGTGTCGCGTTTGGTGCATCAATGCCTCCCATCGAAAGAAGGATGCGAGGCGGCTGTCGCAAAGGCGACTGTTTTTCTACTTGGCACTGTTGGTGATATGTCGCAAAAACAGGCGCAATTAGTGCGTATTGCGTTCCTGCAAGTACCAATGCATTGGCATTTTTTCGGTTATACTCCGCTGCGTGTCGTTGTAATGTTTGATCGATAATTAATTCAGCATCATGCGCTCTCACTAAGTCATCAATTACAACCACTTTACAATCATGCGTTTCTTTTACTCGCTTGTGCCATAAAGCACCAATACCATAATGGTCAACAATGACTAAGTCTGTCGATTTAATTAAATCAGCACACTCTGCTGCATCATCAAGCTCTGGGACTTGAAGCCAGCCTTGATAGTCATCTGTACTAACAGGTTCGACTGGGCACGCTAGCGCTGAAAGTGGGCAAACATTGTGACCGCGCTGCTTAATAAATGATATTAAGTCACCGGCTTGTGGACGAGTCAAAAAAACAACTTGGTGGCCATGGATTGACAGCGCATCCGCCAAAACCAAGCAGCGCATAACATGACCACTACCAATGTGAATGGATGCGTCAACCCGAAAAGCAATTTTTAGCATTTGATAACCTGAAATAACGCTTCAGCTAAATCCCAATCCTCTGGCGTATCAATATCTTGCACTTGCTTTCGTGGCAAAAGTACAGCTTTTGACTTAACCCCAAATATAGGCCGTTTAGCTTTAAATGCGTCCGCTGTGCCCCAATAAAATTGGCCCGCATCATGGTATGCTTCAATTAAATCTTGCGAACGGGTATTAAAGTGCTCCGGTTGAAACATTTCAACCGTGCCTTCGGCATTCAGTTTTAGCGCTCGCTGAATAGGAAATGCATAACTCGTTGCACTAAATGCATAATCCAACTCACCCGATTGCAATGCTTCATACCCTTGTTTTAGGTTACTTGGCAAAACAAACGGCGCGGTTGCATAAAGACAACAGACATTATCAACAGCATCACCCTGTGCCTCAAGCCATTCAAGCGCATGTTTCATAACATCCAAAGTCGTTGCGTAATCATCCGCAATATCTGCTGGTCGCATAAACGGAACCTGTGCGCCAAACTGCTCTGCAACATCGGCAATTTCAGCATCATCTGTTGACACTATCACCTTGTCAAAACACCCGCTTTTGATAGCCGCTTCTATCGAATAGGCTATCATTGGCTTACCATGAAACAGTTTGATGTTTTTTCGCGGAATGCGCTTACTGCCACCCCTCGCTGGAATGATTGCTATATTCACGACTATTCACTCAAAACAGCTGTTAATTGCTTCACAACGTCATCTTGCTGTTCATGGGTCATCCCGTGAAACATCGGGATAGAAATCGCTTCTGCGTAATAACGCTCAGCTTCTGGGTAGTCACCTACGTTAAAACCCATTCGCTGATAATACGGCTGCAAGTGCACCGGAATATAGTGCAAATTGACTCCGATACCCGCTGCTCTTAGCTCATCAAATACCTGTTTGTGTGATTTGGTGATGGCGCTTAAATTCAAACGGATTACATATAAATGCAAGCCAGAATACGTCTCAGGCAACTGATACGGCAAAGTAATCGGTAAATGTGCAAGCTTTTCATTGTAACGATTAGCTAACTGATGGCGAGCAGCGACAAACGACTCTAAGCGTGACATTTGCGACACTCCTAGTGCCGCCTGTAACTCTGTCATACGGTAGTTAAAACCTAGGTCAACTTGCTCATAGTACCAGCCGCCGTGTGATGGATTTTCCATCAAGGCTTCATCTCGAGTGATACCATGACTTCTATACAGTGCCATTTTATCGGCCAGCGCTTTATCATTTGTGAGTGCTGCGCCCCCTTCGGCCGTCGTGACAATTTTAACAGGGTGAAAACTAAAGACGGTTATATCACTGTATTCACACGCACCAATCGGTTGTGACTGGTAACGACCACCAATCGCATGCGACGCATCTTCTATTACTTTAAAACCATACTCGCGTGATAGCGCATGGATAGCTTTCATATCACAAGGTTGACCGCACAGGTGAACAGCCACTAACACCTTTGGTAACGTTCCCGAAACTTTAGCGCGTTGTAACTTCGCCTCTAATGCAGTAGGACATAGGTTGTACGTTTGTGGATCAATATCGACAAAATCAACCGTCGCACCACAATAAAGGCCACAATTAGCTGATGCAACAAATGTGACGGGTGTTGTCCAAAGAACATCACCCTGCCCTAGCTCCAAGGCTAAACAGGCAATATGCAATGCTGAGGTGGCACTATTAACTGCTAATGCGTAATGTGCACCAGTGGCATCCATTAACGACTTTTCAAATGCAGGCACTTGTGGCCCTTGAGTTAAAAAGTCTGACTTCAATACCTCAACAACAGCGTTGATATCTTCTGCTGTGATAGATTGCTTTCCGTACGGTATCATTTATGCGTTCTCTTATACTTCAAACGTAGGATCAACGTGCTCTTTGACTAAGTCGCGCAAACTTTCAACGGTTTCCCACTCGGTGTTTGTACCTGAGTTGTATTTGAAACCAAAAGGAACTTTCTTCGCTTTATGGTGCTCAAGAAATTGCGCTTCAGTGTACATGTAAGAAACTGACGGTAGAATCGCGTACTTGTCACCTAAATCAATGGTATTAATTGAGTCGGTTTCAGTGAGCATTTCTTCATGTAACTTTTCACCAGGGCGAATACCAACAACTTCAGTCTTACACTCTGGAGCCACGGCTGTAGCAACATCTAAGATTTTGTATGAAGGAATTTTAGGAATAAAAATTTCACCACCTAAATGATGGCCAATCGCAAACATAACCAAATCTACGCCATCTTGAAGGGAAATATTAAAACGTGTCATTTCTTCGTGCGTAATAGGTAGAATACCGTCTTGACGCTTATTCAAGAAAAATGGAATAACCGAGCCACGTGAACCCATAACATTACCATAACGAACAACGCTAAATTTAATGTCTTTTGAGCCTTTAATATTGTTCGCCGCTGCAAATAACTTATCTGATGCAAGTTTTGTTGCTCCGTATAAGTTAATTGGGGCACATGCTTTGTCTGTTGACAATGCAACAACGTCTTTAACGCCGCATTCTAGTGCCGCATGAATCACATTCTCTGCGCCATCTACATTAGTACGAATACATTCTGTTGGGTTATATTCTGCTGTATCTACTTGCTTAATTGCAGCAGCATGAATAATCACGTCAACACCTTCACACGCTTGCTTTACACGCTCTTTATCACGTACATCACCAATAAAAAAGCGTAACTGGGGAAACTGTTGTGGCGGATAGCTCATACGAAGCTCTGATTGCTTCAATTCGTCACGAGAAAAAACAATAATCTTTTTCACGTCAGGGTAACGCGCTAAAATTGTCTCTATAAATTTCTTACCGAATGAACCCGTGCCACCCGTGATTAATACTGTTTTATTGTTTAACATAACTTTTCCAACAAAAGACTCTATTTCAGTCTCATTATAATAGTAACAATATACTCATTTTATGGTTTATACTTGTAAACATTAAGTAAACTTACACTCACTCAAACGTTTTAAACCCACATTTACATTGCGAAGAATGTCGATACTTTAAAGAAGTCTCAAACCTTCTAATGTAGTTAAAACTTTATAGAATTAACTTATCTCATTAGCTAAGTTAATCGCATCGAGCATAGAATCTTCTATAGAGCAATATTTCCAGTCTCCATATCGTCCGATAGAATATATGTTCTTTTCAGATAGGATAGCTAATATTTCTTTCTTTGATAAATTGGATTTATCACTTACATGTACATATGCAGGATCCATGATAATAGAACAATATGAAACGAGCTTATGATCATTAATTATACCTACTGTTTTAAGGTTTTCTAATGTTAGCTTTAACTGCTCATCAATATCGACAGGGTCCTCTGGTGAATAACCAATTTCAACATACATACTCAACCTTGAGCTACCGAGGATGTTATCGTAAAAACCAACTCGATAAAAATTGATATCTTTATCTGGAAAGTAAAGCCAATGAGTATCTTCATTTGGTGACTTTTTATCAAAACCTAAATTAAATACCAACACTTTGTTATAACTAAAGTCATCAGCTAAACGATTTACTTTTTCAATGTTAATTTTTTCAGAAAAGCTTTTAAGTGGAGAGCTATTCACTAAGTAATCAAAAGTAATCTGCCGCTTATTTGTAATAGCAACCTTTTCATCGTAGTTTATTTCTAACACTATCTCATTTAAGGATATTTTCGAATCTGGTATTGACTCTGCCAATGCATCAACAAAAATTTTAGCACCCTCTTTAGGATACAAAAAAGTTGAATTATAGCTCTCAACAGACTGCTTTTTGAATGATTTAATAACCTGATCTAGATTGGCGTAAGGAAAAAAGCGACCCATTGCATTCACGTCAAGAGTGTTTAAATCGCATGCATACAATTTTTCGTTATAGGGTTTTAAAAAATAATCAGTTATTGCTTTTCCAAACTTAGCATACAGCATATCAAGAAATGATTCGTATGCTTCTTTATCATTGCGAAAGTATAGATCGTACAAACACTCTTGGAACTTGTCTTTTTTTAGCTGATGAATATTTGACTGGAAAGGGAAATCAATTAAGTCATTATCAAAAAAGATCTTCGTTACTTTAGTCCTTTCAACAAGTTTTTGATCGTCAATTTTCTCTTTAAAAAAGTTTTTAAGCTTTTCTGTCGCGAAATGAAAAAAGTGACCCGCGTAATCCCAAATAAACCCATCTTGATTTATAGTACGACAGTAACCACCAAGCTCTGATTCTTTCTCCAAAATTAAGTAATCATCAGAGTTAACAAAGTTGGCAAATGCTAAACCAGATACACCGCCACCTAAAACTAAATATTTTACTTCTGTAACCATCAGTGTTCCTTCCTATAACTCAAAGTGCCTTTTATCATCAACTTTAAACAATCAAAGAAGCTAAAGACATTTTTATACTCTGAATACTTTTTGAGTGAAAAAGCTAAATCATAAGCAATAGCAGAGATTCCAAACAAGCGATAAAAGGCAGCGCCCTTAGAAAATAATAAGGCTTCATTATAATCTGTACCTGAACTTTCTGGGGGATGCACAACAATAGGAATTGGTACATAAACGCACTTCAAACCTTGACTTAAAGCATCCTTTAGAAAAATAATCTCATCATGAACTCGATATTTACTGCCTAGACCAAACTCTAGATCAAGCTTCAAACCCTTATCGATGATTGATTGTCTTTTAAAAGTAATCTCTATTGAAGCACATTTTAAAATACTCATTTTTGAATGATATCCCTCTTCAACCGGATAATTTGGCTTGAATGGTTTACCTTCAGTCGTTTGTATTTGAAAAGTTATTATATCGGCATCAGGATATTTAGAATAAGCATCCTTAACTATATTTTCATAACCTTCCAAGTAACTTACATCGTCGTCAGCAATAATACAGATATCGCCTGTTGCATTTTCAATTGCTAGATTTCTACTCTTAGATGACCCTCTCTCAGTATTAGATATCATAGTGATATCATCAGAGACTTCTTTACCATTAAAATCTGATTGGTTAATTAATAATAATGGCGAAATAATATTCTTAGCTTGCCAGTCAATATCACTGATCTTAGCTTTAGCCATTGTCGCCATTAAAATCTCAATATTCATTTCAACTCCAAGAGTAAATAACTTCTGCTTTCGACATTATATAAAACTCCCAAAGCAAATAGATAGAACCATAAAAAAGCATAAACAAAAATAACTTGCCTTTACTTTTTGCATACTCGAATAACATTGCAATTATCAAAAACTCTGATATTAAGAAAAGTCGACTAGAGCGTGATGCCAATCTCAAATCAAAGCTAAGAAGCATATATAAGCATGAACCAGTTAGAAAGCTCAGTATAAGAACTCTCTTATAAGGTGATATTTTATCAAATTCAGGGGCAATCAACAAAATTAAAAATGAAATAACGCATATTTTGAAAAAGTCAGGAGTTAGCCAACCACCTTTAACATTTGCATTCTCAAGGTAGAACTGAACTTTCATCAAGATAGGGTTTGAATCGAGACCAATTAAATAAACAAGAAGATTACTGAACACACCTGAAAAGTACAAAGCAACAAAAATAGAAATTACTACTACATAATTTTTCTTTGTAACTTTAAATTTTGTAGCAAGAAAAATAAAGAATAAACCAAATATTGCTACACTGTGAAACATCAATGCAATTAGATTTAAAGAAATATATAAGTTCTTTCTGTCAAAGATATAACGTAAAGAATATATAAAGATCAACATTGCTAATGCTTGCCTTATTTGACCATATGGACCTCTAAAGTAATAAAGCAAGAAGAACATTAAAACAGCTACTGAAGCATAACGGATATCTTTCTTAATAATAGAATAAAGTAGACAACATAAAATTAGCGAGTAAATAATATTAAAGAGTAGAAAGTTACCCCCAATAGATTTCACTGCGATAATGAGCAACTGAAATCCAGGTTCTATCCAACCACCAATTCCAACTTCATTTACATTGTTAAAAATATTCTCATATAACTCTAGATCCCAGCCTTTATCACGAGCAATAAGTAGTATTAATAGTAATAAGATAGCTAATAAAGAACCTGAACTTTTGAAGCTAACTTTACCAAACAAGTCTGAATAGGCTATCAATATTATTGTAATGCTTGCAATTAATAGCAGCACATAATTAGACAGTGAAAAATAATCCATCGCAAGTCCGCTAGTAATATGAGAAAGAATCAAGCATTTAAGTAACTCTTTATTCCATAGTTATACACAAAAAAAAACAGGTTAAGTTAAAGTTCATTTTGAGACTTTCACATAATTCACATTATCATATTTCATATAATGCTCTACACTAGATCCATGATGTAAGACAGTTACGGTTTTATAGTTTTCAGAAAGGGAATGAATCAATATCTCAGCAGGAACTTTGTTATCTAAAATATCAAACCCCTCAAGATCAAGTTTAATACCTTCTTTTATATTAGGATGCAATTTAATTATTTTCTTATCGAATTTTTTTTCACCTGCAGATTTTAAGAAACAACTATCGAAATGCCAATCACTAATATAAACAAAAGATGAATTCCCGCTACCTAATGCGTCAGGGTTAAATCCATAAACATCATTTAAATAAAAAATATTATCCTGACAGTAGCTTTTAATACTCTTTTCTAGTTTTAATATTTTAAAATTTTCTTTTTTTATTTTTATATTTTTTTCATAAACCAGAGGTTCAAAAACATAAACACCATCGCAAAACCAACTTCCACCGAAAACAGTACTGATACCTAAAATGTCAAAAAGCTTAGTTTTAATACTAGGTTTATAGATATCGTTTCTATATGTTCCAATTCCTTCTTCATAAACATATAATTTCCTAGTTCTAGAAAATAGCTTAAAGTAGGTAAGGTAAATAGCGAGTCTTGTGCCTATATCTCCATCGATATAAGTCTTACTGGGCTGTAATTGTGCACCTTTATAGAAAGACATAAATCTATTTTTTACAAATAGGACTTTCCCCCAACAACCTTTCGATTTAATTTTATTGAATACATTTTCAGCATCATGAAACATATCAATAATAATCAAGCAACTTTCATTCATTCGCGTATCAGCAATAATACTTGCTACATTTATTTGTAGAGGTTTAGATGCGATATAAAGTTCCATCTATTTTATTACCTTAACTTTAGAATTAAATGTATAAAAATACATAACAATTAATTGAAGAAGTGACGATATGAATAATGTATAAACCAATAAATCCATCGATATTTTAGAAAACAAGTAAGAAATAATTACATGCACACCTGCTGCGATCACACTTATTGTTGAGATTAATTTATTTTTGGCTTTATAGAACAAGACATTAACCATAATAAAGTAAGGTATCATTAGGGCATAGCCTAACACCAATATACTAGTCCACTTATTTAGATTCATATATTCGTTACCAAAGAAAAAATAGAAGATTTGATCAGGGATCAAATAAACCAAAAAAGGAAAAATAGGTATAATTAAAAAAGATTTTAGAACAAGTTTTTCTATCACTTTGATATTTAAAGAAGAGCTTTTCATTTTTGAGTAAAAATGTGGGACAATAGCTCGATTTAAAGCCAGTAATAAAAGATAGAATATACTTGCTATTTGCATGGCTAGAAAATATTCTGCTAATGCTGTTTTAGAGAAGCTCTCATTAATAAAAAATCTCTCAACATGCCCCTTTAACATCCCAGAAAAAGAATGTAACAAAAGCGGAAGGCCAAAAGAAAATAAATATAATGCATGTTTCATATTTATTTTCTTTCTTATTTTATGCTTATAGGTTTTTAGATTAAAAACAAGCCAAAATGATGGTAAAAACCAAGATAAAGCACTCGCATAAATTCGTGTCTCTGATGTCGCTTCCGAAAATTCAAAAAATAAAATAATACTAATAAGAAGAACAAAGCCACTGATTAGTTGAGCCGCCAAATACTTATCCACTTGTCTAGAAGCCTGAGCTACAGATAAGTTAAGCATATAAATCACATAACAGAATGAGACTAAGCAAGCCATGGCCATATAATAGTAGGAAAAAAGGTATGATATTAAAATGAATATTAAACACAATACCGCACTAATGAAAGAAGCTACGTTCTTAAGTCTCTCAATAGCCCTAAAACCATAGCGGTGATAATAGCGAGCTATAGCACCATCCATTGATAACAAGAGACATATTGATGAAAATGCAATAATAGACTGATAAATAGAATATTCAGCTAATTCATTAACACCCATTTTTTTTGCCATATATGGCAATAATAAAACAGGGATGCCTTTACTTATTATTTCTCCTATTATGTATAAGTAGGATTCTTTTAAAATTATTTTTGACAATTTTTTTCTCAGTAAAATATAAAGTTTATTCTACTTTTTGTTCTTTATATATGTAGGATACTAATACACAGAGAACAGAAAAAAAGAAGCCTATTATAAACCCCATAATACATAAAACAGCTCTTTTGGGTGAAAATTTAATTTCATCTGCTATAGCGGGATCTATCGTTTTAAATATATATTCATCCCGAACCTCTGCAAGCATTTGATTCTGTACTTGGGTTTCGATCATATCAAACATGATCTTTCGCATATCTACATTTTTAGTTTCTTCTATCTTCTGTTGTAAAAAAGCGACACTTTTATTTGCCTCTTCGATGTCTACTTTACGTAATTCATCATTTATAGATATAATTATCTTATCTAAAATTTCTTTAGCTATATATGGAGAAAAATGATTTACTGAAATATAGACAAAACTAGTGTCTTTATCTTCAGAAATATTCAGGTTTTCCTTCATAAAGAATCTATAAGCCTCTATATCACTGGGAACTTGTGTTTTAGGGAAAGAAACTTCGCGTACCCACTTTTGACTTTTTACTTCATAAATTTCAGGGTCATAAACCAATTCATTATTTTTAGGTTCCCAGTCCTTGGCAGCCAAAATGATCGGTTTCAGTTTATTATCATTAATAAACCTTTTAATAAAAGATCTACTTTTTAATGTTTCTAATGCAACTTCACGTTTACTTCCGCTTTGACTCTGTATATTAATGCCAGCAATAGACGCTAACCCCCCAAACTTTGAAGATAAACCACTTAGAGATGAATCTTCATTCTCGACGATACTTACTAAAGCTTCCGATCTATATATATTTGGTAATGACAAAGAGAATAAAACAGTCCCTATAGAAAACAAAATGGTGATGCTAATAATAAAAATTTTTGCTCGCCATAAAATAGCTACTAACGTTCTAAAATCTATTTGAATACCTTCTTGATTATTCATCTTAAACCTTTAAATACTACTAATCGCTGCTACGGCTACACCAAGCTGATAAACAATCTGCGTTGCGGTGCTCCACAAGGTTAAGTTGTCCATGTAATCAGCATTCATTGGTACAACGATAGTGTCGCCCGCTTCTAAGAGCTGTGAATCATTAACTGCAAACCAGCTGCCGCTATTTGGAATTTTTACTGAACCATTTGCTTTAATGATATAGATTCGATCATCAGCGGCACGCTCTTTTAAACCACCACTGAGGCTGATGTAATCTTCAACGTCAATACCGGGTTTAAACAAGTGAGAAGTCGCGTAGTTTACTTCTCCAATAACGCTTATTGAGTCACGTTTGCTTGGGACATAAAGCGTATCGCCATTTTGTAAAACAAGTTTTTGTTTGTTATCAGCAATCAGGGGAAGGTCAATAACTAAACGTCCTACAGCTTCAACATTTGCCAAATCAATAAGTAACTTGTTCATTTCTTCATAAGAAAGGGTGTTACTACTTACGGATTTTTCAAAGCTTTTTGTGGCAATGTCTCGACGTAAGTCTTCTGATAGTTTTGCTAACTGTTGTTGTTCTTGTTTTCGGATTGACTCACGAGTAAAGATAGCAGCATCGGGTTCTGCAAAGTCAGAAAACCCCCCAGCTCTTTCAAGCAGGTTAGTAAGGGTTTCTCCACGTCGAATGGTGTATACACCAGGAAACTTCACTTCACCTTTTAGCTCAACTTTTACGTTTTCTTGCCAATTAGGAATAGAGAAAATATTAATACTATCTTTACTACGCAATATTTTATTTTCAGCTTTTTCACCTAGCATAGCTGCATGTAGGTCAAACTTGATGTGTTCAACTTTTGACGCATCACCCGCAACAATCCGAGTGATTTCAGCTTGTTCTGTATAAGCTGACTCAAGTAAGCCACCGGCTGCTGCAATAAGTTCATTTACTTCGCTGCCAACCGTTAACGGGTAAACGCCTGGGTACGTAACATGACCATTAATTTCAACAAGTTGCATTGCTGTTGTAACAGAGGCTTGCTGTTTAAGCTTTGCTATAATTGGTTTTAATAAGTTATAGCGACTAAAGACTGCGTAATCTTCAGGTTCTAACTCCTGCTCTTCTTCTTTTGCTTTACGCCTCGATATTTCTGCGATGGTGAGTACTTTTTCTTCCTCAAGCTTGAAAGGGTCTTCTTCTTTTAAAACACCAATATAGCGTTCAAACTCTTTATTTTGATATTCGTGCCATTGCTTCATTTTAAATTGCTGTTGCTGTTGCTCTTCGCTTAACGCCATATTTGCAAGTGCAATTTCTTCAGCTTCTCTTTCTTGATAACGGCTAAAAACAAACAGTTTATCGTTTGCTTTTAACTCTAAATCATGACCTTGAGCTTTCACGATAGCTTGGGCAATATCAAATTGGAAAACCTCAATATCACCGGCAACGTTTATTTCACGTACCAGTAAGCCATAACCAAGATCGGCCTGTGGCAGTAAGTCGCCACGCACTGAAGTGAAAATATCTGAAATGCGTTTACCTTGATGCCATTGGTAATGACCAGGACGCGCAACAGCACCAATTAAGCTAACACTATTCTGGTACTGTAAACTGATAGGATTAAAACGAATACGGTCACCATCACGCGGAATATAGCTAATTTGATCTGTGCTGAAGTCAACAGATAATACTTCTTTCATGTTGTGATTGTTAAAGCGCTCAACCAACGCTTTTTTAGCATATGCTTGTGGCTTTAAACCGCCAGCCATTTTTAAAAGCTGCTCTGCCGTTTCGCCTTTTTTTAACTCAAAAATTGCTGGGCGTTTTACAAGTCCCTCAACAGCAACTTGCGAACCAACAGGCGGGATAAAAACAACATCACCTGGCTTTAATATAATATCGTTACTGCTATCACCCTTAATAAGCAGATCGTACAAGTCAAAATTTGCAACAACTTTACCGGCACGTTTAACTTGTATGTTTCGTAATGAGGCTATTTCTGACACCCCGCCGCTCACAAACAAAGCATGCGATACTGTAGTCAGTGATGACACACTGTAACTACCCGGTTTATAAGCTTCACCTAACACTAAAATACGAATACTACGTAGTTTACCGACCGATACAAACGCTTTAATGCCAATAACTTCCTGTTCAACTTTGGCTTTAATGAGCTCTTTTACTTCTGCAAATGTAAGCCCTGCAACTTGGACTGGGCTAAGATTTGGGATACTTATACGGCCTTCACGATCAACCATCACATCGTAGCTTTCACTTTCTTTACCATAAAAGTTAATAGTAAGCTCATCACCACGGCCAATTAGATAAGTATCTGGGACTGCGGCATTTTCGCTGGGCATAAATGTGGTTGGCTCACCAGCAAATAGGTCATAACCAAAAGGTTTTACTTCATCGACTTTCGGCGCAAAACGTTCATCGTCTGTAAGTTCTTCTTGTTCTTTTTCAAAGCGAGGTTGAATTGTTGACTCTTGTTCAACAGATTCTTTATTAGAGGTTTTGCCTGTTATGGTGGATAAATCGACACCATATTGTTTAGCAAGCGCTTCTTGCTGAGCTTTAGGAAGCTTTTTAAATTGCTCAATTTGAGCTGCTGTAGGGGTAAATGCCAATACTGATGCAGAAGTTAATAGCAAAAAAGTAATAAAGAGTCTTTTAAATAACATCACAAGTAGGGATTTCCATAGTTCTACAGTCAAAAAGATTGTCTATTCTACCTGAAATGACAAAAAATAAAAAAGGGACTTTCGTCCCTTTCTGTCATAAAAACATCAATATTCCGGTTTATTTAGTTAAAAACTGTAAACCAACGTTAATGACGTTTCAGTATCTGTATTTTCTTTGTCGTCAGCTACATCAGAGTTGTGAGTAATGTTGTACGCCACTTTCATTTGCAGTGAACCATTAATTTTGGCAAGAATGGCTGATTCAGAACGTGTTTTGGTGTTGGTATCACCGTATTCCACAGAAACGAGCTGAGTGAAACGCGCACTGTCTGAAATTTGCCAATTGTAGTCAAGTTTACCTAACGCAATTACTTCACCTTCGCGTTCACCCGCAAGTGAGTTACCGTTTTCGTCAACTTCTGTGCTTGTGTCTGGGTATTGGAAGTATTTATAACCTGGACCCACTTCTGCATTTAACCACATATCAGAACGGTCGATTAATCGTAAACCATAACCCGCTGAAACTACAGTCTCATTACGGTAAGCACCAAAGTAATCAGATACGTGCGAACCGTAAATGAATAGGTGTGAGTGTTTTTCGTTTAGCTTGTAGTTACCTTGTGCAGAAAAAGAGTACTTTTCGTTAGTACGCTGTGTTTCTTTAACACCGGCATCATTTTCGATCTCGTCTTCTTTATAAAGACCATCAAGCTTATATTCGTTATTCCAGCTCTCAAGGTTATGTAATACCTTTATGCCACCTTTTAGAGTGGTTGTTTCTGTATTACCGCTGGTTATGATGGCACCTAACTCACTCGTAACGTCCCACGTTTTCGTTTCATCGGCTGCGAATGCGCTAGTTGCAGCAGATGCTGCAACTAGAATTGATAAAGCTTTTAATTTCATTAAAAAATAACCTTTACTACTTTTAATTAGACAATTTAGTCTTCTTTGTGCAAATGAACGTCCATTTGCGGGAATGGAATAGTGATGTTTGCATCATCAAGTGCAATCTTAATGTTTTCCATTAAGTCGAAATATGTTGGCCAATAGTCAGCAGAGTTAACCCATGGACGAACCACAAAGTTTACGCTTGAATCGGCAAGTTCAGATACAGCTACTGTGTATGCAGGATCTTTTAATAAACGCGTTTCTTTGTCTAGTACTGACTTAAGCACTGCTTTTGCTTCTTTAAGATCAGCGTCGTAACCAACACCAATTACTAAGTCGATACGACGTGTAGACTCACGTGAATAGTTAACAATTGCATCGCCCATGATTTTTGAGTTAGGCATTACAATTACTTTGTTGTCTGGTGTGCGCATTTCTGTAGAGAAAATTTCAATTTTCTTAACCGTACCCGCTTTACCGCCAGCTTCAACATAGTCACCTGATTTGAACGGACGAAGTAAAATAATTAATACGCCAGAAGCAAAGTTAGATAATGAACCCTGAAGTGCTAAACCAACAGCTAAGCCCGCAGCACCTAAGATAGCAATGAATGATGTTGTCTCGATACCTAGTTGAGATAGAGCCATTAAGATTGTTGCAGCAAAAACGATTGCATAAACAATGCTCGCTACAAATGAACCTACCGCTTTATCTACTTTTTTCTTATCAAATGCTTTTTCAGTTAACCCTTCGCAGAATTTGGCGATGCGGCTACCAATAAAGAAGATAATTAGCGCCAGAACAGCCTGAACGGCGTAATGTATTATTAAATCTGAATTCTCATTGATCCAGTTCATTATTGTATCCATGTTCTCTCCTGAAGTTCATTTTTAGCGTAACGCTGTTGAAATTATATATGATCTTTGGTTAAAAAATCATTAAATAACATGCAGATTAATCAATGAGTGATTGCTTAATTGCAAAAGCGAGAGTCTAGTCCCCGAAACTGAACGCCAGCTGACCAGCGTTAAGTTTCTGAAATTTCTTACTCTTTCAACTTTTTTATCTTTTTTTATATTTAGGGGTTCACAAGCCCACGTTAATTATGTAATATGCGCGCCACACCAAACATGGTGTATCTCAGTGGCGGCTGTAGCTCAGTTGGTAGAGCCCCGGATTGTGATTCCGGTTGTCGTGGGTTCAAGCCCCATCAGTCGCCCCACTCCCCCCCTTTTGTATTTCTTTTGTTGTTCCTTTATAGATTTGTTCTTAGCTTAGTTACCCTAGCATTATTTTATTTCAATTTTTAGCCTTTGTTTTTAACTCTCTGTTTTTATTCAGCACATCTTATACATTTCACCTTGCTTATTTTTAACCATAAAGCTATTTAAAAAGTTGCTGCGCAAACGCGCCATGCAAGCATAACGCCTACGGTTTAATGTAGGCGTGAAATTTATTTCGCGCGAAGAGGTTGTGAGCGACGAGGTACGAGAAGCGAGATGCGAGCTAGTACAGCTAAATCGAGATAGTTGTTTAAGGCCAGTTAAAAGGTTTGCTTTTTCGGCGTTAAAACGCCTCCTACGTGTGTCGTGTGCATTTTTTGTAGGAAGGGCTTTAGCCGTGAAATGGTTTTAAGCTACGAAGTACGAGCAGCGAGGTGCGAGCTAAATCGAGGTGGGTGTTTAATGTTGCTGAACAGGTTTGCTTTTCGGCGTTAAAACGCCTCCTACGTGTGTCGTATGTATCTTTTGTAGGAAGGGCTTTAGCCGCGAAAGGGTTTTAAGCTACGAGGTACGAGATGCGGGGTGCGAGCTAAACCGAGATGGTTGTTTAAGGCTAGTTAAAAGGTTTGCTTTTCGGCATTAAAACGCCCCCCACGAGTGTCATGTGCATTTTTTGTAGGAAGGGCTTTAGCCGTGAAATGGTTTTAAGCTACGAAGTACGCGAAGCGAGATGCGAGCTAAATCGAGGTGGGTGTTTAATGTTGCTGAACAGGTTTGCTTTTCGGCGTTAAAACGCCTCCTACGTGGGTCGTGTGCATCTTTTGTAGGAAGGGCTTTAGTCGTGAAAGGGTTTTAAGCTACGAAGTACGAGCAGCGAGGTGCGAGCTAAATCGAGGTGGTTGTTTAATGTCGCTGAATAGGTTTGCTTTTTCGGCGTTAAAACGCCTCCCACGAGTGTCGTGTGCATCTTTTGTAGGAAGGGCTTTAGCCGTGAAAGGGTTATAAGTAACGAGCATCGAAAAGCGAGATACGAGCTAGCACAGCTAAACCGAGATGGTTGTTTAATGTTGCTGAACAGGTTTGCCTTTTCGGCGTTAAAACGCCTCCTACGTGTGTCGTGTGCATTTTTTGTAGGAAGGGCTATAGTCGTGAAAGGGTTTTAAGCTACGAAGTACGAGCAGCGAGGTGCGAGCTAAATCGAGGTGGGTGTTTAATGTTGCTGAACAGGTTTGCTTTTCGGCGTTAAAACGCCTCCTACGTGTGTCGTGTGCATCTTTTGTAGGAAGGGCTTTAGCCGTGAAAGGGTTTTAAGCTACGAAGTACGAGCAGCGAGGTGCGAGCTAAATCGAGGTGGGTGTTTAATGTTGCTGAACAGGTTTGCTTTTAGGCATTAAAACGCCTCCTACGTGTGTCGTGTGCATCTTTTGTAGGAGGGGCTTTAGCCGCGAAAGGGTTTTAAGCTACGAAGTACGAGCAGCGAGGTGCGAGCTAAATCGAGGTGGGTGTTTAATGTTGCTGAACAGGTTTGCTTTTCAGCGTTAAAACGCCCCCCACGAGTGTCGTGTACATCTTTTGTAGGCGTGACTTTAGCCGTGAATTTTATAAAGAGACGTTGCTGCGCAAACGCGCCATGTAAACATAACGCCTACGGTTTAAATAAGACAAAAAAATGCCACCTTTCGGTGGCATTACACACGGGATTATTTCTATTTACTAGAAATGCTTTACATCAAGTGCAAGGCCGACGATTTACTCGTCTTTACCTCACGCTTTTTAATTACTTCCAACTTTTCATTTTATGCCCTTTTACAGCATAGAAAAGTATGAATAAATAACAAGGCAACATCACAATATAAGCCATTTGTTGCGCCTCGGCACTTTTAACGCCGCCACTTGCAAGGCCCCAAAATAACGGACCAAATGCACCGCCGGCAATACCCATAACAAGCAAGCCCGATCCCACACTGGTAAGCTTACCTAAGCCCGAAAGCGCTAGCGGCCAAACTGCTGGCCAAACAATTGCATTGGCAAAGCCTAGCACAGCAATCAGCAATAAGGTATCAGGAAGTACCGATTTTAGGCCAAACAATGTAGAAATAACGACCGACTCATTACTGCCTGTTACTATCGCAAGCGTTAACACACAGCCTAACAGCGCTGAAATAGTCAGTGCTGCCTGCTGAGACAACACACGTGGAATCAATAAGATACCTAAAAAGTAACCAAGTACCATACAACCCATGGTGTACGATGTCATCACGCTGTATTGCTCAACACCCAGTGACAGAGCAAAGCTACCAATGGTGTCACCAGCTATTACCTCGACAGCCACATACACAAACAACGCTACAATCCCTAACGCAAGGCTCGGATGTGCCAATGCTTTTTTAACTTGCCCAGGCTGCTGTTCATCAGCATCATCAATTAGTTCAGGTAACGGCATTTTGGTCACTGCGAAGCCAAGTATACCAATAAAAAGTGCCATCCCTAAATACGGTAATATTAAGCCATTGGCCATGGCATCGATGTCAGCTTGGCTGAGCTCTTTACCTACAAACCCTTTAAAATCACTCAGTATGAGTGCGGTAAACACAATCGGGGCTACAACCCCTGCACCTTTATTTAAAATACCCATAACACTTACGCGGGCTGCGGCTGATTCCTCGGGACCAATTCTTACCACATACGGGTTCACCGCTGTTTGTAGTAATGTTTGACCCGCGCCCATAACGAGTTGCGCAAATAAAAACAGTGCAAACACTTGTGTTTTTGCAGCAGGAATAAATAACAATCCTGCAACCATCATGGTTGCCATGCCAAGGGCCATACCATTTTTGTAACCCACTTTACGAATAATCATCGCTGATGGAATCGCGGTGAATGTTACCGCGATATAAAACGAGAAAATAATCAACGACGCCTGAAACGGCGAAAGCTGCAAAACTTGCTGCAGGAAAGGCATTAAAGAGCCATTTAACCAAGTAGCAAAGCCTAAGATAAAAAACAGCGTGGCAACGATAGCCATAGGTATTAGGCTGCTTTGTTTATTCGTTTCTGACATGGTAATTCCCATTCATAGCATTGACTCAATTTATCAACGCTATTTGTTCAAGATGATTATAAATACGTTTGATGAAATATTTATAACACTAACGCAACAAAAATGACAGCGCTGCCATTAAACTGACATCAAATTGTAGTCATAATACGATGCCTTTCGTTAAAAGCAAGATAATAAAAAAGGGCCAAAGGCCCTTTTAGTTTGCTTGTAATCTATTAATTTACATAGGTTATTCGGCTTGTTTGCTGCGAATTTAAACGGCTACGCAAGGCTACATTCGCATCATTTTCAACACTGATCGGATCAGCATAAAGCTGCCAATTTTTTCCATTATCTAGGCTGTATTCAATGCTTAAATAGTTAAACGCTGTGTTGGCTTTTAACGTACCATTTTCAATAACAGCTCCCGGCACAGGTAAATGCAAATTGATACCATCTTGGGCCAGCTTTTCGAGCTCTTTTAAACCCACAGCGCTTGAGAATTCAGCCCAGTCTTTCGCTTGCTTTTTGGTATCGACATTTTCACCTTCCCACTCAGCTTTGTGCCACGCACGTTCTGCAACTGACAAAATACGCGGAAAAATCATCGCTAACACCTGATCTTCAGTGCGGATAGTTTCAGACCACACCTGACCTTGCATACCCAGAATATTTTCAGGTTTCTCAAGCTTAGGTAACGGGCGACCAACCAAGGCTTCTAAATTAACAATTGGCTCGCGAGTACGGGTATAGTCTGCGTTCGCGTATACATCGTCTGGCATGTAGTTAAAGGTTTTTTTAGTATCGGTGTAACGGGTTGCCCAATAATAACCACGCTCTTCTGGGCTGGCTTCATAGGGATGATCGAAATATAAGTGCGTACCATGTGATAACACCACTTGGTAGCCGGCATTTGCTAACCGATATGCTCTGTCTGCAACGCCCCACTCCCAAATATTATCCCATGTATTAACCGTAAAGGTTTTATTTGGGAATTCATCACGTTTAAATGAATTCTCACGGTCATACATGATGCCGTCTTCCCAAATTCCCGGGGAAATACCGCGCTTTTCTAATAGTGTCGCGACGCGTTGCGTGAAATATGGTTTAAGATCAGCGGGGCCCGACACGCCATTACTCGGCTCGGCGAATAACGCCTGACAAACAGGTGAGCCAATCCATGAACCAGCCCCCACTTCATCACCACCAATGTGTAGGTTTTTCAGCTGTACGCCTGCTTCGCGGTACATTTGTTGTAATTCATACGTTACTTTATCTAAAAATGCATAGGTTGAATCCATACAGACATTCATCGAATTATCTTTGTAATTTTGTACCGTCATATACACTGAGGTGTCTTTCGGATCGGTCAGTAGATACTGTGTTGCAGGACCCATATCCACTTGTTGTATTTCTTGCTTGGCCGAGCCAGTTTTTATATTGTTTTTAGCTGCTTTTTCGGCTTGTTCGAGCATATTATGATAACGTGCCTCCATCGCTTTTATTGAAGCACGCGCATGCCCGGGTCCCTCTACTTCAGGGATGATCTGAATATGGCGATCTTTTGCGTATTTTAACAGTTCAACAAATTCTTCGCGTTTTAAGTAACCATTACCCGAACCTGTTTTAAATGGTCCCGTACCTAGCTGCGTTAATAAACAGGTGCGCTCTTCTAAATCAAAACAACGGTATCCACCTACCTCGGTAAGCTCCGGTAGGCCAGGTATTTCGAGTCGCCAGCCTTCATCTTCAGAAAAATGCCAATGTAGCTTATTCATTTTATAGCGCGCCATTTGCTCAACGAGCTTAAACATGGCTTCTTTACCGTGAAAGTTACGGCCATTATCGTAATGCATACCACGCCAGCCATAGCGAGGTGAGTCTTCTAATTCAAGCTGAGGTAAGCTTGCTGAGCCTTGGGTTGCTGCTGGCATCAAATTAAGCACACTTTGCATCGCATAAAACACACCTGCATTATCACTGCCGACGATGTTAATGACTTCATCATCAATTTCGAGGGTGTAGCTTTCAGCTTTACCGGCATTCAGTGCAGGGTCGACTTTAAGACGAATAAGTTTCTCTTTACCAAGGTTAATATGGTCAGGCTGCGCTTTAAGGCTAATACCATAGTCATCTTGTAAGTCTTGCATAAACACCATTACTTCGTGCTTGAGCTGACCTTGATAACTAATTTGCCAATCATTATTGATGGTTGTTGTACCCCGGTTAAAGTCAACTTTGCGTGGTTTTGGAATAATGCGTTTTAGTGCTTCTTCTTTACTTACAGCAACGTTATCGGCATTGTTTCTTTCAAAGCGTACTTTAGGCGTTGCAAGCACAGATAAATCTTTCGGCTCGTTATAGCGGTATAATTGGTTATCGCGCGTAAACGGCATTACAAATTGTTTAAAGTCTTCGGTATCTGTATTTGCAAATACCGCTGGCTTATTTTTTCCTGAAACAAAAAATGCACGCGGCATAAAATCGCTGTAAGCAACAACCCATACTTGTGCATCAAAAGGCAGTTCTAGGCTTTCACCCGCTGCTAACCCTTTAAAGCTGCTCGTTGGTACTATACGGTGTAAGTCACCATTAACATGTTCAATATTTAAGCCTGCGACATGTTCGGTCGAAATTTTACGAACAGAGTGAATATAAAGCTGCCAATCACTTTCACCCGCAGGCAAAGCCACGTCAGAGCGATTATTAAGCGTAATTTGACCTAAGAAACCCGCGTCTTTATTACGGAAATTATCTTCTACCGAAAATAGTAATTCAGTGTCTTTAGCAAAGTGATTAACCTGTGATTGCGTCAGTGTCGCATGTGCGACTACAGGTGATGCTACCAGTATCGCGGCGAGTATTGACCTCTTAAAATCCATTACTTTCTCCTCGTTTAAGCCCTGAGTTTACGGTATTTATTCCGTAATATTTGTCATTTTTGTTTATTATTCATACCTATCATATAAAAACTAAAATGACAGCGCTATCATTTTATTAAAAATAAGCGGGTAGCTTCATCGTAGGAAGCGTTTTAACGCTAATTTTATTAAATAGATGTTGCTGCGCAAACGCGCCATGCAAGCATAACGCCTACGGTTTGTTGTAGGCGTGAAATTTATTTCGCGCGAAGAGGTTATAAGCGACGAGGTGCGAGATACGAGTTGCGAGGTGCGAGCTAAATCGAGATGGCTGTTTAATGCCAGTTAATAGGTTTGCTTTTCGGCGTTAAAACGCCTCCTAAGTGTATCGTGTGTATCTTTTGTAGGAGTGGCTTTAGCCGTGAAAGGGTTATAAGCTTCGAGAAGCGAGGTGCGAGATGCGAGATGCGAGCTAATACAGCTAAATCGAGAAGGTTGTTTAATACCACTGAACAGGTTTGCTTTTTCGGCGTTAAAACGCCTCCTACGTGTGTGATGTGCATCTTTTGTAGGAGGGGCTTTAGCCGTGGTTTTATAAAAGAGATGTTGCTGCGCAAACACGCCATGCAAGCATAACGCCTACGGTTTGTTGTAGGCGTTAAATTTATTTCGCGCGAAGAGGTTTAAGTTACGAGGTGCGAGGTGCGAGCTAAATCGAGATGGCTGTTTAATGCCAGTTAATAGGTTTGCTTTTCGGCGTTAAAACGCCTCCTACGTGTATCGTGTGCATCTTTTGTATGAGTGGCTTTAGCCGTGAAAGGGTTATAAGCAACGAGCATCGAAAAGCGAGATACGAGCTAGTACAGCTAAATCGAGATGGTTGTTTAATGCCGCTGAAAAGGTTTGCTTTTCGGCGTTAAAACGCCTCCTACGTGTATCGTGTGTATCTTTTGTAGGAGTGGCTTTAGCCGTGAAAGGGTTATAAGCAACGAGTTACGAAAAGCGAGATGCGAGATGCGAGCTAATACAGTTATACTGAGAAGGTTGTTTAATGCCAGTTAATAGGTTTGCTTTTCGGCGTTAAAACGCCTCCTACGTGTGTGATGTATGTCACTTGTAGGAGTGGCTTTAGCCGCGAAAGAGTTATAGCAACGAGCATCGAAAAACGAGATACGAGCTAATACAGTTATACTGAGAAGGCTGTTTAATGCCACCGAAAAGGTTTGCTTTTCGGCGTTAAAACGCCTCCTACGTGTGTGATGTGCATCTTTTGTATGAGTGGCTTTTTGTAGGAGTGGCTTTAGCCGCGAATTTTAAAAGAGATGTTGCTGCTTAAATGAGCCATGCAAGCATAACGCCTACGGTTTGTTGTAGGCGTTAAATTTATTTCGCGCGCAGAGGTTAAAGCGGCTTTTAAATCTTCATACAAAGATACTTCTCTTCTAGATACTCATCTAAGCCTTGATGACCACCTTCACGACCCAGGCCCGACTGTTTCACACCACCAAATGGGGCAACTGGGTTTGAGATAAGCCCTTCGTTGATGCCTATCATGCCGTATTCAAGTGCTTCACTTACGCGATAAATTTGCTTGATGTTGTCACTGTAAAAATAAGCAGCTAAGCCATAAGGCACATCATTGGCAAGTTTCAGTACTTCTTGTTCGTTATCAAAGGCAATAATGCTGATTACAGGACCAAACACTTCATCATGGTAAATATCCATCTCTGGGGTGACATCAGTCAAAATGAGTGGCGCTTGAAAACTGCCCTCAAGCTCCTTATTATCGCCAATTAAAGAAGCCCCTTTGTTCACCGCATCTTCGACTAAGCTTTGTACTTTCTCTTTTGCTTTTGGGTAAATTAATGGGCCAATATCCACCCCTTCATCAAGACCATTGCCTACCTTTAACTCTGCTACTTTGTCAGTGAGTTTTTCAAGTACGGTTTCAAGCACTGAGCGCTCTACAAAAATACGGTTTGCGGCGACACAGGTTTGCCCTGCGTTTCTAAACTTCGCGCCCATGAGCCCTGTAACGGCGTCATCTAAATTGGCATTTTCAAAAATAATAAAGGGAGCATTACCACCGAGCTCCATCGATGTGTTCTTAATTGTAGAAGCACACTGAGCGAGTAATTGCTTACCGACTCCAGTTGAACCTGTGAAAGTAAATTTACGTACGCGCTCAGACTCTGTCATGATTTCGCCGACCATTTTTGCGTTTTCAGATACCACCACATTTAAGGCACCTTTCACGAAACCGGCTTTATCAGCGAGATATGCAAGTGCAATTGCACACAACGGCGTATGCTCAGAAGGTTTAATAACAAAGCTACAGCCTGCCGCATATGCGGGGGCAACTTTACGCGTGATCATGGCAATCGGGAAATTCCACGGTGTAATACCTGCCACCACACCCACGGGCTGCTTTATTGTTGATAAACGATGCTGACTATCCGTCGCAGGAATACTATCGCCGTAACTGCGTTTGGCTTCTTCGCTAAACCATTTAATAAACCCGGCGCCGTACTCCACTTCACCCAATGCTTCTTTTAAAGGTTTACCTTGCTCTTTGGTCATTAACTCAGCAAGTTGTTGTTTATGCTCAATGACTAAGTCGTACCAACGTCGCAACGTTTCACTGCGCTCAGTCGCCGTTGTTTGCTTTAGTTTGCTAAAGGCTTCGTCGGCACTTTTTATAGCCAGTTCAACCCCGGCTTTATCAATATTAGAGACATGGGTAATCGCCTCTGCGGTTGCGGGATTATCGACACTAAAACGCTGGCTTGTAGAATAAAAGTCACCGTCGATAAATGAATCAGAAAAAACCAAATCAGACATAGAACCTCCAAGTTAAAGACACTAGAAATCAGAAATCTGACGACTATCATCTGAAATCTACTATCTGACAGCTAAAAAACAAAAAACCGCTGTAGAGACCAAGCAACTACAGCGGTTTTTAGGTATTCAAAGCCGTTAAGAATTAATGCTCTTCATTAACGATATTGAGATTATACTTTGGAATTTCAACCACAAGATCTTCATCTTTAATGATTGCTTGGCAACCAAGACGAGACTCTGGCTCAAGTCCCCATGCTTTATCTAACATGTCGTCTTCTAGCTCATCACTTTCGTCTAGAGAGTCAAACCCTTCGCGAATAATTAAATGACATGTCGTACACGCGCATGATTTTTCACAGGCATGTGGGATGCTAATGCCATTTTTAAGCGCAACATCTAATACAGTTTCGCCTGCAGGTGCTTCAATTGCTGCGCCTTCTGGGCATAACTCTTCGTGTGGAAGAAAAATAATTTGTGGCATACCTTACCTCGTTAAACTTCGTCTACTGACTGCCCTTGCAGCGCTTTTTTAATTGATGCGTCCATTCTACGCGCAGCAAACTCGCTACTTGCATTATCTACAGCTTCAATCGCTGCTTTAATTTCTGCCGGTGTTGTGGCACTTTCGCGTACCGCAATAAGTTTAGCAATTTCTGCTTTTAACGCACTTAATTCTTGTTCATCAAGCAATTGGCTATCGGTTGCGAGTGAAGCTTCAAGTGCTTCAACAACACGTAATGCTTCAACTTGCTGCTCTTTGAGCATTCGCGCTTCCATGTCGTCTTTGGCATTTGTCATCGACTCTTTCAGCATATTAGCAACTTGATCATCCGATAAGCCAAATGAAGGTTTTACCTGTATTTCAGCTTGCACACCGGTTGATTTTTCCATTGCTGATACGCTCAATAGACCATCGGCATCAACTTTAAAAGTAACACGAATATGCGCAGCACCTGCCGCCATAGCCGGAATGCCCTTTAAGCTAAATTTAGCCAGCGATCGACAATCATCTACTAATTCACGCTCGCCTTGCAGCACGTGTAATGACATCGCCGTTTGACCATCTTTAAAGGTGGTGAACTCTTGTGCACGTGCCACTGGGATTGTGGTGTTACGTGGAATGATTTTCTCGACCAAACCGCCCATGGTTTCAAGACCAAGCGAAAGTGGTAATACATCGAGCAATAACATGTCTGAATCAGGCTTATTACCCACTAACAAATCTGCTTGCAGTGCAGCACCAAGGGCCACAACACGATCGGGGTCAATTGAGGTCAGTGGTTCTTTATCAAAAAATGCCGCAACTTGAGAGCGTACAATCGGCATGCGGGTAGACCCACCCACCATAACAACTTGCAGTACTTCTTGGTTTTCGATGCCGGCATCTTTTACCGCACGTCGGCACGAACGAAGCGTTTTCTTTACAAGTCCTAGCGCCAATTCATCAAAGGTTTCGCGCGTTACTTCAACTGTGTAGCTTTGGCCATCAAACTCTAAACCAACGTTCACTGTTTGGTATTGGCTTAATGCTTCTTTACAGGCTTTTGCTTTATTGATGAATAAACGTAAAACCGATGCCGATAACTCGTTAACACCCGTTTGCTGCTTAAAGTAGTCAACCAGTAATGAGTCGAAATCGTCACCACCTAGGCTCGAATCACCGCCTGTCGCCATGACTTCGAATACCCCTTGATGCAGGCGTAAAATAGAGATATCGAAAGTACCGCCGCCCAAGTCATAAACGGCAATAATGCCTTCTTGACCTGAGTCTAGGCCATAGGCTACTGCCGCCGCTGTTGGCTCGTTGAGTAAGCGTAAAACATTAATACCCGCAAGTTCAGCTGCGTCTTTAGTGCTTTGACGCTGTGCATCATCAAAGTACGCTGGCACAGTGATCACGGCGCCCATAATATCTTGGCCGGCAAAGCTTTCTTCAGCACGTTGTTTTAAGGTTTTTAATATTTCACTTGATGCCGACACCGGGCTGATTGCGCCAGCAACAGTGCTAATGGCAAGTGAGCCATTATGTTCACAAAACTGATACGGTAATTGACCGTAACTTTGCTCAATTTCGGTTTGTGTTTTGCCTAAGAAGCGCTTCACTGAAATGAGTGTATTTGCTGGGTCTTGTGTAGCCGCTGCAGCCGCTTGTTCACCCACTAATATGCTGTCTGCTTGGTACTGAACAACCGACGGCAGCATTGCATTACCTGCAAGGTCTGTTAGTGTGCGAGCTTCGCCACTTTGGACAGTCGCAACAAGTGAATTTGTTGTACCTAGGTCAATACCCACTGCCAATTTGTGCTCATGTGGTGCCGCGCTTTGCCCCGGCTCAGCAATTTGCAATAATGCCATAATGCTCTTTTAAACTCTTAAATAGCTGTTAAGTTACAACTAACGATTAATCATCAAATAAACTGTCTTCAATTCGCTCAAGTTCTTCGCGTAGCTTATAAACAAACTTTAACTTACGAATATTATCCGCCGCTGCCTGCCATTGCTGTTCATCATTGCTTGCTAGCTGATCAGCCAGTTCGTTGCTGTATTGCGTGTCTAACTGTTTAATTTGCGTTTCAAACTGGGCAATTGCTGCATCAGGATCTGCGGCATTTTCAAGCTCTTCAAGCTCTTCTCGAAGCTCCATTTGCTGCATTAAGAATAGCGGATCTTGTAATGTTTGTTGTTCAGCACGAATATCAACGCCCAACTCACTAAGCATGTATTCAGCACGCTTTACCGGGTGTTTTAACGTTTGTAATGCATCATTGATTTCAGCCGCGTTTTGCACAGCAAGTAGTTTGTCGCGGCTACTAGCACTGGCATGACGATCTGGATGAACTGCACGTTGCAGCTCGAGGTAGTGTTTATTAATAGTCGCTAAATCAATGTTATAGTCTACTGGAATCGCAAATAACTCAAAGTAACGCATTACATAATCCAACTCGGTAAACAGAAAAAGAACAAAGCCCTACACAGGTAGGGCTTCAAGCAAGGAAAACGTGCTAGCTTAAACGGTAAAGCTTTCGCCGCAACCACACTCATCGGCCTGATTCGGGTTATTAAACTTAAACCCTTCGTTCAAACCTTCTTTAGTGTAATCAAGTTCAGTGCCGTCTATGTACACTAAGCTTTTTGCATCAACGATTACTTTCACACCGCGACATTCAAAAACTTCGTCGCCATCTGCTAACTCATCAACAAATTCAAGAACATAAGCAAGACCTGAACAGCCCGTCGTTTTAATGCCTACGCGAAGGCCAATGCCTTTACCGCGATTTGCTAAAAATGATTCTACGCGGTTTGCTGCCGCATCTGTCAATGTCACTGCCATGAATTTATCTCTTACTTCGCTTGTTTGCTTTTGTAATCAGCAATCGCTGCTTGAATCGCGTCTTCTGCTAAAATTGAACAGTGAATTTTCACTGGTGGTAATTCAAGCTCTGCACTGATATCAGTGTTTTTGATTGTTGAAGCTTCGTCTAATGTTTTACCTTTCACCCACTCTGTTACAAGTGAAGAAGAGGCGATTGCGCTACCACAACCATATGTTTTAAATTTTGCATCTTCAATAACACCTTCTGGTGATACTTTAATTTGCAATTTCATTACGTCACCACACGCAGGTGCACCCACCATACCTGTTGCAACAGATGGATCATTTTTGTCTAAAGAACCCACGTTACGTGGATTTTCAACATGATCGATTACTTTATCACTATAAGCCATAATACTATCCTCACTACCTGCTAGCGGCGGCGATCACTGATTAGTGATGCGCCCACTCAACTGAATCTAAATCAATACCTTCTTGATGCATTTCCCATAAAGGAGACATCTCACGTAAACGGCCAATCGAGTTTTTGATTAGTTCGACGGTATAATCAATCTCTTCTTCAGTCGTAAAGCGGCCAATGCTGAAACGAATTGAGCTGTGTGCTAATTCGTCGTTACGGCCTAACGCACGTAGTACATAAGAAGGCTCTAAGCTTGCTGAGGTACAGGCTGAACCTGATGAAACAGCAATGTCTTTAACAGCCATTAATAACGACTCACCTTCAACAAAGTTGAAGCTGATGTTTACAATACCCGGAACTGACTGACTTGGTTCACCATTAAAGTAAACTTCGTCCATATCAGCCATAATGCCATCAACCAAACGCTTACGAAGTGCGCTGATATGTGCATGGTCTTTTTCGAAATCTTCTTTTGCGATTCTAAATGCCGCACCCATACCCACTAATTGGTGAGTAGCCAGTGTGCCTGAACGCATACCACGCTCATGACCACCACCGTGCATTTGTGCTTCTAAACGAGCACGTGGCTTACGACGAACATACAATGCGCCAACACCTTTCGGGCCATAGACTTTGTGGCCAGAGAACGACATAAAATCAACTTTTAACTGTTGCACGTCGATAAGTACTTTACCTGCACTTTGTGCCGCATCAACGTGGAACATAATTTTGCGCTCACGGCACATTTCGCCGATGGTCGCGATATCTTGGATAACACCTAGCTCGTTGTTAACGTGCATGACACTAACAAGTACCGTGTCATCACGCATAGCGGCTTCAAGCTTTTTAAGGTCAAGTAAACCGTTTTCTTCAACGTCCATATAGGTTACTTCAAAACCTTGACGCTCTAATTCACGACATGTATCAAGCACTGCTTTGTGCTCTGTTTTAACCGTGATTACATGCTTGCCTTTCTTTTTATAGAACTGTGCAGCACCTTTAATGGCGAGGTTATTTGATTCTGTAGCACCTGAAGTGAAAACAATTTCACGTGGATCAGCGTTAATCAGATCAGCAATGTCTGTACGCGCTTGATCAACCGCTTCTTCTGCTTGCCAACCAAAACGGTGTGAGCGTGATGCAGGATTACCAAAATTACCGTCCATAGTCAGGCATTGCATCATTTCTTTTGCCACACGTTCATCAACAGGCGTGGTTGCTGCGTAATCTAAATAAATCGGTAACTTCATTTCTCTCTCCGCTTTCGTCAAGCTACAGTTGACAGCTTACTTGAATGTTTTCCAGTTGCTTAATTGCAGTGTTGATGCTGTTATCTTGGCGCGATGCGACTTCTTTCACATCTGATTTTTCTACCAATTCAGCAAGGGTAATACTATTTAAAAAATCTTCGATACGCGCGCTTAAATCTGACCACAATGTATGAGTCAAACAGCGCATGCCACTTTGGCAGCCACCCGTTGCACCATGGCAGCGAGTTGCATCAACAGACTCATCAACGGCATTGATAACATCGCCAACAGAAATTTCATTCGCGCCACGTCCTAATAAATATCCACCACCTGGGCCACGCACAGAAGTCACAAGGCCATTTTTACGTAAACGGGCGAATAATTGTTCGAGGTAAGACAACGAAATTTCTTGTCGCTCAGAAATATCGGCAAGGGGCACTGCACCCACATTTGTATGGAGTGCAACATCCAACATGGCGGTTACTGCGTATCTGCCTTTTGATGTTAACTTCATGGAGCCCCCGATGTTACTGCACGCTAAGGTGTGCAAATTTTAATTACCAGACCAAAATAGTCAAGTATTATCACGTGATAAAAATTGATACTTGCCATTGATAAAACCGAATACCCGACTAAATTGGTCAAGTACTATGTCTATTGTAATTACCTGAGTAATTTAGTCAAGTATTATGCTTATAACCTGTGATTATTTTATAGACTTATTAATTGAAGTCAGAATGCCGCGTAAGATATTCATTTCGGCTTCTTCTGGGCGCGCACGATTAAACAAACGACGTAATTTAGTCATCACCATACCTGGGTGCTGTTTGATGATAAACCCGGTGTCGTTTAATGTTTGCTCTAAATGCTCATAGAACAACTCAGTTTGTTTTGCGTTAGGGTAAGTAACGTCGTCTTGTTCTTGCTGTTTTGGCTGGGTGTTTAAATACGCCATACGTGTTTCATAGCACAGGGTTTGTACTGCCATAGCAAGGTTTAATGAGCTGTATTCTGGGTTCGCAGGAATGCACACATGATAGTTACACTGTTGTAACTCTTCATTGGTTAAACCGCTATTTTCACGACCAAACACGAGTGCAACCGGGCCATTCGCCGCTTCTGCCACTAATTTTTCACCACATTCACGTGGCTCAACCATCGGCCAAGACAAGGTGCGCGAACGAGCACTGGTGCCAATCGTTAAACTACAATCAGCAATCGCATCAGCAAGGGTATCAACAACCACGGCTTTGCCTAAAACATCGGTTGCACCTGCAGCAAGCGCACTGGCATGACTATCAATTTCACATGCAGGGTCAACAAGATAAAGGTTTGATAAGCCCATCGTTTTCATAGCACGTGCTGCTGAGCCAATATTACCAGAATGAGATGTGTTAACTAATACGATACGAATATCATCAAGTGTCATTGCGTTGTTACTTACTGAATGTCAAAAATTGCGCGAATTCTACCATGAAAGCTATTCTGGAGGCTATACAGATCACGCGATCAATCAGTATTGATCACAGATCATGGGCGGTGCTAGGGGTTTTTCTTTTACTAGTACATCCTTATTTTTAGTATCAGATTTATGTATGAAACGCCCCGTATAATTTTTAGCTTTTAAAAATAGTCAGATAGAAATTTAATTTAAAATCAGTTCAGTACAAAAAACAACCAAAAGTATTTCCGCTTTGTTGTTTACTTTGCAGTAAAAACCGCTAGAATACGCCGGCTTAAATATATTCGTTCTTTTACAACCCAAAGGTAATGCTATGCATCCAATGTTAAACATTGCGGTTCGCGCTGCGCGTAACGCAGGCAAAATTTTACTTCGCGCAAGTGAAGACTTATCAAAAGTTGATGTACAACAAAAAGGCACTAACGATTTAGTGACTAACATCGATAAAGAAGCTGAAGCCGCAATCCGTGACACTATTTTAAGATCTTACCCTGATCACTGTATCGTTGGTGAAGAACTAGGTGAGCACAAAGGCAAAGATGCAGATTACCAATGGATTGTTGACCCACTTGATGGCACAACAAACTTCATCAAGGGTATCCCTCATTACGCAGTATCAATCGCACTTAAAGTAAAAGGTCGTTTAGACCAAGCTGTTATCTATGATCCAATTCGTGGTGAATTATTCACAGCGTCTCGCGGTCAAGGCGCACAGCTTAACAGCAAGCGTTTACGTGTATCAAAAACTAACGAGTTAGCAGGTTCTATTCTTGCTACAGGTTTCCCGTTTAAACAAAAGCATCACTTAGACGCATACTCTGAGGCATTCAAAGCTTTATTTATTCACACGGCTGATATTCGTCGTGCAGGTTCTGCTGCTCTTGATATGGCGTATGTTGCAGCTGGCCGTGTTGATGGCTTTTTCGAAATTGGCCTTAAGCCTTGGGATACAGCCGCTGGTGAGCTTTTAGTTAAAGAAGCGGGCGGTATGGTTGTTGATTTCGCAGGCGGTATTAACTACAACCAAAGCGGCAACATTATCTGTGGCGCGCCAAAATTAACACAAGCAATCATTCGTGAAATTCGTCCAGTATTAACTGAGTCACTACTTCGCTAATGACCCATTAATTCTAACGCGTGATTAGCATGACAAAAAGGAGCTACGGCTCCTTTTTTTGTGGCTGAAAATAGTCATTCTCCAACTTTATTTCTATGGCACTCTTTTCTGTAAACGGCAGACCGGCTAAGTCTTCAGCAAAGTAACTGTTGAACAGCTGATCAAACTCACCTGAGCTTTTCATCGCGTTTAAGCCTATTAATAATACCTCGGCTAGCTCTGGCTTGTTATTGCTAACAAAAAAATAAAAAGCGCTCGGGTAGCTAATATAGACATTGGGCACAATCGCCAGTTGCTCACTATTTATTTGCTTAAGCTCTGAAGTCACCTCGATAAATGAACGCGGGAAGTAATCAACCCGGCCACTTATAACTAAGTTAAACATTGCTTGATAATTCGCCAGTGGCCGAACCGCTAAGCCATTTTGCGCCAATATTTTTGTATCAGGCCAGTCATGACCTTGTATAGCGGTAAACGCCATTAAGTCTTGTTTAGTTTTTACCTCTTTAAACCGCGGTAAAAATTCACGTTTTGTAAGCAGTGCGCGTTTACCGATAAACCCTTTAAATAAAGGGACTGGAACAGCAATCGCTAGATGCTCTCGCTCTGGGCTGGTCATACTCCAATAGACATCGGCTTGGTTTTCGTCGAGCATGAGTAATGTGCGCTGTTGATGAGGGTGCACCAGTACTTCGTTTATAACGGTGGGATACTTTGCGGCACGAAACGCTGCAGCTAACAGCGCGTGTAAATAATGATCGCGCTGATACAAGGGACGTTGCTCTATGGCTAAGTTCACCACATTTTTGGCATCAATAGGCAGGCTGCATCCTAGGCTTAGCACAACAAGGATTGCACTACATAGTCGCTTCATTATTATTATTCTTAACGTGTTTTTTTTAACCTACACTGGCTTAGAGTGAGACACAAGTGAAATTGGCCGAACTCAAATTTTCTTCATAACCCGATTTGCAGGGTGTCATCGCTGGCGACACTTAGCCTCACCACTGCCGGGGCCGGACAACGACGCTTACAAACAAATAAGTGACTCGTTTTAAAGCGTTTGGCCTCTTTTTTCGCATCGGTTGCGAGTGCTGCAACTTGGTGGCTATTAATGCATTGCTCAAGGTCAGGTTTAACGAGACCAATCGACAGCGTTAGCAAAGGTACAAACTGTTTTTTACCTTCGCGGTTACTCGCCCAATACCCACCTTGCGAGATGTGTTCTGGGGTAAAAAAGGCGCGTGATTTTTCTTCAAATTCTGAAATGATCGCATGGCACCTATGCTCTGCATCGTCTTTATCGAATACCACCATAAAATCATCGCCACCAATGTGACCAACAAAGCCTTTGCTTTTGCTACAAACATCAACGATCACTTCAGCTAATAATTTGATCACACTGTCGCCACTGGCGTATCCATATAAATCATTAAATTGCTTAAAGTGATTTAAATCGACATACGCTAACGAAAACGCATAACTGTTGCGCAGCCTTAATTCGATAGCTTCATTTATTGCCACATTACCGGGTAGCATGGTCAATGGATTTGCGTGTTGAGCGTGGCGTATTTTTTCTTCGGTGATGTGTTTGAGAATATTACGCAAAGGTGCCAATCCTAAGTAGTCGCCGTTGCGTGTTATGACGATATGGCGGCGAATATCGAATTCAAATTCGGTGATTTGTTGACTAACCGTATCAAGCAATTCGTTTTCATCAACCACTAGCGGTTGCTTATCCATTAGTGCGGTAACAGGCTGCTTATCATAAAGCGCGTGACCATAAGGAGCTGCAAACACCTCGGTAAGTTGATCCCTGTGTAATAAGCCTACGGGACTATTTTGCTCAAGGACAGCAAGACTGGTGAGTGTTTTATCTTGCTCAAAAATACTGTGCGCATCTTTACAACGGGTATTCGCCTCAATACTGGCATGCTCAACAGCAAGCCAACCGATAGCCATTGATTGTTCAAAGCTGCTGCTGTTGTCTGATGATTCAAGGTGTTTTAAGCAATGCAGATTAATTTGGTAGCTGGGCTGTAAACTCGGTCTTTCTAATAAAAAGCCCTGTGCATGCTGCACTCCTAAACTTTCGAGTAAACGTAACTCTTCTACGCGCTCGATACCTTCGGCAATCACTTGGGTATTCGTGGCTTTAGCCAATACAATGATTGATTTTAGAAACTCTTTTTTCACCACACTTTGGTCACAGTGATCAATAAAGTAGCGGTCAATCTTTACAAACTCAGGGCATAACTCAGACCACTGCTTTAACCCCGAATAACCCGCCCCTAAATCATCAATGGCAATTGAAAAGCCTAATTGACGATAATGCGCGATGGTCTTTAACAGTAAACATCCGTCGTCTACTTTTTCTTGTTCAGTTACTTCAATGACAACGCGATTAGCCGCCAGCCCAAAATGTTCAACTAGGTGTAATGTTTCGCCTTTAGGATGACATGGGTCGAGCAGTGTTTTAGGGCTGACATTTAAGAACAACTTACCTTGCAGGTTGAGCTTAACAAAGTTTTCAATGGCTTTACTGCGACACAAAAGCTCAAGTTCTGAAATTTTATTGCAGGCAATTGCAGCAGAAAATAAAGCGCTGGGCATCTCAAGTTCAGAGCTTTTTGGCCCTCGACTTAAAGCCTCGTAACCCAAAATATGTTGATTAGAAACATCAAAGATGGGCTGAAACAGCGTTTTAATGTCACTGTTTTCTAATATTCGCTGTAGTTGTGCACTCACCTTTCACCTAGTTTCTGTCATACAAATAGATGACTAAATTAGCAATCTAGTATGACAATTTTATGGCAAGCGCTGCGCTTCATTCACCTCTTGTTCATTTATTCCCACTAATTCCAATTGCTTAATGCGCGCTAAGCTATCGATCATTTTTAGTTCAGCCTGTTCAATATCAACATGATTCATTTGTTGTTGTGTCGTCATCGCCAAAACGGCTAACGGATTAAGTAACAGCTGTTGTATGTGATAACAGTTAGGCCCTGTAAAATCGGGTAACTCAGGTTGTAAATTAAGGGGCTCATTGTCACTAGAGATTGCTGTAAGCGGTGTGCTTTCAACATATTCAGTAATAGCGTCTAATGTCTGCTTACACTCTGGAAACACCTGATTAAACGCTAAAAATAATCCCTGTGATGAATGAACCAACGACAACAGCATGGATTTAACTTGCTGCGTATCTGACTGCCCTTGCAGTGCTGTCACAACCTGCCACGCCAAACTTTGGTACTCACCTAATTGTTGTTCTGGCGTTATTGTGGGTGGCTTTGGTGCTGACTCAGCTTGCTTGGCAACCTGTTGCTCTTTGCAACCGAGCAGTAAAAAAATAATAAATACATTACTTATTAGATACTTCATAATTTCTTCCATAAAAAAACCGCCCAAACAGGGCGGTTCTTTTTTAAGCATGGCTTATTAAGGCATAGGATCGAGATCCGCACCTTCTTTTTCGATTACTTCTGGAATTAAGTCTTCTTTACTTACACCCATTGCAATCGCCACTGCTGATGCAACATACACAGATGAGTAAGTACCGATAAACACACCAAATAGTAATGCTGTCGCAAAGCCGTGAATAGTTTGACCACCCCATACAAACAACGCAATCAATACTAAAATTGTGGTGATTGATGTTACAAGGGTACGATTCAATGTTTGCGTAAGTGAAATATCAATGATTTCTATGGTGTCATCGATACGCACTTTACGGAAGTTTTCACGAATACGGTCAGATACAACGATGGTATCGTTGAGTGAGTAACCTATCACCGCCAAAATCGCTGCTAAAATCGTTAAGTCAAACTCAAGATCCAGTATTGAGAATAAACCTAATGTGATAATAACATCGTGTAATAGTGCTGATACCGCGCCAACCGCAAAACGCCATTCAAAGCGAAATGCCACGTAGATCAAGATACAAATAAGTGCAGTTAACATGGCCAAGCCACCCTGCTCTTTTAAATCTTCACCTACACTTGGGCCCACAAACTCAATACGGCGCATTTCAACACTTGAATCAGTTTGTTTTAAGGCATCAATGATTTGGTTACCAATGACTTCTGCTTTCACGCCATCACCTTGCGGTGCAAGGCGCACAAGAATTTCTTTACTTGAGCCAAATAGCTGAACAGAGAAATCTTCAAAGCCACTTGCCGTAATTGCTTCACGTACTTTTTTCAGATCTGCAGGTTGTGCAAAGCCAACTTCAACCGCTGTACCACCGGTAAAGTCTAAACCGAAGTTTAAGCCTTTTGTAAAAAACGATACGAAAGAAGCCAAAATCAACAACGTTGATAATGTCATGGCAAACTTGCGGAACTTCATAAACGGGAGTGTTTTACCACCGAGTTTTAAGATTTGCATGCTGACTCCTAAATCGACAACTTATCAATACGCTTACCGCCAATAAACAAGTTGATTACCGCACGGGTACCAACAATGGCTGTAAACATAGAGGTGATAATACCAATCGCAAGTGTCACGGCGAAACCAGCAATTGGACCCGTGCCCACTGCAAACAGAATCACTGCTGCGATTAACGTGGTGATATTTGCATCAAAAATTGTGCTAAATGCGCTGTCGTAACCGAAATGAACGGCTTGTTGCGGACTACGGCCGTCGGCAAGCTCTTCGCGGATACGCTCAAATATAAGCACGTTTGCATCAACGGCCATACCCACGGTCAGTACGATACCTGCAATACCCGGTAAGGTTAATGCCGCACCTGGAATTAATGACATAACACCCACGATTAATACTAAGTTCGCACCAAGGGCAATATTTGCCACCATGCCAAACCCTTTGTAATAAACCAGCATAAATACAAGCACAAATGCAAAGCCTAGTACCACTGCCGTCATACCTGCTTCGATATTTTCTTGACCTAAGCTTGGGCCTACCGTGCGCTCTTCTACAATTTGAATAGGAGCAACAAGTGCACCTGCACGTAGTAATAAGCTCAGATTATGGGCTTCAGCAGGGTTATCAATACCCGTGATTCGGAACGAACGGTCAAGACGTGCTTGAATTGTCGCCACGTTAATCACTTCTTCTACCTTAATTGGAGGAAGTGCTTTACCGTTTTCATCTGTTTTACCCGATGGCTTGTACTCAATGAATACAGTTGCCATACGCTTACCAATCGCGCGCTTAGTGAACGCATTCATTTTTGCGCCACCTTTGCTATCAAGGCTAATGCTTACTTGCGGACGTTGATACTCATCCATTCCTGATTGCGCACCAGTGATGTGGCTACCTTCAAGAATAATGCGTTTTTTTAGTACCACAGGGTAACCGTCACGCGCCATGATCACTTCGGTGCCTGGTGGTACACGCCCTTGTAAGGCTGCACTTGGGTCAGCATCTTCGTCTACTTCACGGAACTCAAGCGTTGCCGTAGCCCCTAAAATTTCTTTGGCACGGGCGGTGTCTTGTACACCAGGAAGCTGTACGATGATACGCTCAGCACCTTGACGCTGAACGTTTGGCTCAGCAACACCGATTTGGTTGATACGGTTACGGATAATCGTTTCGTTTTGCTTGATAGCGTAATCACGAATTTCTTTAAGCTTTTGTTCGCTCATACTGGCGTAAAAAGCGTTATCACTGCTGCTATCATCAATGTACACATTGAGCGGGTAACGGGTTGATAAAAAGCGCTCTGCTGCGTCTTTATCTTCTTCGTTACGCATTTCAACACGTAAACGCTCGCTGCCAGCTACACGACGAATCGTGCGGTAACGCAGCTTTTCTTCACGTAAATCACTTTTAAAATCTTGTTCCATTTGCTCAAGCTGTGTATCAACCGCCGTCGCCATGTCGATTTCCATAGTAAAGTGAACACCACCACTTAAATCCAGACCCAGCTTCATCGGGTTACCACCCAATGCTTTTAACCACTCAGGTTGTGCTGGAGCCATGTTGATGGCAGAGATGTAATCTTCACTAAGGGAATCACGCAGTAGGTCTTGCGCTTTAAGTTGATCTTCAACATTCTTAAAACGTACAAGGATTTGTCCGTCTTCAAGTTTGCTTGATTTAACAGTAACGTTATGTTCTTTGAGGGTCGCATTTACTTTATCGAGTACGCTTAGGTCAGCATCAGTACCTTTAGTGCCCGATACTTGTATGGCCGGGTCACGACCATACAAGTTAGGAGAGGCATATAAAATACCAACGACTAACACAACAAGAACAAGTAAATACTTCCATAATGGAAACTTGTTTAACACGTGTGAGTCCTTATTTTTATTGTTATAGCGACTTCATAGTGCCTTTTGGCAATACTGCAGAAACAGCTGATTTTTGTACTGTTACTTCTGCTTGGTCGTTTAATGAGATAACGATGAAGTCTTTGTCATCAGCGATTTTAGCAATTTTACCAACTAAACCACCTTGCGTAAGCACTTCGTCACCTTTTGCCATCGCGCTCATAAGGGCTTTATGCTCTTTTACACGCTTAGCTTGCGGACGGTAAATTAAGAAATAAAATACCAGACCAAAAATACCCAACATGATTAGCATTTCCATGCCACCACCTGCTGGTGCTGCACCTGCCGCACTTGCGTGCGCGTTTGAGATGAATAAACTCATTACACTTCCTCTTTAATTTTTCTAAAAATTTAATCTGATGTATCTGCAAGCTCTGGCACTTCTTGGCCGCGGCGTGCATAAAAATCTGCAACAAATTCGTCTAGTTTGCCATGACTAATGGCATTACGTAAGCCTTCCATTACACGTTGATAATAACGTAAGTTATGAATCGTGTTTAGACGTGCGCCTAAGATTTCATTACATTTATCAAGATGATGCAAGTACGCACGTGAATAGTTTTTACATGTATGGCAATCACACTCTGGATCAAGTGGACCGGTGTCTGTTTTATGTACTGCGTTACGGATTTTAACAATGCCACCTGTCACGAATAAGTGACCATTACGTGCATTACGGGTTGGCATTACACAGTCGAACATATCGATACCACGACGCACCGCTTCAACCAAGTCTTCTGGTTTACCAACGCCCATTAAGTAACGTGGTTTGTCGGCTGGCATTTTATACGCACAATGATCAAGAATATTGATCATTTCGTTTTTAGGTTCACCCACTGATAAACCGCCCAGTGCATAACCATCAAAACCAATGTCTTCTAGGCCTTTTTGTGATTGTGCACGAAGCTCAGGGTACATACCCCCTTGGATAATACCAAACAGTGCTGCTGGATTATCACCATGGCCTTCTTTTGAACGTTTAGCCCAACGCAGCGAGAGCTCCATTGAGTCTTTGGCTTCTTTTTCAGTGGCAGGATATGGCGTACATTCGTCGAAAATCATCACAATATCAGAGCCTAAGTCGCGCTGAACTTGCATGGCTTTTTCTGGTGAAAGCATGATTTTTTCACCATTCACAGGCGAGCTAAACATGACGCCCTCTTCGGTGATTTTACGCATCGCACCTAAGCTGAATACTTGGAAACCGCCTGAATCAGTTAAGATAGGACGATCCCAATTCATGAAGTCGTGTAAATCACCGTGTTGCTTAATGATTTCTGTGCCAGGACGCAGCATAAGGTGAAAAGTATTACCAAGGCAGATTTGTGCCCCCGTATCTTTTACTTCATCGGGAGTCATCCCTTTTACCGTGCCGTAAGTACCTACTGGCATAAATGCAGGCGTTTCTACAACACCACGCTCAAAAATCAAGCGGCCGCGGCGCGCTTTACCGTCAGTGCGGTCTAATTCAAATTTCATATTATCCTCTAGTGTCGGAAAAACAGTCCAACAAGCTATAATTTAACCGCTCGATTCTAACCTGTTTGCGCATTTATTACTATTAATTGGGCTAAATTCAAAAATAAAAAGCCCGCTAGCTAAACTCTCCCCACGATGCAGAATTCAGTGTTGCACAGAGGCTTCATATCAACGCATAGCTTAGTAATAATGGCTGAAAATAAAAAACCCAGTGAAATGCTGGGCTTTTTACGGGGTAATATAAAAGATGACTAACGCTTATTTACGCGTTAAGAACATGGCATCACCATAACTGAAAAAGCGATACTGTTGCTCAATCGCTGTGTGATAAGCACCCATAATGTTTTCTTGGCCTGCGAACGCGCTCACCAACATAATCAACGTTGATTCAGGTAAGTGGAAGTTAGTGACCATGGCATCCACCACATTGAACTGATAACCCGGGTAAATAAAGATGTCAGTATCACCAAAGTAAGTATCAAGCTTGCCACCATGTACTTTTGCAGCCGACTCTAAAGAACGTACTGAAGTGGTGCCCACCGCAACAACACGCCCGCCTTTTGCTTTGGTTTCGGCTACGGCTTTTACAACCTCATCGGGAACTTCGATATATTCTGAGTGCATAACATGTTCATCAACTGAATCAACACGCACAGGTTGGAATGTACCCGCACCCACGTGCAAAGTAACAAACGCCATGTTAATGCCTTTGTCTTTTAAAGCCGCCATTAATTTATCGTCAAAGTGAAGCCCTGCTGTTGGCGCTGCAACAGCACCGGGTTTCTCACCATACACCGTTTGATAACGCTCACGATCAGCCTCATTATCTGGGCGATCTATGTATGGCGGTAATGGCATGTGGCCAATATCGTTTAAGATATCTAATACATTTTCGTCTTTAGCAAACTCAAGTTCAAATAGCTCACCGTGACGCGCTACCATGGTTGCTTCGGCTTTGCTTTCAAGGATAATTTTAGAGCCCGGTTTTGGTGATTTACTCGCACGTACGTGAGCCAGTACACGGTGCTCGTCCAATACGCGCTCAACGAGTACTTCAAGCTTACCGCCAGACTCTTTTTGGCCAAACATGCGTGCTGGTATCACTTTCGTGTTGTTAAACACTAATAAGTCATTTTCATTTACCAGAGATAAAATATCACTAAACACTTTGTGTTCAACCTGCCCTGTTGGGCCGTCGAGCGTTAATAAACGACTGCTTGTTCGATCTGCTTTTGGAAAACGAGCAATTAATTCATCAGGAAGGTCAAAGCTAAAATCAGCCACGCGCATAGAGCATATCTCTCATTAATAAAAACGCGCCAAGTTTACTCTGATACGCTTGCCACCTCAAGCAAAGCACCTCGGTTCAAGAACAAACAACCTAACCGTGTAAGCTGGTACAGGCTAATAACCGTTTTTAGGTAAAGTTTGCTTGTAGAATAATAGAAATGTCATTATTCTAACCCATTCACTAAGCATGGGTTCAGTTAAGAGGTAGTAGCGCCATGGCAAAGCAGTTGCAACTGCTAATTTTAAACGCTAGCGTTGCTGAGCGTGAAACAATTAAGTTAACACTCAACAAACTTAATGTTTTTACGTTTATTGAAGCCAACGACTCGCAAGAGGCGTTAAAAATACTTAAAAGCCAGCCGGTGGATATTATTATTACGGGCCTTGAAGTCGGCAAAATTGACGGCTGGCGCTTCTCGCGCATGATTCGCTCGGGGTTATTAAAAACCCCAAAAAATACACCTATACTGCTAACTCCCCCTATTTATTGTGAGCGTATCGCTGAAACAACAGCCCGCAGTTATGGTATTGATGCTGTTTTGCCTTTTGAACGCCAAGATATGCTGCCGCAAGTCCTTGCTAATGTCCTGTCGACACACCTAGAAAAAAGCAGCCGCCTTAATTTACTCCTGCTTGAAACGAATAACAGCAAAGCAAATAACATCAACGAACAACTCAAACTCAGTTTTGCTGTTACACACACGACATCGACAAAAGCAGCACTGGCGACGTATCTACAACAAAAGTTTGCAATTGTATTGATTGATGCAACGCAATCGCAATCAGATCCCGCAGGCGCGCTGATTAGCGAAATATTGCAGCATAATCCTAAACAAGCCATTGTTACCATCATTGATAACAACGATGCTGATTATGCCGAGCAACTGTTGCTCTCTGGTGTCACCGATTTTATACGCGCCCCTTATGATCAGTCTTTACTGAGCAAAGTATGTGACCATGCAGCACGCCGTGAAGATTTTATGGTGAGTTATGCAGAGTTTGCACAAAAAGTTGAGCAACTAAGCCAAAGCCAAAGCCGCTATAAAGAACTGTTTTCGGCTCACCAACGTATTTTATTGCATTTAAACACCGTGGTATTGGAGTTTGATCAGCAAGGAAATATTCGCTTTATTAACCCTGCATGGGAAAACCTCACGGGATACGGCATTAAATCAAGTTTATCTAAGTCGTTAACTGATTTTTGTTTGCCTGAGTGTCAGCCCAAGTTACAAGATACGATTCAAAGTATTTTGCACGGGGGGGAGCTACAACAGCAAGTTGAGATACAACTGAGTCATAAAAACGGCAATGCCATTTGGGTTGAATGCCGAATGCAGTTAATAAAAAACAGCCGTAACTCTGCAACGATTACAGCCACTATCGATAACATTCACGAACGCAAGCAAGCTGAGTTACAGCTTCGTCATTTAGCATTGCATGACACGCTAACTGAATTACATAACCGCTATTATTTTGATCAACAATTGCAACGTATTTGCCAAGCCAAATACACCAATGGCGATATAGAACATGCGCTTATTTATATCGATTTAGATCATTTTAAAATCATCAATGACAGTAAAGGTCATCAACAAGGTGATATTGTGCTTAAAGAAGTCGCTCAACTCTTTACTGCCAATATTAGCGACGAGCACTTAATTTGCCGTATTGGCGGTGATGAATTTGCGGTTATTCTGAAAAACACCAATTTGCTTGATGCCCATTTAGTCGCAGAAAGTATTTGTATGGCCATTGAAAAACACCAATTTCATTCAGAAGGCCAAGAATATTCGATTAGCTGCTCCATTGGCCTAACACAAATTACCGCACAAAATAATGATCCCAACGAATGCCTTAAGCAAGCTGATATTGCGCTGTATGTTGCAAAAAGCTTAGGCCGTAATCTGGTTCATTGTTATTCAAAAGAAGACACTCACCACAATAGCCTACAAGCAGGGTTAGAGTGGGGCCACAGCATTCGTCAAGCGCTGCAACACGATGCAATTGAATTACATTACCAACCAATTTGGGACTTTAAACGTGGCCATGTGGCTTACTTTGAAACCTTACTGCGTTTAAAGCTTGATAATGAGCTCATTTACCCGAATCAATTTATTCCCGCATTAGAATTACTAAACGACACATACCTGATGGACCAATGTGTTATTCGTAATGCGATTAAAAGTGTTGCTGATTTTCCTGAGCTCAACCAAGTGGCTATTAATTTATCGGCACAGTCATTTTTAGATGAACGATTATTACCGCATATAGAATCAAGCTTACAAGAGTATAACGTTGAACCCACGCGTATTATTTTTGAAATAACCGAGTCAGCCAGTATCAATAATTTAGTGGCCACCCGCGCAATGATAGAGCGCCTAAATGGCTTAGGCTGCCATTTCTCGATTGACGACTTTGGCACTGGCTTTAGTACATTTAACTACCTTAAACAGCTGCCAGCACAACATGTAAAAATTGATGGCTCGTTTGTTCGCGATATGTTGAACGACCCTATCGACCTTGCGCTCGTGAAGGCGATAAACGATATTAGCCGCTCTTTAGACAAGCGTTCTGTTGCTGAATACGTTGAAAATAAAGAAATATTTTTAGCACTAAAAGAGATAGGCGTCGATTACGGGCAAGGTTACTTTATTGCACGCCCCATGCCTGTTGAAAAAATTAGCAGTGAGCTTGAAAGAATCTCTAACAATAAACTTTTTAGCTAACAACTGACTAGCTAATTCGCCCCGAATATTGATACATTTTTAAACAATTTTATTAACTTTTTATCTACCATCCTGAGAATACTCATCTATAATTAATTCACGCCAAGAGATAATGTCGCGTATTTATAGTGATAATCTAAAAAAAACATGACATTACCTTTTACATTATACATACTGAAAATGACTTAACATCTATACGTTTTTGTATTAGCGGTATTTAGGAGAAAAGTGATGACACAACTAATCGTATTGTTACTGATCGTTAATCTAGGGATAGCATATCAATGTTACCGTAATGCGACCTACAAAGGGTACCCGGTAAAAGTATTTACAGGGTTGGGCTTAGTGCCTTATTTTAATCTGGTTGTTTGGGTTTACTTATTGTTTTTACCCAGCTTAAAGCCTTTTTCAATGGATGAAAAGCAGCCCTTATAGGCTGCTTTTTTGGTTGGGAAATCAATTATTTAAAACACATAGCTTGATGCACGTTCGAGTAGTTGCGACGATTTAATATTCCCCACTACACACTGTTTAATATCTGCTTTTTTAAACACTTTAATGTGATCCTTTTTACTCTGATCGAGTCCGCGAATAACAACACTGACGTGCTCATTATCGGGTAAGCTTCGTAAACCACTGCCATAATCACACAACGATAATGCAATACTGTTATTTACACTGTTTGTTAGAGCCATCATTTGCTGCTGCTGCTCTTTTGCGCGCGCTTGCTTTTTCTCTGCAAGTTGTTTGCGTAACCTTTGCTGCTTCAATGACAGCGTTTGTTGCTCTTTTTCAAGCTCTTTAATAGAGGCTTGTAACTCTTTTTTACGTTGCTCAAGTGCTTGATTTTCAGCTTCCTTATCATGACGACGCTCAAATTCAATATCACGTTTTTCGCGTTCAAGATCACGAATTTCACGGCTAATATCACGCTCTTGCTCAGCCACTTCACGGACTTGCTCTGCACTTTCACGCATCATTTCCATCGCGTGCTGATACGCTTCTTGCGTTTTAACGACCACAGCGTCGCTTATCACCTGCACATGGTCACCAAGAATCTCAATGTCGCTTATTTCGTCAAAATCAATATCTGGCATAGGTGGCAAAGGAGCATCAGGCACCGATGCAAAAATAGTTGACCATCGCGACCCCCGCACGTCAAAACTAAACACCACACCTTGGTGCTGTAAATAACTTGCTGACACGTTGCTCACTTTGTTATCCGTATCTTGCTTTAAAGCAGCCGTAAGAATTTTTTCCATAATTCCCACTTCACGTTGAATTTTATCTAACTCATCACTACTTTGTGCAAACACAGGGTTCACTGTTGCTACACCACATAGCAATAACACCGCACTGGCTATCATGTTCTTTGGCATTTTAATACTCCACGTTGTTGGCAACGGTTGGCATGGGTCGGCCATCCACTTGCTCTGCTAAATCATTCAATTGCATACGCAAGTATGCTTGGTCTTGGGCGCGCTGCGTTTTGATATAAGCAAGCACACTGGCAATATCTTCTTGTCGCTCTACACGACCCGTTTTAATCGCTTCTTTCGCTAGCTGATACATATGCTGTTGCTGTATGTCATTTTGTGCTGTCAGCATGTTTTGCAATTGATCTATTTGTTTTTGTTGTGACTCTAATAAACGAGTTTGCTTAGCCACTTGCTCAAGCAACTGTGAATCTGTTTGTTCTGGGCTGGTTATTAATAACCAGGCACACAATGCGATAGACGCAGCCATCGCCCATAAACCAGAACCAAAATACACAGCCTGCTTTTGCGTTTGTGACATACAAGAACCACGATCCCAGTCAGGTACTGGTAACGGTTGATAGTTAAGACTATGCTGCTGCCACTTTGTCGCATTTTCCATCATCAAGGCATAGTCAGGATTACTTTCGAGCAACCTAATTTGCTCTTCCGTTAAACTTTCACCTTCTAGCCATGCTGTAAATAACGACTCTAAATTAGCCATCTACTGCCTCCAAATGCACTTTTAACTTACCTAACGCACTGTATAATCTTGATTTAGCAGTATTAGTTGAAATACCTAACTGCTCTGCAATTTCCTCAAATGTGCAATGCTGAAAAAACTTTAACTCTACAACCAAACGCTGCTCCCACGGCAAATTGTTCATCATACTTTTAAGCTCATTATGCTGTTGAGATTGCTGTTGATTCGCTTCTATTTCACTACGCTCACAGGCTTCTTCGGGTAAAGCATCTAGGCTTTGGTGGTGCTTACAGCGACGATAATACTCAACACTTCGTCTATGCACGATTTGGTAAAGCCAAGTATTAAAGCTGCAATCTCCCCGAAAGCTAGGCAAACTCTTATACACAGAAATAAACACTTCTTGCATTAAGTCCATTGCATCATCAGGGTGACTCAACATTCGCAAACAATAGTTATAGACCTGCGTTTCATGTTGCTTCACTAATTTCAACCATGCCCGTTTATTGCCTTGTTGCGCCTTGGCAATTAATGTGTCGAGTGATTGAAAAAACACGGTAGCCTCGTCATGTTATTTATCTATCGTAAAAAGGGGTAATGTATAAAGTTAGTCGAGGGAAGGAAAAAAATAGTTTGCTTTAATAATAAAAAACCCCAAATTTTTATTTGGGGCTGCAATTTATTCTGCTGATTGGGTATGTAAGCTGCATTGCTTGGCAAGAAACAGCTCTAACTGTTGACTAAACAGCCTAAAATCGCGGATTCGCCCGGTGGTTTTACGCCACACAATACCAATATCTCGGTATGCGTCGCTTTGTGATGGCGTTGCCACCATGTCTTTTTTCTCTAGAATGCCGGCGTTAATCGCCATTTGCGGTAAAAAAGTAACGCCCAGTTGATGCTCAACCATGCTCAGTAACGTATGTAAGCTGGCCGCTTCAAACGGGTTAATGCAACTTGAGCGATTTAAATGGCAAGCACTTAAGGCATGACCTGTCATACAGTGCTCTCGCTCTAGCAAAAACACACTGGCATCGGGCAACAAGTTAAAGTCTTCGACACCTTTCGCTGGCATATAATCTTTATGGTGAACTAAGCTAAAGTGGTCTTTAGCGAGCACTTGGGTGTGAAACTTTTCGGTATCGAACGGCAACGCAAGCAACGCGATATCAATTTGCCCGTGTTCAAGCTTATCCAGTAACTTTTCACTGGTATCTTCAACAAGTACTAACTCAAGCTCGGTAAATGTTTGCTTGCAAAAGTGATACAACGGCGCCGCGATAAAGCTGGCGATGGTAGGGATTACGCCTAAGGTTAACTTACCACTTAACGGGGTTAAAAAGCTTTTGGTGAGTTCTTTCAAACTTAGCGTATCGTCTATTATTTTACGTGCTTTCTCTACGACCTCTTCCCCAATGGCAGTAAACATTAAGCTGCGATTTTCACGCTCGATAAGCTGACAACCTAAGGTTTCTTCTAAATTTTGAATCGCACTGCTTAACGTGGACTGACCAATAAAGCAGGCACTTGCGGCACGACCAAAGTGTTGGTGCTGATGAACGGCGAGTAAATATTGTAGTTGTTTAATACTGGGTAAGTTATTCATACTCTTTTTTACTACCTGCAAATAAAAAGACCCCAATACCTAGGGCATTGAGATCTTTTCAAGCTAAAAGTCTGTTAGTACTTTTTAAACGCCGAAGGCTGTTCTCAGTACGTAGAAAATAACAATAGCAAGGGCTGCGCCAACTGGCAATGTAATTACCCAAGAAACTACAATGTTTCTTACAACACCCATGTTAAGCGCTGCGATACCACGTGCCATACCAACACCTAATACAGCACCTACAAGCGTTTGTGTTGTAGAGATTGGTAAACCCGTGCCTGATGCAATAACAACCGTTGATGCAGCAGCAAGCTCAGCAGCGAAACCACGGCTAGGCGTTAAGTGAGTAATACCTTCACCGATTGTTTTGATTACTTTCTTACCTAAAATAGCAAGACCAGCAACAATACCCAAACCACCCAGTGGTAGAATCCACCATGCGATAGCGGCTTTCTTAGCAATTTCACCGTTGTGCTCAACAATGTTTACAACAGCAGCTAGTGGACCAATCGCGTTTGCAACATCGTTCGAACCATGGGCGAATGCCATACAACAAGCTGTTAATACCATTAATACCGCGAACACTTTTTCAACGTTATTAAATTGCATTTTCTTGTCAGCTTTAGGATCAATTTTTAAGCGTGAAATAGCAAACTTACCAATAATACCAACCACGACAGCGATCGCGATAGAAAGTGCGTAACCCTCAACAGCGCCTAGATTAATACCAATGTGCTTCAAGCCTTTCTTAATCGTAACTAAAGACATAATGAAGCCCGCTAGACCCATATACACAGGGACAAAGCGCTTAGCGTTTTTAAGTGGAGCATCGGTATCAAAAATAAGCTTTTGCGCACTCATAAAGATAAGGTAAGCAATAAAGCCCGAAATTGCAGGTGTTACAATCCAACTCCCCACAATGCCCAGTACTTTATTCCATTGGATTGCTTCGCTGCCAACAGCCACTAAAGCAAAACCAATAATCGCACCGATAATTGAGTGAGTAGTCGATACCGGCCAGCCAAGGAAAGAGGCGATTAATAGCCAGCTACCTGCAGCAAATAACGCGGCAATCATGCCTAAGATCATAAGCTCAGGTATATCAATAAATGGCGTGGCGTCGATAATTCCTTTACGAATAGTTGATGTAACCTCACCACCGGCAAGGTAAGCACCTGCGAATTCAAACACCATCGCAATAATAATTGCTTGTTTGATAGTAAGTGCTTTTGAACCTACTGATGTACCCATCGCATTGGCAACGTCATTTGCACCAATACCATAAGCCATGAAGAAACCGACTGCTGCGGCAATTAAAACTAAAAAAGTGCCGTAATTTGCAATGATATCCATTGTGTGAAACCTTTAATTTTTCGTATTTGAACTGATTTTAAATTAACGAGCTAACATCAGCTCAAGACGAGAACCTACGCGCTCTGCAATATCAGCTAGATCGCCGACCCACTCAATGATCTTGTACAAGAACATCACATCAATTGGGTTTAGTTCATTTTCAACGGCGCGCAATTGACGGCGTATTTTGATTTGCATGTCATCCGTGTCTTGTTCGATTGCATCCAATTCAACGAGCATTTTTTCTACTAAAGTCACTTCGCGACCTTTGAAGCCCGTTTCAAGTAGCTCATCTAACTCGTTAATTGCTTTTGATGCTTGTTTTGTCGCATCAACACAACGTGTTACATAAGCAAGAAAATCTTCTTGAATTTCTACCGGAATCGTCATTTCTCGACCAATTACACGACCTGCAATGTCTTTTGCTTTATTCGCAATTTTGTCTTGTTGGGTAACAAGCTCTAACAAATCGGTACGCTCAACTGGCATAAATAAGCCGCGCGGTAGTTGAAGGCGAATGTTACGTTTCATGTCATCCGCTTCACGTTCTAAATTACGAATGTTTAGACGGATTTCCTCCGCTTCTTTCCATTCTTCTTTAAAAACGTGATTAAAGAAAGGGATCAAGGCTTTGCTTGCTTGATGTACTTTCTTAATGTGATCTTCCATAGGCTTAATAGGAGATTTAGCAAAAACCCCTAAAAATGCATTTGTAGGCATAACTGACCCTTTATAAATTAGTATGCTTTGGCAGGTTCGAATTTTACAGCATTGTGTACGATTTTGAACGCTTTTTCTGCCTGACATCACCAATAATAGACAAAGCGGCCTAAAGCCGCTCGGTTTAAAAATGAAAAGTGCTTAAAAATTTACAGCGACTTTTCGATATCTGCTTGAGATGTATGACGAATATCTTTACCGTTCACAAAATAGATAATGTATTCTGCGATATTCTGACAACGGTCGCCAATACGCTCAAGTGAACGAACTGACCACACTAAATCCATAATTTTAGGGATTGAGCGTGGATCTTCCATCATATATGTCATAATTTGACGCGTAATTGCTTCATATTCACGGTCAACTTTTGCATCTTCTTTATGAACTTCGAAGGCACATTGCACATCCATACGGGCAAATGCATCAAGTACATCATGAAGCATCTTCGACACTTGGCGACCCATATTTTCAATATTAACAAGAAGATCTTGTTGGTCTTTGGTAAATGAATCAAGCGCCACTTTTGCAATGCGCTCTGCTTCGTCACCAATGCGCTCTAAGTCGGCGATTGTTTTCGCAATCGCAATAACTAAACGTAAATCACTGGCAGCAGGCTGACGACGTGCAATAATGCGTGTGCATTCTTCGTCAATATTGACTTCCATGGCGTTTACTTTGTAGTCGTTTTCACGGACTTTTTGCGCCAATTCTGCATCACCTTTACTGACCGCATCAAGCGCACTATTTAACTGCTGCTCAACTAAGCCACCCATGCTAAGTACATGGTTACGAACATTTTCAAGCTCTTCATTAAAGCGACCTGAAATATGCTTATTAATATTATGTTCCATTGTCTACCTCTATAAAATTCGTTTACGTTACCAAGTGTTTTATTCGACTAGCCGTAGCGGCCAGTGATGTAATCTTCTGTTTTCTTTTTACTTGGTGTCGTAAATAAGGTGTTGGTATCTGAATACTCTATCAATTCGCCCATGTACATAAACGCTGTTTGGTCTGATACACGCGCGGCTTGTTGCATGTTATGAGTAACAATAACCACGGTAAACTTATTCTTTAAGTCGTTAATGAGCTCTTCAATAACTAATGTAGAAATTGGATCGAGTGCCGATGTTGGCTCATCTAACAAGAGCACTTCTGGCTCAATCGCAATTGATCGCGCAATCACAAGACGTTGCTGCTGACCACCTGATAGGCCAAATGCACTATCGTGAAGACGATCTTTTACTTCATCCCACAATGCAGCACCACGTAAAGATTGCTCAACGACTTCGTCTAATTTACGCTTTTCTTTAATTCCTTGTAAGCGTAGGCCATAAACAACATTTTCGTAGATTGATTTTGGAAATGGATTCGGACGTTGGAATACCATACCAACATTACGACGCAGTGCGGCAACATCGACACTTTTATCGTAGATGTTATGACCATGTAGTAAAATTTCACCAGTGATACGACAGCTATCAACTAGATCATTCATACGGTTAATACAACGAAGCAGCGTCGATTTACCACACCCCGATGGGCCGATAAACGCTGTTACCTGACCTTTGGGAATCTTCATATTTACGCCGCTAAGCGCTTGTTTATCACCGTAGTATAGATCTAAATCTTTAATCTCTAACGCAGTTTGCTCTGCGGTTAGATTCTCTAAGTCTAGTTTTGCCGCGCTTTTCGCTTGGTTTACGTGTGGTGCAACTGTAATCATCTCTGTCTACCTATAAAAATTCTGTATTAATGCTCTAGAGCTCTAAACTTTTCGCGTAAATGGTTACGAATACCAATCGCGGTGATATTCAGGGCGATAATTACTGAAACCAGTAAGAATGCCGTGGCATATACCAGCGGACGCGCCGCTTCTACGTTCGGGCTTTGGAAACCAACATCATAAATGTGGAAACCTAAGTGCATAAATTTTCTATCTAAATGTACATATGGGAAGTTGCCGTCTAGTGGCAATGTAGGCGCCATTTTAACCACACCCACTAACATAAGTGGCGCAACCTCGCCCGCGGCACGTGCAACCGCTAAAATTAATCCAGTCATAATCGCTGGGCTGGCCATTGGAATAATAATACGCCATAAGGTTTCAGCTTTTGTCGCACCCAGTGCTAATGAACCGTGGCGAACAGTACTTGGAATACGTGATAAACCTTCTTCTGTTGAAACGATAACCACAGGTAAGGTTAAAATCGCAAGGGTCAATGCCGACCATATCACACCTGGCGTACCAAAAACGGGGCTTGGCGATGATTCAGGGTAAAATAATTGGTCAATACTGCCACCCAACATGTAAACGAAGAAACCCAGACCAAATACACCGTAAACAATAGACGGTACACCCGCAAGGTTGATAACGGCGATGCGAATCATCTTCGTGACAGCATTTTTGGCTGCATATTCGTGCAAGTAAATTGCCGCAACCACACCAAATGGTGTCACAATAACGGCCATCAGTAATACCATGAACACAGTACCGAAAATCGCAGGGAATACACCCCCTTCGGTGTTTGCTTCGCGCGGATCGTCTGACACAAACTTACCTAGCTGTACAAAGTAATGACCTAACTTAGCAAAGAACCCCATGTCATTTGGGAACCACACATCAAGCACTTGATAGAGTGGTAATGTAACAACCTCACCGCGCATATCTTTTACGGTTACTTGGTCACGCTTTGCTTCTTTGCGTAGCGCAAAAAGTTGTTTTTCAAGTACCGAGTATTCTTCACGTAGCTCAGCACGGGCAGTTGCCAGCTCTGCAACACGTTCATCGGTAAGTTCATTATCAAGCTGATACGCTTTTTCTTTTAAACGTAAGCGCTCAAGTTCGTAGTTAATGTGACCAATGTCGCCATTTTGCAGATCAAGTGCTTGGTCATTTAACTCAACAGCACGCTCAACAAGCTCATAGAGTACGTCTATTTTGTTCTCTGTGATAACTTCGCCGTCTTTAATAACTTGGTCAACATAGCCGTAAAAATTACCATTTTTACTGCGTTCAAATACGGCAAGTTCAGCCGGCGCTGTGCGTGATTTGATATCGGTTTCTAATACCCAACGGAAATCTAAATCAACGTATTCACGGTTACCGGTTTTAATTAATAAACGTTCTAACTGCTCTTTGTCGTAATGAGATAAATCAACGCCTGTTGCCTCAATACGTGACTTTGCAACGAGCTCACGATCATAAACTTCACCAATCACAGTTTGTTTTGCAACTGAGCCTTGTAACTCAAGTTGAATAACTTCTGATGGCCAGAAAAAGCTTAAACCTTTCCAAGCAATCATGGCTAACAAACCAAGAACTGAGATTAAACTGATGCTCACCGCACCACCGGTCATCCAAATCCAAGGAGAACCAGACTTAAACCACTGCTTTACCATGTCGTGTCTCTCCACCTACATTGAACTGTATTTATCACGCAGTTGCTGACGAACAAACTCAGCCACTGTGTTGAAAATAAATGTGAATATGAATAGTACAAACGCTGCTAAGAATAGAATGCGATAATGCGAGCTGCCTACTTCTGACTCTGGCATTTCAACCGCGATATTCGCTGCAAGTGTTCGCATACCTTGGAAAATACTCCAGTCCATAATAGGCGTGTTACCTGTTGCCATAAGTACAATCATTGTTTCACCCACTGCACGGCCAAGACCCATCATCACTGCTGAGAAAATACCTGGGCTTGCAGTAAGAAGAACCACACGTACCAGTGTTTGCCATTGTGTTGCACCGAGTGCCAGTGAACCATTCGATAAATGTTTAGGAACACTGAACACCGCATCTTCTGCAATCGAGAAAATAGTGGGGATAACCGCAAAGCCCATCGCAATACCGACAACGAGCGAGTTACGTTGGTCGAATGTCATGCCTAATTCATTGGTGAGGTACTGACGAACATTACCATCGAATACCCATGATTCAATTGTGCCACTCATCGCAAATGACAACCAACCAATAAACAGCACAACCGGAATCAATAAGATTGAGTGCGAACCTTCAGGCACACGGTGACGAATAGAAGCTGGCAGCTTATTCCAACCAAATGCAGTCAGTAAGATACCAATCGGTAGTAACAGCAGTAAGCCCACAATCGCTGGTAAATGCTCTTCAATTAACGGCGCTAACCAAAGACCGGCTAAGAAACCTAAAATAACGGTCGGTAACGCTTCCATAATTTCAACGGTTGGCTTTACGACTTTACGCAGCTCACTCGACATGAAATATGCGGTGTAGATAGCCGCAGATAAGGCAATTGGTACCGCAAATAACATCGCGTATAGTGCGGCTTTAATGGTACCGAATGAAATTGGCACTAACGAGAATTTAGACTCAAAATCATCACTCGCTGAAGTTGATTGCCAAATGTATGCAGGTTCAGGGTAACCTTCGTACCAAACCTCTTGCCATAATGCAGACCACGTTACTTCTGGGTGCTCATTATGGATTTCAATCACTTTCAATGCATCATCAGCAAGAATAAGTGCAGCATTTGAACGCGGCGCAATTGCGAAATTATCAATTGGGCCGTCACTGACTTTACCTTGCCACAGCTTTGCTTCACTGGTGGTGTAGTAAATGCCTAGTTCGCCATTGGCACCCGCAGTAAAGAAAGTGCGGCGATAGAATTCAGTGAAAATACTTAACTTTGATTGTTTGCTGGTTTCAAACGCGCGAATTTTTTGAAACTCACGGCCTTCGTCGGTATTCACCTCAAACCACTGCGAAACTTCGCCATTATCATTGGCAAGCATCAATGAGTTTGCACCAGCAAGTAATTGCGTAGAAACAAGGTTTGCGTTTTCTTCGTTTGCAGCAAGTACTTGAATAAGCTCTACTTCAGACGGATAGCGCGTATCGTAAACATAAATTTGGTTAGCTGAGCGAATAAAGGTGCGCGTCGTATCTGGCGACATTAATAACTCATCAACACGGCCATCAATATCAAGCTCTGTGCGCTCAACGCTCCATTCAACTTCGCCAGTGAACATGTTCTCTTCAGCTAAAAAGCTGCTAAATAAAACACGTTTATCCGCAGTTAACGCAACCACCGCGGTTTTATCTTCGTAATGGCTAAATGCAAACTTCTTAATGGCAGCGCCTTGCTCATCAACTTCTAACGCCACTTTACCCAGAGGGTAATCTAAACGAGGCGTTAATTGACGCTCATTGTTAGGGAATGTGACCAAAAACTTCGGCACCACAACCATAACAGACCCGTTTTCAAGGCCATAAGCGTATTGCCCTTGAAAAGGAGCAGAGCTTGCAAAACTGCTTACATCACTGGGGAGCTCAGTGTTAAGAGTGGTGATTTTTTTACCGAAGTGTTGTTTTTCAACATTGTAGAAATCAACCGTGCCTTTTTCGCCTAGTAAAAAGGCAACTTCGGTTTGTTCTTCAATACCGAGCCCAACAATTTCTGACGCATTTTGTAGTTTGACACTGTTACGTGTCTCTACTTTTGCTGATTCAAAAATAGGTTGCACAACATAAAGAAGGTAAAAGAAAATTAGTAACAGCGCGACAAGCACCATTACACCACCTGCGGAAATACCCCACTTGGCAAACCGATCTTTAAATAGACGGCTTCTATCCGTATGAAAGGTCGGTTTATTCGGATTGGAAGTCATCAAAACACCCTTAAATCTTAACGTTGGGCGCATTATATTTCACCAAGATGACAGTATTGTTACAAACGTCATATTTCAGTGTAATAAAACAGGTATTTTAGATACGGGGTTTATCCCTAAAACATGACCAAAATACTACCAAAAACAATACTCTAAGAATGCCAATGGAATTAAGCTAACAATTTGTTATCGCTAATTTTTTATTACTCTATGGAAAAAATTGGACAAACGTTAAATCAGCATTAATACTCAATGTGACTTATTTTTTTCAATAATAAGAATCATCTTAACCCAACGCCTCCTTCCTTTTTTGCATTTTTCAGAGGCTTTTTATAGAGAATTAAATATGAAGCAGTTAGTAATTACTATTTTAGGTCCCGATAAACCGGGCCTCGTCGAAGACATTTCAGCCACGATTTTAAGCCATCATGGCAATTGGTTAACCAGTAACTTAAGTCATTTAGCGGGTCATTTTGCGGGCATTATTGAAGCCGCAGTTCCTGAAGAACACTTGCAAGAATTGCAAGATGCGCTGCACAGCTTACCGCATTTAGAGGTAAGAATTGAGCGCGGCACTGATACCTTACCTGACGTGCCTTCTGAAGAAATTAATTTTGTGATCACCGGTAACGATAGACCAGGCATCGTGCAAGAGCTTGCCAGTGTCATTCGCCACAAAGGCGCTAACATTACGCATCTCAATTCAAAACAACAGAGTGCGCCAAATTGGGGAGTGCCTATTTTTAGCGCGGTGGCCACCGTTGCGCTACCAGTGGGGATGAACAAAGACGAAGTCATCAGTGCGCTTGAATCGATTACCACCGATCTTATTGTTGATATAGAAGATGCTTAATCAACGACTATAAGGGCACAAATAACCCTTGATACCTAACGACGTGTCACATTAGTGACACGTATGTCACATAACCGTCATCTGCATCCTCTATATTCTAACTAGCCAGAAACGTTGGAAAAACAGATGAACGCAAGTCACTCCTCTTCACACGCCGTCACTTACTTTGCCAAAGAGCTTAGTTGGCTGTCTTTTAATGAGCGCGTACTGCAAGAAGCAAAAGACAAGTCGAACCCAATCATCGAACGAATGCGCTTTTTAGGGATTTATTCAAACAACATGGACGAATTTTTCCGTGTGCGTGTCGCCGATGTTAAGCGTCGTATTCTACTTAACAAACTGCCTGATGCGAATTTTGAAGAAGACGAAATACTGTTACAGCAAATACAAAAAAAAGTACTGCAACTGGGTAAGAAATTTAATCAAATTCATAAGGATATTTTAGCCGACTTAAATGAGCACAATATTCATGTTGAATTACCCGAAAAGTTAAGCGAATTTCATTTAAACTGGCTAGAAAAATTCTTTCACGACAGTGTATTGCAACATATTTTGCCTATTTTGATCACAGAGAAAAAAGACTACTCCGATCAAATTAACGACACAATGACCTACTTTTTTGTCGAAATGAGTACGCAAAAAAGCCATTACGCAATGCTTGAAGTCCCTACCGACCGAGTGCCGCGTTTTATTATTTTGCCGCCAGAGAAAACCCGTCGCCATAAAACCATTGTGATGCTGGATGACATCATCGCTTATTTTATTCGCGATGTGTTTAGCAGCTTTTTTAGTTTTGATGATATTCAGTGCTATGCAATTAAATTAACCCGTGATGCTGAGTACAATCTAGATGATGAACTTGAAGAAGGGTTGCTCGATAAAATGTCGAAGGGGCTAAAACAGCGGATTTATGCAGAGCCTGTACGCCTTGTTTATGATGAAAGCATGCCCGATGACATGCTCAGTGTCATGAAAAAACGCCTCAATATAAGCCAACATGATGCGCTTATTCCTGCAGGACGCTATCGCAATTTTAGAGACTTTATCGCCTTTCCGAATGTGGGTCGCCAATACTTAGAAAATAAACCATTGGTGGCGTTAAAAAGTGCTGCATTTAATCAGTTTTCAAGTGTGTTTGACGCGATTTCAGCACACGATATTTTACTCTACTACCCCTATCACACCTTTAATCATTTATTAGAGTTTGTCCGCCAAGCTGCGTTTGACCCTGATGTTACGCAAATTAAAGTAAATATATATCGCGTTGCGAGCCAATCGCGCTTAGTGTCAACGCTGATTAATGCTGCAAAAAATGGCAAGCATGTCACAGTTATGGTTGAGTTAAAGGCGCGCTTTGACGAGCAAAATAATATTGAGTGGGCGAAAACGCTTAGTAATGCTGGGGTTAAAGTTATTTTTGGTATTCCCGCATTAAAAGTGCACAGTAAATTGTGCGTTATTCACCGTAAAGAAAAAAACACCGTCGTGAAGTATGCTCACATTGGGACGGGGAATTTCCATGAAAAAACCGCAAAAATTTATACCGACTTTAGCTTATTCACCAAACACGAGGGGATCACAGAAGAGTGTGACAGCGTGTTCAAATTTATTGAAAGTAGCTACCGACCTTTTCATTTTGAACATTTAATGATTTCGCCTGTCAATGCGCGCGAAACAATTATGGCGCTCATTGATGATGAAATCGCCCTCGTAGAGCGTGGAAAACAGGGCCGTATTACCTTAAAAGTGAATAATTTAGTTGATAAGCAGCTTGTCGATCACCTTTATTTTGCTGCAAGACGCGGTGTTAAAATACGTATTATCGTTCGCGGTATGTGCTCATTAGTCCCTACAACCACCAGTGCGCATGACAATATTCGTATCATAAGCATTGTTGACCGATTTTTAGAACATCCCAGAGTGATGGTGTTCCATAACAATGGTGATGAAAAAGTCTATATTTCCTCTGCCGATTGGATGACCCGAAATTTAGACCATCGTGTCGAAGTGGCCGTTCCTATTTTTGATGCAAAACTTAAGCAACTCATTATTGATATTCTTGAGCTACAGTTTAAAGACCGAACTAAAGCACGTTTGATCGACAGTGAGCAGAAAAATCACTATGTTCGCCGAGGTAATCGCAAGAAAATTCGCTCGCAAATTGCCATCTACGATCACTTAAAGAAATGGGAAAGTAACTATAATAATGAATGATTATCCTTCAATTGCTGCAGTAGATTTAGGCTCAAACAGTTTTCATTTAGTGGTCGCAAGAGAAGTCGATGGCTCTTTGCAAATACTCCATAAAGAAAAGCAGCGGGTATATTTAGCGGATGGCTTAGATGATAAAAATCATTTGAGCCAAGCGGCAATCGAACGCGCTTTAGCTATCCTTAAGCAGTTTGCAGCCACATTACAGGACTTTCCACTTGAGAACGTGAAGGTTGCCGCCACGTATACACTAAGACGTGCCAAAAACATTCACTCGTTTTTAACCCAAGCCAGTGACGTTTTTCCATACCCGATTGAAGTCATTTCAGGACAAGAAGAAGCGCGCTTGATATACCAAGGTGTCGCGCATTACATTCATCATGATAATAATCGCTTAGTCATTGATATCGGCGGTGGAAGCACCGAATTAATTATCGGTAAACACTTTAAGCATCGCTTACTTTCAAGCCGAAACATGGGGTGTGTCAGCTATACAAAGCAGTTTTTTGCTGATGGACAAATTAATGCCAAACGCTTCGCGAAAGCACAAATACGCGCAGAGCAAGAGCTTGAAGTTATCTTTGCGAACTACATCAACACAGGTTGGCAGTCTGTCGTGGGGACATCGGGTACAATAAAATCAATTTTGGCAATGATTAATGCAAATGACGCAGAGCAAGAGCTGATTACTCTTGAAAGACTGCATGAGCTTAAAACGCAATTTATTGCCGCTAAACAGATTCAAAATTTACACATTGAAGGTTTAACACCTGAGCGACAAGAGAGTATTTGTGGTGGGCTCGCGATTTTAATTGCACTCTTTACGCTTTTCGACATCGATGCGATGCAATACAGTGACTTTTCACTGCGTGAAGGGCTCTTGCATGAAATGCAGCAAAAACTCGCACACAAAGATATTCGCACCAATACCATTCATAATTTAAGCGATCGCAATACCATCGATAAAGAACACGCAAACCGCGTATCTAGCACCGCTGAATGGTTATTTGAACACGTTAAAACACCTTGGCAGCTCAGCCATCCCGATTTTTTAAATTTACTTAATTGGGCGGCACAGTTACATGAAATAGGGCTGGGCATAAACTCATCTGGTTTACATAAACACAGTGCTTATATTGTGGCAAATAGTCAGCTTCCGGGCTTTACACAGCAACAGCAAACGCTACTCAGCTGTATGATCCGCTTTTACCGTAAAAAGATTCGTTTAGACCAATTTCCCACTTTACACACAGTGCAACACCATCAAATTTTACAGCTGATCGTGATTTTGCGTCTTGCCGTGCTTTTAAATCAAAAACGCACACCAGATCAAGGCGTGTCGTTAACGGTAACGGCCAAGCAAAATAGCATGTTCTTAAAATTCAACGACACGTGGCTGAAGGAACATACTTTGCTTTTGGCCGATTTACAGCAAGAACAAAAATACCTTAAAAAAGTCGGCTTTTTGCTCGATTTTCATTAATGATACCGCTCTGCTTAATTAGTGGTCTATTTTGAGGCAATAAAACCGCGTTGATAACAAGGCTAAAATGTCGTTATTTAGTTGTTCTCGGCCATTGCTCTTGCATTGCATTGCTCTGCATCCATGCAGTCGTAAATCAGACATTTTTAACGCAGGTAGCAACTGGTTTAATCACCCAAAATGATTAAGTATTATTGCGGATTAATGGTATTACATATCCCTATGACGATTAGCACTTTGCATCATTTGCTTTAAGCCTTGATGCTCAAGTTCGAGTAAGCGCTCAAGCTTTTCAATCGTGTCTTGGGTTTCTGCTCGCGAAACAAGGTACTCGTATAAATCGATCACCTTTTTATGTTGAGTTGATAGGTAAACTTGAATGGCTGTTTCGTCTATTTGCTGATCAGTGCTGATGTCACTGAATGTGATCAGTTTAGGGTTGTCTGCAAAATATTCATAGCAGTAAGTATCAAGGGTGTTTATTTCGGTAATGGCTTTAAAGCCAACCAAATCTTCGGCGAGCTTTTTCTCATAGTTGAGATAATACTCCACCAGCATTTGATTATGTTCATCCAATAAGTCTTTTACACTATGGAAGTTGGCCGCCATTTGGGTGTGAAATAAAACGGTCCAATCATAAACCTGTTGTATTGTTTTAACTTGCATGTGCATTCCTTATTAAAGTCAATTTAATAAATAAATGCATAAATCAATCCAGATTAAAAACTCTTTTAAATCAATAAATAAACTGTGTTATGTGTAACCTGTACGCAAAAAAAGCGTACAAGTTACACACTGGCTGTAAAATTTATAGGTCTCGTTTACGCCAGATAAAATACAAAGCAGGTAGCACCAGTAAGGTCAGTACCACGGCACTGAACATCCCACCGACCATAGGCGCAGCAATTCGGCTCATTACCTCACTGCCGGTGCCAGTACCGTAAAGCACCGGTAACAAACCAATTATAATAGTGGCTACGGTCATCATCACAGGTCTAACCCTTAATCCTGCACCATTGATGATTGCTTGGCGAAGTTCAACGACACCAAAGTGCTCTGCTTGCTGTTTAGCCTCGAGATAAGCTTGGTTAAGATACACCAGCATGATCACCCCTATTTCTACGGCAACCCCTGCAAGCGCAATAAAACCAACCCCGACAGCAACAGAGAAGTTGAAACCTTCGATATACATCAGCCAAATACCACCAATCATCGCCAGAGGAAGTGTTAGCATGATCATCGCCACTTCAATAAAGCTTCTAAAGTTAAGGTATAACAGCACCACAATGATAGCGAGCGTTAGCGGTAGCACATAACTCAATTTAGCTTTAGCGCGCTCCATGTACTCGTATTGACCTGCCCACGTAATTGAGTAGCCAGCAGGCAACTCTAGCTGCTCATGCAGTGCCTTTTGGGCACGCTCAACATAGCTGCCGATATCACTGCCTTCAATATCAATTAAACTCCAGCCATTGATTCGCGCATTTTCGCTCTTTATCCCCGGAGGACCGTCTTCGATAAAGACATCAGCCACATCAGCCAGTGCAATTCGCTGCCCACTTGCAGTGACAATAGGCAGCAGCTTGAGCTCTTCTGGCGAATCACGGTAATCTTGTGGATAACGTAAATTAACCGGGTATCGCTCTTGTCCTTCAACCGTTTCGGTTACATTCATACCACCAATTGCAGTCGCCACAACCTGTTGTACATCGGCAATGTTAAGACCATAACGCGCAGCCTTGTCGCGATTGATATCCACTTTAATATAGCGCCCACCCGCTACTCGCTCTGAATACACAGACGCAGTACCCGGTAAGTCTTTTAATATCACTTCAATTTGCTCACCAATTTTCTGTATTTCACTCAGCTTAGGGCCCGCTACTTTAATACCCACTGGCGTTTTAATACCGGTGGCAAGCATATCGATACGCGTTTTAATCGGCATAACCCACGCATTCGTTAAGCCGGGGAACTTCACTAAGCTATCAAGCTCTTTTTTAAGCTTTTCGGTTGTCATTCCCTCACGCCATTGTGATTTAGGCTTAAGCTGAATAAAGGTTTCAATCATGGTGAGTGGCGCAGGATCAGTGGCTGTTTCAGCCCGCCCTACTTTACCAAAGACACTCTCGACTTCTGGCACACTGGCTATAAGTTTATCGGTCTGCTGTAAGAGTTCTCGGGCCTTACCGATTGAAATACCCGGATAGGTTGTGGGCATATACATTAAATCCCCCTCATCAAGCGGAGGGATAAACTCACTGCCAATCTTATTAACCGGATAAAAACCGACTACAGCCAAAATGATAGCCATCACTAGCGTGGTTTTTGGCGCTTTAAGAACCGCATTTAATAACGGTTTATAACTTGCCACAAGTAAACGGTTGACTGGGTTCTTTTGCTCAGAAATAACTTTTCCGCGAATAAAGTAACCCATTAACACCGGCACTAAGGTTATTGCTAAGCCAGCGGAGGCTGCCATGGCATAGGTCTTGGTGTAAGCAAGCGGAGAGAACATACGCCCTTCTTGTGCTTCAAGAATAAACACCGGCATAAAGCTGACAGTAATAATTAATAAACTAAAGAATAATGCAGGGCCCACTTCTGAAGCCGAGTCCATCACCACTTGCCAACGGTTTTCGTCGGTAAGTGGGGTTTTTTCCATGTGCTTGTGCATGTTTTCGATCATAACAATCGCGCCATCCGTCATTGCGCCAATCGCAATCGCAATTCCCCCAAGTGACATGATATTGGCATTAATACCTTGCCAATACATAACCACAAATGCGGTTAATATGCCCATTGGTAAAGTAATAATTGCCACAATTGATGACCGAATGTGAAACAAGAACACCACACACACCAGGGCTACAACGATCAATTCTTCAATCAGTTTTGAGGTCAAATTATCCAGCGCTTTGGTGATTAAGTTAGAGCGGTCATAGACAGGCACAATTTCAACGCCCTCGGGTAAGCCTTTTTTCAAAGAGTCTAACTTTTCTTTTACCTGTTTAATTGTGGCTTGTGCATTTTCACCAAAGCGCATCACAACAACGCCCCCAGCCACTTCGCCTTCACCATTAAGCTCAGCAATACCGCGGCGCATTTGCGGCCCTAATTTTATATCGGCAACATTGCGAAGCTGCAGCGGTGTGCCGTTGGCATTAGTCCCCAACGGGATAGCCTCTAAATCGGCCACACTTTTAATATAACCGGTGCTTGATACCATGTATTCCGCTTCGGCCATTTCAACAACAGAGGCACCTCGCTCCTGGTTACCTTGCTTAATTGCTGTTTGAATCAGGCTCAGAGGAATGCCATAAGCACGCAGTTTATCGGGGTCTACATTGACTTGGTATTGCTTAACCATGCCACCGACCGATGCAACTTCTGACACCCCTGGTACAGTTTGCAATTCAAACTTTAAAAACCAATCTTGTAAGCTACGTAGCTGACTAATATCGTGCTTTCCTGTTTTATCAACTAATGCATAAAGGTAAATCCAACCGACCCCTGTTGCATCGGGACCAAGCTCTGGTCGAGCCGACTCGGGTAAGCGAGCACTCACTTGACTTAAGTACTCTTGCACCCGACTGCGTGCCCAGTATAAATCGGTGTCTTCATTAAATATGACGTAAACATACGAATCGCCAAAAAATGAAAAGCCCCTGACCGTTTCTGCCCCTGGTACCGAGAGCATAGCGGTGGTAATTGGAAACGTTACTTGGTCTTGCACTACTTGTGGTGCTTGCCCAGGATAGGATGTTTTAACGATGACCTGTATGTCAGATAAATCAGGTAGCGCATCAACTGGCGTATTCTTCAAAGAAAAAATGCCAAAGCCTGCCAACATGACGGACAGCAGTAATACAAAGAAACGATTACCGACTGACCAGCGAATGACTGCTGCAATCATTTCATCTCTCCTTGCATTGGATGGCTTAAGGTCATGATGTCAAAAATCATAAACTCACCCTCTACCAGCTTAAACGTGAAATGTACTTCGTCATTAGGCTGTAGGTGTGATAAATCGATACGCGGCGAAAAATGAAACTCCACGGTTGCCGCCTCACGGCCCCATTTTGGAATTGCTTCACGGCTGATCACCGCGGTTCTGGCTTTGCGATCAATACTGTTGATCACCCCATTGACCATGGCACTCTCGCTATCAGGCTCTTGCATACGCATAAAGTCAGAGCTTTTGCTTGATTCGGAGTCAATCAAGAATTGCGCTGATGTCACCACGTTATCGTCTTTTAGTAAGCCTGATAAAATTTCAATGTCGTGATTATCACTGCGCCCAATGGTCACAGCGACGGACTTAAAGCGCCCTTCACCTAAATCAACCACCACTCGGTCTTGGCTACCTGTGCGGATCACCGCCTCTTTCGCTATCACTATCTGTGGCTCTGTTGGCTTAGCCGTAATACTGACCTCAGCAAACATATTCGGTTTTAATAAGCCCTCATCATTCACAAACCGAAGGCGCACACGTAATGTCCGGTTTTTCTCATCGAGGGTAGGATAAATATAATCAACCTTGCCGTGCCATTGACGGCCCGGTAAATAATCTAAGGTCATTGTTACAGGCAAACCTTTACTGATAAGCCCTGCTTGGCGCTCGAACACTTCAGCTTCAACCCATACTTCTTCAAGGTGAGCAATGCTCATCATGGTTGTGCCGGGCTTCACATAAAAGCCTTCTCGAATGTTTAGCTCATCCAGTACACCACTTTGCTTGGCATAAAAGGTGATGTTTTGTCTGACCTTCTGACTTTGCTCTAAGCGCTCAATAAAATCATTCGATACATTTAATGAGGCCAAACGCGCTTTGGCAGCACGAATAAGCACACTATTATTTCGCTTTAGGGCAAGTAGTAACTCTTCTTGTGCGTTCACCAACTGTGGAGAATACAAGGTATAGAGGGGTTCACCTTGCTTTACTTGATCACCCGCAGCTTTCACGAACAGCGTTTCAATCCAGCCTTCAACACGTGGATGAATATGCACTAATTGATCTTGGTCGTATTGCACGTAGCCCACAGTATCAACGGTAGTTTGCAGTGACTTAAAACGTACCGGTGCGGTTCTAACACCTAAATTGTTGACAACGGCAGGTGATATTCTAACTGTTCCGGGGCTGTCTTCGGCGCTGTTTTCTTCATACACTGGGACTAACTCCATGCCCATTGGCGACAATCCTGGCTCATCACGTCGGTAGTTGCTATCCATGGGAGCAACCCAATACAGAGGTTTCTTTTCTGCACTTGGCATAGCGGAATGATCAGCAGTAGAAAGCTGATTTACTACGGTTGCCAAAGCGGCACCCACTGCCAAAGCCACTCCTAATTTAACGGTATTATTCATGATGTGCTCCTTGGCTGTGTGCTGCATTAATTTGGCTGTCTTTTGCTGCTGCGTAATAATTTAAACGTGCCAGCGTAATTTGTGTGTCGATATCGATATTTAGGGCATCTATTTTTGCATTTAGCTCACTGATACGAGCACGCATGACTTCTGAAAAGTCCCCATCATCATTGGTATATGCATTTAATGTGGCTTCGGCTTGCTCTGCCATTTGTGGTAAAAGCTGCTCGACATAAAGCGCTCGACGTTGGGCTAGGCGACTTAACTGGCTAAGCTCTTTAAAGTATTGACCTTGCAGTTTTTGTAACGTGATCAGCTTTGTGGTTTTAACTGCTTCAGCATTTGCAATAGCCGCATTGACTTGCTGATCTTGGCGGTTATCTGTAAATAATGGTAAATCAACACTGACCCCTATCGAGAATAAATCGGCGCGCGAACTTCCCATCGGCGTATCATCACGATAACCATAGCCAACATTCATACCAAACTGTGGCTTATAGGCTTCTTTTGCCACTTCGATTTGTGTGCTTTTTGCACGTAAGGCATGCTCAATAGCCACAACAGCAGGATGCCCCATAAGCACTTCGGTCACGCCTGTTGGTTGCATATTTTGGTATGGAATTAAAGCCGCCACATCACCATTATCACTGCTGACAGGACCACTTAGCATGTCAATTGGCAACCACTGTGCTAAGCGCTTTTTCGCACTATCGAATTGCTGCTCAAGCATCACCAATTTATCTTCTAAGCGTGTAAGCTCTAACTGAGCACGAATGATATCTTGCTGGCGCGTAGTCCCTAAAGAATTTGCATAGCTTGCTTCTGTGATATCAATCAATTGGTTGAATAAGGCTTTATCTTGGTTAATTAATTGGATACTTTGCTGAGCTCGGTAGGCATTTAACCATGCTTCAGTAACAATAGCCTTTACTTGCGCTTGTCGGTCAGCACGTTGCCATGGGTATTGCTCGGCCGATTGCCTTAACGCTTGTTGCTGTAATGCCAAGCTATCACCGCGGCTAAACTGTTGTGATAAACCGACCTTAAATTGCGTCATGCCTTCTTGATCAAAGGCAAAACCATCCGTCGGTAAATTCATTAGCCCGACCGTCAGAACAGGGTCTGGCAAGGTGCCTGCGGCAATACTTTGCGATTCAATTGCCTCTTGCTGATATTTGTTTGCTTGTAGCCAAGGCTCATGCGTCAGTGCGTATTCAACCACGCCATTCAGTGTTAATGGATTAGACTGAACCATACTGGAAGTCGTTACTAATACACCAAGGCAAAATGCCTTCAAAAATTTGCTGTGAGTCATCACATGCTCCACTAAAATTCTAGAAAGTTAAAAAACAATAGAGTTAGGGGCAGAATGGGTTGTAAAGCAGCGCTTAGCTGAATTTTTGACAGACCTATCCTGCTTAAGCAGTAATAGGTGGGCGATATAAAGAACTTATAGGATAGCTGCGTTGGCTAACATTAAACAAACGTACTTTTTCAGATTGTTTGTTAGCATTCATCACTGTGCTATTGAGAGGAAGGAGTGAATGCGCAGTACACGCATTAAATGGACACGCACAGTCGGCACTGTCCATGGTATCTTCATGACAACAGTCCATGTCAGACATGTCGTTATCATTGTCCATATCGGCATGATGATTCATAGCCATTGAAGCATGCGGCATGTCGCAGACCATTGACACAGACGCAACTGCCTGACTCACAAATGTGAGCAGCATCATGGCTATTAACATATAGCTTGAAAGTCGCGTCATCAACATACCTTAAATATTAATCGTGTAAATTGTAGCCTGAAAATTACGCCAACTACAAGGGTTTCTCTATTTTTATACTGCTACTAGCGGCTATTGCAAATAAACAGTAGCCAGTAAAATACCAAAAACCCACCCCCAGCTCTGCGTGCATTTTTATCAACTCACCCATTTGACCATCGGCATTGCCTGCTAAATAAGCAACGATTAATGCAATGACAAACACATCAACCATACTCCATTTGCTGAGTTGCTGAATAAGTTGACCGAGTAACTGCTTAAATTTATTCACGGGAAGAAAACAATACAGTAACTGCATCAATAATTTTATTGTCGGGATAACAATCGAAAACACCGCAACGAGTACCGCTACTAAGTAGTTTTTATTGTTAGCAAGCTCGTTCACAGTGCCCCAAATACTGCGCGTTTTTTTGTACGCGTCTATTTCGCCTTCAAGCTTATCAAGACCTAACATACTGGAGGCCATCATCAATACGCTGCGCGTATTTCTGTCACCTTCATCTGCTAACATTTCAATGCCTGTTTTAGCTAACTTAGATTTATCTATTTTACCTTCTAACGTGAGAACGGGCTGAGTAACCCCTGGGACAAGTAAAGCGAGGGCAAAAATAATCGTCACAATTGGAAATATTGAACGCATGGTATAAAAACCTTATCCACTAACAGTGCGAGCATAATAACCAACTCAATGTCATTAGTCTGCAATTGATGACAAGGTCGTCAATACTTCATCTGCGTAAGCACGTGCGCTGTACATTGCTTTAAATACAACGTCCATGTGTGAAGCTGGCCGAATCATGGTTAAAAATGACCGCACGTCTTGCCATTGTTCTTCTTCGATTGCTTTAACAAGTCGCAGGCTAATACCTTGCATACCATTAAAGCTTAACAATGCACTGGAAAGTTCTGCGCCGAGTGAAAACTCTTTTGTAACTCTATCTAATTCCATATCGAGAATGGCATCAAGCACAGACAGCAATCCGACTAAATAACCTTGCTCTGATAGCTCTTTACCACCGGGTTCAAGCATCAACGCAATAAACTTTGCACGTGTAAGCGCAAGCTTGGTTAATTCTTGTGGTTTATCATTCCCCAATTCACTTAATGCTAAAACACGGACAAACTGACGAATCGCATCTTCACCTAAGTAAATAACCGCTTGTGAGATTGATTTTATCGTTTGTTGTGAATTAGGTGAGCGTGCATTTACCAATCTTAAAATACGCGCTGTTAAACCAAGGTCTCGACCAACGCGTTGCTGCACCGCATCAAAGTCAATATCAGGCCTTGCTGTACAGCTTAGTAAATCAAGTACTGCCATTTTCGACGGTTCAACATTACCAAAGCTAAGCACTTCTGGCTTTGCAAAAAAGAAACCTTGAAATAAATCACAACCCGCGTCTTTTAACTGTTTAAAGTCATCATAATTTTCTATGCGTTCAACGATTATGATTGCATCTGGGTAACTGCGTTTTAGCTTTTTGATCATCATATTGGTTTTAATAATAGGATGCTCAACCTCTAACTTGATGAAGTCCATCAAAGGAAGTATGTCTTGCCATTTTTCAGTGCCATCATAATCATCAAGGGCAAAAAAATAGCCCTCTTTTTTGAGCTGTTTAACACGTGTTACAACTTTTGGGATACTTGTCGTTCGCTCAACTATTTCGAGTACTGCACTGCTTGGTTGGAGCAGTCGCGGAAAATCATCAAGAATGGCATCGGTCGATAAATTAATAAACGCGGGTTGAAACCCTGTAAGTTTTTCAAGTCCCATTAACATCAATGCATTAAAAAAGAGTCGCCCAGTGGCTTGGCCATCACTGGTTCCTATCGGAAAAACATTATCGCTCGATTCTCTGTATAACAATTCATACGCATACACACTTCTATCAGCATTAAATATTGGCTGCCTGGCTATATACTGAGTCACGTTTTGACTTTTTTTACCTTCCATATTTAACTCTGACATATTACTTCTCACTAAATGTAACTAAAGCCACATTACAATTGTTATAAGTATAGTGAAAGATGTTTTCCTTGCTAAAAAAGAAAAACCCGACCAAACTAAATTTATGAATAACTTTAAACATAGTCCATTGCACTTAATTTTTTCGTTATTTTTCATAATTTTATACGGTGCTATTTTTAGCTCTGCGCATGCGGCATCGCCCCCTGCGTTAAAGTATAATATTACGGCCTCTGGAAGCTATTACCCATACTATATTGATGACGAAAACTCGCCCGGTATCCTGCCAGAAATCATCCAACATGTGCTAACTCTTTCCAACATTGATGCACAACACATTGAATTGCCAGCCAAACGTACGGTTAAGTATCTTCATTTAGGTCACATCGATTTTGATGTAATCAGTCCTGAATGGCTCAGTGAGAAAGAGCGAGAAAATGATATGTTCCGCTATTCAGATAATTTATTTACCGTCGAAGAATACCTTGTTAGCTTGAGTAAAAATATCAACAAATGGCAAGATTTAGAGGCAATAAAAAAGCACCCTGTTGGCACGGTACTTGGCTATTACTATTATGATGATGAGCGCTTCACGCGCGTTGATTTTCACTCCGAAAAAGAACTGGTTAAAGCATTACAACTCAACAGAATAGAGGTGGCAATTATTGATAAGCTCTCTGCGATATACTGGTCAAACTGGTTCAATATCAATACGCAGCTTGGCGCCCTTCATTCACAAGGTAATTTGAAAATTCGTATCCGAGCAGAACACCAATCGCTCCTCAAGAATATAAATGCAGCTATTGAACAACTTAAAAATAATGGCACGATTGATACCATCATCAATAAATACACAAAAAACATACCCCCACAATAATTAGGGATATTCCGCTTAGGGGCTACATTTGCTATACTGCGCGCTGTTTTTCTTGTTAACTTAAAAGAGCCTCCTATGAGCATTGAACAAGCCCTTATCGAACGCAGTAATAACCAATGTGAACTGTGCGCCGCAACAGAGAATTTATCTGTATACGAAGTCCCTCCTGTCACAGAAGCTCACTCTGATAAATGTATCTATGTCTGTCAGACTTGCAAAGACCAAATCGAAAATAACGCAGAATTAACTGCAACTCACTGGCATTGCCTAAATGACAGCATGTGGAGTCAAACGCCTGCCGTTCAAGTGGTGGCGTATCGTATGTTAAAACGTTTAGCGGCAGATAATGGCTGGGCACAAGATGCTTTAGACATGATTTACCTTGAAGAAGACACACTAAAGTGGGCGCAAACAGCCCTTGCTGAAGATGATGACATTAAACATATCGACAGTAATGGCGTTGTGCTTCAAGCCGGCGATACAGTAACGCTAATCAAAGATCTCGATGTAAAAGGGAGCAGCCTCGTTGCTAAGCGCGGCACCGCCGTAAGAAATATTGGTTTAACCAGTAACCCTGAACACATTGAAGGACGTGTCGATGGGCAACGTATCGTTATTCTAACAAAATACGTGAAAAAATAATTTCTTATTAAAAATGGGCCTTGCGCCCACTTTGACTCAATTAAGCTATGATTAAGTCAGCGAACTTTATGCTAATACAATAATCTCAGTGTATAACACTAAAAACGCAAGGAAAATATCATGGCTTCGGATACCTTTTCATCTTTAAAACGTGCTTCACTTTGCAGCGTAATGATCTTAGGAAGCAGCTTAGTTCTTACCGGTTGTGGCGAAGACTCTGCCGCGCCTCAAGCAGAGCAATCAACAATGAAAACGCTCAATACGCAAATTACTTATTTAGACCGTAGCATGCTGCCACCAGGCTCTGTATTGAAAGTGCAGTTAGCCGATGTATCAAAAATGGATGCAAAAGCAGACGTGATCAGCGAACAAGAAGTTGCGTTAAAAGGGGCGCCTCCTTATAACGTCGCACTTGAGTATGATGAAAGTAAAATTGCTGATCGCCATCGTTATAGTGTCGGCGCTCGAATCGAAAACCAAGGCAAGCTGTTATACATTAGCACCACTCACAACAACCCGTTTGCTGAAGGTGCTCAGAATGATGTGTATAAAGTGACGGTATCTAAAGTGTCGGCGAAAAAGCCCGATGTAACGTTAACTAATACATATTGGAAAGCAGTCACGATTAACGGTGAACCCGTTAAAGTAGAAACAAAAGAGCCTTTCATTCAATTTAAAGAAGATGGCTCAACGCATGGTTTCCTTGGCTGTAATAGCTTTTCAGGCAGCTATGACGTGAATAATCAATCACTCACCTTCAACCCGTTAGCCAGCACTAAGAAAATGTGTATCGAGCAAATGGATATTGAAGCTGCAATGTCAGCTCTACTCACTGCGACAGCGCAATTTTCAATTAATGGTGAGCAGCTTACGCTATTAGATGGCAGCAGCGAACCCCTTGCTACATTTGCAGCAACCTATATGAATTAATGACAGTTAACACGAAAACGCCCCGCAATTGCGGGGCGTTTTTTATTTATACCCTTTATTAAATAGGCACATTGTTGCAGCATTACTCTTCAACTAATTGCTCACTGCGATAAAAGCCACTACTGTCACTTAATACAGAAACAAGCTCAGGTAAAACCGCGTCCATCGTCTGTTTTAGTTTCCATGGTGGGTTGATCACTATCATGCCTGAGGCCGTCATACCATGTACCTCAGTATCTGCTTCGGTGGCTAATTCAAATAATTGAATATTACGCATGCCAGATGCGATTAAACCTGCTTCCATTTTATCTATGCGCTCACGATCAACGACCGGATACCAAATCATGTACGTACCCGTTGCAAAGCGTTTGTGCGCTTTAACGAGGGTTTTTACCACCGTATCATAGTCATCTTTAATTTCGTATGGAGGGTCAATCAGCACACATGCACGACGCGATGGCGGTGGCAGCAGACCAACTAACCCTTGAAAACCATTTTCGCCACGCACACGGATAGAGCGTTTACCTATCATATTCTGCTTAAGTAATGCTAAGTCGCGAGGATGTAACTCAAAAAACCAGCCATTATCTTGGCGACGCAAAAAGTGTTCAGCAATTTTTGGCGAGCCAGGATAGAAATCTAATTCGCCATTCTGGTTAAACGATTTAATCAGCTCTATATACTCATTTAACGGTGCATGCTCACTCTGGTGCTGCCAAAGCTTTGCTATGCCATCTAAATACTCTTGTGTTTTTTGTGCATCACTGCCCGCTAGTTCAAAAAAGCCCGCCCCCGAATGGGTATCAATATAATCGAGAGGCTTATCTTTAATTGTTTGGTATTTAAGAACTTCAGCTAAAACCAGATGTTTAAGCACATCAGCAGGATTGCCTGCATGAAAAGAGTGTCGGTAACTAAGCATATTTATAAATCGCTAAATGCAGTGCTGCATGAAAAATAGATGAAGATATTGTACATGATAAATAGTGAATAATCCTAAAATCTAAGCGCAGAGTGAACCATAAATGAATAAAAATGCAGCTACGCTGAATTACACCTTAATTTTAAATAAAAATACGCTAAAACAGGCGTAAATGCTGGCATATCAACACACTTTCCTTTACATTTGCATGACAATAATCACAGTTTTATGAGCGCATTTATGAATAACGAAACCCTTTCCCAACTCGAACAACTGATCGACAAATTAATCCACCGAAACAGCGAACTTGAAAGCGAAGTGAAAAGCTTAAAAGATCAAACTGCCAAATTAATAGACGAGAACGAAACGCTTCAACTTGAAGTACTCGATAGCGAAGAAAAACAAAAAGAAGCAAGCAGCACATTAACTGGCCTGCTTGAGAAATTACAAAGCGTACATCAGGCTAGCTAATGAGCAGCCCACAAAGTCAGCGGGTCACCGTAGAGTTACTAGGTAAAGAACATGAGTTCTCTTGCCCACCGGGACAAGAGAACGCCCTAGTTGCTGCTGCACAACATTTGAATGACTTAGTGGACCAAATGAAACAACGCTCTTCTGTTCGTAATGAACAAAAAGCGTTATTAATGGCTGCGCTGCACTTAAGCCATGAATTGCTCGAAGCACAATCGCAACAAGCAAAACAAGAGCAACAGCATGACTCTTTAATCGATAAACTTAGCCAGTACTTAGACCAAACTCACTCGACTTAACACGCCGTGAGTGGTATTGGTTATATAAAAAGCGCATCTTGCGCTTTTTTTGTTTACAATGCTCAACCTGAATAATAACCGAGCAAATTAGAATGCGCATATATGCTTTATCAATGTGGGCTTTTTTAGCGCTACTAACAGCAAGTTTCTCATCTAAAGCCAAGGTTACATGGCAGACTATCAGCCCTGAGATTCAATTTTTACAACAACAGGCATCGCTGCGCTTTTACGATTCAAACCAGGTCCTTATTGAAGGTAAAACGTGTGCACTTATGTTTGATGCCAGCGGTGATTTTGCCGCGGTTGAGCAACTCGCACAGCGTTTGAAAAAGCGCTTAAAAACACCTTTATGCTACTTGGTTGCGAGTCATTATCATGATGACCACTTGCTGGGTCTTGCAGTGTTACAAGCCACGTTCCCTGATGCAAAATTGATTGTTCATCAGCAACTAGCGAATGAATTCACCCACTATCAAAAAGCCTTAAACGATAAACTTGATGGCTATGAAAAAAGCATAGAACTAAGTTATCAACGTTTAGCAAGCCAACCACAAGAACAACAAGCCGTTTGGCGAGAAAAACTATCACTTGCTAAAAAACGCCTGTTTCGTTGGCGCGAATTAACACTCAACCCCCCCGCAATCCGTATTGCTAAAGAAACGCATCTCGACCTTGGTGATTACCCGATTACTGTTATGCCGTATCAAGCACACACGCATGGCGACTTAGTATTAACAGCCGATCATGGCCGGGTATTACTTGGTGGAGATATAACCGATTGGTTACCTTACCCAGGGCATGGGCAAATAGATAATTGGCTCGCAGCGTTAACTGAAATTCAACAAAATAGTGCTATCACAACAATTTTACCGGGTCATGGTGCACAACTAACTCCTGCAGAACTTAATCAGCCGAAAACATTTTTATCTGCTATTTTGACACTTGCAAATGCACAGCCCGAGAAGCCTATTGGTGAGTTAATTCCCCTGTTTCCTGAGCAAATAAAACAAGACTATCACCTTGATGAAGTCGGTCAACGCGCTTTCGTCATGTTTCTAGAAGCTGGACTTAAGCAGGCCAAATCGTCAAAATAGCGCTAAAATAGTAAAGGGATTTTATTACATGGCTTTAATGCGTTTGAAATATTTACTATTGCTGAGTTTTTTTATTGGCCTACAAGGATGCCAAACGACTCAGCAAGATACACAACAAGAGCAACAGGCTCGGCCAGAGATTTTTAGCCATTTCAAGCCTGATTTAAGCTTACAAACACAGCCGACTGAGCAACCTGTTGCTACAGCCGATAAGACTGCTGAACCTGTAAAACTTCAACCTTATAAAGATACGCCACTCGCTAAACCGCGAGCGACTGATTTGTGGCAACACATTGCAAATAATCTATCGTTGGTATTTCAAACCAATAAGCATACGACAGCCCGGATAAAGTGGTACTTAAAGCAACCAGCCTACCTTGAAAAAGTGAACCGACGCGCTGCACCGTATCTTTACCATATCGTCAAACGTGTCGAAAAACAGAATTTACCGATGGAACTTGCATTACTCCCCTTCGTAGAGAGTGACTTTAGACCCACTATTCAATCATCAGAGCAAGCTGTGGGAATATGGCAGTTAGTCGGGGCAACTGCCTATCACTTTGGCGTGCAGAGCGACCAATGGTACGACGGCCGCCAAGATATTCTCGCCTCAACCGATGCTGCCTTAGCGTACCTCAGTTATTTGCACAAACGCTTTGATGGCGATTGGTTACACGCAATCGCGGCCTATAACAGTGGTGAAGGGCGTGTTAAGAAAGCCATCGAGAAGAATAAAAAACTCGGTAAGAAAACCGATTACTGGTCGCTGTCATTACCAAAAGAAACCGCTGAATATATCCCTAAATTATTAGCACTCAGCCACTTAATCAGACACCCTGAAAAAGGCCTAAAACGCCCAAAACTCGCTAATAAACCGCTCACAACGGAGTTTAATGTCGGCCAGCAATTTGATTTTTCGGTAATTGCGAGTTTATCTGGGATTGGGCGTAGCCAATTACATAAACTAAACCCTGGCTATTTAAAGAATCAAAGCTCTCCTAATGGCCCCCACACGCTGATATTACCAATAGAGCAGCGTACTTTATTACAGAGTAAACTATTTCGTAATAACTTTATTGGCGAGTACACCGTTCAAAAGGACGATACGCTTTATCGCATCGCAAGACGTTTTAATATGCCTATAAGCCAATTAAAAATGCTCAATAATAAAACCTCGAATCTCATTAAAGTGGGTGAGCAATTGCGCCTAAGTAAACCTCAAACGATGCCTGGATCGTTAATAGTTGATTACAATATCAGCCCGTATTTAGAGCAACAAGAAGACGTTGTTTCAACTGTTGCTGTCGATTATCAAGTAAAGCCGGGGGATTCTATTTGGAGCATTAGTCAGCTTTTTGATGTTCCTCATAAAGACGTGGCTATTTGGAATAAACTCAGCGCCTCTAGCCTACTAAAACCAGGCACCATACTAACTTTACATATCCCTCAAGCAAAGCCACCAGCCCCTCAAACATCAGCCAGCGAGGCTATGCTGTCGGGTATTGAAAGCTCTTTGAAAAAGCCTTGATTGCTGTGTCATTGTGGTTAGCGTAAAATCAGTGTTTATATTCTAAGTTTACAAGAGAAAAAACATGCAAATCAGCAAAGACACTGCCGTTGAGTTCCACTACACATTAAGTGAAGCAGGCGAGCAAATTGAATCAAGCAAAGATGGCGAGCCACTTTCATATATCCATGGTACAGAAGGCATGCTACCGGGTCTTGAAAAAGCCCTTGAAGGTAAAAGCGCTGGCGATAGCTTTAGTGTAACACTTGAGCCAAGCGAGTCTTATGGTGAGCGTGTTGATGACCTTATTCAGCGTATTCCACTTAAGCACTTACAAGGTAATACTAAAGTGTGGAAACCGGGTATGACTGCGATTGTTCACTCAAACCAAGGCCGTCATCAAGTGACGATTGTAAAAGTAGGTCATTTCCATGCAGATTGTGACTTAAACCACCCATTTGCAGGTAAAACACTGACTTTTGACGTTGAAGTACTCAACGTCCGTGAAGCGACACGTGAAGAATTAGCGCACGGTCACGTACATGGTGAAGGCGGTTGTGGTCATAGCCACTAAGGGTAAAAAATGACAAACGTTGCAATTGTCACAGGTGGCAGTAAAGGGATTGGTAAGGCTATTGTTGAGCGCTTAGCACGCGAAGCATACATCGTGTATAACCTTGATATTACACCATCAGAAGGTCACTACCGCTACTGTGATGTCAGTAATGTTGAGCAGGTAAAAGCGGTTATTGCTGATATAGCACAAGAAACAGGCCGTATCGATGCGCTTATTTCTAATGCTGGTCGTCATTTAAGTGCCACCATTGAAGATACTGACGAGGCAACGTTTGATGCTCTTTTTGCGCTCAACGTAAAAGGCGCGTATGCGGCAATTCAAGCAGTTTTACCCAGCATGAAAGCAAAACGGCAAGGTAGTATTGTTTTAATTGCCTCTGATCAAGCGCTTATTGGTAAGCCCAATTCTTTTGCTTACAACTTAACAAAGCATGCACTTGCTTCAATGGCAAAAACAACCGCTCTGGATTATGCCGCATTTAACATTCGCGCTAACGCTATTTGCCCAGGCACCATTGAAACACCTTTATTTCATAATGCAATTGACGCTTACTGCAAGCGAAGCGGCGCCGATAAAACCACCGTCGTCGCAGAAGAAGCAGCATTACAGCCATTAGGGCGCTTAGGTCAACCAGAGGAAGTGGCTGCATTGGTTAATTTTTTAGTTAGCCCTGAGGCAAGCTTTATCACGGGTAGCCTACACAGCATTGATGGTGGGTATACCACGCAATGAGCGACAAGATTATTGACCCCCATGTGCATTTTTTTAACCTCACTGAGGGTCAATACACTTGGTTGCAAGGCGAGAAACCACCTGCGTGGCCTCACCTCGATAAGATCAAAGCTCCTATTAGCATGGCGCAACTAAAATCAGCATGCCCATTTCAATTAGAAGCACTTGTTCATATTGAGGCAGGGTACGATAATAATGACCCTATTAAAGAGCTCAACTGGCTAGCACAGCATTTAAACGGCTACAAATACAAAGCCATTAGTTATAGTCGAATAGACGCTACCTTGAACGAATTTAGTCTGGCGCTTTCGGCATTAACACATTCACACCTTGTGGGTATTCGCGATATTACTGAAGGTAAAGATGCGACTCGTTTACTCGCACCTAATTGCCTTGAAAACTTAGCCTATCTTGCTGCGCAAAACTTGCGATTTGAAGCACAGTTTGAAATTGAAAACCTACACATTACCGAGCAGCTCATAAAATACTGCCATGCCCTTCCCTCATTACGAGTCGTAATTAACCATTTAGGCTTTATATGCGATGAACAACAATGGCTAAACGCGGTTATTAAATTAAGCCGCTGTGATAATATTGCGATTAAGTTCTCAGGCTTAGAGTTCAGCAAACTGGCTGCAAGTAAGCACCAATGGCTGCTTGATACACTGCTGCAATACTTTGGCGAGCAGCGTATTATGTTTGCCAGTAATTTTCCTGTTTGCCAAATAAAGACACACTACGAGACATGCTGGCAGCATTACTTTTCATTGTGTAACCAGCACAGCGTATGGCATCGTCTAAGCTACAAAAACGCCCACGAAATCTATCAAATTGATTAAAAACTAGCTATATTTAGTTAAATAAAAGCGGTTTAGGTTAGTGGTTATGTTTATTTTTTCAAAAGAAGCGGCCATTTTAGGTGCGTGCGTATTTAGTCTTGTTGGGTGTGGCGGCAGTGGGAGTGACAACTCCGATTCAGGCAATCTAGACCCAGCCACCATTACGTGGACACAAGGTGTGTTTGAGCCATCGAGTAAGTTTGATCAACAATGTCAGGCACTCAATGAAAAGCACTGGCTGCGTTCATGGAGCCATGAAACATACCTTTGGTACGATGAAATAATAGACCGTGATCCAGCCCTCACTGATGGGGTTCTCAATTATTTTGCGTTACTAAAAACCGAAAACACCACGGAGTCAGGGGCTAAAAAAGACAACTTTCATTCCAGTTTACCCACCGATGAATGGCGAGCACAAAGCCAGTCGGGACAAACCTTTGGCTATGGCTTTAAAATACGTTTAATAAGTGCCAGCGCCCCACGTCAAGCCATTATAACTTATACCGAACCCAACTCACCCGCGGCAACACAAAACCTAGCGCGTGGTTTTGAAGTGTTAGAAGTGGATGGTGTAGACTTTGTAAATGCCAGCACCCAAGCTGAAGTCGACGTACTCAATGCGGGTCTTTTTCCGTCTGAATCCGGGAAAGTAACGACCTTTGTGTTTAAAGATATCAACACCAGTGAAACCCGCGAAGTCACCATGACAGCCCAAACTATTACGGGACAAGCTGTAGGCAATATTAAAACATTCGCAAATGGAGAAGTCGGTTACTTCCAATTTAATCGCCACAATGCGATTGCAGAAAAGCCCTTATTTGATGCTTTTAATACATTAGCAGCACGTAATGTGAAAGACCTGATTATCGACATGCGATACAACCCCGGCGGTTTCCTACAGATGGCAAGTCAAGTTGCTTATATGATTGCAGGTGCCGAAAATACTGACGGCAAAATTTTCGAAAAGACTATCTTTAACGATCAACACCCAACCTTTAACCCAATCACTGGGGAGCGTTTGGAGCCCGTGCCGTTTACCGATGAATTTGTCGGATTTGCAGAAAACCCAGCAATCAACCCTGGCACACCATTGCCTAGTTTAGACCTAAAACGTGTTTTTGTGTTAACAACAGGCAGTACATGTTCAGCCAGTGAAGCCGTAATTAATGGCTTAAGAGGGGCCAATATTGAGGTCATTCAAATAGGGGAAAATACCTGTGGTAAACCCTATGGTTTTTACCCAACCGATAACTGTGATACGACCTACTTCAGCATTCAATTTACAGGGGTTAACAATAAAGGCTTTGGTGAATATGCCGATGGTTTTGCCCCCCAAAACAGCACTGGCAGTGAGTTTCAACCCGTGCGAGTCCCAGGTTGTGCAGTCGCCGATGACTTTAGCCATCAGCTAGGCGACGAAAATGAAGCATTACTTAGTACTGCACTGGCATACAGAGCGACTGGCACATGCCCTGTAGCAAGCTCAATGACCAGCAAACAGGGTTTTGCACCAGCGCTGTTCACTGATACACCAAAAGTACAGGACAACCGAGCAACAACGCTTATTGAGCAAAACAAAATACTTGAGTATTAGAGGCGTGTATGAACTTTAAAGTAGCCACAGCAATATACTTTGTAACTTTGCTTGGGTGTAGTGCACAAAGCCAAGAGCCGACTCCTAAGCTACAACATGCGGTGTTAACAACACCGCAAAGCACCTTGATTGCACAAGGTATTGCCAGATTAATGCACAGTCAGCCTATTGCAGTCGCCGATGATGCCTTTATCAATAGCAGTATCCTCGTTACTGACAGCATGGGCATCACAGATGCGCAAGGCAATCCAATCATGGGAAAGCAGCTTTCTATGCCCGATCGCTTTGAATTACTCATTAAAGATAAAATGTGCTTTGTTCGTCATTTAGACAGCAAAGCAACAGAGCCACTGCCGCTGGTAAAGTGTAAAGCGGTTAACTAAGCCTCACATATACCTAAACACCTATAAAAAAAGCCCTTACGGGCTTTTTTATTGCTGAATCTATTTATTTTATTTCGACACGTTGCGAACGCATCACAACATCATCGTTTAATTCAATACCAATGCCGGGTTCTTCGGATACTTGGAAAAAGCCATTTTTAGGTTGTGGGTCTTGAATACATAACTCACGATTCCACTTTTTAATCGCGTAAGTGTGATGCTCATGAATTAAGAAGTTAGGAATGGCTGTTTCTAAATGCAACGATGCCGCTGTTGCAACTGGACCGCCACATACATGCGCTTGAATACGCACATCAAAAATATCAGCGTAATCACAGACCTTTTTCGTCTCGGTGAAACCGCCACATAAACCAAGATCTGGCTGAAGCACATCAATGCTTTGATCTTCAAGATAAGGACGTACACCCCAACGATTATACAAGCGCTCGCCACCGGCTATGGGCACTGCAACTTTATCAGCGACTTTGGCATGCAATGAATGGTTTAGGTAGTTCACTGGCTCTTCATAATACATGCAATCGAATTCTTCGGCGATTTCACCAATTTGAATTGCAGATGTTGCCCCTGGCAAACTATGACATTCAAAAATAATATCAACTTCATCACCCACCGCTTCACGAATAGCCTGCATACGCGCGCGGTATAACTTCATTTCACCACGAGAAATAATATTAGTGCGGTCATAATAAGTATTGCCGTGCTTATCGTATTGGATAGGGTCAACTTTCACTGCATCGTAACCTTCAGCAATCGCTTTTAATGCCGCTTCTGCATATTCTTCTGGATGAATAAGTGCTTTAAACTCGCTGTCCCAGTCAAACTGTAATTGCGATGCGTAAGTACGAAGTTTGTCGTTAACTTTACCCCCTAGCAATTGATAAACAGGTAAACCTAATGCTTTCCCTTTGATGTCCCACAGTGCAGTATCAATCGCACTCATCGCAGCGTAGACCACTGGTCCTCCGCCTAATCCCCAAAAGCTCTCGCGTAGCATTCGTGACCATAGCTTTTCAGTTTGAAACGGATCATGGCCTATTAAAAAAGCGTCAGCCATTTCTTTGATCATCGCAGCGGCTGCACTGTGACCTAAGTCATAAGCAAGCCCGGCTTCACCAACGCCACTAATACCTTCATCTGTATGAATACGCACAAACACAGGTGTCCAAGCAGGTCTGTCTGGACAATGAATATCGAACACTTCGACGCGATTAACTTTCATGGTTACTCCTTACTGAGCAAAACTAGGATCAAGGCGATAAGCCTTACGCAGCATCGCAGGCCACGCTAATTGGCCTCCAGTACTGCCGCTATGCACGACATTCGCTTGATTATAAATATTATCGATAATAGGTTGAGGCACCGGAATAGCTGTTTGACCACTGGCTTGAATCGCCAATTGAATTTCACAGGCGCGCTGTAAATCATAGAAGCGCATAAATGCATCCCCCACCGTTGGACCCACAGTTAGACCGCCATGATTTACTAAAAGCATATGATTTGTAGTGCCTAAATCATCTTGTAAACGTTTTTTTTCATCCTTGTTCACGGCTAAGCCTTCATAGCCATGGTATGACAGTGACGGCAATGAAAACATCGAGTATTGGCTTAACGGTTGTAAACCTTTTTCTTGCGTTGCTACTGCAATAGTCTCTTTGGTATGAAGGTGGATAACACAATGCGCATCATCGCGTACTTCGTGAATAGCACTGTGAATAGTGAAACCTGCAGGGTTAATTTTAAACGGTGTATCGTCGAGAATATTCCCTTCTAAATCAACCTTCACTAAGTTTGACGCGGTTACTTCATCAAAGCTTAAACCAAATGCATTGACCAAATACTGATTTGTGCCCGGTAAGCGTGCAGATAAATGGGTATAAATTAAATCACCCCAACGAAAATGCTCGACCAAACGATAGCATGCAGCCAAATCTACGCGAAGCTGCCATTCTTGTTCAGATACTTTATTTTTTAAATCGAGTTTTGGTAAGTCAAACATGGAAAACCTTGTATATGCGACAAGCATAAATAGATGTATAGAAGTCTAAATTACTATTAACCGATGATCAATAGCTGATACAAAAAGGCCACATCAATTGATGTGGCCTTTTTTATTAAATGTAGCGGATTATTTAACTTGTGATAAATAATCTGCAATTGCTGCCATTTCTTCTTCAGATACGTTCGCAACCATTGCTTTCATCGCAGAAGCCATACCGTTATTACGTGCACCAGACTTAATGTCTTTCATTTGTGCAAGTAAGTATTCTTTATTTTGACCATTTAGCTTAGGGTATAGCGGCATAATGGGTGCTTTACCTTCTGCACCGTGGCACGTTTGGCAAAGTTTTGCTGTGTATAGCGTTGCGCCATCAGCAGCCATTGTATTGAAAGATAGGCTTGCAGCCATTGCAAGGCCAGCCCCACATAGAATTTTAGTTATCTTGCTCATTTGTATCTTCTCTTTTTAACGGGTTAGAAAACATTTTCTTTAGTGTAGACCATGATTTAACAATATTGCACCCAAATTGCCCCCGAAAAATTGTTACAGCAACCTAAATGCTATGCAGTTATGCGGGTTACCATATTAAATCATCAGGCACTTCAAAATCAGCATAGGGATCGTCTTCATCCTTTTGCTTATCTTCAGGTTCGACATGGAACACTATATATTCTTCGCTAACTTCAGCGACTTTTCGAGCTGGTTCATCTTCCAGAACAAAAAATTGGCCTTCTAAAACACAAATTGCTAAGCGACCACCCGCTAACGCTTTTTGTGTTTTTTCATTTACGTCGAGCTCTTTCACTTTATTTTCATAAGTGAAATTAAAGGTGCGATCGCCACGGATCTCATCCTGATTATTATGCTCTAAAATTTGCTTAACGCGAGCAACTTGCTCACGTTGTTTTTGCTCTTCCAAACGCGCTTTATTTAGTTCATCTGCTTTTTTCTGCTGCTCGAGCTTGGTTTGCTCAATGTGCTTTTGCAAATCACTTGGATTACTGGTAGCCCCTTTCTTTTTTTTCTTTTGCTGCTTACGTTTTTCAGTTTTAGCTACTTTCGCTTGGTGCGAGGTAGTGAGCCCAGCTTTAAGTAGCTGATCTTGTAATGAACCCATCACTAAATTCCAATAATTAAAATGCGTATAAGGGCTATTTTAATCAGCTATGCAAACAAATAACAGTACTGAACCCATTTGAATCTTTGCTATTTATATTATTACACGCAGATTAACACGCGATGAAATCATGACACTTTGATTTAACGCAATATTTCTTACTTTAATCATTATGATACTTGTAAAATTACTCGCACTCTATAAGCTAATACTTTTTCTTCACGGAGCTAAAAATGCAGCTGCGACATTTGTTACTTTGCTCTGTATTTATTTTCTTTGTTTTATACGCACCCCAGCCCCTACTTGGATTATTTGCTCGCCATTTTTCTGTGTCGCCAGCCGCCGCCGGCAGTTTAATGACAGCCACAATGCTCCCGCTAGCAATCGCTCCATTAGTGTATGGGTTATTTTTAGCAAAGCGTAACCCGCTGGTTATTTTAAAAATCGCTATGGTTATACTGGCTATTAGCTGCGTTATTTTTACCTTTGCGCCGAGCTTTAACGTGTTACTTTTGATACGTTTTATTCAAGGTATTACGCTGCCAGCCGCACTCACCGCGATGACCAGTTATATTGGTGTCACTTACCAAGCCGACCTACTACAGCGTAATATGACCTTGTATATTGGTAGTACGATTGTTGGTGGTTATTTTGGTCGTATGTTAGCGGCCTTATTTACTGATTTTTTAAGCTGGCAAAGCTTTTACTATGTGATAGCGATTGGCTTAGTCTGTCTTGCCTTCGCTATCCCTAAACCCCAAAAGACAACCGCAATTCATACCCCACAATCACCCCTTTTATATTTAAAGCAATTAAAAAGCCCATTAGTTTTGAAGCTCTATGGGGCGGTTTTTTGTATGTTCTTTTGCTTTGCAGCGCTGTTAAATTATTTGCCCTTTATTCTGCAAGATAGCTTTGCCATTACTAACACGCGCGAAATCGGACTTGTTTATACTGGCTACTTAGTCGGTGCACTTGCGTCAATAGCCACCCCTTGGTTACTGAGAAAGTCTTCATCTCCTTGGCGCTTGCTCACTGGGGTATTTTTATTTTATAGCCTCACAATGTTGCTGTTGATGAGTCAACAGCTGCTGTTATTTGTCATCGCATTTACAGGTTTTTGTGGCGCTATGTTTGTGATTCATTCAAGTGCCGCACCATTGGTTAATAAAATTAGCACCGCCCCTGCCAGTGTGACGAATGGCGGCTATGTATCGTTTTATTACAGTGGTGGTGCACTTGGTTCGCTGTTACCGGGGCTGATATACCAGCAACATGGTCAAGTTGCCTTTATGGCAGTACTGCTGCTGGTATGTTTAATAGGGCTCGCGTTGGTTTATTTAGCAGGAAGGAATACGACTCGAGGCTGATGCCCTGTACTGGCAAAGAAGCGTTCTAAGTCGTCTTTTTTCATTAACCAAGTCGCGGTGTTCTCAAACGGATGGCAATGAAAAAGCGCATTAAACCAGATTTCTTGATCAAGCCACAACGTGACATTATTTTGTTTGTCGTTTAAAAGTGCCAGCATAGACACACAGCCAGGCGGCACTTTTAAATAACGTGCAAGTCGCTCATCTGAGGCAAAACCTATCCGCGAAAGTCCTTGCTGCTTTGCAATCGCTTTTAAATCAAGCTGTTTGTCGTGGGCTGTTATCACCAAAAAATGACGTTTACCTTCGTTATCACGCAGAAATAAGTTTTTCAGTCGCGTACCAGGCCTATCAACCATAAACGTATCAGCATCGAGGCTGCCATGTAATGGTGGGTGTTCTATTTCTTCGTATTCAATAGCGAGCTGAGCAAGTGCCGCTGCCAGCTTGGTTTTATCGGCATACATTTACAAACAACGTCCTCGTAATTGCACACTCAAATCACGCCATAATACTTCGTCAATTACATGTTTGTCGTCGCAATACGAACGCTCTTTGAGTTCTTCATTTAATAATTCAACAGCTTGATCTTCTAAGAGTAATTTTAAGTTGCTCGACTCTTCAAAGTACTCTTGCTCGGCAAAATCTTTAAATTGTCGACGCGTCATCGGCTTATCTAAATTAATAGGCTTTCGGCCTTGCGCTTTTACTGACACAACATAAGCAAAAATTTTATTTCCCTGCTCATCATTTTTTCCATAAAACTGTTTGTTATTAATTTCAAAAGGAGGGGCGTCCCCTTGGCTTGCGCAACCAGCTAATAAAACAACCAAAAGCGATGCTATTTTTTTCATTATTGGATAAGCCTTGAACAGTAGATGCGACCTAGTCTATCAAAAATAAAAGCGGAGGGTAAAAATTCGATCATTTTTTAAAAAACACTTGACCGCGAATGTAAAAATAATTAAAGTTCACCCCGCTTAAGACGTAAGACTTAAGCATCCTGTATTTAGGAATGTGGGGCTATAGCTCAGCTGGGAGAGCGCCTGCCTTGCACGCAGGAGGTCAGCAGTTCGATCCTGCTTAGCTCCACCACCTTCCTACTTTTCTTAGGCACTCTGCCAAATTTAATATCAAACTTATCTAAAAAAATTATCTAGTTTATCCGTTATTTTTTGCCGTCTTAATTTTATTCACATAAAAAAAAGCCGAGCAGAGCCCGGCATTTTCATGTTTTATTTTGTAAATAATTACTCGCGAATTTGACCTTCGCCGTTCACTAGGTATTTTTCTGTCGTGAGTGACTCTAAGCCCATTGGGCCATAAGCATGCAGCTTGGTTGTTGCAATACCAATCTCTGCACCTAAACCTAATTGCGAGCCGTCAGAAAAACGAGACGATGCATTAACCATAACCACTGAAGCATCTACACTACGTTGGAATAACTGCGCAGCAGCTTGGTCTTTTGTACAGATCACTTCTGTGTGGTTAGAACCGAATTTAGCAATGTGGTCAATCGCACCCGCGAAATCAGGAACAACTTTAATCGCGATTTCTAAATCGAGGTACTCTTCACCAAACTCATCGTCGCCCAGTACAGTCGCGTTGTCAAAATACGCTGCGGCTATTGCGTCTGCATTCACTTTTACGCCTTCTTGACGCAGTACCACTGCACATAAGTTTAAAAACTCATCAGCGATATCTTGGTGAACAACTAAACCTTCAAGTGCATTACACACGCCTGTACGCTGCGTTTTACCGTTAAGTAATAGATTAATAGCCACATTTAAGTCGGCGTCTTTATCTACATAAAGATGACATACGCCTTTAAAATGCTGAATAACAGGAATCGTACTGTTTTCTGTTACAAAGTTAATTAGGCCTTCACCACCACGTGGAATGATTAAGTCAATGGTGTCACGTTGCTGCATCAGCTCCATGAGTAAACCGCGGTCTGGGTCTGGAATCACCGAAATTAACGCTGTTGGCAGGCCATGCTTTTCTAATACTTTGTGCATCACACTGGCAATCGCTTGCGAGCTTTTAAGCGCTTCTTTACCACCGCGTAATATGACACCGTTACCTGATTTGAAACACAATGCACCCGCATCCGCTGTTACATTAGGACGCGCTTCGTAAATCATACACACCACACCTAAAGGCACACGCATTTTACTGATCTTAATGCCATTCGGGCGCTCAGTAATTTCACGTAGTTGACCCACAGGATCGTCAAGGCTAACAATTACCTCAATCCCTTCAGCCATGGCTTCGATACGCTCATCATTTAACGTTAAGCGATCAATCATTGACCCAGGGAGATTATTATCACGCGCCGCAGCTAAATCGCTTTCATTTTCTTTGATAATGAACGCTTTACTTTCACGAAGTGCCTGTGCCATCTCAGTTAAAACCTGATTTTTAGTGGCTGTATCCAGTAAGGCTAGCTGGGTAGCAGCGTGTGCTGCTTGGCTCGAAATATCCGTAATTAAACTCATGACTTCTCCAATAATGCGATATCTTTCTCTGAAACAACGGGGCCAATTGAATCCTGCATTTTCTCGCTAAATTCACTTTGCTCGTTGTCAGCTATAAAACTTAATAAACAGCTACTGTAATTCGCTGTTGCTTTTGCTAGGCGCGTACCATCGTCACTGCGTACTAAAATAGTATCGCCTACGCCAAATTCTCCGTGTACCGCAAGAATTTCATCACTGCGAATACACCCATTTTCTCGGTTTGATGATTCATTAATTGAACCTTCAACCACAACTTCACCTTGCTCATTGGCAGTGTGAGTCATCCAATGCACCGCTTCTTGCATTGGTTTTTCGTATGGGGTGAAAATAGTGCCTGGATTATCACCTGCTAATAAACGGTTAAATGTTTCTTCTTTAAACCCGTTTAAAATATAGGTGGTGATACCATGTGAAGTCGCTTTTTCTGCTGCTTCTATTTTCGTTTTCATACCGCCAGTACCTACAGCACTGGTTGCACACCCAGCCATAGCATAAATTGATTCATCGATGCTTTCGATTTCAGGTAATAAGACAGCGTCCTCATGTAAATTAGGGTTCTTGTCATATAAACCATCGACATCTGAGAAAATCATCAAGGCATCCGCATCTGCCGCAGCCGCAACCATGGCTGATAAGTTATCGTTATCACCTACTTTTAAATCGTCGGTTGTTACCGTGTCATTTTCATTAATGATGGGCAATACACCGTGCTCAAGTAAAGTAAATACTGTTTCTCTAATACTTGTATAGCGTTCACGGTCTCGCAAATCACCATGCGTTAATAAAATTTGCGCCGATGGGAAATCAAAAAAGCGATCCCACATGGCCATCATTTCTGTTTGGCCAGCCGCTGCCATTGCCTTTTTCATCGTCACAGAGCGTTGCTCTTGCTCTGGGAATAAATGCGAACCAGCAGCCACCGAACCTGACGATACTAAAATAACTTCGATACCTTGCGCTCGACAACGAACGATGAACTGTGCAATGGTCAGTAAATAGCGAGAACGACACCCATCTTGATCAGGTGCGATTAAGGCGCTACCAACTTTTAGTACTATACGTTGCCATTTAAACTTTTGCATAACTGTTCAACTTTCCATTTTACTATCTGTTCAGTGTCAAAATGCCACTGATTAAAAGACTCACGTTTAGCCGAGCTAAACGCACTGATCATAATTAATCTGTCAAACCACTTATCTGAGCACACAGCTAAGCCACGCAAGTAATGCGATTAGATATAGCACAACTTTTATTCAGTCAGTAGACCAAACGGTTATAAACCATAAGTTGTTATAAAAAGATAAGTGTTGTTTATGTATCGCTGTAAAAAGCTGTGTGCGGCTTTTATTAATAACAACATACATAGAGCCTATACAGTCTGGTACACCAACAGATAGGGTGTAGACTGTATGACCGAGATTTAGCAGCCACGATGGGAACTAAACATTGACCAGACAATGAACTTATATTCTATTCAACACGTAATAAATACACACTGAATAGGACCAAGCTCATTTCTATTTAATTAGAAAACAAAGTGTAAAATACACACTTAGCTCGCCAAACAATTGATTAAATAGAGCTTAAGCTCTAAGTAGAAAGGGTTTTCGTTACCAATCATTTAGATATCAAATTGTTTGAACACGAAATATAATACGGTAAACATGGGGGTAAGATCAAGTCTGAAAAGCAATCATACCTTTTATACTTACCATAACCTTGAAAAATAGAGCTCAAATAACAAAAAGTTAAGACCTAGCATTTATCAATTAATGATTTTTTATCAACTTTTAAGGATTTTGTTGTCGAAAGCAGCCCAAAAAGTAGTAATAACGACTAAAATCGTATGTGAAGCAACAAGTTTGCTTGTGTCTATGACGGTGAGTAGGCTTTAATAGGTAAGCAATTTTATTTAAAAGTTAACGACTGTTTATCGTTTTCAAACGCGATTACCTATCTCGTTGGTGTTTTTAAATAGTAGTAACTAAAGGATACTTTATTCTATGTCAGCAATTTATATAGCAGGGATCGCCTTGTGCTCTGTGTTAGCACAGTGGATAGCCTGGGCGTTTCGTGTACCCGCTATTTTATTTTTACTACTAACGGGTTTATTACTTGGCCCATTTAGCGGCATTTTAAACCCCGATGCCTTACTCGGCGACTTGCTTTTCCCTGTCGTGTCATTGAGTGTTGCAGTGATCCTTTTTGAAGGCTCCTTAACGCTTCATTTTCGAGAGTTAAAAGGCATAGGCAAAGTTGTTCGAAACCTATGCTCCATCGGTATGATCACCACCTGTTTAATTATAAGCCTCAGTGCCTATTGGATTTTAGAACTAAACTGGCGTGTTGCAGCAGTTCTGGGGGCAGTATTAGTGGTTACCGGCCCTACGGTTATTGCCCCTTTATTAAACTCAATGCGGCCTACGCAAGATATCGACCGTATATTACGCTGGGAAGGTATTGTTATTGACCCCATTGGTGCCTTGTTTGCAGTGCTTGTATTTGAAGCCGTCATGCTTGTTGGTCAGGGCGAAGTACTCAGCCACACGATCATTGCTTTATTCAAGACCTTAGGCGTTGGTTTAACAATCGGTGTCGTCGCTGGCTGGTTAACAACCCTACTTATTCGCCGAGAGTGGTTACCGTTCGAACTACATAAGTTTGGCATACTAGCCTTAGTGCTCATTAGTTTCACGGTTTCTAACCACTTAAGCCATGAATCAGGACTACTTGCTGTTACCGTCTTTGGTATATGGCTTGCTAATCAGGACGACTTAGAAATAGACTCTGTGCTTGAATTTAAAGAAGACCTGTCGATGATTCTCATTTCATCCCTGTTCATCTTACTGGCTGCACGTTTGCAGCTATCCGACTTAATGATGCTGCACAGCGACGTGTTTATCTTTTTAGCCATTGTTTTATTTGTGGCGCGTCCTGCGTGTATCGCAATTTCGACGTTTAAAAGTGATTTACCCTTAAAATCTCGTCTCGTCTTATCGTGGATAGCCCCACGCGGTATTGTCGCGGCAGCAGTAGGCTCTGTGTTTGCCCTAAGCATGGTCGAAGCCGGTATCGCGGATGCAGAAAAAATAGTGCCACTTATCTTCACAGTCATTATCGTCACAGTGGTTTTACAGAGTTTAACGGCAACGCCTTTAGCTAAATTATTAAAAGTACGTCAGCCGTCACCTAATACGATTCTTATCATAGGTGCAAACCATGTTGCACGTGCTATCGCCTGTGGTTTAAAAGAACAAAACATTCCTGTTCATTTATCTGACCCCGCGTGGGAAAACTGTCGCATGGCGCGCATGGATGGTTTACCCTGTTATTACGGTAACCCGCAATCAGAACATGCTGAGCGTTACTTACCCCTAACCACAATTAGAAACGTGTTGGCACTGTCGCCAAACCGTCATCATAATGCCTTGGGCGTACAGTATTTTTCTCACCTATTGGATGAAAAAAATGTATTTTCACTGCGCTCATCAACCAACCACGCTAAAGCGAATAAAGACAGTGCGACGTTCTTATCACGACAAATTTTATTTGGTGATAACGGGGCCTATGCTCGTTTAAGTAGCTTAATCGCGAAAGGGGGTAAAGTGAGTGCAACGCGTATTTCTGACGAGTTTAGCTGGGAGCAGTACCAAGAAGTCAACAGTGAAGCAATTCCATTGTTTATTCTAAATGGTGAAAAAGATGATGACGATGATTCACCTATACGTCTTCGCCCTTTCACCACCCACATGGAAAAAACACCTCAAGTTGGTGAACGAGTCGTGGCACTACAGCCTCCTAAACTTTCTGTTTTAAAAGATCCGAATAACGGTAAAAATAAAGAGAAAAAAGAAGACTAATAATAACGATAAGGCCAGCATTTGCTGGCCTTTGTTTATTCAGGTAGACGGGCGCGGGCGACAACGCTGTCGGGCATTTTTTCTGCCAATTTAGCCAGTAACTGTTCTACTTTTTTATGCTGTGCTTTGTCAGCCACCATTGAGTGAAATAACCAACGGTAGGCGTCTTCATAGTCACGAGGGCTGCCATAGCCTTGATTGAATAGGTTAACCAAGCGAATTTGTGCTTTAAGGTTTCCCTGTGCCGACGCTTCTCTGAGGTAGGTGACCGCCATGGCTTTATCTTTCTGTACTAATTGGCCGACATCATAGTAACGACCAAGCTGCTCGAGTGCCGCTGCGAAACCTTGCTGTGCGGCTTGGCGCATGTAATAAACACCCAGCTCAACATTGCGGTCTACACACACCGCATACGCTAACATATCACCATACAGGAATTGATACGATGGCAACGCCATTTTATTGGCTCGCGCTTCAATATCTTGTACTAGCTGGCAATCATCAGCCTTTACCCGTGCCAAATGTGCATTTTTATTAATTAAGCCAATTAACTCGCTCTCAGTATACAAAGGGACTGCTGTAATAGGCTCTTCAGCCATGGCTAGGCTTGAAAAGAGGAATGTTAAAGGCAATAAAACACGCATCAAAATCACTTAATGAAAATCTGTCTTAGTAAATAATATACAATTTTCATTCCAGAATAAATTTTAGGCACAAAAAAGCTGCCGAAGCAGCTTTTTTAAACATATCGTGATTATGCAAACGGGTTGCGTAATACCATTGTTTCAACACGGTCTGGACCTGTTGAGATGATATCAACTGGCACGCCAGTGATTTCTTCGATACGTTTGATGTAGTCAATCGCTGCTTTTGGCAGCTCTTCAACTGAAGTAACACCGACTGTGTTTTCAGACCAACCAGGCATCTCTTCGTATACTGGTGTTACTTTCTCGTAGCCTTCAGCAGCTAATGGTGTAACGTTCGTTACTGTGCCATCTTCTAACTGGTAACCAGTACAGATTTTCAGTGTTTCTAAACCGTCTAGTACGTCTAGTTTAGTTAAACAGAAACCTGAGATGCTGTTGATTTGTACTGCACGGCGCATAGCCACTGCATCTAACCAACCTGTACGACGTAAACGGCCCGTTGTTGCACCAAACTCATGGCCTTTCTCACCTAAGTGCTTACCTACTGGGTCTTGTTTATCTAGACCGTCGTAAAGCTCGGTAGGGAATGGACCTGAACCTACACGTGTTGTGTAAGCTTTGATGATACCTAATACGTAATCAAGGTGTAATGGACCAAAGCCCGCACCGGTAGCTACACCACCTGCAGTAGTGTTAGACGATGTTACGTATGGGTATGTACCGTGGTCGATATCAAGTAACGTACCTTGCGCACCTTCAAATAAGATGTTGTCGCCCGCTAAACGTGTTTGATCAAGAAGCTCAGTAACATCAACAACCATTGCTTTTAAGATATCAGCGATTGCCATTGCATCGTCAAATGTCTTTTGGAAGTCCACTGGCTCTACTTTGTAGTAATGCTCTAACGTGAAGTTATGGTATTCCAATACTTCTTTAAGCTTACTAGCAAACTGTTCAGGGTTGAATAAGTCACCAACACGTATACCACGACGTGCTACTTTGTCTTCATAAGCTGGACCGATACCACGACCTGTCGTACCGATTGGCTTATCGCCACGTGCTTTTTCACGGGCTAAATCTAATGCAATGTGGAAAGGTAAAATTAGCGGACATGCTTCGCTGATTAATAAGCGTTCACGTACTGGTACGCCACGCTCTTCTAGCATGCCGATTTCTTTCATTAATGCTTCTGGTGATAAAACAACACCATTACCGATCACACACTTAACATTGTCACGTAATACACCCGATGGAATAAGGTGTAAAACCGTCTTTTCACCGTTGATCACCAAAGTATGGCCTGCGTTATGACCACCTTGATAACGAACTACTAAAGATGCTTTGTCTGTAAGGAGGTCAACTACCTTACCCTTACCTTCGTCACCCCATTGGGTGCCTAGTACAACAACGTTTTTACCCATTGCAAATTCACTTAGAAAAAATTAGGACGAGATTTTACCAGAAAACGAGGTGAAAGATCACCCCGTTTAGCTTATTTTTTCTGCGGCTGAATTTTTATCATCTTATTTAATAGCACAATTACAGGCAGAACAGAGGTTTATAAAAACAGACAGTCTATGTTTTAAGCAATCTCAGAAACAAAAAAGCCCCGCAAAATAGGCGGGGCTTTTAGCAGCGACAGTAAATTACTGTGCTTTAGAACCTTTCATGTAATTAAAGAAATCGCTATCCGGTGATAGAACCATCACGTCTTGCTTATCTTTAAAGGTATTTTTGTATGCTTCTAAGCTACGAACAAAGCTAAAGAATTCAGCATCTTTACTGTATGCGTTCGCGTAGATAGCTGCGGCATTCGCATCACCTTCACCGCGCACAGTACGTGCATTTCGCTCTGCATCAGCAAGCATAACGGTGACTCGGCGATCGACTTCTGCACGAATTGTTTCCGCTTTTTCCTGACCTTCAGAACGGTGCTCTTTTGCCACTGCAGTACGTTCAGCACGCATACGTTGGAAAATAGAGCTACTCACTTCTTGTGGTAAGTTAATTTGCTTAACACGCACATCAAGTACTTCGATACCTAACTCTTGCGCACTTTCTGATGCTTGTACTAATGCTTCTTCCATCAGCTCACTTCGCTCACCAGAGACAATTTCTCTGATAGTGCGCGAACCGAAGTTAGTACGCAGTCCGTTATTAACTTTTTGCTTTAGGAGTGTTTCAGCGTATTGCTTATCACCACGAGCACGCAAGTAGAAAGCGCTAAAGTCGTTAATACGCCATTTTACGTACGAATCAACAATTAAGTCTTTCTTCTCGCTGGTTACAAAGCGGTCTGGTGCACCATCTAGCGTTTGAATACGTGCGTCTAAGCGACGTACTTGGCTAAAAAATGGGACTTTAAGATGTAAACCAGGCCCATACACCACCGCGTTATCACTGTCGTCTTTTTGTACTTTGCTGAATAACAGCACAATTGCCTTTTCGCCTTCTTGCACAACAAATACTGCTGAGAACGACAATACAAGAGCAAGGGCGAGTATGACTAAACTAAAGTTTTTCATCTTGTTTATCTCCCCTCATTAAAACGGTCAGTAGCGAAACGATCACCGCTTGGATTAACAGTGCTGTTTCGTGATGTGTTTATCTTATTGCGAAGGTCCTTGATATCACTTGAGCTTGGAAGTGCAACTCGCATTGCTGTGCCTTGCTTTTCCATGATTTTATCAAGTGGTAAATACAGCATGTTATTGCCACCTTTCACATCGACTAACACTTTAGAGCTGTTACCTAACACTTGTTCCATTGCATCAATATATAAACGCTGACGCGTGACTTCTTTTGCTGCTTGGTACTCAGGTAATAACTTTTCAAAACGTGCCACTTCACCTTGTGCTTCAAGGGTAATACGTTCGCGATACGCTTCTGCTTCTTGTGTCATACGTGTGACTTGACCACGTGCACGCGGTTCAATTTCACGGGCATATGCTTCGGCTTCACGAATAAAACGTTCTTCATCTTCTTGCGCTGCAATCGCATCATCAAAGGCATCTTTCACTTCGCCCGGCGGACGAGAGTCTTTAAAGTTCACATCGCTGACAATAATACCGAGGTTATAAGGCTCGATAATTTTGTTTAGTTCATCCCATGTTTGTTGACGAACTACCTCACGACCTGTTGTGAGTACTTGGTCCATTTTCACATGACCAATGACATAACGCAGTGCACTATCAAGTGCCTGTTGTAAGCTGTGATCAGCATCCGTTACACTAAACTTGTAAAGATGTGGGTCAATTACACGGTACTGAACTTCAAACTCAACATTAACAACGTTTTCATCTTCGGTGAGCATAAACCCTTTTGCTGATAATGAACGAACGGCTTCAATATCAACAGGAATAACACGTTCGATGAACGTCATCTTCCAACGTAAGCCAGGTTCAGCAATACGATCAAATTGACCAAACTGTAGAACCACACCACGCTCGGCTTCTTTTACGGTGTAAATACCACTCAATGCCCATACGATGACGGCAATGATTAAAATGAAAGAAATGCCTGCGCCACCAAGTCCGCCGCCGTTGTTACCTGGTTTGTTACCACCAAATAAACCGCCAAACTTGCCGGAGAACTTACGCAGTACCTCGTCTAAATCAGGTGGGCCTTGATCTTTACCGCCTTTATTATTCCACGGATCTTTATCATTGCCATTATTACCCGGTTCATTCCAGGCCATAGCTATACTCCATTGTTATCTAAATGAATTAGGTTAAATCTATCAAATATACAGCATTTCTCATACTAAAAATGACACATGCTGCTGATTTTTAGTTCGCCGCTACAAAAGAATCGAGGTCATGCCCCATTTCTTTTTTCAAACGATTCCATTCCGCCATAGGCAAACGTACTGACAAAAGCCAATTGCCTTGCTCATCAAATTGCTCTTCATGCACAGCATTTAAATTAAATAATGCGGCACGAATACGCCCGTGTTGTGGCGGTAATTTAAGCTCATCGGCAAACATTTTTTTGGCAAGTAACTCATTAATTGCCTCAGACAACAACTCACAACCGACCCCCGTACGTGCCGAAAGCCAAACGCGAATAGGTTGCCCTTCGTCGTTTCTATCTATACGTGGCGCAACGTCATCTAGCGCATCAATTTTGTTATAAACCAATAATTGTGGCACATCGTCTGCCTCAATTTCTTTGAGTACCGATTGCACCTGCTCAATATTTTCTTTACGGCGAGGGTCTGCCACATCAATCACATGAAGCTGTAAATCGGCTTCACGCGTTTCTGTTAATGTTGCTTTAAAGGCAGCCACTAAATCATGTGGTAAGTGGCGAATAAAGCCCACCGTATCGGCCAAAATAACGGGGCCAATGTCTCCAATGTCCAACTTACGTAACGTTGGATCAAGTGTTGCAAACAGCTGATCCGCTGCATACACATCAGAATTTGTTATACGGTTAAAGAGTGTCGACTTACCCGCATTGGTATACCCAACTAATGACACCGTGGGGATTTCATTTCGAGTACGCGCACGTCGCCCCTGCTCACGCTGAACAGCGACTTTATCTAAACGGGCACGAATATTCTTAATTCTTGCACGCAGTAAGCGTCTATCTGTCTCGAGTTGAGTTTCACCCGGTCCTCGTAAACCAATCCCGCCTTTTTGTCTTTCAAGGTGGGTCCAACCACGAATCAAGCGAGTAGAAATATGGCGAAGCTGAGCCAACTCCACTTGAAGTTTACCTTCGTGGGTACGCGCTCGCTGCGCAAAAATATCCAAGATCAAACTCGTACGATCAAGTACACGACACTGGCAAACGCGCTCTAAATTGCGCTCCTGTGACGGGCTAAGTTGATGATTGAAAATGATGACATCTGCATTGTGGATTTTGACAGTTTCAGCGATTTCTTCTGCTTTTCCGGTCCCGACGAATAGTTTCGGATGTGGTGCTTGACGACTGCCTTGCACAATCGCCAAACTACTAACACCAGCAGAAGATACCAACAACTCTAATTCGTGAAGATCTTCGCGATCCCCCTCTTTAGGTAAGTCGATATGAACTAAAACTGCCTGTTCGCCGGCTTCATAACGGTCAAACAAGCATTACGCTCCTAAATTTAAAAGTTTCCAGCTTCTTGCTCTTCTGCATCATCACTTCCTTGTACACCTTGGAAGTTAACAGATCGCGCTGGAACAACGGTAGAAATAGCGTGTTTATACACCATTTGATTTACGGTGTTTTCTAGTAAAATAACAAATTGGTCAAATGACTGGATTTTACCCTGAAGTTTAATGCCATTAACCAAAAAGATTGATACTGGAATGCGCTCACGACGTAACGCATTCAAAAATGGGTCTTGTAACGACTGGCCTTTTGCCATGTTATTTTCCTTCGTTCTAGGTGTTATTATAATTAAGTAGCTGAACTCATTTAACAAAGCTAAATTTTTTTCAACTACTACTAGCTTAGCGAACTTACTACACGTTGCAAGTTTTCTTCATCACCCGTGGTTAACCAAGTAACATTTGGCCAACCTCTTAACCAAGTTAGCTGTCGCTTGGCTAACTGCCGTGTGGCTGCAATACCACGAAAGACCATTTCATCATAGTCAGTTTCGCCTGCAATGTAATCCCACATTTGTCTATAACCTACGCAACGAATTGATGGCAGATCGGGGTGTAAATCCTTACGTTTATATAGGGATGAAACTTCATTTTCAAACCCCTGGTCGAGCATTATTTTAAACCTTTTCTCAATTCGCTGATGCAATTCACTGCGATCATCAGGTGCAATCGCAAATTGATGGAAAGTATATGGTAACTCAGGCTGCTTTTGTTTTTGCAGCTCTGTCATTGTTTTACCTGTTATACGATACACTTCGAGCGCACGATTAATGCGTTGTGAATCATTTTCACTCATTTTGCTCGCAGCATCAGGATCAATTTTAATAAGCTCTTTGTGCAAATGCGGCCAACCAAACTGCTTTGCTTCTTTTTCAAGCTCAGCACGTACTTCGGGTGATGCCTCTGGTAGCGGTGATAAGCCATCAAGTAATGATTTAAAATACATCATTGTACCGCCAACCAGTACAGGTACTTTACCTTGCTCATGAAATAGATCAATCTTTTCAATTGCATCGCGACGAAAATCTGCGACTGAATAACTCTCTGCTGGATCAATAATATCAATCAAATGATGTGGCGCTCGCGCTAATTCATCAGCATCGGGCTTAGCCGTACCAATATTCATATCTTTATATACAAGTGCGGAGTCAACACTGATAATTTCAGTGTTAAGGTGCTCGCATAATGCAATTGCCAGTTCGGTTTTCCCTGCAGCTGTTGGTCCCATTAAAAAAATGACGGGTAAGTTATTCAAGCCTGATTACCTTGCTTCGTTTAAAAACTGAGATAGTTCTATTTTAACTGCTTTTTCACGCAAACGTTGCATTGTTTGTGGATTATTTTCTAGTCGCGATATTTGTTCCAAAAAGACTTGGCTTGCAAAATACCGGGTCGGTATTTGGCTATCAAGCCAAATAAGCCAACCGTCTAATGTGCTATCAACACTCTGACAGGCACTAATAAGTCGAGCTATTGCATCACTCACATCTAATAAATACAAACAGGGCGGCAGTTTTTTCACCATCACAAAATGTTTTTCAATAACGAGGTCAAACCCTAATAACGTAAACCAAGATTGCTGCGCATTAAGCGCATTGACGTCATCATCACTCACATTAACACGCACAGGCAACAGCAATGCTTTGCCTTCAAGGTTTCCTGCTTGTTCAACCTGAGTGTGCCAGTCGAGGCTCAGTGCGTGCTTAAAGTGAGCTGCAAATAACTGGTTATCTTCACAAAATACACACTGCCCCTCTTGCACATGGATAAGCTGGGTCAATGCGGGTTGTGTGTCGGTTACCGCTGCAACACTGGGCTCAGGGCTAACATGGTCAAAATGTGCCGCGTGTTGCTCGCTAATTCCTTGATAAAACGCATTAACATCGTGATGAGTCGTTTTAGTTCGGGGCTCACTTGGCGCACTGCCCCCTGCACGCGATGCCCCACCCGACGATGAATACGAAGGGTGACGCGTTGGCTGTAATGCCGACTTAGGGTAATCATACTGCTCAGAATAGCTTGTAGCAGGGCGACTCACTGGCAACGTACTTGATTGAGTGAAATTAAGCGGCGTGTCTGCAACAGAGTGCGTGTTATTAGCACCTGACTCAAAATCGACGTCATGCTGAAGCGGCACGACCACTTGTTTAATCGCTTGTAGAATAAAATCATGAACCAAGCGCCCTTGGTGAAAACGCACTTCGTGTTTGGCCGGGTGCACGTTAACGTCAACTTGGCGCGGGTCAATATCAATATAAATAACGAAGCCTGGTAGCTCCTCAGACCCTGCGACCTCTTCAAAGGCCTGACGAATTGCATGCAGAATCAACTTATCGCGCATCATGCGATTATTTACATAGGAGTACTGCGTACTGTTGCTTGACCCTACAGGTAAAACCCAACCTCGCAGCATCAGCCCCGCTTCACCAGATTGAATATGTAAAGCGTGTTCGCTAAATGCTCTACCAGCGACTTGCGCAACACGGGTAATCGCATCCTCAGGGTTTGGTTTAGCACGGTACTGACGCACGACCTTGGCATTATGCGTTAACGTAATCGACACATCGAAGCGACTTAAAGCGATTCGCTTAATGAGCTCATCAATATGCGAAAACTCGGTTTTTTCGGTGCGTAAAAATTTACGTCGTGCTGGGGTGTTAAAAAATAAGTCTTTCACCTCAATGGTAGTGCCATCGGGGTGGGCTGTTGGCTTGACTTGCACCGCCATATCACGGCCTTCAGCAAACGCTTGCCATGCAGCCTCTTGCTCTTTTGGCTTCGAGCTCAATGTCAAACGTGATACTGAGCTGATCGAGGCCAACGCTTCACCACGAAAACCTAGCGAACAAATATTCTCCAGATCATCGAGTGACTTTAACTTACTGGTTGCGTGGCGAGATAATGCCAACGTGAGCTCGTCTTTATTAATACCCGAGCCATTATCTCGAATCCGAATAAGCTTATGACCGCCACGTTCAATATCTATTTGGATTCGCGTCGCACCGGCATCCAAACTATTTTCAACCAGCTCTTTAACGACTGACGCGGGACGCTCAACCACTTCACCCGCTGCAATTTGGTTAGCCAGTCGCGCGGGTAATATTTCTATACTCATAGTGTTCCTAACACGCTAATTGACTAGCTTTGGGGAATATCAAGCTCTTGCCCGATAAACAAAGTGTTCGATTTTAGGTTATTTACCGTTTTAAGCTTGCTCACAGATGTGCCATAACGACTCGCCAACATGCTTAGCGATTCACCCGGGCGTACCTTATGCTTGGTTGGGTATTGCGCTTTTAATTTAGCAAATAAAGAGTCATCAGGTGGATTTTGTAAATAATAGCTTTTAATTGATTTAAAGATTGCTTTAGCTAATCGCTCTTGGTGATTGGCTGTTTTTAGTAAACGTTCTTCACGCGGATTCGAGATAAACCCTGTTTCGACCAAAATAGAAGGAATATCTGGCGATTTAAGCACTGCAAGGCTCGCTGCTTGTGGTTCTTTTTTATGTAATTTAGCCACTTTTTTCAGCTCTCTAACCACCTCTTCAGCGACGTTAAAACCCGTTTTCATTGAGTGGTCCATCGACATATCAAGCAATGCTTGCGCTAAATACTTTTCACTAGCGGTGTCTTTTAACACCCCAGCTGCACCGCCTAAAAGCTCCGAATGCTTTTCTTTATCCTCAATCCATTTACCAATTTCTGAGTTTGCACGGCGCAGCGACAACACCCACACAGAGGCTCCATTCGGTTGCGGACTGGTGAAGGCGTCAGCATGAATAGACACAAAAAAGTCTGCTTTTTTCTCGCGTGCAATATTGGTACGCGTATTCAGGTTTACAAAATAATCACTGCGGCGGATCATACGTGAAATCATCCCGCGCTCAGCATCAATCATTCGCTCCAAGCGTTTAGCGATTTGCAACGTGATGTCTTTTTCATAGGTGCCTGATGGCCCTATTGAACCGGGGTCTTCCCCACCGTGCCCTGCATCAATCGCAATCACAATATCACGTTCTTGATTAAGCTCGCGCTTTTTGACACTGCTATTCGTACTCGCTATCGGCTCCGCTTTTGGTGTTTTATCAACAAGGTCAACAACTAAACGATGCTTATAAGGGTCAGTAGGTAATAATGCAAATACCACGGGCTTCGTCGCTCGGGTTAATTCAAAGACAAAGCGCACACTTTTGCTGTCTTTTGGTTTCGAATAACGCAGCTTAGAAACTATTTGGTGTTTATTTGGAATACTTGGCAGTGTATCTAACTTATCGGTGTCTTTGAGATCAATCACTAAACGCGATGGATTTTTCAGCATAAAGTAGCTGTAATCGGGTTTGTCGTTTAAATCAAACACAACCCGAGTACTGTCTGGAGAGGGCCACACACGCACGCTATTAATGGAATTTTGTGCCAGCGCAACATCACTAACAATCAAAAGCATCCAAAAAATTAATAGTTTAAATGTACAACGACCCATTTTTGATAACACACCTTTTATTGTTATTTATTTTATTATTGCGCGCTCTTTAATTGTCTAACTATAGACTGACCACGCTCAGTTAAACTCTTTATTTCAATAGCACGTGCCTCACCTTCATAGCGTAACGTGACATCTAAATCGGGCGTAGGGATAAACTCGCCCCCTTTCTCGGGCCATTCAACCACACAAATTGCCTGTGGTGAAAAATAGTCACGAATTCCCATATACTCAAGTTCTTCAGGGTCACCTAAACGATATAAATCAAAGTGATAGACATCTGCTTTCGTTAATTGATAAGGCTCTACTAATGTATACGTCGGACTCTTAACCTTACCTTGATGACCAAAACCTTGAACAATACCACGCGTTAAAGTCGTTTTGCCGGCTCCTAAGTCGCCGTGCAAATAAATTACCGCGCCTTGCTCCATTAACGCCGCAAGTTGCTTACCCATGTTTACCGTTGCAGCTTCATCAGCCAGTGGAAAACCAACACTGTCGGTCATTATTACCTCATGAAAAACTAAAAACACACTACTTTGTTAATCATACCAGATTATTTATGTAAGGCGAGAATCAGCCATGCCTTGAATTTGACACAAAAAAACCGGCAAAGTTGCCGGTTTGTTTTAGGTAAACATTATTATGTTTAAAGACCGAGCTTCTTCTCAAGGTAGTGGATATTAGTACCACCGTTTTGGAAGTTTTCATCTGCCAAGATTTTCTTATGCAGTGGGGTGTTGGTCTTAATGCCGTCGATAACTAATTCGTTTAACGCATTACGTGAACGCGCAATCGCTACATCACGGTTTTCACCGTAACAGATCAACTTACCAATCATTGAATCGTAATGAGGTGGTACAGTGTAATCAGCATAAATGTGGCTGTCCCAACGAATACCTAAACCGCCAGCTGGGTGGAATCGTGTGATTTTACCCGGTGAAGGAATGAAGGTTTCAGGGTCTTCTGCGTTAATACGACACTCAATGGCGTGACCACGAATAACCACATCTTCTTGAGTGAATGATAATGGTTGACCCGCAGCAATTTTTAGCTGTTCTTTAATTAAGTCAACACCTGTTACCATCTCTGTTACAGGGTGCTCAACTTGAATACGGGTGTTCATTTCAATGAAGTAGAACTCACCGTTTTCGTATAAGAACTCAAAAGTACCTGCACCGCGATAACCGATTTCGATACATGCACGTGTACAGCGATCACCGATGAACTTACGCATTTCAGCTGTAATGCCCGGTGCGGGTGCTTCTTCAACCACTTTTTGGTGACGACGTTGCATTGAACAGTCACGCTCACCAAGGTGAACAGCGTTACCTTGGCCGTCAGCTAATACTTGTACTTCGATATGACGTGGGTTTTCTAGGAATTTTTCCATGTAAACCATACCATTACCGAAGAACTGCTTCGCTTCTTGTTGTGTTAATGCGATTGAATCTACTAACTCTTTTTCGCTACGCACAACACGCATACCACGACCACCGCCGCCGCCTGCTGCTTTAATGATTACAGGGTAACCAATGCGCTTAGCGATTTGAATATTGCGTTCATTATCAGCCGTTAATGGACCGTCAGAACCTGGTACACATGGTACGCCAGCTTTACGCATTGCTTCAATTGCAGATACTTTGTCGCCCATTAGACGAATTGTGTCGCCTCTTGGACCGATAAACACAAAGCCGCTTTGCTCTACTTGATCAGCAAAGTCTGCATTCTCAGAAAGAAAACCATAACCTGGGTGAATCGCCACCGCATCCGTTACTTCTGCCGCCGCAATAATGCGCGGAATATCTAAGTAACTTTCAGACGCAGCAGGTTTACCAATACAAATTGTTTCGTCTGCCAGTAACACGTGCTTAAGATCACGGTCTGCCGTTGAGTGCACAGCAACAGTTTTGATCCCAAGCTCTTTGCAGGCGCGCAATACACGAAGTGCAATTTCACCTCGGTTTGCAATGACTACTTTATCTAACATAGAGTTGGCCTTTTGTTGCGCTATTATTCAATGATGAATAAAGGTTGATCGAATTCTACTGGCTCGCCGTTTTCAACTAAGATAGCTTTTACTGTGCCCGCTTTGTCTGATTCGATTTGGTTCATCATTTTCATTGCTTCAACGATACACAGTGTATCGCCAACATTTACTTTTGAACCTACTTCTACGTACGGCGCTGCTTCTGGTGATGCTGCTGAGTAGAAAGAACCTACCATTGGTGATTTAACTTGATGACCGGTTGGTGCTGCTGGTGCTGCTTCTGCCGCTGGTGCTTCAGCCACTGGAGCAGGTGCTGCTGCCGGCGCTGGTGCCGCAAAATGTTGAGGTGCATAATGCATTGCAGGACCTGCACTCATATTATTACGGTTAATGCGTACTGATTCTTCACCTTCAGTGATTTCTAATTCAGCAATACCAGATTCTTCTACTAGTTCGATAAGTTTTTTGATCTTGCGAATATCCATTAAACGACCCGCCTGTTAGTTTATTTAAAATTAATGTGTGTTTTGCAACCGATTAACCGCAGCTTCAAGTGCTACTTTATAACCCATTGCTCCTAATCCAACGATAACGCCTTGTGCCACATCCGAAAAATACGAATGATGACGAAATGCTTCACGTGCATGTACATTACTTAAATGCACCTCGTAAAAGGGAATGTTTACACTGAGTAATGCATCTCGTAAGGCAACGCTTGTATGTGTAAATGCTGCAGGGTTGATAATAATACAATCAACCGCTTGCCACGCTGCATGAATTCGCTCAATAAGCGCCGCTTCACTGTTACTTTGAAAATGCGTTAAATCAACATGGTAACGCGTCGCGACCGTGCTTAGTTCAGCCATAATCTCGTCAAGAGATTGTGTGCCATACTTTTCAGGTTCACGCTTGCCAAGCATGTTTAAATTTGGCCCATTTATAACTAAAAGTCTGAATTTTGCAGCCATAATACGCGATATATCCTTTAAGTAACTAGTTTAAACATATTCAACATAAACCCCTGCTTAACTTAAGAGGGTAAATGTAAAATAGCAACTATTTCTCACGTTAACCAACTATTATAGATATTTCGACGTAAATAGCAGCAAAATACTGGTCTAATCACTCTTAAACAAGGCGCATCGTACGTGTGACAAGGAGCTGCGACAAGTTATCCTTGTTGTTTTATTAGGGTGATTAATTATTCAAACCGTTTAAAATTAAACCTAATGTATTAGATTTTACATGAAGTGCTCTTTTAAAAATAAAAACGCCACTCAATTGAGTGGCGTTCAGCTTGTTCGATGCAATTAACCGTTTATTTTGCGTTATTTCGTACTTTTGCTAAATGTTCGGCAAAGTCTTTCGCATTTAAAAAGCCCGTGACTCGTTGCTCGGCTAACTCGTTACCTTGGGTATCAAAAAACAAAATACTTGGTAAACCAAACACCGTGTACTCTTCCATTAACTCAATGGTTTTTGCATCACTTTCGGTTAAATCAATTTGAATTAACTCAAAATGAGCAAACTCACTTTGCACATTGGCATCTGGAAAGGTGTAATGCTCAAATTCTTTACACGCAACACACCAATCGGCATACAGGTCCACCATCACTAAACGGCCTTGGCTATTTGCATCACTAATTTTATCTTTAAGCTCTGCTAGGTTCGCCACTTGTGTAAAGCCGTGGTTTTGCTCTACCACATTAGTAACCACTGCTTTAGTCGGCCAAAAGTAGTTTTTCGTTAACGAAGCCCCTGTAATGACTAATAACGTTGCCGCAAACCATAAAACCGTTTTTAGCTTACTTTGCGACTGACCACTTTGCCAATGGTGTAAATACAACGCGGTTGCAAGTGCAAGTAAACCGGCCATCAACCAAATGATTTCAATATCAACAATTCGCTCTAATAAAATGAGTGGCACAACCAACATAATAAAGCCGAACAAGATTTTAACCTGTTCCATCCAACCGCCAGCTTTAGGAAGTAATTTACCACCTGACGTGCCAAGTAATAATAACGGTAAGCCCATACCTAAGCTGAGTACATAAAGCGTCAAGCCGCCTACCAAGTAGTCGCCACTTTGTGCAACATAAAGCAGGGCTGCTGATAACGGTGCCGTGGTACAAGGTGACGCGATTAAACCCGACAACACCCCCATCATAAACACGCCAACATAGTTGCCGCCTTTTTGCTGGTTACTCACCTGAGTGAGCTTATTCATCATGCCGCTTGGCAATTTAATTTCGTACCAACCAAACATCGACATGGCCAGCAATACAAACAAAATACTAAAGCTAATCAGTACGGTTGGGTGCTGTAAATACCCTTGAACTTGTCCACCCAGTGAAGCAACCACCAAACCTAACGCAGCATATGTCACCGCCATACCTTGTACATAGACAAAAGATAATGAAAATGCTTTTTTCGTTGAAAGGTTTTGCTGGCCTGCTATTAAGCTCGATAAAATTGGAAACATCGGAAAAACACACGGCGTAAAGGCCAGACCCACACCCACCAAGAAGAAAATCACTAAATTAGTCAGTAATCCCTGTGAGGCTAATTTATCTGTATAAGACTGCTCCCCCTTGGGAGCTGCAGATGTATTTTTTTGTTCTGTTTTCGAAGGCTCTACATTTTCTAAAGACTCAGTATTGGCTGTTAATGCCGCTAATGCATTACCCGCAGATGCACTGTCGGTAACCTGCTCACCGGCGATGACTGAAAGAGGGATGGTTCTAACTTCTGGCGGATAACATAAGCCAGCCTCTGCACAGCCCTGAAATCGCACTTTTACAACGGCATCTTCTGTCACGTTGCTTAATTTTGAGATGATACTTAAGGAATCAAAAAAAACCTCGGTTCTGCCAAAAAACTCATCTTCGATTATTTCACCTTTGCCAAGGTCTGGAATTTCAATATCAGCTCCTTTGGCAATTATTTCGACTTTCTTTTTATATAAGTAATAGTCTGGCGCTATGTCCCAGCCAATGAAGAGGGTGTTACCTTGCTGATCAAAATCAAAAACAAAGGCCTGATCCACAGGAAGAAAAGTGTGTTCTGCTGGTTGTTGCAGTAAATTTCCGAGTAAATTGCTATTACTTGCACTGGCTGGCAATAACCACAGTGCGCAGAGTAATAAAAAGAACGATCGCATTAATTAAGTACCTCATCCATCCAATTAAAATAGGCTAAATTGCCTGTTGCGACATCAACGACCTGAATTTCTGGCACCTCATAACTATGCAACTTCTTGATAGTTTGGATCACCTCATTCATTTTTTCTGATTTTGTTTTGATCAGTAACTTACTCTCTTTGGCTTGAGTCACTTCACCTTCCCACATGTAAATAGATTCAATGGTCGGCAAAATGTTCACACAGGCCGCTAGCTTTTCTTTAACTAGGTGCTGAGCCAGCAGACGCGCTTCATTCTCATTTGCACAGGTAGTAAAAATTAGTCGAAAATGCGTAGTCATAAGGAACCTTTATTTGATTACATGAGTCGCACCATAGTAGCCGATAGTCACTACAATGTGTAGCGGCCTCAATGATCCTTGGTTCTACCTTGAAAAAAGACCTGATCACCCATATTTATATTTCACTGACTCAAAAAAGAGCGACATTTTTAGAGAGCGTTATGTTTAGATTTTTGTTTTTATTATTTATTTTAGTGCCGATTGTTGAGATTGCACTGCTCATTCAAGTGAGTGAAGTCATTGGCGGCTTTGCAACCATAGCGCTTGTCATTGTCACCGCGATTGTCGGTGCAAAACTTGTAAAGCAGCAAGGTATCGGTGCTATTCAAAACGTACAACTGCAAATGGCGCAAGGGCAAATGCCTGCAAAAGAGTTATTTACCGGTCTGTGTGTGATTATCGCCGGTGTCTTACTGATGACCCCTGGTATTATGACCGACGTGTTTGGCTTTTTATTATTAACGCCAGTAGTGCGCAATAAATTGGCGGCAGGCCTTGCCAGTCAAGCGACTGTGCGTATGAGCTCACAAATGAATCAAGGCGCTGCACACTTTCAATATCATAGTAAAACCAGCCAACATGAAGAGCCAACTCACCAGCCAACAACCATTGATGGCGAATTTGAGCGAAAAGATTAAAAATTTTTAATTTTTATACTTGGATTTTTTTAAGCCACCCCCATTATTGAAGGCAATGAAACGCAACGGGTGGCTTTAGCACTCCCCTGCATAACACAAGATTTTTTCTGTACTGTTCAGAAACTGTTAGGAGAACTAAATAAATGAACATTCGTCCTTTACATGATCGCGTCATCGTTAAGCGTCTAGAAGAAGAAACTAAGTCTGCTGGCGGTATTGTTTTAACTGGCTCTGCAGCTGAAAAATCAACGCGCGGAGAAGTTATCGCTGTTGGTAATGGCCGTGTATTAGACAACGGTGAGGTAAGAGCATTAGAAGTAAAAGCCGGTGACACTGTGCTGTTTGGCTCTTATGTTGAAAAAGCTGAAAAGATCGAAGGTCAAGAGTACCTGATCATGCGTGAAGATAACATTCTAGGCATTGTAGGTTAATCCTACTTTTCGTTTAGCAACCCGTTTACAGAATTTAAGAGGAATTAAATCATGGCAGCAAAAGAAGTACTTTTTGCAAGTGACGCACGTGGCAAAATGCTAACAGGCGTAAATATTTTAGCAAACGCAGTAAGAGTAACTTTAGGCCCTAAAGGCCGTAATGTTGTTTTAGACAAATCATTCGGTGCGCCAGTCATCACTAAAGATGGTGTGTCTGTTGCAAAAGAAATCGAGCTTGAAGACAAGTTCGAGAACATGGGCGCACAAATGGTTAAAGAAGTAGCGTCAAAAGCGAATGACGCTGCAGGTGACGGTACAACAACTGCAACCGTATTAGCGCAAGCTATCGTAAACGAAGGCTTAAAAGCAGTTGCTGCAGGCATGAACCCAATGGATCTTAAGCGCGGTATCGACAAAGCGGTTACAGCAGCTGTTGAAGAGCTTAAAGCATTGTCTGTTCCTTGTGCTGACACAAAAGCGATTGCCCAAGTAGGTACTATTTCTGCTAACTCTGATAGCGAAATTGGTAACATTATTGCTGAAGCAATGGAAAAAGTGGGTCGTGATTCAGGTGTTATCACTGTTGAAGAAGGTCAGTCACTAGAAAACGAATTAGACGTTGTTGAAGGTATGCAGTTTGACCGCGGTTACCTGTCTCCTTACTTCATCAACAACGCAGAAAAAGGCGCTGTAGAGCTTGATAACCCATTCATTCTACTTGTAGATAAAAAAGTATCTAACATCCGTGAGTTACTACCTACATTAGAAGCGGTTGCTAAAGCAAGCAAGCCTTTATTAATTATTGCTGAAGACCTTGAAGGTGAAGCACTTGCAACGCTTGTTGTGAACAACATGCGCGGTATCGTTAAAGTATCTGCAGTTAAAGCACCTGGTTTTGGCGACCGTCGTAAAGCAATGCTACAAGACATCGCAGTCTTAACGGGTGGTACTGTAATTTCTGAAGAAATCGGTTTAGAACTTGAAAAAGCAACAGTTGAAGACCTCGGTACAGCGAAGCGCGTTGTGATCACTAAAGATGACACAACAATCATCGATGGCGCAGGTGAAGAAGACGGTATCAATGGCCGTGTTGCACAAATCAAAGCACAAATCGAAGAAGCAACGTCTGACTACGATAAAGAAAAACTACAAGAGCGTATGGCTAAACTAGCTGGCGGTGTTGCAGTAATCAAAGTTGGCGCAGCAACTGAAATCGAAATGAAAGAGAAGAAAGACCGCGTAGAAGATGCATTACACGCAACTCGCGCAGCGGTTGAAGAAGGTGTTGTACCGGGTGGTGGTGTTGCATTAGTGCGCGCTGCAAACAAGCTGGTAGACTTAATTGGTGACAATGAAGACCAAAGTCACGGTATTAAAGTTGCACTTCGTGCGATGGAAGCACCACTGCGTCAAATCGTTACAAACGCAGGCGACGAAGCATCTGTTGTTGTTAACAATGTGAAAGGCGGTGAAGGTAACTACGGTTATAACGCAGCGTCTGGCGAATACAACGACATGATCGAAATGGGTATCCTAGACCCAACTAAAGTAACGCGTTCTGCACTACAGTACGCTGCTTCAATCGCGGGTCTTATGATCACAACTGAAGCAATGGTTGCTGAAATCCCAAAAGATGACGCTGGTGCCCCTGATATGGGTGGCATGGGCGGCATGGGTGGAATGGGCGGCATGATGTAGTCCACTCCAAGCACTTCGCTTAAAAAACCCAGCTTCGGCTGGGTTTTTTATCTCTACAGATCACTTTACTTTATAACACGCTCAATGTGTTCTAATAAAACCTCTGTTGTCCAGTCAACGCCATGGTATGGAATATCAGGCCAGTAAAAATCCCCCTTACCGCGCGCTCTGTTTACATAAACTTTGTTAGGGATTATCACTTTGCTTAATCCTGAGGGAGTATCAACAAATCGAACATCCATATAGGTTGAATCAGCACTGCTCGGCGCACCAAATAACACTGTATTTGAAAATAACTTAAAAGTATCGATTGCATCTAGACACGCACTGGCACATTGTCCGGGCACTATAACGATGGCTTTAGTGTTAAAATCGCTTTCAGATATTTCATCTAAGACCGGTGTCGTTGCTGGCTTCTTCTCAATATAAAAAGGTTCACCCATATCTAACGCCGTCTGCATACCTGCTGAGACTTGTTTTACTATAGCGAAGACCTCGGGCTGGTCTTGCACTTTTGTTTTTAATGACTCAAGGTATTGCGTATTATCTTTGGATGCTCGCCACCAAACGCGTGTATTTTTAACTAACTGCTCTCTTCGCGATGTCACATGCTGCGGCCCCCAAAGTTGCTCAGCAATTTTCATACTCCAATATGTTGAGCCGCCTTGATTATGGCGAAGATCGAATATCACCGCTTTAGCCGTTAGCAACTGTTCACGCTGCTCGGCTAAATCAGTGAAGAGTTGTCGGTAACGTGCTTTTTGTTCTTCATTTGGTGAAAATGAAGGCATTGCTACCCAAGCAATCTCTTGAGTTGCCCAGTGTAGGCCTACCTCGAGCTCATCACCATTGTAAGCATTTACTAAGTGCTGGCGAACATTTTTTGGGCGCTCAGACCATTCAAGTCTAATGCTATACGTCGCGCCACTGACTTTCACAAAATCACAACTTTTAAAGGGGGTTAGAAATGGGTTTCCATCATCCACTAATAATCGCCATCCTTGGTTCCACCAATGACCGGGTTGATCAACTTCACCATAAAATTTAAACAGGGTATCGCGCATTAAGGGTTCAATAGGCGTGTTATTACAGCGCACTATTTTATCCCCTTTCGTTACTTTATCATGCTCGCTGTAATACACTTTTAAGCCATCACCACGCCATACTGCAGAAAATCCGGGCCAGCGTCGTGGCAACTTAACGTCGTCAGGTAACAGTGCAACTGCCCCAGCGTGACCATCTTGCAAAACCGAATTAAAACGTGCAATTGCGGCTGCGTAACCTTGTGCATTTTCTACTTGGTCGGCAAGCATTAAAGCGTGTTGCTTGGCATTAAACAGTAATTGTGGAAACCCTGGGTTATCGCTATCAAACATGCCGGGGTGATTATCGACTGATTGCTGATAAGCAGCTTCAATATCTTTTTGTGTTGTGGCTTTCCACTGGGTTGCTGTTTTTGGAAAGTGTTTTACGGGATGAGAGCTGTCAGCTTGCACACTCACACTTGCAGTGACTAAGGCTATGCCACTCACGAGTAGAGGCAAGTATAAATTAACCGCTTTATTCATATAAATCCTTTTAATTATTTTAATCCAAACAGTGGGTATACATGTAATAGCAACGCGACGTTTAATCGTGCTACTTATTGTTTAATTTATAACTAATGACTAAAAAATAAAACCCACACTGTCGACACAAGAGCCCATCATTTTGAAACACTCTGATACAACCCGCAATAATACTCAATGATTGTGAGCTGTTTATGAGGCGAATGGGCATAAATGAAATTGGCCCTTTAATTTATGGCTTGTTAAGGTGAATTAACTAACTCTCTGACTATCATAAACAAATCACTTGGCAACATACCACGCTCACCATCGCGCTCAGCGGCGATATCACCCGCTTTTGCATGTAAGCAGACCCCTAGGCAGGCTGCTTGCTGAGTATCTAGCCCTTGTGCAATTAGGGCTGCAATAACGCCAGTGAGTACATCTCCACTCCCCCCAACAGCAAGGGCTGGATTACCATCTGTGCAGACCCAGGTTTTATTGTTATTGCTAATTAATGTGCCAGCCCCTTTTAGTACGCAGGTTGTGGTATAGCTGTGCGCTAAACGTTTGACCGCTGCAAAACGGTCAGTTTCTATGTCTGAGGTGCTGCAATTAAGCAGCCGTGCGGCTTCACCGGGGTGAGGAGTGATAACCGTGTTTGTCAGTGGAAATGACGACGCATGTTGGGCAATTAAATTAAGTGCATCGGCGTCAATAACTAAGGGTTTATTATTGGTGAAACAGTACTGCATGACTGTTTCAAAAGTAGCCTCAGACCAACTATCAAGCCCCAAACCGGGGCCTATGGCAATACAGCTTGCCCATTCAAGAGAAGCAATTAGATTAGCGTCTGTGACCATTAACTCTGGCCTTCCCATACTTACACTGAGAATTGAGCTGGTATGCGTATACACCTTAACCATACCCGCACCTGTTCTCAGTGCCGCTTCTGCCGTTAAGCGAATAGCACCTGCTGTACCTGCATTACCCCCAATGCACAATAACTTACCATGGCTGGTTTTGTGGCTATTGTTATCACGCGCTGGTAGTGAGTTGATTGTTTGCTGATTAATAAGCCAAGCACAGGGTGAGCACAGCAACGCAAATGCATCAGCAATGCCTAAATCTGCAAACTCACATTGCCCTGCATGCGCGCGCCCTTGCCCCGTTACCAAACCTTGTTTAATACCCACAAAGGTCACAGTAACAGTCGCTTTAATTGCAATACCTTGAACGGCGCCAGTATCGGCATGAATACCAGAGGGTAGATCGATAGCTATAATGGGCGCTTGGCTATTATTCGCCGCGTTTATCAGCTCACTAAATGGCGAGCGAACGTCACTTTGAATACCCGTACCAAGCAAACCATCAACGATAACATCAGCCTGTTCAAGCACAGCAAAGTCTGTCACGATTTCGCCTGTGGCATCTAACCAAGCTTGTTGTGCGGTGAGTGCATCTCCTGACAAGGGTTTGTCAGGTACAGCGGCTATCACTGTCACGTTTTTTCCTGCTTGTTTAGCCAAATTTGCAACGATGTAGCCATCACCAGCATTGTTTCCAACGCCGACCAACACCACGTAATGCAACGCGTCCGCAAAGTAGTTCACGCTATGCATAAACACAGCCTGACCAGCACGTTCCATAAGCGTGTACATCGCAACACCACAACGTTTAGCCGCAATGGCTTCATTCGTTCTTATTTGTTCGGCTTTAAATAACTGATGTTCAATCATTGGTTTAGTCATTCTTGAGCAATCTATCAATTTACTGTAGCAAGCAACCCCGTAGATATAAACCTGTTATTCATCTTAATCTTATCGTCTTGTCTATTTATTATTGCTATGTTCTAAAGACACTGACAATAAAAAGAGTTAACCCATGACTAATAACAAAAAAACGGTTATTTCATTATTTTGTGCCTTATTAGCCCTGCCATTAAGCGCAAATACGGTCGATATTTTACCAATGAAAGCGCGCGCTGAATTTATTGATAAAATGACTGAATTACGAGTAAAAACGTTACTGCCCCCATTAATGAAGCAGCATAATATTGATATGTGGCTGCTAATCAGTAGAGAATATAACGAAGATCCTATTTTAAAAACAATGCTGCCTGCGACTTGGTTATCAGCCAGACGCACCACCATTTTGGTGTTTGCTCGAAACCAACAAGGTGGGGTTGATGCGCACGCTATCGCGCCATATAAAATAGGCAAGGTATTCAAAAAGTCATGGGATAAACAAAAGCAACCTGATCAATGGCTTGCTCTAAATGACATAATTGAAACATACCAACCTAAAAATATTGCCCTAAACACCTCTCAAAACTGGGCACATGCCGATGGTCTTGTCGTCGGTGATTTTAATAATCTTAAAAGCGCACTCCCTAAAAAATACCTTGATAAGCTCATTTCTGCTGAACCTCTCGCTATTGAGTGGCTCGAGCAACGTTTACCTGAAGAAGTAGACATGTATAAAAAGGCAGTGGCTATTGCGCATCAAATTATTGCTGAGGGCTTCTCAAGCAAAGTGATAAAGGTAGGTGAAACAACCACAAACGATTTAGCCTGGTGGTTTAGAGAGCGGGTAAGAGAATTAAAACTGCAAACATGGTTTCACCCCAGTGTCAGTATACAGCGTGCCGATAAAACAACGTTTGATCATGAAACAAGCTTTAGCAAAGATAATGAGCACATTATTCAAGCGGGTGATCTACTGCATGTTGATTTTGGCATTACCTATTTGCGCTTGAACACTGACACTCAACAACATGCTTACGTGTTAAAAGAAAACGAAACGCAGGCACCAGACTATTTAGTGAATGCCTTAAAAAGTGGCAATCAATTACAAGATATTTTCACCTCACACTTTGCAGCCGGTAAAACGGGTAATGAAGTACTAAAAGAGTCTCGTGCAGAGGCGATTGCTCAAGGGTTAAAGCCCACAATATACACCCACCCTATTGGTTACCATGGCCATGCTGCGGGAACAACGCTGGGCATGTGGGATTCACAACAAGGGGTTGCTGGCGATGGCGACTATCCACTGCACTTAAATACCGCGTATTCGATTGAATTAAACAACGCCGTTTTTATAAAACAATGGAATAAAGAAATTCGAATTATGCTCGAAGAAGATGCGTTTTTCGATAAATCAGGGGTGTGGTATCTAAATGGCAGACAAACTGAGTTACTGCTTATAAAATAAAAAACGGCGCATAATAATTTTATGCGCCGTTTTTTTAATACGTTACCAGTGACTACTCAGTGTCAGGTAAGTTACGACCGTAGAAGATTTCTTGCATCTCGCGTGTTAGCTTAGAGCGGATCTCTTCTTCTTCGTCTTCTGACAAATCAGATGTAGATACACCGAATAAATAGGTATTTAAGTCGGTTTCTTTTAACATCATTTTAGTGTGGAACAAGTTTTCTTGATACACGTTTACGTCCATCATTTGGTACGCTTCTTTTGTATCTTCAGTCATGTAATTCTGAATAGAATTGATCGCATGGTCGATATAGTGTTTCACACCATCAACATCACGCGTGAAACCACGAACACGGTAGTCAATTGTTACTACATCTGACTCAAGGCTGTGAATTAAGAAGTTCAACGCTTTCAGTGGCGAAATAATGCCACACGTTGATACTTCGATATCAGCACGGAAAGTACAAATACCATCATCAGGGTGCGCTTCTGGGTAAGTGTGAACACAGATATGACTTTTATCTAAGTGTGCTACCACAGTTTCAGGAAGTGGACCCGGCGCTTCATCAACGTCGTACGTTGTTTGCTGCTCAATTGGCTCTTCTGAGATCAGAATTGTTACACTGGCACCTTGCGGATCATAATCTTGGCGAGAAACATTCAAAATGTTTGCACCAATAATGTCCACTACTTCACCTAAAATATCGGTAAGGCGATCAGCACTGTACTGTTCGTCGATATATTCAATATATTCTTTACGCTGTTGTTCAGTCTTCGCGTAGCAAATATCGTAAATACTGAAGCTTAAGCTCTTAGTTAAATTATTAAAGCCATGAAGCTTAATTTTATCGAAGGGTTTATTCATGCTAAACCAACCTTTAAACGAGTGAAACCTGCACCAGCAGAAATAAAAGTTCGCGGATTTTATACGAATTTTGCGTTTGGAAAAAGCGTTATTTTACTTGTTCTTCCACAACTTCATGGCTATGTGTAATTTCTACTGTTTTATCAAGCATTAAGGCTACAGAACAATACTTTTCTGCAGACAATTGAACAGCACGCGCAAGGTGTTTTTCAGACACGTTATCGCCAGTAACCACAAAATGTAGATGAATCTTGGTAAACACACGAGGAGCAGATTCAGCACGCTCAGCACTGAGCTTTACTTGCACGTCAGAAAATGATTGTTTCGCTTTTTTAAGAATACTAACAACATCAACAGATGAGCAACACCCTGCCGACATTAATACCATTTCCATTGGACTTGGTGCAGCACTGTCACTACCCGCATCAAAAACGACATTGTGACCTGAATTTGAAAGGCCAATAAAGGTATCACCTTCTACCCATTTTACATTCGCTTGCATTTATTTTATCTCTAAAAGTTATTTTGCTTGATTGTAAGCAAGTCACACTCAGATGCAATCGAAAAACGATATTAGGTGTTAAAGGAGATTACGCACTTTCAGCAACGGCTGTATCGAATAAGTTTTTTACAAGTCCAGCAAACTCATCTATAAAGGCGTGTTGCTCAACAGTAACAGGTTGATTTGTGACACTGCTTAGTACTTCTTGTAAGTCATAAACGATGCCATCGACTTCGCGAACGATTTGGCTGCGTTGTTCGGTGTTCAATTCTGTATGCTGTTCGCAAAGCAGCATGACATTCTCGGCAATCACGTCTTCAATTAGCTCTAGCACCGTTGGAGCTCCTGGCTTTATTTGACCTGGCTTCTCAAATAGCGCTAAATTTTGAGTGAGATACATGACAAGATCATCGTACCCTTGCCTATCTAAAACCATACGACTGCACACCTAATAAAATGACTAACTCTATAGATTTAAGCAGAAAGCGCTTTTAATTGCTACCTTTGCTATAAAGCCAATACAAAAAAAGCAGCCGAAGCTGCTTTTTATAATCATTAATACTGATTTAGTCTATTTTTAAGCCTGGGCTTAATGTGGCTGGCATAGCCACTTTTTCAAGCTCAACTGACGCAACAGGGTATGCACAGTAGTCTGCTGCATAATATGCGCTTGCTCTGTGGTTACCAGACGCACCAATGCCACCAAACGGAGCCGCACTCGATGCACCCGTAATTGGGCGGTTCCAGTTAACAATACCAGCACGAATACGACGTAAGAAGTGGTCGTAATCTGCTGCATTGTCACTTAATAGACCCGCTGATAAACCAAAGCTTGTGTCATTTGCTTTATCAATGGCAGCATCAAAATCAGTAAAGCGGAAAACTTTAAGAAGTGGACCAAAGTGCTCTTCATCAGGGAAATTAGTCACGTTTGTACACTCTAAAATGCCTGGCGTTACAAAGCCGGTATTTTCTGTATGCGTTAACTCAACTAATACGTCAGCACCTAGTTCTACTAATTGCTGTTGTGCTGCAGCCATACCCGCGGCAGCCGCAGCTGAAATCATAGAGCCCATGAACGGCTGTTCATCAGCATCATATTCACCTACTTTAATCGCTTTGGTTGCTTTTATTAGACCCGCTAAGATGGCGTCACCTTGCTCGCCCACAGGTAAGAATAACTTACGCGCACAGGTACAACGTTGGCCTGAAGAAATAAACGCAGATTGAACTATATCGTGAATAGCAGCTTTAGTATCCGCAACGTCAGTCACGATAAGCGGGTTATTCCCCCCCATTTCTAAAGCAAGGATTTTACCCGGTTGACCTGCAAATTGTTCATGTAGGATATGACCTGTACGCGATGACCCCGTAAAGAATAAGCCGTCAATGCCTTTATGCGCCGCAAGCGCCTTGCCTGTGTCAACTTCACCTTGAACAAGGTTAATAACCCCATCAGGTAAACCTGCTTTTTGCCACAGTTTTAAAGTCAGCTCTGCAACAGCGGGAGTAAGCTCAGAAGGTTTAAATACAACCGTGTTACCCGCTAGTAATGCTGGAACGATATGCCCATTTGGTAAATGACCTGGGAAGTTATACGGACCAAAAACGGCAACAACACCATGTGGCTTATGACGGATCATCGCACGGCCTTGTGGCATGGGGTTTTCAACGTCGCCGGTACGCTCTAAAAACGCTTTTTCAGAAATCGCAATTTTACCCACCATGGCGCCTGCTTCAGTGCGAGTTTCCCACAACGGTTTACCTGTTTCTTGCGCAATGATCAGCGCTAACTCTTCGCTATGCTCTTTAAGCGTTTCAGCGAACGTTTTAACAATAGCTAAACGTTCTGCAAATGATTTATCCGCCCAACTATAAAAAGCTTGGCGCGCGGCATTTACAGCGCTGTCTACTTGCTCAGCCGTGGCTGTATTTGCTTGCCAAATAACATCATTATTTGCAGGGTTTACAGAGTTGAATGCATGACCAAGGCCTGCTTGCCATTGACCATTAATAAATTGCGCTGCATGCGTCATTACTGTGTCTCCTAAATTCTATAGTTTTGCAACTGATACGGTGTCGCCAGCTTCTAAGTGAAGGGCTTTTGCAAGCTCACTTGAAAGGGTAATTGTATCGACATCACACGGTAGATTAATTTGTGTCACTGTGGCTCTAAAGTCAGTCAATTTATCATTAGCGAGCATCACGGTGGTGTCGCCTTGGCTTTGACCTATTTCGACCTGCACCTTTCTTGAATTACGAATCGTAGCGATATTATCCACTTTAGCTTCAACCGTAGGACCCGCATCGAAAATGTCAACGTAGCCGTTAAAAGTGAAACCTTCACTCTTCAACAGCTCAATAGCTGGGCGAGTATTATCATGCACATGACCAATAACAGCTTGCGCATCTTTGCTTAATAGATTCACGTAAATTGGGTATTTAGGCATTAACTCGGCAATAAATACTTTTTGACCTATTCCCGTCAGGTAATCGGCTGTTGGAAAATCCATTGAGAAAAAGTGCTCTTCAAGCCATTGCCAAAATGGGCTTTCGCCATTCTCGTTTGACACACCACGCATTTCTGCAATAACAGTTTCAGCAAAACGTTCTTTATGTTGATTAATAAACATAAAACGTGCTTTTGATAGTAATTTACCATTGTTATTTTTGCGGTAACCATCTCTCAAAAACAATGTACATAGCTCTGTTGCACCGGTGTAATCATTACATAGCGTTAAGATATCAACGGCTTTATAAACGTTAAGTGTACGCGATGAATGAATCGCTTTACTTAAATGATAATGATAAAACGCGTCATCTAAACCCACGGCGGCTTCGATGGCTGAAGTACCCACTACTTCGCCTGTTTCGCTATCTTCAAGAACAAACAGGTAACCTTCATCACCAGGCTGCTGGGCTACTTTTGCAAATGAGCTCAGTGAATGATCGATTTTCTTTTGTAACAACTCTTCATTATTAGGCAAAGATGTAAAACCATGCCCTGATTCATGGGCAATTTTAAGTAATGCTGGGTAATCACTTTGCTGGATTGGGCGAAGGATCATCATGAGTCCGCTTGCTCCCTTATAAATAACGGTAAATTATGAACGCGGGCAAGCAGTGCTTGCCCTGATATGTCAGTTGAATGATTAGCCGTTAACGACTTTAGCAACTGCTTTTTCGAAACGAGCCATACCTTCGCGGATATCAGCGTCAGGGATAACAAGTGAAGGAGTAAAGCGAACAACATCTGCACCCGCTACTAATGACATGACGCCTTCTTCGGTCCCTGCCACTAAAAACTCTTTTGCACGGCCTTTGAATTGCTCAGTAACCACTGCACCCAATAGTAGACCTTCGCCACGAATTTCACTAAATACGTTGTACTTGTCGTTGATTGCAGTTAATAGTTCGCGGAATAAAGCCGATTTTTCTTTAACGCCACTTAATACCTCTGGTGTATTCACCGTATCAAATGCAGCTTCTGCAACAGCACACGCAAGTGGGTTACCACCATAAGTAGAACCGTGTGTTCCTACTTTTAAGTGCTGAGCAATATCAGTTGTGGTGATCATTGCACTAATAGGAAAACCGCCACCTAACGCTTTAGCTGTGGTTAAGATATCAGGCGTGACATTTAAACCTTGATACGCATAAAGCTCACCAGTACGGCCGACACCTGTTTGTACTTCATCAAAAATTAACAGCGCATTGTGCTTAGTACACAGCTCACGTACACCTTTTACAAACTCTTTTGTTGGTGAAATGATCCCGCCTTCACCTTGTAGAGGTTCCATCATGACTGCACATGTATTGTCACTGATCAGTGCTTCGAAAGCCGCTAAATCATTGTAATCACAATGTACGATATCGCCCGGCTTAGGACCGAAGCCGTCTGAATAGGCAGCCTGGCCACCTACTGTTACAGTAAAAAATGTACGACCGTGGAAACCTTTATTGAATGAGATAATTTGTGATTTTTGCTCACCAAAGTTATCAAGTGCAAAACGACGCGCAAGTTTTAATGCGGCTTCGTTTGCTTCTGCACCAGAGTTAGCAAAATAAACTTTTTCTGCGAACGTTGCATCGGTTAACTTTTTAGCTAAACGCAGTGCTGGCTCATTGGTCATCACATTTGATAGATGCCAGATTTTCTCGCCCTGCTCTTTTAATGCACTTACTAAGGCCGGGTGACAGTGGCCAAGGCAGTTAACAGCAATACCACCTGCAAAATCGATAAATTCACGACCTTCTTGGTCCCAAACTCGAGAGCCTTCGCCTCGCACAGGAATAACACTTGATGGTGCATAGTTAGGAACCATTACGTGATCAAATAATTCGCGATTGACTGTCATTTTATATCCTCTTTATCGTAAGCACACGCCATCTTAAGCGGCGCTATAAAGCTAAACTAAGCTATTTTACTAAGCTAATTGAGCTTAGAGTAAAATCACCTTAATTACTCTTTGGTTCAATTTTCATTCATCCATTATTTCAGAAAAAAATCCATCTGTCTCTTAGAAAACTTTCATGCAGCCCTTGAAAATAAAGGGTTTGAGATATTTTTTCATGGATAGTGAATAACTATTTGAGGGGTATTTTTTATACAAAATACACTTAAAAGGCGCGCTGCTAGCAAACCACGCATGGGCACGTTATCTAAATATTGCTATCGCTCAGCATTTACAATGAATGAATAGTCGCAAAAAAATTAACAATTATTTTAATTAATTTGGATATGGAAGTTCTCAAAGTTGCATTTTGCCAGTTCATCAAGCTCATTTTGTGTAAAACCATAATGCGTAAACCAGCGTTGAACTTCATCTTTCTCAACTAACTGATGTTCGTTCAAGCTTAAAAACTGCGCATAGCACCGTGCTTTTAAAATCACTTGGGTCAGAGGAAGGTATTCATCATTTTTAGCAAGGGGTGTCGTTAATTGCTGCAAAACGGCGTTAAACGGCAAATACCGAAATGCCATTTGCTCAATCACGGTGGCTGTCACTTTAAGTGACAATTTGCTTAATAACGAACTTAAAAATAAAGGATCGGGTTTTAACTCTAATAATGCAGTATGCAAATCTTTCTTTTGTTCTTCGCGCGCCATTGCCACCTTGCGTTGCCACACTCGCTCAAAAGTGCGCAAATAGAGCCTTACTAAGGCAATTTTCCCTACATCCAATAACATGCCTAAAGTAAACGCGTGTTCTTCATTAACGCCGTTTAGCTTTGCTATTTCTTGTGCTGCAATAGCGCATGCCATTGAATTATCTCGTAAGCGGCGCTTTAATAAAGGAAAGGGTTCTGTGCTGTGAGGCATCCAGTGACGTACTGCGAATGTCGGGACCACAAATTTCAGGTTATCAAGACCAATATAACGCAATGCGAGTAACGGGTTATCAACTTTAACGGAAGTGTGTTTACTGCGTTGCTGGCGATAGTATGGCAAATTAACAAACGCGACGAGCTCACGCCCAAGCCAAGTTAAATCTTTAATTAACGGCTCTAAGCGACCTACCGATGCTGACCGTGTCGCAAGAATATCTAAAATAGCGGGCACACTGTCTTGAATGCCAATGGTTTCATGTACCACTGAATCAATATCTTCCAGCTGCTTGTTCATCGCATTTTCAATCACTTGATGTAATTGCTGACTCGCTTGAGCACGATACTTATGGTGCGCTGTACTGCTTTTTTGGCGTTTCTTTTGCGCTGCAACTTCAACTTCTAATAAAGTTCGCTGCTCCATTTGCTCGCCATAATCAATTTCTAAAGTATGAATATAGCCAATCTGACGCTGTGCAAAACTGTGGCCAAGCAAAAGATCATGCGCACGCTCATTAAGCACCATCGCAGTCCTTTGTTGTCGGATTTCATCGGTCATTTGCACAGCAGTATTGTCGTTCATATTTGTAAATAATTAGCTTAAGATTAGAAGCGAGTTAAAAAGTTGGCAAGTAATTCAAGCCCTTGTTGCGTCAAAATTGCTTCAGGATGGAATTGCACACCTTCAAGTGCGAGATCCTTGTGCATTATTCCCATTATTTCATCAAAATGCGTATTGTGTTCGGTCCACGCTGTAATACTCAGCTCACTGGGAAGACTCTGTTTATCAACCACCAGCGAATGGTAACGACATACCGTCAATGGGTTGGCTAAGCCTTTAAAAACACCTTGGTTTGTATGGTGCACTAAGGAGGTTTTACCATGCATAACCTGTCGTGCTCGTACGACCTCACCTCCCAATGCTTGCGCAATTGTTTGATGTCCCAAGCAGATACCTAAAATAGGCAGCTGCCCTTTAAACTCTTCAACCACTTGCAGCGAAATACCGGCTTCATTTGGTGAGCAAGGCCCAGGAGAAATGACAATATGTTCGGGCTTTAATTGCTTGATGTCGGCAACACTTATCTCATCGTTTCGTTTAACCAATACCTCTTGATCCAAGCGCTGAAAGTATTGCACTAGGTTGTAGGTAAACGAATCATAGTTGTCGATCATTAACAGCATTGCGTGTAACCCAAAATTACTCAGTCAAAATAATGAAGCGACATTTTACCCCAAGCGCCCAGAAATGTCGGCAAAAAACGGCTACTCAGAAACGAATAAGTGTGCAGAAAGTGCTGCTTTTTCTTGCTCATCTAACTTTTGCGAACATTTATTGGCAAAATCATACCGTACCAAGACCGTTTTACCCACCGCACAACATGTGCCTTGCTGCCACGCTTCTTGACGTAATACAAAGGAGCTTGAACCAATATGCTCAACACTCGTTTTTATCTCAACATCGTGGCCATAAAACAACTCTCCGACAAAGCTTACTTCAACCTTGGCTATAATCAATTTCCACTGATGTGGATTTAAATCCGGTGTAAAAAATCTAAAAATAGGCGCACGGGCGGCTTCAAACCACACGGGGAGTACGGTATTGTTGATATGCCCTAAGACATCCGTTTCGCTAAATCGGGGCGTGATTGATTCAATAAACATAGTAACCCTATAAAAAATATAAACTAAAGGTAGCTCATGACGGACTTTATTCGCGTATACGAAAACGCCCTTAGCAAAGAATTTTGCGATAATTTTATCACGGTATTTGAACAAAGCCCGCATTTAAAACAAGGCATTACCTCTGGTGGCGTTGATTTATCTAAAAAAGACAGCCGCGATTTATACCTAAATAATCACCCAGAATACGCCGAACAATTAAAACATATTCAACAAACCACCGCAGGGTACATCTTTAAGTATCTCGAAGAGCATATTTTTATGATGATTGGCGCGTTTGGATTAAAAGTCTATCACCCAAAAACCGGTCAACCCGTTGACTTAAACCAAGACAACTTTGAAGAAGTCGGCAAGCCGCAACTGCCTTTACTAGTCCAGCAAATCTTTAGAATGGGTAACATTCAGGCGCAAAAATACGACATCAATAAAGGGGGCTATCCATACTGGCACAGTGAGGTATACCCGCAAGTAGGTCATAACGAAGCGCTTCATCGCGTATTGTTGTTTATGTTTTACTTAAACGATGTAGAGGAAGGTGGTGAAACCGAATTTTACTATCAACAACGTAAAATATCGCCCAAGAAAGGAACGATGGTGGTGGCTCCTGGCTACTTTACCCACACTCACCGTGGCAATAAGCCAATCTCAAACGATAAGTATATTTTGACCTCGTGGATATTGTTTAATCGTGCCGAGCAAATTTACGGCCAACCACAGTCATAACGTTCAATAAGATAAGTGCGACACCCCTGTCGCACTTTTTAAGCAATCAGTCTTAATCTGTCACGTTATTTCATCTACAACGGTAAATAGATTTGTGCACTTAAGCCACCTTCGGGGCGATTAAGCAATTGCACTTTTCCGCCATGCATATCAACAATACGTTTGATTATTGCCAGCCCTAAACCGCTACCTTCACTACCACGCGCCGCATCACCTTGTTTAAACGGTTCAAACACGGTTTCAAGTTCACTCTCAGGAATACCAGGGCCTTGATCATTTACAACCACCATCGCGAATTTTTTATTGCTACTCAGGCGAGTTTCAACCTCAATATCACCCTGTGAATAACGTATCGCGTTTTCAATCATATTAGTGACAACACGTTTTATTGCCACCATGCTCACTGGTACATCATGAATACTGGGGTTTTCTTTAAAGGTGATGCTGCGATGATGCTTTTGCTCTGCTTCGACGACTTCTGCAACAATCGCATTTAAATCTTCAAGCGCAAGCTCTTCGCGCTTGTGATGACGCAAGTACTCTATAAATTGGTCAATAATCGCATTCATATCTTCGATATCATGGATTATCCCTTCGCGAAGGTAGTCTTCATCATCTGACATCATTTCTGTGGCTAAACGAATGCGCGTAAGCGGCGTTCTAAGGTCATGAGATACCCCCGCCATTAGTAAACGACGGTCGTTTTCTAATGCCGCAATACCCCGAGACATCTGATTAAAAGCACGCGTTACTTCAATGACTTCGGTTGAGCCCTGCTCTTCGAGTTTGGTGGAGAAGTCGCCCACCCCCACTTTTACAGCAGCTTGTTGTAGTGCTTTTAAAGGACGGTTCAAGTGACGCGCAAACAACCAGCCACCTAGCACACTTAAAAAACCTATACTGGACAAGTAAAAAGTTAAAAATTTCAGGTTGTTTTCTTGCAAACCTGTTAAGGGTACGCGCACCCAATAACCAGGGGCTTGCGGTGCTTCAACCCAATATACAAGCGGATCCGTTTGGCTAATGCGCACACGTGCTGAACCATTTAACTCTTTAGACATGCTGCGCGAAAGCATTGAATACTCACGTGTTTCAGCCAGCCCTTCGCGCATTGCTTGGCGCTGGGTCATGACTTCTATCCCTGTTATTTCAAAGAACTTTTCAGAGGCTTCTTTGCTCACTTCAACGCCTTCTTCCCACTCGATAAACACTGTTTTAATTTGCTTAGCGAGGATCAGATTTACTTGCTCTATGGTTGGCTTTACAACATAAAAGCTGACCGTGATATATGACACGATCTGGTTGATTAAAAGCAACGCTGCGACTAAAAATACGGTTTGCCCAAATGCGCTTCGCGGAAACATACCCATTATTGCTACTTTTCACCATCTGGTACAAATACGTAGCCTAAGCCCCATACAGTTTGAATATAACGAGGATTAGCAGCGTCAACCTCAATCATGCGACGCAAACGCGAAACCTGTACGTCGATACTACGCTCAAGTGCGCTGTAGTCTCGGCCTCGCGCAAGGTTCATTAACTTATCACGACTTAACGGTTCACGCGGGTGTGTGACAAGCGCTTTTAATACCGCAAACTCACCACTGGTTAATGACATGGTGTTATCACCTTGCGTCATCTCACGCGTGGCTAAATTTAATGTGAATTCACCAAAACTAATTTCGTTTTCCTCTGCAGCAGGCGCGCCTGGTACTTCTTTAGCGCGACGACGTAAAATCGCTTTAATGCGTGCCAATAGTTCGCGTGGGTTAAACGGTTTAGGAATATAGTCATCAGCACCGAGCTCAAGACCTATTATACGGTCTACTTCGTCACCTTTAGCTGTTAACATCACAATGGGTATATCGTTTTCTTTTTGTCGTAAACGGCGACAAATGGATAAACCGTCTTCGCCGGGTAACATTAAATCGAGTACGATTAAGTGGAAATTTTCACGCTCGAGTAAGCGATCCATCTGCTCTGAATTTGCTGCTGTACGAACAATAAACCCTTGCTCTACCAAATAACGTTCAAGCAAACTGCGTAAACGCATATCGTCATCAACAACCAATACCTTTGTCGTTTCGTGTCCCATAACTTTCATTCTTGTTGTAATGTGTTACTTGTTAATATAAATGAAAAACTTAAGAATAAAAATCGAATTGCACGCTTAGATTGTTACGGAACATTTCAAAATCCTACTCGACAAAGACAAAAGACTTTTATACCGTGCGGCAGGTTTTCTTGTGAGGCTAAGTAAAATGGCAAAAACAAATTTAATTACGCGTGAAGGTTATCAACAATTACAACAAGAACATGACTATTTGTGGCATGAGAAGCGTCCTGAAATTACCAAAATTGTCACGTGGGCAGCAAGCTTAGGTGACCGTTCTGAAAACGCCGATTATCAATTCAATAAACGTGTTTTACGACAAATAGATCGCCGCGTACGTTACCTAAGAAAACGTATGCCAGACCTAAAAATTGTTGACTACAATCCGCAACAAGCAGGCAAAGTATTTTTTGGCGCTTGGGTCGAAATTGAAAATGAACAAGGCGACATCAAACGATTTCGTATTGTGGGCCCAGACGAAATTTATGAGCGTAAAGATTATATTTCTATCGACGCACCTATGGCGCGTGCGCTATTAGGTAAAGAAGTGGATGACGAATTTTCGGTCATCACACCCGAAGGCACAAAAGAATGGTTCGTCAATGAAATAACTTACCCTAACGCACCCTAATTTATCTTTAATACCATTAACGCTTAATTAAGTGGTCTATTTTGAGGCAATAAAACCGCGTTGATAACAAGGCAAAAATTTAGTTATTTAGTTGTTCTAAATCAGAAATTTTTAACGCAGGTAGCGACTGGTTTAATCACTCAAAATGATTAAGTATTTTTGCGGAATGGTATAAATATTCAGAAAATATTAATTAGTGATTGTCTACTCTAAAAATGTGTTCTATAACTAAAGAGACTCAAGACGCATTTAGTGCTTGAGGTTTTAGAAGGTAGTAAGTATGTCAAACCTAATACATCGCATCATGAGTAATGCCATTGTATTCGCACTTTTAATGAGTGCGAGTTTGATATCTTACGCCAATGACATTGAAAGCCACTCAGACAGTGTTACGCCAACCGCACATTTCATTGCGTGCGACAGTACAGACCCAGCCAATACAGATACTGACTTTGACAAACATACCCCATCGCTGATTGCCAGTGCAGCTCAACCACTGCCAGATGGCCGTGTTGCGGTGTATGTTAATCCTTGTTCTGTTATTTCTGTGTTCAGCGCGCATCAGCGAGGTCCCCCTGCTTTTTAATTAACTCAAAATTGTTTCAATTAAAGTTTTATTAAAATGTATGGTGATCAAAATGAATAATTTCAAAGAATTACGTCTACAAGACATTTCAAATGGCGCATTATCTAATGCTGTAAATGAAGTTGAGCCAACCCTAGACCTAACCTCTCCGGCGCTTAAAGTATTAAATAGCTTCACCAGTAAAGACCCGTTACGCGCTCATTACGACACAACGATTGTTAATGCGCTGAAACAAACTAGCAATCACTGTTCTGACTTTATCTTAGTAATTGATAGTGAAGATAAGTTACTGGGTATTACATCAAGTGCTGACCTGCAAAGCTCTAAGATTATGATGCTTGCACAGCGCTTAAACCTGCACCGTGACGAGATTACATTACACGATGTAATGACACCGCTTAGTAATTTAGCGGGTGCAAGCTTACAAAGCATTAGTTACGCATGCATTGGCGATGTACTACAAACAATGGAGCATCAAGGTATGATGTTCTTGCTAGTCACCAGTAAAGAGCATGAAATTTGTGGGCTAATTTCTGCGCGTCAAATTGCTAAAAAGTTACATATTCCTGTTAATATCAACCCCATTGCTAATAGCTTCAGTGAAGTGATGCAACACATCGATCACCCTCACTAAGTATTAAAATTTGCGTTGTGAAGAACTATTTCAGCGGGCCTTAAAAGCAGTGCTTTTAAGGCCTTCTTATTGTGATATTATTCAGGCAATTAATCTTCAGTTTTACTGATTTTCTATTTTTTAAAAAGGTTTATGCATGAGCAATATCTCTGCACGCTTAGCGACTGAGCTAAATGCCCAGCAACCACAAGTTGTTGCTGCAATCAAATTACTTGATGAAGGTGCCACAGTACCTTTTATCGCGCGTTATCGTAAAGAAGTAACGGGTGGCTTAGACGACACGCAACTGCGTTTACTTGAGCAACGCCTATCGTATTTACGTGAACTAGAAGAGCGCCGTAGCTTTATACTTGCCACGATTAAAGAGCAAGGAAAACTAACAACCGAGCTCAGTGCGGATATTAATAACGCGGACAGTAAAACGGAGCTTGAAGATTTATATCTGCCTTTCAAACCTAAGCGCCGTACCAAAGGGCAAATTGCAATTGAAGCAGGTATTGAACCACTTGCTGATGCCCTGTTTAATGATCCAAACTTAGACCCTGAACAACACGCCACTGACTACATCAATGCCGATGCTGGTTTTGCTGATACGAAAACAGTACTCGATGGGGCTAAGTTCATTTTAATGGAGCGCTTTGCTGAAGATGCTAAGTTGCTTGCAAAATTCCGCAGTCATATAAGTCAACATGGTCAAATTGAGAGCCGCGTTATTGCTGGCCAAGAAAATGATGGCGCAAAATACCGTGATTACTTTGAACACCAAGAGCCACTAAAAAAAGTGCCTTCTCACCGTGCTTTAGCCATGTTAAGAGCACGAAATGAAGGCGTATTGCAGCTCAATATTAACCCTGAACCCAGTGCTGAAAATCCGGCACAAATCTGCGCACAAATGATTGCCGATCATTATCGCTTAGATGTTAGCAACTCAGCAGCGAGTGCATGGTTAATGAGCGTAGTGCAGTGGGCGTGGAAAATTAAATTAAGCTTACATCTTGAAAATGAGTTTTTAGGGGCGATGCGCGAAAAAGCCGAAACCGGTGCCATTGACGTATTTGCAAAGAACTTAAAAGACTTATTAATGGCAGCTCCGGCTGGTCCTCGTACAACATTGGGCCTAGATCCAGGTTTACGTACGGGCTGTAAAATAGCTGTTGTAGACAGCACTGGTAAACTATTAACGACACAAACTATTTTTCCACATGCCCCTCAAAATCATTGGGAAAAATCACTGCGCACGCTTGAACAGTTATGTCGCCAGCATAAAGTTGAGTTAATCGCCATTGGTAATGGCACCGCATCTCGTGAATCAGACAAACTCGTCGCAGAGCTTATAAAAGCAAACAGCGAGCTTAACCTTAACAAAATTATGGTCAGTGAAGCCGGAGCATCTGTTTACTCTGCCTCTGAGTTTGCTGCGAATGAATTCCCCAATCTCGATGTATCGTTACGTGGTGCTGTTTCAATTGCACGTCGTTTACAAGACCCCCTTGCAGAGCTTGTTAAAATTGAACCTAAGTCAATTGGTGTGGGCCAATACCAACACGATGTGTCACAAAGTCAGTTGGGGCAAACTTTGACTTCGGTGGTTGAAGACTGTGTAAACTCTGTCGGTGTTGATTTAAATATGGCTTCAGTGCCGTTACTTACTCGTGTATCGGGTTTAAACAAAACTCTGGCACAGAACATTGTTAACTACCGTGATGCGAATGGCTCATTCAGCAAGCGTTCTGAGCTTAAAAAAGTAGAGCGTTTAGGGCCAAAAGCATTTGAACAAGCCGCGGGCTTCTTACGTATCACTAATGGTACAGACCCTCTTGATAAGTCATCAGTTCACCCTGAAGCCTACCCGATTGTTAAGCGTATTTGCGAAAAGAACAACCTGGATGTCAATAGCTTAATCGGTAACTCAGATATACTAAACAAGCTTGTTGCGAACGACTATATTGACGACAAATTTGGTTTACCAACCGTCACAGACATCATTAAAGAACTTGATAAGCCAGGCCGCGACCCGCGCCCTGAATTTAAAACGGCCGAGTTTAAAGCCGGTGTTGAAACAATTAACGATTTAAAACCGGGCATGATTCTAGAAGGTGTGGTGTCAAACGTAGCAAACTTTGGTGCCTTCGTTGATGTAGGTGTTCACCAAGACGGTTTAGTGCATATTTCTGCTATCACGAATAAGTTTATCTCAGATCCGCGTGAAGTAGTCAAAGCGGGTGACATCGTAAAAGTAAAAGTGCTTGAAGTGGATGCTGCTCGTAAACGTATTAGCTTTACCATGCGCTTAGACGATGATGTTGATACCAGCAATAAAGCGGCAACTACAAGCAAACCTGCCGCGGCTCAAAAGGTAAAAAACACCTCTAAACCAAAACGTGACTTTGGTAATGCAGCCATGGGCAATGCCTTTGCCGATGCCTTTGCCAACGCTAAAGTTAAAAAGTAGCCATTATATTAGGCTAATAAAAAACCGCGTAAGTTAAGCTTACGCGGTTTTTTGTTTTTAAAGGCTCACTAAAATGAGCCTTTAAAGCGATTACTTACGACGACGTAGTGCAAGTAATGGAAGGAGTAACACGATGAAGTGACCGAATGAACCACTGTCATCATCTTCTTCTACTTCTGGGTATACACAGCTACCATCATCAGTATTAGCATTCGCATCGTAGTTTGTTGCAGCGGTATCTGTACAACCTAATTCAATACCGTCTGAAACAACTGTAAGTGCAAATTCTTCCATCAATGATTTTTCACCACTGGTTAAAGTGACTTTAACTGTCGTTGTACCATAGTAGTTAGCATCAGGCGTTACGCTGAATGACATGCCATCGACTGATGTCGTCGCATTATCAGCATCAACAGACAGTGTGAACTCTTCAGCTGTCTCACGCGTTAAACTAACCATAATATTGTCAACTGACTCGTTTTCCATCACCGACATATCTTCTAGCGCAACAATCGCAAGATCAACGGCGGTTACTGTAACCATAAAGTCAGTTGAGATAGTAGTATCTGTGCCCGTTAATGTCACTGTTACAGGGATCTCACCATAGAAGTCAGCGTCAGGTTTAAGGCTAAATGTCATGCCATCAACCATTGATGTCGCATTATCAGCGTCTACAGTAAGAGTGAACGCTTCTTCTGTTTCACGTGATAAAGAAACAGCAATACTTTCTAACATATCGCCTTGCATCACAGTCATATCTTCAATGTCGTTAACCATCACGGGGGCTTCTTCACCATCAGACTCAACAGTCAGTAAAAACTCTTTGCTTACTTTATCTGTTGGGTTTGCTTTGTCTTGCACTGTAACAGTTACAAAAGTTTCACCGAAGAAATAAGGTTCAGGGATCAGGTTAAACGACATACCGTTCACCTCAGCTGACACATGTTCACCCGTGATTACTAGCTCATTTGGCGATTGATCAGCATCAATAACCATCACTTCAATGCCATCAATACGACCATTTTCAGCAACCGTCATATCAGCAATATCTGCCATTTTAAGATTGCTTTGTACACCAATCGAGTGCATTAATGTACCTGACTCTTGACTACCTAATAGATAATCAAGCGCGATGTCTTGCATGGTACCTTTCGCTTCTGGCTTTATTGTCGCTGTAAAGTTAAATTCAACTTCACTTTGCTCAGGGCCCACGTAATCAAAACAAATGACTAAGTCATCTTGTAAGATTTTACCAAGGTCATCGAAACCGATCACATTGCTTAGAGCACCGTCTTTGTAGCCCGCGGTTGTAGCATAAACACTGTCACCACCTTCAATAAAGATAGTGCCTGTATCAATATCAGAACCTAGATTGTCGTATGCAAAAATCGCTTCAAACTTACCTTCATGGTCATCAATACCACTGCGTAAGATCACTTCATAATCATAAGTATCACCCGTATTCTTGTCGGTAACATTATCAAATTCCATGAACAGAAGGTCACCAAGATCAGGACGTTCTTCTGCATATTGACTTGCAATTGTTAACCCTGTTGGATCGCTTGGATCACGTAGATTAGTGATTTCAAATGAACCACGCCAGAACGGGGCTAATGCTTCAACTAAGAAACCTGGACCACGGTGCGCACTCATCATCCACCAAATTGGTGTAAATTGCATAGCACCTGTTGGGTGTAAACGTACTTCGTTGTTGTTTGCTTGATTATAAACTTCAAACTTAGCGCCTTGTTTGTAGAATAACCAATCAATTGGTACATCAAAGTAAACATTTGAGCCACCTTCATACCAAGAAGCATCTGGTTGAATGCGGAAGTCACCCCATAAATCGATGTAGCCACCTGTTGAGTACTCATCGATCATTGGCGTTTTACACATTTCATTGGTGATGTTATTCGTGACAACATAATCACGCTTCACATTGCGAGTAGCCTCTTGAGTCCCTTTAATTGTTAAAGTGTTGCCCTCTACTTCCAATGAAGCAGCAACTGACTCGTTGTTAGAAGTCAATGTATCAGGCCAAACTTCCATGCCCTCAGGAATGGTTAACGCTAAAGTGTAATCGCGCGCGTCAGATTCATAGTTAGCTTTGAGTTTCACGTTAACATTTACAAGATCCATAGCGCGTGCTGAGTCTTGATCAATATTAAGGGTTAACGCTTCAGCGTCACGTTTAAAGTTAACTGATGTAAACCCTAAAGTCCCTTCAGCACCTTCTGAATCACCCAGTTCAAAACCACCGTAATACACATCGTTTAGCTGCGCTTCTGGTAGGTTCCAATTAATCGCAATTTCATAGTTGCCATTACCTGAATGTTGTTGTGGAGCCGACACACTGAACTCACCCGTATTTTGCTCTTTCACAAATGCATAGTGAGTCACTGTTTGATAACCCACATCGCGTAAACCAGCTAACGCTGCGGTAGCGAACCAGTATTTACCAGGCTTAGGATCGATAATATTACAGTAGTTATCCTCAACACTGCTTGAAGAATAACAAATCATCTCTTCGTTCAGTGCTTTAATTAATGCATTTGGATCTTCAGCAATGTCTTCATCCGACACCATGAACGAGCCACTACCATTCGCATCATAACCCACCACTAAGTGTGCTTTTTTAATTTGCCAACGCGGTTCAACGATATCTGATAAATCAGTCGTTTGCTCTGTTGATGCCACTTTAATCATCAGGCGTTTTGTACCTTCAGGTACCTCAATTGCCTGAATATCCCATGCTTTTTCTACACGGTCTTTCGTTACATAAGGTGATACACCTAAGATATTGGCTGTTACTTCAGTCGGTTTTACAAGGCCATAATAAGTTGGTGTAAACTCACTGTAGCTGTCAGTATTCACAACGATTGACTCTGATGCATTGGCACGAGCCATATCGATATCAACCATGGCTGGAAGCTCATCAATGACATTTTTAGCCGCTAATGTGAAGTGAGCATCAGGTGAATTACCATCGGTATTTTTAAAAAGTACTTTACCGTTAAACCACGCATTTTTGTTTATAATGCTGTCCCATGGTGCGCCGGGTTCTGCTGGGTCTAGTTTAGACTGAATGATATTCGGTAACTTCATCGTTACCATCACGTCTTGTGTTTCACCCGCTTTAAGTGTGAAGTTACTTGGTGTAACACTCACTTCGACACCCGCACTTTCTTGCTCGCCTTCAATACCCCAACCATAGGCTGTTGCATCCCACGAACCATCTTTAGTCGCTTTCACTGTGCGCATCCAAGAACAGGTCAGTTCACAGTCTTGGTTTACTAATGTCGGCAGGTTTAACCACTCCACTAAACCGCCATTACGCGGGTTAGCATTGTGATAGTTTTCGATTGTCTCATCCATGATAAGACCTGCATTTGCCGCTTGCGCAACATCAATTGAGCCACTTCCCGTCATGAAGTTGTAGTAAGGGTCAACTAACGTAACACCGTTAGAAATGCGCACTTTATTCGCCGTCATCATCAGAGCCGATTGTACTTCAGCAGGCGTCCAATCTGGGTGCATTTGCATCAATAAAGTCATGGCACCGGTTACATGCGGAGTAGCCATTGACGTACCACTCATGAATGTCCAGTCTGATGCTCTAGGATTGGCGGTGAATGGTTGGTCATCAGCATTCGCAGCATAAATATCAACACCTGGTGCCGTCAAATCAGGAACAAGGTTGTTAATATAATAACTTGGGCCCATAGAGCTAAAAATAGCGAGCTGGTTGCCAGCTTCTTCGTCAAACGAATAGTTATTTTGCGGCTCACCAATAGTCGCAATTGCAGCGCCATCAGGGTTAGCATTCACCCAGTTGCGAATAGCAAAACGCGCACTTGAAGATAAGTGAATACCTGGGATCACATAGTTATCTGCAACAACGTTCTCACCAAAAGCAATATTTTGCAGGATAAAACCACCTGCGCCACCCGCAGCTACGTTTTTCGCTTTATCAACACGCGCAATATCACCCCGTAAACACACCACTATTTGGTCTGCGGTGAAAGTACCCGCAGGGAATGGGGCATTACAGCTAGCTGCATCATAGCCATCGTCAGCATTAGGGTCGTCGTAATTCTCAGCTAAAACAACCTCACCAGTAATTCCACCAGCGAAACTCTTACCTGCATACTCACCAACAGAAGGTGCACGTGTACCTTGGAAGTTGTTAATGGTTTTAACACCTAATTCCATCACGCGATCATGCGTTGATGCCCCCACTGTCGTCACCCAAGGTGATGTATGATCCGCAGACATATAGTACGGACCTGAGTTACCCGCAGCAGCGGCAACAGAAATACCGGCCTCACGTGCGCTTAAAAATGCCATTTCCATTGGGTCTTCCCACGGGAAGCTTTCACCGCCACCGATTGAGAAGTTAATCGCATCAACGCCATCTTCAATTGCATCTTCAAAAGCAGATAAAATCGCCGACTCAGGACAACCAGCGTATAAGTCGCCCGAGTTGCCCGCGCGACATACTTGGTATGAAATAATGTGCGCGCGCGGTGCAACACCACTGGTGTGATCAAAGGTAAATGGCAAGTTTTCACCATCACTCACTTTCTCACCTGTGGCTGCTTGAAGTGGCGTATTCTCTATGTAGTTACCCGCGGTTGTGCTTGCAGTATGTGAACCATGACCGTTGTAGTCTTCACCATTCTCTGGACGACGATCAGCACGTGCAAATCGATAGTCTGAATTCGCAGCCGTAATTTCAGGGTAAGAGCGAACACCAATTAACTTGTCATTACATAACGTAGGATCAGCTTCACAATCACCAACGAAGTTACCTGCACCAAATGGATTTGATTTGCTGTACTCTTCATCGCTTGCAAACGCAGGGTGGTCAGTATTGATACCTGTATCAATAATACCTACAACCATGCCTTCGCCTTTAACACCCACTGATGATGCAGGTGTAGCGCCTTGCCATAATTGATCTGCGCCAATAAACTCTGGGCCACGGTCTGTACGTAGTTCGAAAATACGGTTTGGTGTGATGCGTTTCACACCCGATTGCTTAGCCAGTAGCTCAGCATCCGCCTGCGTCATTTCGACAACAACGGCATTGTTTGCTAACGTAAATTGCTTTTTAACATCAATGCTAGCACCCACGGCACGTGCTTTGCTTAATACAGATGTTTGGCGCTGCTTCAAGAAACCCTGATAAGCACGCACCTTATGTGCCGATGTATCCAAGCGCTCATTAACCATTAACGAACGAGATTCAGTAACCGCTGTTGCAGTAAAGCCCTGAATGTCACCTTGGTAACTCGCGACTGGCTCTTCAGTCATTTGAACGATATAAGTTTGAACACCTGTCACACCCTCTTGAGGCTGGAACACATGTTCTGGTTGTTGATTTTGATAATGTTGATTTAAACGCTCAACACTGCCCTTTAATAAGCTTGGATGATCAGCAATTTGTTTTTGTTCTTGATACTTTGCGATATCTTCAGCTGTAAATGTTGGCTGATAAAAGCCTTTGTCTGACACTTTATTAAAGCCCGGCTCTGCCGCAGCATAACCTGAAGTACCTACATACAATGCTGTAAGTACTGCAACTGAGCTCTTTTTCAAGTGTGCTATTTTATTATTGCTAGGTTGCATATGATTCCCACTGATTTAATTTAAAACAGCTTTGCTTACGCAAAAGCTGAGACACTAAATTCTATTAGCAGACAGACATATACAGGCGGCGTTATGAAGGGTCAAACTGTGAGGTATACATTTCAGACACAAAATTAACACCATGTAAACATTGAAGTGGTGATATATAAAGCGTTGCGGATTATTTATACAAAATGTAGCTTTTTGTAGAAAACACTATTGCAGGAACAGAAATAATATATAAAAAGAAGCTAGCGAAAGGTTCGCTAGCTTGCTAATTAACTAAAAATTATAACGAATTGAGAAGGTAAGATCTGAATAGTCGTTTACATCTCGATACGCTGCGGTCACTAACCAATCAGCTGTAATCGCATAATTTGCACCGACATGAAGCACGGTATTATTTTCGCTTTCTTCATCATGCAGACGCTCGTAACCGATACCCGCATTTAGCTCTATTGAATCGGTTAATAAGTGCCTAATTTGTGCATTTACAGATAAAATATCAGCTGTATCTGAATCAGAATATCTCTCAGAGTTGGTATCGAGTACTTGTTCTTGATAAGTGATATCTTGCTTGTACAGTACGTCACCTTCAAATTTTAGCTGGCCCAGCTTCGCTGAATAATCAATTTTAGTCACATCAGACAGAGAGTAAATATAGCCTAAAGCTAACTCATAACGCGTGATATCTAACTCTGTACGATAAAGATATTCAGTCTGCCCCGTACCGACTGGGTTGTTGTTCATATCATAAACAGTCACATTGTCGTAGATATCTAACTCTGTAAAGTCATCAGATACTTTTGAGTAGTGGCCATGCACATACCAGTTTTGTGCAAATTGTTTACTGACGTTGATACCATAGCCCGTGAGAGAAAGATCATCAGCATCATCAATTTTCATTTTCTGATAGCCAGCATCAACATAATCATAGCTAAGAGGTGTGGTGTTTTGTGCCATAACAGCTGTTGATACAAGTGAAAGTGCACCGATAAGTACAGCATATTTCATGTTAAATCATCCTTATTTAAAATCGTGGACAATCTAACAGAGCTAATTTTTTACCACAATAGGAACAACCCTATTTATAGTAAGTAATGTGTAAGAAAATATGAGGTTAAATAACCGCAGAAAATTGGTTTTGAGCCGCAGCAGAGGTTGCCGCTTGATAGAAATTAGCAATTCGTTGAGCGCGTTGATCTACTTCCACGTCACGCTTTGCTGTTTTAGTCTCCGATGCACTCACTTGCGGGCTATCTTCATTGGCAAATTCACGGTTAATTTTAAATGACGCTTGCCCATTTTGCTGCTTATCGTCATCAGACTGAGTCGCTAACTCAGCTTGAGCCGCCGCAAGTTTTTGCGTTGCATCTGCCGCTATAGCACGGTCAGCACCTGAGGGTTCTTGTGGAGCAAGCGCTGCTGCTCGTACAGTTTGCATTTTTTCAATGGTGGCTTTTGGATCCCCCTCGATTTGTGCAACATCGATTTGAACCTCTCCACCAACAGCGTAATTAGTACCATCGGGACCGCGCTGATACTCATAACTTGGCGCACCCGCATATTGCCCACCGACAGATGCATGTGCTTGCTCGTGAATGCGCACTTCAGTATCACGGGCTTTTAATTCCTTTATTTGTTCCGCATCTTGCTGCTCTTGTTCAGCAACTTGTTGCTCTTTTTTTTGTTCTTGCTTTGTTTCTTGTTGCTCTTGTTCCGATTGCTCAGAATCGCCTTGTTGGCGTTCTTGAACTACGGTGTTGTCATCAAGACGGCCTTTCGCATCATAGGTGCCAGCGTCAGTGCCTGGTTGTCTGGCTTTTTCGCCATCGTTTAAAGTTTTATTTTCAGCGTTACTGGGTTTGGTTGCCGTAGGTGCGGGGATTACCTCGCGCAACTGGTTATCACGGCGCGCACTTTCTGTATGCACATTCGCAGTGTTTAAGTTAATGGCCGGATAAGGAGTAACGATGTTCATGATATTTATACTTTAATATCGATTAAAGTGCCCAGTACCTCATCCGCGGTTTGAATGCTATTGATATTCGCCTTGGCATTAAACTCTTCTACTTTTAAGTTGACCAGCGACTCATCAATACGCGCGGGTTGTGATACAGGAGGCGTGACTGCTTCATCGGGGCGAGCGGCTTGTAATTGGCGCTGCTGCGCAAGCTGAGCATCATCTTGTTGATCTATTGAGGCACGGCTAATCTCAGCGCTTGCCTTTTCAATACCTTGGCTAGCACGGTTATAACCTTCTACCGCATTATTAAAAACAGAACCGATTGCCATGATGGTCTCCAACAGTGAGATCTAACCGTAATTATCGCTCACAAAACGAACAAAATAAAGTATAATCCCGCTATTTTTATGGCCTCAAGCTAGGTTTTGTTTAACACACTGATTTAAGAGCTGTTATAAATGCCTCTTTGTGAGAAATAAACGGGGCATGGGATGCTTTATCAATTACCTCGTAGTCAAAATTAGGCTGCAGCGCCTGCATTTTCTTAAGAGCACGATAAGGCACTAACGCATCTAAGCGACCAAAAATGCCGACTATAGGCACCGTTAACTGTGCAAACATAGCGCGTAAATCATCGTGCTGTAGTATATCGAGTCCTGCACTTAGCGCCTGCTCTTTGGGAGCGGGGTATTGATTCAATAATAATTTTAGCTGCTTTATATCATCACGAGCAGACTCACTGCCCATAGCTTGAATAGCGAGAAAGCGTTCTATGGTTTTTTCTCTATGGCTCACTAACTGATCTTTAAACGCATTCAGGACGTCCGGCTTAATACCCGGCCAATCATCGTGCTGGGCAAAAAATGGGGTTGATGCTACCAGCACAACTTTGGCCACTTTGTCAGGCCAGTGCGCAGCAATATACAAAGCAAACAGCCCTCCCAGTGACCAGCCGACAAGTATTGATCCTTCATTTAATTCGCTACTGAGCTGCTCTGCCGCAGCATGCAAAGTGTAAGGTGTTGGTATTGACTGTGCGTTACCAAACCCAGGTAAATCTAAGCAGCGAACTGCGCCATCATGAAAAAACGTAAGTTCAGGCATAATGACTTGCCACACACCTTGATTCATTCCCCAGCCATGTAACAACACCATTTCATTTTGCATATTTATAAACTCTCAACCACACTTAGCGCTCATAATAGCGTTTAAAGGAATGAATGCAATGGCGGGCTTAATTCAGGCGTTTAAAGTCGCTTTAGATGCGCTGTTCCCAAATTTTTGTTTGGGTTGCAGGGGCCACATTGAAAGTAATCAGTCACTCTGCCCACACTGTATGGATGACCTTGCACTTTTTGACTTAGCACGTCATCCAAACCTTTTACATCGCCCCGATATTTGTGACGCTTTTCCTGACTGTCATTTTGATCATCTCATTGCCTGTGCGTGGTATCAAGCACCCTATAAACAATGGCTCATACAGTTAAAATTTAACAATCAACAGCATTATAAAGTGGCTTTACAGCAAATCATAACCAAACAGCTGCAACATGCCCTTGCAGCAAACACACACTGGCCTGATGTATTTATCATAATGCCGTTACATAAAAGGCGTTTTTTATCGCGTGGCTATAACCAAGTAAGCCAAACGTGGTTACCGGTTCTAGAGGGCTTACAGCAAGACGTTATTACGCCTCTTCATAAACAAAAAGCCACCCAGCCACAATCAAAACTAAGTAAAACAAAACGGGTAAAGAATGTAAAAAATGCGTTTGTATGTCAGCAAGATCTGACAGGGAAATCGGTGGCTATTGTTGATGATGTGATGACCTCTGGTGCTACATTAAACGCAGCAACAGAGGCATTAAAACAGGCAGGGGCCAAACAAGTATGGGCAATCCTTACATGTTTGACTCCCCTTAATTAGTCACCCGATGCACTAAATGCATGACCAAAGAACAATGCATTACTTAGTAATCGGCTTGTTCCATACCAGTAACCACGAAAAACGGGGTTATCAGTCATACCGATCACACTGCCTTTTCCGTAAGAGTGCGCAATTAAACCTGCAGCACCGGCTACCTGCTCCACATTGACATCATCAGTAAAGCCTGCAAGTAATGGCGTGTCTGTATAAGTAAGCACATTAACAAATGGTGCCTCCGATTTTTCAAGTAACCAAGTGCTATTTTTAAATACAGGTAAGTTATTGCGCTCAAGCGAGAACGTCAGTGGGTGCGATAAGTCAACGTGAGTATTAAAAATGGCACCTGCAATGCGTTGGCGCCCTGCTAAGTCATCTTTATCGGCATAAGTAAGGCCTTTTGTATCAAATGCACTTGCAACATCACGGCGTGACAAATAATTCGCTTTTAATAGTTGCTGATCCGCTAAGAATTTAGCACCGCCTTTATGGCCCCAGATTACCCCGCCTTTACGAACCCACGCTTTTATTGCAATTTTAGTCGCATCATCAAGGCGATTATAATTACCATGCGCAAGCACAATATGGCTGTACTTATCGAGGTTAATATTATCTAAACGCTCCATTTCAATAATACTCGGGGCAATGTCAACAAAGCGATCAAGGTAATACCACACTTCGCCAAGCTCATACTGGCTGGTTCCTTCGCCACCAATAAGCAGTACCTTAGGTGCTTTAACAACAGCCATAGAACGAGACCCTAAATCAGCCCCTTTCACTGTTAAACCAGAGCTGATGGGAACAATTTCAATACCGAAATCTGTTTGTGCTTGGTTTAAATAACGCACCCAATTAGGGTCTGTTTGAATACCGGCTGGTAATAAAATACTGCCTGGCTCAAAAGCAACCTCACCTGCGGGTGTTTTTGCTGTAAGTGAACTAAGCGCAACACGTGCTTGAACACCTTGCTTAAGTAAGTTATTTAACATTTTAGGAGCAAGGTAGTCATCCCACTTAAATGCATAAGCATAGCTTTGTGGTAACGCAGCGAAGCTTGATTTAACCGTTTTCTGCCACGGCATTTTTGCAATGTTTAAGCCCCAATTGCTGCTCACTTTGGCAAACTCTAAATTAAATGCATGGGCCAATGTCCAGCCCGAAACATCATAAAAAGTATTGTCAACAAAGCGTTGTTGCTCGCTAAAAATCGCTTTTACTAAACGAAATTGTGGCTGTGCTAATGGCACGTAGTAGCTTTTTTCAGAAAAGCTCTGACCATTCACTTTTAAGGGCTCTTCAAGCAAATACGCATTGATTTGGTGTTGCTTTAACACGTCTAAAAAATACGCCATACGGCTATTATCAGCGCCGCCTTTTACCACATAGCCTTTAAAATCTTCATCGCCAGCAAGATCCGTAGCTTTAGTGTAAAACTCAGCTTGATAGTCTAGTAAGTCTTGGCGATTATCAATCGCTGCTTGGAATGTAGATAAGCTCGTTAACAGTTGATTTTTAATAGTAAATGGAAAACTCAACGGGCCGTTAATTGTTTCTTGTAAGTGCCCACGAGAACTGGCTTGTTCAAATAAAATACCCACGCCACCATTTACATCTGGGTAGGTTGACCCCTTGCCATAGTAAAAATCGTCAAAGCTTTCTTCAGTAAAATACAGCGCATTATGCTCATCAAGCGTCTTTGCATGATAATTTGCAATTGCTTTCGTTAATGTCACATTTTCTTCTGGTGTAATTGGGTGTTTACGCGTTGGTATTCCCGGTTGAAAGAAGAATGTGCTATTTGGGCCCATTTCATGAAAGTCAGTTAAAATATTAGGCTTCCAGTGATGGAACTGGGCAATACGCGCACGTGACTCAGGGTGTTGTAGTAACAACCAGTCACGATTTAAATCAAAAAGATAATGGTTAGTACGACTGCTCGGCCAGCTTTCACGGTGCTCACGTGTTTCAGGGTCCGATGATAAGTTCATGCCTCGATTGCTATTTGCCCAATTCGCAAAACGCGCTAAGCCATCAGGATTCAAAGAGGGGTCTAATAAAATAACGGTGTTGTTTAATAAGGTGTCAATTTCAGGCCCTTGTGCCGCAGCAAGATAATAAGCAACTAATAGCGATGCGTTGCTACCTGAAGACTCATTGCCATGCACACTGTAACCCATCCACACAACCGCAGGTTGCTTGCTTGAGTCAGTATTTCCACCGCTTAAGCGAGCTAAATGTGCTTTACGAATTTGCTCTACTTGGCCTAATTTATCTGGCGCAGTAATCGTTAACATGACCAAGGGTCGCTGCTCGTGCGTCCGGCCAATTACTTCAATGTTAATACGCTCACTTTTGTCTGCCAATATTTGCATATACTGAACAAGTTGATCATGGCGTACATGCCACTCGCCCACTTCGTAGCCTAAAACCTCTTGCGGGGTTGGAATAAGCGGATCAAATTTCACATCTTCTTCAAAATAATAGGAAAGTGGTTTTGCTAATGCTGAAAAACTCACTAGCATGGTTAATATTGTTATTATTAAACGCATAGATAGCACCTGTTATTGTTTGATGTTTTCACGCTACCATTCGATAAAATAGATGCAACTTTTTACGCTCAACACTGGCGACAACACGATGAGCGGAGTATGATAGGCAGTATCCGAGTAATTTAGTCAAGTATAGTTCGTTTTATGATTTCTATTTCTGAATCTGCACAATCTCATTTTGCTAAACTTTTAGCAGACCAAGCTGAACAAACTAACATTCGTGTGTTTGTTGTAAACCCAGGTACTTCGCAAGCTGAGTGTGGTGTTTCTTACTGCCCTGAAGACGCAGTTGAAGCAAGCGACATTCGTTTACCATTTAATGGTTTTGATGCCATTGTTGATGCAGAAAGTGCTCCTTTCTTACAAGAAGCTGAAATCGATTTTGTGACTGACAAAATGGGTACTCAGCTAACGCTTAAAGCACCGAATGCAAAAGCACGTAAGCTGACCGACGATGCGACGCTTCAAGAACGTGTTCAACATATGCTTGAAACCGAAGTTAACCCGCAACTTGCTAACCACGGTGGCCAAGTAAGCCTTGTGGAAATTACAGCCGATGGTATTGCAGTACTGCAATTTGGTGGTGGCTGTAATGGTTGTTCAATGATCGATGTGACGTTAAAAGAAGGCATCGAAAAAGAAATGATCGCTAAATTTGATGAGATCACAGGGGTGAGAGATATTACTGATCACAACCCGGGTGAGCACTCATACTACTAATTAGCGCTTAAGATGCTTAAGCAGTGGGTTTTTCGCTTAGGTAGCGACCCCAAATTAAGCCTAAAACGCTTTCTTCGCGGCTTAGCACTGTTTGTGCTAGCCGTGATATTCATTGCTATCGGCTATTATGGACCCGCAATTTTCCAGCTTGTGGGGCTTGTCATTTTAGCTGTTGCATTGTTTTTTGCATTTTGGGGCTACTTAGGTATTTTTGCGAACCGTTTCGCACAAGTGCTTAAGCGTACATCCCCTAAAGATGATGATCTTGACCTGTGGAAATAACCACTCAAATTAACAACTGTTGTTGCTTAACCATTGCGCGATAACGTAGCCATAACGTAACGCCACGCAATAACATAAAGCTTGTCATAGCGAACCATAATCCATGATTTTGCCAGTCGCTTACCAACCAAAATAACCCAAAGAAACCAAATGTCGCGCTTATTAGCATGGTATTTCGCATGTCTTTTGCGCGTGTTAAACCAACAAATACACCATCGAATAAAAAGCACCCCATGGCCGCAATGGGCAATATAATGACCCAAGGTAAGTAGTGTGTAGCCAGACTGACAACCTCAGGCACATCGGTTAAAAGGCGAATAATAGCGCCACCAAACACTAAAAAAATCAGGCTATAAAAGAGCGCAAAGAGTCCTCCCCAGAACAAGCTTAAATTCACCCAAAGTTTGATCTGTTCAACACTCTGCTCCCCTTTGGCTTTGCCTACTTTTGCTTCGCTCGCATAAGCAATACCATCTAAAGCAAAACTCACCAACATCAGAAAGTTCAGCAATACGGCATTAGCTGCTAATGTTGTTTCACCGATTCTAGCGCCATAAAAAGTCATAAAGCTAAAGCACAATTGCAGTGCCAGTGAACGAATGAAAATATCGCGGTTTAAATTAAGCAGCTCGCCTATTTTAGCTACGCTTAACCATGCTTTAACGGCCAAATTAATACCTTGCTTTTTAGCAAGTTGTAACACCAGAAAAACAGCAAAACCGAATGCGATATAATCGGCAATAAGCGAGGCCCAAGCCGCGCCCGCCACTCCCCAATTAAGAAAAACCACAAAGTAAATATCGAGCACAATATTTGTGATATTGGTAATTAATAATAAATAAAATGGACCTCGTCCATAATGTACACCGAGCATCCACCCTAATAGCACCAAATTACAAAGGGCCGCTGGCGCACTAAAAATACGAACAGAAAAATAGCTATACGCCTGTTCTAAAACAGCTTGATTGGCATTTGACAAGTAAGCCATTAAGGATTGAATTGGTGTGCTGAGCGCGATTAATAACAACGCAACCCCAGTTGCAAGCAACAAACTACGCTTTAACAGTTCACCTAGCAAAGTAAGGTCATTTTTACCGTAAGCTTGTGCCACCAGCCCCGTCGTACTCATTCTTAAAAAGCCTGCCAGCCAAAATAGTAACGAAATAACCGTAGAGCCTAACGCTATCCCCGCCAAGTAGTGAGCACTTCCTAAGTGACCAATCACGGCAGTATCAACTAATCCTAACAGTGGGACAGTAATATTTGATAAGATCATTGGACCGGCTAATAACAGCAAACTTTTATGGTGTGCCTTATGACGTTTAAGAAAATGTTTCATGTAATTTTTGCAGTCCTGTTAGGTTTATCAATGCGTGCCCACGGCGCCGTTATTTTACAGTATCATCATGTGAGTGAAACCCTTCCTGCGGTCACCAGTGTCAGCAGTGAAACATTTATAAAACACATGCAGTATTTAAAAGATCATCACTTTACTGTAGTGCCATTAAATGAGCTAATTAGTTCACTGCAATCTGGCAAAGAATTAACCGATAAAACCGTCGCAATTACCTTTGACGATGGTTATAAAAACAATTATGAACAAGCCGCGCCAATTCTTGAGAAGTTCGGCTACCCCTACACTATTTTTGTTAATCCAAAACTGATTGATGAAGGTAAAAGCTATGTCATGACATGGCAGCAATTAAAAGCGCTTTCTAAAAAAGGGGCACTTATTAGTAATCACACCCAAGCGCATAATTACATGCATTTAAAGCAACAGGGTGAAACTGACGCACAATGGCAAGCACGGACTAAAAACGACATTCTCGCAGCACAAAAGCGTATCAAAGAAGAGATTGGTCATGACTATAAATACGTAGCCTATCCCTATGGCGAATTTAATAATTCACTTCAAGCACTGGTTAAGTCAATTGGCTTTGTTGGTATTGGTCAACACTCAGGTGCGGTGGGTATTCATTCTGACTTTACCCGTTTACCACGCTTCCCTGCATCAGGCTTTTACTCCAAACTTGATACATTATCGACAAAATTAGCGTCACAGGCTTTCACTATCAAAGCGTTAAATTACTCAGACAGTGTTACTAACGAGAATCCACCTAGCTTAAGCATTCAATTTGATATGCAAGACTTTCATAAAAGCCAATTTGCGTGCTATGTCTCGGGGATTGGTCAAGCAGACTTAAATTGGACAAGCAAAGACACGGTGCAAATTATCTCGCCAGCTAAATTGAAAAGTGGCCGTTCACGTTTTAATTGTACGGCCCCTTCGATTGAGAAAAAAGGCAGCTATTATTGGTTTTCACAACCTTGGGTGATCACACCTTAACGGCCTGCTTAAGCATTTGCGCGGTAATTTTATCAAGACGCACAATTTCATGAGCCGCATCCAGTTCGATAGCGGCTTTTGGCATGCCCCACACCACTGACGATAACTCGTCTTGTGCAATTGTATAAGCCCCCGCTTGTTTTAATGCCAGTAACCCTTTCGCGCCATCACTCCCCATGCCTGTGAGTAACGCAGCAATCGTGGCTTTTGGACACGCAACCAATAACGAATTAAACAATACATCCACTGCAGGTCGATGGCGATTAACTAATTCAGATGTATCGAGTTGGCAATACAAAGCAGAACCTTGTTTTACAATACTTAAATGTTGATCGCCCGGTGCAATGTAAGCCCAACCGGGGCGTAATTTATCACCGTGCTCTGCCTCTTTGACATTAATTTTACAGGTACGATCCATACGCATAGCAAACGAAGTGCTAAATACTGGCGGAATGTGCTGCGTAATGACAATAGGTGGACATTGCTCAGGCATACGCACCAAAACCTCTTTAATTGCCTCGGTGCCACCTGTCGAAGCACCAATCGCCAGCACACTATTTGCTTTAAATTGTAAGGTTGATAAGGCGCTATCGGCTTCTAGGCTCTGCTCCTTGAATGTGCGAACCCGAGCACCAGCCGCTGTACGTATTTTTTGATGTAATAAATGCGCATACCGTTGCAAACTTTGAGACACGTTAGCGGTCGGTTTTGCTATAAAATCAACCGCTCCCGTTTCAAGCGCTTCGAGGGTAATGGGCGATCCCTTTTGTGTTAATGTTGATATCATTACCACCGGCATAGGCCGTAGACGCATTAAGTTTTTAAGAAAACTTAAACCATCCATTTTGGGCATTTCAATATCAAGCGTTAACACGTCAGGGTTGAGGCGTTTTATTTGTTCTCTCGCTTCGTAGGGGTCTTCTGCAGACCCCACAACGTGAATATCATCTGCTTGCTCAAGAATCTCTTTAAGCAATCCGCGTATCAAAGGAGAATCATCAACAATAAGGACTTTGATCATATGCTCTCCTAAAATAGCTCAATATCCGTTTTTGCATCTTGTTGCTCAATTTCGTGTAAGTATTTAACTTCACGTTCTTCAAGTTTATCTGTATGTAGTTCACGTAGCTTTTTCACCTGTGCTTTTCCCGTTTGCGGATCAAAGATGATCTTACGAGGCCAAGGTCCACCTACATCGTGAGATACTAAATCTAAACCCTCTTCAAGTACATAAGCATTTGCAAAACGAATATTACCCACCCCGATATCTGTCATTGAGCGAATAATTTTACCCCCGCCGAATAACTTTACTTTTAAGTTTCGTTTTGAGGCTCCATTTTTCAGAATTTCATTGATCAAGTACTCCATAGCCCAGTTGCCATAACGGCAATTAAGGCTATGCGCATTGGCGGGATCAACGCCTTTTTCAATCGGTAACATAAAGTGATTCATGCCACCAATGCCTAACCCATCATCGTAGATACACGCTGCAATACAAGACCCTAACACCGTGGTGATGAGTTCATCCGATTTTGAAACATAGAATTCACCCGGCAATACTTTCGCTATCACCTTTTGCCTGCGGTTATCCCAAAAGCGTTTTACATGCTCAAACCCTGGTAAAACTGCTTTATAATGAGTGTTCATAGACCACCTTTTGGTAGATCGTTTGGCCTAAATTCTTAAATTCTCTGTGATCTTTACCGAGTGTCTCTGAGTGCCCCAAAAATAAATGGCCTGAGTTACTAAGTAACTCATAATAGCGTCGAAAGAGTGTATCTTTGGTCGACTTATCAAAGTAAATCACCACATTGCGACAAAAAATCACATCAAAAGGACCTTTCATTGGCCAACTTTGCAGTAAGTTTAAGCGTTTAAAAAAAATGTTTTTTTGTAGCGCTGGTTTCACTTTATAAAGCTGTCCATCGTGGCTTTTTAGAAACCAACGTTTAAGCTGACTGTCTTCTAAGCCATTTACATTCGCAGCCGTGTAAGTGCCTGCTTGTGCTTTCGCAAGCACATTAGAGTCAAGATCGGTGGCCAGTATTTTCACATCCCAATCTTTTGGAAATAAATCACTTAGGGTCATTGCAATTGTGTAAGGCTCTTCACCTGTAGAGCACCCAGCCGACCAAACACGTACTCGCTTGCTCTTCGCATTAGAAACGAGCAGCTTAGGTACAATGGTATTTTTTAGGTAACTAAAGTGATGAGGCTCACGAAAGAAAGAGGTTAAGTTGGTGGTAATTGCATTTATAAACTCGCTAAACTCATGCTCTTTATGCTCTTCTAAGTAATCTAAGTACTCTTTAAAGCTTTTAAGCTTATGAAGCCGTATACGCCTTGCTAGGCGTGAATACACCATTTCTCGTTTATGTTCAGCAAGCACAATACCGCAAGCATCATATACCTGTGACGAAATGTTTTTGAAATCACTGTCTGTCAGTAAAAACTCTTTCATGTCTGGACCCACTAGCCTCAAAGAGTGCGCGCATTATAGTCAAACCATTAACTTAAGTGGTTAATCAGTCCCGCGGGTAAAAACAGCGAGACGATCATAAGCGTGTTAAGCATGATTGCACCGATACGTAAGGTAACCCACTGCAGGTAAGCGGTTACTCATGATCCCCTTACTTTGGTCACCTTGCCGTGTCTTTTTGCTCAATAAGCTTTGTTAGTTCACACCATTGACATTCACTATGGTGAAACGGCAAGCGTATTAAAACTCTTCCCACTCATCGCCTGGGTCAACAAAGTTATTTCCTTTGGGAGCTGAGCGCCCAGACGGGCTCGATTGTTTAATCGGTGACGCTGTCACTCTGCTTGTGATGTCTGTTTCCTCTTGATTCGATAGCGAGAAGAAGTTAAGCAAGCGGCGCATATCATTGGCTTGTTCTGCCATTGATTCACCTGCTGCAGATGCCTGCTCAACAAGCGCCGCATTTTGCTGTGTCATTTCATCCATTTGTGCAATGGCTTTATTTACTTGCTCAATACCTGAGCTTTGCTCTTCCGATGCCTGCGCAATATCCGAAATCATGGCCGTTACGCGTTGTACCGCTGTGACAATTTCTTGTAACGTTGAACCTGATTCATTCACCAATAATGTGCCATCTTCAACTTTGCCGACACTGTCGCGAATAAGCTCTTTAATTTCTTTTGCCGCAGCAGCTGAGCGCTGTGCAAGATTACGCACTTCACCCGCAACAACCGCAAAGCCACGCCCTTGTTCACCAGCACGTGCAGCCTCTACCGCGGCATTTAATGCAAGTAGATTAGTTTGGAAGGCAATTTCATCAATTACACTGATGATATCTGCTATCTTCTTACTCGATTCATTAATAGCCGACATACTCGTTACGGCACGGTTGACAACCTCGCCTCCTTTTTGTGCCTTGCTACGAGTCTCTTCGGCAAGCTCGTTAACCTCTTTTGCATTATCGGCATTTTGACGAACTGTACTGGTCATCTCTTCCATACTTGATGCTGTTTCTTCAAGCGAAGATGCCTGCTCTTCAGTACGTTGACTTAAGTCTGCATTGCCTTGCGAGATTTCTTCTGCACCACTGGCCACCAATGTCGCTGATGTATTTATGCGGTTAATAACCTCCGTTAACTTATCAGCCGTGGCATTCGCATCGCGTTTTAATTTATCAAATGAACCTTGGTACTCTTGTTCAATACGCTTAGATAAATCACCATTAGCCATAGCATCAAGCATATTAGCAGTGTCTTTTACGGCATCATCTACAATACCCACTAAGCTATTTAGGCCCTGTGCTAAACGTAAGAAGAAGCCTGTTTTACCCGCAATTTCAACTCGTGCCTCTAAATCACCTTTACCTGCAGCGGTTACCAGACCAGCGATTTCTTTCTCGATAGCAACTTCTGCGGTTCTATCTTCCCACTCAACAACCGTTCCAATTCGTTCGTTTTCAGGGGTAAAAATAGGGTTAGCTACCAAACCAAAAGTACGTCCACCTACTTGAATCTCAGTGCTGTAGGTATCACTCAGTTTTGATAATAAATTACGTTGATGTGCAGGGTTTTTATGGAACACATCAATATTCTGACCGAGTAAATTACTGCTGTTAAAGTTAGGCAGGTCTTTTCGAAGATCGCTCTCTGCCACTTTCATCATATTGAGCACCGCTTCGTTCATATAGATGATGTCGTTATTCGCATCGGCAATCATGGTGTTAGTGCCTACGCGGTCAAGCGCGCGACGTACCCGTAGATTCTCTTCAGCTTCACGCTTTTCGGCTTCTGCTTTATTGACACTGTCAGTGATATCTTGCCATTCAACAATTGTCCCTAAACGCTTACCCGACGAATTAACCCAAGGGGTTGCAATCAAGCTAAAAATAAGACCCGCTAAGCGCAGTGTCGTTTTATAGGGTTCAGATAAATTCTTTAGTAATTCACGTTGATGTGAAGGATGCTTATGAAAATCATCAACACAGGTGCCAATTAAATTTTCAACAGAAAAGCTAGGCAGCACTGTTTTCAATGCGGCTTCACGTGCTTTGAGCATTTGCTTCACTTGCTCATTTACAAACACTATTTCTAAATCATTGTTAGCCATCATCACATTTGCTTGGCATACACGCAGTGCATTTGACAGGTCAGCATCACGTTTAGATTGTTTTTCAAGCTCCTTCTGTGCAGTGATATCGCTGGCGAATTTAATCACTTTGACTACGCTACCATTGCTATCAATAATTGGGTTATAGGTTGCTTGGATCCAAATTTCTTTGCCGTTTTTACCGAACCGTTTAAATTCATCCGAAATAAATTCACCGCTGCGCAAGCGCTGCCAAAACTGTTGGTATTCGGGACTTTGTGCATCTTCTTCTGCAATAAACATTGAATGATGTTGACCCTGAACTTCTTCTAGCCGATAGCCCATGGCATTTAAAAAATTTGCATTGGCAGTAATGATCGACCCAGACGGTTGAAACTCAATCACTGCAAGCGATTTATTTAATGCTGCAACAACCAAATCATTATTTGACTCAACATTTTTAGGACTGCTAAACCATCCCATACCCTTCACCTTCTTGTTAATCTACCCAATTAAATGTCCATTGTTTTTTGTAGGTCGAGTAACGCGACCATTTTTTCACCCACATTTACTAACCCCGCAACGTACTGTGCGTTATCTGAGTCAGATAGATGTGGCACTGCTTTTGCCTCATGCTCAGCAATGCTATAGACATCCGAAACAGCATCAACAACGATGCCCATAATTTTACTTGCGTTCTCTAACTCTACTTTCAGTACAATCACCACTGTGAGTGGCCCATACTCAATAGCCGGAATACCAAATCGCAACCGCAAATCAACAATAGGCACTATCGTGCCACGTAAGTTGATCACCCCCTTGACGAAATCGGGTGAGTTTGGAATAACCGTTATTTCTTCCCAACTGCGTATTTCTTGCACAGTTAAAATATCTACACCGTACTCTTCTTCAGCCATAAAGAAGGTTAGAAACTGTTTAACATCTTGGTCTTGCTCAATATTCAGCTTATTATGTAGGTCATCGTGTGCTGCAATCATGACGCCTCCAAGTTAGCTTTTGACTCTATTATTAGCTCTTGACTGCCGGGCTTTCTAAGCCCTGATAACTTAATTAAGCCACTAATATCAACAATCAGTGAAACGCGGCCATCCCCTAAGATTGTTGCCCCTGAGACGCCATCGACCTTTTGATAATTCGCCTCTAAGCTCTTAATAACAACCTGTTGCTGGGATAATAAGTCATCAACCAATAAACCAATTTTTTGGTTATCACTTTCCACCACCACCAGTAAGGTTTTATCCAGTGTTTCAATCGCACCTTGATGATTAAAAATACTGTATAGACGTAAAATCGGGATGTATTCATCGCGTAGCCGCAACACATCCAAATCTTTTCCAACTCGACTGACCTTCGTGATATCGATTTGCAACGATTCAATAATCGAAATAAGTGGAATAATGTAGGTATGCTCAGCCACACGAACAAGTTGACCATCTAATATAGCCAGCGTGAGTGGTAAGCGAATGGTGAACGTTGAACCAACACCTGGGGCAGACGACACTTCAACGGAACCACTCAAGGCTTCAATATTTCGTCTAACCACATCCATACCAACACCGCGACCCGACAAGTCGCTCACTTGGTCAGCCGTTGAAAAGCCGGGTAAGAAAATTAGTTCGTTAACTTCATTATCAGATAGATCGTCTGCTTCTGATATCAAGCCATTTTTAATGGCTTTTTCGCGTATTTTGGTGGTATTGAGGCCTTGTCCGTCATCCATAATTTCAATGACAATATTACCACCTTGATGAAAGGCATTAAGCGTCACGGTACCAACCGGATTTTTACCGGCAGCAACACGTTTATCGACCGTTTCAAGGCCATGATCAAGCGAGTTTCTAACCAAATGCACCATCGGGTCAGAAATCTTCTCCATCACCGTTTTATCTAACTCAGTTTGCTCACCAAGTAGTTTCAGTTCGACTTGTTTGTCTAGTTTTTGCGAAATATCGCGGACTAAACGAGGAAAACGACTGAACACAAAACTAATAGGCAACATTCTGATACGCATAACACTTTCTTGTAAATCGCGGGTGTTATGTGCAAGTTGAGCAAGCCCCTCTTGCAACGATGCAATCGTGGCTTCAGTAATTTCTTGCTCACCTAATTGAGTCAGCATAGCTTGCGTAATGACTAACTCACCAACCATGTTGATTAAGGAGTCAACTTTATCAATACCAACACGGATTGAGGTGGATTCGGTGTTGGTTGTTGTTGATTTTACAGCAGGGACTTTCTTTACTTCGGCATCGGGCTTGGTGGCTGCTTTTTCATTTTTGTTGTCAGTCTCGACCTGCGTTGATGGCGCCGCGCTCACAGCGACTTCATCACCAAATAAACCGCCGCATAAGGTAATCGTAATATCGGCGTCATCCTCAACCCATTCGAAAATTTCTTCGATACAACTCTGGTCTTTTTCTGTGGTTAAGAAAAAACGCCACGACAAAAAGCAATCTTCGGGGGCGAGGTCGGTAACATCAGGAACAGCATCTTGAAACGCTTGAGTTTCTAAGTCACCTAACTCAGCTAATTCACTGATCATATACAGCGGTTCATTGCCGGTTTTAAATAGGTGATGATGTGGTTTAAAATCGATTTGGAAAGTATTAATACTGTTTTCGCTGAGTGGCTCCTGCACAGGCTCTGCCACTTTACTTGCCGCACGCATACCGAGTATTTCTTCGAATTTGATTCGCAGTTCATCCGCTTCGGTTAAGTCGGGTTGCTGTTCTGCTTGCAATGCTCTAAGTAAAGCTCGTAAACAATCCACTGATTTTAGTAATAAGTTTACATGTTCGGCCGTTAAATCTCGTGAACCTTCCCGAATTTGGTCTAACAGCGTTTCTAAAACATGGGTAAAATCAGCAACAGAATTAAAGCCAAATGTACCACTGCCCCCTTTAATAGAATGCGCGGCGCGAAAAATAGTGTTGATTGTTTCTGAGTCTTCTTCGCCCGGAACTAAGTTTAATAACTCAGCCTCCATAGCATCCAGTCCTTCAAAGCTTTCTTCGAAAAACACTTCATAAAATTGGCTTAGATCTATACTCATGCCCCGCTCCTATTGTTAGCGAATCACTTTTTTTAAAACCGCTAACAATTGCTCAGGATTAAATGGTTTAACAATCCATCCCGTTGCCCCCGCTGCTTTTCCTTCGGATTTTTTATCAAGGCCAGACTCGGTCGTTAGCATCAATAAAGGGGTAAATTTATAGTTTGGTAAACTACGTAATTCACGTATGAGCGTAATACCATCCATCACTGGCATATTCACATCGGATATAACGGCATCGAAACCTTGCTGTTTAGCTATGTTCAACGCCTCACTGCCATCTTTTGCTTCCGTGACTTCAAAGCCTGCTTTTTTTAGCGTAAAACCTACCATTTGTCGCATAGATGCAGAGTCATCAACAGCTAAAATTCTTTTCATAAAAACCTCTTAATTGGTATTCTCAAGTACAAGATAATGACTTAAGCCCAAACTATTTATTGCCTCTTGCAACGGCTTGCTTTCGCCTACCCAAATAATTTTGTGTTGGACTGAAAGCAAATGCTTTTGTAATGAACATAACAGCTGAATTGAGGCCGTATCGGCACGAGTCACCTCACTAATATCAAGGCAAATATCATCGTTTGCTGACAACTCTTGCAACAAATCTTGATGTAGTGATTCGACTTGAGTGATGGCTAATTCAGTAGGAAGCTTCAACATTACTGGCACTTTCCCTGCTTAAAACAATTCATAACAAAAGCTTAGACCGAGTTATTAAAATTGCCATTAATTGAATTAAAAAATTGTAAAATTTTTTAGTAGCTTACATGTTGAAATCAAAAAAGGGAGCAATCGCTCCCTCGAAAATAATCACACTTGTCTATACAGATACTTAGTGATAATAATCTGCAATTTTTTTAAACTCTTCTGTTAACGTACTGGCGTTAATAAGCGGAACATTGCCCTGTTTAAACTCGGGCTTGAAAATTGCGCGTACCGCGCCATCGGGGTCAACCATCACGACTGACGCACTGTGATCAACAGCATATTCTTGCTCATCACTGTCATTAATCGCGTAAATGAGCCCTAAATCTCTAACAAAGGGAAAGAGCTGTTTATGAGGGCCTGATACGGCTAAAAAATCAGGGTTAAAATAATCAATATAGGCTTTGCGTTTTGCGGTGGTATCTCGTTTTGGATCAACCGCTACAAACCACACTTGTACCGTGTAATCTTGGCTCAGCTGCTGTTGCACACTGGTCAATTTAGCCAACGTCATTGGGCAAATATCAGGGCAACTTGTGTAACCTAAAAAGACTAAATTCCAATGACCTTTGAAGCGACTATTATCGGCGGCGTCGCCATGCTGATCAATCAATGTAAATGACTTAACAGGCTTGGCTTGCTGATACACCAGCGCATCCACATCGGGAGGTGATTTTTCGGGGCTACAGCCCGTTAAAAAAAACACCACTCCCAAACAAAGTGCCACTAAAAAACGCGTCATAAAAGCAACCATTTATCAATAAATAAGGCGATAAAGAGTAGCATTAAATGCACAATTGAAAAACGAAATAAGTCCATCGCGGTATCATCTTTCCCACCCAGTTTTAGCTTTAATGCTTTATAAACGAAAATGGCATTTAACGCACTTGCCGCCATTAAGTATATGCCCCCTGACATACCAATTAAATAAGGTAATACACACACCAATGCCAGTAAAACAGAGTAAGCAACCACACATGTTTTGCAAAATTCGATACCATGGGTAACGGGTAACATCGGAATTTTTGCTCGCTCATAGTCACTTTTACGCGCAATCGCTAACGCCCAGAAGTGAGGCGGAGTCCAGGTAAAAATAATCATAACAAGTAGCCAAGGCGCTGCCGCCATATGACCCGTTTCAGACACCCACCCTAATAAGGGTGGCATAGCACCGGCCAGCCCCCCTATAACAATATTTTGCGGTGTGGCACGCTTTAAGAAAGAAGTGTAGATAAATGCATAACCCACTAACGCAAAAAGTGTCAGTATCGCCGTTAAGGTGTTTGCCCAAATGATCAACATCATAAAGCCTGCAGTACCAATAGCAGCTGCAAAACTTAAAGCATGTTGCTTGCTCAAACGCCCCTTAGCGACAGGACGGTGGCGAGTGCGCGCCATCTTGCTATCAATTTCACTATCAACAACATGATTAATCACCGCAGCAGCGGCTGAAAGTAAACCTATACCCAACAAGCTTGCCAATTGAACAAAAAGACCTCGCCCCATATCAGGAGCAAGTGCTAAACCGACCCATGCGGTGAGAACAAGCATCGCAACGACTTTAAATTTGCTAATCGCAAGATAGTCTTTTAACAACGCATGACCATGAGAAAATATTGATTTTTCAGTATGTAATGTTAAGGCCATTATCGCCTCCTAAGTTCTTGCTTTTAAGTGGAAACATAGTCTAACCATTGTTAATAACAACATGGCTGCCATTAAGTTATGAGCAAGCGCTACGCTTAAAGGGAAATGCCAATGAACAACCGCAAGGCCTAAACAGATTTGACACAGTAAGGCTATTAATACGGTGACCGTGCAATGCTTTATTTTTCGAGAATAAGAGTGCGAATAGATACGCCACATAATGAGTGCCAATACAACACAGGTAACAAGGGCCCAAATACGGTGTAATAAGTGAATAGACATACGTGCCTGCTGCGATAAAACACCATATTCATAAGTACTGTGTTCAAGTGGCAGTTGAAAAACGCTCTTTAACGAGAAAGGTTGAGCATAACTGCACAATGGCAACCCATTGCAGTGCGGTGCCGCATAATTAGCCGCAAGCCACCCTCCTAAGGCAATCTGAAGTATCAGGACGACTAAGCCAATCAAGGCTAATCGGTAATACGGCCGAGCTCCCGTATCCCCACCCACAATGGGTTTTGTGGTTAGCCTCAAGTACAACAAGAACACTAAAGACAAAATACTGAATCCCCCAAGCAAATGCCCCATCACCACTAATGGTTGTAAGTTCATGGTAACGGTCCACATACCTAGCGCGGCTTGAAATACCACTAACAAAAGGAGCAGTAACGTTAACTTAACTGGGGTAGTTGGGTATTGGCGTTTTAACCAAGCCAAAACAAACAAAGCCAAAATAAATAACCCAAGCGCACCGGCAAAATAACGATGGATCATTTCTTTCCACGCTTTTGCCGCTTCAAACATCATATCTGGGTAGTTTTGTTCAACATGTAGTAATGCTGTTTCGTGCTTTGGCACCGTTAAAAACCCATAGCAACCGGGCCAGTCCGGGCAGCCTAAACCTGCATCACTGAGCCGTGTATAAGCCCCCAGTCCAACGACTAACACCGACATAAAACACGTAATTAAGACTAAATATTTATAATTTTTATACATCTTTTGCATCCTTACTGAGCTTTAACTTGAACGCGCATAATTAAGTAGTTTTTTTAGATCTTTCAGTAACCCTTTTTGAATTAATCTGTTTTGTTCTGGCTCATCAGTGTAAGGATAGTGCAGTACCACCAAGCCCATATGATCGACCAAATATAAATCTCCCGCTTTAAGCGCTGAGTTTTCATCTAATTGTCGCCAACTAGTGGCTATATCTTGCTGATTTGTAAGAACGGCAACATCAACCTTTTGCTGATTCTTACCCAAGGCAATATGAAGGTTGTCTAAGCTGGCTAACTGGGCTTCACAAACCGAGTGACAGCTTTTTGGGTAGTTAAGCGCAATCGTCCATGGTTTCGGATCGCCCTGCTGCCAATTTGCAAGCTTTACTTCTGTTTCTAACAGCTCCCCGTAATTACTTGAACCGCTGGGCAGCCAATCAAGTTTCAATGCTGTATACGCTAACGCCAGTGGCACAAAGCAACATAAAGCAAATAAACTAAGTGGATTAACTTTCATTACGCCTCCTTTTCATCGCAAAATAAGCTATAACAACACAGGCCGCACCAATGAGCAGCCACTGCACAGCGTAGGCATAATGCTTGTCTGGCCCCATCACTACACTTTCGTAATGAGGAGTCGCTATGTCATCAGCTGCAAGGCGGTAGGCTAAAAACGGTTGCAGAGGTTGCGCTAGTTGACGACTAAAAATGTCTAAATCAATTGCTTGAATACGCTTAGGCCAGCCAGCTTCAGCGCCAATTTCATCTGCTAGCGTAAAGCCTTGCAGCTGACCTTGTTTGAGTTGCACTGTGGTAGATATGTGTGAAGGTTGAGGCCAATTTACGGTGGGGAGTTGACTACGATCAACCGGTGCCTTCAACCAGCCGAAATTAACAATGACAGGCGCTATATCATCATTAATTTTTACAGCAGCAAGTAGGTCGTATCCTACTTGTCCTTGGTAAATCTGATTATCTAACAGCCAATAACGCTGCGTATTGATGAGCCCATTCAAAGTCAGCTTTAAACCTGTTTTATCAACCTGATTAGGTAATAATTGAAATGCCTGCCAGTCCATTACACCTTGCTGTTCTGACTGCTCAAGCTGGCTTAATTGCTGTTGTTTTTGCTCACCACGTTGATACTGCCATACACTCAGCCGTAAACACACCAGCACAGCAAGTGACACAACGCAAATTGCAATAATTGAGCTAAGCTTTTGTTTACGCCTTAAAATCAACTGCATCTAGGAAACCTAAAATGATAAAAATCATCATTACACTGTTATTGTTATATATCGTGTTTAATCTGTTTCGGGCACTATTTGTGATGATGTCTACTAAGCAACACTCGCGACCGATGTCTCACTATTTAGGTCGACGAGTGTTTTTCTCTGCCATGGTACTGATCATCATTATTGCAGCATTAAAACTGGGCTTTATTCACACTAACCCATCGCCAATTCATAACGCTACAGCACGTACACAAATACAAATAAACACAACCACACCACGTCAACAAAGTGCCAGTACCAAGCCGCAGCTTGAAAGGCAAAATGCTTTTCACTGGTAAAGTGACCTTTAAAAATTCGCAGCAGTACCACAAATAAAATAATTGTCCCTAAGGTCACATGCATGCCGTGAAAGCCGGTCAGCAAAAAGAAGGTATTGCCATACACTCCCGCATCAAGGGTTAGACCCAAGTCTTGGTATGCATGCATATACTCATAAACTTGCAGAGCCAAAAACACCACACCAAGCAACACAGTGAGTGATAAGAACGTTTTGAGTGCCCCCCGCTTATTGTTTTCTATGGCAACATGCGCAAAGTGGATAGTGACCGATGAAGTTAATAGAATAAGGGTATTAATCAGCGGTAAGCCTTGCCAACCCATTGCTTGTGTTGTCTCTCCCGCAGGGGTTGTCAACAATGGCCATACGGCCTCAAATGAAGGCCAAAGTACCTCGTTGGTCATGGCATTATTCCCCGCACCACCTAACCAAGGTACCGAGATCATGCGGGCGTAAAATAATGCCCCAAAGAACGCCATAAAAAACATCACTTCAGAAAAAATAAACCAACTCATACCTTGTCTGAATGAGCGATCCATTTGTGCTGAATATAACCCTTTGTGCGACTCTTCAATCACGTTTTTAAACCAACTAAAAACCATATATATGAGGATCGCAATACCAAGATATAAGACGAACTGACCACTGTTTCCTTCGCCGTTTACTTGCATTACAGTGAGGCCTGCGCCTACTGCAATTAAAAACATTGCGACAGCCCCAACAATTGGCCAAGGACTCTCGGCTGGCACATAATATTTTTCGTAATTTTGATTCATTTTGTTTGCTCCTAATTAGCAATTAGCTTGGCGGCTTAATCGTTCTTGGCCACAACTTGCCCGCTAATATCAAACACGGTGTACGACAATGTTAGCTCTTCCACGTCATCGGGTAGTTCAGTATCAACATAAAACAGTAAAGTGAATTCCACTTCTTCTCCTGCTTTTAACGGCTGTTGATCAAAACAAAAACAAGCAATTTTATGTAGATATTTTGCTGCTTTACCGGGTGAAACACTTGGGATAGCTTGCATTACCTTGTCAGTATTACTGGTATTTTTAGCACTAAACTTAACTTCTCGCATGGCGCCTGGCTGCACAGCGACGCTGTACTGCTCAGACTCCACTTTGAATGGGGCGCCACTTTGCGCATGAGTTGTAAAACTCACATCAACCTGACGTTCAGTATTTACATGCTCACTGACTTTGGCTTGTTCAAGTGAGGGTTTACCATTGAGGCCCGTAACATCACAAAACACGTCATAAAGTGGCACCAATGCGAAGGCAAATGCAAACATAGCTAAACATGCTAACAACAGCTTTTTAAGCAAAGGTGCGTGATTCATTACTTAATCTCCGGTGGCGTCTCAAAGGTGTGATACGGTGCTGGTGAGTCAACTTCCCACTCCAATCCTTCAGCGCCATCCCATACTTTAGCGGGGGCTTTTTCGCCGCCTCTGGCACACTTAAAGACCACTAAAACAAACAGCAGTTGCGATAAACCAAACGCAAACCCACCGATACTGATGATGGCATTGAAATCAGCAAATTGAAGTGCGTAATCTGGAATACGGCGGGGCATACCTGCAAGCCCCACAAAGTGCATTGGGAAAAACAGCACGTTAACGCTAACAAGCGATAACCAAAAGTGCCATTTAGCCAAGGTCTCGTTATACATATTGCCCGTCCACTTCGGCAGCCAATAATAGGCCCCAGCCATAATGGAGAACACAGCACCTGTAACTAATACATAATGGAAGTGGGCAACCACAAAGTAGGTGTCATGATACTGAAAATCGGCCGGTGTAATAGCAAGCATAAGCCCCGAAAAACCACCCAACGTAAATAACACAATAAAGGCGATTGCAAACATCATGGGTATTTCAAAGCTAATAGAGCCTCGCCACATTGTTGCCACCCAGTTAAACACTTTTACCCCAGTTGGCACCGAAATCAGCATCGTCGCGTACATAAAGAACAATTCGCCAGCAACCGGCATACCTGTCGTAAACATGTGGTGTGCCCAAACAATAAAGCTTAAGAGTGCTATTGATGAGGTTGCATACACCATGGACGCATAGCCGAATAATTTTTTGCGCGAAAAGGTCGGCACAATCGTTGAGATAATACCGAACGCAGGTAAGATCATAATGTAGACTTCAGGGTGACCAAAGAACCAGAAAATATGCTGGAACATCACCGGATCTCCGCCACCAGCAGCATCAAAAAAACTGGTCGCAAAGTACTTATCGGTCAATACCATTGTCACGGCACCTGCCAGCACGGGCATAACAGCAATCAGTAAGAAAGCCGTGATCAGCCACGTCCATACAAATAGAGGCAGTTTCATCCATGTCATACCCGGCGCTCTAAGGTTTACAATTGTCACAATGACATTGATAGCGCCCATAATTGAGCTAATACCCATAATATGCACTGCAAACACAAACAGCGCGGTATTGTCGTTACTGTAAGTCGTTGAAAGCGGTGCATAGAACGTCCAACCAAAAGCGGGACCACCACCGGGCATAAGCAGCGATGCCAATAAAATAAGGAAGGCAAAAGGTAAAATCCAAAAGCTCCAGTTGTTCATTCGTGGTAAGGCCATATCTGGCGCACCTATCATCATAGGTACCATCCAGTTTGCAAGCCCTGTAAAGGCGGGCATCACAGCCCCAAATACCATGATCAACCCATGTACTGTGGTCATTTGGTTAAAAAAGTGAGGATCAACCAATTGTAAACCTGGTTGGAATAATTCAGCACGGATCACCATAGCCATGGCGCCGCCAATTAAAAACATCGTCAATGAGAAGATCAGGTACAAACTACCGATGTCTTTATGGTTGGTTGTATATAACCAACGCTTGAAACCTTTCGCTGGATGATGGTGGTCGTGATGCGCATGCTCAGTGGCTTGCTCATTAATAACGTTACTCATTAGTTCGCCTCCGCTGCTGCATCAATTGCTGCTTGAATCTGACTCGGTTGAATGACATCACCGGTATTGTTACCCCACGCATTGCGTTTATAAGTGATGACTGCTGCAAGTTGTTTTATTGAAAGCTGTTTATCAAACGCTTGCATCGCTGTACCAGGCTTACCATGTAAAACAATATCAATATGATCGTTCACATCGCCCAACACGATTGGGCTGCCTTTTAAGGCTGGAAATACACCAGGCAATCCCATGCCAGTGGGCTGATGGCAGGCTGCGCAGCTGGCCATATAGACTTGCTCGCCTAAAACAACTAATTCATCTTTCGAAAGAGTTTGATCAAGTAATGCGGCATCTGCAGCAGCGGCTTGTTCTTTCGCTTGTTTTGCGTCTGCAAGCCAAGTCGCAAACTCATCTTCTGGCAATGCCTCAACAACCACCGGCATAAAACCATGGTCTTTGCCACATAACTCTGCGCATTGGCCGCGGTACATACCGGGCTCATTAATGCGTGTCCATGCTTCATTAATAAAGCCGGGATTGGCATCTTTTTTCACGGCAAAATCAGGAACCCACCAAGAATGTATTACATCATCAGAGGTCATTAAAAAACGTACTTTTTTGTTGATTGGTAACACCAGAGGTTTGTCGACTTCGAGTAGGTAGTGCTCTGTTTTTTCGGCTTGATTATCTATTTGATCTTTCGGTGTCGCTAAAATCGAATAGAAAGCAATATCTTCTCCCATGTATTCATAGTGCCACTTCCACTGCGACCCTGTTACTTTGATTGTAATATCTGCTTTTGAAGCATCTTCCATGGCAATAAGCGTTTTGGTGGCAGGGATCGCCATAGCGATTAAGATCACAAATGGAATTGCAGTCCAAAGTATCTCGACCTTCGTGCTTTCATGGAATTGGGCAGGCTTTGCCCCTTTAGACTTACGATGATGTATCAAAGCCCAAAACATCACCGCAAATACGATGATGCCAATCACACAACAGATAATAAATATCGTCATATGTAATTCATAAACATTATTACTTATATCAGTGACACCTTTACGCATATTGAATTGGCTATTTGCCAAAGCAAGTTGCGGAAGTGCTACCAATATAAGCCACAAGGTGTAACGCAGTTTACCCATGTGACAGCTCCTTTTAATGCTATTGCAAGACGCAAAGCGAAAAGGCGTTACAGCTGGTGCCCATTCGTTTTTTTTATTGTTTAAATACCCAAACCAATCGATGGTTGATGTGTCATCTGCAAACAGCTTGGGTCTGTGTATCATCACGACGCAGTGAACGACACACTCATTGTTTAACCCCCTTACACATTTGTTGTGTGTCTTTTTCGTAAATAGGTGTTAATACAATGTACTTAACCAATTAGTTAAAAAATGAGCAATAAGCAAGTTTTTGTGGTAATAAATGTTTATTTTGGTGCAAAAATAACAACTATAATCAGCGCGTTAATTAATACTTAAGGCAAGTATAAAAACTTAAAAAGAAAGGAAAACTGCGCCGTATAAGGCTTTATGTAGAAAGTAAGGGTGAACAAATCTTAGGTAAACGGTCAAAAACAAACAACGCACCAAATTGAATCAATTTGGTGCGTTGTTTCAAAAAAGTTTAGCAAAGCAGATAAAGTAATTACTCTGCTTGTAACGATTAACGCGTAATATAAAAAGCTACATCCAATCAGCGTTGCGAATAACCCCAACCGCTAAGCCTTCAATATTAAATGACTCATGCTCTAAGTCCACTTCAATCGGGGCAAATTCTTCATTTTCAGCATGCAAAAATACTTTACGTCCTGCTTTTTCTAAACGTTTTACAGTCACATCGTCATCGACACGTGCCACAACAACTTGGCCATTTTCTGCAACTTGCGTTTTGTGTACTGCCAGTAAGTCACCATCCATGATGCCAATGTCTTTCATACTCATGCCGTTAACTCGCAATAAGAAGTCTGCAGCGGGTTTAAACAATGCAGGGTCAACCTGACAATGGCTTTCTACATGCTCTTGCGCCAAAATAGGTTCACCCGCGGCAACACGCCCAATCAGTGGTAAGCCAAGCTGTTCTGGCTCGTCTTCTTCGACTAATTGAATGCCTCGGCTTGCTCCAGGCTTCATTTTAATCATGCCTTTTTTTGCCAGTGCTTTTAGATGCTCTTCAGCGGCATTGGCACTTTTAAATCCCAATGTTTGCGCTATTTCAGCACGCGTAGGTGGCATACCAGTGTCTTTAATAAATACTTTAATAAGTTCTAAAATTTGCGATTGGCGTTTTGTTAATGGGCGCATACAACTGGTTTTCCATACAGTACATTTAACTGTGAGTATATACAGTTATCTGAAAATCGCAAATTTAAATTCCCCTTCCTCTCATGATAAAAAACAAGCATTGAACGGTGGGGATAGATACCATATTGTATACCGATATTTCACTTAAGAAGTTAGTTTGCGAAGGAAACACAATGAGCATTTGGTATCAACCATTCACCCTCGAATTATGTAAAGAACTCGAACAGGGTATTACTGGGCAAGGCACATTAATGAAAACAATGGGCATTGAAATAACCGAAATCGGCGACGATTATTTAGTGGCCACTATGCCCGCTATTCCAGAGCATCATAACCCTATGGGGATGGTCCATGGTGGTGCTAATGTTGTTTTAGCAGAGACTGTAGCAAGTTATGCAGCCAATTTTGTGGTCGACTTCACCGCATATTATGCTGTTGGCCAAGAAATAAATGCCAATCACATTAAAGCCTCTCGAAAAGGCCTCTTAACAGCCACGGCAAAGCCACTGCACTTAGGTAAGCGAACATCTGTATGGGAAATTAAAATAACGAATGCGGCAGGTGAACTATGCTGCGTATCACGAATGACCGCAGCGGTAGTCAAGCGTTAGCGATTAACGCTCAACAGGATAAATAGTAATTTCGAGCCCTGCGCCAATCGCTGAAATACGTAATAAGGTGTCTGCGTGCAGGGCTTGATTAAAACATTTAGGTGAGTCACCCGACTCAAACCCAATATCGAAAGTACGCTTTGAGCAAGATAACCATTGCTTTAATGCATTGCGTGAGCACGACTCTATAAGTTCACATAATTGGTTGATAGCTTTATCTGGTGTGCCGATATCAGCCGCGGCTTCAATACGTGCTAATTGACGGTATTCATCTTGGTCGTAATGTAAAACCATGGCGTTTTTCTTTAAATCAGCTACCAGCGCACTCATATCGTGTTTTGATTCAAGTTCCAGATCTACATTTAAAAATTGAATTTCCGACATACTCTCGTTTTTACCCTCTATTGATATCTCTGAAACTTTAACTCAGTTTTGTACATAAACCAAATTTAGAATACAGTAAATGCTGCAAGAGCGTTGATTCGCTCTGTCTATACCGCTGCCCAATAAAAAAATAATAAGAGGTAATCAATGAATAAGCGCGTATTTAAATATGCCCGTAAAGGGCATAAGTGGCTGGGTTACTTACTCGCCATACAACTCTTTTTTTGGTTATTAGGGGGCTTAGTAATGAGCTCAATACCCCTTCAAAAAGTACATGGTAAACATTTAGCCAATCGTAGCTTAGATAATCCATTTACCTTGCATGATTACCCCGTTTCTCTTGACCAAATAACCAAACAATTTCAGCAAATTGATAGCATTCAATACCGTCATTTTTTAACCACTCCCATCATCGAAGTGACGACTAATAAAGGCGTGTTTAACTTTGACGGTCAATCTGGTCGTGCTATGAGCACACCAACTAAAACTGAAATTATTGCCAATGCCAATGCACACTTACTCATCGAGGCGGATGTCGCGGGTGCGCAGTTACTAGAAAAAGGAGCGAGAGAAGTCGGTCACCGCTCCAATGTGTGGCAAGTGAGCTATAACGATTGGTTAAATACAACCGTTTATTTAGAAGGCGACTCCGGTAAAGTCATTACTGTTCGTAGCACTTTGTGGCGCATTTTTGACTTTTTCTGGATGTTGCATATCATGGATTATGATGAACGAGAAAATTTCAACAACCCATTACTAATTAGCTTTGCCGCAAGTAGCGTATTATTTTGTATTACGGGCATTATTTTATTACTACAAAATGTCCGTATCAGACGCCGTAAACCGATTACACGTGCTGATCAATCAAAATAGGGTTACCATCAGGGTCGGTGACAATAAAACTGGCATCACCGACCTTTTGTACCGCCATCCCCTGTTGTTTAAAGTGCGCCTCTAGTTCATCATAAGCACTAAACTCACTTAAAGGTCTCGCACTTTGGTCCCAGCCAGGGTTAAAAGTCAGCATGGTTTTATCAAACATCCCCTGAAACAAACCAATTAAATGTTCACCGTTTTTCATAATCAACCAATTATGCTCTATCTCACCCGCAAACTGAGTAAACCCCAATTTCTCGTAAAACAGCTTTGAAGCATGGATATCTTGTACATTTAAACTCACAGAAAACGCACCCAATCGCATTGTTCAACTCCCATAGACTGTATTTATTAATGACTATAGTTTACTTTTGGCGCGTACTCTTTTTCTTTTCAGCTCTGCGTTTTACAATAGTGTTTCCAGTAGTTCACTTATGTGATGGATATGCGTTTACTTTTATCAGCAACTTTATGCCTGTTGTTATGCTTCACGGCGTCTGCGGAACAGTTTTCAAACTTTTCTAGCGCCAAAAAATACCTTATTAAAACCTTACCCGAAAACGCTAAAAGCTTATATTGCGGGTGTGATATTAAACGCCAAGGAAAAAAACTGGTGCCCGACCCGAGCGTCTGCGGGTACATACCACGTAACGAAATCACTCGCTCTGGTAAAGAAAATGCACGCGCGAAACGAATTGAATGGGAACATATAGTCCCTGCGTGGGAGTTTGGGCACCAATTACAATGTTGGCAAAATGGCGGGCGTAAAAACTGCCGAAAAGTCAGTGAAAAGTTTCGTAAAATGGAGGCTGACATCCATAATCTAGCCCCTGCAATTGGTGAAATAAATGCCGACCGCTCAAATTTCCGCTATGGAATGGTTACAACCAGCAGCGCCAACTACGGCGCATGCCCTGTGAAAATAGATTTTAAACAGCGCGTATTCGAACCACCACTTTATGCAAGAAAACGTATAGCAGACACCTATTTTTATATGCAAAAAACCTATGACTTAAAAATATCAGATAAGCAACGCACCTTGTTTGAGTCATGGCAAAAACTCGAGATAGCCGAAATAAGCAATAGAAAAGCACTGTAAAATTTGTACACCTGTTTACAAAACTACAACCGTACTCTATTGCCTTGCCTCTTTCTTGTTGATACTTTTTAAACAATTATTTACAGGAAAGTAAACAAATGTTTAAAAATAACAAACTCGCAGTAGCAATCTTTTTTGCAGTGTCAGGCCTCTCTTTATCTGGCTGTGGTGGCGGAGGTTCATCAACGCCAACCAACCCAGATACAAGCACGCCTACACCACCCCCAACAAATTCTGGACCAACATGGACTGCGGGTACTTTTGCCTCATCGAGTGAATTTAAAGACCAATGTGCAATACCACGCACGGGCACTGATCCTTACAACAATAACCAACCATACCCAGATAAAGCAGGCTCTGAATTTACAGAGAAAATGTGGTTACGCTCTTGGAGCAATGAAACTTACCTTTGGTACGATGAAATTGAAGATAATAACCCAGATAACTTTAATTCAGTGGCCGCTTATTTTGCACAGTTAAAAACGTTCCAAAAAACAGACTCAGGTGCTAACAAAGATAACTTCCACTTTAGCGAACCGACCGAAGATTACTTTAAAGAAGCGCAATCAGGTGTCGTATCTGGCTACGGAATTAACTGGGCATTTATTAAGAATACTCCTCCGCGTGAGTTGCGCGTTGCTTATCTAGAAGATGATTCGCCAGCCGCTAAAGCAGGTTTACAGCGCGGCGATACTATTCTATCGGTTGACAATGTAAGCATTGATAGCAATACCGCAGCAGGCGTCGATACATTAAACGAAGTACTTTTTAGTCCAACAGCTGGCGAATCTCACAACTTTAAGTTGCGCAGCAATGATGGCACTGAAAAGTCGATTAATATCGTCGCCGGAAATATCACCCAAACGCCGGTGCAAAACGTTGGCACCATCACTACCGAAAACGGTTTCAAAGTTGGCTACATGCAATTTAATAGCCATATTAGTATTGCTCAGCAAGGACTTATTGATGCGGTCAATCAGTTTAAAGCCGACAATATTGATGAACTCGTAATCGACTTTAGATATAACCGTGGCGGCTTGTTAGCGCTGTCATCGCAGCTTGCTTATATGGTCGCAGGCCCTGCTAATACTCAAGGTTACTATTACTATCAAACCATTAAAAACGACAAACAACCTGTTGAAAACCCATTTCCGTTCGTTGATATTGAAGTGGACTACTCAACTTTTGAGGTAACTAATAATACCCTGCCAGATCTTAACTTAGCAAAAGTCTATGTACTGAGCACTGAAAGCACTTGTTCTGCCTCAGAAGCTTTTATAAATGGCTTAAAAGGCATTGATGCTGAAGTTATTTTAATTGGTGGTAAAACCTGTGGTAAACCCTATGGCTTTACCCCAACGCATAACTGCGCCACGACGTATTACACCATTCAGTTTACCGGTGCCAACTTTAAAGGTTTTGGTGAATACGCCGATGGCTTAAACCCAACACCAACACCACAATTTGCAGCTGATGTGAAAGGATGTGTCGTTGCTGATGACTTTGATCACTCTTTAGGCGACCAACAAGAAGGACTCCTCGCGGCCGCTCTTTATCATATTGAAAATGATAGCTGTCCTGTTGTGGCGCAAGCATCAGCAACTAAACAGCTAAACTTTGCATCACAAGCAGAACAAGAGACTGGGTTATCGCTTTCACCAAATCGTCCTATTTACAGAGAAAACATGGATTTAACTCGTCCAGTTTCAGCGAAAGGAAAGAGCAATGAGTAAAAAACATGTGCTGGCTGTCGCTATGTTAACAAGCTTAGTGGCGTGTAAAAGTACCCAAGCCGAACAACCACAAAATGCCACACTAACGCGAGTCAACCCAGGTGTCATCACTCAGTTGCAACAAGCGATTCAGTCAGCCAAAGGTGGTAGCTTAGTAACGCTCGCTGATGATGTGTTTACAAAAAGCGCAGAACTATTGATTGATCACGGCACCAGTAAAGGTCCAGATGGTATGCCAATTATGGGGGCACATAGCATTCCATCTGAAAAGTTCATATTGCAAAAAGCCGCTGATCAATGCGTACTTTACTACCCTAAAAAAGAGTTGCGTATTCCACTGCCCAATGTGGAATGCGAAGTCAAATAGCAAAAAAGGCGCAGTATGTTACTGCGCCTTTCATTTTCTAGTGCTTCTGATGAATAGCGTTGCTATCCATGCAATTGTCAATAATTAACCCTTGTCAGATATCGCTATTATAGGCTTTGATGAGGACCAAACACTTCGTAATGAATACGCTCGGCTGCCACACCTAAATTAACAAGTTGCTGTTTAATCAAAGCCATAAAAGCAATGGGTCCACAGATATAAAACGCGCCATCGCTAAGCGGTAACTTTTCAGCCAGTAAAGCAACATCCATCAAACCAGTAAAATCGGCTCCGGCTCCTTCTTTAAACCATGTAAAACAACTCAGCCCTTGGTGTGTATTAACTTCTGACAGCAAATAATCTTTAAATGCATATTGCGCAGCGTTATCACAGGCATGTAAATAATGGATAGGCTGACTAGGTTGCTTGTCAAGTAAGCTTTGCAGCATGGCCAACAAGGGTGTTTGACCAACCCCTGCAGAAATGAATACCACAGGGCTGTTACTTTCACGTAAAACAAAATCACCCGCGGGTGGGTAGACCTCTATGTGCTCGCCCTCATCTAAACTATGTAAATAATTAGAAACCAGTCCTTCTCGCTTCACACTGATCCGATAGTTTTCACCGTTACTTTTTTGTGAGATAGAGTACTGGCGAATTTGAGTATTCTCAGTCTTTTTAGAGTGGACTTTTATACCTAAGTATTGACCAGGTAAGTGCGACACAACGGGCTTTCCATCACAAGGAGTGAGGGTAAAGCTGGTAATAGAATCTGACTCAACGTGTTTTTTAGTGATCGTAAACAAACGAGTACCAAACCAGCCCCCTTTAGCTTGTTTAGTTTTTTGATATAGCGCCATTTCTTCTGTAATGCATACATCGGCAAGCAATGCATATGCTTCACGCCACGCATATTCAACCTCAGGGGTAAATTGCTCTGGCAATAACTCTTTTAAGGTCGCAATTAAATGCCCACCAACAATCGAGTAGTGTTCTGGCAAAATATGGTAACTCGTGTGTTTATGGTTAATACGCGCTAACGCACTTTTTAAGACCTCAAGATTATCAATATTTGCAGCATAAGCAGCTAACGCATTGAATAATGCAAATTGCTGATGCCCTGATTTTTGATGGGTCATATTAAAAATATTTTTTAGCTCAGGATTATAACTAAACATACGATCATAAAAGTACTCAGTAACTTGCGGACCTGCTTCTGCAAGCAAAGGCAGTGTACTTTTTACAACCTGGATCGTTTTTTCAGATAACATATTTTTTCCTATTCAAGAGTAGTTAACCTGGACGGCCATCAACACGACGTTTAAGTAAAATGGGCGCACAATGAAATAAAAATAAAATAAAACCCAGCACCCATAGCAATGCACTTAATTGCCACGCAAGGTGATGGTTTAAAATAGCGGGGAGCAGAGCACGGACAATGGCAGCTCCTGCAATAAGCATAAAGGCGACATTCACGAGTACAGGCACCTGTAAAGGACGACTTGTATGGCCATGCGATACACGCACCATCATGGCAAGAATCATTAAGCCAATCGTGCCAACAGTGACAAGATGCAACGCATCTTTAAAGAGTATGAGTGGGCTGTAAAAGCTAACAGCGATTAACGCTAAACCTATTGCCAGTGCCCAATAAGCAAAATGCAGAGACCACAATAAAGGCACTTTTAATACACCTGCATGCCACCACAAAATACTGCGATAAAAATGCAAGGTAGCTAGCCATGCGAATACCCAGCCAACACTCAATGTGTTAAAAAATAACTGGCTTAAGAAATACCAAGCAATGGCAAATAACGAACTGAATAGCAGTAGCTTATCAAGCTTAGGGCTGCGCACTTGTTCAGTAATATTAAGACCGCGTGCGGTAAAAAAAGGCACAACACGCCCCGCAACAACCCCCACCAATAACACCATGAGTAAAACGGCGGTATCAACAATACTTAGCGCAAAGGAAAACTTTTGCAAAACGACCAAACTGAGGAAAATCATATTGCACGCGCATAGCATGGCGGTAATAAAAATGAACAAATAATTATGACGGCTTTTAGCCTGTAAGAGCATATCAGTCAAAATAGCAATACCAGCCAACCACCACACAAGCTGAAATCCCCCTACCAAGTAAAGGTTAAGTTGACTAATACCATTTACGTCAACAAAGAAACTGCCGCGTGCGATAACCCAAGTCACACTAAGTAAACACAATTTAATACCGCTAACACTTGGCACACCTGTCCACGTTTGCGCTGCGGTCAGTAAGAATCCCATAGCAACGACCCCTGCAAACCCAAATAGCATTTCATGGGCATGCCACAGCGTAGCAGGCATTGTTAACTGCCAACTTGCATAGCCACTCAGAATTAGCAGCCAGTAGCTCATAGATAAAACAGCCAAAATACCAGCCCCTAAAAAGAAAGGTCTAAATGCTAATCCCCATACTGGCCATTTACTTAGCTGATAAACATGGATTTTTTTTGGCATTGGCTCTGTTAAATTAATGACTTTCATTGCAACCCTTATTTGCCTGAATTAGTCAGCTTATTGCACAGTTCACGCCAAAAATAAAAACCATTAATTTTCAATCAATTAAAAACAAATCATTGCCTTATGTGTCATAATGACTCACCATTATAAAAGACAAAAGAACACATTTAGGTCAATTTGACATGACAAGCCAAAAAAGCATCCTCGATATTGCATTGGCACTTGCCCACGTAAATCCAAACAAAAACGACTTTAGCGATCTACTAAGCTGTATAAGTGAATGGATACACTGTGATGCCGTTGCCCTACTTATTAAGCAGGGCGAAACGTTAAAACCCGTCGCCCAGCGCGGCTTGTCTCAAGACACTCTTGGCAGACGCTTTGAGATAAACGAGCACCCTCGTTTATTTGAAATTTGCAGAAGCACCCAACCGCTCAAGTTTGCTAAAGAGTGTGAGCTTCCTGACCCTTATGATGGTTTATTACAAAGTCGTGAGGGGGATTTTCCTGTACATGCATGCATGGGGCTGCCCCTTTACAGTCAACAGCAAGATTCACAATTACTGGCTGTTTTAACCTTTGATAGCCTCAACGAATATGCTTTTGATGATGTCCCCCATACTCAGCTCACACAGCTTATGCAATTAGTCGCAGCACATGTTGAAACCCTCCTTACAGTGCAACATTACCAGCAACATGCACAGCACAATCACCAACTAGCTCAGCAACTTAATCTTGAGGCTTTAACCCGAGAAGGTGTTGAAATAATTGGTAATAGCCACTGTATGCAAATACTAAAAAATGATATTCAATTAGTGGCTGCATCGGAGTTTAGCGTACTGATACAAGGCGATACTGGAGTCGGGAAAGAGCTTGTTGCACGTAATATTCATCTCAATTCGAAGCGACGAGAACAACCCTTAATCCACCTTAATTGTGCTTCGTTACCTGAGAATCTGGCAGAAAGTGAATTTTTTGGGCACAGCAAAGGCGCATTTACTGGCGCCCATTCAACTCGCCAAGGTAAATTTCAACTCGCTGATGGCGGAACACTTTTTCTTGATGAAATTGGTGAATTACCCTTAGCAATGCAAAGTAAGTTGTTGCGCGTACTGCAAAGTGGCGAAGTGCAAACCGTGGGTGAAGATCAAAGTCGTTACGTTGATGTACGCGTTATTGCAGCAACAAATCGCGATTTAAAACAAGAAGTTGCTGAAGGACGTTTTCGCGCAGATCTTTATCATAGGCTGCGCGTTTACCCACTTAACGTACCCGCACTAAAAGAGCGCGAAAATGATGTGATTCTTTTGGCTGGCTTTTTTGTTGAGCAAACTGCGCGCAAACTTGCTATAAAACAGCTAAAACTGGGTATCGACACGCAAATATTGCTACGCCAATATGATTGGCCTGGTAATGTGAGAGAGCTTGAACACGTGATAAGTAGAGCTGCTTTGAAAGCCAAACAACAACAATGGCAACAGAAAATCATCACCATTGAACCACAGCACTGTGATATAGAAAAACGTGCTACAAACACGCACACAACGACTCAGCTTATCAATACCAATACATCCTCGCTGTCATTAAAAGAAGCTACCGATGCGTTTAGTTATCAGATGATTATGCAGCAACTAGAACAGCACAACTTAAACTGGGCAGCCACTGCCCGCACGCTTAAAGTCGACAGGGCCAACCTTGTGAGGCTGGCCAAACGCTTGGGTATTAACGTAAAAAAGTCGCTCTAGTTTTTTAATTTTTTAAAATAGGCTTTTAGTAGCTGGCTAAACGCCTGTACTTTCGCGGTGCGGTGCACCAAGTGATGTGTTACCAACCAGAGGTCGGTCGGCCAAACGAGTTCTTTTGCAAGCACAGGCACTAAATCTGGGTATTGATCTGCGACCTCATGCTGTAAACCACCAATGCCCAGCCCCCTAACAATAGCACGCGTTGCTTCTGATGTTTCTGATACTCTAAGCTTGATTTGTGCGGGTGCTATGTGCTCATCAACCCAAGCAAAATAAGGCACTTTAGCGTTGTAACCAGCTACACCCGACACAAAACTATGCTGCTCTAACTGCTGTAAGGTTTTCGGCAAACCATATTTTTCAATGTAGCTTTTTGACGCATAAAACCCGGACGATAACTCAGCCAAATGCTGAGCAATATAATCTCCTTCATCAGGGCGAGGGCCTGCACGTACAGCAATATGAGCTTGACCATGGTCAAGACGTAATCGGTTTTGGTCAAGGATCACTTCAAGCCGTACTTGCGGGTGTAGGCTCTGAAACTGTTCGCATACTTCACTTAATACATCAATGAAACCACTGACCGTTGTCAGTAATAAACTGCCACGCAGTTGACTGTCGGCAGCAATAATATCGTTGTGTAGCTTTTCGAGCTCTGCATTAATCGCTTTCGCTGTCGCAAAGAGCTTTGCACCTATTTCTGTCACGGTGTAACCACGCGCATGGCGATGAAATAAGCGTGCATCAAGATTCTCTTCTAAGTTATTAACCCTTCTGAGTACCGTGCTGTGATGAACACCCAAAGATTCTGCCGCGGCAGTTAATGTACCTAGTCGTGCGACTTCATAAGCAACTTTTACATCTTGCCAATCATCAAATTGAATTGCCATAGCGCCCTCTTGTGTGCGTATATGCACATAAGTTTTGCGTTTATTTGGCTTTTCTGCAAGCTGTTTTTTGCTAAAGTTAAGATATCAACCGTGAAGCTTAAAAGGAAGCCATCATGACAGCACCAAAAATCATTGCCCTCGCAGGCAGCTTACGTAAAGACAGCTTTAATCAAAAACTAATTAATGAAGCAGCACGCTTCGCCCTTGAAAGCGGTGCTGAAGTAGAAGTGCTTAAACTAAGCGATTTAGACTTACCACTATTCGATGAAGATATAGAAGCACAGGGTACACCTGCAGGTGCACAACGTTTAAAAGATAAACTACGTGCTGCCGACGGTATTTTATTAGCAAGCCCAGAATATAATGGCTCTATTACAGCACCTTTAAAGAATGCCATCGACTGGGCTTCGCGAACTGAGCAAGGTGCAGTGCCTGCATTTCGTAACAAAGTAACGGCACTGTTTGCGTCATCACCTGGTGGTTTAGGCGGCCTACGTGGTTTAAATCATGTACGCGATATTTTATCCGGCATCGGTAGCCTAGTATTAGCTGACCAACTTGCAGTGCCCGCTATCCACACGAAATTAGATGAACAAGGCCGCATTAACGATGCCGATACCGCCGAACAAGTTGCCAGCCTTGCACAGCAGCTTGTCAGTGTCGCCAGTAAATTAAATAAGTAAGCGTTTAACTCAACTTTGTCGCTGCTAATTTTGCAGCGATGAAGTCTTCATGAGTCACATACAGAAGACTCGCGACACGGCGAATAACTAATTCTTCATGTTTATCAAGTTCGCCATCAGCGTACGCTAAACGCCATAACAGCTCGATGATATCGATGCGCTGCTCGGCACTGCACTGAGCGTTAATTTGCTTAGAAAATTGGAAGTAATCAATCGCTTCATCTAAGTTTTTCGACGCACCTTCTACAAGCTCCAGCACTTCTTCGTCTGATAAAGAAAAGTATTTCTTTAAGGTGTTGTTCAGTACCTGTTGCTCATCATCTTGTAACTCATTGTCAGCGCGCATCACCTCAATTAATAGTGCAGCAACAGCCGTTTTGAGGTCATGTTCGCTAATGTTAGATTGGCTGTTGTCCATTGCTGAAAAGAGCTGTTTTATTTTACTGAGCATCACATTGTCCCTTTTGGGTGTTAAACTACGTATAGATGTAACGTTACCTTAGTTTGACTATGGATGCTAATTCATGGTTCAACGATGCGATGAATTAACGCATTAATCACATGGAGTTAAGTGTTTATGAGTGGAGTTAGAAGTACACAAGCACTACTGTTCAGCGCGATGATATTGATTGCGGGGTGCAGTGCTGCCCAGGCCGCAAAAGGCGAAACCGAGAAACTCTACGACTTTGATGAGAAAGTCCATTACTATCAAACCAAATTGGCAGATGGTCGTTATCATCTTGAAATTCAATCTGATGATTACCCACATTTCAAAAATCAAAGCGTCTTTTTACTGCGTCATGCTAGCCGGTTATGTAAGGACAAACCTTTTATGTTAAGAGTGACTGATGGCGTACAAGAGTACGAGCGCTTTCCTACGAAACCACGTGCCTACCAGCCACCTTTAACCGTAGTATTGCAATGTGAAGACGACGCTAATTAACCAAAAGGCTGGATAATAAGTCGGTATCCAGCGGCTACTATTAACGCCAACTTCTTGAGTTTACTTGGAGCTAGTTAATCAGTGTAGCCCCACGGAGCGTTTGGAGGTGTAATCGGTTTTGTTAAGTCAAAGTCAACACGAAACTCACGACCCTCACGCACTAAACGGTAGGTGAATTGTTTTGGGTAAATATACATTTGCCACGTATTCCCCATCGACTGCGGAATACCTTGGCTTGCAAACAACTCTTTTGAATATTGATCTGCAGGAAATGACTGAGCATTCACAAAGCCAGCATCAACAGTATGACCGCCATACATTGTAGACGCATCATCGCTGCCATCTTTATGGCGATGGTCGTGCTTTAAACTCAAACCACTGCCCGTTTTAGTTATGATCCATGTACGCGACGCATCATCACCAACATGAAATGGTACTTGCAACTCACGCTCGTTACAGTGGCGCACATGCATAATAAGCTTTTTACCTGCAAATGAGCTTGGCCCAGTGGCATTATCAACCGTAACTTTTCCCTCATACGCTTTGCCACAATGCGCTGCAATATTATTAAAAAAGCCATCATGGCTCGGTATTGACACTAACGGCGCTGGGCGTGCAATTGCCACTGATGATGCTGTCACTAGCATTGATGCCACTAAATATTTCATGGTGTGTTCCTTAAATAAAAAATACGTGTTTTAGATTAGCGATTTATACATGACAAAGAAAGCAATCACGATAAGTAATAAATAAAAACGCGGCTTACGCCGCGTTTAGGTTCCACATGTAATACACGTTTATTGCCAAGGTCTCGTGGCTGCAAGTTGCTTTTCAAAAGCATCTATTTGGCCGTTAAGCGTCTCGGTTACTCCGATAAAATCTAGGCCACTTAATAAACGTTCTTTAATGTCATGACGAATATCAAAATGAATGGTCTCAAATTTATCGCTACGAAGTTGCTGATTTTCTAAATCAACCTCAATATGAATATCATCATACTGTTCACTCAGTACAAATAATTGCTCAAGTGTTTCTGCCGGTAATGCGATAGCAAGCATTTGGTTATTGCCGCAGTTATTAAAGAAAATATCTGCAAAGCTTTCCGCTAAAATGACTTCAAAACCATATTGCTTTAATGCCCATGGCGCATGCTCACGCGATGAACCACAACCAAAGTTGTCGCGAGTTAAAAGAATTTGCGCACCTTGGTAACAAGGGCGATTCAAAATAAACTCGGGGTTTGGCTCGCCATTATCTAAGTAACGCCAATCATAAAAAAGCGCCGCATCAAAGCCATCACGACTTGTCGAAGTTAAAAACTGCTTTGGAATAATTTGGTCAGTATCTACATTGTTTTTATCTAACGGGGCCATTAAGCCACTAAAAAATACGCTCATTAGGCTTCTCCTCTGATATCAACAAAACGACCATGAATTGCAGCTGCCGCAGCCATTGCTGGGCTAACTAAGTGAGTGCGCCCACCGCGACCTTGACGTCCTTCAAAGTTACGATTTGAGGTCGATGCACAGCGTTTACCTGCTTCTAATCGGTCGTCATTCATTGCTAAACACATTGAACACCCCGGCTCACGCCATTCAAACCCTGCTGCCTTAAAGATATCAGCAAGTCCTTCGTCTTCTGCTTGCTTTTTAACAAGGCCAGAGCCTGGAACAATCAATGCCTCTACACCGGCTGCAACTTGCTTACCTTCAACAATCTGTGCAGCGGCACGTAAGTCTTCAATACGACTATTAGTACATGAACCAATAAATACCGTATCAACCGTTGCTGAAGACAGCTTGTCACCCGCCTTTAAACCCATGTATTTCAGTGCGCTGCGAATCGCATCGGCTTTTATTAAATCAGGCTCTTGGTCTGGGTCTGGAATACACTCATCTACGCCAATAACTTGTTCAGGGCTGGTGCCCCAAGTAATTTGCGGTTGAATGTCGGCTGCTTGTAATTCAACAACATGGTCAAACTGCGCGCCTTCGTCCGTTTTTAGTGTTTGCCAATAGGCAACTGCTGCGTCAAAGTCATCGCCTTTTGGTGCAAATGGGCGACCTTTTAAGTAATCATAGGTAGTTTGATCAGGTGCAATTAAACCGGCTTTTGCGCCCATTTCAATGCTCATGTTACACAGCGTCATGCGTGCTTCCATTGACAGTGCTTCAATGCCTTCACCACAAAATTCAGCTACATACCCAGTGCCACCCGCGGTCCCTAGCTTACCAATGACCGCCATAATTAGGTCTTTCGCTGTGACTGTTGGGCGTAAACGACCATTAATTTGAATTTTTAACGACTTGGCTTTTTTCTGCTGTAAGGTTTGGGTTGCTAATACGTGCTCGACCTCTGAGGTACCAATACCGTGCGCAAGTGCACCAAACGCACCATGGGTTGAAGTATGACTGTCACCACAAACAATGGTCGTACCCGGTAAGGTAATGCCCTGCTCAGGCCCCATTACATGCACAATACCTTGATTAATCGAATTTAAATCATAAAGTTGAATACCAAACTCTTTACAGTTTGCATCCAGTGCCATTAACTGGTTTTTAGACACTTCGCTTGCAGCATCTAACGAACGGCTTTTTGTTGAAACGTTATGATCCATGGTTGCAAAGGTTTTTTCTGGGCAACGCACTTTGCGGTTTTTCTCACGCAGACCTGCAAACGCTTGTGGTGATGTTACTTCGTGAACTAAATGACGGTCGATATACAGTAAATCGGTTTGATCATTAATACTGGCGACCACATGGGCTTGCCAAATTTTATCATATAAGGTTTGGGCCACTTGCTATTCCCTCGTTTTAGCTGCACTGAATGACGAGTTCAGCGCAATCAATTTTAATTAAATACGTGCAACAATTGCTGCAGCAACATCACTGGTGGTATACCCTGCATTTGGATAGATGTCAGGCGTACCCACACCGGCTTCAACCGCCTCTGCCACCGCTTTTTCGATAGTCCGTGCCGCTTCATCTTGTCCAAGCGAGTAACGCAACATAAGTGCAGCACTTAAAATTTGCGCAATCGGGTTTGCCACCCCTTTTCCTGCAATATCGGGGGCAGAGCCACCCGCAGGTTCATACAAACCAAAGCCAGACTGGTTCAAACTCGCCGATGGTAATAAGCCCATAGAGCCTGTGATCATCGCGCATTCATCCGACAAAATATCGCCAAATAGGTTATCGCAAAGTAGTACATCAAATTGGCTTGGTTGCTTCACTAATTGCATCGCCGCATTATCAACATAAATGTAATCGAGGCTTACTTCTGGGTAATCTTTACTGACTTCGGTGACCACTTCTCGCCACAGTACACTTGACGCTAACACGTTGGCTTTATCAACCGATGTAACATGGTTACTACGTAGTTTTGCCGCTTCAAACGCAAAGCGAGCAATGCGTTCAATTTCTTTACGCGAATAGGTTTGCGTATCGAATGCGGTCTCTTGTTCGCCTTCACCGCTGCGCCCTTTTTCACCAAAATAAATACCGCCCGTTAACTCACGTACACATAAAATATCAAAGCCTTGTGCGCTAATATCTGCACGAAGTGGTGAAGCTGCACTTAAGGCTGGTAGCAACTGTGCGGGGCGTAAATTACAAAACAAACCAAAATGCTTACGCAGTGGCAACAACGAAGCACGCTCAGGTTGCTCATTCGGTGGTAAGTTCTCCCATTTTGGGCCGCCTACAGAGCCAAATAAAATAGCATCAGCATTTTCACACGCAGTAAGTGTACTTTGCGGCAATGCTTGACCAAATTCATCAATCGCAGCGCCACCTATCGCATGGTGATTACGAGTCAATGTAAAACCAAACTTTTCACTTACAGCATCCAATACGGTTTCTGCTGCAGCCATTACTTCTGGACCAATGCCATCGCCTGCTAATACGGCGATGCTGTAATTAGATTGACTCATCCTGCTTTCCTTTGTTGTTTTAAATCAGACACTTTTTGTGCACGATAAATTAAGTTATACACACGGATCATGGCACGCACTGAGGCTTCAACGACATCTGCCGCAATGCCCGCACCGTGATAAGGGCGACCATCGTATTTAGCAATAATATTTACTTGGCCTAATGAACTTGCGCCTTGCCCTGTGGCTTCAAGGTTGTATTCAATCATCTCAACCGACATACCCGTTAAACGCTCAATTGCCAAAAACGAGGCTTCTACCGGGCCATTGCCCGTTGCAGCTTCTTGCTTTGATACACCGTCAATGGTCATGCCAATCGTAGAGCTGGCAACCGATTGCGAATTAGACGTTGAGTTAACAAACTCAAGTTGATACTTCTCGTCTTTATCTCTGATTTGATTGAAGTAAATCATCGCCTCTAAGTCATAGTCATACACAGTGCCTTTTTGGTCTGCTAATGCTAAAAAGCTCTCGTATAAGCTATCCATGTCGTAGTCAGACTTTTGATAACCTAACTCTTCTAAACGGTGCTCAATAACATGACGCCCTGAACGCGATGTCATGTTTAATTGATTACTGGGCACACCCACACTTTCTGGCGACATGATCTCGTAAGTATTCTGCGCTTTTAAAACGCCGTCTTGGTGAATACCCGAGCTGTGCGCAAACGCATTCTCACCAACAATGGCTTTGTTTGGCTGGACCGGCATATTACATATCTTCGCCACTTGACGAGAAGCGCGGTAAATTTCTTCACTGTGAATATCGGTATGCACTTTTAAGTGGTCTTCACGCATTTTCATGATCATCGCCACTTCTTCAAGCGAGCAGTTACCTGCACGCTCACCTATGCCGTTAATCGTACACTCAATTTGGCGAGCGCCCGCCTGCACCGCAGCAATTGAATTCGCCACTGCTAAACCTAAATCGTTATGACAATGCACACTTAAGCGCGCCTTATCGATGTTGGGCACATTATTCATTAAGTGATGGATCATCGCCGCATACTCGTCTGGCGTTACATAGCCCACGGTATCAGGTAAGTTGATGGTCGATGCACCTGCATCAATGGCCTTTTCAACGATACGGCATAAATCCCAATGTGGTGTACGGCCAGCATCTTCACACGAAAATTCCACGTCATCAGTATAGTGACGAGCAAGCTTAATCGACTTTACAGCCATGGCGGTGGCGTCGTCTAAGCTCATTCGTAGTTTATGTTCAAGGTGTAATGGACTGGTTGCAATAAAGGTATGAATACGCCCTTGCTCTGCTGGGCGAAGCGCTTCACCACAGGCTTCAATGTCTTTTGCAACCGCACGCGCTAAACCACAAATAATTGGTCCTTTTACTTCGGTCGCAATACGCTGTACTGAGCGAAAATCTGCCGGGCTTGATACCGGAAAACCCACTTCCATTACATCCACGTTTAAGCGGCTAATGGTATGCGCAAGTTGAATTTTATCGTCTTCTGTTAGGCTCGCTTTAAGCGCTTGCTCACCATCACGTAAGGTTGTGTCAAAAATCCAAACCTTATCTTTCATAAACTGTCCTCGTTCCCAATGACCCATTAGCGAGATAAAAAAAACCCCGCGCTTGCGGGGTTTTATAATGTTTTACAAATGCAAATACACTAAGCCCCGCCTACTCGCTTAAGCAGTAAGAGGTTTAGTTTTAATGTAATTAAACGTGTCATTTGCATCTTTATTTACTAAATGTGTGTTCAGTGAGCTGTATTTTTAACATTCAACAAACAGGCTTGCAAGCATAATTTTTCTAAAAAGTAGATTGAAAAGCGATAATAATAGAAATTTAAAATCCATTAAACCGTACATTTTGAATAATCAATCCAAAACCTAAGTCGACAGCGTTTAATTTATCGTTTACAGCCGACTCCCGTGTTTAGATTAACTTTTAAGAATGATTGTTGTCTCGCACATACATTGTGGCGCCGCGAGCAATATAACGTAGTTGCCAAATTAGACGCTCTACTAACTCTTCTCGCTGCTGTCCTTCAATATCAAGTGCCTCAGCTCCGGCGTTAAATACTAAAGTCACCATGGCCTCCGCTTGAATATACGCATGGGTGGCATCGCATGGGGTTTCGCTTTCAAGGTAGTGAGCAAGTTCTAAGATAAAGTGTTTAATTTCACGCGCGACAGCAGCACGAAATGCCTTAGAAGTGCCAGAACGTTCACGCAGCAGCAACCTAAACTGATTACTCGAGTTATCAATAAACTCCATAAAAGTCACAATAGATGTCGTAATGACACTGCCACCACTGGCTATTCGCCTACGTGCTTGACGCATTAATTGACGCAGCGTTAAACCCGCTTCATCTACCATGGTTAAGCCAAGTTCGTTCATGTCTTTAAAGTGACGGTAAAACGAGGTAGGCGCAATACCGGCCTCACGGGCAACTTCACGCAAGCTTAAATTAGAAAAACTATGATCCGCACTCAATTGATTAAATGCTGCTTCGATTAGTGCTTGTCGTGTTTTTTGTTTCTGTTGCGCTCTAACACCCGACATGGAAACTCCCAGCGTGAATTTTTAATGATTTTTCGGTTAATGAGACAGTCTAATACTTGACGCGGAGAGTTTGAAACACTATTTTAGCGTACAAGTGTACGCTCAGATTTTGAAAGATGAAAAAACCACCTATTATTTGGACCAATGTCCTATTCTTTAGCCTTACTTTTTTGGCTGCCGTTACTTTAGTGCCATGGTATGGAATTACCTATGGATTTACCAGCGCACATTGGATTGCATTCGTTGCGTGTATGTTTTATGCGGGTATGTCGATTACCGCAGGGTATCATCGCCTGTGGGCACACAAGACTTACGATACTCATCCAGTGATTGAAGCCTTTTTTGCCCTTGGTGGTGCATTTGCACTGCAAAACAGCGCACTGCATTGGAGTAGTGATCACCGTATTCACCATGGTCAAGTCGACGACCCTGTCAAAGACCCTTACGCAGCTACCAACGGCTTTTGGTATAGCCATATAGGCTGGATGCTACGTGACTATCAAGGTGATGAGTATGGCAACTACAACAACTGCCGAGATTTACAGAAAAATAAAGTGGTAATGTGGCAACACCGCCATTACATGAAGTTAGTATTAGCCACTAATATTGGTATTCCATTTGCGCTGGGTTTAATGCTGGGTGATGTGTGGGGCATGCTATTACTTGCGGGTCTGCTACGTTTGGTATTAAGCCAACACTTTACCTTTTTTATAAATTCAGTGGCGCACATTTGGGGCTCTCGTCCATACACAGAAAAAAATACTGCTCGTGATAACGGTTTTTTAGCGTTATTCACTTATGGCGAAGGTTATCATAACTTCCACCATATTTTTGCCAGCGACTATCGTAACGGCATAAAATGGTATCACTATGATCCCACTAAGTGGATGATCCGCTCATTGGCCGCGATGGGTTTAGCCTCAAAGCTCAAACGTACGCCTGTTGAACGTATTGAAAAAGCGAAAGCAGAAACCTTGATGAATAAGACCCAAGATAAGCTCGCAAAATTGCCTTTAGCCCAAGATAAGCTTACATTATTACAATCTGAGTACGAATTATTGCTGAAAAAGCTGCAACACTTTTGTGCCCTGCAAAAACGCGTGTTAGAAATCAAAAAAAATAAAATGATAAAACAATGCGAAAAATCAGCAGTAATGACACAATATCATGAGCTTGAAGCCGCTTGGGAAAACCAAAAGCAGGCTTGGCTTGCACTAAATGCGAGGTTATTAAAAGCCTCTTTTAGTTAACATAGGAGCGGCTGTGGCCAAACAAAACGTAAAGCAAAAAGATACGCCTTCGTATCAGTACGACGCGATTATCATAGGCACAGGTCCTGGCGGTGAAGGCACCGCCATGAACCTGTCTAAAAGTAACAAAAAAGTAGCTGTTATTGAGCGCCAAGAATCAGTAGGTGGCGGTTGCGTCCATTGGGGCACTATTCCTTCAAAAGCCTTACGCCACTCTGTTAGTCGTTACATTGAATACAAAGCGAACCCACTTTTTAATATCAGCGAGCGCCCTAACCGCCTCACTTTCCCTGATATTCTTCGCCATGCTAGTAATGTCATTTCGAAACAATCTAACCTACGCAGTAGCTTTTACGACCGTAATCGTATTCATATGTACCAAGGCGATGCTGAGTTTATTGATAAACACACAGTGAAAATTACTCACATCGACGGTTCATTTGAAACGTTAACTGCACAAACCATTGTTATCGCAACGGGTTCTCGCCCTTACAGGCCACCAGGCGTTGATTTTTCGCATCCACGAATTTACGACAGCGATACCATTTTAGGCCTTGAACACGACCCTCATCGCGTGCTTATTTATGGTGCAGGTGTGATTGGCTGTGAATACGCCTCTATTTTTAAAGGCTTAGGCGCGAAAGTTGACTTAGTTAACACCCGTGATCGCTTACTAGCCTTTATGGATGCTGAGATTTCAGATGCACTGAGTTACCACTTTTGGAATAGCGGCATTGTTATTCGCCATAACGAAGAGTTTGATCGCATCGAAACCCGTGATGACTGTGTCGTGATGCATTTGAAGTCGGGTAAACGTGTCAAAGCAGACTGTATTTTGTTTGCTAACGGACGTACAGGTAATACCGACACTCTAAACCTCGATGCTGTGGGCTTAAAAGCCGATAGCCGTGGCCAGCTTAAAGTAAATGAAACATACCAAACAGAGGTTGATAACATTTATGCTGTAGGTGATGTTATTGGTTACCCAAGCCTTGCGAGTGCTGCCTTTGACCAAGGGCGTATTGCTGCTGATGCCATTGCATGTGGTAACTGCGAAGAAAAATTGATTATTGATATTCCTGCCGGTATTTATACGATTCCTGAAATGAGCTCAGTGGGTAAAACCGAACAAGAGCTTACCGCAGCTAAAATTCCATACGAAGTTGGCCGTGCACAGTTTAAGCATTTGGCACGCGCACAAATTGCCGGGACTGAGGTAGGTAGCTTAAAGATTTTATTCCATGTTGATACTAAAGAAGTGCTTGGTGTGCATTGCTTTGGTGAACGTGCGTCTGAAATTGTCCATATCGGGCAAGCAATTATGGAACAAAAGAACGGTGGTAACACCATCGATTACTTCGTAAATACAACCTTTAACTACCCAACCATGGCTGAGGCCTACCGAGTTGCTGCGTTAAATGGTTTAAATCGCTTATTTAAATAAGCGATTGAACGTATATAGAAAAGCCCGCATATTGCGGGCTTTTTTATAACTAGAGCGACTTACTTGTGATATTTAGCACTTAACTCATGCACTGAGTTAATAAATATACCGGCATGTTCAGGGTCAACATCTGGGGTAATACCATGCCCTAAATTAAATACATGACCAGAACCTGTACCAAAGTCTTCTAAAATTGTGGCCACTTCTTGACGAATACGCTCTGGCGTACCGTGCAGCATTGATGGGTCCATATTACCTTGTAGTGCCACTTTATCACCAACACGACGCTTTGCATCACCAATATTGATTGTCCAATCAAGGCCTACTGCATCACAGCCTGTTGCTGCAATTGCTTCAATCCACTGACCACCATTTTTAGTAAATAGTGTTACCGGCACTTTACGACCGTCGTACTCGCGAATTAAGCCATCAACGATTTTATGCATATACTGTAGTGAGAATTCATTGTAATCACGCGGGCTTAACACTCCCCCCCATGAATCAAAAACCATCAATGATTGCGCACCTGCTTTCACTTGTGCGTTGAGGTAATCAATCACTGAATCAGCTAATTTATCGAGTAATAGGTGTAGTGTTTGCGGTTCTGCAAACGCCATTTTTTTGATTTTCCCGAATGTTTTGCTGCTTCCACCTTCAACCATGTATGTGGCAAGTGTCCAAGGTGAACCTGAGAAGCCAATCAGTGGCACTTCACCTTTGAGTTCACGACGAATGGTGCTTACCGCATTCATCACATAGCCTAATTCATCAGTTGGATCGATATTAGGAATCTTTTTAACATCCGCTAATGATGAAATTGGGCGCTCGAACTTAGGACCTTCGCCGGTTTCGAAATAAAGGCCTAATCCCATCGCATCTGGGATAGTTAAAATATCGCTGAATAGAATCGCAGCATCAAGCGGGTAACGACGTAATGGCTGTAAAGTCACTTCACAAGCAAGTTCGGCGTTTTTACATAAGCTCATAAAGTCGCCTGCTTGAGCACGTGTAGCACGGTATTCAGGTAAATAACGGCCTGCTTGGCGCATCATCCATACCGGTGTAACATCGACAGGTTGCTTTTGTAGTGCACGTAAATAACGGTCGTTTTTTAATTCGCTCATGCGTTTTAGATCCTAGAACTGAATGAAATTGCGCTGATTGTATCACCATATTGCGCCGCTCACTATGGATAGATAACCGACCCTAGACATAGATCATAGTTTTTAGCTACGCCACATAAAACCGCACAATTATTGAACGAAATTAAAATAATTTTAAAACTTTTTATTAATAAATTTGCAACATCGAAAAAAGCTTGGTATAACTTATCCCGCGTTAACAAAAACAATAATAAAAATTGTATAACAATAAGAACAAAAATCTTCCCATAACTATAAGAAAGCTTGTTTTAACAAGTTCGGAAAAAGAATTAAACCACCAATTTTGGTGGTTTTTTCTTTTCTTAATCAACAAGATACCCCCTCTACCTCATTAGATTGATAATCCAAAATAAACACTAGTAGTTTTTAATTATTTCCCATACACTGCTGTTAGAGCATAAAAGTCCAGCCTTAGACAACAGCGTAAAGAAGCAGAAAAACGCTGCTTAAATATGCGCCTCTAAGTTGGCTTTTAACAATCTGTTGCAATTAGGCACTAAGAATTTAGTTGATCTTTGTGTCATATTTCCTTCTTATATAGGGAAGGAAAACCAACTCAGCGAGGAGATGAAATATGCTGACGCGTTTGGAAAAAGCTCAACAAAAGTGGGGAGGTAGCCATTCTGTCATCGATAAATGGCTTACAGAACGTCAAGAGCTACTTGTGTTGTTTTGCCGTATTGCGGGATTTTCACCGTATGAAAAGAAAGATCACGCCCTACCTGATCAACTGCAAATCCAAAACTTTTGTCAAATACTGATGGATTACCTGTCAGCGGGACATTTCGAAGTGTATGACGACATTGCCAAGGCCTGTGAAGAAAAAGGCCCAGAAAGCCAAAAGCTAGCCAATGCGCTCTACCCACGAATTTCTGAAACTACCGATGTTGCATTAGACTTTAACGACAAATACGCTGAAGTTGACTCAGATGACTTGCTCGACGAATTTGATAAAGATTTATCAGTGCTAGGTGAAGCACTTGAGCTGCGCTTTGAATTAGAAGATGAACTAATCGATAATCTCTATTCAAACCACACCAGCTAACACAGTAAGACGGCAGCAGAGAACACTTTCTCTGCTGGAAAGTCTTGTTATCTGCCTACCTTAATAGAATGTTATATTCCATTTCATAACAAAAATTTGAAATAATTATTTTAATGCGTTACTCATAGTAAAAAAATGAGGCGCACGATGAACAAACGTACTTTCTTAAAATCTCTTTCTGTTCTTGCAGCAGGTGCAAGTTTAGCAACCAGCCAACCACTGATTGGCGCATCACACACTGCAACTCCCACTTTAGTAAAACCAAAGCCATTAAAAAAAGGGGGAACCATTGGTCTGTGCAGCCCATCAGCGGCAACCGCTGAGCACGCTGACATCATACTCGCAAAAGGTGTAATAGAAGCACTCGGCTATAAAGCAAAGCTTGCCCCTAATATTTTAGCCCGACGCGGTCATTTAGCTGGCACAGATGCACAAAGAGCGAGTGACTTAAACAGCTTATTTGCCGACCCACATGTCGATGCGATTGTGTGCTTACGGGGTGGGTCGGGTGCGGCTCGTATCCTGCCACTTTTAGACTATGCAACAATTCGCAATAATCCGAAACCTCTTATGGGCTATTCTGATATCACGGCATTACATAATGCATTACTCGCTAAAGCCGGGCTTATTAGTTTTCATGGCCCTAATGCCACCAGCGATTGGAATCCATTTCATGTTGCGCAATTTAAAAACATGTTTGAACAACGTCAGTTAATGCGCTACCAAAATTTACCCAAAGCAGACGATGAACTAGTCAACAGCCAATACTTAACCCAAACCATCAATGCGGGTCAGGTCAGTGGCCGTTTAATCGGGGGGAATCTCACTGTACTCACAGCACTCGCAGGCTCTGACTACTTACCTGACTTTAATGGGGCTATTTTATTTTTAGAAGATATTGATGAAGCCCCTTATCGTATTGACCGTATGATGAGCACCCTTAAACTTATGGGCGCACTAGATAAAATAGCGGGGTTTGTATTTGGTGATTGTAATGACTGTAAGCCTGGTCGAGGCTATGGCTCATTAACCTTAGATGATATCTTTGCTGATTATATTAAGCCATTAGGCATTCCGGCTTATCGCGGTGCAATGATTGGTCATATTAAACGCCAGTTTATTTTACCGGTCGGTACGGTGGTGGCACTTGATGCCGATAAAGGCACGCTGCAAATGAAAGAAACAGCATTTAGCAGCTAAAAAAAGGGCCTACTTTAGGCCCTTTTCTCATTGAGTAAAAAATTACTCTGCAGCAGCTGCTTTTTCTTCGCTTTGAATTTCAAGTAGTTCTACTTCAAACACAAGCGTTGAGTTAGCAGGGATCTTACCTAGGTCGCGCTCACCGTAAGCAAGATCAGCTGGAATAGTGAACTTGTATTTAGAGCCAACAGGCATTAACTGTAAACCTTCAGTCCAACCTGGGATCACACGGTTAAGTGGGAAAGTCGTTGGCTCATTACGTGAATAAGAGCTATCGAACTCAGTTCCATCTAGTAAAGTACCTTTGTAGTGTACTTTTACCACGTCAGTAGCGACTGGCTTTTCGCCATCACCTTGTGAAATCACTTCGTACTGTAAACCAGACTCAGTTACTGTCACGCCTTCTTTCTTCGCGTTTTCTGCTAGGTATTTTTCGCCTTCAGCTTTGCTCTGTTCAGCTTCTACTTTTGCTTTTTCTTGTTGCTTAGTACGAATGCTTTGATCAAGCGCTGTTAACACTTCACGAATTTTTTCGTCGTCTAATTTTGCGTTACCTGCAAGTGCGTCTTCAAAACCACGCTTTAATAGCGCTTCATCTAATTCAACACCTAACTCTTTTTTGTCAGCTAAGTCTTGATTCAAGAAATTACCAACAGAGGCACCGATACCGTATGCTTGTTGTTGTGCTTCAGTCTCTAGTTTAACTTCAACTTGCTGTTCTTTTTTTGCTTCTTGATTACAAGCTGTAAGCGCTAAAACTGACGCTGCAATCAATGACAATTTAATCGTCTTTCTCATTTTATATCTCCGACACACTTTGCAGTTGTCAATTATTGTATTATTACTAGTTAAAGATTAACGACCTACATGGTAGGCTGCTTGTCTAATAACTAAACTTCATGCAAACGCATGATCAGTGATTAGAATAACAACCTAGGCCTTTAATGAGCCCTAGTCTAACCTCTCAATCACGAAGAGTTAAGGGGAAATACCCGTAATATGTCGATATTTCGTACTTTTTTGTATCTGCTAAGCCTAAGCTTAGTTGTTGCCTGCTCTGAGCAACATGAGCAATCCACTGCACGTTATGAACATGCGGCTAAAGGTGCGTTTGCATCTGCTATTTCGCATGATGGCAAATACAGCGTGATCTCATCTATACACCATGGGGTCGCGCTGTGGGATAATCAACAGCAGGTATTAAAATACCAATGGTTTCAACAACAAGCTCAAGATAGCCTCGTTCACACTGTGGCAATCTCTTACGACAATAGCCATGCTGTCACCGCAGAAAAGTCCACATTTGCTGTGTGGGACATTAACTCAGGTAAAAACACGGGCTACTATAAAATACACGCCTCAACAATTAGAGATATCGCGATTAGCAACCAAGGACGCAGCGTGTTATATGGCCGCGCCGACGGTGTAGTCGTTTACCTCGACTTAGAGACCGGAAGACGCATAGAGTTCCTTGGCCACCAAGAAAAAGTGAATGTTGTTGACCTTTCACCGAATGGTCATTACGCAATCAGTGGTTCTAATGACTATGTTGCCTACTTTTGGGATACCCGTACAGGGCAAGTTATACATCGCTTTAACCACCCGACTCGCGTTACTCAAGTCGCCCTCGATCCACAAGGCCGCTATGCATTTACAGCTGACAGTATGAAGCAAGCAAATGTATGGCAACTGACTACAGGTGATCTTGTTAGCAAACTGGCGTATATTGCGCGTCAGAAAATTTTTACCGCAGTGCGTTTTAACGATGAAGGCACCTTAATCGCAACCGGGTCACCCAATCGACTTGTTGAATTATGGCAGCTAGACTCAGGTAAAAAATTGCAAACGTGGCAAGTGGTTCCTCGTGAAGGAAGTCGCCCGAAATCGGCCGTGGTGTTAGATGTTGCGTTTACTGATAACAACCAAGCGTTATTAACCGAAAGCTCCAGCGGATTCGCTGAAAGTTTTAATGTAAGAGAATCAAATGAACACAATTGAACATCGTCTAATGGAACTTGAAGCAAAAGTCGCTTTTCAAGATGAAACAATTGAAATATTAAATGATGAGCTTAAAGCGCATCAGCAACAGCTTGCAAAAATGAAGCGCCAGACTGAATTGCTTGCAGAAAAGATTAAAGAAGCACAACAACCTTCTTTAATGTCGCAGATGCATGAGCCGCCTCCGCCACATTATTAATATTGAAAAATTTAGCCGGGTTAATCGCCCGGCTTAAACACCCCAATCACTTGTTCAAACTGGCGTGTTGAGGCTTGTACTGCTTTTTCTGGCTGGGTCATTTTATGGCCACACTGCACACATTCTACTTTCTCAACATCATGCTCTTTATAAAGCATCATCGTATCCATCGCATTACACTCTGGGCATGATGCCCCTGCGATAAAGCGTTTTTTTTGTCTCATACATGATCTCCGGTGCCATTTAGGCGGCTATTTTAGCCTAATAATTCTGTGTTTGATACGATTGCGAAGCCTAATACGATCCGTGTTATGATATGCGCAATTAAAACTGTGGTGTGCAAGTAAACTTTCATGATCCAAATTTCAGACATCGAGCTTCTTCGTGGTGGTAATGCCTTATTAAAAGGTGCCTCTGCAACCTTATTCCCTGAGCATAAAGTAGGCCTAGTCGGGGCTAATGGCTGTGGTAAATCCACATTGTTCGCGCTATTAAAGTCTGAATTACAACTCGATGCTGGTGAATGCAGTATTCCTAAAGACTGGTCCATTTCTTCTGTAAAGCAAGAAACACCGGCTCTCAATATTAGTGCGCTTGATTACGTACTCCAAGGCCATCCTGACTATTACACACTCAGAATCGCACTGCGCGAAGCCGAGCAAAATAATGATGGCGCGGCACAAGCAAAGGCACATATTGGTCTGGAAAATATCCAAGGTTACAGCATTGAAGCAAAAGCCGGTGAACTGCTACATGGTTTAGGTTTCTCCAATGAGCAAATTGACAACCCTGTGAGTGCCTTTTCGGGGGGGTGGCGTATGCGCTTAAACTTGGCACAAGCCCTTATTCGCGATGCCGATTTATTGCTTTTAGATGAGCCAACCAACCACTTAGACCTTGATGCTGTTTACTGGTTAGAGCGCTTTTTACGCGCCTATACTGGCACACTTGTGCTTATCTCACATGACCGTGAGTTTCTCGATGCGGTGGTTGATCAAATTTGGCATATCGACCAGCAAAAAATTAATATTTATAAAGGCAATTACTCGCAATTTGAACGCCAAAAAGCAGAACGCTTATTACAGCAACAGGCCATGTTCGAAAAGCAACAAGAACAAATTGCGCATCTTGAACAGTTTATTACTCGCTTTAAAGCCAAAGCAAGTAAAGCGAAACAAGCACAAAGCCGGGTAAAAGCACTGGAGCGTATGGAAAAGCTGGCGCCAGCACATGCTGATTCACCCTTCGATTTTGAATTCGCTGAACCAACCGCACTACCGAACCCGCTCATGACACTTGACCAAGCCAAAGCGGGCTATGGCAATACCACCATTTTACACAGCATTAAGCTCAACCTCGTACCGGGCAGCCGTATTGCCTTGCTTGGTCGAAATGGCGCGGGTAAATCAACGCTAATAAAATTATTAGCTGGAGATCTGAAACCTCAAGCGGGCGAAGTGTTTCAGCATCAAGGATTAAATATTGGCTACTTTGCGCAGCACCAACTCGAATCGTTGGATCTAAGAGCCAGTGCCGTTACGCATTTACAACGTTTAAACCCGCAGGCAACAGAGCAATCACTGCGCGACTTTTTAGGGGGCTTTGCATTTTTTGGCGATAAAGCACTTGAGCCAGTTGCTCCATTTTCGGGTGGCGAAAAAGCACGTTTAGTACTGGCTATGTTGGTGTATCAAAAGCCCAACTTACTGTTACTCGATGAGCCCACCAACCACCTTGATTTAGAAATGCGACATGCTCTTGTAATGGCTCTACAAGGTTTTGAAGGGGCAATGGTCACCGTATCGCACGATCGCCACATGTTAAAAAACACAGCCGATGAATATTACCTTGTTGATAACGGAGAAGTAACCCAGTTTGGCTATGATCTTGACGCGTACTACCAATGGTTACTCAATGCGAACAAAGAAGCTGCAAAAACAACTGAAGACAGCGCACCGAAAGCGCATTCAAGCATCAATCGTAAAGAACAAAAGCGCTTAGAAGCCGAGTTTAGAAAATCAGTACAACCACTTAAAAAGCAAATTGAAAAGCTCGAAAAGCAACTCGATAAACACTCAGCGGAATTAGCTGAAATCGAAGAGGCACTTGGCGATAACGCGCTTTATAACGATGACAACAAAGCAAAACTCAAAGAGTTACTCGCAAAACAAGCGACATTAACGCCAAAAGTAAATAACATTGAAGAAGAGCTACTGATGGCCCTTGAAGAAATGGAAGAAAAAGAACAAGCGTTTGCCGATGAACTTGCTTAACAGTGACGATTTTTGGCAATTTGCATGTCAGCTTTATAGTAAAGATGACATGCAAGCACGCCTGTTAGATTACCAAAACCAGCAAGGTAAAAACGTTAACCTGTGTCTGCTATTGTATTATTTAGATTCTCTTGGGCTTGCTTTAAACAACTCTCAACTTAATCAGCTTGAATTATGCATTATTGAATTTGACGAGCAGGTATTAAAGCCTCTACGTAAGACTCGCGCCTACCTAAAAGCCAATCAAACCGAAATTGCTGATTACGCCACGATTCGTAAAGAATTACTCAGTGCAGAATTAAAACTCGAAAAACAACAGCAACAGCTTCTTATAAACGCACTGAATACGATGACTCTAACGCCATGTTCCAATGCGAATAATATAGGATTATATATTAAGTAAAGTGGTGAGTTCGCAGTCAATCCAACGCCACTCATAGTAAGTAGTAAGCCATACCCTTAAGGCTTTATCTGAAGCAAAACGCCTCTCGATCGACTGACGTCTAATCGCTAATAGCCTATCAAACTTGATCCAAATCAACTTCTAAATCGCCTTGTGTAGCTTCAGGAAAATAGCTTGATCTGGATCATATCACCCACCCCAAAGCCAGCCTATGATTAACCCATAGACATTAGGAGGCACAACCATGAACGTATTCTTTAGAGATTTTTTTAGCGACCCCGTCTTATTTATGTCATTTGGCATTTTGGCAGTTGTTATCGTTTTATGCCTTTTTTACGTCGGATATTTCATCAAGAAAGTTCACGACGCAGAAGTTCCTAAGTAAGAATTAAGCACGACGCACAAAGCCCCCATCCAATTTTATTGTTTAGGGGCTTTTTATTTGCAACAACACAAAATTGCCACCTGTTCTAAAAAAGCAAAAACTTGCTACAATGGGCGCTTGTTTTGTCTTGAAAGTGTCAACTATGTTACCTGAGTTTAAGCCTGCGTGGTGGATGCGCAATCGCCATTTGCAAACCATAATGCCGCGCTTCTTTCGTCCTTTTCATAATACACGCTACGACTTATCAACAATCGACACCCCAGATGGTGACTTTTTAGAACTTGCTTGGGCACAGCCACACAATGAACATGCTCCATTAGCCATTGTGTTACACGGCCTAGAGGGCAACATTAATAGCTTTTATGCCAAAGGCATGATGAAAAAGCTCAAGCAGCAAGGCTTTGCGGTAGTGCTCATGCACTTTCGTAATTGCTCACGCGAAGTTAATCGCCTTGCGCGTGCTTATCATAGTGGCGAGACCGAAGATTTACGCTTTTTTATCAACCACCTAAAAAACACATTTCCCTCACGTCCTCTTTTCGCTGTTGGCTTTTCGCTAGGCGGTAATGTGCTTGCTAAATATTTAGGTGAGCAAGGTAGCCAATCGAACTTACATGGTGCAGCCGTGGTATCGGCTCCTTTTGATTTATCGGCATCATGCGAAGTAATACGTAAAAGTTTAGGTAAAATTTATCAAAAGTATTTGCTTGATCGCATGAAAAAATCAATGCAAAGAAAGCTGCCACAAATAGAACAGCAAATTAGTCTTACCCCAGAAAAGTTAATGGCTATTGATGACTTATGGCAGTTCGATAACTTACTAACGGCTCCCTTGCATGGTTTTGCTGGCGCTGAAGATTACTATCAACAAGCAAGCGCCAAACCGTTTTTAAAAACGATCGCAACACCGACACTTATTGTGCACGCAAAAGATGACCCGATGCTATCAATTAAAGCCGTGCCCGATAGCACAGATGTCAGTGAACATGTTACTCTGCGTATCTCCGAAAAAGGCGGCCATGTTGGTTTTATTAGCGGTAATAATCCGTTTAAACCCGAGTACTGGCTTGAGCGTATTGTGCCTGAGTATTTTCAACAGTTAGTTAAAAAGAGCAGTGATGATCATTCCACACGAAAAACTTGATAAAGAGACACTTTACAATTTAATTGAAAGCTATGTATTACGTGAGGGCACTGACTATGGCGAGCAAGAGGTAAGTATTGAAAGTAAGGTGGCGCAGGTTACTCAGCAACTAAAAAAAGGTGACGCAATGGTGTTCTTTTCTGAACTACATGAATCTGTCACCATTATTTCAAAAGCCGAGTTTATCGCATTACAAGCCGACCCAGAGTATCAAGCGTCGTTTAACGACTAAACTTGTAACTTTTTCTACAACCCTTCACAATGGCTTTTTAACTTTAAAGAGCCATTAAGAATGAAAAAACTAAGCTCATTGGTTGCCGCTGTTTCGTTGGCCTTAATCAGCCAAGCTCATGCAAGTGAGACGACGGCATCAGATAAAGCCATCAAACTAGCAAAAGACACGATTTTAATTGATACACACATTGATGTGCCTTACCGTATTCACGATAAATGGGCCGATGTAACTAAAGCGACTGATGACGGCGATTTTGACTATCCGCGTGCAGTGCAAGGCGGCCTAAACGCCCCTTTTATGTCAATTTACATTCCAGCTAACCTCGAGTTTGAAGGCAAAGGTAAAAGCTACCAACTTGCTAATCAGTTAATCGATAGCATGGAAGCCATTGTACAGCGTGCCCCAGATAAATTTGCAATGGCTGATTCAACAGCAGATATCAAAGCACACTTTAAACAAGGTAAAATGTCGTTGGCAATGGGGATGGAAAATGGTTCACCGATTGAAGGTGACATGAAAAACCTGAAGCATTTTTATGACCGTGGTGTGCGCTACATCACCCTTGCTCACTCGCAAAGCAATCACATTTCAGACTCTTCTTACGATATTCGCCGTAAATGGAAAGGCTTAAGCCCATTTGGTAAAGAGCTGGTCAAAGAGATGAACAACATCGGTATGCTTGTAGACGTATCGCATATTTCAGATGATGCGTTTTACCAGGTCATGGAAATTTCGAAAGTACCAGTGATTGCCTCTCACTCATCGCTGCGTAAATATACGCCAGGCTTTGAGCGTAATATGAATGACGATATGTTATTAGCACTCAAAAAGAATGGCGGTGTTATTCAAATCAACTTTGGTTCAAGCTTCGTAACCGCTCAAGCTGGTTCTTGGTATGATAAGCTAAAAACAGCAAAAGCAGACAAGAAGAAGGAAGGCACGAAGCTCAGCAAAGATTTTGACGCAGCTTATCGTGCTAAGAACCCATTCCCGTTTGCAAGCCTTGAGCAAGTACTTGACCATATCGACCACGTAGTCGCGCTAATAGGCATTGATTACGTCGGTATTGGCTCTGACTACGATGGTGTTGGTGACTCACTGCCTGTAGGCTTAAAGGACGTGTCTAGCTACCCTAACCTTGTACAAGGCCTCATAGATCGAGGCTATAGCGATAAAGATATTAAAAAGATCTTAAGTGGCAACATGCTTCGAGTTTGGCAACAAGCTGAAGAGTACGCAAAAGCGCATTAAACTAACCTCATTATCACCATCTTAAAAGCGCAGTTAATGCGCTTTTTTATTGATTGCAACATCGTTTATTGATTAAAAAAATAGCATGATTTAATCTGATGATTACACAGAAGTAATTAGGATGATGTGACATGGCTTCATGGCAAGGAAATGTTGCGCTTGTATTTGCAACCGCTGCATTAGGCATAACGTTATACAACCAGTTTGGGGCATCTAAGCCACTCAACAAACCGCAACCCGCAAAGTACGATTTTTCATCTGTAAGTGGTAGCGTTCCCCTTGAAGACAGGGAAAACCTCGTCGCATTGCATGGCTATATTCTAGACCTTGAAACTCGAATTAACGCACTAGAACAAAGTAGCCCTAAAATTGAGCCAACTTTAATTGCAGAACAAATCGATAAAGTCATCGAACAACGCGAAAAAGAACGTATTGCAGAAGCAACCAAAAGAAATCCATCGGTTAATTGGTTTAGAAACTTGCCTGATGATTATCGTCAGCGCATTAAGGCCGATCAACACTATGCAAACAAATCAATTAACGACGCATTTTCTGCACTACTAAATATCAATAATAGCGATGACGACCGTTTGGCAGCCTATGGGCAACTTAAAATGACGTTAGGCATGCTCAGACGTGATCTAGATGAAAATCAACACACAGCCGTTGTCGACGCGATGCTCAATATCAGTGAGTATACAAGTGAACCAACCACACGAATTCATGCCATAGAGAATCTATCGCGACTCGATTCTGTTTCACCAAAACTAGCCGACTACTTTCAAAAGCTCTTGCAAAGCGACGATAACGACTATGTTCGTAGCGTGTCAGCCAGTGCCCTTGTGAGCCAATTTTATCGTGCTAATCAACTCGATAAAAAAGAGTTTGCTCTTGAGCTTGCACAGCGTATTCAAAGCTTAGAATCAAGTGGCGATAGTAAAGTAGCTGATATTATGACCGACAGCCTAAAACACCCACGACTAAGAGAAGAATTAAACAAAGTACTTGGAAATAGTGGTTAGTAGCGAGTAGCGAGTAGCGAGTAGCGAGAAGCGAGTAGCGAGAAGCGAGTAGCGAGAAGCGAGAAGCGAGAAGCGAGTAGCGAGAAGCGAGAAGCGAGAAGCGAGAAGCGAGAAGCGAGAAGCGAGAAGCGAGAACAAAATAAAGCCACGTTAACCTCAAGCAAACTTTTTGATGTTTAATCACACCAGTAAGTAACCCCCGCTCGGTAACTGACTTCTAATATCTACCTTCTAATATCTAACTTCTAATATCTACCTTCTAATATCTAATCTCTAATTTCTCATCCATAAAAAAACCCGAGACTAAGCTCGGGTTTTTCTTGAATGCTTAATGCATCACTATAGTTGATTACTCAACGATAGTTGCAACAACACCAGCACCAACTGTACGGCCACCTTCACGGATAGCGAAGCGTAAACCTTCATCCATCGCGATTGGAGCGATTAGCTCTACAGTCATCTTGATGTTATCACCAGGCATTACCATTTCAACGCCGTCTGGTAACTGTACGTCACCTGTTACGTCAGTTGTACGGAAGTAGAACTGTGGACGGTAACCTTTGAAGAATGGAGTATGACGGCCACCTTCATCTTTAGAAAGTACGTATACTTCTGAAGTGAATTTAGTGTGTGGCTTGATTGAACCAGGCTTACAAAGTACTTGACCACGCTCAACGTCTTCACGCTTAGTACCACGTAGAAGTGCACCGATGTTCTCACCCGCACGACCTTCGTCTAGAAGCTTACGGAACATCTCAACACCTGTACATGTTGTCTTCGTAGTTTCTTTGATACCTACGATTTCAACTTCGTCATTCACGTTGATGATACCAGCTTCAACACGGCCAGTTACAACTGTACCACGACCTTGGATTGAGAATACGTCTTCGATAGGCATGATGAATGGCTTATCGATGTCACGCTCTGGCTCTGGGATGTATGAATCTAGCGCTTCAGCTAGTTCAATGATTTTCGCTTCCCATTGCTCTTCGCCTTCTAGGGCTTTAAGTGCTGAACCTTGGATTAGAGGTAAGTCGTCACCTGGGAAATCGTACTCAGAAAGAAGTTCACGAACTTCCATCTCTACTAGCTCAAGTAGCTCTTCGTCATCAACCATGTCACATTTGTTCATGAATACGATGATGTAAGGTACGCCAACCTGACGAGAAAGTAGGATGTGCTCACGTGTTTGTGGCATAGGACCGTCAGTTGCAGCAACTACTAGGATTGCGCCGTCCATTTGAGCAGCACCAGTGATCATGTTTTTAACATAATCGGCGTGTCCTGGACAGTCTACGTGTGCGTAGTGACGAGTTGGTGTATCGTACTCAACGTGTGAAGTTGAGATTGTGATACCACGCTCACGCTCTTCTGGAGCGTTATCGATTGATGCGAAGTCTTTAGCTGTACCACCGTATACTTTTGCAAGTACGTTAGTGATTGCTGCAGTTAGGGTAGTTTTACCGTGGTCAACGTGGCCGATTGTACCAACGTTTACGTGCGGTTTTACGCGTTCAAACTTTTCTTTTGCCATGACGGAACCTATCAGTTTTGTGTATCTAGATTACATATGAAAATAATCCACCGAGGGTAGATTAATTTAATTTTTTCAAATTTCAAATAGTTTTTTCTGACAGATAAAGGGAGATAATAAGATAAGTTCTCGATACTGGTGCTGATAGGCAGATTTGAACTGCCGACCTCACCCTTACCAAGGGTGCGCTCTACCAACTGAGCTATATCAGCAACACCAGAGTCTGGAGCGGGCAGCGGGAATCGAACCCGCATCATCAGCTTGGAAGGCTGAGGTAATAGCCATTATACGATGCCCGCATAGGAAACTGTTCTTAAACTACCTCTAACCGTCAAGAATAAAGTGGTGGAGGGAGCTGGATTCGAACCAGCGAAGGCTGAGCCGTCAGATTTACAGTCTGATCCCTTTGGCCGCTCGGGAACCCCTCCACGAAAATTCTTTACTAAGTCACTTCCGGTAAAAGGAAAGTGGTGCCGACTATCCGAGTTGAACGGATGACCTACTGATTACAAGTCAGTTGCTCTACCAACTGAGCTAAGTCGGCACTGCTTTAGTACGGGGCGAGATTCTAAGGTAAGGTTTATTGGGATGCAACAATAAAATTAAAAAAAGTGTGAATTTATGTGTTAAACGCTCACAATTCAGGCAAATCCACGGTTTTTTACTGTTTTATTGTTAATTCACGCCAATAATTCAGTCCTTTAAAAACCAAAACACTATCAAATTGACTGCCAGAAAATAGATCAGCAAGTAATTTTCCATAGCCACCGGCAAATAATAAACAACAATTTTGCTGATCAACATGCTGAACAGCTTGCTCAATTGCCCCCATTGTCGCAACGAGCGCGCCATTTTTTAAACCATTAGGTGTATTACACCCTAAATCGGTGGCAAAAGGGGTGTGCTCATCGTCAAAAACGCGCTGAGTATTTTGCGTTAATGAGCGGGTCATTAAATCGAGCCCAGGCACAATCCAACCACCTAAGTGCTGACCCTCTTTATTCAATACATCAATTGTGGTCGCTGTCCCCGCATCAACAATAACACAATCTTTCTCTGGGTATTCAGTGTATGCAGCGATGACAGTAAGCCAGCGATCGATCCCCAAATTTTGATACTGCTTATAAGCACAGGTTAATGTTGCAAGCTCAGCGGTTACTTTAGCTTCGAAATAAGGAATTGCATGTTGTTGTGCCTGCGCAAATAGTGGCATAAGTCGTTCTGTGCTCCCCACACACGCATAAACCATGTCTGTAACATGCGACCATGGAATGGCATTGAGCTCACATGCTTGATAACGCTCATTATCAAAAAGTACGGCCTTAATTGCCGTATTACCCACATCGACCAATAATCTCATAGTTCAGCCTTACGCAGTGATATTTCACCACCGTAATAACTTTTAACCTCACCATCTTGGCGAATGCGAACGCCGCCTTGGTGATCAATCCCCTCACATATACCGCGCCAACTTCGATGGCCTGTATTGAGCTCCACACATTGACCTGCAAATGCGTTTAACTGATTCCATTGTTTATACATGTCATTTAAACCTGTTTGACGGTATTGCGCCAAACGTTGCTCAAGGTAAAAGCACAGATACGCCACGAGTTTATTTTTCTCAAGGCCTTTTACATGTTGGCTCAAGTCTGTCCATGCTTGATCAATATGCTGGCTGACACTGTCTGGCATATGCACGTTTATACCTATGCCGATAACCAACTGACATGGTCCTTGAGGTTGACCATCAAGCTCAACCAACACACCCGCTAGTTTTTTTCCGTCTAAATAAATGTCGTTTGGCCACTTTAACTCCACATCCAGTTGATAAAGTGCCTTTAAGGTATCGTATACCGCAAGTCCAACAGCAATCGACACACCCATTGCAGCTTGTAAGCCATCGTCTAGACGCCAAAAGTAGCTAAAATATAAGTTTGCACCAAATGGCGATTGCCAAACCCGACCTCGTCTGCCTCGTCCTGCTTGCTGCATTTCTGCAACGAGTACAGTGCCAGAGTCTAATGGGGTGTCACTCTGAATACGGCGCATTAACTCGCTATTGGTCGAATCAATAATTGACTGCACTTCAACGCATGCGGTATTTCCACCAAGCTCAGCATAATAGTCATTAATTTTACTTCTATGCAAAAGCCCCGCGCTATTATTCAGGCGGTAGCCTTTCCCTGTCACTTTAAAAATATCCAATCCCATTTCTTGTAACGAGTGAATATGTTTTCCAACTGCGGCCCTGCTAATTCCTAGCTGCTCACCTAATTGCTGACCCGAAATAAAACCACCTGAATTGAGCGCATTTAAAATTGCGAGTTTATTTCCATCTGGCGCCTTCATATTTGTGACTCCAAGTGAATATGACATTCGTGATCGGCATTCATTAAGCGCACTTCATGTTGCAAAGCAATGTGGTATTTTTGCCACACGTGTTGTTGCACATAATTCACCATGGCAATCAGGTCATCGCCGGTGCTGTTGCCATGATTAACTAACACCAAAGCTTGCTGCTGATGTACTTCAACGCCCGCAATACGGTGACCTTTTAAGCCAGCCTGTTCAATTAACCAACCTGCAGCTACTTTGTGGTGTTGTGCGTCGACAAAATAATGGGGCATATCTGGGTATTTTTTTAATAAGTCAGCGAGTTGCTCATTGCTAATCACAGGGTTTTTAAAAAAGCTACCTGCATTAGCAAGTTCACTTGGGTTAGGTAACTTACTATTTCGAGTCGCAATAATCTGCTCAAACACCTGTTGCGCAGTCGAGTTATGTAGCTGTTGCAGTGGCCCATAATGTAATATTGGCTGCCATTGTTTGGGTAAGGTTAGCCCGACTTTCGTGATCACTGCTTTATTTTTAAGTGCATGTTTGAATATCGAATCACGGTAGCCAAACAGGCACTGTTCTTTGCTTAAACGGTTAATACTCGCAGATGCAATATCGAAGTACTCTACATAGCTAATAAACTTTTCAAGCTCGACACCATAAGCACCAATATTTTGCACCGGGGCTGCACCTACCGTACCGGGGATCAGCGCTAAGTTTTCAAGCCCAGGCATATCGTTGGCAATCGTCATGCTCACTAATTGATGCCAATTTTCACCTGCAGCAACATGTAAAAGGAAATGATCGTTTAGCTCTTCAATTTCAATCCCTTTAGTGGCCATATAGATTACCGTCCCTTGGTAGTCGGTTAAAAATACCGTATTACTACCCTCGCCTAAAATACAAAACGGTGCAGAGAAATCGGTATTAACGAGCTGCTCTACGTCATCTATTTGATGGAAATGCTGACAATGGCTTGGCAATGAAAAGGTATGAAAAGGTTGCAGGGACTGAGCCACAAAACGCCTCAAAGGTTACCGGTAACTAATCGCATTAGTGTAACCTATCATCGCAAAATACGCATCAGATTGTAAAAATCACTCAACCCACTGTATTAATCATGTTATAAAACGGGTTCTTTTTTCATTTGTGTTCCAAGGTTATTATGAAGTTTAAACCATTATTTTTAAGTCTTGCTATGGCAGGCGCATGCTCTCAAGCAACTGCTGACGCAATTAGCCAGCACACCTATGCAAACTTAGATGACGTAACAACCACTCACCTATTACTAGATTTAGATGTTGATTTTGATGACAAGCAACTAGAAGGGTTTGTTGAGCATACGCTAGATTGGCACAATGCTAGCAGCAAAACTCTGGTACTTGATACTCGCGATTTAGATATCGACAAAGTTATGTATCAAGATAAAAAAGGCGGCTGGCACAAAGCCGACTTCACTCTTGCGGCACGCGATGACGTAAAGGGCTCAAAATTAACAATTAAATTTAAAAGCCAAGCGGTTAAAGCTCGTATTTACTACAATAGCCGCCCAGAAGCCTCAGGATTACAATGGTTAACGCCTGAGCAAACAGCCAGTAAATCACACCCATTCATGTACAGCCAATCACAAGCTATTCATGCGCGTAGTTGGATACCTGTGCAAGACACACCAGCAATGCGTGTTACGTATTCTGCGCGTATTCATACACCTAAAGATATTCGCGCAGTCATGAGTGCAGACAATAAAGATGCGTTGTACAAAGATGGTGATTACTTATTCGATATGCCACAACCTATTTCGCCATACTTAATCGCGATAGGGGCTGGTAACTTAGAATTTAAAGCCATGTCTAAGCAGACAGGTATTTTTGCTGAGCCAACAATTTTAGATGCGTCGGTTGCTGAGTTCAACGACACACAAGCAATGATCGACAAAACTAACGCCATGTACGGTGAATATGCTTGGGGGCGTTATGACTTATTAATGCTTCCACCTAGCTTCCCATTTGGCGGTATGGAGAACCCACGTTTATCGTTTATCACCCCCACCGTTGTTGCAGGCGATAAGAGCTTAGTTAACCTAATCGCTCACGAACTCGCACACTCATGGTCGGGTAACTTAGTGACGAACGCAACATGGGAAGATTTATGGTTAAACGAAGGCTTTACCTCTTATGTTGAAAACCGCATCATGGAAGAAGTTTTTGGTCGTGACCGTGCAATCATGGAGCAAGCTTTAGATGCAGCAGGTCTGCGTGCTTTACTTAAAACACTTCCTGCTCCAGACACGCGCCTAAACTTAAAGCTTAATGGCCGTGATCCTGACGACGCATTCAGCTCAGTGCCTTATACTAAAGGGCAGCTGTTTCTTATTTACCTAGAGAACAAATTTGGTCGCGATAAATTTGACCCATTTGTAAAAGGTTATTTCGACGAGTTTGCATTTAAGTCACTCACGACAGCCCAATTTGTTACTTACATAAAAGCAAACCTTATCGACAAGTATCCAGGCGTAGTAAGCATGGATAAAGTAAACGAGTGGATTTTTGAGCCAGGGTTACCAACTGATGCTCCTAACCCAACATCTGATGCATTTGATAAAGTCGATACAGTGACAAAAACATGGTTAAACAATGAGATCGATGCAGCAGAATTGCCGACTGCTGAATGGACAGTGCATGAGTGGTTACATTTCCTCAATAACCTCCCTCGCGATTTAAGCATTGAGAAAATGACTGAGCTTGATAAACAATTCAACTTAACTCAATCAACCAATGCTGAGCGTGCATTTGCATGGTTTATGCTGGCTGTAGGCAATGGCTATCAGCCTATTTACCCTGCTTTGGACAAGCACTTGTCTGGTATTGGCCGCCGTAAATTAATAGTGCCACTTTATAAAGCACTGATTAAAAACGGCAAAAGAGACTGGGCGCACGATGTGTACTTAAAAGCACGTCCGGGTTATCACCCGCTAGCACAAGGTACCGTTGACGACTTATTTTCAAAATAAGACGCTTCTAAATGTAAAAAGGCGCTGAATATCAGCGCCTTTTTTAACTCTCAATACTATTGACTTACTTTTTGTAAAAACGCTCGGCGCTCTTCTGGGCTAGCTTGTTGCCACCAAAATTCCAACATGGCTGCTGCATTTGGCATTTTTTTCAATCCAGCCTGACCACCAGACACGTTTGCAGGCAGGGTGACTGGTGCCGCGGTCGCCGGTTTGTTCTTTGCAGCAACAACGGGAGCCTCCGCAACCGCCTGCACAGGAGCCGAAGCCGCTCGGTAATTCACAATTGATAAAGGCATAGCCAGTTCACTGCCTTTGGCTTTTAGGCTCACTTGCGGTGACTCAGCAAACACTTCAGCAGCAACGGCATTACTCGCACGATTAAACACTAAATCATAGTTTTTGCCTTGTTCAACCGTCACTTCAACCCAAAATGGTTCGGATTCAACGACTTGATGATCATCGTAGCCTTGTTCGTAAAGATCTGTGTACTTCAGTTTTAACTGATATGTTCCAGGAGCAAGCTCAACATCGTCAACACGACTAAAAAATGATTGTTCAATAAGACGGTCACCTACTTGCAAAGGGACAAATTCCTCAGGAAAGTGGATTGTCTCAGCTAAACTACTGATACTATTGAATAGCATTAACGCACTACTTAGTAATACTAACTTACGCATGATCACTCCTTGGTTGTTCATTTGCGACAGTTTCAGTTTGACACTGCAAATAAAGTTTGTCATTAGTGAGCGGGTAATTAAGCCAATTTTAAAAGAGGTAAATATGAGCCAAGAGACTATTTTTACAAAAATTATTAATCGTGAGATCCCTGCGGATATCATCTATGAAGATGAGCAGTCACTTGCCTTTAAAGACATTAACCCACAAGCCCCCTTTCATGTTTTGATCATTCCTAAAACACCCATTGCGACCATAAATGATATCAGTGAAGAACATGCTCCTTTGGTAGGTCATCTTTATGTCGTAGCCGCAAAACTTGCAAAGCAGTTTGGTTTTAGTGACGACGGCTTTCGTGTGGTTATGAACTGTAATGATCATGGCGGTCAAACCGTGTACCATATACATCTACATATGTTAGCTGGTAAAGAAATGGGTTGGCCTCCTTATCAGGACAAGAAAAAACAAAATATCTAGCACTTTGCTATGTAAAAAATTGTAAAAAGTCGAACTAATATACTATTATTGATTATTGTGAATATATATCAGCTAGTTAACATATTTAGTTACGTTAACTAACTGTATTTTTTGAAACAAAATAGACACAAACTGTACTTTTCCTGCATAAGACTCAGAAATTTCTAATACGAAAGGGGTGGATTGCATGGTAGGATGAATCAGTCAACTTTATTCAAGAGTGTATAAATATGAGTAGTTCAGCTTTTTTATTATTAGATCCAGAACCAATTAACACGATTGGTGTTAACGTATTGGAGCCGTTGTTAAAAACACAAGGTCTAACTGTTACATCTGGGACTGATATATCTGAAGTGCCAGAAGGTACACGCTTATTATTCATCGAAACATCGAGCACAGATGCCTGGGGTAAATTAAAAGAACAACTAGTTAACCTACGCATTAAGTGCGATATTGTACTATTCAATCTTGACGAAAACCCAGAGATTGCTAACCGTGCACTATTAAGTGGTATTCGTGGTGTTTTTTACACGACTGATAACGCTGATGTATTGATGAAAGGCATTCGTTTATTGCTTGAAGATCAATTGTGGTACCGCCGCGAAATAATGTGCAATGCTTTAAACCGCATGCTGCAATTTAATAAAGATGCCCTGCACAAACTAACTGACGGTAATATCGAGCCTGTTAAGCTAACTAAACGCGAAAAAGCCATCATCTCATTGATGAGCAAAGGTTCGAAAAATAAAGAGATTGCTGAAGATTTAAGTATCAGCCCACACACTGTTAAAACGCACCTTTATAGTGCATTCAGAAAAACGAAATGCCGAAATCGCATCGAGCTTTTATCGTGGGCACAGCAAAATATCCCAGACGAAATACGCTAAACTCTCTTCTTTAAAAAAACAGACGCACAATGCGTCTGTTTTTGTTTCTAGTTGCTAAACACCCAAATAGACTTTATGCTCGAAGATGTTCGTAATCCTCGGAAAAGCCATGCTCGATTCAGTCACCTTATACTACACAAGTGCAGCCATGATGGCGGTAATGACACTCCTTAACTATTTGACATGGCGAGCAAATAAAAGCATTCCGGGCACCTTGCTCTATATTTTCTATCCTTTAGTGATGTTCACTTCAGTGCTGAGTTTTGCACTTCTCGGTCATATCAATGATATTGCAAGTATCACCATTGCAAACTCCTTATTATTCAGTGCTTCTATTATTCATGTACTCGCTATTTGTCAGTTCTTAAATGCCAAGTGTATAGGGTTTAGAGCATTTATAGGGATAACCGGGGTATTAGCACTCAGCATGATCTATTTAGCGACAGACAATGCTGAGCTTAGAAACCGGATTTTAGTATCTGATTTACAACACATTATTGAGGCCTTGTTTCTACTTGCCTTATTCATTCGCAATGGCCGCAAAAGTTACCCGAATGGCAGCATTGTTTATATCTTAATATTAACCATTATTCTTGCCATATTTACAGGCAGAACACTGATGATGGGCGATGTCAGCACAGCTAATTTACTTTCCGAAAATTGGTTTAGTATCACCCTATTCATTAATGGGGTGATTGCACCGATGTTTTATGCCACAGGCATGGCAATTTTGTGTAATGAACGCCGCGAGCAACACCTCAACCAGCTTACTGAAAAAGCACATAAAGATCTTGAAATTCGCGGCTTATTCTTATCAACCATTAGTCATGAAATTCGCACTCCCCTCAATGGCATACTGGGAAGCGCTCAACTGATCATGAATCAGTCGAGCGACCCGCGAGATAAACCATACTGTGAAGCCATTATTAATTCAGCAGAGTCACTGAACTTACTGGTCGACAAAGTGCTCGACTATGCAAGCCTAGATCAGCGCGATGAAGCCCTCTACGAAGAAGATGTCGAATTTAAAACATGGTTAAACAACTTATGCTTATTACTCAGTCCGCTTGCAGAACAAAAGCACCTGAAATTTGAGCTGATTTACGATTTACCCGAACAGGCTTGCTACTATTGTGACCAGCAAAAGCTTAGACAAGTAATTATTAACCTTGTTGGCAATGCAATTAAATTTACTGATAAAGGCTCTGTAAAAATCCACGTCAAACTGCTCAATGAAGGGCAGCTAGACCATGTCGTTCGGATCAGTGTGATTGATTCAGGCCCAGGTATCGAAGATGAAGAAATCATCTACCTAACCGAACCTTATGTTCAAAGCAGTGCAGGAAAAGAAAAAGGTGGCACAGGCCTTGGCCTTGCTATTACAAGTCGCCTTCTCGAAAAGCTCGGTAGTAAGCTCAACATAAGTAGTGAGCTTAACAAAGGCAGTGTTTTTAGTTTTGATATCACACTCACAATTGGTGAACTTAGTCTTGTTGAGCAACGTCATCAATCGAAAGATTATGTGACCGGTTTAGATGTTTTGTTAGTAGAAGATCTCGACTTAAATCAAAAAATTGCCATTGAATTTATGGCCGATGACGAGCATAAAATAAAACTCGCAAAAGACGGTAACAGCGCAATTGAGCTGATGCAAAAACATCATTTTGATGTGGTACTACTGGATATGAATTTGCCCGACCTGACAGGTCAAGAAGTATTAAAAAAACTAAAAAATATCGACCATTTAAATCAACGCACGCCAGTCCTCGCTTTCACTGCGAGTCTGAGCCCCGATGAAATAAAAGAATACTTAGCGTTGGGGATTAAAGATATTGTCGGTAAGCCAATTAAACAACAAAAGCTGCGCCAAGCATTGAGCGACTCGCAAACAAATCAAGCTGCCAGCATTGCCGTCGAGCTGCGTGACACCTTATATGACGAAACAGCAGCAGCTGCACTCATTAGCTCATTTAATGAAGATGAAGTGTCTTCTATTTATAATGAATTTGTTCTCTCGGCGCGGAATAAACTGATACGAAGCCAACAACTTGTTGAAAATGATAAAGATCAATGTATTAAACTACTGCATCGCCAAGCAAGTACCGCCTTACAGCTCGGCTTTAATCGTTACGGCTTAGAGCTGAAAAAGATCGAGCGTAAGTTACTCGATAATAAGCCCCTTAAAGAGTCGCTGACCGATGCCCTAGTACTTTGGCAAGACAGCCTACAAGCCTACTTAAACCATGTGAGAAGTGAGCTAGGTTAGTGAGTTTAGATTAACAAGGTAAATCTGCCCTTACAGATGGTAATACTCTTTTTGTTTCATTACGCCGAGAATTAAATCATCCGCTCATTCGACTAACGACTGACCTCTGAGGCTTAACAATTACTCTCTCCCATATTCATCTTCAAACCGTTCGATATCACTTTCATCAAGTATCGCCCCGGTTTGTACTTCAATGACAATGAGGGGCTCATCATGACAATTGGCAAGGCTATGAATTTGCTGGGCGGCAATATAACAAGACTGATCGGCACCGAGTTCAAACTTATCATCTCCCACATGTACGCTGGCAATGCCCGAAACCACAACCCAATGCTCGGCACGGTGATGATGACGCTGAGTTGAGAGTTTCGCACCACAATTAACAAAAATTTTCTTAACCTTAAACCCAACACTCTCAACCAAAGTGCGGTAATTGCCCCAAGGTCTGAATACGGCTTGATGGTGCGTCAATTTATCGTTGTCTCGTTGCGCGAGTTGTTTAAGTAATTCAGGCAACTTATCAAGGGCTTTTTTATCTGCGACGAGGGTGGCATCGTGGGTATGTATAATCGCCTTATTGCTAATTCCCAAAGCTGCAATCGTGTGATCAGCTTCACTAATCAGCAAATTATTTTCACTATCAATACTCACTCCCTGCGAGCCCAAATAATTACCAAATTGATCTTTGTTAGCAATTTTTGAAAGGGCTGAGAAGCAGCCCACATCACTCCACGTTAAATCAACAGGAAGCATAGCGACATTTTCACTTCGCTCAAGAATAGCGTAATCAATTGAGTCACTTGGGCATGTTTTCAGTATGTCTGCGTTGGGTCTCAAAAAACCGAGATCTTCAGTAAAATAGGCTGCTTGTGCGATACTACTCGCTATTTTTGGCGCAAACCGTTTTAACTCAGATAAGTACACATCAGCGAAAAATAAAAACATACCGCTATTCCAGCTAAACTCACCACTGGCAATGTATTGCTCAGCAAGTTTAAGCACTGGCTTTTCCTTAAATTCAGCGACTTTGTAACAGCCATCACGGTGCAGTGGTGGGCCTTGGCGAATATAACCATACCCTGTATGCGGCTCCGTTGGGGTAATTGCAAACGTAACGAGTTGCTGAGCCTCTGCCAAGGCTACGGCATCATCTAATCGCGCAAGTAGCTTTTCAAAGTCACAGATATAATGATCTGCAGGCATTACCAATAACGGGCCTAGTAAACCATTTTTCTGCGCATATTCAGCCGCTAACGCAATAGCTGGCGCGGTACTTTTGCCCTCAGGTTCAAGTAAAAGAGTCACATTTTTAGATACGTCTAATGCCTGTGATTTGGCAATAAATCGATGCGCTTCATTACACACTAATATCGGTGCATTAAATTGCGAACCAGTTACCCGCTTTAAGGTGCTTTGCAGTAGCGATTCATCGCTTAGCAAAGGTAAAAATTGCTTAGGCATGGCCTTGCGTGATAACGGCCATAGGCGTGAACCTATGCCACCAGCAAGAATAACAGGGGTAATTTTGCGACTCATGATTGCTTGTAGTTAATAAACCAACCATGAGTTTAACAAATTTTTAGCGATGCGGCTTAGATCAACTGAAATTGATCCGCGTCTAAATACGCAGGAAAAGCACGCCGAAAATCCTCTAATGCGGATATATCAAGGCGCTGAATGATGATACCCGATTGGTTATCATCGAGCGCTGCTAATGTATCCCCTTTAAAATCGTATACTGCAGTGCCGCCATTATGATCAACCTCATTGCCATCTGGCCCAATACGGTTGACACCGACCACATAACAGACATTTTCCATTGCGCGCGCTTTTAATAAGGTATCCCAAACATGGCGACGTGCCGCAGGCCAGTTTGCAACATTCACCATGAGGTCATAGTCATTGCAGTTACGTTGAAAAACAGGGAAGCGTAGGTCGTAACACACCTGCGGTAAAATGCGAAAGCCTTTGATATTGAAAATTTCACGCTGCTTACCCGCCTCAACATAGCGGCCTTCGTTCCCTAAACAGAATAAGTGACGCTTGTCGTAAAACTTTACCTCACCATTTGGCCACACCCAGTAGAAACGATTTGCTTTTTTATCACCGAGAGACACTAATACCGACCCAGCGATGACTGCATTTTTTTGTTTTGCAGTGGCTTGTAACCAGTTAACAACGTCACCTTGCTCAGGCTCGCTACAGTCAAGATTGATGGCAAACCCTGTCGCAAATGTTTCGGGTAACACGATTAAATCAGCCGGCTCAGTTAAACACTCAAGCAGCTCAGAAAAATGCGCAAGATTTGCCTGTTTATCTAGCCAATAAAGTGAGGATTGTACAAGGGCAAGCGTTAAAGCTGACATAAAATCTCCGCGGCACGCAACAGCGTGTCATCATTTTTTGCAAAACATACTCGTATGACCTTATCATTACTTGGGCTGTTGTAAAATACACTAAGCGGTACTGCTGCAACGCCTGCTTGCTCTACCAACCAATGACAAAACTCCACATCATTTAGGTCTGACACATCACTGTAATCAAGCAATAAAAAATATGTGCCTTCACTGGGCAAAAGGGTAAAACGGCTATCTTGTAACGCGTTACTGAGCAAATCACGCTTATGTTGATAAAAATCCGCTAGCCCATCAACATGTTCAGGCTCCAGTTCTAACATATCTGCTAAAGCATGTTGTGCTGGGGTAAAACTTGAAAATGTCACGTATTGATGAATCTTACGAAACTCAATCATCAGCTCAGCGGGGGCAACACAGTAGCCCATTTTCCAGCCTGTGCTGTGGAATGTTTTCCCAAAGCTTGAAATAACAAAGCTGCGTTCAAATAATTCTGTATCCGTGAGCGCACTAACATGTGTAGCACCATCAAAGGTGATGTGTTCATACACTTCATCGCTGATCACGTATAAGTTGTGTGCTTTAACTAAGGCCTTCAGTGCTGCAATGTCGTCAGCTTTAAGTATTTTGCCACTCGGGTTGTGTGGTGTATTGATAATAATAGCGCGCGTTTTTTCGCTCATGACCTCTGCAACCGCGTGCCAATCAATCCGATAATCAGGCGCATGTAAGGCAACATGTACACTGCGTCCCCCTGCTAATTCAATCGCGGGCTGGTACGAATCATAGGCAGGGTCGAACACCACCACTTCATCACCGTCTCTTACCAGCGCTTGAATTGCCACAAATAATGCTTCGGTTGCACCCGATGTCACCGTGACTTGCTGCTCATAATCTATATTGTTATGGTATTTTCTCGCAATCAGTGCTGCTATTTGCTGCTGTAAACGCACAATACCACTTGACGGAGCATATTGATTAACCCCTTCAAGTACATAATTATTTAACTGTTTTTTTAGTAAATCAGGGGCGTCAAATTCAGGAAAGCCCTGAGATAAATTAAGTGCTTGATGCTGATTCGCTAAAGCAGTCATTTGACTAAAAATACTGGTGCCTAAATTCGGCAATTTACTTTCAAACACAGAGGTTCCTTAAAGATGGTTTTGCGCTCGAAGCGATGCTATCATTGCTTAAAACAGATGTATAGCCGTCTAAATAACTTTTAGAAAGTCGAGGAATGTATGCATAACAATACCGCTATTTCAGAACTAATAGAAGCAGGTAAATGGGTAAGCCAACGAGGTTGGGTCCCAGCAACCGGTGGTAATTTTTCAGCCCGCACAGAAACGGGTTATGTCGTCACCGCCAGTGGTTTCGATAAAGGCCAGCTCGGTACACATGCATTTATTGAGTTGGACCACGCAGGCAACCGCACTAAAGGGTCGGGAAAACCCTCGGCAGAAACAGAACTACACTTGAACATGTATAAGCTGATCCCTTCTGCAAAATTTGTTTTACATACCCACTCGGTTGCTGCCACCGTTTTATCTCGCGTCATAAAAGGACATGCCATTAATTTACATGGCTACGAGATGCAAAAGTCACTCAGTGGTGTTACCTCACATTTAGATACGCTAAGCATTCCTATATTCGACAACGATCAAGACATTGATCGCCTAAGTCTATTAGTAAGCGATCATCACCTGCATACGCCAATAGAGCACGCGGTGCTTATTCGCGGCCACGGTCTCTATGTTGTCGGCAGAGACATCAAAGAAGTATTGCGCCATTTAGAAGGGCTGGAGTTTTTATTTAGTTGCGAGCTTGAGCGCCTAAAACTGGAAGGTATCCACGCATGATCAAAGCCATTTTAACTGACATTGAAGGCACTATCACACGCATTTCATTTGTGAAAGATGTGCTATTCCCTTATGCCGCTGAAAAGCTTCCTGCGTTTATTAAAGCACACCAAGACGATCACGATGTCGCGGAACATATTGCGAGTGTAAAAGCACACATTGAACAGCCAGAAGCTGACCTAGAAACGGTGATTAGTACTTTACTTCATTGGATTGAAACGGATCAAAAAGTAACGCCATTAAAACAGTTACAAGGTTTAATTTGGCAAACAGGTTATGAAAATGGTGATTTTACCGGTCACCTTTATCCTGATGCGTACGCTTTTTTAAACGCGCAAAAACAAGCAGGAAGAAGCCTGTATGTTTACTCATCAGGCTCAGTAAAAGCACAGCACCTTATTTTTCAATATTCTGACTATGGTGATGTGAGACCTCTTTTTAGTGATTACTTCGATACCAAAGTGGGCGCAAAACAAGAGCAAAGCGCTTACAACACAATTATCGCTGCACTGCCATTTGACGCCTCTGAGGTGCTATTTTTAAGCGACGTTGCTGCTGAATTAGAGGCAGCTAAAGCGGCAGGTTTACGCACTTTGCACCTTATTCGCGATGGCCAAGACAGTACCAGCGAGCATCCTTATATTAATGATTTTAGTGAATTTAGTGCGGAGTATTTAGCATGAGCCAGTTAACAGTTTTTAATGATAACAATGCCGATGACATCATTTTTCACAGCGACGACTCAAACGCCATAGCAACGAAACTAAATGCAGTGGGTGTACGCTTTGAACAGTGGCAGGCGAATGCACATATTGATGAAACAACCAGCCATGATGCTATTTTAAGTGCGTACGCTCACGACATTGAGCGCTTAAAGCGTGAAGGAGGTTATCAAACTGTTGATGTTATCTCGCTCGCAAAAGGCAACCCTAATGCCGCTGAGTTACGTGGTAAGTTTTTATTTGAACATACCCACAGCGAAGATGAAGTACGCTTTTTTGTAAAAGGCCAAGGGCTTTTTTGTCTGCATGTCGATAATAAAGTATACCAAGTGCTGTGCCAGCAAGGTGACTTAATTTCGGTGCCAGAATTAACCCCTCATTGGTTTGACATGGGCAGCAACCCTGAATTTACTGCTATTCGCTTATTTAATAATACCGAAGGCTGGGTGGCTAAAAGCACAGATTCAGCTATCGCGAATGACTTTCCATTGCTTGATTAATATGGAAAAGCTTTTCTCATACGGCACTTTGCAATATAAACAGGTGCAACTCGATACCTTCGGGCGTTTGCTCGAAGGTCAGTCTGCGACTTTAACAGGGTACATTGTCGGTGAAATTGAAATTACTGATCCTGCGGTGTTAAAAAGCAGTGGCCAGCGTTTTCATCCTGCGTTAATTAAAACAGGTGAAGACTGCGACATTGTGAATGGCACAATTTATTTAATCACCGAACAAGAGTTGGCCCAAGCCGATGACTATGAGGTAGATGACTATCAACGCATTGCAGAAAAATTCCAATGTAATACTTCTGCTTGGTTATATGTTGCAAAAAACGGCCTTTAATTTACAAATATAAAACAAAAAAACCCAATTCAAAAACAACTTCTGGTATCATCACCTCATCAATGCTCAGTACTTAATTATTAGCTAAAGGACTACACATGGGGTCGGTAATTTCACCCTTACGCGATAATATTATTTATGTTGGCGAATGGCAGCTAAACATATCATTGCAAACAATTAATGACGGCGTGCATGCTCGCGAGCTAGAGCCGCTGTTATTTAAGTTACTGTGCTATTTTATTGAACATAATGAACGTATTATTTCTCGCCAAGAGCTGGCGGACAACATTTGGCAGCAAAGCTACGTTGATGATAATGCCATCAATCGAGCGATATCGGAGCTTAGAAAAGCACTCAAATCAGAAAAGCAGCCTGGCCAAAGTATCAAAACACATTACCGTAAAGGGTATAGTTTATTTATTCCTGTCAGCTCAAATAAAACCGAGACAGTCACTACAGAACAGCAAAATCAACATGAATCTTCGAGTGAAGTCGCTGCCGCTGAATCATCTTCACACAGTCATCCCAAAAGAAATGTAAATTGGTCGTGGTCAATTCCCGCCATATTAATAGCAACGCTAATTTGTTTTTTCTGGTTTTTTCAGATAAACCTGCGGCAAGTAGTGAAACCAGACAAACCATGCCTTTTCTAGCATTAGATGCTGACACTATTTCTTGGCATAAAGGCAGTTACTCTCACTTACTACTGCCCCCCGATAAAAGTAAGCTTGCTTATTTGCTCACACCTCTCAAGCAAAATGACATAATGAATATCTATGTAATGGACCTAAAAACCAAAAAAGAGTTTTTAGTTGACTCAGGTGACGCTTATATTCAGGGCTGGTCTGATGATGGTCTGCGCTTATTTTATGTCAAATGTAAACCCGGTGACTATAGTCAGTGCCAACAATGGCAGGCCAGTGACTTTTTTTCTGAAACAATCAAAAAATCCCCCCTGTCGTATCCTTATTCTTCAGGTGATAAGTTAACGCAATACACAGAAGTCGGGGATACCGCTATTTTTCGACGTAATCATTATCGTGGCTTAAGCCAATTATTTGCGCTTTACGCTTATGATAAAAAAACAGCAGAAGAAATCCGCATTACATCACCCAATATTACTGGCACAGGTGATTATTTATTAACGACATTATCAAATCCTGAACGGATTATTTTTGAACGCCACAACACTGGCCAAGCAGAAATTTATATGGCAAACCTAGACGGTAGCTCCATGAAGCTGCTCACGACAAATAACTATAGATCATGGGCTGCCACGTATGATGAACCCAGTAATTCGCTCATTTGGTATAACCGTGCCAATTCGACTATTGAATCATTTTCGTTCGACTCAATGACCCGAGCCCACGCTATTAAAGCCCCCGTTAAAGACGCTAACTACGCTTACCCACTCAACAAAGAGTCGCTGTTAATAAGTACCGATCTGCATGATCTAGATGCCAGTGTTTTTGATTTAAAGACGCAAGAAATGAGCTACATAGCCACCGCTAATAAGCATGAAAATTCTGCTGTAGCGCTTGCAAATGGTGATGTTTATTTTGCCGATACCTATTACGATAAGCGTGAACATTGGCTTAAAACCAATAACCAATATATCCCTATTTCTGATAGGGTTGGCACTGACAATATCATTGTTTCTGCCAATGAAAACAGCACGCGTTTATTGAGTTTCAATAAACACACGCATCAACTCTCACTATTAGATGCCACAGACTTTAAGACAATTAAGCAATGGCAAATACCAGGCCGAATTGTGCTCGCTAAAATACGTAAAAACCGCATTGCGGTAATCTACGCCGATGCAACCACCTTACAAAATCAGTTAATGCTATTGAATACTGTCAATACAGAAACACTCATCAGCACGATTGATACACCCCTTGCTATCGCTTGGCGTAATGATCATCAATTGATTGTGCATGCCAAACACACACAGTTTTTAGAACTTGATAGCCAAACTAATCGCTACCATGAATTACCTATGCCAGATAAGTTGACTGCAATAAAACCGTCAATAGTAACGATGGCGAGTAATGAGCAAACACTGTTTGTCGCCACCTCTGCTGACATTTACAGTGCCGCTTTAGAGGAACTAACGGAAGTGAATACACTGATTAAAATGAAACCGTCTAACTATATTTTGCACCTCAACGCACAAAATGAAAAATTAGCGATTTCATTCGTAACCGCTAATAATCAAAACAGTATTGAGCTTTACACTGAGAAAAGACCCCGCAACTAGTTATTTTAATTGCGTTAATACACCTTGCTCGATATCAGCATACTCGTAAACACCGGTATCTAATACCCAGCCTGTAACCAACTTTGCAGGCGTGACATCAAAAGCAGGGTTATACACTGATGCATTCGTAGGTGCCCACTGTGCTTCACCAAAACTACCGCTCACACCACGTACTTCAGCGGGGCTTCGCTGTTCAATCTCAATATCATCACCACAGGCTGTTTGCGTATCAAGTGTTGTTAGCGGCGCAACCACGTAAAACGGAATATTATGAAAGTGAGCCAATACTGCCAAATTATACGTACCCACTTTATTAGCAAAGTCGCCGTTTGCAGCAATACGATCGGCACCTACAAAAATTTTATCGACCTTACCCGCAGCCATTAAGCTTGCTGCCATATTGTCGCAAATTAACGTGTAAGGTATTTGCCAGCGCTCAAGCTCAAATGCAGTTAATCGGCCCCCTTGCAATAATGGGCGTGTTTCATCAACCCAGACATGCAGATCTCCATGGCGCTGGTGAGCTTTATAAATCACACCTAACGCTGTGCCGACTCCCGCCGTAGCTAATGCTCCAGTATTACAATGAGTAAGAATATTATCGCCTTTAGCAACAAGCTCAGCACCACGCTGTGCCATGCTGTCACACAGCGCAATGTCTTCAAAAAATAACTGCTCAGCCGTGTCTACAACAGCCTCAACATATGCAGGTTGCATTAATGCCTCACGAAGCTGTGCCATACAGTGCATTAAATTCACAGCAGTCGGACGCGTTGCTTCTAATTCATCAATCGCTGAAGCAAGCTCTGCTTTACTCATACCTTGCTCTGCTAAATGAGCAACGAGTACGCTGGCACCTAAGCCAATTAAAGGGGCACCACGAATTTTTAAAGTCAAAATCAGTTCTTTCATCGTTTCAACATCATTGCATACATGCCAATGCTGTTGATGAGGCAATAAGTACTGATCAAGCACAGTTAAGGTATTTTGCTGATATTTAATACTACTCGCGATGAGATCTTGCATAGTGCATCCAGATTACTAATTTGATGAAAGGGTATTTTACATCAGTTTACACAACTAACAAGCTGGATGTATGGACATCTAAACGCTTACAGGTATAGAATGCCCAAAGTTAATAATATTTTGAGATAGAGCCATGGCTAATTACACTGCCTTCACTGCAGAGCATGCTGTTGATTACATTAAAAAACTTACCGAAAGTGAACTCAGTTCAGTGTTTACTCCTAACGCTGAGCTGTCAGCGTACGAGTTCGGCGACGGAAATCTAAACTTAGTTTTCCGGGTCACTGATCAACACAACAACAGTGTAATTTTAAAGCAAGCTTTACCCTATGCTCGCTGCGTGGGTGAGTCATGGCCGTTATCGTTAGACCGTGCGCGTATCGAGGCTGACGTCTTGATAAATCATGGTTCATTATGCCCAGAGCACACCGTAGCCATTTTGCACCACAATGCTGAGCTTGCATTAACCGTGCTGGAAGACTTAGGTCACTTACAAATTTTACGTGGTGCACAAATAAATGCCGAGCAGTTCCCTAAATTAGCCAGTCATGTTGCCCAATATCTCAGTCGCACCGGTTTTTATAACTCCGACTTTTATCTTTCTGCCGACGATAAAAAAGCCAAAGTGAGCCAATTTATCAACCCAGATTTATGTAAGATCACTGAGGACCTCTTTTTCACTGACCCTTATATCGAGCACGAGCGCAATCACTTCCCGGCTGAACTCAATTCGTCAGTGCAACACATTCGTAATAACAACGCGCTAAAACTTGCCGCAGCGAAATTAAAAGCTAGGTTCTTATCGTGTCCGCAAACCTTGTTACACGGCGATATGCACAGCGGCAGTATTTTTGTTGATAACAACACAACCAAGATGATCGACCCAGAGTTTGGCTTTTTTGGCCCAGTTGGTTTCGATATCGGTTCATTTATGGGTAATTTATTACTTAATTACTGCGCGCAAAATGGCCGTATAGCTGAATTAGCAAAGCGTCGCCAATATCAAACGCATTTATTAACATGCTTACAAGACTGCTATAGCCAGTTTGAAGAGCAGTGGTTGAACTTAGCAAGTAATGAGACAACCGATGTAAGCTTTGCTAACCGCGCCTTTACAGAAGATTACTTAAAAAGCGTGTTGCATGATGCCATTGGTTATTGCGGTGCAGAACTTATTCGCCGTACGATTGGCCTTGCCCACGTTGCTGACATTGACGGCATTGAAAACGAGCAAGCACGCTTAGCTGTGCAGCAACAAACCTTAGTGTTAGGCGAGCAATTGATGCTTAACGCAACAAGTTGCGATAATAAAGATGAATTTTTTACCTTATTGATCAGCTTATTAAACTAGTTATTCAGCTACCCAATGAATAAGGCGCTTATCGCGCCTTATTGAATCTCATCATTATTTATTGTAATGCTCATACATTTTATCAAGCGGTTCTGACAACCCATTTTCTTGTACAACACGCACATGGTGGCGCGCAAGTTCTCGGGCGCTCGACACGCCACATGAATGAGCAATTAAGCCTGCACCGTAGTGAATAAACTTATTGTAATTTGCAACTCGCTGCGCTTTGTCTGTCACATCTAAGCCGCGTTGTAATCGCTCATTGTGCGTTGTAATACCGGTCGGGCAAGTATCTTTATTGCATTGTAATGCTTGAATACAGCCTAATGAAAACATATGTCCGCGCGCTGACACAATAAAATCAGCCCCCAAAGCCAATGCCCAAGCCACTTTCGACGGGACGATTAATTTACCCGATGCAATCACTTTTACCCGCTCTCTTAAACCATGTTTTTTCAGCAAATCAACGACCAAAGGTAAGCTTTCTTTTAGAGGTAAACCAACAGAATCCATCAATGGCTGCGGGGCAGCCCCAGTGCCACCATCAGCACTATCAATGGTAATAAAGTCTGGTGCTGACTCAATACCGCGATTGTTAATTTCACTGAATAAGGTTTCAAGCCACGTATACTCACCGATTACTGCTTTAAATCCTGTGGGTTTTCCTGTCGTAGCTCTAACAGTTTCAATCATATCGAGTAAATCAGCAGGTTTTTTTATTTCTGGGTGCCCATTAGGGCTAATCGAATCATGTCCTTCTGGTATGCCACGGATTTTAGCGATTTCTGCGGTGACTTTTCGGCCCGGCAACATGCCACCTTTGCCCGGTTTTGCGCCTTGGCTCATTTTAATTTCGAACATTTTTACTTGCTCATGACTAGCAATCGCTTTGAGTTTTTCGAGGCTCAGTTTGCCCTGCTCATCTCTGACACCATATTTTGCCGTACCAATCTGAAATACAATATCAGCTCCTCCTTCCAGATGATAAGGACTCAACCCCCCTTCACCTGTATTCATCCAGCATCCCGCGAGTTTTGCGCCTCGAGATAAAGCGCGAACAGCCGGTTTTGAAAGTGCTCCAAAGCTCATGCCCGAAATATTAAATAATGCATTGGTAGAATAAGGTTTTTCACAATAGGGTCCCAAGGTGACATGACTAGGTTCGAGTGCCTCTTCATCGAGCGTCGGAAATGCACAGTTCATGAACATCACAGTGCCTGTGGCTTCTAAGCTTTGAGTGGAACCAAATGCCGTAGTACGGTCAACATTTTTTGCTGCTCGGTAGACCCAACTTCGATCGGCACGGTTAAACGGAAGCTCCTCTCTGTCCATCGCAAAAAAATACTGGCGAAAAAACTCACCTTGGCGTTCAAAAAAGTAACGAAAACGCCCTATCACAGGGTAATTACGACGAATAGCCTGTTTCGACTGCGTCACATCACTAATGTAAAAACAGATGATTACCAACAGCCCTATCCCTAACGCAAAGATAAACAAGCTGGCAAATACATCGATACTAAAAATTATAAAATCACTCATTCAAGACTCCTGTGTGATGATGACGTCCTTGCAAATCATATAAGCAGTTTAAAATACGCGCAACAAACAAAAAAGGCGTGTTTTAAACACGCCTTTTTTAATCAGCTCAATTGCTTAGGCTCGCTTTGCTAATTCAGCCTTAATATAAAGTTGAATTTGCTCTTCAAGCACCGACATCGGCACAGAACCATGACGTAATATTTGGTGATGGAATTCACGCACATCAAAATCTTGACCCAGTGCTTGTTCAGCTTCATGGCGCAAGCGTTTTATCGTTAATTCACCGATTTTGTAAGACAGCGCTTGTGCTGGCCATGAGATGTAGCGGTCGGTTTCTGTTTTTACATTATGCAGTGAAAGCGCCGTGTTTTCGCTCATGAACGTCATCGCACGCTCACGACTCCAACCATACATATGCATCCCCGTATCAACGACTAAACGTGCAGCTCGCCACATTTCGTAAGTTAATCGACCAAAATCACTGTATGGGTCTTGGTAAAAACCGGCTTCAATACCTAAAAATTCAGAATATAGCCCCCAACCTTCACCAAATGCCGACAAATACGCATTACGACGATAGCTTGGTAGCGATTCCAGCTCTGAATTTAATGAAATTTGTAAGTGATGTCCTGGCACAGCTTCGTGCAGAGTTAACGCTTCAAGTACATACAAAGGACGTTTATCAAGCGCATAAGTATTGACCCAGTAATAGCCCGCTTGGTCGTCACGGCGTGATCCCGAATAACGCCCCGTGGTGTATTTAGGCGCAATGCTAGCTGGCACTGGTGCAACACCGTAAGGCATTCTTGGTAACGTATGGAATAGTTTAGGAAGCTGTGCGTCCATTTTTTTAGCAATGTAAGACGCTTCTTTTAATAATTCTTCAGGCGTTTTGGCATAAAACTGCGGATCTGTACGCAAAAAATGCACAAAGTCGGCAAAGCTGCCTTCAAAACCAACCTCTTTAATGATTTTATCCATTTCTGCACGGATACGCGCGACCTCTTGCAAACCCAATTCATGGATTTCTTTTGGCGTCATATCTGTTGTTGTGTAGTACTTCGCACGGTTTTCATAAAATGCTTTGCCGTTAGGCGTACTCGAAATACCAATCTCTTTACGAGCACCCGGTTGGTATTCGTTATTAAAGAAAGTCAGGTAGCCTTGGTATGCAGGAATCACCTGTTCTTTTATAATCTTTTGTGCCTGTTGTTGACGCTGTAAAAATTCGCTCTCACTGAGCCCTGCAGTATTTTTTAAAAAGGGTTTATAAAACTCAGATTGTGTCGCATCATCAACTATATATGCTGTAATCGAATCTTGATAACCCTCTAAAACGGCTTGCGGTTGCGTTAATCCAACCTCAAGGCCCTTACGCATCCAGCCAATGTTTTGCTGAAAAAAGCGGGGAATTTGCTGCAGTTTGGCAAGATAAACGTCGTAATCTTTCGCTTTCGTGTAATCGGAGCTTGAGATCATAAATGAGAGGCTCGAATGAAAGCCATATTCAGACGTTAACGGCATGTAGTGGGTATTAAACACATATTCATCAACACTATTTTGTACTTGGCCACGTAAAATCGTTAAATTTATACGATTTTCTTCCGACAATTTATCGCGGTCGATGGCATCTAGCTCTGCAAGGAGTTCGGTATTTTTTTGGTATTTTTGTTCTAAAAACTCAGCAGATAAATTTGCTAATAAATAACCATTAACGCCGTTTTCTTTACCATAAGGGCTGATACTTTCACGGTAATTGACCACATTTTCTGCTTTGATACAGCCGTAAAACAGACGCTTTTAACACAATTAGCGCCAAGTTTTATCTCTCGTGATTACGTGTTATGCGGGTTTATATAAGGTGCTTGGATGCAATTAAACCTTACGGAAGAGATGATTAATTGGTTGTTATGCGTATTTAGTGGTATTGAAAAAATGATGTTCCATGATTCCATGGCTATTGCTCAAGAAAAAATGACAAAGGTATGTATCTTTTTAGAACATCATGCATTACCGCCGTCACCACTTAATTACCAGGTTGTATATACATATGTCAGCCAGTCTAATCTAAAACTTAATGCCGCACTGGATCGCGCCATCGCGCAAAAAAAGCCGATCGACAGTATCTTTATAGAGCAACTGTATTTTGATTTTATGGAGCAAGGCCATAAAATGAAAACAGCGATTGTACGTAATGTTGATTCTGTTCTGGGCACACTAACGCGCAATGCAAACAATAATGAACAAAATATTGTTCGCTTTACTGAACAAATTAGTGATTGTGTACACGCCATTGACGAAAACAACTTAGAACAAACACGTCATGCGCTAAAAATGCTCAGTAAACAATCAGAACATTTACTGGCTCAACATCGCCAATTTAAACAAGAAATCGCAAAAGCCAAAGCACTACAAGATAAGACCCAAAAACAACTCACCCAACTTCGTAAACAGCACATCACCGATCAGCAAACTGGTTTGTATAAACGTCATTATTTAAATCAACAAACACAATTGTGGCTTGGTCAAAGAAAAGCGGTGTGCGCCATTGCGATTCAAATAGAAAACCTTGAGCACTTCATCAATAATTACGGTGATGTCATTGGCGAGGTGATCTTGAATAAGGTCGCCAAACAAGTGCAAAAATATGTCCTTGAAAGTGGTTTACCAGGGCGCACTGGCAAAGATGAATTTACTATTTTACTGGCTGATATTGAGCCTGAGACGGCTAATTTAATTGCTGAAAAAGTGCGTAATGGTGTTGAAAAGCTGCGCTTTATTAGTTCAAAGAATGGCACAAAACTACCCGCTATTCATCTTGCTTTAGGGATTGCTAAACATCAAGATGAAGACGACTTCAACAGCTTAGTCCGCAAAGCTTCGCTTGCTGCTGCGAAAGCAAAGTCACTAGGTCAAAGCAGTTTTATTGCCGGCCAATAAACCTGCGCTAAATCATAAAAGCCAATGCTAATCTGATGATTTAGTTATAATCAAATTGCACCCCACAGCTACAATCAAGTACACTAGTCTTTATTGCCACGATAGAGACAAATCATGAACGAGAATCAACAAAAGACCACGCATTTTGGCTATAAAACTGTTGCTGAAAACGACAAAGCATCTATGGTTGCAGATGTATTCCACTCAGTCGCTGCAAAATATGACGTTATGAATGATCTTATGTCGTTCGGTATTCATCGTTTATGGAAGCGTCAAACAATTGCCAGCTCTGGTGTTCGCAAAGGCCATTACGTATTAGACCTTGCAGGCGGTACTGGCGATTTAACGTCGAAGTTTAGCCAACTCGTCGGTGAAACAGGTCAAGTAATCTTGGGTGATATCAACTCTTCAATGCTAAAAGTCGGCCGTGAAAAGTTACGTAACCTAGGCCGAGTAGGCAATATTGAATACGTACAAATGAATGCTGAAGCGCTGCCATTCCCTGATAACAGCTTTGATTTAATCACCATCGCATTTGGTCTTCGTAACGTAACTGACAAAGACAAAGCGCTGCGCTCAATGTACCGCATCCTTAAACCAGGTGGTCGTTTACTCGTTCTTGAATTTTCTAAACCAGAACATGAAGCGCTCAGCAAAGCGTACGATTTTTATTCATTCAATATTTTGCCAAAAATGGGGCAACTAGTTGCAAATGATAGCGAATCTTACCAGTACCTAGCCGAATCGATTCGTATGCACCCAGACCAAGAAACGCTGAAAAGCATGATGGAAGATGCGGGCTTCGAACACACTAGCTATCAAAACCTCACCGGCGGTATTGTCGCCTTACACCGTGGTTTTAAATACTAAAATTAAACAGATTAAGTAGGTAACGCGATGTTAGCAAATGCTCTGTTATCACTGGTAGAACGAATCATTAATCATGTTTTGCAGCTAGACTCGTCTCTAAAGGACAACCTAGCGGCTATTTCAGACAAGCAATTACTGATTGAGATCCGTGATTGGCAACAGCGCATTTTATGCGTATACAGTGATGAGCAAATACACTTATATAGCACTGCAGAGCATCACTTCGACTGCATGATCAGTGCTGATATTGACACTCTGCTCACGCTGAAAAATCCAGCAATGCTAACCCAGTTAATCCGCCAAGATAAATTAGATTTACAAGGCGATTTACACATAGCTCAAGGCTTTAGTAATGCCTTTGCTGCACTTAATATTGATTGGCCAGAGCATTTTTCACGTTATATTGGCGACGCACCAGCACAGCAGCTATGGCTGTCTTTGCAAGCAATGAAACGTCACGGTGTGAACGTAAAAAATAAACTCGAAAATACACTGACCACCTTATGCCAAGACGAGCTTGCAGTGACAATTCACCCACTTGAACTGGCTGAGTTTAAGCAACAGAACCGCCAATTAAAGAACCAAGTGTCTCAACTCGAGATGCGAATAAACGCCTTATTAAAGTCATGCTAGTGCGCTAAGGATATTGTGTGTCAACTGCTCGTCTGTATTACATCACAAAAACATTACTGAGCTTCGGCTTAGACGAACTGATCCCACGTAAAAAAATACCTTGGTTTGCCACATTAGCGCGAGGCAGTTTATTTTGGTTACGCAATCAACATAAAGATAAACCTGCGGGGATGCGTTTACGCTTAGCCTTACAAGAGTTAGGGCCTGTGTGGATTAAGTTTGGGCAAATGCTCTCTACACGCCGCGATTTATTACCGCATGATATTGCGCTTGAACTGGCTTTGTTACAAGACCAAGTTGAGCCCTTCGAAGGAGAGCTTGCTCAGCAACTGATTGAAAAAGCGCTTGGTATAAATGACATTAGTGAGCTTTTTAATGACTTTTCGCAAACCCCTCTCGCGTCAGCATCCATTGCACAAGTGCATACGGCAACCTTGCTAGATGAGCATGGTGAAGAGCAAAATGTCGTTATTAAAGTTATTCGCCCTAATATTAAAGAGCAGATAGACGCCGACTTAATGCTGATGCAAAAGGTCGCTAAGCTCGTTGCAAAACTTTTAAAAGAAGCCAAACGTTTGCGCCCTATTGAGGTGGTAAATGAGTACAAGAAAACCTTACTAGATGAGCTCGACTTAATGCGCGAAGGCGCGAATGCCATTCAATTACGTCGCAACTTCGAGGGCTCAGATTCTCTCTATATTCCCTTTGTTTACAGCGATTATAGCCGCAGTAATGTCTTAGTTATGGAGCGTATTTATGGTATTCCTGTCTCTGATACCGAAGCGCTCCTTGCACAAAACACCAATATGCAATTACTCGCTGAACGCGGTGTCGAGGTCTTCTTTACACAAGTCTTCCGCGACAGCTTTTTCCATGCAGATATGCATCCGGGCAATATTTTTGTTTCTCGCGAGACGCCCCATAACCCTCAATATATTGGCATTGATTGCGGCATTGTCGGCACCTTAAATAGAGAAGATAAACGTTACCTTGCAGAAAACTTTATTGCCTTTTTTAATCGTGATTACCGCCAAGTAGCGCAGCTGCATGTTGATTCGGGGTGGGTCCCCGCAGATACCAGTATTGAAGAATTCGAGTTTGCGATTCGCACAGTATGTGAGCCCATTTTCAATAAACCACTGGCTGAAATTTCATTTGGTCACGTACTGGTTAATTTATTTAATACCGCACGTCGCTTTAATATGCAGGTTCAACCGCAATTGGTGTTATTACAGAAGACACTGTTATATGTTGAAGGTCTTGGCAGGCAACTTTATCCGCAGCTTGATCTGTGGAAAACCGCTAAGCCATTTTTAGAAGAATGGGTTAAAGAACAAGTGGGTCCGCTTGCAGTGATGAAAAAAATGTACGCGAACTTACCATTCTGGGCTGAAAAAATGCCTGAATTACCCGATTTAATCTATCAAAACTTAAAGCGTCATCAACAACCTGTACAATTGCCGCAGGAGTCGTCGTCAAAACCTCTGCTCCTGAGCATTTTTGCGGGCAGTTGCTTTATTGTGTCGGGACTGTGTTATTTACAGGATGACCTAATTGCAGCAGGCATCACAACAGGACTTGCTGTGGTTGGTTTTATTGCAGCTTGGCGCAGCGCATAAACTAAGTGCTATTTATGTTTTGGTGAGTATAATCAAAACAAGTACATTCAATCAATTTGATAAAATATGGAGTAACCCATGCTTAGTGGTATCAGTATTTGGCAATTAGTCATTATCTTAGCAATTATTGTATTGTTATTTGGCACTAAAAAATTACGTGGCATTGGTGGCGACTTGGGCAGTGCAGTAAAAGGCTTTAAAAAAGCCGTGTCTGAAGACGATAAAACCAGCAGCAACAACGAGCAGATCGAGCAAGCGTCTAATACGCAAAGCAAAGAGACCGCAGAAAAAAGCAAAGACGACCATAAGGTTTAATCAATATGGGGATGTGGGAACTTGTTGTCGTACTGATTGTAGGCCTAATTGTCTTAGGGCCTGAGCGCTTGCCTGTCGCAATACGCACCGTTAGTCGCTGGATGAAAACGCTTAAGTCAGTTGCCAACTCAGTGAAAGCTGAAGTAAACGAAGAACTCCGTGTCCATGAACTTCATGAAAACTTAAAAAAAGCAGAGCAGCAAAACTTAAAAGAGTTATCACCTGAACTGCAAGACTCTGTGAACGAACTGCAAAAAGCAGCACAGTCTGTCACCCACAGCTACAAAAAAGACAACCAAGAAGAAACGAAAGTTGAAAACAGTGAAAAAAAATGAAATTAATTTTTCTTTTAGTTGTCCATTTTAGAGAGTATTTATAACACTATGACTGAGCAAGCTCATTCAGGCTTTGTGGGCCATTTAATTGAGTTACGAAATCGACTCATGAAAGCGCTCCTAAGCACTTTGCTGGTATTTATCGTCTTGATATTTTTTATGTACGATATTTATGATTTTATATCTGCACCCTTAGTATCAAACTTACCCAGTAACACAAGCATGATTGCTACAGATGTTACTTCTGTTGTTATAGTTCCGATTAAACTTACTCTGTTTTTAGCTTTTTTAATTGCCATACCCATGATATTGCACCAAGTTTGGGGGTTTATCGCACCCGGCTTGTATCAAAATGAGAAAAAAATGTTAGTACCCATTTTGATTTCAAGTGTGTTTTTATTTTATGGTGGGGTCAGCTTTTGTTATTTCGTCGTGCTGCCAATGATACTGGCTTTTTTCACTGCAGCAGGTCCCGAGATGATGACCTTAGCCCCTGACATAGGCAGCTATCTAAGCTTTGTTATTAAGCTTTTCTATGCATTTGGCATTGCTTTTGAAATACCAGTTGCCATTATGCTGTTATGCTGGAGCGGTGCGACAACCACTAAAAGCTTAAAAGAGAAACGCCCATATATCGTGGTCGGTGTGTTCGTGGTAGCCATGTTCTTAACCCCACCCGATGTATTGTCACAAACATTATTAGCATTACCCATGCTGTTGTTATTTGAGTTAGGCTTAATTTTGGCTGCATTTTATACCGCCAAACCCCAACAGGAATCAGAGGAATAAATGAAAAAACAACTAATTCCCTTTATTGCACTACTTACAGTTGCAGGCACAACGCACGCTAACGAAATTAATATTCAAGCATTGCAAGCCTGTACTTTTGTTGAAAACGACTTTAATCGCTTGCTTTGTTACGACAACATTATGGCAGGTAAATCACTGACTAAACCTGCAGCAAACAAACAAATTGAAAAGCCTGTAACAAACGCCGCCGCAGTTTCGGCACCTGCTGTAGTTGCTTCATCAAACCAAGTTGTTAAGACAAAAAATGAAGATTTTGGTCTAGAGCACAAAGAAGCAACAAAAGACAATGATGATGAGATTAGTGCCGTCGTTAAAAGCGTTGAAAAAGCCGCGTATGGCGAGCTCATCATCGAACTGAAAAATGGTCAACAATGGCGTCAAATTGGCTCAGATAGTTTACGTCTAAAAGCCAATGACACAGTCGTGATTGAGCGCGGTATTTTTAATTCATTTTTATTGAAAGTTGAAGGTCAAAACCGCTCAATTCGTGTTAAGCGCACAAACTAATGAGCACACGGCTTGTTGATGCTGGCGTCAACTTAAGCAATCATCAATTTGATGATCGTCACGCCGCTGTCATACAGCGAGCTGAGGCTGCGGGTGTAACGCAAATGCTATTGATTGGCTGTGATTTACAAAGCAGCCATGACTCATTACAGCTTGCAAAGCAATTTAATCTGCTGTGTACCGCCGGAGTTCATCCCCACGATGCGAAAACAGCCACTGAGGCACTTGAGAGTGAGCTAAGCGCACTTGTTAACCATGCACAGGTGGTTGCTATTGGTGAATGTGGGCTCGATTACAATCGCGATTTTTCTCCACGTGATGTACAACGAAGCGTTTTAAGAAGACAGCTGGCACTTGCTGAAACACTTAACATGCCTGTTTATCTTCATGAGCGAGATGCCAGCGAAGATATGTTTCAGATTCTAGCCGATTACAACGTACGTGGCGTATTACATTGCTTTACAGGTGATGCATCAGCATTACAAAATTACCTGGCGCTTGGGCTTTATATTGGCGTTACAGGCTGGGTGTGTGATGAACGCCGTGGTGAACAACTACAGGCGCTTGTGCCCGACATCCCATTAGAACGTTTGCTTATTGAAACAGATGCCCCTTTTTTATTGCCAAGAACCATTAAGCCTAAACCTAAGTCTCGGCGGAACGAGCCACAGTATCTTACCTATGTATGCCAGCAAATTGCTGACTTAAAAGGCTGTGAATTTACTGAAGTGGCAAAACAAACTACACTAAACTTTCAGACATTATTTACCACAAAGGGTTAAAATGAAGCGCCTATGGTCACTATGTGGCGTACTCTTCGTTGTTTTATTCAGTCATTATTTAAAGGCTAACCCTATCGCCGTTAGCTCGCACTTTAAGTCTCAACAAATCATAAATGTTGAGTACACGCTCGAGCCTATTACTCAGCAACAAGCATTTATCAGTAAAGATATCGACTGGCAAAAAAATCAAGCTGACACTCTTAACTTGGGCTTAAACCTGACACCCTTGTGGCTAAAGGTATCGATAAAAAATACCTCCTTGAATGATCTCACTCTGATTCTCTCGATCGATAACCCACTTCTTGATGAAGTCAGTGTTTTTCATGTGCAAGGTAGGCACATTCTGTCAAAGACCAAAATTGGCGACGCACTGCCGCTTGCAAATCGGCAAATAAAGAATGAGTCCTTACTTGTTCCACTCATTTTGCCTAAAGCAAGTCATACGGAAGTATTTTTAAGAGTTGAGAATGAGGGCGGATTACGTGTCCCACTTAGTCTATGGGAGCCGTCTGAATACCTTAAATATAAAAGTAAATTTAACTTACTCTATGGATTATTAGTTGGTTTTATTCTTTCTTTGGCGATCACTAACCTCGTCCTGTACGGTTTTTCAAGACGCCGTTACTTTGCCTACACAGGTATTTTACTAACCTCATTATGGTTAACACTTGCTTATATATATGGTTTTGGGTATCGCTACTTACAACCGAGTGGTTTAACATTCCAGCAGTTGGCAATCCCGAGTCTATTTTTTATAAGTGGTGCGCTATTTGTTCCTATACAACGGTGTATTTTTAGCACTGATAATAAAACCCTGAGTCGCACTCAATATTGGTTAGCCTGGGCCATGATACTGATGACAGTATTAATGTGGTTTCTCCCTAAACATTTTGCACTCTCACTGTGTTTAATCAGCTTGCCTGTATTACTACTGGTGTTTTTCATCATTGCCATGAAGCAATTTAACCAGGCGTACAAGCAACCAAGCATTGCCTTCCTTATTGGTTTATCTGCATTTTTCTCTGCGATTATTTACAGTGGTTTAGGTGTCTTTAACCCATTTAATTTAAATATTGGTATGCTTTCTCTTACGTTTGTTTGCTTCTTAATTTGTAGTCTGAGCTTATGTTATGCCGTTATTAAATTATTCTTGATGCAACGTGATGCCGAAGTCGTGTCACAACAAAACGCATTAGCAGAGAGTAAAGCGCAAGATACCTTAATGCGGGAGCGCTTAGCCCTTCAAGAACAAGCTCGGCAAGATTTAGAGGCTAACATTGAAGAGCGAACATTTGAGCTGCAAGTTACCCTACGTGAGCTTGAAGACAAAAATCGTGAGCTTGAGCAGCTCAATATGGAAGATGCATTAACGAAAACGAAAAATCGCCGTTATTTCGATAAGAAATTAATAATGGATATTCGCCGCTCTCGCCGGGAACAAACCCCGCTTAGCGTCATTATGCTCGATATTGACCATTTTAAAGCAATTAATGACAATTTTGGCCACTTAACCGGTGACCAAACCATTCAAACGACTGCAAATATTATTAAAGAACACTTAAAGCGCCCTCTCGATGAAGTCGCCCGGTATGGTGGGGAAGAGTTTGTTGTACTCTTGCCTAACACCCCCCTTGAAGGTGCCCTAATAATTGCTGAACAAATACGCAAAGCCGCTGCTAACACTGATATAATAGTTGCCGGAACAACGATTAAATTTACACTCAGTGCCGGTGTTTTCAGCGCCGTTGCAGAAGACGTTAATAAACCAAGTTTATTCACAGACTATGCCGACAAAGCCCTTTATCACGCAAAGCAAACAGGCCGTAATCGCGTAGTAAGTTATCCTCTACCAGACTAGGAGTATAAAAGCATGGCCCAATCAGGACTCGATCTTTTCCCATATACACGTATGCGCCGTATGCGCCGTGATAATTTCTCTCGACGCCTTATGGCTGAAAACCAACTAACCGTGAATGATCTTATTTTCCCTGTTTTTGTGTTAGAAGGTAAAAACCGCCGTGAAGCCATTGAATCTATGCCGGGGATTGAGCGCCTTTCTATCGACTTATTGCTAGAAGAAGCCAAAGAGCTTGTTGAATTAGGTGTACCCGCTGTCGCGATTTTTCCTGTTACACCGAGTGATAAAAAATCACTGCTCGCTGAAGAAGCTTACAACCCAGATGCACTTGCACAACGCACTGTGCGTGCACTAAAAGAAGCATTTCCAGAGCTGGGTGTAATCACTGATGTTGCACTCGATCCATTCACTGTGCATGGCCAAGACGGCATTATTGATGACGAAGGCTATGTGATTAACGATGTGACAACTGAAATACTCGTAAAACAAGCACTTTCACATGCCGAAGCCGGTGCTGATGTCGTCGCCCCATCTGACATGATGGATGGTCGCATCGGTGCAATTCGAGAAGCATTAGAAGCGCAAGGCCATATCCATACTCGCATCATGGCGTATTCTGCTAAATACGCTTCAAGCTATTATGGACCATTCCGTGATGCGGTAGGCTCAGCAGGTAATTTAAAAGGTGCCGACAAAAAAACCTATCAAATGGATCCAGCAAATTCAGATGAAGCCTTGCGTGAAGTAGCGTTAGACCTACAAGAAGGTGCAGATATGGTGATGGTTAAACCTGGCATGCCATATTTAGATGTTGTACGTCGCGTGAAAGACGAGTTTGGCGTACCAACATTTGCGTATCAAGTGAGCGGTGAATATGCCATGCATAAAGCAGCCATTGATAATGGTTGGCTTGCAGAAGAGGCAATAATCATGGAATCTTTACTGGCCTTTAAACGTGCAGGTGCCGATGGCATCCTCACTTATTTTGCTAAACAAGCAGCAACGTGGTTAAAAAATAACTAACCTAAAGTAAATAGTCTAAAAAACAGTGATTATTTCACTTTTATTAACATTTTGTATTCAATTTGTCATAGATTTTCCTTAAAGTATTGTGTCCCAATTTGGGACTCTAATCATACATACACGGGAAAATATAATGATAAATACTAAATTAACGCCGCTCGCGCTTGTCATTGCAAGCCTGAGCGCGCCTGCCTCAGCCAACTTAATCATCTCAGAATACGTTGAAGGAAGCGCCAACAACAAAGCTGTTGAGCTTTACAACACGTCAAGCACTGAGTTATCACTCGATGGTTACACTATCTCATTGTATTCAAATGGAAATGGTGACTTAGCCTCTCCTAATAACAGCCTCACCTTAAGCGGTACCCTTGCTGCAAATGGCACATATGTGATTGCTAATGCAGGCGCTAGTGCAGAATTAATAGCAAAAGCAGATACAGATTCAACCATTACCTACTTTAATGGTGATGATGCGTTGGTATTAAGCAAAGACGGAGCAATTGTTGATAGCTTTGGTCAACTCGGTGTTGATCCAGGTTCAGCGTGGTCTGAGGGGGGAGTAACAACGGCTAATAAAACACTCCGTCGTAAAACGACTGTAACCACTGGCCGTACCGATGCAACGGCAGGCTTTAACCCAAGCGAAGAGTGGGAACAATTCGATCAAGACGATTTCAGCAACTTAGGCCTATATGGTGACAGCAGTGAACCAACACCTGAGCCAGAACCAGTAACACCACTTGTGTGTGGCGCAGAAAAAACCTTAATCAGCGCCATTCAAGGTGAAGGGGGTGATAGCCCACTTATTAACACTGAAGTAGAAGTTGAAGGCGTAGTCACTGCTGACTTCCAAGGTGATGATCAACTTAAAGGTTTCTTCATCGGCTCACTTGCGGCTGATATCGATGCAAACCCACTTACCTCTGAAGGCGTATTCGTTTATTTCGCTGATACTGATGTGACTGTTGGTGACCACGTACGTGTTAAAGGCAGCGTGGCTGAATACTACAGCGCAACACAACTGGGTGATGTTAGCCAAGTAGAAATTTGTGCGACAGGTTTAACTACCGACGCTACGGCTATCACCTTGCCAGTTGCTGACGTTGCAGACCTTGAAGCTTACGAAGGTATGCTCGTTACCCTCTCTCAACCACTTGTCGTTAATAACAACTATGGCCTTGGCCGCTACGGCGAAGTTGACTTAGGTACTGAGCGTTTATACCAAGGCACGCAAGTTGCGCTCCCAGGTGATGCTGCGAATGCAATTGAAGCTGAAAACCTGAAGAAGCAAATCTTAATTGATGATGGTTCAACCAAACAAAACCGTGATCCAATTGCTTATCCTGGCACGGGCCTCGATGCTTATAATACTCTGCGTTTAGGCGATACAGTAAATTCTATCACCGGTGTAATGGGTTACAGCTTTGACCGTTACCGTATTCACCCGACTGTGCAACCTAGTTTTACAGCAACAAATCCACGTGCAGACGCTCCTGAGCTGGCCGAAGGTGCAGATTTACGTGTTGCTAGTTTCAATGTACTGAACTACTTCAATGGTGATGGCCAAGGTGCAGGTTTCCCTACTAGCCGCGGTGCAGACAGTGAAGAAGAGTTTATTCGTCAACAAGCGAAAATCGTCAGTGCAATCACTGCAATTCAGGCAGATGTGATTGGCTTAATGGAAATCGAAAACGATGGCTTTGGTGAAAATAGCGCTATCGCCAGCCTAGTCGCAGCACTCAATGATGAAGACGTAAACAACAGTTATGCTTTTGTTGACTTTAACGTCCCACAAGTAGGCACTGACGCGATTACAACGGCAATTATCTATCGTGCAAATAAAGTAACCGAGGTTGGCACAGCCGCGCATACTACGGTTGCACCATTTGATTACAGTAATCGTCCGCCAATTGCACAAAGTTTTAAATCGCTAGAAACAGAAGAGGTTTTCACTGTTGCTGTTGCGCATTTAAAATCAAAAGGTGGCTGTGGCAGTGCCGAAGGCAATAATGCAGATTTAGGCGATGGCCAAGCATGTTGGAATGAAATTCGAGTTGCGGGTGCCAATGCCTATGCAGATTGGTTAGCCACTCATCCTACGGGTGTCGCAGATGACGATGTCATTTTGGTTGGCGATATGAACGCTTATGCCATGGAAGACCCTATCCGTGCATTTGCAGACAAAGGCCTTAAGAGTGCTGTTACAGAGTTAGATGGTAACACATTAGGTTATTCTTATAGCTTCTCTGGTCGTATTGGTAGCCTTGATCATGCATTAGTATCTGAATCACTGCTTGGTAAAGTAGTTGCAGCGACAGATTGGCATATCAATGCCGATGAGCCAATTAGCTTAGACTATAATCTTGAATACAAGTCATCAACTCAACAAGCAAGCCTCTATGCAGACAATGCTTATCGAGCATCGGATCATGACCCAGTCATCATTGATATTAAATCAGAGCCAGCACCAGAGCCTATTCCTGAGCCACAAGCCCCAGTGATAAGCCCAGAGCAAGCTTTTGAAGTACTTGAAAATAGCGCGATTGGTACTGTCATTGGCCAACTTGAATTCAGCGATGCTGATGCTGAGTATACGCCTGTTGTAAAATTCATTGTTTCTGGTGAAAACGCAGATGCGATATCAATCGACGCACTCGGTCAAATCAGCCTTACGAAAGAACTTGATTATGAGTTCGAAAATAAACTAACACTTATGATCCGCGCTGAAGATAGCGCAGGTAACTTATCGGAAGCGCAACTACTTTACATCAATGTGAAAAATGATGAAGCTGACGATGAAGACGAAGACGATTCTGGCTCATTTGGCTGGCTGAGTTTACTTGCTTTACCTTTCGTGGCTGTACGCCGCCGCTTTAAAGCATAAACATTAAAAAGGCCGCAATTGCGGCCTTTATTCATCCTGCGATTTAAGCCTTACACTCTACATGTGCCTTAAATGTACTAGAGCCTTTGTTTACTTTATACAACTTCGTAATTGCTAATTGCTGCTCTTCATTAATTTGCCAATTACTAAAATGGTATTTTTCACCATTCTCAAGGCTAATCTTAAACACCGTAAGAAAGGCCACTTTCTTAAACTCAATGGCTTTAATCTCTTCAGCATTTATATAACGCTTACCAAAACCACGAGAATAGCAAATGCCTGCTTTGTAGCAGTGTAAAAAACGGATCTGCAAAAAGTTTAATACCGTGATAAACAGTAAAACTGGCAAAATAAACATCAGTAATGACGTACCAATAATGTTAACACTAAATGCAACAAGACTAGCCAGCACTAACTTGCTTCCCTGTACGGTCCAATTTGGACTTAACTTAATCGTTTTCATGAGAATATATCTTTAATTTTTAATAAAAATAAGCAGGACTTTTAATACAAAATGATTAACTAATCATTCGCAAGGCAATTCTACACCGTTCAAAAAAGGTACACAAGGTACAGAATAAGACTTTTAGACTAGAACAAAATGATTAATTCACAACTTACTAAAAAGCATAGCTTTTTAGATTAAAAATAAATTTGTACAAAAATCATGCACATCAAACCACTTAGTACTTATTTGGTAATTATGAAAATAAAACCAATACTAAAAGTCGTGATCATATTGGGAACATTAATAAAGAAGCACTGAATAGAAGATTAATTTAGATGTGTTATTTGTAATCGTGCTTGGCGGGCAATAAAAAACCCGCAACAAGTGCGGGTTTTTTTAAGAAGTTAAAAGGCTAATTACTTAGCAGCTTTTTTCTCTTTTTCTGCAGCGATTACAGTTTCAGCTACGTTTTGTGGACATGGTGCGTAGTGTGAGAACTCCATAGAGAACTGACCACGACCAGACGTAATAGTACGTAAGTGACCGATGTAACCGAACATTTCAGAAAGTGGTACTTCACCCTTGATGCGAACGCCCATTGCGCCTGCTTCTTGGTCTTTGATCATACCACGACGACGGTTAAGGTCACCGATTACGTCACCTACGTTGTCTTCTGGTGTGAACACGTCAACTTTCATGATTGGCTCAAGAAGTTGTGCACCCGCTTTAGGGATAGACTGACGGAAAGCGCCTTTAGCAGCGATTTCGAACGCGATTGCTGATGAGTCAACTGCGTGGAAAGCACCGTCGAAAAGTTCTACTTCAACGTCTAATACTGGGAAGCCAGCTAGAACACCTTCATCCATCATAGACTTAAAGCCTTTCTCAACTGCAGGCCAGAATTCCTTAGGAACGTTACCACCAACAACTGAAGACGTGAATGTGAAACCTGAGTTAGGCTCACCTGGCTTGATGCGGTAATCAATTTTACCGAATTGACCAGAACCACCAGATTGTTTCTTGTGCGTGTAGCTATCTTCGATTTCTTTCGTGATAGTTTCACGGTAAGCAACCTGAGGTTGACCAACAACTAGGTCTACGCCGTAAGTACGCTTAAGGATATCTACTTTGATATCTAAGTGAAGCTCACCCATACCTTTAAGGATGGTTTCGCCTGAATCTTCGTCAGTTTCAACTTGGAATGAAGGATCTTCTGCAACCATCTTACCGATCGCGATACCCATCTTCTCGTTACCGCCTTTGTCTTTAGGCGCAACAGCGATTGAGATAACTGGATCAGGGAAGATCATCGCTTCAAGTGTACATTCGTGCTTAGGATCACAAAGCGTGTGACCAGTTTGAACGTTCTTCATACCAACAACAGCGATGATGTCACCCGCTTGCGCTTCAGAGATCTCGTTACGGTCGTTAGCTTGCATCTCAACCATACGGCCGATACGCTCAGTTTTACCTGTTGCTGAGTTAAGTACTGTGTCACCTTTTTTCATACGACCTGAGTAGATACGGATGAATGTAAGTGCACCGAAACGGTCGTCCATGATTTTGAACGCTAGCGCTTTAAGTGGCTCATCAGCAGAAACTGTTGCTACTTCACCTGTCGCTTCACCTGTTTCTGGATCAGTTAGAGGCTGTGGATCAACTTCTGTAGGCGCAGGTAGGTAATCTACAACCGCGTCTAGTACTAATTGCATACCTTTGTTTTTGAATGCAGAACCACAGAACGTTGGGAAGAACGCAAGATCACGAGTACCTTTACGGATACAACGCTTGATTTCTTCTAATGAAGGCATTTCACCTTCCATGTACGCTTCCATTAGCTCATCGTCTTGCTCAACAGCAGACTCGATTAGCATCTCATGGTATTCTTCAACTTTGTCTACCATGTCAGCTGGAACGTCTTGTACTTCGTAGTTTTCAGGAAGACCTGTCTCGTCCCAAACGTATGCTTTTTTCTCAAGTACGTCTACAACACCACAGAATTGGTCTTCGATACCGATTGGTAAAGTCATAACTAGTGGGTTAGCACCAAGTACTTTTTCTACTTGACCAACTACGCGGTAGAAGTCAGCACCCATACGGTCTAGTTTGTTTACGAAGATTACACGTGCAACTTCTGATTCGTTCGCATAACGCCAGTTAGTTTCTGACTGTGGCTCAACACCACCAGAACCACAGAATACACCGATACCACCGTCTAGTACTTTAAGTGAACGGTATACTTCTACTGTGAAGTCAACGTGTCCCGGAGTATCGATAACGTTTAAGCGGTGGCCTTTCCACTCACAAGTTACAGCTGCTGATTGGATTGTAATACCGCGCTCAGCTTCTTGTTCCATGAAGTCAGTAGTAGACTCACCGTCGTGTACCTCACCAGTCTTATGAATTTTACCCGTAAGCTTAAGGATACGCTCAGTGGTGGTAGTTTTACCCGCGTCAACGTGGGCGAAAATACCAATATTTCTGTACTTCGATAAATCTGCCATTATTTTACTCTTAATAAAGTCGAAAAATTATTCGGCGGGAGTATAGCATTACTTAAAGCGAACATCACCATAGAAGTCGCTTAAAATGCAATCAATTTTATAAAATTTTTATATGCAAAGGATAAGCGGCACTTTTTAAAGTGCCGTTAAAGTGATGTTAAGGTGCCAAGGAGTCATTTTATGTCTCCAAAAATAAAAAGAGATTCGAAATAATGCGAAAAAACGCCTAATCAAATGCCATCTCAGGAATCTCACCCGAGACAATAAGTTTGCCTTGTGTCTTTGCAATAATCTCATCAACCGAAACACCTGGGGCACGCTCTAATAAATGAAATGCACCGTCTTTAATTTCTAATAACGCTAAATCGGTGATCACTTTATTAATACAACCAACACCAGTGAGCGGTAAACTACACTCTGTTAGTAGCTTTGATTCACCGTGTTTATTGGCGTGCGTCATGGTGCAAATAATGTTTTTAGCACCGGCCACTAAATCCATTGCGCCTCCCATGCCTTTAACTAACTTTTTCGGGATCATCCAACTGGCAATGTTACCGTTTTGGTCAACTTCAAAGGCACCCAGTACCGTTAAATCAACATGCCCACCGCGGATCATGGCAAAGCTTTCTGCAGAGTTAAAAATAGCCGCCCCCGTTGCCGCAGTGACCGTTTCTTTACCGGCGTTGATCATATCGGCATCAACTTGGTCTGCGCTTGGGTAGGGCCCCATACCGAGCAAGCCATTTTCTGATTGCAGCATCACTTCGATGCCATCAGGGACATAATTCGCGACTAAGGTTGGAATACCAATGCCTAAATTAACGTAGTAACCGTCTTGTAATTCCATCGCCACGCGTTTAGCGATTTGTTCTCGTGATAATGCCATCTGCGTGCTCCTTATTGACTCTCTTGCTTAGTGGTAACTTTCTCGATGCGTTTTTCAAATTCACCTTTAATCACGCGGTCAATATAGATACCCGGTGTGTGAATTTGACTTGGCTCAAGCACCCCTGGCTCAACGATTTCTTCAACTTCAAGAACCGTAATTTTGCCCGCGGTTGCCGCCATCGGGTTAAAATTCATTGCCGTATGTCGATAAATACAATTGCCGTAACGGTCTGCTTTCCACGCTTTTACTATCGCAAAGTCACCCGTAATACTTGGCTCTAATAAATAATCGCGACCATTAATATTGCGGGTTTCTTTACCCTCAGCGACCGGTGTACCCACACCCGTCGCGGTATAAAATGCAGGAATACCCGCACCACCAGCACGCATTTTTTCAGCTAAGGTGCCTTGCGGTGTGAGCTCAACCTCAAGCTCACCGTTTAATAATTGCTGCTCAAATAACGCGTTTTCGCCGACATACGAGGCCACCATTTTGCGGATCTGCTTGTCTTCGAGCAACACACCTAAGCCAAAACCATCTACGCCGCAGTTATTCGACACCACGGTTAAATCACGCGTGCCTTGACGTTTAATTTCAGCAATTAGACCTTCGGGAATACCACATAAGCCAAAGCCGCCAGCGATGACAGTCATGCCATCTTCAAGGCCTGCCATAGCATCACTATACGTTGTTACTACTTTATCAAAACCAGCCATGGGCTCCTCCTATTGTGCTGTCCAACCGCCATCAATGGCGATTGCTTGCGCAGTAATGTTTCTTGCTGCATCCGCCATTAAAAAGCTCACGGTATGCAGTATTTCATCTAAGCCGATAAATGCCTTTTTCGGCATAGGAGCAAGCATAATGGTGTCGATCACTTGCTGCTCAGAAATGCCATGTTCTTTCGCTTGAGACGCTATTTGCTGCTCCACCAGCGGGGTTTTCACATAGGCCGGACACACCGTATTAATCGTGATGTTGGCATCGCCAGTTTCGAGTGCCATGGTTTTTGCAAAGCCAATTAAGCCATGTTTTGCGGCGATATAAGCCGACTTATACTTAGAGGCGACCATGGCATGAATTGAGCCAATGTTAATGATGCGACCAAAATCTTGCTTACGCATACGCGGCAATACCGCTTTGGTCATCATTGCCGGACCAACAAGCATTACCTGTTGTAAAAACTGCCATTTATCTGCCGGAAAGTCTTCAAGCTTGGCAACATGCTGGATACCCGCATTATTAATAAGAACATCAATCGGCTGATTTAGCTCAGTGAAAAATTGCTCTATCGCAGTGCTGTCTGCCACATTCAGTGCATAGCCTTCAGCGCTGCCGCCTTGCTCTACAATTCCTGCTGCTGCTTGCTGCGCCGCATGTTGATTTAAATCAGTGACAATAATGGTATGCCCTTGCATCGCAAGTTGCTGGGCAATATACAGCCCAATACCACTGGCAGCACCGGTAATTAAAACTGTTTTGCTCATCGGGTTACTCCTCTAAAAACTCACTGATAAGCTGCGCCTTAGGCGCAATTGAGAACAGGCCATCAAGGTGCCCCCAACCGCCTTCGATTTCAGAAAGCGTGACATCTTTACCTTGCGCTTTCATGGTTTCATACACAGCGCGCATGTTTTCAGGGCGTAGCAATAAGTCGTTACTTGCAGGAAGCAGTAAGGTTTTTGCAGATACGTTTTTAAGTGCACTGGTTAAATCACTTTGCATACCCGCCGTAAATAATTGTGATGCCCGGACCAAATACAATACATGGTTCGCATCTTGAGTTTGCGCACGCGCCATTGCACGCTGTGCAAGCACTTGGTTTAATTTAGGCAAAGTGCGAATGTCTTTTAATGCCCCGTCATCTAGAACGTTAAAATCTGGGAAACTGGCATTGTAAATAATCGGGTGCATTGCATCTTGAGTGATATTGAGCATGGTTGCAGCAAGCCCCTCTAACGGGCGCTCTTTGCCATAGTAATTACCTTGTTGCCAATTTTTATCAAGGCGAATTGGTAAAGCCCATTTTTCAAGTGCTGCGACAGTCCATGCGTCCATCGTTGCCGCACCAATAACATGAATTAAACGCTCTACTTTATCGGGGTAACGTGTTGCCCATTCAAGCGCTTGAAACGAGCCCATAGATGCGCCCATTACTGCATGTAATTTATTAATGCCTAGGCTGTCTAATAAACGCTTTTGCACATTAACAAAGTCAGTGATTGTCACAACAGGAAAATCCAAACCATAGGGTTTACCCGTTTTTGGGTTAATCGATGCTGGACCTGTGGTGATCACATTAGAATCGTGCCAATTCGCATTCACTAAGGTGTCTGAACTGATCACAAAATATTTATTAGTATCAATCGCCTTACCTGGGCCGATGATCGCATCCCAATACCCTGGTAATGCATCATCTGCTTTATATTTACCTGCAGCATGTGAGGTACCCGAAAAATAATGGGTAATTAAAATCACATTATCTTTGTTGGCATTTAATTTACCGTAACTTTCCCAACCAATATCGACTTTAGGTAAAGTCACGCCAGAGACAGTGGTAAAGTCCTTTGTCGTAAAATGCTGTTTTTCTACCAGCATTGTCTGAGGTGGTGTGTTATCAGCAGCAAACGCTGTGCAACTAAATACAACCAACCATAGCAACATTATTAATTTAGTTTTCATTGCTGTTCCTTAAAATAAAATAAAGAGTCCAAGTGCCAATGCCACACCTATGAGCGGAATAACCGCTGTTAGCGCTGCCATTGACCAATAAGCGCGTTGATGCGTTTCTTTACAGATAGCGCGTATGGTCGTTACCACATAGCCATTATGCGGCAAGGTGTCGAGTGCGCCCGAGCTAATTGCCACCACACGGTGTAGTTGCTCTGGGTTCACACCCATATCTAAATACCCAGGTGCGACAAGGGGTAATGCAATGGCTTGCCCGCCAGAAGCCGAACCAGTTAAACCCGCAATGACACTCACGGCAACCGCAGCCCCTACAAGTTCATTACCAGGCATATGCGTCATTACATCCACAGCAGCAGTAAACGCAGGTGACACCTTAGCCACCGCACCAAAACCAACAACTGCTGCGGTATTACCAATGGCGACCAATGCCCCGGTTGTGCCCACATTAATGGCATTCCCCATATCGTGAAAATGCTTAAAGTTAATAATCACAATACTTAACACCCCTCCCAGCAACGCAACGATCAATGCTGTTTGCTGTAACACATCGTGTAAAGTAAATGATAAAAGCAGTACCACAATCAAAGGGATCACACCCGTAATTGGGTGCGGGCGACGGCGTTCAATTATTACCGGGTCGTCATCACGCGCTTCAAAAGTTTCGCCATTAGCCACCGCTTTTTTGATCATTTTGTTTAACCAAAAATACCCTGCTATAGCCATGAAAATAGCCACCACTAAACTCACTTCCCATGCAGCATAAGGCGAGGTACCTAAGTGCTTCACGGGGATCCAGTTTTGGATTTCAGGTGAACCAGCCGAGGTCATGGTAAAGGTCACTGAGCCAAATGCGAGGGTCGCTGGAATAAAACGGCGCGGTAAATTGGCATCTTTAAACAAACTAAGTGCCATTGGGTAGACAGAAAACGCTACGATAAACACGCTAACGCCACCATACGTTAATACAGCACACGCAATCACCACAGCAAGCACCGCGTGCTTCATGCCTAGTTTACCCACAATATAACTTGCCACACTGTCTGCCGCACCCGTGTCTTCCATAAACTTACCGAATAAAGATCCCAGCAAGAACATAAAGAACCACGCACTTAAGAAACCAGCAAAGCCGTCCATATAGGCATTGATAAAGTTTGAGTCAGCCGACACAGGAAAAATAGCCATGCCACTACTGAGTGCGACAAGTAGCGCACAGATTGGCGCGGCAATAAATAAATTTACCCCACGCAACGTTAAAATGATCAGCAGTATTAAACCGCCTAACAGTCCTATCATGCTCAGCATAGACATTCCTATAATTATTGTTATTAAACAGATGAGGTGACATCGGAATAATGCATTCAGTCTTACCTTAAGCGCCAAAAAAAGACATAACACTAAGGTACTATCTGCTTTAAAAATAGCTTAAAAGCTTGATAAATAAAGGCCTATAGCGGGTATAGCACTATGGTACTAATTCATTTTTCGCAACTATCTTCTACATTAACTGACAGGTGACACGGGCAAATATTATGAGTCTTAGGCAACATCATCGTGAGTGGCCACAAGACAAATGACAACAATAACAAGGAATACAACATGATAAAGCTTAACCCAAAAGTCGCGCCACTTACTCTGGCAGTCTCCCTTGCTTTAGCAGGTGTGAATGCGCAAGCAGCTGATCAAGCAGAACCTGCAGCCAAGAAAGGTGAACTTGAACGCATTCAGGTAACAGCGCGTAAAACCGTTGAAAACCTACAAGAAGTACCTGTTGCAGTGACCTCAATTGGTGCTGAAGAGCTGGCTGAAAATGGCATATCAGTGATGACCGAAGTTCAGCAGTTTTCACCTAACACCACACTACAAGCAAGCCGTGGTACTAACTCAACCATTACTGCATTTATTCGTGGCGTAGGTCAGCAAGATCCACTGTGGGGCTATGAGCCTGGTGTCGGTATCTATATTGACGACGTCTATTTAGCGCGTCCACAAGGTGCGGTACTCGACCTACTAGACGTACAACAAATCGAAGTACTTCGTGGTCCACAAGGGACGCTGTATGGTAAAAATACCATTGGTGGCGCAATTAAGTATGTCACCAAAGAAATGAGCGGCGATGCCATGTTAAATGTGCAGGGCACAGTGGGTAGCTACAACCAAAAGGACCTTAAAATCACAGGTCAACTGCCTATTGTTGACGAAAAACTGTATGTGGGCTTTGGGTTTGCTACATTAAACCGTGATGGCTTTGGTGAGTTTTTAACCTCAGCACTTGATAACCAAGACCGCGAAAACTACAACAAAGATGTCACTGCAGCTCGTGTTACATTAGAATACACACCAACAGATGACTTATTCTTCCGCTTAGCGTGGGATAAAACAGAAGATAAATCGAACGCCAAAGGCGGCTACCGTTTACTACCAAGCTTACTCACGGATGCGCCAGTCCCCGACAGCGTATACGACTCATACACCAGCTTACCAACATGGAATAAAGTAGAGCTTGAGGGTTACAGCTTAACTGCACGTTGGGATATGAGCGACCGCACCAGTGTTAAATACATCGGTTCGAGCCGTGAAAGTTATTCACCAACCAATATTGACTTTGATAACACCTCACTGCCTATTTTTGACGTACCGGCTATTTACGATGACGAACAAACGACACACGAAATTCAACTAAACCATCAAGGCGATAACTACAAGTTGGTGTCAGGCCTTTACTATTACGATGGTGAGTCATGTGGTCAATTTGAGGCTATTTTAGGTGTGTTAGGTCAAAGCTTAGGCGCTGCGGGATTAACGCGTGAAGTAAGCGGCTGTAGTAATTCAAATAGTAAAGCAGCCTATATACAAGGCTCGATTGATTTGAGTGAAAAATGGTCAATGACATTAGGTGCGCGCTACACCAAAGACAGCAAAGAGGCCATTGTTAACAACGGCCTTGTATTTGACATTGTTTATCCTGAATCAGACTGGATCCCAGGTTATGTGCGCCCAGAAGGCCAGCTAGTCCCTACCGTACTTGATGATGAAGAAGAGTGGTCACGCTTTACACCTCGTGCAGGTGTTGAGTACCAATACTCAAACGACATTATGTTCTTCGCAAGTTATGCGCAAGGCTTTAAATCAGGCACATTCAACCCGCGTGCAACAACCGCAGAGCCAGCTGCACGACCAGAAATTGTTGATTCTTTCGAAATGGGTATGAAGAGCGAATGGAACAATAACTTACGTGCAAACGTCACCGTATTTACCCTTGATCATAAAGACCGCCAATATATTTCTGTACTACCGGGCGACAGTGCAGCTGATTTAAACCAACGTTTAGGTAACATTGGTGAATCTAAATCAGACGGTATTGAGCTTGAACTTAATTACGTAGCAACAGAATCACTCAGCTTTGATGCCTCAGTCGGTTATATCGACAGTAGCTTCGACAATGTTATTGATTACAATCCTGAAACAGGTGAAGCATTTGACAAGTCAGACCGCTTTAGCGTTTCAAATACGCCTGATTTAACCTTTAATTTAGGTGCAACATACCGTATGTACACTGAAATGGGTGACTTTGTCGTCAATGGTAATTACTACTACCGTGGTGATTATGCACTGTTCGAAGAAGACAGCCTATTAACGCAAGATGCTTACGGTATCTTCAACATGGGTGTGACATGGTACAGCACTGATGGTCATTGGACGGCGGGTCTTTACGGTAAAAACTTAACCGACGAAGAGTACATGATTGGGGGTTACCAATTCGTAGCACCTGATCCGAGCGACCCTACCGATACTAGCAAATACACCCCAGGTTTAGGGGGTGATAATACGCTAATCGGTTACTACGGCGACCCTCGCACTGTCGCTTTCACCGTAGGTTACCGTTTCTAAATCCTTGTGTGAGAAAGGTTTGCCTGATACTTCCCCTCAGGCAAACCTTGTTTCCAACTGTAAAATCACTTATAACATAACGCATTGGAGAATCGAGGGAATGTCTTTAGCTGTGAACACCATAATCGCCGATGATCATCCGTTATTTAGAAGTGCACTTCGTCAAGCGGCCGCAACATCTGTGCCTGAAGAACACATAAAAGAAACCAGTGATATTGATGGCTTATTTACATTATTAGCCGCTCACCCAGAAATTGAGCTGATTTTTTTAGATCTCACCATTCCTGGTGCAAATGGTCTGCAAGCCCTGTCGCAATTGCGTAATCACTACCCCGATATTTTAGTCATTATGGTCTCAGCCAATGAAACACCCGCCATTATTAAACAAGCAATGAGCCTAGGTGCAGCTGGCTATATTCCTAAGTCATCGTCTCTTGATGTGATCAGCGAAGCAATTAGTCATGTGCTAAATGGCGATACGTGGTTACCTCCTGAAGTTGATTTAACCGATGTGGTAATCAATGATGAGCAGAGTGAGTTTGCTCGTAACCTTGAAAAACTCACCCCACAACAATACCGCGTGCTGGCGATGATTGCCGATGGTTTACTCAATAAACAAATTGCTTTTGAAATGTCGATTCAAGAAACCACCATTAAACAGCATGTATCAGCCATTTTACGCAAACTCAATGTGTATAACCGTACTCAGGCAGGTATTTTATTTAATCAGCTTTCGCAGGTTGGTAAAATAGAAGACAACTAAAATAGAAGACAACGAGTACTGTACTAAACCCACATTAATAAACCACAGCAATAAACGCGACTCCCGTTTTTATTTAAAATTCCCATTAGTGGGAATTTACCTTCCGCATTAAAAACAAAAAACTATATATTTTAATAACTTAAACCTTGGCACACTCCTCGCTTATGTGTTCGTAAAAAGCATATACCGATAAAAATGAACGCTAAGGATAATCACGTGTACTCAACAAGCAAAAAGCTTAGACAAAAACTCATACTACAAACCATCACCTTTCTTACCATCACATTCAGTGCTTTTTCTGTGCATGCAGACGAACTCGACCAATGGATCGTTGAGTTAATGCAAAAAAGAAATATCCCAGGGTTGCAGCTAGCTGTCGTGCAAAATAATAAAATAACCAAAACTGCCAACTATGGCACTGCAAATATTGAAGATAATATTGCCGTTGATTCAACTACTTTATTTGCTATTAACTCAGTCACCAAAGCGTTTGTCGGCGTAGCCCTAATGCAACTGGTTGAGCAAAAGAAACTAATCCTTGATGCGCCTATTTCCACTTACCTACCAGACCTCCCTAAACAGTGGCACCCAATCACAACAAGGCAACTAATGAGCCACACGTCTGGTTTACCTGAGATTTTAAAAGATGGCATTGGTAATTTAATCTCCGATCAAGGCCCTGATCACGCGTGGCAACGAGTACAAACTATGCCATTAGAATTTAATACAGGTACTCGTTTTAAATATAACCAAACAAATTACGTTATTGTCGGTCAGCTTATTAACAAACTCTCAGGCATGCCTTTTCAGGAATTTATTCAAAAAAACCAGTTACAACAGGCCGAAATGAACAGAACAATTGAAGCAGGCTTTAACAACCTCAATAACGTCGTAAAACACTCAGCGAGACGATACGAAAACCAAGGCAATGACCTTTTAAACTCTAGAGAAGCGATTTTTTCTCCTCTATTGCAAACAGCCGCGGGCATGGCTTCTACAGCAACTGAGCTGGCACATTGGCTAATTGCATTACAAACAAATCAATTAATGGGGGCTGATAGTGTGCGCAAAATGTGGACCCCTACTCGTTTATTAAATGGCAATACGCAAGGGTTTAACCAACGTTTAAATGGCTATAGCCTCGGCTGGCCTGTAATGGCGAGAGAAGAACACCCTGCGATAGCTGCTGTAGGTGGCGATAGAGCAGGTGTGTTTGTTTACCCTGAAGATAATATGTCAATCGTCATTTTAACCAACTTAATTGGCGCACTTCCCTCGCAGTTTGTTGATGAAATTGCCGGTTTTTATATCCCTGAAATGAAACGTGAGAATGGCTTTGGTTTAAGCAAAAATCTTAAAAAACTATGGCAAGTACTTGAAGTTCAAGGCTATGAAAATGCAATTGAAGCAGCACACATATTGAGCCAAAAAGAGCACATCCAATTTGATGAAAAAAATATTAACCAGTGGGGCTATTCACTTATCAATCAAGATAAGCTCAATGAAGCATTAGCCATTTTTAAACTCAACACACACCTTTTCCCAAATAGCTACAATACCTTTGATAGCTTGGCAGAAGCTTACTGGTATTTGGGTTACCACAAACACGCAATCGCCAACTATAATCATGTGCTTACGCTACAACCTGATAACGCGCATGCGAAAAAGCAACTGGCTAAGCTTGCAAAATTAAATCAATAAACGCCGTTTTTATACGCTGTCCCACTTTTGATTTATTAATCCCGGAAGTGGGAATTTCCGCATTCACAAAAACATAAAAATCCATATAATTCATAAATTTAAATATTGGCATGTTCCTCGCTATTGTATTTATTAATTAAAAACACAATGAAACATAGCCAATGGATTTAGATAGCACCTTAAAACCTAGCAATAAGCCAAGTCAGCGTAAAAAGTTGATCATTGGCGTCTTAATTATAAGCACGTTGCTTGTAATGTGGTTGGTCAAATCATGGCTCGCCCCCACGACGCTCTTGGCCAAGCAACTGCAAATCGCCACCGTTAAAAAAGCCGATTTTATAGTGAAGATACGCGGTTTTGGTCGTTTAAAACCCAAATTCCAACGCTATTTAACCAATACCGATACTGCCATGGTCGAGGCTATCCATGTTTACCCTGGCACCTTAGTGACTAAAGACACGGTTATACTCAGCTTAATAAACCCGCAACAAGCACAACGTTTATCGGTTGCACGATTAGAACTCGCCCGCCAAAAAGCCAGTGTCAATGAGCAACAAATTAACCAGCAAAGTGAACTACTTGAACGCCAAGCTAACCTCGCGATTTTAAAAAGTGAATTACAAAGTGCAGAGCTTAGAGCCGATGCCGAAAGCAAATTAGTTGAGCAAGGTATTGTTTCAAGCTTAGATTACAAACGCAGTTTACTCAGTGTCGCACAACTAACCGAACGCGTTAACATCGAAAAGCAACGCCTTATGCAACTAAAAGAAATGCACCTACAGCGCGATAAAATTCAGCAAGAGTTATTAAGCCAATTTGAGCTGAATTATCAGGTAGAACAACACGCATTTGATGAACTGCAAATCAAAGCTGGTATCGATGGCATGCTGCAAGAGCTCAATGTAGAACTTGGACAAAACCTCATGCCGGGCACCCGCCTTGCTGTTGTGGGTTCAAATAAAGCACTCAAAGCTGAGCTCAGTGTACAGCAAGCCGATGCAGAAAAAGTGGCACTTAATATGACAGCTAAAGTAAACACCTTTAGCCAAGCGGGTCAGGGAGAAGTAAGCGCTAAAGTGACCCGAATTGACCCTATCGTGACCGACGGTCGCGTGATCATAGAACTTGATTTAGAAGGGACGCTGCCTGCCAATGCTCGACCCGACTTAAGCATCGAAGGCTATGTAGTGAGTAATATCATCCCCGATGCATTAACCATTAATGTACCGCAAAGAGCAACGGCGCACAGCCATGCCACTCTTTTTAAACTCAATCCAAGTACTCAGTTAGCAGCGCCAATTAATATCGAATTTGGTACACTCAGTGACAACCAAATTCAACTTTTGAGCGGCGCCACTGAGGGCGAACAGCTGATCATTTCAGATCTTTCTAAATGGCAGCATTTGGCAACAATAAAAATCGAACAGGACAGTTTATGAAAACCAATACGCTTATCTCATTAAACAATATCGCCAAAGTCTATCGCGGCCAAAATGTTGAAACCTATGCATTAAAAAACATCAGTCTGAACATTAATCAAGGTGACTATATTTGCATTAGCGGCCCCTCTGGCTGTGGTAAATCAACGCTGCTTTCACTACTGGGCTTGCTTGATAGCCCTACAGGTGGCGACTATTTCATTAAAGATGTCGACACTAAAACCCTCGATATGGATAAACAAGCAGAGTTGAGAAATCTACATATTGGCTTTATTTTTCAGTCGTTTAATTTAATTGATGAACTATCTGTATTCGATAACGTTGCACTACCTCTCACCTATAGAGAGCCCGCAATGAGCCAAAACGACATTGAAGCGGCAGTAAAGCAAGCACTCGATGAAGTAGAAATGGGCCACCGTGCTCAGCATAAACCCAATCAATTATCGGGTGGTCAACAGCAGCGCATTGCTATCGCCCGTGCGCTGGCTGGTAAACCCAGCATTCTATTAGTGGATGAGCCAACGGGTAACTTAGACTCAAAAAATGGTGATGCGGTTATGGACTTGCTCGATGAGCTAAATAAAAAAGGCACCACGATTTGCATGGTTACCCACGACTTACGTTACGCAGGACGTGCCAAAACCCAGCTAAAACTACTCGATGGCGAAATTATTTCCTACTCAGAGGCGCGTCAAGCCTCAGATCACTTAGCAGCCACTGAACACAATGAAGAAAGTGCAGAGGTGATCTAACATGAAACTAACCAAAATACGCACTCAATTGAGTTTAGCGTGGGCATCTCTAATGAATGCTCCCGGCTTTGTAACGGCGGTTATCGCAACATTGGCACTCACCCTCGCCACCTTGTTTGTGGTACTCAGTTTAGTAAACAGCTACTTTTTAAAGCCACTAGATGTCTACGATGAAAATCGCATGGTGGTCGTTGAACAATCCCTTACTTATGATGACTACGACGCCACCGGCTTTCAAAGCTATCAGTCGATGGTGCATTGGCTCAAGCATAATCAAAGCTTCGAGCAAAGTATGATGATCAATGCTGGCGAGGAAATCTTTGCCAACCTCGATGGCCAACCAAAAGAACCGGTACTTTATGTGGGCGGCAATTATTTTGACTTGTTGCACACCCCATTCATACTAGGGCAAGGTTTTGACCTTGGCGAAACACTAGAAACACCCGACGATCGCGTAGTGATTTCAGCCAACTTTTGGCGCAAGCATTACAGCAGCGATCCGAATATTATTGGTAAGACACTCTCAGTAATGGCCGGTAAAACCGATTATGTTCACCGTATCGTGGGGGTTGTTGATGATTCATTTAGCCCACCTTATATGTTTAAAGCAAGTGATGTTGAAGTGTGGTTTCCATCAAGCGCCGACCGTCGTTTTTTTCACAATGAAGACTGGCAAAGCCCGTGGACAAACACCTTTAAAAACTTAAAGCTAATTGCCGTTTTAAAACCCGGCGTAACAATTGAGCAAGTTAAAGTCGACTTAAAACAACAAATTGACACCATAAAATCAGAATGGCTCAACAATGGCGGCATTACCGATGTAAAACCCGAAGTAACCGCCTATCGCGACGTTGAATTAGGCAAAAATGATGACTTAAGCTTAATGATGCTTGCAGGAGCCGTGGGCTTATTAATCATTGCGGTGCTGAACGTCAGTACTTTATTTTTCTCGCGTGCGCTGGCGCAACATAAAACCCTCGCTTTGCAAGCAGTGCTCGGTGCTAAACGAAAAACCTTGTTTAATAGCATATTCTTACAGTCACTGATTCTAATGACTTTGTCGGTCAGTATTGCACTGTTTTTAGCAGTCTGGGGCATTCGCTTATTTAAAGTATTGGCCGAAGGGCGTTTACCCTTGGTTAATAGCCTTGCTGTTGATAGTACACTGGTGATCGTTGCAGTGCTTTTATGTATTGCACTTGCCACTATTTTCTCACTGATAACAGCGCGTTTAGTGAATTACAAAACCCTAAACACGCAAATGCAGAACAGTGGTAAAGGCGGGGTATCACAAGTATCTGGCCGTACGGTACGCATTTTAATTGGCTCACAAATGTTTGTTGCCGCTCTACTCGTTAGCTTTTCGGTAATGGTTGTAAGCAAAGCCCTCGGTACGATTAACCGCCCTTTAGGCAGTGACACTGAGAACCTCTATTTTGCCAACCTGTTCCAGCCAAATAATCAAATGTCATTGGCTGAGCGCTACGAACACATGCTGCAATACAAGCAAGTTTTACTTAATAGCGAAGGCATTGAAGATGTGGCTCTCGGTCACAGCCCGGTGTCGCCAAGACAAAACGCCAATACCCTGACTGATGTTAATGGTAAAAGCTCAATTTTCTTCCCAAGTCAGTGGGTGGGGCCTGATTACTTTGCTTTAGTTAACACGCAAATTCTTGCGGGGCGCACTTTTACTGAGCAAGCAATACGCGGTGAAACCAACGAGATACTGGTGTCACAAAGCGTGGCAGAAAACTTATTACCCGATCAAGATTATCGCAATATTATTGGTAAATCTTATCAAGGCCTGGAAGAAAAAATGTTTGAAGTGGTCGGCGTAACCGAAGACTTTAATCACCCAAAATACTACGACGAGTCGTTTGGCCGTCATATTTGGTGGCCGGCCCAGCCGTATAGCTATATGTTCACAATTAAAGCCTCTGAAGGCGTCAAGCTGACCAATAAACAAATACTTAATACACTAAAAGAAAAGAACAGCGACTTAACCATGTGGCAGTTTAATGACTTACAACACGAGTATGACAATTTACTGTATATGAGCCGACTAACTGTGGTTCTGTGTAGTACCTTAGCGCTATTTACTCTATTATTAGCGGCAATCGGTATTTTTGGGGTACTGAGCTACAACCTTGGTCTGCGCCGTTATGAATTCGGTATACGCATGGCTTTAGGTGCTAAAAAAGCACGTTTATTCAAACTGATGAGTGTTGAAGCGATTATCCCTGTTTTAATTGGTTTTAGTGTCGCGTTGGCTGCTGTGATTGCTGGTTTTTACTTATTACAAGGGCAGCTAATGTCTTGGCTGGTACTTGATGTAAGGCTGCAATTACTCGCTTGGAGCATTACCTTATGTATTGCCCTATTCGCTTGCTTTAGGCCTTTGGTTTTACTGCTTAAAGCAAAACCTATGGCTGCACTGCGTAACGATTAACAGCACAAAACGGTGGCTTAAGTGCTAACTTAAGCCACATCAACAGGACAAAAAGAAAAACATCATGGACAAAATCTTAGTCATTGACGATCAAGCTGATGTGCGTCTGGCTGCAACCGTTGCATTACAACAACTCGGCTTACAATGCCTTGAAGCGGAAGGCCCTGAACACGCTTTTGACGTGTTGAAATCAGAACATATTAGCTTAATTTTACTCGACATGAACTACAAACTCGACACCACATCGGGTGAGGAAGGACTGCGTTTTTTAAAGCAACTAAATACGTTAGGTTCAACCATTCCCGTGATCGTAATGACGGCGTGGGCAAGCATTGATGTCGCCGTTAAAGCCATGCAATTAGGCGCGGTCGATTTTGTCGAAAAGCCATGGAATAATTTGCGCTTAACAGCGGTGGTGCAACAGCAGTTAAAACTAAAACAAAGCCACCATGATAATGCCTGCTTAAAAGCACTTACCAATAACACACACGCTAGCTATATAGCCCATTCTGAGGTAATGCAACAACTACTCGCCAAAGCAGAGCGCGCCGCAAAAACCGATGCCAGTATTTTAATTACCGGCGAAAATGGCACAGGCAAAAGTTTACTGGCCAATTATATCCACCAGCATTCTATACGCAGTGACAAACGCTATGTAAGCGTAAATATAGGCGCCATTGCGCCATCACTCTTTGAAAGCGAATTATTTGGCCATAAAAAAGGGGCGTTTACTGACGCCAAAGAAGATCGCTTAGGGCGTTTTGAAATTGCCGAAGGGGGCACTTTATTTCTTGATGAGATAGCCACTTTGAGCCTTGAACTACAAAGCAAAATGCTGCGCGTGCTCGAAAGCAAAGAATTTGAGGTATTAGGTTCAAGCCAGACCAGAACAGCCGATGTTCGGATTATTTCGGCAACCAACTCAGAACTTGCAACGGCGATTGAGCAAGGTGAATTCCGCCGTGATTTACTGTTTAGACTCAACACCATTGAGCTACATATTCCTGCGCTTCGCGACAGAAAAGCGGATATTGCCCCCTTAGCGGAGCATTTATTACTCACTCATGGTAAAAAATACCAACGTTCAAATATGTCGCTAAGTAACTCAGCCATCGAGGCATTAGAACAATACAGTTGGCCGGGTAATATTCGTGAACTGAGCCACTGCATTGAACGTGCTGTGATCATGAGTGACAACATCAATATTCAAGCAAGCGATCTCATTTTAGATCAACCTAGCTGCGAGCAACCTATTAACAGTGCAGATAAAACGCTGCCCTTATTGCCTCTTGAAGAGCTTGAAAAACAGATGATTCAAAAAGCGCTGCTGCAATTTAATGGCAATGTGATTGCTGCTGGCGAATTTTTAGGGTTAAGTAAATCAGCTATTTATCGTCGCATTGATAAACACCAACTTGACCTAAAAGAAGTAGATCGTTAAATGGGTGCAAAGCTGTCGTTAGAGAAGCGTGTAAAACGTTATTATTCTGTGGTGTTAATTGCTCTATTCACACTGGGCATCGCACTCACATTGAGCCTAAAGCTCGACTGGTTCGCCAGCATTAGTCTACTGCTGCCTTTTATTGGCGTAAGCGCATTCGCATTAATTAAAAGCTACCGTCTGATCACCGATGTCGTAGAGCGTTTTGGTTTACAGCTTGACGCACTCGCCAACGACGAGAGCAATAGCTGGCATTTAGCTTTTTATGAAAGTGGCCGAGTTGCCTCACTCAAAAACGACTTTGCTAAGCTGAGCGATAAAATAGCGAAAAACAAACGCCACTATATGCAAACCGAAGAGTTTGTATTTGAGTTTGCGAGCATGCTAGATTTACCCATTGTGATATTAGACCCACATAGCTTGGTATATTTTAGCAACCGTGCTTTTTTAAACAGTATACAAAATAGCAATATAGAAGGTAAAACTGCCAGTGAGCTGGGGTTAACACTTCAAGACGGGCAATGGCAGCAGCAAAAAAGCGCCCCCTTTACACAGCGCTTTCAGATAGCCTCTCAAACTTTTTGGCGGGCTGGCAGAAGCTTTGAATTACTGACCTTTTTTTCTATCGAGAAACAACTTCGCGAAAACGAGCAGCTTGTCTGGCAGCGCCTCATTCGGGTATTAAATCACGAAGTTCGTAACTCCCTCACCCCGATTTATTCAATGAGCCAATCGCTGCAAACCATGAAGCGTCAGGGACAAATAAGCAATCACGATGATCTTGCTCAAGATATGCTGCAAGTCATCGAAAAACGCGCCCAGCACTTGTTAGACTTTGTGAGCAGTTACAGCGCCTTTGCAAAACTACCACCTGCAAACAAACAACCGATAAGCAACGAGCAATTAAATACGCGTTTAACAGCTATCTTCCCTGAACTCGTTATAAATAGCAGCGAAAAGCTGCATTTTAGTGCCGATTTAGGGCAACTCGAACAAGCCTTAATCAACCTGATAAAAAATGCATTTGAAGCAGGTAGCAATTCTGCTCCTAGCCTCACTTGGTCAAGACAAGGTGATAACTTAAATATTGAAATTAGCGACCAAGGTTGTGGCATTCAAAACCCCGACAACCTATTTGTGCCATTTTACTCAACCAAAGCTAACGGCACAGGCATAGGACTGATAATCACCCGCGAACTAATACGCAATCAAGGTGGCGAGCTTACTTTAACGTCGCAGCCAGCGCACGGAACGCAAGCAAAAGTGAGCGTGCCCTGCAGCACTATTTAACAAATGTTGCTTTAACACGCTGAGATAAAAGCATATAGGGGCCCCAAATTAAGGCTTGAATAACTCCCCTTATCAGCATAGTTTTCATTTCACTATCAAAAATGGTGACACTCGGCACAAGTAAGCTCACAACAAAAGCATCAAGCACTATAAATGCGAGGCCGCCGAGTAAAATAGCTAAATACCAGCTAACAAATGCTTTTTTATGCTTAAAGAACAACACAATCAAATAAAGTGATGCAAAAAATAATGTAACATTAAAGAGTATCTCAATAATTAAAAGAGGCTCCCACAACGGGTGATACATATCACCAAATTGTGAGGTTAATCTTTGCCACATATCAGTAGTAAAGATAGGTTTAAATATGTTGATACTTTCATAAAAAACCCGAAGTGGGCTGATAACCACTCCAATAGCAACCAGAATCAGCCAACCTTTTATACCGACTAAATCCTTATCTCCTTGAACATCGGCTGTTTGAGTCGCGCTTTGTTGTTTAACCTCTTCCATGACATCTCCTTTTTATTATTTTTTCACTATACGCCGATTTTTGAAGAATCCTATTTCCACCTCACACTATTTAAACATCATCCACTCTTCATTTTCACCAAATGCCTTTATAACTAAAAAAGAGACAAAAAAGGCTAATTTTGGTTGGCTAATACTGTTTATTTCAGTAATTTGTCATATAAAACTAAACGTAATTAGAAAATAATAATGAAATGGACGCACCTATACCTCACGTTATCATCGCTTTTTTTACTTTTTATAAGCTGCTTGGTAGTTGCTGATGATTACCAGGTTACGCCAGCGGATAGCTGGGTCAAACAGCATGAACTACTAACACCGAATATCCCCAATGAGCATATTAAAGATGGGACCTTCTATCTTATGCTCGATACACAGTTTAAGGTGACTGAACAAGCACCACAGCAACGCTTTACTCGAACGGTTATGCAAGCTGCCAATCAATCTGGAGTAGATTATATTAGTCAACTCAATATTGATTTTGACCCTAGTTATCAATCACTTTCGCTCAATAGTTTAGGGATTATCCGTAATGGTGAATATATAGACAAACTGGGTAGTGCTCAGCGACAGGTTTTACAACGTGAGACCGACCTAGCAAGTCGAATATACAATGGCACATTAAGCCTAAATATCATTATTGATGATATGCGGGTAATGGATATATTAGATTACAGCTATACGATTTCGGGCAGCAATCCAGTTTATCAACACTTTAGTACAGCGAGAACTCTTAATTGGTCTGTGCCTGTCGTGCAGCAATTTATGCGGGTTCTATGGCAAAAGCCAAACCCTTTACACATCAACTTTGTCAATGGCGAATCAACTCTTATCAGTACTCCCCTAAATATAGGATTTGACTACCAAATAAACCAACACAATGAACCTACAATGATCTCAGCAAGTGAAGTACCTTATTGGTACTCACCGTATAAACAAGTTTATTTCTCTGAAGTTAATAACTGGCAAGAGGTCATCGATTGGTCACTGCCACTTTACCAATCAGCCATTGAAATTAGCCCTGCTATTGAAACTATTACTCGTCAAATCAAGTTGCAGCATACTGATTTAGAGTCACAAATAGTTGCAGCACTGCGTTTCAGTCAAGACGAAGTTCGTTACTTGGGGCTCGAAATGGGCACCAACTCGCATCGGCCAACTCCGGCATCAGAAACCCTTGCACTGCGCTATGGTGATTGTAAAGACAAAACAGTACTGCTTATTTCATTGTTAAAAGCACTGGGCGTTGACGCCTATCCAGCATTGGTAAATACAGAAGAAACAAAGCGTTTAGCGAGGTTACCTGTCGCCCCAAACTTATTTGATCACGTCATTGTCACCCTAGAGCACCAAGGGAAGCGCTATTGGCTTGATCCTACCACGTCATATCAACGCGGCGACTTAGCGCATTTAGCACAACCAAACTATGGCGTGGCTTTAATCGTTAAAGAAGGTGAAACAGGCTTTACAGACATGCTTACTAAGCCTCTGGTCAAGCGTGTTCAAGTCTTTGATAGCTACTCAATCCCCGAAAAGGTAGATGATGCCACCCACTTTACAACTCGCTATGAATACGGCGATTATGAAGCGATAAGCCGCCGTAGTTCAATAGCAAAAAATAGCCTTAAAAGCACAGAAGATGATTACAGAGAATATTATCAAGACTCTTTCAAAGGTTTAAAAACAGCTAAACCCATGACCGTAGATACCCTTGATGACACAGGTCAACTAATTACAAATGAATACTACACAATTGATAATTTCTGGAAACCTGACAATAAAGGCTATCGCAACGATTTTTATGCCAGCGAAATTCAAAACAGCGTTTATAAACCAGAACAGCTAGAGCGTAATGCCCCCATGTGGTTTCGGTATCCAAATGATATTGAAACAACAATTCAAATCGCATTCTCAGAGCCTAATTGGGAATTTGAGGAAGAACAACTCAGTATCGACAATCCCTTTTTCCATCTGGAAAAACGCGTTACCTTCAAAGACTCTATACTTACCCTTTACTTTGATTACAGTGCGAAGCAAGACCATATTCCTGCAGACCAAATAGAGCAATACTTCAACGCGCGGAAAAAACTAATTAACGAAACGCAATATGGCATTATCAAATATGGTACTAACACTGCGACTACCACGCAGGTAGATGAAGAAACCAATTGGTATAGCGTTTTTATTTTAAGCTACTTAGCGGCAATCATCTTTTTCATCGCGGCTTGGCGTTTTGAAGTTCGAAAACGTCCAGAATTTGAAGGTACGCAGTTCTACCCTGTCAGTAACAGTAAGTTTGTTATTTACAGCTTATTGAGCTTAGGAATATTCATTAACTACTGGAGCTATCGCAACTGGAAAGCGATAAAAGAGCAACAACAAAGCCATATAATGCCGATTGCCCGAGGTATATTTGCACCACTGTTTTTTATTCCGTTGTTACTTGAGCTTTGCAAGCACAGCGAACAAACCTTTGGCAAAAATAAGATCATGCCCGTTGCGGTTGGGTTCGTGTTATGGCTGGCGATTATCATTTCTGAAGTCGTAAGCTATAACTGGGAATATGGTACCTGGCTGTTTTTAGTTACGCCTATTTTATGGTTGCCTCTAGTTAATTACATTCAAAACCTCAAGCAACCTGAACAAGCTCTTGAGTACCATTCTCAATGGCGAGCGAGGCAGGTTATCATTTCGATATTCATGCTGCCTTGGCTATTTTATGGCTTAATTTATGAGCTATATTTGTTGCCAAATTCAACCATAGTAACCGGCGATAAGCTATGGTCGTATCAAGTTAACTTCTTAAAACGAAAAGAGATCATCCCAGCAAATGAGAATGTGCAATACTTTTATAGTGATGCCTTTGTTGATTTTAAAACTGATGGAAACGGCATAACTGAAAACACCATTTTTAGTTACTGGGAAAATGAGCACGGTGTGCTTGAGAAAGATCAGCGCCGCTTTAGTGACATTAAAAAGCTCAACGTTGATTATGCTAAAAGCGCCCTACTAACCACCACGCTAACGGTCATTGACCACAATGGTGATGAAATGCTGTTATTTTTGAGCCATGAAGATGACTTAGATAAGAAGTTTGTCGCTGAGGTAGAGCGCTTAATTAAGGCCAATACCCCAGCAACTGAGCAAAACGCAGATTAAGTCAGTCGCTTAATCATACGCTTTAATGCGGGCGCTTTCAGTGGCTTATAAAGCAACGGATAGCCCGCATCGAGCACCAGCTCGCGTATACCCTCGTCATGGTTTGCGGTATTTACAATTGCAGGCAGTGTTGTTAAGCCTGCTTGCTCTATGACCTCAAGACCCGTAACACCATCATCAAGTTGATAATCAATGATCAGCAACTGCGGCAAGGGCTGCTCAGCTTTTAATTGTTCCAGCTCAGCTAAGTTAGTTGCCGTAGAGATTTCGCATCCCCAGTTTTCAAGTAACTGCTTTAACGCCTCTAATACATTGCTATCGTTATCCAGCAGCCAAATCCTTAATTGCCCAAGCTCTGTTTCTTGCGATATTTCAGCATGTTGTGCCTGCTTTGGTGCAGTGCTAACTTTGCATGGTAAGGTTAAAGTAAACTGTGTACCTTTGCCCAGCTCAGAGCCCATTACGAGCGGTATTTTTAATAAGTCGCAAATACGTTTTGTAATGGCAAGGCCTAATCCAAGTCCTTCAGCACTCGGTTTAACACCCAACTGCTTAAACTCTTGGAATATGGTGTGTTGATCACCGGCAGCAATTCCAATCCCTGTATCTTCAACAATAAACGATACATGGTCATCATCGTGATGCATTTTCAGGCGAACTTCGCCGTGCTCGGTATAACGAATTGCATTACTGAGTAAATTGCGAAGCACACGACGCAATAATGCTTTGTCTGTATGCAAACGGACATCACATGTTTCTAAAATGAACTTTAACCCTTTGTCACTTGCTAACGCTTCGTAATCATTGCGCAATGGTTCAACCAAACTACTGATGGCAAATTCACTCATTTGCACTTTAAATGATCCCGAATCAAGTTTAGTTAACTCTAAAATACTCGATAACAATTCTTCAGCACTGCCGAGCGAATTCTTAATATTCATTGCCAGTTCTTTAAGTTCTGTGTCTTGGGCTTTTTCATTCATTAAGGAACAAAATAAGCTAGCAGCATTAAATGGCTGTAATAAATCATGGCTGGCAGCTGCAAAAAAGCGCGTTTTACTGACGGTTGCTTGCTCGGCGACTTGTTTTGCCATTGATAGCTCTTGGTTCGCTTGAGTGAGTGCTAAGGTCCGTGCCGCCACTTTTTCTTCAAGGCTAACATTGGCCTCTGTGAGTGCTTTTTGTTGTTTTACAAATTCAGTAATATCTGTGTAAGTCGTTACAAAGCCACCACCTGGCAGCGGATTACCTTGCATTTCAAACACGCGGCCATCATTGTGTGAGCGCTGATATTTATACGCACTGCCTTGGCGCAAATACGCCAAGCGTTTTTCAACTTCACTGGTCATACTTTCACCGCTAAACAAACCGCGCTCAGCATTAAAGCGAATAATATCGGCAACCGGACGACCGATATACAAGGCATCATCTGGGTAAGCAAACATGTTTTTGTAGCCTTGATTCCAAGCAACTAAACGCAGTTCACTGTCGACTACACTGATACCTTGTTGAATATTTTCTATGGTTGATTGCAACAGGTCACGATTAAATTTCAATACTTGGCTTGCTTCATCAACAAATTCAGCAACTTGCTCAAGAGGTTGGCGCTGCTCATTTTTGGCAACATCCAAAATAAGCCGTGCTGAAGCGCCCCCGATGACCGCCGACATTTCACGCTCTACGAGTAACTCAAGTTCAACATTTGCGGGCCGCTTCCATTTACTTTTATCTTCAGGAAAATAGTGATTTACCAGCGATTGCCCCGCTTCTTTTTCAGCAAAGCGCTGCAATAAAGCCCCTAAATCGTGATAACTTAAAGGCTGCAAATGGTTACTTACACGAGATTCATTTCCTTGAGCAACAAACTTATTACTTTGTAAACGCTCAGCCAGTGTTGCACGACTAAACAGAGGCACCAAAAAGTACACCAAACAATTCGCACCCAACGATAACAATAAAGCCTGACTGATACTTTCAAGACCCAGCGAAAATAAATCAGTCGGTGCAAGCCAGCTAATGTGCCAAGGGCCATCAACCAACCATTGGCTATCGTTACCTAATCCGCCCGCTAAATTGGGCAGTAATAACGTGTAACCCCAAATAATAAAACCGCTCAAAATACCCAGTTGTGCACCCCGGCAAGACGCTTGTCGCCACCATAAACCAATGATCATGGCCGGTGAAAATTGGGCAACCAACGTAAACGACATCAAACCAACATTAGCTAAGGTAGTGCTTTCGCCTAAAACCCGATGCGTGAAGTAACTTAATAATAAAATCAGTACGATAACGATTTTACGCGCATGCAAAAGGTTATTTTTATCCAAGCCTCGGCTACTCGACGTGAGTTGTGAGCGGCGTAAAATGAACTGGTTAATAAAGTCATTGGTGATCATCACCGAGAGTACAATTGCCGACACAATCACCATACTCGTCGCCGCTGAAAAGCCGCCTAAAAAGGCCAACAATGCAACAAAGGCATCGTCTGCGGCCATGGGTAATGCCAATACAAAGGTATCGTAGCCTACGTCTTGTCCTTGAAAATAAATAAGCCCGGCATACGCAATTGGCAAAATAAACAAGTTGATAAGTAATAAGTAAATAGGAAACAGCCAACGTGCTGAAGCCAGTTCTTTATCGTTATTTTTTTCAATAAAGCTCATATGAAACTGACGTGGTAAGCACAAGGTAGCCAAAATACCCAAGAGAGTATGTGCAACATACACATAGGTCGGACTCTTTGAAGCCGCAACTTGTTGGTCAATATTTAATTGTTGTGCCGTTTCAAAAAGAGCGATGGGACTGTCGAATAAAACGAAGCATACGTATAAACCAACCGCTAAAAATGCCAGAAGTTTCACCACCGACTCAAAGGCAATACTGGCGATTAAACCGGGGTTATGTTCACTGGGTTTTAAGCGTCTTGCACCAAATAAAATTGCAAATAACGCCAACAAGAGCGTGATATAAAAAGTGCTGTCGGCCCATACCTCACTGCTTTGTGTCACTGCTCGGTCGGTTAGTAAATTAATACTTTGTGCGGTCGCACTGAGTTGCAACGAAATATACGGTACAATAGCAATCACAGAAATTAGCGATATTAAGCCCGACAAGCTTGATGATTGACCATAACGAGTCGCGATAAAGTCAGCCATGGAAGTGATTTTTTGCTGTCTACAAATATGGGCAATTCGGCAGTAAATCTGCCAGCCAAAAATAAACAGCAGAATCGTGCCAGCGTACGTTGGTGCTAACCACCAGCCGTTATAAGCTGCTTGCGCCGTAGTGCCAAAAAAAGCCCACGACGTACAATACACGCCCAACGACAAACCATAAGTTAAGCCTTTAAAAGGCAACACCTTTCTTTTATCAGCCCAGCCTGCAACAGCAAATAAAATTGCTAAATAAACAATCGCAAGTAGGCTTATTGACCAAATTGAAAACATCGCATGTGATTTTTTTAATTATTATGGCACCAGCATAGTTTTTATTGGCGCTAATTTACAGCCTAACTTTAGTGCTAATGCGTGTAATAGCCATACTTTGAAGAAAATAAAAATTAAATGAGAATTATTTGCAATAGAGTGTTGACAGATATCTAAATCTAATTGATAATCAATATCAACAAGACGGAAAAAGCATTACGGATTGTAATAGCTGTTCGCTTAATTACGTATTTTGGCGAATTGTTATCGGAATAAACTGATTTGTTTCTCGACCCTGAAACACGTGTGGCCCACGATAAAGCTAAGATCGCTTGTTGCTAACCGCAGCGCCCCTTGATGTTGGCAACAGGCGATCGCCCTACTTATTTTACTTGCTACATTGCTCATATCGGTGACGGTAGATATGAAACTAAAAAAGCCCTTACGGGCTTTTTTTATGTCTGCAAATAAAGTGTGATTAACGGCGGTTTTTACGAGCACGCGCTCGGCGCTGTTTTTTCTCTTCTTCTTTTGCTGCTTTTTTAGCTTCTGCCGCAGCGCGAAGCTCTGCCACCATGCGCTCTTCTTCTTCACGCATTGCGGGGGTTTCCATGGTAATTCGACCAATAATGCCATCACGTAATTCATTTATCAGAATTTCTGACATTTTATAGGTATCAATTTGATTACCACCACGGATACAGCCACGCTTTTTACCGGCCATTTCAACAAATTCCCAGTCAGACTCAGGTAATTCGTCAATCTTATAACGGCTTTTTAAAAGCTCAGGGTATGCGTGCAATAAATACTCCGCCGTGTAGCTTGCCACTTCCTCATAATCAATCGCAGTATCACGAATCGCACCTGTTGCACCTAAACGATAACCTGAGTTTTCGTTTTCTACTTTTGGCCACAACATGCCTGGCGTGTCGTACAACATAATGCCATCATCAAGTTTAATGCGTTGCTGGGCTTTGGTTACAGCAGGTTCATTACCCGTTTTTGCAACAATTCGGCCAGCTAAGGTATTGATTAGCGTTGATTTACCTACGTTTGGAATACCCATTATCATGGCTTTTATTTGCTTATCTGCACCCACTTTATGCGGCACTAACTTTTTACAAAGCTCATTAATACGATGCACTTCACCCGCTTTATCATTCCCAAAATCAATTGCTTTAACACCGCTTTGTTGTTCAAAGTAGTCTTTCCACGCTTGCGTGAGTTTAGGATCAGCAAGGTCAGCTTTATTCATGATTTTTATAACGGGTTTATCACCGCGAAGCGCTGTAACCATCGGGTTTTCACTACTATAAGGAATACGGGCATCAAGCACCTCAATGATCACATCCATTTGTGGCATGATTTCTTTAATTTCGTTACGGGCTTTGTTCATGTGACCCGGGAACCACTGGATTGCCATGTTTTACTCCTACAAGATAATTTCACGGTATTTTAACTGGCTCAGCAGTTAATTGCGCTATAATGACGCAAATTTTTTCAAGTAAGCAGTTATGGCTCTTAAATCAACCATTATAAAAGCACACATATCGCTGAGCGATATGGACCGACACCTGTATCAAGATTTCAATCTAACCCTTGCACAGCACCCATCAGAGACCGAGCAGCGCCTGATGATCCGCTTGCTGGCATTTGCACTCAATGCCCGTGAAGGGTTGGAGTTTACCAAAGGCTTGTGTGCTGATGATGAACCTGAGCTTTGGCACATAAACTACAGCGAAGAAATTGAGTTATGGATTGAGCTTGGTCTACCTGATGAAAAGCGTTTGAAAAAAGCCTGTAACAAAGCTAAACAGGTTATTTTGTATACTTACGGCGAAAATAACCAAACTATTTGGTGGCAAAAGCATCAACCTAAGTTGTATGATTTTAAAAACTTAAGTATTTTTAGCCTCGATTATGCTGCGACTCAAGCATTAGCCGCACTGGCAGACCGTAATATTAAGCTTACGATTACGATTCAAGACGGTGAGGTATGGGTGAGCTCAGACACAGCAAATATCGAAATTAAACCTCAGCAACTCATGTAAGGAATGCGATGGCAATTAGGCAGGTTGTAGTATTACACGGACTTTATATGTCGGGCTTTGTAATGCGCCCTCTGTGCGCACGTCTTGAGAAATCAGGGCTTAATATACTCAATTTGACCTACAATACGCTGTCGCCAAATAGAACGGCTATTTTTGACAAGATTGACCGCTTTATTAATGGCAAACCCACAGCAATGGTGTGTCATTCAATGGGCGGTTTAGTCGCCCGAGCCTACCTTGAAGCAAACTCGCTACAAAGCAAACATGTTGAAAAAGTCATTACCTTAGGCACGCCTCATAAAGGCAGCCATATTGCTAAGCAAATGCAGCAAAAAGGCTTCGATATGTTACTTAAAAATAGTGTCGAGTTTTTGTTGTCTGAAAATGGCGACTGGCCGTTTAATGCCAAGCTTTATAGTATTGCAGGCGACTTACCCATTGGATTAATGCCGCTCATTGCTAAAGGCAGTGCTTCCGATGGCACAGTGCTTATAGATGAAACCAAACTCAATGGCATGGCAGAGCACAAGGTGTTTCATTTAAGTCACACCAGTATGATCTACTCACGCCAAGTCATGGATTACATTATTAAGCTTATCAATCAACGTTAGCTGTATTTTATTTCTCAGCACTTGCGGCAACTTTGTAAGAAATTAATACAATAATCCCCAGAATCAACGGCACCGGCGCAGCGATATAACCAAAGGTGTCAAAATTAGCAAAGCTTGCCCCTGCAAGATGACCCACTAAACCGATTACAAACGCAAGTAATGCAATAACAACAACCACTATTTCTGCTTTGTTTTCTTTTACTGTTTTACCGTCCATTTTTGTTCTCCTAGCTAAAAGCGGTAAAGGTATTATGCGCTTCTGTTGCGTTGATTTTTTGACCTAAATCAAGTTCTAAATCGGCATGTATATTAGCTAAAGCAAAACTTGTTTTAGATCATATTTTCACCTTCATTAAAAAATAATCACTTTTTATGGTGGTTTTTTGCGTCACTTGCCCCAAGTTTATAAAAGAGTACTTCGAGGTTATGCTGATAGTGGACGACTGATTCAAAATGCGCATTGATAGCTAAAACCTATCACCCTGTTCGAATTAAACCATTTTACAGATTAATAAAAATGGCCAATACTTGATATCACGCACTAGCAAGTAACCTATTCACGATTATTTTTTAAGGAGCTAATCTATGTCACAGGTAAATGCAATTGGTTTAAACAGCGCAAAAAGTGAAGATATCGTAAAATCTCTCAATACTTTATTAAGCTGCTACCAAATTCAATATATGAATGCACGTGGCTTTCATTGGAATATTAAAGGTCGTAACTTTTTTGAATTACACCTTAAATTTGAAGAAATTTATAACCTACTTCTTGAAAAAGTAGATGAAATTGCAGAGCGTATTTTGACACTTGGTGGCGCACCTGTTCATGCGTTTTCAGAATACCTCGAAGCAAGTAAGATTAATGAAGCGAAGAACATTACTGAAGGCACCGCAGCCGTTGAAAACCTATTAGCAGGTTACAGCACACTTATTCAGATGCAGCGCGAAATTTTAACAGAAGCTGGCGATGCTGATGACGAAGGGACTGCATCACTAATGAGTGATTACATTAAAGAACAAGAAAAACTTGTTTGGATGTTAAAAGCTTACTTAGGCTAGGCCCTTACTTTACATCACTTGAAAAGCCCTCTATGAGGGCTTTTTTATTTTAACCACTTTCTCAGATGACTGTATTCTGGCCTGTCTTCAAAAAAGCTATCAGCATTGTGATGAAAGTTAATATCCATATCGACACCCGACCATATTGTCTCGAGTAAATTGCGCGCAATTATATTTGCTTTGATATAGTCAACGCGTTTGTAACCACGTGCTTTTATAGCTTGAAAATACGCCTTCGCGGTTTCAATACTATCTGCCGTTGCTAATTCAAATTGCGCTAAATTAACAACAGCATACTGAATTGAGTGCTCAGGGTATTTCATTATTTCTTGAGCAACTTCAACACTAAACGAAGCAACAGCTTCTTTATTAAAACTGCCACTTATTTCCACATAAATCACTGGCGGTTCAATAAAGTAACACCAATCACCGTGGGCTTTAAACATGCTCACCCCTTAAAATACAACTTAAGTTTTGCACTTATAGGTGTTATCTAAGCTTTAATTCGATAATAAAGCAATAAAAAATGCGATTTCGAGTGCCTTTTCTTCAAGGCTTTTAAAACGACCCGACGCACCACCATGACCTGCATCCATATCTGTTTTAAAGACAAGAATGTTGTCATCTGTTTTCATCTCGCGAAGTTTAGCCACCCATTTCATGGGCTCCCAATACTGTACTTGTGAATCATGAAAGCCCGTCGTCACTAAAATATTAGGGTACGCTTGCGCCTTAATATTGTCATATGGAGAATAGGCCTGGATCACATCATAATACGCGGGGTCGTTCGGGTTCCCCCACTCATCATACTCGTTAGTCGTAAGCGGAATGCTTTCATCTAACATGGTCGTCAGAACATCTAAAAATGGCACATGACAACCAATGCCTAAATAAAGCTCGGGTGCTTGGTTAACGACGGCGCCCATTAATAGACCTCCAGCACTGCCACCTGACGCACAGACTTTTGCAGGGTGTGCGTACCCTTGCTTGGTTAACGCTCGCGTAATATCGATAAAGTCATTAAAGCTATTTTGCTTGTGCTGTTTTTTGCCTTGTTCGTACCAACTACGCCCCAGCATTTCACCACCGCGAATATGAGCAATCGCATACACGAAGCCACGGTCGAGTAAGCTCAATGAACTACTAGAAAAGCTCGGATCGATAGTAATGCCATACGCACCATACCCATATTGCAGCAATGGATTTGTGCCGTCTTTTTTAAACTTATCGATGCGGTAAACCAGTGATACAGGTACTTGTTCGCCATCTCTTGCCGTCACCATGATACGTTCTGAACGGTACTTTTCTGGTTTAAACTCACCCAATACCTGTTGTTGTTTTAATAAGGTTTTTTGCCCTGTATTTAAATCAACATCATACAGTGATCCCGGTGTCGTCAGACTCGAATAATAAATACGCGCAGAGCGTACGTTGGGTTCTGGGTTCATTGCAATTGCAGCGTAATAACAGGGATCATCAAACTCTAAGGTGAGTCGCTCACCGCGCTTATTCACCACAACAAATCGTGTTTGTCCTAGCTCTCGCTCAGTTAAAATTAAATAATCATCAAATATCTCTACACCTTCTAGTAACACATTGTCGCGGTGTGGAGTGTGTTCTTGCCAAAGTGATTTATCTGCGATTGTACTTAACGTAGCCGTCATTAAACGAAAGTTTTTTGCCTGCCAGTTAGTCACGATATAAAACGTATCACCTAGCTTATCTACATCAAACTCATGGCCTTCTTCACGCGGTGTTAACGCACTAAATTCACCACATGGATTGTTGGCATCAAGCACCCATGTATCACTGGTTTCTGTGGTCGCAAGATCAATGATAATAAGGCTTTCATCACGGCTTTTGCCAAGTCCCATAAAAAAGCTTTTATCTTGCTCTTCATACACCAATACATCGTCGGCCTGAGGCGTGCCTAACACATGGCGAAAAACCTGAAAACCAAGCAAGGTTTGCAGATCTTTTTTCACGTAAAATACGGTGTTACTGTCGTTTGCCCACACGACTTGCCCTTCGGTGTTTTCGAGTACATCAGTAAACATGTCACCTGTGGCAAGGTGTTTAAATCGTACCGTATAAACACGTCGGCCTTCAGTATCCTCTGAGTAAGCAAGCAACTGCTCATTTGGACTAATGGCCACTTCGCCCAGCTCGTAAAACTCAAACTCACCGGCTAATTGGTTTACGTCTAATAGTAACTGCTTATCATGGGCGTCAATTGAGCTACTGCGGTAGTGGCGGGCATATTCATCATCGCCACGCACTTCTGAATGATACCAATACGTTCCATCTTTTACGGGTACGGTATTATCGTCTTTTACAATACGCCCTTTTAGCTCATCAAATAGCTGCTCACGAAGTGGCTTTATACCTGCAAGCTGCTTTTCACAATAATCATTCTCGGCATGCAAATGAGTTAATACTTCGGTATTTTGTCGTTCATCATCGCGCATCCAATAGTAATTATCGATGCGAGTAAACTGATGAGTGCTTAAGGAATGAGGCTGTTTTTTAGCAACCGGCGGATGCGCTAATAATGACAATGAATACGAACTTGATGACACAAAGAAACCACAATTAAAAAACGAATTAAACCGAGTTTACCATAGAAGCTTGGCCAATTCGCTTAACAAATGGGTATAAAAAAGCCCACTCAAATTGAGTGGGCTAAGCAATGCTAAAATAGCATTTAGGGGGAAAACGGTTAATGCGATATCTGCTGCCATGCCATGGCCCAACTTTTGCCAACTCCCGGTTCAAACAACGGGTTATGTGAATCTTTAACACGACAAAATTCACTAAATGGCCAAGGCTTACACCTATAAATGTGGCCTGTTTTAGGCTGTAGCACTTTTACACCAGCACTGTAATCACTGCATGCCTGTGGGTAAACATAATCATAATCTTGTGGATTATCGACCGCGCGTTCTTTACATTTCGCGATGCAGTTAAACGCCACTTTTGCATGTGTTATGCCCGAACCTTCAAGGGCATAAATTTGGTTTGAGCGGTATGCAACCACCAAACCTTGTTCGGTCATTTTTCCGGCCTCAACCAGTGGAATGTGCACGTTTATATGCTCGGCAACTAAACGTGGCCAATTATGAGGCTCACCTTCATCCGTACTGGTGATCCGGTAATTGAATGATAAATCGACTAGCTCTCCTTGCATGTCATAAAAGGTTACGACCACCGTGTCCCCAACAAAAAGCTGAGTATGATGGTTCAAGCAACCAATCGGTAACCACTTTCCAGAGGCCAATGACGAATGCATAAACAAAGTAACACCCTAAGAACAACTAATAGGTACTATCCAACAATAACCGAACAAAATAAATACATTTTTTAGTTTGAGGCAAAAGATCCAAAGCCCGAAGAATATGCGCTTATCGGCGGCCCCGCTATCATAGTTTTGTTAACAAAACCTTAGACCGGAAACTTTGCGTCCTAACTTTTCAGTTAGTTTGCCAAAAACTGAGTTGAGTATAATCGCGACCGGAAAACAAATCAAACAAAAGAATGTAACCAAAACATACATATAACTATTAAGTACTAGCAAATGCAGATACAAAAAAGCCAACCCGGAGGTTGGCTTTTAAACATTATCTTAACTTAATCTCTTACTGGCTTAGCGCTTGGAAATAACTCACGCACCGAGCGAAAGAAACGTAAGAATACGTGCCCAACGTCACTCATCACAATGTATAAGCAAGGGACAAGCACTAGGGTAATCAACGTTGCAAACATCACAGCAAAACCCAGTGCGACCGCCATCGGAATAACAAACTTCGCTTGTAGGCTTGTTTCAAACATGATCGGCAACACACCGGCAAACGTTGTAATTGAGGTTAGGGTTATAGCCCTAAAACGTGCACACCCCGCCTCGATAACGGCTTGACGAGTTGAAATGCCTTCTCGTCTCGCTTGGTTTACAAAGTCTGTCATTACTAAGGAGTCATTAATAACCACCCCAGCAGCTGCAATTAAACCAAAGCCCGACATTAAACTAATATCTAGGCCAAACCAAAAATGACCCCATATAGCGCCTGTTAAACTAAATGGAATAACTGACATCACAATCAACGGCTGTGAATAGCTCTTAAGTGGGACTGCAAGCAAAATATACACAAGTATCATACCGCCAATGAAGAACATTAATTGCTCGTTTGCTTGCGCTTGTTGCTCTTCAATTGAGCCTCCTAACTCAGTTTTCACTGATGGGTACTCTTCTTTTAATTGTGGTAATAAAGTGTCTTCAACTTGTTTAACAACGGCACCCGGCTCAATGGCTTCTTCATCAATACTGCCGTAAATATAAACCGTACGATAACCGCCTTCGCGGCGAATATAGCTGATGCCCGGTTTTTCGGTTAGTTCAACCACGTCACCTAGCATAACTTCTTTACCCGCAGGGGTTGTGATTACAGCATGCTTTAAAGAGGCAAACGCTTCACGTGTGAGCTTAGGGTAACGCACCATTACACGCACCTCTTCACCACGACGAATAACACGTTGTGCTTCACCACCATAGAAGCTTGCGCCGACTTGATTAGCAATATTTGCTAAGTCTAACCCTAAGTCATACGCCACAGGTTTTAAGCTGAGCTGTACTTCTTTACTGGCTGGGTCGATAGTCGAGCTAATATCAAACAGCCCTTTTTGCTGTTGTAATAACTGAATAAAGCGACGCCCTGCATCATTTAAGGTATCAATGTCTGGGCCATAAAGTAGATAACCAAACTCGCCATCACTGCCACCGCCATTCACGTCATCGTAAATTTGCAAAGACTTAACCCCCGCAATGCTTGGCATTTGTTCACGCCAGCGGCGTGATAGCTCAAAGGCATTATATGGACGAAGGTCTTCATCAACCAACGGCGCTAAAATTTGTGCTTCAGTTCGGCCTTGATTAAATACCAAAATATCGCGGATCAGTTTTTGGCCAAACTCACGCTCAGTTTCCTGATCAACTCTTAACACCATGGCTTCAATTTCACGAACCGCATCAATTGTTTGAATGTCCGACGCATTTTCGTTCATCTCTAAACGAATTTGCGGGAAATCATGAGGTACCTTTGGTGTTGGCACCACGCGCACTTGATTAGAAGAAATCAGGCCAAAGGTTAAAATTAATAGGCCAATGAATGAAAACAACACAAACCAGCGCCACTCTACACAACGTACGATAAATGCTTTATATGGGCCGTTTACAAATTTGAAAAAACGCTTATTAAAACGGGCACGCCAGCTATTTGGGTTAATAGGTGGAAACTTCGTGTGCGCAATGTGAGCCGGTAGAATCAGTTTAGATTCAATTAAGCTGAATATTAAACACAGTATAACCACCACTGCGATACCAAAGAAAAACGCACTTTCGGGGCCACTTGATAATGTAAACGGTGCAAACACCGCGATGGTCGTTAATACGCCAAAGGTTGCTGGTGTTGCAACTCGCTTAGCACCATTCACCACATTAACAACGCCTCCCCCTTTTTTCTCAATTTCGGTGTAGGCGCTTTCCCCTATGACGATGGCATCGTCGACCACGATCCCCAGTACCATAATGAAGGCAAATAACGACACAATATTAATACTGATCCCAAAGAGCGGCATCATCATCATCGCCCCTAAGAAACACACGGGTAAACCAATCATTACCCACAGTGCTAACTTAAAGCGTAAGAAAATCGACAACATAATGGCAACCAAAATTGCCCCTTGGATCAGGTTGGTTTTCATCATGTCTAAACGCGCATTAAGATAGTAGGTCATATCCATGAGCGGTTCTAGGCGCAAACCAACTGGCAGCTCTTTATTTTTCTTTTCTATAAAGGCTTTAACAGAGTCTGCAACGGGGATCATGTTCTGCTCTTTCGTTGCTTTTACCGATAAATAAACCGCATTCTCGCCATTAAATTTAAAGTAGCGTTCACCTTCGATAAATTGATCTTTAATTACGGCAATATCTTGCAACAGGACTTTCGCACCATTTTCACCAATTTTAACGGGAATTTGGCGGAATTCGTCACCGCTGTAATATTGATTTTCAACACGCACAGAAATAATACCTGCATCTGTGCGTAATTGACCCGCCGAAATGTTAGCCGAGTAACGACGCACCGCATTAGCAACATCGCTTAATGTCAGGTTGTATTGACGCAACGAATCAGGGTCTATTTCAATCGCAATCTCATCAAGTGGCACATCGTTTTGTACCAAGGACACATTCGATAATTGCAGTAGCTCATCTTCAATTTGATTAGCAACCGGTTTTAACTCAGTCAGCGGAATATCACCGACCAAGGTCATACCAATGACGTCTTGACGAAACTCGACCTGACTAATGGTAACGGGTTCCATACCTGCAGGAAATGTTGCAATACCGTCAACACGCAGCTTTACTTTATCAAGTACATCCGTGAGTTCTGCATCGGTATTAATCTCTAAACTTGCTCGTCCATTGTTGCGAAACGCACGATACACACCTCGTTTGATTTCGGTGATGTCTTTTAACGATTCTTCTATCTTGATCAGAATACTTTCTTCAATTTCTTGCGGTGATGCACCCGGATAATTGGCTTGTATCTCAATGTAGTTAATTTCGACATTCGGGAACATCTGACGCTGAATCGTAAAATAACTAATAATCCCCATAATAACGATAAAGACCATCATGAGGTTCGCAGCAACCGAGTTATTGGCAAAGTAGGCAATAATGCCAGACTGTTTTTCTGTGTTTTCGTCTGTCATAGCGCCACCTTAAAGCTTTTCAACCGCTGCAGTATTCTCTGCATCGCTCGTCATTTCTTTCATGCCTGCAATTTTCACTTCCATACCCGCTTGCGGGTATTCCGGTAATGTAAGCACCAATTGATCATTAACTTGTAAGCCGTCACTGATATAGAAAAACTCACCTTCTTCACGCACTACAGTGACTTTACGAGGCTCAAGTTTTTGCTCGTCATTTACAACCCAAACCGTTTGATTATTAACAAGTGATTGCGGTAAACGGTAAATATTTTGCAGTGTTTCACCCGCGAAACTAACTTGCACATAAGCACCAAACTTAATCGGCTGTACGTCATGCTTGAGACCATATGGATCGTTCACTCGTATCACCAAATTACTCATACGCGTCGCATTATCAACAACCCCTAGATCGCGGTCTATCACCGCTTCACGTGTAAAGCTGTTTAAACCTTTATTAATAATCGTCGCCTTAACACCTTTAAGGCGTTTCGGTAAAAACACACTATCAAAACCAGCAATAGGAAAAATGATTTCGGCACTTTCAATGTTATTAAGTTCAGCAACTTGGCTTCCCACGTTAATGTATTGACCTACACCAATCTCACGGTTAATGACCAATGCATCGTAAGGTGCTCTCACTTCACAGCGAGCAAGGTCACGCTCAGCGCGTTTCAATGCAGCTTGTGCTGATTTTACAGCCGCTTGGGCACTTAATACTTGCGGTTTACGAAGGAATAAGTCTGTGCGTTCACGCTCTGGGTAACGTTTTGCTTCATCCTGTGCAACCTTTGCTTGTGCTTGCTCTTCAATCAATGCCGCTTGCGCACTTGCAAGCGAAGCCTCTGCTTGTAATACAGCAGCTTCGTAGTTATCTTTTTCAATAGTAAATAACACTTCACCACGCGCGACGATTCCGCCCGCAACAAAATTTGGATGCCAACTGGTCACTTCACCTGCAACTTGCGATGCAATCAGGGTACTTTCAAGTGGTTTCACTTCACCGTAACTGTTAATAATCACTTGGTGATCATCACTAGAAACAGCTTCAACTTTCACGAGAGGACGCACATCAACTTCATCCTTATCTTGTGGCTCTTGGGCAATCGCATTGATCCCCATAAAACCTGCAATACCAATGAATAAAGCGATAAGAGGTAACGTCCATTTTAATAAATTCGTGCGCATAACTTACACCTTTAATATTTTAACTGGTCCTATCATACCAAAGCTGACAGAAACATTAATGTGACATTTGTAAGTAACTGTTACAAACAGACATAGAATGATGCCGTTCAGATTAAAGTGACGTATAAAACAATTTGTTACAAAGAAAATCATTTTAATTTCAGCTGGTTAAAAACACAATTTCACATTTGTTAACATATCACCTTTTATCAAGACATTATTTCATTAAACTGCTCTATGACATAGTTTAAGGACATTCTAACAGTGAAAATAACAAATATTGCGCTAGCGTTAAGCCTAGCATTGACAGTCAATGGTCATGCCATTGCAGCAAAAAAAGAAGAAAAAAAGCCAGAAACACTGGCTGAGATGATCAAAGATAAAACCGAATTTATCGGTATTTTTACACTTTACCAAGATGCCAAAACGGGTAAAAACTTAATGGTCATCAATGAGTCACAGCTTAATACCCCGTTTGTGTATTTTGCACATACCGTTGATGGCGTGACAGATGCAGGCCACTTTCGAGGCTCATACCGAGAGACCAAACTCATAGAGTTTAGAAAGCATTTTGATCGTCTTGATATTGTAAGCAAAACACCACGCTATAAGTTTGACGAGAATTCAGCGCTTGCCCGCTCTGCAGATGCCAATATCAGTGAAGCCGTTCTCGCAAGTATCAAAATAGACAAAGAAGAAGACGGCAAAATAGCCTTTGACGTTGATAAGCTATTTTTAAGCGAAGCACTGCATAAAGTGTCTCCATGGGTTAACCCTGACGATAAAAACGCTAAAAAACGCTTCAAGCTAGGTAAACTAGATGACAAAAAATCGCGTATTGTTAACCAGCGCCCTTACGCAAATAACCTAGATGTTATTGTTGATTATGTATTCAGCAACGCCAACCCAAGTGTGCGTGGCTCTGCCGCTATAAGCGACCCTCGTAACGTATCAATAAAAGTACAGCACTCATTTGTTGCTTTACCTGAAAATGACTACCAACCTCGTCAAGATGATGCGCGAATTGGTTATTTTACTAACCAGTTCGATAATATGACCTCTGCCGACTGGGCCCCTTATGAAGACGTGATCAAACGCTGGGATTTACAAAAGAAAGATCCATCCGCAGCCTTATCTGAACCTGTAAAACCAATTACGTGGTGGATTGAAAATACCACACCGGTTGAGTGGCGCGATACCATCCGCGATGCGGTACTGGCATGGAACACCTCGTTTGAAAAAGCAGGTTTCAAAAATGCGATTGAAGTAAAAATACAACCAGACGATGCAGACTGGGATGCAGGCGACATAAATTACAACGTATTACGTTGGACCGCATCTCCACGTCCACCATTTGGTGGCTATGGTCCTGCACTTGCTAATCCATTAACGGGTGAGATCTTAGGCTCAGACATCATGCTTGAGTATGTCTTCATGAAAAACCGTTGGATGTACGACACCCTATATACACAGGGTGCGGCGACACTCACTGAACATATGAGTGACTCAGAACTACACTGCTCTTTGGGCCACAGTATTCAAGAAAACATGTTACTTGCAAAAGGCCTAGGTACTGGTGCAAACATCGAAGACAAAGAAATTTTACGCCAAGGTTTAACACAACTTGTCTTGCATGAGGTCGGTCATACCTTAGGCTTAAACCACAATATGAAATCTTCTATTTTGTGGAACGAAAAAGACGTACACGACAAGCGTAAAACGCAAGGGATTGTTACAGGCTCTGTTATGGACTATGCGCCGGCAAATATCGCTCCAATTGGCATGCAACAAGGCGACATTTTCCAAACGAAGCCAGGTCCTTATGACGACTGGGCTATTGAATATGGTTACAGTCAAGCTTTGGCAGACGCCGATGCCGAGCAACAACGTTTAGAAAAAATTCTTGCTCGCTCATCTGAGCATGCGCTTGCATTTGGTAACGACGCTGATGATATGCGAGCGCCAGGACGTCACATTGATCCACGTATCATGATTGGTGATATGTCATCAAACCCAGCGGCCTACGCCGCAGACCGTATGGCCTTAATCAATAAACTATTTACTGAACTAAAAGACAAAGCCACGGTTGAAGGTGAGTCATATCAGCAACTAGTTACTTCTGCCAACATCCTATTTGGTAGTTACAGAACACAGGCTGGCGTAGTATCTCGTCAAATTGGTGGGGTGTATGTTGAGCGCAACGTCGTGGGTGATGATAAAAATGGCGCACCATTTACGCCAGTGCCATTAGAGCGCCAGCAACAGGCTATGCAAATTCTGGCCAAAAATGTGTTTGCACCTGATGTGTTAGTCAGCATGCAACCGCTATATAACTACTTACAACAGCAACGTCGTGGTTTTAATCATTACGGTAAGAACGAAGATCCAAAACCACATAACATGATTTTAGGCATGCAAAAGCTTGTGCTTGCGCAATTGTTGCACCCTGCAGTCATGCTGCGTATTTCAGACAGCGCAATGTACGGTAATGAGTATTCACTAAGCCAATTCATGGATGACCTAACAGCCAGCATTTTTGTCGATAGTAAAAAAGCGAACTCATTAAGTCATAACTTACAAATTGAGTATGTGAACCAGCTGATTGCGATTGCAGGCTTAGGTAAAGCGAGCAAGCACGACAACCTAGCCAAAGCTGCTGCGCTTTATCAGCTAAACAAAATTGCTGATATCAGTACGCCATGGGGTGCCGACACTGCTGCAAAAGCACATAAGCAATATATCGATCGCTTAATTAGCAAAGCGCTCGAAGCTTAATTAATAAGCACAAAAGGCTGCCAACGGGCAGCCTTTTATTATTTCAACGTTATAATCATGCCATCGCTGGACGTGACTTGTAATATTGAATACAACCAAGTTGGGCGGCATTAGTTAGCAATATCATCACAAAAGTTAGAACATGTGACACACTCGGTGAAGCCATCGCCAGTTCTGCGCCTAAACCACAGGCTCCCGCTACAAACTGTAAACTAAAATAACGTGCACTTAAGTTACTAATATCACCGCTTTTAATTGTTTTGTAGGTTTGCGGCATAACACGGATAGAACTCATCGCTAAGCCAACATATGTCAGCCAATTAAGGACAGTGGCAGTGTCCAGTGACGGGCTAAGCAATAACAAAAAAGGCGTCACCGACACAATTAATAGCCCAGCTAATTGCAACCGTTGCTGGCGCGCTGCATTGTAACGCACGAAGTAATAAAGAATTAAACCACTTAACACACCCGTCACGATAAACGGTAAGACCATGTAAATGCGCTGAAAGTACACATTGTAGGTAATGAAATAAAGACTTTGTGCCACCCCAAAGCTCATCATTAGCAACGACACGCCCGACACACTGCGATTTTTACGAATTTTATTTAATAGCGGATAAAAGCTAAACGCCAAAATAAAGCATGAAATAATCGGCAAATAGTGCGCCAAAACAGACCTCTCTCGTTACAATTTAGTTAATACGTTAGCAGTTTATAAACAGCCCATACACAACAAGTAAATCATTGTTTTTTAAGCCATTTAAAAGAGCGCGGCATTCTAATGAGATGCTCATAAAATGCAATGAAGATGAAAAAATAGCCAGTGAGGACTTGGCAAGATTTCCGTACAGTGTGTTTACAGCTTAGAGACAGCATTCATAACTTGAATACAACGAATAACATAGGTACATTGAATAAAAAACAAGCTTAGAGGTAGATGATGAAGCAACTCTTCTGCATCTTACTTATCAGTATGTTACTGCTCGGATGTGCCAGTAAAAGTAACCAACCTGTTATGCCACCTCGTGTTGCAGACCTCCTTAATAGCACACTTTTTCAGCCTGTTACTTTAAAAGACACTGAGCTATTTGCTCTGCCCATCGACGAGCAACAACAATTCCTTGATTACTTTACACAAAGACAAGGTGGCTATCTCAGAGATGATCAAATTCTCTATCACTATTTAGAAAATAAACTCACTAATTTTAACTATTACAGTGAAACACTCACTGCCTCTGAGACAATTCAAAAACAGAAAGGTAATTGTATTAGCCTTGCTATTTTAACTCAGGCGTATGCTCAGTTAGCTGGGCTAAAAACAGGGTTTCAATCAGTGTCGAGTGAACCGGTATACAGCAAAGAAAGTAATATTGTGTATGTATCGGGTCATTTTAGGACCAAAGTCTATGCCCCACTTGATGATGAGGTGACTTACTTAATCACACCGGGAAGTATTATTGATTATTTTCCGAGCCGCGGCAGTTTTTATACCGGCAAAGCCCATTTAAACGATTTAATAAGTCGCTACTACAGTAATTTAGCAGCCGAGGCTTTAGCCGCTAAACAATTTAATTTAAGTTACAGCTATATTCTTAAAGCTGGCGATTACACCCCTTACGATCCTGCACTGTATAATCTTGCAGCGGTATTACACCGTCAAGCTGGTGACTTAGTGGGAGCAAAACATATTTATCAAACCGCATTACAGCACAACATTGAAAACACCAATTTACTTCATAACTACGCTGTGCTGGCCGAACAGCTCGACGACCAAGTACTTCTAACTAAACTCAACTCACAGCTTGCTCTAGCAAAGCAAGATCCGTTCGAATTATTAGCAACGGCAATAAATGCACGCAACAATGGTCAGTATTTTAAAGCCCAAAAGCAGCTCGAAGACGCCATAGCCTTAGCACCTTATTTGTCTGAACCCTATCTAGAGTTGGCTATTATTAACTACCAACAAGGCAATGAGCAATCGAGCAAAGAGTGGCTCGAAAAAGCCATTGAGCTTGAAAGGGAAGACGAAAAGCGGGCGCTCTATCACGCCAAACTATTCGCCTTAAATACCAAGCAGTAACCGTTATAAAGAATAGTAAAAACTAAGCCAAGCACGTAAATCGTTTTCAAAGTCATCGCCTTCAACACGGGCGACGCCCAAGTCAATATTCACATCATTCAGCCCGGCAGGCCCTAGGCCAAAGCTAAACTCGCCTTGCCATTTTAATCCATAGCTTTGTGCATATACTCGGTTATCTACTTGATGCTGTTGATAGTAAAGCCATGGGAGCGAATCTTTATAACTAACCCCGCCGCCATAACCTTTATAGCGGTTACCAAGCTGGCTAATAAACGGTAATTCGGGTGCCACTACTAAACCACTTTGAGTCTCGTTGTTAATTAAGTTAGAAGCAAAACCACCTAACGCAAGCGTATTATTGTCACGATAATGCTGAGCAAAGTTAACATAAACAGGAATATTAAACGCATGCGCACCAAACTCAGTAGCAAAGTCGTAACCTTGCCAATTATGCGTTTTGCTATCACCTTTCAGTAAAGCTATCTTTGCTGACTGAGAAAACCCCACTGTTTGTCTATCATATTGCCACTTTTGTTTTAGCCCCAGCTTTAACCATTGATCATCGCCGTGAACAAAGTCGCTGTAGTTATAACTCACAGAAGGAATGATACTTAATTGTTGAAACTGCATTGGATAACTTGTTGCCAAGTGTATACCCGTGTTTTCAATTTTTTCAGCATGGTGTCCGTGGTACTGTTTATCTGTATCTAACTGATAATCGAATAACAAAGCTTTAAAGTGTAAATCAAAGGCTGAATATTTGGCAGCGGCAAACGCCCCCTCTAATGCGCTATCTTGTAAATCAATACTGTAGCCTGCTTGCAAATCAAGCTGTTTTAAAAAGTCACTGCTTTTAACACCCAAGGTTAATATTGACGATGATGCGGAGTAATACTGAGAACCCAACGATAAAGTCGGTTTTTGCTGTAATACATCATAGTCAGTTTGTCGATCTGTCGCTTGTTGATAAATAGCCGCTTTAGGGAGTACTTCGCTTGCGGTCACACCACGCGGTGGTGTGGGGTTTACAGCAAGTTCAGTCACTTTTTCGCGCTGAGTTAAGTCTGTAAAGTGCTTAATATTTGGGCCATCCGGTGTGACTGATAAATACAATAACTCACCATTATTCATCGCCATGGGATGAGCGATAACTTCTTGGCCTTGGCTTAGTTGATAAAGTTCATTTTTATCAAAGTCATAGTGGTACAAATCAACTGCTGCATTTTTACCCGCCACAAAATAAAGGCCTTTCCCATCAGCTTGCCAATTAGGTTGCGATACATATTGATACCCTGCAGGCATAGGCACACGATATGATTTTGTCGTGTTTAAATCTTGTATATACAACTGCCAATTCTGATTCAATGTGGTTTTCAAATAGGCCAGCCGCGACTTATCAGGGCTTAATACGGGGTAGTCATAAACAGTTTCAAGGCTTTTTGTAAACAAGGGAGTGACGTCACCATGAGTAAGGTCTACTTTCACTAACGCTGAGAAACCATGCTGATTTTGTTCTGCATAAACAGTTTCGCCATTTTCGCTAATGCTAAAACGACGCAAGCCCGCGTGATGCGTCAATGCTGTGACCTCACCCGTTGTAATATCGTAACGGTATAAATCAGAAATCCCAAGAACAGACCCTTTGCCCACGGTGGTTGTTGCTGTAAAAAACAGCGTATTTTCATCCAGCCATTGTGGATTTTTAATCCCTTGTCTATTTATTTGCTGCAATACATGCTTCTGCTCACGCTTAAATACTGCGGGAGCTTTATCGACAATATCCAGAGGATCATCGTTTAAAAGCGCATTTTGCTGTGTTGCAAATTCTTCTGCAGCCTGTGTATTTTGCTCTGTACTGTAAATAACTAAACGTGTATCACCCTCTTTATTACGCTCAACAATAGCCAGTTTAGAGTTGTCTGGACTAAGTGCTGGATTTGATGCGTAGAGATCAAGCTCCAACCAAAGCTTACTTGTAAGTGGTTGTTCACTTACCTCTTTAGCCATTGCTTTGTATGTATACTCAGCAACAAAGCGGCGATACAACTTGGCTGGAGAATCAGCAAATACACCTGTAAATGCCTCATCGAAATCACGGTCTTTTACTGCCTGCATTCGTGTCCAAACAGCATCAAGCGTTTGTTCTGAATAGTTTTCTTCAAGCCAAGCCAAAAAACGCGAACCGACCAAATACGCCATCGACCCCGCCAAAAAGCCGCCTTTTGTATTGCTTAGTTGCTTATAACCTGGCAATGCACCTTGCTGAGCAAACTCAATTAAAATCGCTTCAGACAAATTGTCAAACACTCGACCACGGCCTGTCATTTTTGATTCTAATAATGTTGCGTAACCCTCTGCGGCCCAGCGTGGCATGTCTTTTTCTGCTAAGTCATACAGATCCCAGCTATTTTTAATTGCTTGACGAAAATCACTGCGAGTCGGCTGAGCTAAATGCACCAAGTGAATATATTCGTGCAAGATCAATAGCTGTTGCCAACCATCGGTATTAGAAATCACCGTATCGGATTGCGGTGGCGTGGTAAAAAGTGCCATCAAGGGTTTATTAGAGACAGGTAGAGCAAAGCCATTTGCGGCATTCAGAGGGTCAAACACGACTACATCAACGACTTCATCCAAAGCACGATGCTGTTGCTTAAGCACTTTATCACGCACAATTTCAAGCTCTGTGGCAGCCGATTGCGCCCACTGTTGGTTTTCAACGCTAAAGTGTACATTAAAATGCTCAGTGTGAATTGTTTGCCATATTTCTTGGCCAGACGCCTCGCCTGCAACAAGCAGCGCAACGCTCAATAGTGCTTTTTTCATCATAATCCTTGATCCCCAGCTTGGGTATATTGATTTTAAATATTCACACTAGTATGCGTTGCTTTTTTGCGCGGGTGTAGTTAAAAAATGTAAGAAATTAATCGATTTTGATAGGTTTTACTAACCCCAAAAGTTGATAAATAATAAAAATAGTTACTGCAAACATCATACTGCTTCTGAGCGCACCAAGGCCTGCGAGCATCATTGCACTGGTTACCAATAACGCGATACAAGTAATTGCGCAACTAATACAAAAGCCTTTACACTCATTTTTAAAGCGCGCGTACCACAGTAAAGCAACTAAGCCTGAAATAGCGATAATTGGAAGTAAATAAATCATCTGAATACCTGCATCCCTCACTTTTGGACAGTATACCCAAAAACGAAACCGAATCAACGGTATTGATAATCATTTTCATTTAAAACCAATTGCGTGGCTCTGATTCTATTTCATAAAGCACAAAATCAATTAACTGTTCTGCATCAACTGATTTTAAATACGGCATTGATACAGAACCCGATGCAAGTTGTATATACAGGCTTTTTAAACCTGATTTTCGCATTAAATATGTACTAATAGTCGTGGCACTTTGTGCTTTATAAATTTCAAACAAACGATACTGAGTCCCTATCATTCCCGTTCTAAACACGGCAAATGAGCGGCCTTCATGTCGATATAGCGCCATGCCTGTTTTTTGATAACGTAAAAATACGGCAGCCATCAATATACTCGCAGGTAATAAACCCCAAAGCATTGATAACGTTTCAACTAGTTGATCAATAACGACAACGCTAATCACACTCGGCAAAAATACATACAGCACAGTGTTTTTATACAGCAGTGCCCGTTCGGGTTTAATAAAATTAAGCTCATTTAAATTAATAAACCACGGAAACAACCAACGGCACACTTGCTGAACATGCGCTGCGGTTAACACGGGCATCACCAGTGTTTGTTTGTTTTTATGCGCCGCAACACCTGGGGCTGTATTACCACTGCTCACTTGTGGACATATCAATGTATAACGCTTTAATAATCGTGCAATGATATTTTGCTTAATTTGTACACTTTGTATTTTCTCTGAGCTTATTGATAACTGCTGGCGCTCAAAGAGCCCCGCTACACGTTTAAACTGATTATCTTGAAAATATAAATGAAAATTAAAAAACCTAATTAAAGCCATAGTAACCGACAACAACACAGCGCACAGCACGATAACAACAATGACGGTCACCACAGCCAATGCTGCCGCACTGCCAACAAAGGCAGCCTGCTCGTTAAACATGGCTTCTAGACGCGCAATCAATGAGGTTTCAAGGTAATCAAAAATGGCATTCATAAAAGGGGCAAGCGCCGCTAACGCTAAAATAGCCATATTCGACATCAAACCAAACTTCGCTATTTCGGCGTTACTAAGCGTGAGTGTGTGTTGTGCTGATGGTTGTGCTGCATGTTCCGCTTTTTCAGGCGTGTCACTTTGCTGCAACTGCGCTTTAAATGCCATCACTTGTTCGCGTACATGCTCGGCATAACTGAGCTTTACACCTGGGATCACGGCTTCTTGAGCGCTACTGCCTGCAGCATCAAAAATACAGTTAACCAAATTTACGGGCTGGAAATAAAAGGGCTCAGCGATATTCACATTTTGCACTCTGGCAAACTTCAGTGTTAAACGCTCTTTCTTGAATACCCCTTTGTTTAACAGGATTTCATTTTCGCTACTGATGCGATAAGAGAAATTTCTATAATATGCAAATGCATAAACAACTAATATGACAATAGCGGTGCTTGCAGCGACTTGCCCCCAAAACCATTTTTGCTCAACCTGAGTCACAAAAATAACTAAAATAGGCAGTAAATTTAGTAAGCCATCTTTAACAAATCGAATAGCAAAATGCACAATAAAATATAAAAGTGCCCACGGCGACACGCGTTGCCAATCATTGTTATTCATCGACTAGCTCATCAACTGTTGCATGATTGTCATAACCATAGCTTTGTACAAACTGCCTAATGTCATTGCATTGTTTATCTGTTAAACCACTGATATGAAGATCCGCACTCATGCCACCAGCACTGTAGAGTCTGAGTGTTGCTAAGCCAAGTTTCCGCTCAATGGGTCCTCGATGTATCTCAGTATGTTGAACTCGAGAAATAGGTAACAGGGTCACTTGTTGCCAAATTAAACCACGCTTATAAGCAATATCATGCTCACGTAATGCAATCCCTTTTACACGAACACTGTAAAAGTTATACAGCATTGAAAGCACAACGAGCACGGGCAGCAGTAGCAACCAAGGTGCAGATACCGCATCAGCAAACGGTTGATTAAAATACCGAACAGCCACAATGACCGTCATGAGTGGAATATAAAAAAGCAGCCAATTAATTTGTACATGCCAAATAGCGTTATCTGCAAGTGGCTGAAATTTAATAGTATGGTGGCGAGGCAGAGTGTCGATTTGTTGATTACTAAACACGATTATTCCTTGTAAAGGCCAGTGTCACTGGCCTTACTTGCTAACGTTGAGCGTGGTAAATTAAACCCAGCGAAGTGTCGTTGCAAGCGTATGGCTGGCACCTGGCGCAAGCTCTACACTGTCATCAAGTACATTTGCTGCTTCTAAACAGAGCATCACATGATACTCATCGTCGGCAAAGTTCGACAAGCGTTTTGACTTCTCAATCCACGGATTCCACAGCACACATGATGTTGAGTTTTCACGACCTACTTCAATAATGCCGTCTGGGGTAATTATACGCTGTGTAGCCTCTGCTTCGGTGTACACCATGTCGGTTTCGCGCGCAAAAGCAACCAAGTCATGCTGCTCAAAAGGGCCTTCGCCAAACTCAATGTATTTTGCCCCTTGCAAACCATCAACTTTGGTTTCTTCAATCGCAGGTGTTGGGAAATACGTGTGTAGTGCTTGAGTAAAGTGAATGGTTTCATTATCCATGTTCGTGGTCGTTAAGCGTAACTCAAGACTCGACGTTAAAATAAATTCAGCAAGTAGCTTAGTTTTGTGGGGCCAATATTTATCATCAACCTGAGTCATCGGTAACGAAAGGCTGATATAGATTGAATCTTCTTGTTCTTTCACTTCTTCAGCGCGCCAAAGACCTGTACGAGCCACACCATGCGCAGGCCAACCTTCATGCTGACTTACACCAAACCATGGCCAACAAATAGGGATACCGCCACGTACACCTTTTCCTTCTTGATAGTCTTCTAACTCAGACACCCACAACAACGGCTTTTTGCCTGCAGGCGTGAACTCAGTAATTTGCGCACCTTGCAGAAAAATAGTTGCTTCACACAACTCACTCGCAACCTTAATAAACTCAAGTCCGGTGTCACTTTGTTCAATCGTAACTGATGGCGATAACTTCATAATTCGTCCCATTTAATGAAAGAAAAATCCACCTTACCCAAAGCGGTGGCAATTAGTAAATAATATTTAGTTATTTGATGAAAATGTTTTACAACCAAATGCTAAGTCACCCCATATTAGCATTTTCAGTGTTAACAACAATTACTCTATCTAAACGACAAAATAGAGCATTTAATTTCTGCTCTAACTAAATAAAAATCAAAACCATGCCATTATTAGCTTTAATCTATGGCTAATATAGGTGTAATTTATTTGAACTCAATTTATTAGATGTGTAATATTTCGCGATTGCGGTCGCCAGATACCGCCTTTTTAAAGAGACACAACTATGCAAAAGTATGACGAGCTATTGGTATCGTTACGTAAAGTTATCAGGGCTATCGACCTTCATTCAAAACAACTCAACAAAACATCGGGATTAACAGGCCCACAATTACTTATAATGAACGAAGTCGCGCACACCGATGGCATTACTGCCAGCCGCATCGCACAAAACGTTAATTTAAGTCCCGCAACTGTCACCAATATTTTAGACCGCATTGAAAACCGTGAGCTAGTTACGCGTGTTCGCAGTCAACTAGATAAGCGCCGTGTCAGTCTATACCTTACCGAGCGCGGCAAAGAAATTTTGAATAAAGCGCCACAGCCTTTACAAGAGCACTTTATTGAAAAGTTTTCAGCCCTTGAAGAGTGGGAACAAAGTCTATTGTTGTCATCTATGCAACGTATTGCAGCCATGATGGATGCAGACCAACTTGATGCCTCCCCCTTACTTGAAGTAGGTGCGCTTACGCGAACCATTGAGTCTCAATAATAAACCCGTTGATTAATATTAAATTTATGTGGCTACCCTTGGGTTCAGTGTGAATATCATCTATGCTAAATAGTACCCATTCTTACATTAGCGATAATTCATGCTTAAACTTTCAAAGTTAGCCCTAGCGATAGCGTTGGGCACTACTTCAAGTCTTAGTCAGGCATCAGAAATCGATGACCTTCAAAAGCAGCTGCAATTACTAAAGCAACAGATGCAGCAACTTCAAACTCAGCTCGATAAAGCAGAGCAACAAGCAAAACAACAAGCGGCGCAGCAAGAACAAATTGATGCCCAAGTTGCTAAACAGCAAAAGCAGCTTGAGCAGCAAACGGCTGCTGTTGATTCAGAGCTCGAAAAGAAAGAATCTGGGATTCGAGTTGGCGGTGCTGTACGTACCAATTTTAGTCACACATCTTATGATGACGGCAATAAGAACCGCGGTGGCGACTTCGATTTTGATATTTTCAGATTGAATTTTGCAGGCGATGTTGGTGACGTGCAATTAAATGCAGAAATTCGTTTTTTCGATTACATGACTGCAGTTAAATATGCCTATGCAGCCTATGACTTTGCCGAAGATTGGCAAGTGCAAGCAGGGATCACCAAAGTCCCCTTTGGTAACTGGCCTTATAACTCTCATAACTACTTTTTTGGCACCACTTATTACGTTGGCTTAGAAGATGACCACGATTTAGGTGTGTTATTTAAGCGTAAAATAGCCGATAACTGGCAAATTGACCTTGGCTTTTTTAAAAATGATGAATTAGGTGGTGTTGACGGTTACGTTGATAATCGCAGCGATCGTTATTCGTATGATGTCGTTGGTTTTCGTGATGCCGACGAAGGCGTTTACGCAGAACCCACCAATGCGATAGGTGAATACAATACATTCTCTGGACGTTATGGTTACCACTTCGAGCATGATGGTGGCACCACTGAGTTAGGTGTTTCTGCGTTATCAGGCGGCCTACACGACGGTGAAGACAAAGCAGGCGACTACATGGCTTGGGCTGTGCACCTTAACAGCACCATTGGCCCGTGGAACTTCCAACTGCAACATGGTGAATACGATTACGACATTGATAACGTAAATCGTATGGCTGTCGGTGCCTACTCTTTTTATGACAGTATCGCCGCCGAAGCCACCATGACTAATGCCAACATTGCTTACAGTTTACCTGTTGAGTGGGGGCCAGTAACCAACCTGCAATTTTATAATGACTACGGCATTATTTACGATAAGTCAGATAACAGTGCAGACACGTGGATGAATGTAACGGGTGTGTCGGTCGCCGCAGGTGGCTTATTTACCTACTTTGATCTTGTAAAAGCGAAAAACCAACCGTTTGTTGGTGGCTCAATAGCTGGCGACAGCGACGAGACCGAAACGCGCTTCAATATCAATATCGGTTACTACTTTTAAAACGATTAGCCCAGCTATTGCTGGGCTTTTTTAAACTTTCTATGCCCCCATCCCTCGTTTACCTCTAAATAACACAGCAATTTTTTAACCCCTTAAACGTTCTTCATGCAACATTAGGTAAAAAACGTTAGCTGAGCTACAGTTAAAAGTAACGCAGAATAAATGTATGATTTTGCAAAATATGCATCACCGCATTTTCAGTTTTATCAGGCTCAATTATATTGATGAATGTAAGAACGGTATTTACCGCCTATAAAAATGGCTGCTATCAATTACTTGGATTATTGATGGTTGGCTTAGGTATCATAGGTATTGCACTCCCTGTGATGCCCACAACTATTTTCTTTATTCTTGCTTTGGGCTGTTTTACACGCTCTTCTCCCGCTTTGTCTGCTTGGCTATTAAATCATCCTCGGTATGGTGAATCACTTCGATATTGGCAGCTCTATAAAGTGGTTCCGCTAAGAGCAAAGTTTTTAGCTGGCCTTGGCATGGCCGTGGGCTATTTCTTCTTACTGCAAAGCGCAGCACCGATTTGGGTTATGTATCTTGTAGCTGTTATCGAGGTGTGCGTGTTGGGCTATTTAATCAATCGTCCCTCAAAGCCTAATCATCCGACGCTGATCCAACTTAACATATCCACTCGGCTGCAATTAATGCTACTTGCTAGCCTGTTTACCTCACAACTCGCCATTATTGCGTACCTCGCTATTCAGTATTAACTGCTCGAATGTAAAGAACGTAAACGCACTTGTTATTAATAATACGAACTATTATCATGTGAGAATCAATAACAAGTACCTTACATTATGTTCTCTTTCAATAAACGCATGTTTTATAGCGTTAGCCGTGCCTTACATATTTATTTATCAACCGCGCTATTTTTTCTACTGATCTTATTTTGTATCAGCGGCATCATCCTCAATCACGTAAGTTGGCTTGAAAATGACAAACATAATGGTCAAACCCACGTGCTCATTTCTGCACAGCTCTTCGAAAAAGCACAGCAGAACCTTAATGCATTACCCACTCTTTACCCTGAAATTGAACGCTATATGGCAGATCAGTTTTCTCTGCAGAATGTAAAAAGCATTGAATGGGAAAAACAAGACGCACTAGTCATGCTCGACTACCCGTTGCCTGCAGGGTTTGCTTATGCCGAAATCGACTTTCAAACGGGAGAGCTCAATCTTGACTACCAAACAGGTGGGGTTATGAGCCTTATTGGTGATTTGCACAAAGGCCGTCATACAGGCGAGGCATGGAGCTGGGTAATTGATATCTCAGCAGTATTAATGATCATCTTCGCTATAACTGGCTTATTTATTTTATTTCAAAACCGTAAAAAGCGTACCTCAGGGCTTTGGCTAACACTGTTTGGTGTCGTCACACCTCTGGTTATTTATCTAGTTTGGGTGCCTCAACTTAAAGGAGTATCTTAATGAAACAAGCCCACTTACTACTTGCTCTACTGTTCAGCTGTTTATTCAGCCCACTTAGCTTTGCCAAAGACGCCAACCTCACCGTTGAGTTCACTTTGCCTGAGCTTGATGTATCCCCTTATCACCGTCCATATGTTGCGCTTTGGCTTGAAACCCCAGAACGTAAACATGTAACCACAGTGGCACTTTGGGTTGAAAAAGCAGAGTGGTTTAAAGACTTACGTCAGTGGTGGCGTAAAGCAGGTCGCAGTAACGATAACTTCGACGGCGTAACAGGTGCCACAAAACGTCCTGGTACTTACACCATTGAGTGGCACGGTAAGGATTTAAAAGGTAACCCCGTTAAACCCGGTAAATATTTACTCAATGTGGAAGTTGTACGTGAAGAAGGTGGCCGTGATTACAGCCGTGTTGAAATCGACTTAACAAAAGATGGCAAAGTCACTCTCGCTGGCGAAAAAGAATTCGCGACTAGCTTCGTTACTATTACTAGCAATTAAGGATAAACAATGAAATTAAAATTATTAAAAACGGCCCTAATCGGTGCCGTTACGTTCACCGCACTTGCATCAAGTTACGCACAGGCACACGCTCGTTGGTTAATGCCATCGCACACCTCTTTATCGGGTGAAAAAACACATTATGTGATGATTGATGCCAGTATTTCAAACGAGTTGTTTAGCCCAGACAAAGCCTACCGCCCAAATGAACAAGGCGCAGAATATGATGACAACTTATTAATCGCCCTTGCGCCAAACGGTAAGCCTGTAGAAGAGAAGATTCGCGCGTACTACCTAAAACGTAAAAACTCAGCGGCCGTTAGCTTATCGCAAGATGGGACGTACCATATTGCGATGCAGCAAAAGCCCCTGCTAATGACATTCTACAAAGATAAAGACGGCAACCGTGGTCGTGTATTTACAGGTAAAAAAGACGCTGATCTTCCTGCTGGTGCAACCGAAGTACGCACGATTAAGTCAATCGCAACCGTTGATACCTTTGTAAGCCGTAACGGCACTTCTAAACCCACATTACTTGGCCAAGGCTTAGAGATTTCGGGCCCAACGCATCCAAACGATTTATTTGCAGGTGAAGAGGCTAAATTCCAATTATTAATGGATGGAAAACCTGCCGCTAACGTTGAGCTAGCGATTGTACGCGGCAGTGCTCGTTACCGTAATGCGCGTGATGAAGTAAAACTTACTACCGATAGTGAAGGTTTCTTCACCGTGACATTCGAACACGCTGATATGTATCTGATTGAAGCATCTGTTGATCAAAAACCAACAGAAACAGATATCGATAACGTGCGTTACTCATTATTTACCACTCTTGAAGTCGCGCCTGAATAAGTCACTTAATGAGGCCTTAAAAGAGGCCTAATTCGACTTTCGAGGAAGACTGTAGTCAACGGTGTGATCACAGCTGCCGTCTTTCTCGTTATAACGCAATTTAGTCGCCAGCTAGGTCAATGAAAGCTAAGATTAAGCTAATACGTTTATTTATGGTTATGAGTCCTTTAAAGGTAACGTGCTGATTATTTGGATTTACATAGCGATAAGTAAACTTTTTTGCAATTTATAGGTACTATCCATTTACAGGCACTAATTAGTAAGTAACCACGTTAGCAAAGGAATACCATGCTAAGAATCACCCTAGAGCAATGGCGCATGTTTCGTGCTGTTGTTGAGTTTGGTGGCTTTAATCAAGCCGCACAAAGCATTCATAAAAGCCAGTCGAGTATTCATAATGCCGTGGGCAAAATTGAATCGGCACTCAATGTAAAATTATTTACTATTCAAGGGCGTAAAACGGTGCTCACAGAAGCCGGTGAAATGATGCTACGCCGTGCCAATTATTTACTCGATGAAGCTGCCAAAGTCGAAGCGATTGGCCAAACCCTCGGCGAAGGTATCGAAAGCAAGCTGCGCATTGCAGTTGATGCCATTTTTCCACAGCAATTACTTTATAAAGTGCTTAACGACACGTCTTCGCAATACCCACAACTGCGTATCGAATTGCATGAATCTGTGCTGATGGGTGGCAATGAATTACTTGTAAATGATCAGGTCGATATTGCCATTACAGGTTTTCCGATAGCGGCTGGCTTTCATGAAGAGTTATGCAATATTGAATTTATTGCCGTGGCGCATCCAGATCACCCTTTGCATGCGATTGACCGCGAAATAACATTAGAAGATTTAAAATCACACCGACAAATTGTAGTGCGTGACTCAGCGAATAAACACAAACAAGATGGCGGCTGGCTAGGTGCCGATCAACGTTGGACGGTAACGCATTTACGCACCTCTATTGATATGATCAGTAATGGTCTAGGCTTTGCGTGGTTACCAAAAATAGCGATTGAAAAACAACTCGCAGCAGGGCAAATGAAAGCGCTCAATTTAACGCATAACAGTAGCCGCAGTGCTAAGTTACATTTGCTCTTCAAAGACGGTGACAAACTGGGTCCCGCAGCACGGGCATTTCTTGGCGAATTACGCTACCAAGTAATGGAAAATCTATAGTTTAAGCGGTGTTTCAGCGATGCCTTTAACACCCGGCTTTAAAATAAACACGCCTCCACTGTGCGGGTAATCAGCAAGTACCGACTCATCCAACCCGACCGCTGCGGTAGTAATTGCCACATGCTCAAGTGCCTCTCCGACAAATGCAACACTGGTAACACGTGGTGCGGGAATACGTAAAAATTGCACTTGCTCGCCGCTTGGTGAAAAACGATAAACACCATAACCATTCCATGCTGCGACCCATAAGTGGTCGTCATTATCAACCGTCATGCCATCTGGGTAACCCATGCTATCGGTAAAACGGATAAACGCATGCTTATTACTAAGCTCGCCCTGTGCACTTAATGAGAAGCGATAGATAGTTTGTTTTTCAGAGTCTGTTGAGTATAAAAACTGCCCGCATTTACTTACGGCCGGTCCATTACTAATGGTGTAGTGTTGGTCAACGACTTCAGGAGCCTTTCCATGACCAACGCGGTATAACTTTCCACTCGGAGCTTGTTCTTGAGAGTCCATCGAGCCAAAAAAACCAAAACCTTGCCGTGATGTTTTACCATCGTTTAATCGGTTTTGCTGTGGCTCATTGTCGATTGAGTAAAGCAGTTCGCGGCTAAAGTCTTCGCTATTAAGTTTATAGATGCCTTTCGCAAACCCAGCAACAAGTTCACCTTGCTCCGTTTCCATTACCCAACAAATGGGTTCTGGCATGGCAAACTGACTTACCCGCATACTTTGGCAGTGCAAACGAAATAAACGCTGACCCAAAATATCAACCCAAAATACACAGTTGTGGGCCTTTGCAAAGTAAGCACCTTCGCCTAATTGGCATTGGCTAGAAATAATTATTTTTAAGGTGGCATCGAGCATAAATTTCATTAAATAAACAGCTGAACTTTTACCATTCTATCTGTGTATAAAAATAAGTGCTAGGCCAGATAAGCCTGCGACCAGCAGTATGATGCTGCGAATTGCTCTTTCATTTAAGTTGTTATTAATTACAAAAGACAGTCCCCAGCCAATTAAAATTGCTGGCAGACAAAAGAAAAACAGTTTTACATCCCCCATATCAGCAGAGCCAGTAAGCATCAGCACAATAATGCCAAATAGGTTAATGAAAACAAAGAATGCACTAAGGTTGGCCTTTATTTTATCTTTATCCTCAGCTTGATAGAGCAGCCCCATCGGCGCGCCCCCAGCGGAGGTGGTGGTTCCTAAAAACCCCGACGACATAGAGGCTAATAAACTCGTTATGGTCGATATTTTAGGTTTCATACCTATGATAGATAATGCGACGACGACTAATATACTCACTCCGAGCAATAACTGGTACTGCTTAGCATTCACATACCACATCACTGCCGCTGCGAATATTACGCCCATTGCACCACCGACTATTGAGATCCCCGTCTGTTTCATATCGATTGACCCTCGGTGCTTTATCATTAACACCGAAGTTAAAAAGAGTGCATTCAAAATCATAGGGCCAGGCACCAGTTCAGGCATTAACCAATATAGAACTGGCACACACAGCATGCCAAGGCCAAAGCCAATAACACTTTGCAAGCAAGCACCAATGATCAGAATTACATACACGAGTACAAAGTCGGTCAAACTTTCTTACCACCTTAGAAAAATAGGGGAGATGGTAACAATACCAACCCATATTTTATTATTATAGTATCATTTGTTTTATTGAAAAAATTTTATCGCAAGTCAGTCATTTTGCAATGTATAAATGCAATTAAGTCCAACCTGCGTCTACGATTAATGATTGTGCTGTCATCATCCGACTATCATCAGCAGCCAGAAATAATGCTGCATTAACAACATGGTCGGGTTGTATTGTTTCGTTTATACACTGGCTTAAGCGAACGTCTTCAACCATCTCTGGGGTTAACCAATGAGTAATTTGACGCTCTGTCATTACCCATCCAGGAACCAAGGTATTAACCCGAATATTGTCTTTGCCATACGAGGCTGCTAAAGAACGCGTCAGGCCTTCAATACCCGCTTTAGCAGTGGTGTAAGCAGGCATTCCTGTTTGCTTAATACGCCAACTTACCGACCCCATATTGATAATACTTCCCCCACCTAAACGCTGCATATGCGCCACAACAGCCTGTGAAGAAAAGAAACAAGGGCGTAAGTTAACAGCAAACTTGTCTTCCCAATATTTTACATCCATGTTTTCTGCTGCATGGCGAGTGTCATCGGCGGCATTATTAATTAATACCCCAATATCGCCCTGTTGCTGGCGGGTTTGCTCTATAGCGGCTTGCAATGCTTCAACATCACGAATATCACAATAGATAAACTGCGGATCAAACTCATATTTACCCGCAAGCTTTGCGCACAAAGCCTCGCTTTGCTGCTTTGCAATATCAACAAAGGTGACTTTTGCGCCTTGCTCACAGAAGCGCGTTACCATTACTTCACCAATTCCCGTCGCTCCGCCTGTAATAAATACACTTTTACCGGCAAGGCTGGCGTAAACTGTTTTAAGCTCATTTGAATTTGGCATGATAACCTTTTGTTTTTACAGTATTTACAACGTTGAGTAGCGAAACTTATTGAGCTGCAGCTTCTTTGTCTGCAATTTCTTTTTCGATAAACGCCATCGCTTCATCAATCATGTACGTCATCATATTTTTCGCACGCTCAGGGTCACCACTGGCAATCGCGTTATACACTTTAAAGTGCTCTTCAGCGATGGCTTGTTTATTACCTTTAGCGGGTGTTGTGTGCTGAATACTGACATGCAATGCAGTACGAATAAAGTCACGTAATTGATAGAAAAAACGGTTACCACTGGCGTGTAAAATTGCCGTGTGGAATGCAAGGTCTGGCTCGTGCATTACGCCTTCAGGTTCATCGGCAGCCGCTTGCATTTTATCGAGCGCCATTTTAATTTCAGCGATCGCAGCTTGGTCACCTTTTCGTGCTGCCAACGCCGCTGCTTGTGGCTCAATAGCTAAGCGTACTTGCAAGAACTCTTTCAGTACGTAAAGTGACGGACTGCTCTCAAGTAACCATTTTAATACGCTGGTGTCGTATAAGTTCCAGTTATCCGCCGGTTCAACACGGATCCCTTGTCGTGGACGAGAAGAAATTAATCCCTTTGCAGCCAACATTTTAACTGCTTCACGAACAGCTGTGCGGCTTATACCATACACTTCGCACAACTGTGCTTCGGTTGGTAACCCCGTCTCAGTATTATAATCACCAACAATAATTGCCTTACCAAGTTCATTGGTAACTTGTTGTGATAAGTTCAAATTCTCTAAACGCGCCATGTGTGTTCCTCTAAAGATCTAGGTAATATAATACATCTATAAAGCTATTCCGTCATCCTGCAAATAGTTGATTAAAATCAATAACAAAACATTAAAAAGACAGAACCTCTTATTATAACCGCGCGTAATCGTCACTTTTTTATATATCCAGTGTCACCTTATTTTAACAAATCACTTTCACTCACTCAATTTATAATATAATATTTTTAACCGACAATTAAAAACAACATTCTCTTTCATAATTAGGTGGAACACACAATGGTCGAACTAAGTACCTTAGACTGGGCAGTGCTGGCAGGATTTTTTGTCCTGTTATTAGGCGTTGTCGTCATGTCTATGCGACAAAAAGAAGAAGACACCGCTGACTACTTTTTGGCGGGTCGTAATGCAAGCTGGTTAGTAATTGGTGCCTCTATTTTCGCATCAAACATCGGCTCAGAACATTTAGTCGGATTATCTGGTTCTGGCGCTCAATCAGGTATGGCACTCGCCCATTGGGAAATGCAGTCGTGGATTATTCTATTACTCGGTTGGATTTTTGTGCCTTTCTATTGGAGTAGCAAGGTCTACACCATGCCTGAGTTTCTAGAACGTCGCTTTAATTCTAAGTCGCGAACTTTCTTATCTGTTATCTCATTAATCAGCTACGTATTAACAAAAGTCGCCGTGACCGTGTATGCCGGTGGTATCGCCTTTAAAACCATTTTAGGAATTGAGAGTATTTGGGGTATCGATTTCTTTTGGATTTCTGCCATTGGTTTAGTGGTGATCACCGGGATTTATACTGTTCTAGGGGGCATGAAAGCCATTATGTGGACCTCGGTGCTGCAAACACCAGTGTTGATCATTGGTTCACTGGTCATTTTAGTTGTTGGTCTTGATAAAGTCGGCGGCTGGGCAGAAGTTGAACGCTTAAATGACGTTAATATGCACCTTATTCGCAGCGCGTCAGACACTGAATTCCCTTGGCCTGGGATTATCTTTGGCTCGTTTATTATCGGTTTTTGGTATTGGTGTACCGATCAGTATATTGTGCAACGCGTACTCTCTGCGAAAGGGATTAAAGAAGCACGTCGCGGGACGATGTTTGCGGGTTATTTAAAACTCCTCCCTGTGTTTATTTTCTTAGTGCCGGGCATGATTGCTTACGCTCTGAATGCAAAAGGAATTATTAGTTACGAAAGCGCTGACCAAGCATTTCCTACGTTAGTCGCTGAGCTGTTACCTGCGGGTGTGAAAGGAATTGTGATTGGTGGCTTAGTCGCAGCATTGATGAGCTCGCTCGCTTCGCTATTCAATTCATCAGCCACTTTATTTACGATCGACTTTTATAAAAAGTTTAAGCCAGAATCAAGCGAAAAACACCTTCTAAAAGTAGGCAGAATGGCCACTATCGTTATCGTTGTTCTCGGGCTGTTGTGGATACCCGTCATGAGCTTAATTGCCGATGTACTTTATGAATATCTCCAGAGTGTTCAATCATTAATTGCACCAGGTATCGCGGCTGTATTCTTACTCGGTTTATGTAGTAAGCGCATAACGCCAACAGCGGGGTTTGTTGGTCTTGTGTCTGGTTTCGTACTGGGTATGATTCGCTTAGTATTATTACCCTTTAAAGATGATTTAACGGGTTCATCGTTTGCATGGATAACGACAATGAACTGGTTGTACTACTGTATCCTGCTGTTTGTTGTGGTTGTCGTTATTATGATTGTGGTGAGTATTTTCACTAAACAAGCAGATGAAGAGCAATTAAAAGGCCTTACTTTCTCAAGCCTAGACAAAGCAACTCTCAAAGAGGTCGCCGAGGGTTTAGATAAGTGGGATTACATCCATACAGCGGGCATTTTAGGCATAACTGCCTTTATATATTACCGCTTTTGGTAAACATTTCGTTCCCAAAGTTGTAGGGCGCCAATTGGCGCCCTTTTTTAAAAAATTTTTAATCAGCTAGCTGTGGTGAAAACACAGGAAACCCATCTTTATCCCATGTAATAATGCGTGCTCGCGCATGGCGATTTGGATCCGTCAATGGCGTGCCTTTTAGCTCTTTATAATCGCGGCTATGGTAAATTAGCAAATCGGTCACGCCATCTTCCGCTTTTACAAAGCTGTTATGACCCGGACCAAAGCGACCAACTTCAGCGTGGGTAGTAAAAACAGGCTCTGGCTTTTTATGCCAACTTTTAGGGTCAAGTAAATCATCATTTACATTTGCCCATAGCAAGCCCATCGCATACCGATGATCGGTGGCACTGGCCGAGTAGGTCACAAAAATTTTATCTCCACGTATTATTACAGCAGCCCCCTCATTCACTTTATAGCCTTGTACTTCCCACTCAAGGGTCGGTTCAGTAATCGCGATAACAGGCTCTTTAATTGACGTTGGTGAGTCCATTTCTGCTAACCACAAGGCCGAGTTGTATGTGGCTGGCTGGTTTTGCTGTGCCCAAATCATGTAGCGTTTACCTTTATGAGTAAAACTGGTCGCATCAAGAGAGAAGCTATCTAGGTGACTCGTAACCTGCCCCATTTCTTGCCAGTCGCCTTGCATAGGATCAACGTGGTCATTTTTAAGTGCATACATACGAATGCTAAAAGGCTTTTCAATATCACCGGCCGCAAAGTAAATGTACCAACTGCCATCAATGTGGTGCAGCTCAGGCGCCCAAATGTTAACGCTCATAGGGCCTTTATCATGCTTCTGCCAAATAACTTTTGGCTCGGCTAGTTTTAAGTCATTTAGGCGACATGCTTGGCGTAGTTCAATTTCATCAAACATCGGTGAACTACCAATAAAGGTATAACATCCGGTTTTTTCATCACGCACTAACCAAGGATCGGCACGCTTAAGTACAATAGGGTTATCAATTGGCGCGACGGTCTTGCTACTATTAGCATTAGCAAAGGCTGGCACTGACGAAGCACTTAACACGGTAAGTAACGTAAACCGCGATAATTTTTTGAGCATAATGTGTCCTGTATTTCGCTTTTATTTTATTGTTAATATTGTATTACATATTATATAGTAGACGAATGAACACAAAAGTTAAAACAACAAAAAGGTATTCGATCATGAGACCCGCACACCAAGTGACACGAGCAATGAAGTGGCTTTCAACTGGACTACTTATCTCAGCAGCTGCAGTGTCTGCAAAACAGGTAGAAGTACACGATCCGGTTATGGCCAAAGAAGGCGACACGTATTATGTATTTAGTACAGGCCCTGGCATTACCTATTATGAATCAAAAGATTTAACTAACTGGAAACTCACTGGCCGCGTCTTTAAAGACGAGCCTAGCTGGGCAAAACGCGTGTCACCTAATTTCGGTGGCCATCTGTGGGCACCGGATGTGTACGAGAAAAATGGCAAGTTTTATCTGTATTACTCTGTTTCTGCATTTGGTAAAAACACCTCAGCAATTGGTGTAACGGTAAACGACACTCTTGACCCATCATCACCTGACTACAAGTGGATTGATTACGGTATTGTGGTTGAGTCAGTGCCTGAGCGTGATGATTGGAACGCTATCGACCCAGCTATTATCGAAGATGACAATGGCACACCTTGGATGAGCTTTGGTTCGTTTTGGGGTGGTTTAAAATTAGTGCAACTAGATGATGACATGGTGCGCTTAGCACAGCCTGAAAAGTGGCATCACATTGCCAGCCGTCCAAACACGGAGCATGGCCCAATTGAAGCGCCTTATATCTTTAAAAAGAATGGCTATTACTATCTGTTTGTGTCATTTGATAAATGCTGTCAAGGTATTGAAAGTACTTATAATGTTCGGGTTGGTCGCAGTAAAAACGTTGAAGGTCCTTATTTAGATCAGCAAGGTCGCTCGCTGGTTGATGGCGGTGGTAGCTTAGTGATTGAAGGTAACAAAGAGTGGGCAGCCCTTGGTCACAATGCCGCTTACACGTTTGATGGTAAAGACTACCTCGTGTTGCACGCCTATGAAACAGCCGATAACGGCGTACAAAAGCTACGAATTTTACCGATGAGCTGGAAAAACGATTGGCCAGTTGTAAACCCAGCCGACCTAAACAAGCTTAAAACCACGCTTATAAAGTAATTATTCAAACACAAAAAACCTGCAATTTTTTTGCAGGTTTTTTATTTACTCAAGTGATCTATTTTGAGATTTGAAATTGGTATTATTAATTAAAATCAAGCAGGGTGATATCAACTCGCATCGGGCTTTGGCAATCCTGTTCATGCTTTGTAGCAATAAATGTACTGTACACATCTCGCGCAAGATGAGGGGGTATTAATACTTCAAAACGACTGCCTTTACTCATCAGTTGCAATGCTTCTTGCAAGCCCACAATCGCCTCGGCAATTTCATACTCAACAGGTACACCCTCTGCACGGGTGTCAAATAACACCCGACCGTTATTAAGTACTACACGTTGATGCACAGTGACTGTTGCATCCCAGCGGGGCTTATCACCTGCTCCCTGCTCAATAACACGATAACCAAGGCCCGTAGGGGTTTGGTAAACGCTTTGCTGCTCTTTTAAGCATGACGAAAACACCGGATTCACCGCTTTATCAAACACATTATTGCTTAACATAGCCCACTCTTTATTGCTCGTTGATCAATCGAATGCCATAGATACCACCCGCAACAGAATCTGGGTTGGCTGTGAAACGCAAGGTCAGCATTTCTGACTGCTTCATCGCCTCTGTTAATGGGTAATCAATGGTGTAAAACTCATCGCTTGGGTTGCCAACAGGCAAACTTACCGCGGCCAGTGTCTCCCCATTAAGGGTGATTGAGAAATGACGATTCACATCACCGATAAAATAACGAATACGTAATGCTGCAGCGTTTTTATTGGGGTTACGAAGCTGATATTCAAACCAACCTGTTGCATCGCGCCAATGGTGGCCATTATTGACACCAGCACGGGTTCCTTCACCTTTAAAGCTATGCTCTACTTCTGGTTGCTGTTCACCCGGCGTAATGTGATCAACGGTTAATAATCGAAGCTGCTCTTTTGCTTGCTCAGCCGCTTTGGCGTCAGCTACAAATTGTGTGAATTCAGCTTTGCTTTGCTGTGGCCAATACACTTGATAGCGGCTGTCGTGTAAGCGGAAAAATGGGATAAGTTCCGTGCGTTCAGTCTGTCCAATGCCTTGCTTTGCAATCGCCACATTTTTGTCTGCGATAAATGCCAACGCTTGGCCCGGTTTACGAGTTAAATCTGCAACAAATTGCGCAGGTTCACTGAGCATAATGGGTAATGCTTCTGGTGGGCACGTCGGTCCAGCAGCAATGTGACCCATACGGCTGTTATCAGCAACAAAGCTTAACTGCTCATTCGCAAAAGCCTGTACTTTGGTGGCCATAACCACGGGGCCATACATCACAGAATAATAATCTTGGCCATCCGGTAACTGCTCGGTATAAAGCTTAGGTGCTAATTCAAAGGCAAGCTTATCGCCACTTTGCCATGCATGGCTGATACTGTAGTAACCGTCTTTTTCGCTCGCGGTCACGGCTTTTCCATTTAACGTAAAGCGCAGTTCACCTTGTTGCCAAGACGGTTTACGAATATGGATGACAGACTCTGAGCTTTGTCCCTCAGACAACCGGTTCACCGTGAGTGAAACCTTGGTATCATCAGGGAATTGGCTGTCTTGGGTGATCTGTAAACCTTGTTGTTGCCAATTTAACGTACTGGGAATAAATAAGTTCACCCATAGCTCTTTACCCGTATTGCTATAAATTAACTCACCATACTTGCTGTGATTCTCAATACCCGAGCCCACACAACACCACATAGAGTCTTGCACTGATGAGTACATACGGTAATGTCCTGGGCGCATTGAGGTAAAGTAAACAAGGCCACCATGTTCTGGGTGTTGTGACGATAAAATATGGTTATATGTGGCGCGCTCATAATAGTCTAAATAACGCGTATCAGCGGTTTTCAAAAACAGTAACTTGCTGAGTTTCATCATATTGTAGGTATTGCAGGTTTCTGGGCCTTCAACATCTTCAACCATTGGCGTAAAGTCACTTTTATCATGAAAATGTTCACGTACTGAATTACCACCAATGGACACCGAGCGCTCTTGGCTCACTGTTTTCCAGAAAAAGTCAGCGCCTTGCTGCCATGCTTTATCATCGCTGGCATTCGCCACTTTCAACATACCAATAATTTTGGGAATTTGCGTATTGGCATGCAGGCCTGTTAACTTATCTTCTTTGTGTAATAGTGGTTCAATAATGATGTTATGAGAGAACTGGCGCGCTAGTTTTAAGTAACGCTCATCGTCACTAATAACATACATATCCGCAAACACATCATTTAAGCCACCATGCTCTGAGTACAGCATCTGCTGAACTTGTTCATCAGTTAGCTTCGCTGTGGTTGCTAAGAACCATTCGCCTAACTTAAATAACATGTGCTTTGCTTGGCTACTTCCTGCAACTTCGTAGGCATCACGAAGGCCATGGAAGATTTTATCTATATTGTAAAGTGGTACCCAACGGTCATTTAAACTGAATAAATCAGCTTTGATTTCACCGTTTTCAATCTGCTGCCACATTTCATCGCCATTAGGAATACCGCCTAAGTAACCACCTGTGGCTTGTTGAGCTCGATTAAGCTCGCTTAGCATGTAATCTAAACGCTGCTTTAATTCTTCATCCCCTGTTGCTGCCCAAGCAAGGCTCAATGCTGATAAATAATGACCCCCAATATGGCCATCAAGGCCTGTGCTTTCCCAGTTACCATAATTAGGCGCTTTTGGTGTCAGGCCGGCTTCACGCAGGTAAGGAGCAAGCAGCTGATCAGGATGAAGTGCTAATAAATAACGCACATTAGTTTGCTGTGCATGTAAAAACGGGCTGGCGCTTAAACTTACTTGGTTGAGGGCAAATAAATGTTGTTCGCTGGTATGTTCAGCATGCTCCACAGAAGCGGCTTGTTTACTGTCTGTTGGCAGCTCACTGCAACCGGTCACAGTTAATATTGCAGCGCAAACGCTTGCCAAATAGCTAACTTTGAATGTGTTCATACTGTTGTCTCCCAGCGAATTGTTATTTTAAAGAGCAAAGCGCACACACTTATTTAGTGTGTGCGTTTAAAGAGTGGTTATTTTGGTAGGCGTTTATGAATAACCATATCCGTATAGTACTCATCGGTAATTTTGTATTTTTTCAAGATCAGACCTAGCAAGGCGTGGAATACACCAGGAATGATAGTTAGCATCAGTGCTAAGCCCATTAGGGTAAATTCGGTTTGCTCAACGTTAGGCTTGTACTCAAAAAATGCCAGTAATAAACCACCTGCTAAGCCAGCTAAGCCACCCCCTGCTTTTTGGCAGAATGAAATGCCACCAAACGATAGACCCGAGGCACGAACGCCGTCTTTAATTTCACCGTAATCTACGGCTTCAGCAATAGCAGACCAGAATACTGGTGCATGTAAATCAACCACAAATGACAAGATGATATAAAGCACAAACGCCATCATTACATCACCCGGTTGCACCACAAAGTACATTAGCAATGAGATGAATAGCACGGCGATTTGTGATTGACGGAATAGCTTCATTTTACAGTAACGCTGGGTGATCCACGTACTTGCCACCATAGAGACAATAGATGCTGCAATACCCGCACTGGTAAAGGCCCCCGCTAAATCTGGCACACCTAAATAATAGGTTGCGTAATACATAGCAACACTGCCACGAATCGCATAGCCAAGCGTACCAAGTACACATGCTGCACAAAGTAGTAACCATTGGTCGTTTTTAATAAGCACTTTTAATTGCGTAATAACACTTTCTTTTTGCGGCTCGTGAGTAATACGCTCGCGTGTAGTAAAAAAACAAAATAAGAACAACGCAACGGCACAGGCTGATACCAGCGCCATCGCCAGTTTATAACCGTAAGATAAACTATCGCCACCCCAGTAAGATGCTAATAACGGCACCGAGAATACAATCACCACATTGGCAATTTTAGCGAAGAACATACGGTAGCCATTAGCTGACAAACGCTCTTTAGGATCGGCAGTTAATACGCCGATATAAGAAATATAAGGAATAGCAACACCAGTAAACATCAAGGTCGCGAATAGGTAAGTCGCATAAGCCCAAGCTAACTTCATGTTGTAGTCGAAATCTGGCGTGGTAAAGAGCAAAACGACCGACAAACCATACGGTACAGACAAGAATAAGAACCAGTGGCGGAACTGACCCCAACGGGTTTTCACTTTATCGGTGATCACCCCCATTAAAGGGTCGGTAAAGGCATCAACAAAACGCGCCACTAAGAACAACACACCCATATCAACCGGATCAAGTCCGTAGATATCGGTGTAAAAGAAAGACATAAAATAGAATAACGCTGCAACCATGACATTCACTGCCATGTCACCGGCACCAAAGCCGACCTTTTCTACAACGGATAACTTTTGAGATTCCATACCACACCCTAATTGGAAAATATTAAGCCAATACTCAATATTTTAAGCAATGAACACCTTTCAATACTGTGTATCAACTATGTGATACTACACAGCTTGGCCACTGCATTCGTTATTTTTGTAAATTTAATGCTAACCCAAATGATAGTATTATCATACTAATTAATTCGCAACTCTTTTCGTTTAATAACAAACACGCCCACTTTCTAGCAAATCTGAAAAATAAAAAACCCCAGCAAAGCCGGGGTTTTTGGGTCTATTCAAGAATTTTAGAAAGAATAACGGATACCTAGCGCGAATGTACGTGAATAGATACCGTTACCGAAATTAAATAAGTTATCGTTACCTTTACCGTAGTAGTTCTGATACACATCATCTAGGATATTAGTTGCATCAAATGTCACAACAAAGTCATCATTTACATTGTAACTAAACTGGAAGTCTAAACTTTGCTCTGGGCGGCTCCAGAACTGAATCGGATTAGCAAAGCTAGCTGCTTCGTTACCGGTGTAAAACTCTGAACGCCACACGTAAGATAAACGCATGTCAAATGAATCACGCTCGTAAATACCGACGATGCTGTAAGACTCATCAGATACGCCAGCCATTTGCGACTTAACATATTCTGTAATCTCTCCAGCACGATTAAAGTCAGGAGTTTCTTGTGATGAATCAAGTAGTGTGAAACTTGCTTGTACACCAAAACCATTTAACATTTCTGGCAAGTTTTCAGGAAAATAGACAGCCCCCAGTTCAAAGCCCGAAAGCTCCCCGTTTGACGCATTCACTGATGTACTAATCACATAAGGTCTAGTTACACCATCATTACCTTCAAGAATCTCAGTCTTACGTCCAGGTAACACTAAGCCTTCAATTTCGCGGTTAAAGTAAGCAGCGTAAATTGAGCTTGTATCAGCAAAGTACCACTCAAGTGATAAGTCATAGTTTTTTGACTCTGTCGGTTGTAAATTAGAATTACCACCCGTTCCCGTACCATAAGGTATATCAGTTAGTGGGTCTTGTAATCTTACAACCGTGTTCAGGTCAGCAAAATTAGGCATACGCAGTGTTTCTGTATATGCTACACGTCCTACCACGTCATCAGTGATGTTCCAGTTAAGTACTAGACTTGGTAAAATTTTATCTGTTTTATTTTTACCTGTTGTTAGCTCACCATTGTTATCTGTATCATAAAACTTCATGTCTTGTTCATAGTTCACATAACGTAAACCAAATTCACCACTAATATCTTCCGTTAAAAAGAAATTAGTGGTTGCATAAAATGCATAAGAAGTTTCATCAATATCAAAAGATTTAGCTATACCTTCAACTTGAGTATCATATACTTGGCGAACCGCATCGGCATTTTTCAGTAAATAACTACCATCTGCAGTAATGAAACTATCAAATACATCTGCACGACCATCAAAATAATCATCTACTTTAAAAATTAAGCCACTTCCATCTCCTGATGCGCCTGCAGCGACTAGCTGTTCCATTAGGCTTGCAACTGAAGTATTGCCAATAACTTTATTATCATCTCTAGTAAATTCTTGTGCTGAACGGTTTTCGAAACGCCCACCAAATCGAACTTTATCTATGTAAGTACCGCCAAAAAGATACTCACCGTCAATTGTGAAAGTGATGGCATCACCGCTATTACCAGCAGCACTGTCATAAATAGTACTAGCATTCCAATTTTCTATCGCAGCCATATCAGCTTCGTTTACTGTGGTGTTTGGATCATCCCAAAATGAGATACTTGGCACACCATCATTGTCATTAAAGTCAACATCTAAACCATACGAAGTGCGATCAAAACGCATTGCAAAAAAGTCCGACTTATATTCACTGTCTTGATAAACCACTTCAGATTTAATAGTTAGATAATCGCTTGCTTGCCACTCGGCACCTAATGCATATAAGTAGCTATCTGTTGTTTCAGAGTTATAGTCACCACTTTGGAAGCCACCAGCACCGATTGCTTGTTTTTCTTTAACGACGTTAGTGCCATCAAATACTGTGGGGGTTTCAATAAAGCCGTTACCAGTTTCAAAGGTATTTGAAAACCATAACGCATTTTGAGATTGATTCTCGTAACCCGTGTAGAAACCTTCCGCCGTAATTTCAAGTGTTTCATTTGGTGCCCACTGCAAAGATATTGATGCTGCAGGGCGCTTACGCAAACCTGTAAATGAAGTACCGAAAATAGCATCTCGCGCTAATAAATACTCAGTTGGTTCACCTTCTACGTTCAACGTAGAACCCTCTGATGATGGTAGACCATTTTCTAAACCACCTTGCCAAATTAGATTATCTTGAGAGTCACGGTCAGGGATTCGAGAATACGGTGAATAATTATGATGCGGCTTGTCAGTAAAAAATGGAAATGCTGCACCTGCTGTAATTGTATCATCGCGATAATGTGTTTCAGCGTATGAAATATTAACTAAAGCACCAAACTCACCTGCACCATCGATGTCCCAACGGTTAGAGAGTAACGCACTGATATTTGGATCAACTTTATCTGGCTGATCAGCATAAATAGCACGTGCCGCTAAAACGACTTTTTCACCGTCAAAGTTGAATGGGCGATGCGTTTTAATGTCGATCGCCCCTGCGATACCACGCTCAATTTGATCTGCCGAACGAGTTTTATAAACTGTAACACCTGATAGTAAGCTTGCTGGAATGTCTTGCAGTGCCACATCACGGCCCGCACCAGTAAATATAGCACGACCATTAATAGTCGTATTGACGTCAGTAAGGCCACGGATTGAAACCGCACTTACTTCACCTGCACCACGGCCCGTTGTTTGTACACCCGTCACACGTTGAAGCGCTTCAACTACGTTGTTATCAGGGAATTTACCAATATCTTCTGCAACAATAGCATCCACGATTTGAACGCTTGCACGTTTTTCATCAAGTGCTTTGTTTAAACTGCCGCGAATACCTGATACCTGAATAACTTCCATTTCATCGACGTTCTTTTCAGGAGTATTTGGTGCTTGCTCTTGAGCGAAAGCAAATTGACAGGTAAATGCCATAACTACAGCACTGGCTATGTGTGTTCTTTTAAACATAAGCGGTGTTCTCCAAATTATAGTTATATCGGCCCGCTGAACTTTCCCCATTCAGTTACCGAAGAGTGACCACTTTATTGTGCATCGTGTGTTGTCAAAACGGTGCGCAAGTGAGTCTATATTTTATTATGTTAATACATTGCTGCCTGAACTTTAATCATATTGTATGATTATTTGACAGTCAACTCAAAAAGCCAAATTAAAATAACTGCCATTATGTTTACAAAAAATGCCGCAATTATAACATGTTACAAACTTAAAGCGTGCTGCGTTTATGCTTTGGTTATTCATTAATACCGATTATTATCATAAACTTAGCATGTAATCATTTGCTTGTTTAATTTGTCTTTAGTTCACCTAGAGCGACAAAAAAGGGCTAACAAGTTATTTACCCAGCGAATTTTGATGCTACTATGATTAAAATACAATAATACAATATAGAATTAATTTTTGCTGCACTTTTGCTGATTTGTTTCGATGTAAACAATCAGTTACTCAGTATAATCAGGCGTACACTGTGTATTATCTGGTCATTTAGAATGAGTTTTAAGCACAAAAGCAGCAGTTCGTACAACAATCATTAGTCACAGAGGACACTCATGAAGAAATTGAAAGCGTTAGCACTGCCATTGCTTTTTTCGAGTAGCTTAGCCGTTGCACAAAACCCATTATTTACCGATGTTTTTACAGCAGATCCCGCAGCACTTGTTCACAACGACACCGTATACCTTTATACAGGCCATGATGAAGCACCTAATAACGATGTATTTTTCGAAATGCATGACTGGCTCGCCTTTTCGTCTACCGACATGGTGAATTGGAAAAAGCATGGCCCAATTATGAAAGCCACTGACTTTAAGTGGGCAAAAGGCGAAGCGTGGGCTTCACACATGATTGAGCGTGATGGCACCTTTTACTTCTTTACCACGGTTCGTCACAACGATACAAAACCGGGCTTTGCTATTGGTGTTGCAACGTCTAAGTCACCGACAGGCCCATTTAAAGACGCCATAGGCCATGCGCTTGTTACAGACGATATGACCAAGCACACACCGAATGATTGGGATGATATTGATCCTGCTATTTATACCGAAGAAAACGGCGATACATACATGTTCTTTGGTAACTTAGTGCCAAAATATGTAAAGCTGAGCGATGACTTACTTTCGCTTGATGGGGAAATAAAAACAATCGATTTGCCAAACTTTACAGAAGCATTATGGGTGCATAAAAAAAATGATAACTACTATGTATCGTACGCCTGTGAGTTCCCTGAAAAAATCTGTTATGCAATGAGTAAAAGTATTCATGGACCGTGGGAATATAAAGGTATCTTGAATGAAATCGCGGGCAACAGTGAAACAAACCACCAATCAATTATCGAATACAAAGGTAAAGATTATTTTATTTACCATACAGGTGCAGTACCACCAATTGATGGCAAACCAAGTGGTGGGCGTTTTCGTCGTTCCGTGGCTATCGAACCACTTTACTACAATGAAGACGGCACGCTTAAACGTATTATCATGACCACTGAAGGTCTCAGTAAACAAGACAAGTAATCTCAAAAAGGGCTCTTAAAGAGCCCTTTTTAGTGCTCAAATGTAATACAAATAAACATATTTACTGGAAAATCCTCACTTTCCGATAAGTAAAAACTTCCCTAAAAGAGTAAAAACAGCGAAAAAAACGCCAAAATTGGCAACTTGAAAAAATTAAAATCACGCTGTACATATTGTAAACACTGACACTTCATGTTTACATATCAATTACCTTTGCAAAAGTATTTGCACATTTTAAATCGTACTATAAAATTACAATACTACGTTCTTATTAGTTTGATATAGGCACGCGGCAATTTTATTGACAACAATCGAATAAAAAATGAATCCCAGTTTCAAGAGGACACATAAAATGAAATTAAATAAATTAGCCATGGTCATAGCCTGCTCTTTGGCTGTGACAGGTTGTGGCAAAGAAGAGGGTACTAAGCTTAACTCGTCTCTTGCAGTTACCGAACCCCAAAGCGCAAAACCGACTGTAAGCAGCAGTGTTGAATACACTGAATCAGGAAGCGTAATGGTTACTAATGTCAGTGTACATGACCCTTCTGTCGTTAAAGTTGACGACACTTATTATATTTTTGGTTCACACCTTGCTGCCGCTAAATCAACTGATCTCTTGAACTGGGAAATGATTTCTAGCCTTTCAGCTAACGCAGCCGTTAATGAAAGCCCCCTATTTGATTACAACTACACAGGTGAAATTGCCGAGGGTATTGAATGGACAGATGGCTTTACTGGCAACTGGGCTGCTGATGTTATTAAAGCCCCAAATGGCAAGTTTTGGTTTTACTATAACCACTGTGCACAAGATAACCCAGATACACCGGATGTTGTTGATGAAGTGTGTTGGAACCGCTCTTACCTTGGTTTAGCTGAAGCTGATAACATTGAAGGCCCCTATAAAAATAAAGGCATTTTCTTACGCAGTGGCTACCGCAATGAGGCGGAATTTACAGCCTACCCACTCGATAACGGCCAAACAACATGGAATGGCGCCGTTGATCCAAACGCCATTGACCCTGCAGCATTCTATGATGCAAACGGCAAGCTTTGGATGGTTTACGGCTCTTACTCCGGCGGTATTTTCGTTTTAGCAATGGACGAAGAGACCGGAATGCCAGAAGCCGGTCAAGGATACGGTAAAAAACTAGTCGGTGGTGACTTCCGTGCGATAGAAGGCGCCTTTGCAATGTATAGCCCAGAGAGCGAGTACTATTACCTGTTCTTCTCAGTTGCTGGATTTGACTTAAACGGAGGCTATAACATTCGTGTTGCTCGCTCAAAAACACCTGATGGTCCATACCTAGATAACGCGGGTAATGACATTGCAGCAATAGGGGGCCTAGAAATTGGTGAAAAACTAATGGGCGGCTTTGAGTACACCCAAGAACTTGGCGAAACAGCACCTGCTTGGGGCTATCAATCACCGGGGCATAACTCGGCTTACTACGATGAAGCAACAGGTCGTCATTTATTAGTAACACACACCCGTTTTCCACAAACATCAACTGAGTTCCCTAACAATACTGAAGCACACCAAGTTCGTGTGCATGAAATGTTTATTAACTCATTAGGTTGGCCGATGGCTTCACCACAACGCTATGTACCGCTTGAGGGCGACAACAAGGTAATTGCTGATGAGCTTTACGGTTACTACAAATTTATCAATCACGGCACTGATGTAAACACTGATGCTATTCGTTCAATGCATATTGCATTAAACCAAGATCACTCAGTAACAGGTGATGATCCCGGTATCTGGTACATGATTGATGACTCTAATATCAAACTAGAGCTTGATTCTGGTACTTACTTCGGCGTGGCTAAATGGCAATGGGATGACGCCGCCAAAGCGATGGCCGTCACTGTATCGGCAACATCAAGCGAAGGCGCTACCATTTGGGCAAGTAAACGTGATGAAATTACGGATACTGCAAACGTGCTGGGCACTGTTCAAGAAGCACTTGATATAAAAACTGAATTATCAATTGCAGACGAAGGCTATTCATTACCAACTAAAGGTAAAGATGGTGCAGCGATTAACTGGCAAAGTAGTGATGAATACTACATCACCAGCGACGGGTCTGTGTTTATCCCTACGCCAGACCGTGGTGATAAATCCGTTACTTTAACGGCTAATATCTCTTTAAATGGCGAGAGCACAACCAAGACATTTAATGTAAACCTTGAAGCGCGTCCAGAATTTAAAAATGCGATTGCACACTACAAATTCGAAGAATCACTAAGCGATGGTTTAGGCAATCTAGGTGATGCAGGGGTGACAGACAACAACCTATTAAATGTGGGTGCAGGCACAGCCGCTTTCGCTGAAGGTCAAACAGGCAAAGCGTTTAACTTTGACGGTTCAACGGGTGTTCGTTTACCTGATGACTTAGTGACAAGCGATGAGTACACAATCTCATATTGGTTTAAACCGACTGTGTTGACCGACTTCACGCCAACATTTTTTGCTGCATCATCAGATGCGCGTTGGATGAGCTTGATTCCGGGTAGCACGCACTTTACAACAACACCAATGCTGTGGAGCCGTTACCTTGCTGAAGATGGCACAGAAATGTGGAACCAAATCATTTCTGGTTCTCCTGCGGTAATGGACTGGAATCACATTGCAATTACGTATGCTAACGGGACTGCTACGCTTTATCGAGATGGTATCCGAGCAGGGTCAATGCCACGTCCGGATTTCTTCAGCACGCAAACAGGCAATTTTGCTCTCGGTGTTAACTACGGGTGGGATTTACCTTTCCAAGGTCAAATTGACGAATTTATCGTGTATGACTACGCCTTAAACAGCTTAGACATCAATGGTGCAGCAATCAACAACCTAACAGATCCGACTAAGTTCGAAAGTTTCATCACTGATGCGCTTGATTTAGGTGATGTATCTGCAGTACGTGAAAGCTTCGAGTTACCACGTGTCGGTCCATTTGTGTCAGGTATTAGCTGGACGTCAAACAACGAAGAGTATTTAAAACCAGTTAACGGCACGGCTGTTGTGACTCAACCAAGTGCCTCTGCTGGCGACCAAGTTGTAACATTAACTGCAACCATTAAGTACAAAGACTTTACTGATACTAAGTCATTCGATGTAACCTTAAAATCACTTGCACCAGCTGAATACAGCTTCGAAGGTGACCTAAGTGCATTAAACGGTGCGTATGCAGCGGGTAAACCAACGGGTGGTTTCATTAACAACACTGGTGGTAACGTAACTTTTGTTGACGGTATCATTGGTCAAGCCGTATTCCTTGACGGTTCAGGTGTTCGCTTACCAGATAACCTTATTACAACCAATGATTACTCTGTATCTATGTGGTTAAAACCAGAAAGCTTCACCGATTACACAACCGCATTCTTTGCAGGTGCAAATGCAGACGCTTGGTTGAGTTATGTGCCTTCGATGGCTGGCTCTAGTCTAACTCGTTTGTGGGCAAATAATGGCGCATTCTTTGATAATGCAGAGCTAGATAGCCGCATCCCTCTCAAAGAGTGGACACATGTTGCCTTCACGGTTGATGGCACCAACGGCGATACGATAAAAATGTACGTCAATGGTGAACTTCAGCTAGAAGCGGGCGGTTTCCCTCGCGTGTTCACTGTACCTGGTGAAACCAATGAATTTGCCTTGGGTGTTAACTACTGGGATACCCCTTATAACGGGGCTATTGATGAACTGAAAATTTTCAACGGTGCGATTAGTGCTGAAGAAATAAAAGCACTCTTTGACGCAGCTTCTGCACAAGAAGAGTAATAAGTAAGGTGAGCTGTCTCACCTTCCTTATTCGTTGTCGTAAAAAGCCAGACTCTGTCTGGCTTTTTTATGCACACATGGAGCTGGGCAAAGTTACAAACACAATATGGTAATGCGCCTGTATACCTGTACTACTTCGATCATCACCCTGCCCGAAAGAGTGGTGCAAAAGATGAAGATCACGGCTCTGCTCACGGTCATGAAATTGCGTACGTGTTTAAAAACTTGAATAAGTCAGATCCCAATGTCACACCAAACGACTTAAAAATGTCAGAGGTTATGGCAACGTATTGGACTAACTTCGCTAAAAACGGGAATCCCAATCATGACGCACTACCAAACTGGCCAGCTTTTGATGATGAAAAGCCGAGTACCATGTACTTCCAACAACAGCCAAAGTAACTCGTGAGCAGTTTTACTCACTTTTCCAAAACTGCCACCACTTTTTGTTACTCGCGGTATCTGTTTTACTCAACGCTGAGCTTGCTGTTTCATGGGGATACCTTATACGATAAGACGGATCACTAAAGGCAGGGTTCAGTGCCGTTGAGTTATTCATTCGATCATAGTCATCTAAGTGGGGATTAGAATAAAACTCTTCGACTGGATACGGTAAATAAGCCTCGTCATACCCTGAATATTCAAAAATAAAACGTTTCGCTTTTTCATTTCTAAGAAATGCATTCCGAAACAAATGCCATTCAGCATCATCAATATTCATATAAAAATATTCACTCGCATCCAGAATGAGATACTCGTACTCTAGCTCATCAAAAAGCGCGATTGTCTTATCTAAATACCCTATCGCTATTTCAGGCTCTTGAAATAATTCAGTAAAAAACCGATGTGAGTTTTCTATATTTTCTTTCGCTTTTTTGACCGTCGTACACGGTAAAGAGATCGTATCGTAGTGTAAATTACCCTCTCCATCCATGTATTCAATTTTAGACTCGATGAAATCATCTTCATTGAAAAACATTAACCAGACTATTGGTATTTGATAACCTGCTTCAGCTAACTCAATGTACTGACCACCTTCACTTTGCAGCTGATGCACACTTGAAATTGGTTTACTTGAATTAATTAAATAAGACATTTACAACTCCTACTCCCTGAGAAAGCAACCAGCGCATTCCCTTAAACTGTATAATTATACCTTCACGTTATATTAACAGGAACAAAAAAAGCCACTCATAAATGAAGTGGCTTTGGTTTGAGTCGATTCTTTACTTATGACTTAATGTGGTTCACGCAGGTGGAACACTTGGCACTTGTTACCTAAATCGGGTTGTTGTGCAAAGTTAGTGTTTTCAGCCAAGCCACAGTTACTTAAGCCTAATGCTTGTTTTGTGTAACGGTTGATAAGCATGATGCCACCGCCTTCAACTGGGGCAATGCGCCACTGTGCTGTTTTCGCGGCACACGAAGCCATTTCTACATTGGCACCCGGCACGAGTGCATTATCGGCTACTGCAGCACAGAACTCGCTGTCAGCGCTTTGTTTAAGGCTTACATAACCCGTATCTGTTGGTGTGAAGAACCATTGCTGTGCGTCTTTGTGCGTATAAGCGTGTTGCTCAACATTAGTACCAGCTTTAACTGTACCAGCTACGCTCAACGCTTTACCACTTTGTTGGCTTAATACCACAACACTGCCCATAGGGCGTAATTGCCAGTCGCCACACGCTGTTGTGTCGCTTTGCTGTAAAACCGCTTGATTTTGCGCAGCCGAACACCCTGCAACCGCTAAAGGTTTGCCTGTGTAACGGTTAGTAATAGACACATTACCGTCTGTGCTTGGTGCTACTTTCCATTGCTGGCAGAAGTTATTGCGCCATGCCGCAGATTGTACTTTAGCGTTGTCAGCCTCGTTACAGCTTTCAAGTTCTAAGAACTTGCTGTCTTCGCGGTTGGCTAAACGTACAAAACCGTCTGTTGTTGCATCAATAACCCACTGACCATTGGTGCTTGCACACTGGCGCTGCACTGCGCGCGCATCTTGTGGGTCTGCAGCGATGTCTAAACATAGGCCACTTGTGGCATTCACTAATTGGTAGCGTTGACCTTGTACACGTGTTACCAGCGGGCCATATTCACCTGATGGTGGGGCGACTTCAACACCCGGCGTTAATGGTTTACCAAAGTTTGGTGTTCCATCGTTGTTCCAAGTGAATTTTTGCGCACGTAAAGAACGCGTTGCGCTACAACCGTGCTCTACTGAATCATTACCATGGTAAACCAGCCAATCTTCAGTGCCATCTGGCGACGTGAAGAAACCATTATGACCTGGGCCAAATACGTCTTCTGTGCGCTCAAATACCGGCTTGTCGTATTTTTTCCAGCTGCTGGCTTTAAGTGGATCATCACCTACAAGCTCAAGCATACCCAGCTTGTAGTCAGGGGTATTACAGAAGCTTGCTGAGTACGTCATAAACGTACGCCCATTGTGCTGTATAATTTCAGCGCCTTCCGTTACTTTACGACCACTAATTTCCCAGTCTAGCTCAGGACGCGTGATCACCGTATGTGGAGAGTTCTTTTTCAGTGTCCATGGGTTTTCCATTTCAGCAATAATGTTTAACTGTTGATCGCCCTGCCACTGTGAGTAAATCACATACAGTTTATCGTTGTATGTTAGGTAGTTACCGTCGATATTCCATACGTTTGGCATTAATGCCCCTTTGTATTCGTATGGACCCATAGGGTCATCACCGGCACTTTCTAAAACATTTAAGTGTTGGTTATCTAGCGTGCCATCGGTACCGGCTGTGTACATCATGTACCAACGATAGCCATTTGGCCCTTTTAGGCGATGGAATTCAAACGCCCAGAAGTTACAACAACGTTCAGGGTTTGAATCAGACCACACATTGACAGGTGTTGCATCTGCAAGACCAGCAAGTGTGGGCGATTTTCGCATCACTAATTCAGAAGTCCATGTTGTTGTGGTTAAGTAATAGTTACCATCCCAATACTCAAGCCATGGATCGGCGCCATTAGGAAACAGCGGATTGGTAAATATGCCATTATCTTGAATGGGCGCTTTTTCTGTGGCTGCTACATCAGTTTTTTTAGCTGTGTTGTCTTCAGCCGTTGTCTGACAGCCAGTCAGCGCGCCAAACGACAAGGCAAATAGGCTGGCTAAACCGGCCTTTTGCATTGCGCTTTTAAGCTTTGTTGTTTTCACGTTTGTGTTCCTTTATTTTGTACCAAATTCGTACACGATGCGTGTTGAGTACACGTCACCCGGTAATAATGTTGTGCTTGGGAACGTTGGCTGATTGGGTGCATCTGGGAAGTGTTGTGGCTCTAAACAAAAACCACTTCTGAAGTTATGCACTAAGCCAGACGCTTGCTTGCTACTACCGTCTAAGAAGTTACCTGAATAAAACTGTACGGCAGGCTCTTCGGTGTAAACGGTTAATGTACGACCTGAGTTTGCTTCGTAAACCGTTGCCGCTTCAATAAGCTCTTTGCTTGGTGTGTCTTTTAGTACAAAGTTATGGTCGTAGCCTTTACCAAGCTGAAGCTGTTCATTGCTTACTTTTATATCTTGACCAATTGCTTTAGCAGTACGGAAGTCAAACGGTGTGCCTGCTACATCCATTAACTCTCCCGTTGGGATTAAGCCACCATCTACAGGCGTAATCGCTTTGGCGTTAATTTGCATTTGGTGATCAAGAATGTCGCCTTTACCCGCTAAGTTAAAGTAGCTGTGCTGCGTCATATTGATAATGGTAGGCTTGTTCGTTGTAGCAATAAACTGCATGTCTAGCGTGTTGTTATTGGTTAACGTGTAAGTCACTTCAGTGGTTACTTCACCTGGGTATCCTTGGTCACCATCGGGGCTAACAAGGCTTAGGGTCACGCCTGCACTGTTTTGCGTAGTGAACGGTGTCATGTTCCATACTTTTTTGTCGAAACCTTGCACACCCCCGTGTAAATGATTGTCGCCGTCGTTAGTGGCAAGCTGATATTCGGTGCCATTTAACGTGAATTTACCGTTCGCAATACGGTTACCAAAACGACCAATAATAGCGCCAAAGTAAGTCGTTGCTTTTGTGTAAGCGTCTAGGTTATCTAAACCCAGTACAATATTACCCATTTCGCCTTTTGCATCTGGCGTTTCAATGCGCGTGATAATACCGCCGTAGTTGATTACATCAACACTAATGCCATTGCTGTTAGTGAGTGTTACTTGATTTACAGGGGTTTGATCTGCAAGCACGCCGTAAGCCGTCATAGATGCTGAAGGGGAAGTTGTCATATTGTCTCCTTGATGAGCACACGCTGGTGTAAGGGCAATCCCACATGTCACCAACAATGCATAAAGCCCGCGCGACTTTTTCGTGTTCGAACCGGCTGTTTGATGAGTTGTTTTTAAACCTTGGAAAACACATTGCAATGACATATGAATAACCTTTTTTTAATTGTATTTATAGTTTTATAATACAAATAAGGGGATCATTGCAAATTTAATCGCTAAAATTGGATTTTGCCGTCTTTTACCATAATGCAGTCCATGCCCGCACTTTTTGCTGCTTGATAGCCAATTTGCGTATCTTCAAACACCACGCATTTACTGGGTTCAACACCTAATTGCTCAGCCACTTTTAAAAACGTTTCTGGGTCTGGCTTACCTTTACTCACATCACTTGCGGTAACTAAGGCGCCTATTTTATTAATTAAATTAGTATCTGTTAGGTGATCAATTGCATGCTCGCGGTCAGCCCCTGTACCCACTCCCATTGGCAGTACGCCATGGTATTTCTCAAGTACAGCGACGGTTTCGTCAATTACCAACGGATGGTGCTGTAAATCAACCCAAAATTGGTGCTTGTCTTTAGCAACAACGAGAGGGTCGTGATCTAAACCAAATTTTTCATTGAGCATTTCAATGGTTTTAACGGTCGGTATGCCACCCAAGCTATACATGTAGTCGTAATCGAACGGATAACCATACGCTTCACAGGCTTTCTGCCATGCTTGCAAATGACTGCCCATTGAGTCAATTAAGGTGCCGTCCATATCAAAAATAATGCCTTGGTAGGCGCTTAAGTCGATCATATCTACTCCTAAAAAGTGTTACTTCACAATAGCATAAGCCAGCGAGGAGCGAGGCTCATCACTGGCTTAATCGACAACAAAATTTGACTGAACATACTAAAAGCATGCCCTAGTACTTTATGTACTCGTTTTTACAGGCCACGTTTTAGCATGTAATAAGCTGCGTTATGACGAAGCTCTGTTTTGAAACCACGAATTGTCGTATCGTTATCGATGATCATCGTTTCAACGCCTGCCATTTCAGCAAAATCAACGATCATATCAGTTGTGACTGCTTGGCTGTATGCAGTGTGGTGTGCGCCACCTGCGTGGATCCATGCAGCAGATGCAACAGATAGATTTGGTTTTGGTTCCCACAGTGCTGAAGCCACTGGTAAGTGAGGTAAATCAGCTGGCGGAGCCACTGTATCTACTTCGTTGATTAGAATGCGGAAACGGTTACCCATATCAATTGGTGATACGTTAATTGCAGCGCCTGGCTTTGCAGTAAACAATAAACGGCCTACATCACACTTCACACCGATCGTGTGTTGGTGAACTTCTAAGCGTGGTTTTTGTGCTGCAATTGAAGGACATACTTCTAACATGTGCGCGCCAAGTACTTGGTCAGTCTCACCCATGTTGTAAGTGTAATCTTCCATGAATGAACAACCGCCTTCACGGCCTTCACCCATTACTTTCATGATGCGAACCATCGCAGCTGTTTTCCAGTCACCCTCACCACCGTAGCCATAGCCTTTCGACATTAGGCGCTGTGTAGCAAGACCCGGAAGACCCGAAAGACCTGATAAGTCTTCAAAACAGTTTGTGAATGCTTTAAAGCCGCCTTTCTCTAAGAAACGCTCCATACCAAGCTCTAAACGTGCTTCGTTGCGCAGCATTTTCACGGCGTAATCGTCTTGTAGAGTTTCGTCAGCAATCACATAGTCTTGCTTATAAAGTGCTAACTGTGCATCGATTTCGTCTTCAGTGATTGTATCAACCACTTTTACAAGCTCAGCGACACCAAACGCGTGTACTTCATAACCAAAGGTGATTTGTGCTGAAACTTTGTTACCTTCCGTTACCGCTACTTGACGCATGTTGTCGCCAAAACGCGCTACTTTAAGTGTTTGGCTTTCTGCCCAGCCTTTCGCCGCACGACACCAGTCATCTAACTGCTTTTGTACGTCAGCACGTTGCCAGTGACCCGCAACCACTTTGCGCTCTTTACGCATTACTGTACCGATGAAACCGAACTCACGGTCACCGTGTGCACTTTGGTGCGTATTCATGTAGTTCATGTTGATGTCAGACCAAGGAAGGGCTGCATTGAACTGAGTATGAAGGTGTAACCAAGGCTTACGTAATTCGCTTAGGCCAGCAATCCACATTTTCGCAGGTGAGAAAGTGTGCATCCATAATACTAAACCAACACAGTTAGGATCGGTATTTGCCGCTTGGCAAACAGCGTGAATTTCTTCAGGTGACTTAACGGTAGGCTTACATACCAAGTTTACTGGTAGGTTCGCTTCGCTGTTTAAGCCCGCTACAATTGCTTCGCTGTCTTTGGCGACCGTTTCTAACACCTTAGGACCATAAAGATGTTGTGAGCCGGTAACAAACCAGACTTCTTTCGTCATCGTCGTCATGTTAATAATCCTCTAAATTCTTGCTATTTGCTCTGACCGTAATACGCGTTTTTACCGTGCTTACGTAGATAATGTTTATCCATCACTGCTTTTTTAAGTTCAGCTGCGTGTGGATCTAAAGTGCGTGTTAAATACGCCATGCGAGCAATCTCTTCGAGTAGCGCGGCATGGTATACAGACTGAGCGGCATCTTTACCCCACGTGAAAGGCGCATGACCCGCAACAATCACCATAGGTGCAGCTTTCGGATCGCGGTCTTTATACGCATCAGTAATTTGAATACCGGTTTCTAATTCATAATCGCCATTCACTTGCTCATCAGTTAGTTCACGCGTACAGGTGATGTCACCGTGTACATAGTCAGCGTGAGTTGTGCCAAGGCAAGGAATGCTTTGTTTTGCTTGTGCCCATGCAGTTGCATAGGTCGAATGCGTGTGTGTTACACCGCCAATCTCATCGAAGTGGCGATATAAATGAACATGTGTTTTGGTGTCAGAAGACGGACGCATAGCACCTTCAACAATGGTGTTTTCAAGGTCGACGATCACCATGTCGTCGGCTTTCATTTGGTCGTACGATACACCACTTGGTTTAATCGCAATCACGCCTTTGTCGCGGTCGATTTGCGATACGTTACCAAAGGTATAAATTACTAAGCCACGACGTTGAAGCTCCATATTCGCTTCATAAACTTCACGTTTTAGTTCAGTAAAACTCATGCTTTGTCTCCGTTTACATAGCTTGCAAGTGCTTGGTAGTTGGCATAAAGCGCGTCATACACCGCTACACGCTCAGGGTTTGGTAAGTACTGATGACAGACTGATGACGCCATCACTTTTTGCGCATCAGCCACTGTTGCGTGCTCACCCGCAGCAACCGCAGCCATAATTGCCGCACCCAATGCACAACTTTGCTCACTCTCTAAAACGTCGATTGGACAGTTCCAAACATCAGCACAGGTTTGCATTACGTAGTCTGATTTTTTAGAAATACCGCCGATAACAACCACTGACTCAATTGGCACGCCTTCACTTTGAAAACGCTCAGTGATAGCACGTGCGCCAAACGCCGTTGCTTCAACAAGTGCTTTAAAGAATTTAGGTGCATCGGTGCCCATTTTTAAGCCCGTTAATGCCATTGCAACGCTTTGATCAGCATCTGGCGTACGACGACCATTTACCCAATCAAGCGCAGTTACGTCGCTGCTTGTTACAGGGAGTGCTGCTGCCGCGTTTGATAAATCAACTAAGATTGAGTCTTCTAGCTTGTTAACTAACGCCTGCTCAGCGTCAGATAGATTTGTAAGTTGGCGAGTTGGCCAAAGTACTAGATTTTTAAACCATGCGTATAAGTCACCAAAAGCAGACTGACCAGCTTCTAAGCCAATTAATCCAGGGATCACTGAGCCATCAACTTGACCACAAATACCTTTAACGCAGGTATCACCTAGTTGCTCTTTAGACGTTACCGTGATGTCACAGGTTGAGGTACCCATTACCTTAGTTAGAACGCCTGGGCGAACATTGGCAGCTACTGCCCCCATGTGACAGTCAAATGCACCGTAACCAATCACAATGCCTTGTGGTAAACCTAGCTTCTCGGCCCACTCAGCGGTTAAGTTGCCAGCAACTTGGTCGCTTGGCTCTGTGGTTGCATTTAAAGTATCAACAACACCATCTAATAGTGGATCGATACTTGTAAAGAAACTGTTTGGTGGGAAACCGCCCCACTGCTCGTTCCACATTTGTTTGTGGCCCGTTGCACAACGCCCTAGCTTTAATGCTTCAGGGTGAGTTGTGCCGCACATGAGCGCGGTCATCCAATCGCAGTGTTCAACCCATGAATAAGTGGCTGCTTTAACACTGCTATCAACGCGGAAAATATGTAATGCTTTAGCCCAGTACCACTCAGAAGAGTAAATACCGCCCATGTGTGAAAGGTAGTTCACATCGTTGTTAGTTGCAGCTTGAGTGATTTCATTTGCTTCTTTAATAGACGTATGGTCTTTCCACAAAATGAACATTGCATTTGGGTTTTCTGCAAACTCTTCAGTTAATGCCAGTGGTGTACCTTGGCTATTAATAGCCACAGGCGTTGAGCCTGTCGTATCAAAGCTCATACCCACTACTTTGTCTGCGGTACCTGCTGGAACATGCGACCAAAGACCATTCACTACTTCAACAAGGCTATCAATGTAGTCTTGTGGATGCTGACGAAACTGATCTTTACTTGGGTCACAATATAAACCTTGTGCCCAGCGCGGGTAGTTCACTAAATGGCTGGCTAGTTCTTCACCAGTTGCAACATCAACGAGTAATGCTCTTACCGAGTCTGACCCGTAGTCTAATCCCAACGTATAACGAGACATAATTACCTTTCACTAATTGCTTACTAACATTGTTAGTCATTATCTTTATTTGTATGATAATATCAACAATACCAGATTGTAAAGGTATTATAAAAATATTATTAACAGGATTATTTGCTGCTGGCGGGCGATTTATTGCGCAGTTTTTCTGGAAGATTAGATTGTTTTTTCAGCACAAATAACAGGTTAAAGCCACTAAATTAACTTTTGTATGATAAGAATGGGATAATTATGTCTAACCAACTAGAACAACTTAAAGCAATGACAACCGTTGTTGCTGACACGGGTGATTTTGAAGCAATCAACGAATACAAACCGCAAGATGCAACAACGAACCCATCACTCATCTTAAATGCGATTCAAATTGAGAAATACCGTCCACTTGCTGCAGAAGCCGTTTCATGGGCTAAAGCACAAAGTAACGATACAAATGAAGTAATAAGCAAAGCAGCTGATAAACTAGCAGTATTAATTGGCTCTAAATTAATGGAGCAAGTACCGGGTTTAGTGTCAACTGAAGTTGATGCGCGTTTATCATTTGATACCCAAGCAACCGTTGATAAAGCTCTTGAGCTTGTTGCTCTTTATAAAGAGCAAGGTATCGACACATCGCGCGTGTTAATCAAAATTGCTTCTACATGGGAAGGTATTCAAGCCGCTAAAGTACTTGAAGCACAAGGCATCCGTTGTAACCTAACACTGGTGTTTGCATTTGCTCAAGCGCGTGCTTGTGCCGAAGTAGGCGCATACCTAATCTCTCCATTCGTAGGGCGTATTCTTGATTGGTATAAAGCACAAGATGCAAGCGCAGATTTCGACGGTGCAAACGATCCGGGCGTTAAGTCAGTGACTCACATCTATAACTATTTCAAAAAACATGGTTTTGAAACAATCGTTATGGGTGCAAGCTTCCGTAACATTGGTGAAATTCAAGAACTAGCAGGCTGTGACCGCTTAACTATCAGCCCTAAACTTCTTGCAGAACTTGCAGCAACGCAAGCGCCGTTGACACAAAAGCTACAACCTGCGACTGAAAAAGCAGACGCGCCAGCAGCGATGACAGAGCAGGCATTCCGCTGGGAAATGAATGAAGATGCAATGGCCACTGAAAAGCTAAGCCAAGGTATTCGCCAGTTCGCCATTGACCAAGAGAAACTAGAGTCAATCTTAAGCGAATTAGTTTAAACCTGATTGTTTACGCAGAAAAAAGCCCGCAAACTAAGGTTTGCGGGCTTTTTTGTGCCTGCCTTATAATCGTGAAGGCAGGCTTATCGTGTTGCGATTACGATAAATTTTTAGCTAACAACATTATTCAGCAAGTAATGCGTTTGCTTTAGCGACGAGGTTAGCAACCGTGAAACCAAAGTGCTCTAGCAATACAGCACCTGGCGCTGATTCACCAAATGTATCCATACCGAGTACGTCACCATCTTGGCCAACATACTTGAACCAGAAGTCACGGTGCGCAGCTTCAACTGCAATTTTTGGAGTACCTGCTGGTAGTACGCTTTGACGGTATGCTTTGTCTTGGCTATCAAACTGATTAGTCGACGGCATAGATACCACGCGAACTTGCTTGCCTTGTGCTGTCAGTTCAGCGGCAGCATTAACCGCCAGTTCAACCTCTGAACCTGTTGCAATTAGGATAAGTTCAGCTGTTTGTTCGCTATCAACAAGTACGTAACCACCTTTAGCGATATCGGCTACTTGCTGCTCATCGCGCGCCATCGCTTTCGTGCCTTGGCGGCTGAAAATGAGTGAGCTTGGGCCTGTTTCTTTTAATAACGCTTGACGCCAAGCAACCGCTGTTTCTGTTTCATCACACGGACGCCACGCAGTCATATTCGGGGTCATACGTAGGTTTGCAATTTGCTCGATTGGTTGGTGAGTTGGACCATCTTCACCTTGACCAATTGAATCATGAGTATACACAAAGATGCTTTGTGCTTTCATTAATGCAGCCATACGCACAGCATTTCGCGCGTATTCCATAAACATTAAGAAAGTCGCACCGAATGGGATAAAGCCACCGTGTAGTGCAATACCATTCATGATAGCGCTCATACCAAATTCACGTACACCGTAAAAAACATAGTTACCATCAGCGGCATCTTGTAAGCCTTTAGCGTCTGGCCACAATGTTAAGTTTGAACCGGCAAGGTCAGCAGAGCCACCCATTAGTTCAGGAAGCTGCTTTGCGAAGAAAGTAATTGCGTTTTGTGAAGCTTTACGCGTTGCAATGTTTTGCATGTCAGCTTGGCATTTAGCAATGTACTCATCAGCTAATTCTGCGAAGTTAGCAGGGAGTGTTTTTTCAAGTACGCGACGAGTATATTCTTTAGCTATTTCAGGGTGTGCTTTGCTATAGGCAGCAAACGTTTGTTGCCATGCACTTTCGAACTCTTGACCTTTCGCTTGAGTATTCCACTCGTTGTACACGTCTTGCGGTACTTCGAATGCAGGGTGTGGCCAGTTTAATTGCTCACGTACCGCAGCGATTTCATCGTGACCAAGTGGCGCACCATGACAGTCGTGGCTACCCGATTTGTTTGGCGAACCAAAACCAATCACGGTTTTACAGCAAATCAGTGTAGGTTGCGTGGTATTGCTTTGCGCCGCCTCGATTGCGCCCGCAATTGCATTCATATCGTGACCATCAACATCACGAATAACCTGCCAGCCATACGACTCAAAACGCGCAGGTGTATCATCAGTGAACCAACCTTCTACTTCACCATCGATCGAGATACCGTTGTCATCCCAAAATGCAATGAGTTTTCCAAGGCCTAACGTACCTGCCAACGAACATGCTTCGTGCGAGATACCTTCCATTAGACAGCCGTCACCCATAAAGCAGTATGTAAAGTGATCAACAATATCAAAGTTCGGTTTATTGAATTGTGCCGCTAAAGTTTTTTCAGCGATAGCCATACCGACTGCGTTAGCAATCCCCGAACCTAATGGGCCTGTTGTTGTTTCAACACCCGGTGTGTAACCGTATTCAGGGTGACCCGGTGTTTTAGAATGAAGCTGACGGAATTGCTTAATATCTTCGATGCTAACGTCGTAGCCGCTTAGATGTAACAATGCATATTGCAACATTGAGCCATGCCCATTTGATAACACAAAACGGTCACGGTTAGACCAGTCTGGGTTTAATGGGTTATGACGATGAAAGTTTTGCCACAATACTGCGGCAATATCAGCCATCCCCATGGGCGCACCTGGGTGACCTGAGTTAGCTTGTTGAACAGCATCGACAGCAAGTATGCGAATAGCATTTGCAGATTGAGAACTAGGCAGAGTCATCTTATTAGCTTCCTGTTAATATTATAATATAATTAATATCGCAAAAACTCAGTCAAATAGCAACTTAATAAAGTGTCATGTCAGTAATGACGTGCCCCTAACGCGGTTTTAAAGTGTTAAATGAGCGTGAATATGCACCGTTTAATACTTTGTAATACTCTGTTTATGTTGCTCACGCTTTTTTTAGCGACCTCAGCATCACAAACACATTAATTATTAATTCATGCGCTTACATTATTTAGTTTACAAAAACCAACCAATGCTACAATTTGGTACATTATTTCATTGTTCAAGTTAACAAGAACACCTTAGTGTTAACACGTTTTTTCGCTGAGGTTTTTTATTTGTGATAGTTAACAGTGGTTGCTCTATTGGGCTTCGCATTATTTTACTCTTAAGCACGCTTTACTTGTCTCCTCAGGCTCACAGTACCGCGCCTGCCTATTTAGCAGATGAAGGATTGAGCCTTGGCATTAGCTTAGGGTATGGGCAGCTCGATAATCCGGTTTATAATAAAGGGGATATTCCACTTTATGTGCTGCCGCGCGTAGAACTGTTTGTCGGTGATTTCTCGTTCGCAAATACGCAACTAACCTGGACACCGATAACACGTGAAAACTATCAACTCTCGGTGTTCACTCAACTAAACGAAGACGGGCTTTACTTTGCTAAGCATTCCGCTGCACTCGCAGCAATAAGGACTATAAGTGGCCGCCCTCCAATGGGGTCAATTCCACCGGCAATGGGTGACATGCCGCCCACGACCCAAAAAAGACGCGGCGATATAGGCAGTATTAGTAACCGTAAACTCTCTTTTATGACTGGCGCAGAAGCGCTATACGATTGGCAAAACTGGCGCTTTAGCGTGAGTTGGGCAATGGAGCTAACCAACTATCATAAGGGTTTACAAGGCGCACTTTCTGCACAGCGCTTATATAAAATTGATCAGCATCTACTTTTATTGGGTATCGAAGTACAGCATTTAAACAGAGGGTTAGTTGATTACTATTATGGCACTAGCCAACAAGACGTGCAGGTGGGGTTTAGCCGCTTTGAAGGTCGCTCAAGTCAAAAGTATGGCCTTAAGGCCAGCTACCAATACCACTTTAGTCAGCAATGGCAATTTATTAGTGATGTAAAGTACCAGCGCTTATCTTCGGGCATCGCCGACAGTCCACTCATAAACGATAGCAACTTGCTTTCTTTTTATGCTGGCATTGCATGGAATTACTAAACAATGCTGCGAACTAACTCATTTTTACTCATGATGCTTATCCTCAGCTTCACCCTTAGTAAACTTGCCTTTGCTGAGTCGAGTCATATTGAAGTAACACCCAGTAACTGTGTAACTATTGAACAAGATTGTGTGATGAATATTAAGGTAGATTGGTTCACAGAGGCCACCAGCACGGTGTGCATTCGTGTTACTGATCAGCAAGTCAGGCTATTTTGTCAAAAGCCAAAACAAGGGCACAACTTCCTTATCGCTGTACGAAACAATCGAAATATTGTTCTAGAGCTATTAACCGAGCAACTTATCCCGTTAGAAAGCACTGAAATAAACGTTTTTTATCAAAATATTAAAAAACGTCGCCGTGATATCGCATGGAGTATTTTTTAATGACCAAGCATAATAAAATTTTATATATTGAAGATGACCTAAAACTGGCTCAATTAGTCGTAAATTACCTGATGAGTAATGGGTATGAGGTTGATCATTTTGATAATGGCTGCCATGCGTGCTACCAAGCAAGTATGAAGAAGTTCGACTTGATTTTACTCGATATCGGCCTTGGTAACGAAGATGGTTTTGACGTATTCAAAGAGCTAAAGCGCTATCAAGACAGTCCGATTATTTTTATGACTGCCAGACAAAGTCAGGTTGATCATATAACAGGGCTAGAATTAGGAGCCGATGACTACCTTACCAAGCCTGTATCACCGTCTATTTTATTAGCAAAAATTAACAACACGATTCGCCGCACTCAACAGGTTAAGCCTCAAAGTACTGTACACAACGCCCATAACATACGGTTTGGCTCACTGAGTATAAATACCATTCAGCGCGAAGCTTATTTGCATAGCCAACCTCTTGAATTAACCAGTGCAGAGTTTGAATTACTAATACAGTTAGCCAAGGCTCCAGGGCAACTTATCAGTCGCGATCAGCTTTTTGATAGTGCAATTGGTCGTAAATATGATGGTCAAAGCCGCACAATTGATGGCCGTATAAGTCGGCTCCGAAAAAAGCTCGGAGACGAATCTGTGCCACCCCAAAAAATAGTCACCGTGTGGGGCAAAGGGTATATTTTTTCACCTCAAGCTTGGAGCTAACTTGCCTTGTTTAGGCTGTATTTTTACCTCTATTTAACCCTCGCTGTTTGCCTAAGTAGCGCAGCGTGGGTACTAGAGACTTATTTTCCTTCTCCTCCCGCTCACTCGTTAGAACAGCAACTCGCACACCACCTGCTAAGTGTAGAAAGCCAAGTCGATAATGCGTTAATAAAAAAATCGCCCCTTGCCAGTTTCTACTTAGGCGATGCTTTAAAACAACCCCTGTTACGAGGCGAAGTGATCAGTGTTAATGACCCTGAAGGGAATGTGTATTTTCATCGACTTGCTGTCGATGGTGACACCATTTTAAGCGCTGGCCCTTACGTACAAACAGAAGAAACAGCATCACAATCCCTCGTGAGTCTGGTTTTTTATAGTAGTGTTGCATTAGCGGTGGTTATTTTTACCGGCCCATTACTGATTGATTTAAGTAAACTACGTAGAGCAAGTAGCAAAATTTCAAATGCTGATTTTAGCCCGCAAGTTCAATTTAGCCGCTTTAGTTTATTAAAAAGCATAGGCGATACCTTTGATAATATGGCACAGGCACTTTATAACCGAAACCAAAGTCAGCGCGAACTTATCAACGCCGTTTCACATGACTTTTTAACCCCGATTTCACGCGCTAAGTTTGCCCTCGAAGCCGTTGACGATAACAACCATTATCGCCACAGTATTTTGCAAGACATTATTGAGTTAGAGCTATTAGTTGAAGAGTTTTTAACTTATGCAGAGCTTGAACAGTGTGAGCCACGCATATTAATTAAAGACTACAGCCCTGATGAATTACTCCAGCCCTGTATTGCTAAGTTTATGAGTTATTGTCAGCTTGATATTCGTATTGATTGCCAACTAGAAAAAATAAGTGTTGATAAGCAAAGCTTTCAGCGCTTACTGCAAAACTTACTTGGTAACGCTGTGCGGTTTGCTAAACAACATATTGAGATCACCTTAAAACACACTAAAAAAGGCACGTTACTCATCATCGAAGATGACGGGCCAGGTATACCAGAAGCGATGCGCGCAACCTTAATGCAGCCTTTTTCTAAAACGGCCTCTGTGCATCAACGTGGCTATAAGGGAGTCGGCTTAGGCTTGTCAATCGTGAAGCAACTCTGTATTTGGAATAACGCACAGTTTAGTTTAGACAATAGCAGCCAGCTCACTGGCGCCAAGGCAAGTATTCATTTTTTGCGTTGATACCCCCTCCCCGAAAATGTACCAAGATGTATCAGTGTGTGCCATTTATTTACATTATATTGATGTTAGATACACAACTGAACACTATCCCTAGTGATTAAAATCGTTCGCAACAAATAGCGAGCTCATAATTAAAAAATCCTTCTAGGGAACTAAAGCACATGTTCAATATGAAAAAAGTATCAGTGATGGTCGCTTCTGCACTGTATATCAGTGCTGGCACTTCACATGCTGCACTGAATCAAGCACAAGAATGGGCTGAACAACCCGCTGATTATGCGCCAAAACCAATGGTTTCTGCTGAAACTAATTGGGATGGTAAAATCAACCAAACGGTGAAGAAACAAAGCCGCATTTTCACGCCAGAAAAAGACATCACTGGTGTTCAAACTTATATTGTTCAATTAATTGATGCACCTATTTCAGCTTATGATGGCAGCCTAAAAGGCCTAGCAAGTACACGTGAAACAGTGGCGACAGCTAGACAAACAACCGCAAAGCCACTTGATTTAAATAAACCTGAAATTGCAAGCTACTCAAATCACCTCGCTAGCAAGCGTCAAAATGTTGTGAACTCTGCACTGACACTTCAAGGTCTGCAATTAAAAGTAGATCGTGAATTTAGCGTCACTTTAAACGGCTTCACAACCCGAATGACCCAAGAAGAAGCTGCGCGTTTAGCAAAAGTGCCTGGCATTAAGCACATCGCACGCTCTAAGATATACCCACTAACTACGTTTAACACGATTGAGCAAACAGGTGCAAAAGCACTGTGGAGCAACAGTCAAAGTGGCCTAACAAGTAACAAAGGTGAAGGCGTTGTTGTCGGTATTATCGACACGGGTATTAATACTGATCACCCATCATTTGCTGCCGTAGGCGATGATGGCTATACACACACCAATCCACTGGGTGATACTTACTTAGGTGATTGTGCTAAAGCTGAATTCGCAGATCGCTGTAACGATAAGCTCATTGGTGTGTATTCATACCCAGAAATCACAGTAGCGTATTCTGATCCTGTATTTGAAGAATCGCGTCCAGCGTATGGTGAAGATTATAACTCTCATGGTTCTCACGTTGCAGGCACCGCAGCGGGTAACGTACTTTATGATATTACTTATAAAGAACCTGGTTACGGTAGCCAAAACTCAGGCACTGAAACGAACCTTATCTTCCCGCAAGTGTCAGGTATGGCACCGCATGCAAATATCATTTCTTACCAAGTTTGTTGGCCTGGCGCTGCTGGCGACCCATATGCGGGCTGTCCAGGTAGTGCAATTATTGCCGCTATCGAGCAATCAGCTATTGATAACGTTGATGTACTCAATGCCTCACTCGGTGGTTTTGAGGAAGATCCTTGGGTTGAACCTATTGAGCAAGCATTTTTCAATGCGGCAAACTCAGGTGTATTCGTTGCTGTTGCAGCCGGTAACAGTGGCCCTTACTTACAATCAGCTGATCACTCATCTCCTTGGGTAACAACGGTTGCTGCGCATACTCCATCTTCGCAAGTTGTGTTTAGCGATAAAACTCTTGAGAACTTATCAGGTGGCGACACTGACGCACCAACAGATATGATTGCTGCAGGCATTACCTTTGACGAGCTAACGGGTTTAATTGTTTCTGCGTCTGATTACCCTAACCCAAATGAGCCAGTGTCACGCTACCAAACAGACTGTGATCAGCCTTATCCAGCGGGCACCTTTGACTTTACCGATGACCCTAACACGCCGGATATCGACGAAAGCCAAGAAGACGTTATTGTTGTGTGTAAGCGAAGCAATAAACCGCTTTACGCAAAAGCAAATAACGTATTAGCCGGTGGCGCTGAGGGTGTCATTATTTACAACCTATCGTCATACCAAGACCGTAGCCCAGCACCTCAACTGCCTTACCCTGCGCCTACAGCACATGTAACCAATGCAGAAGGTGTTAAACTACTTAATTGGTTAAGCACAGGCTCAGGTCATAAAGGAACCATTACAGCAAACTCAGCTAGCACCGAAGAAGTAGATGAAGAGCGCATTGCGTACTTCTCAAGTCGCGGTCCATCATACTTTGGTTTTGATACCTTGTTAGTTGATGTTGCTGCACCGGGTGTTGATGTGTTCGCAGCGAGTTCAGACGACCAACCGTTTTCTAAAAACCCATCATCAACAGACTGGCAAACGATGTCGGGTACATCAATGGCAAGTCCGCACGTTGCTGGTGCTGCCGCATTGCTTAAACAGTCTCATCCTGAATGGTCTTTAATGGAGATTCAATCAGCGCTGATGTTAACGGCAAGCAACAACCTTAAAAATGCACAATACCTTGATAACTATAAAGATGAAGGCTTTGATTCATCTTTACAAGATATGGGTGCGGGTCGTATGCATGTTGACCTTGCTGATAAAGCCGGTTTAGTGATGCATGAAAGCATCGAAAATATGAAAGCGGCAAATCCTAATTTAGGCGGCCGCTTAAAAGCACTTAACACGGCTTACATGGTTGATAATAACTGTGGCCTAGAATGTAGCTTTATGCGTACAGTGACAGCAACAGAAGATGCAACGTGGAGCGTATCAGCTGAAGAGTGGATTGGTAACAGCACAATTACTGTAACGCCGAGTGAGTTTTCACTAAAAGCCGGTGAAACACAAAACATTGTTGTTGAAGTGAAAATGAACCAAGTTGCTCAAGCAATTGATAATATTGAGGTATCAGGAAACCAAGGTCAAATAAAATTGGTTTCGAGCAACCCTAATTCACCCGTTCTAGAAATGCCAGTATGGACATTTAACGGTGATACAGGATTACCGAGCTTTATTAAAGTAGATGCGCATCGTCGTTCTTCAACAATTAATGTAGGTCCTTTCAACACCGATGAAGTGAGTGATTTCACATCGCGCTCTTTTGGGTTAGTGGAAGGCCAACAAAACACCGTAAAATTATTCACAGACACCACCAGCGGCGACCCATTTGATTTAGTCGACGTCGATGGTGAAATTGTTAACCCTAACCATATCGAGTGGACTACCGTACCACAAGACGCAAAAATGCTAAGCGCAAGCCCAGTAGGCGAAGCCTCTCGCGTGCTTATGTTTATGGGTAAAGACAGTAATAACGATGGTTTAGCAAGCATGGATGAAACTATCTGTATGTCTACCAGCTTTACTGTTACCAACTTCTGTAACATTGTTGACCCAGAAGCAGGTGAATATTTCACCGTTTACATGAGCTTAGCAAATGTTCCTTCGGGTGAAGAAGACCAAGGCCGAGATATCACTTTTGCAACAGCAGTGGTTCAAGAAGGTCAAAGCAACCTAACAGTCAGTGCTCCAGAGAAAATTGTAGGTTACAAAGACTACGAGCTAACACTGTCGTACAACTTACCTGACATGGAAGTAGGCGATATATATTTTGGTGGTTTTGACTTAGGTAGCAACCCTGAAGACGCTGGTAACCTTGGTTTTGTTCCTGTCATTATCAATCAAATTGATAAAGACATGCGCTTTACAGCAAATAAAGAACAAGCGACTGTGGGTGAATTAGTTGATTTCAAAATTGAAGTAATCGCAAATAATGAACAAGCGGCTCGTAATTTCACAATTGATACTGCTTTCCCAGAAGGCATCGAAATTATTGAAGACAGCATTGTTGCGACAGCATCAACTCCAGCAACACCTGAACTGGTAGACAACGTATTATCACTTCAAGGTACGCAAGAGACGACCAAAGATGTGGCTCGTAACTATAAAATTACCACGAATCTAACAGATGAAATGTGTTCTCTTGGAGCAGCTAAATCTCCGTACCCTAACTATTTAGACTTGCGTACACTTGGCTGGCGTACACTTGAAGGAGTTCAAGGCCAATACTGGAACGAGTTTGAGTATTCATTTAAAGAGTTAATGGCAACAGATCTCGATGTTTCTTTCCCATTCTTTAATAAATACCATTTTGATTCAATCAAACTTAACCCAGCTGGTTTAGTGACGTTTGGCTCTAACGGCCGCACAACGCCATTCCATGTAGAACTTCCATCAGGCGGCGGTTTCCCACCACCACCTCCGTATCTTATTGCGCCTTTCTGGGTTGGTGATAACACAATTCCTGAGCGTGTAGATGGCACTTATGGTAACTATGACGCTAACGCGGGTATTACACCAACTTATACTCAAGCACGTGATTGGCTTGTCCTTGAGTGGGATAATATCCAACGCTCTCAAGTAGAAGGGCAATCAGTTGACGTTGAATTGTTCATGCGTATGAATATTGCTTATGAGCCAGGCGAATATGAAATGATGTTTGCTTATGACAACGTTAACCTCGCTGATAACCAAGGTTCTATTGGTTTCAAAGCTGCTGACGGTCGTATTATTGTTAATGGTGATATGCCTGTAGATCTTAATATTGGTGATGGTTTTGCATACGACAATCTTGATGAAGTTGTTCATGATGAGCTTGTCGTATGTATGGATTATGTAGGCCCTGAAGTGTCTAAGTTTGACGTTCAGTTCCAAGCGTATATTGGCGAAGCAGCTGCAGCACAAATGCATACGCTGACGGTTAATAACGGCTTAGAAGGCGCTGATGACGAAGTGTTAACCTTAGAGCTTAACGTACTGGGTAATATTTCATTATCTGACTTCCCTGATATGCAAGTTGAAGAAAACAACTCTATTAGCTTCGATGTACTTTACGCGGATGAAAACAACGTAAGTAACGTGATTGAAGTGATGGGTGAAAACTTTACTTCTGAAGTTTCAGGTCACACATCAGGTAGCACAGTAACAATCACACCTACAGAGCACTTTAATGGTGAAATTGATGTCATGGTAAAAGTAAGCGACAGAGTAAACTCTGCAGATGCTGCAATGAGCTCATTCTCATTAATGGTTATGTCAGATGGTATTGAGTTGGGTTGTACTGACAGCGCAGCAACAAATTATGATGAAAATGCAAATACTGACAATGGTAGTTGTACTTTCCCTGAGGCCGTTATCCCAGACCCTGAAGTGGAAGAAAGCAAAAAATCATCAAGTGGCTCATTTGGCTGGTTATTACTAGCGTTTGCACCACTTCTGACGCTTCGTCGTAAGAAATCTCAAATTAACTAAGGATAAGTTAATTAGGATAGTTAAGAAGTAATGCCGATATGCTTGCATATCGGCATTTTTCATTTTACAAATACTTAAGCCACGGTTTTTTAGTTTTACGTTTGTATTCACTAAACTTTTTGGTTGGCCAATAGAGTCCAATTATTAAGAGTAAAGTAATTAACCAAACACTTGATATATCACTTACCCCAAAATAGTGCCCTTGGTTTGCCCCCCATATCAACATACCGACTTGATACATGGCGAGCAGCACATACAGGTGTAATATATAAAAAAACATAGGCACAGAACCATAAACGCGCAGCGCATTGGTCACGCGGTTAAGGGGTCGCTCAAACGCCCATAAACCGAGAAACATCCCCGCCAAGGTTATCAATAAAAAGTTTAATGATGGCGGATACTTCGTTACATTGAATACCGACATGATCGTTTCTGTGGTGGTGCTAAAGGTTTGCCAAGGCAACGTTTCACCATAAATATTAAAACCACGCAGTACCGCGAATAATCCTACACATAATAGTGCTAACAGCAGCAATGCTCGTTTACGCGACTGCGCTTTTTGCGTATGTGCATATAGTGGCCCTGCGCAATAACCCAGTAAAATCACACCAATCCACGGCAATACAGGGTAGCTAATTTTTACGTCAATTAAGCCACCTTGTGATAAATAACCTCGATCATGCAAAATCGTCCACAGCGAATAACCAAACTCATCGGGCGTGAAACTGATTGGAGTAAGTAAGTTATGGCCGAATACAATCACTAAACCAAGGACGAGTAATACCCTCTGAGGTAGCTTTATAAGTAAAGCAAGCACCAACATACACAAGCCAATAGCCCACATCACTTGAAGCCAAATCGTGTAGTAATACCCCATCCACGAAAAGCAAATTAACGTTACTTCAAGCGCAATTAAAAACAGCCCTCGTTTTACTAAAAAGCCGCGAGCAGAGCGTGCGACACCCGTTGCTGGGTGACTGTACAACCACGCCGACAGCCCCGTTAAAAAGATAAAGGTTGGTGCACAAAAGTGGGCCGCAAAACGACTCCAAAATAAGCTGGGTGAAGTAACATCAACGTCCATCGGATCAGACACTTGCATATGCAAAAAGAAGCGTTCTCTGACATGATCTAGGAGCATAATTAAAATAACGACCCCCCGCATAATGTCGATACTATGAATACGACTTTTAAGCTGCTCAGAAGTCATAGCTCACCCCCAGTTTAAATTGCGTTGGCGCTCCAGGATAAGCCCACAGTGCATTGTAGCTACTGGCAATATATTTTTCGTTAAAGATATTATCGACATTTAGTGACACGGTTGTTTGCTCTGTTGCACGCCATTTTGCGAATAAACCCACTAATTGATAGCGTGGGATGCGAAAAGTTAAATCGGCAGGGTCCCCTAAACGATCTGACACATATTGATAATGCCCCCCGACCTTAAGCTCTTGAGAAAATAGTGTCAGATCATGATTAAAACTTGCAGAAAAGTTATTCTTTGGCACGTTAACAAGCGGGCTGCCCTTTGGAATAGGCACTATCCACTCAACATTTAAACTGTCTGTTGCTGTCTCAGCGTCAACATATGCATAAGATAGGTTGTACTCAGTGTTCGCGCCCAGTGAGCCTGTTAAATCAAGCTCAACACCTTTACTTTTGGCTTTGCCTATTGGGGCTGAATACCCCACATTAACAGGATCTGCCACCAGCATATTGCTCTTAGTCGCATCAAATATTGCCACTGTACCAGTGATTTTTTCGCTGCTAAATTTCACACCGACTTCGAACGAGTCACTCTCTTCAAAGCCAAATGGCTTACCTTCAGCGTCGGTGCCACTTAACGGTAAAAAACCCTCTGAGTAACTTGAGTACAGATTAATGTTATCGTTTAGCACGTACACCATACCAAAACGTGGGCTAATACGATTTTTTTTACTGTGTGATGCAACGCCCGACTTCGTTTCGAAAATATCTTGTTCTATTTCATCAAAACGTAACCCAACCATCACTTTTAGGTTGTCAGTTATATCTAACTGATCTTGTATATAAAGACCGTAAGCACGTTGTTCCTCATTGTTCTCATATTGCATACCCATTTCAGGGCCTTCGATAGGCGTGTAATCTGGCTCATGGATATCAATTGTATAAGTGCCATAACCACCGCGGTAACGATATAACCCTGTACGTAACTCGTATTCATATGCATCAGCACCGAATAAAACATGATTGGTAATACTTGCAATATCAAACTGACCGCTCAGCTCAAAACGCACGGAAACATCCTCAGATTCATAATCTCGATAGCGGTGCTGGCGCGTTAAGGTTGTTCCATCATCAAATAATGATTGGCGCGATGGCGATAATTCCGCATCTGAAGACTCACCAGTTAAAGTGGCTGCACGATAATTAGCGCCAGCAAGTAATGACCAATCATTATTAAAATTATAGTTATAGTTGAGTTGATGGCCTCTGGAGTGAACTTTTGTTGGCGCATCATTTGGGTTACCTAAAAAGCGTGACTCCGGCACAGTCTCAATATTGCCATTAAGAATCACAACGCCTCGGTCGTACATTTGTTGTTGGTCAACATATTCAAACTCATAGGTGAGCGATGAGTTATCAGTCACTTGATAGTAAAGCGAAGGTGTAATCACTAATTTATCGTGGTGCACATAATCACGAAAACTATCGCTGTCTTGCCACGCACCATTAATGCGAAACGCTAAATCATCAGTCACACCATTGGTATAATCACCTTGAACTCGCTTGTGTTCATCACTGCCCAGTTCAGCCTTAAACTGGCCTTGTTGGTAAAACTGTGGCTTTTTAGTAATAATATTAATAGTACCACCCGGTTCAGAACGACCATAAAGCGCAGAGCCAGGCCCTTTTAACACCTCAATGTATTCAATATTCGACACATCTCTTGGCCCTGCAAAGCCTTTTCCACCACTAAAGCCATTAATTAAATACCCCGAAGGCATGTTTTCATTACCAGACAAACCGCGAATAGAGTAGCTATCCCACAAGCCCCCTCCATTATTTTTACGGCTGATACTCGCCGAAAAATCGAGCGCATCACGAAACTTAGTTATGCCATTATCAGTGAGCATATCTTTACTTAAGGTCGTGATCGATTGCGGTAGCTCTTTGGCGGGTATATCCCCCCGAAACGCTTGCTTGTGTTCAATAGTAATAGTTTCTATATCACTGTTATCAGTCGCATTCACAGCCGTGCTTATTACAACAGCTAAACTAAGGGGAAGGGTTGAAAACGTCATAGGTTGGTACTTCAAAAAGATTAAACGATTATTTGTTATAAAATAACACAAATAATCGTGTTGATATAGTATAACAAATCATTTTGTTACTGTTTTATACCCACACCACTTATTTACATCCGGCTTTCTTATCTTTAGTATTTATCGCTGAACAAAAAACAAACATGTTACGGATGACTATGTACAAATCGCTATTCGCACTATCACTGGCTTGCACATCTGTAAGCGCATACGCCAACCCAGACTTATCACGTAAAGTACCGTTTGTGGATATTCAAGCACAGGTACTTGATACCTCAGCCGGTGAGCTAACATGGCAGCGACTGCAGCAAATTCCAAATGTTCAATACCCTCGTGAGCTTTTAAATAAGCAAGGCAGTGGTTGCGCGATTGTTAATTTTAAAGTCACACCACAAGGCCAAGTAAAAGCGATAAATATTGAAAAATCTGCACCTAAGCGATACAGCAAAGAAGTCAGAAAAGCCGCAAGGGAAATCGTCAGAGACTGGCGCTGGCCAGAGCGCACCGATGAGCAGGTGGTTGATTTAACCATGCGTTTTGACTACTGCCTAACCCATGATTTCGATAAAAAGAGTGATGCCATTGCACAGTGTATAGATCATTCAGCGCAAGCGTGTGAGTAAACAACAAATTTGCACCACTGATACTTGAGCGAATGCGCGGTATTGCCTACAATGGCGCACAATTTATTCAATGCAGATCGCAACTATGACCGATACAACAAAACCAGCACTACCCGATCAACTTTCTATCAACCCACGTAGCAAATTTTATGTAGAAGAAGTATTCGAACATGAAATTGGTGTAAAACTAAACGGTAAAGAGCGTTTTGACGTAGAAGAATACTGCATCAGCGAAGGCTGGATCAAAATTGCAGCACCTAAAGCACTAGACCGTCGCGGCCAGCCATTACTTATGAAAGTAAAAGGCACTGTTGAGGTTTTTTATAAGTAAACTCTGTCTTACTGTAAATGAACAAGCCGACTTTCGTCGGCTTGTTCATTTTTGTTACTTACGACGCCAGCTACTCCAAACATCGTCTTCTTTGTTCACTTTATTTTTCTTCTTTTTCTTACCCGTGCCTTCCGGTTTTGCCATTGGCTTATCGCTTTTAAGCGCCTGTGCAGCATCAAGGTTTGCTTTATTCACTTCAAAACCTCCCACTTGCTCTCGCTCCAAGCGTAACTTATTTTTCTTTTCGATGATTCTAAAGTGATGAAAGTCTTCATAATCAATCAGTGATAACGCTAAACCCACTTCACCAGCACGGCCACTTCGACCAATGCGATGCATGTAATCAGCGGGGCTGCGCGGTAAATTAAAGTTAATCACCACTGGCAGTTTTTCAATATCTAAACCACGGGCAGCAATATCAGTGGCAATTAGTACGTCAATTTCACCCGCTTTGAATTTCTCGATTACACGTGTACGCTCGCTTTGGCCTTTATCGCCATGGAATACTTGTGCGCTAATACCGCGTTTTTCTAGTTTATTGGCTAAGTGCTCACAGTCTTTTTTGGCGTTCACAAAAATAAGTGCTTGGCGCCATTGCTGCTGTTTAATTAAATGCGCTAAAACGGTGGTTTTCTCGCCTTTATTTACCGTGAATACACGCTGCACCAAGGTGCTTTCATCTTTGTTTTGTAACTGAATCTCTAGCGGATTTTTTAACAGCTCTTGCGTTAATAGCATTACTTGCTCAGGGAACGTAGCTGAAAACAACATCGTTTGCTTTTTAGCAGGCATTAACGCCAACAACTCAGCAAGCTCTTCTGTAAAACCAAGGCTCAATAGTCGGTCAGCTTCATCAAGCACTAAGGTGTTTACTTTATCTAGCTTAATGGCATTGCTTGAAATTAAGTCGAGCAAACGCCCAGGAGTTGCCACAATAATATCGGCACCGCCGCGTAGTGCCTGCATTTGTGTATTAACCGACACCCCACCAAATACAGCCATCGTTTTAATCGCGCCATTAAAATAAGCAGAATACGATTTAACATTATCAGCCACTTGCGTTGCAAGCTCACGCGTCGGCACCAAAATAAGCGCCGATACATAGTTACCTTTAGCATCTCGCTTTAATGCACCCTGTGATATTTTTTGCAATATAGGTAGTGCAAACGCCGCTGTTTTACCTGAGCCCGTATTCGCTCCTGCAATTAAGTCATGTCCCGCCAAGATACTTGGAATTGCTTTTGCCTGAATAGGTGTAGGCTGGGTATATTCAAGATCAGACAATCGAGCAACTAGCTCTGGAATAAGGCCAAGTGCATTGAAATTACTAGGGTTTGAGGCTGAGGTCATAAAGGTGTGGGCTCATTACTAAAATAGCCTGCAATTTTAACGCATTTATTGCCCGGTAAGTAGGGATTAGTGATTTAAATACCTTTTAGATGATAGCCACTGGTTTATGATAATTGCTCAATATTAAAAGAGGCACTTAAAAAGCCAACAACTAAGTTGGCCATATTATTAACTCTTACTCAACTGTGCTTCTAACCTCGTTTTTGTCTCTTTTAAGTAATCTAGATAGGGGTAAGTGTCATCTGCGACCGCTATTGCAGCTTCGATTTGAACCAGAGCTTGTCGAGTATTACCTTGCATTTCATAGCCATATGACAAAGCTGACAGTGCATACGCTGATTTAGGATAGTTTTTGATATTGTACTTAAACACCTCAATAGCCCGCTCAAATTGCTGGTTATCCGTTAAGCTGTAACCTAGTAGCCTAACAGCACGGTCTGGTGGCGCTATTTGCTCGCCCCATTGCTGAGATAAGCGTTGATAATAAGCATCAATTGATGAAACATCATCGCTCAATGCACTCAAAGGCATCTGTTTAGATAAAAATAAGCCATGGTAAGCATTAAATGCTCCGGCAGCTGAGGTTAAGTTATGCGAAACGCCAGCAAAGGCGTCGCTCTTAAAACGCAGATTTTGCACCTTACTATTTTGCATAGTTTGCTGCATATCATCGTATCTTTCGCGCATAATGCCGGCTTCTTCACCGATATTTATATATACATAGCTGTTGATACTGTTGGCTTTAGTAACAAAGGTTTTCAAGCTCTTAGCCGGAGCGCCATAGTTCCACCATACCGCGGGGCTATAAGCAATATGCGCTTGAAATAGCTCTGGCTTAGCCTGCATAGCGTAAAGAGCAAATACACCAGCAGCTGAGGCTCCCGCAATAACGCTATAATCATGAGTGCGATACTGTTTATTAACCAGAGGCATCAGTTCTTGCTCTACGAAAGCTAAAAACTTTGCTGCACCACCGCCCTCGCCAACGGGTCCTTGCGGTTCTTTGTTCACGGTGGGATAAAAATCTCTAAGTCGATTGGTGCTTTCAATCGCGACTACAATCACCTCTGGCGCTTGGTCATCTTGTTGTAAGCGCTCAAGCACTGCATTAATTAATGGCACATTACCAGCCCCATCTAAACGATATATAACGGGATATTTCTTATTTGGATGAGTTTGATAGCTTTTCGGTAATTGCACAACGACAGTGCGCTGCTCATTAAGCATACTTGATTCAAAAGTATGCGTTTGTTGGCTGTAATTTATAACCGGCTCATCTACCGCTGGTTGAGCCATTACATGGTTAGTACAGAGTAAAAAACCGCTAATACAGAGTAACTTAAATAATCGCACGACTTATCCTTAAGAAATATTGGTAATTTTTTAAGCTAACAGAATTACAGGTATAAAAAAAGGCGCCTAGAACGCCTTTTTAAAAATTCAACTAATTGATTTTACTCAACTGTCACCGATTTCGCTAGGTTACGTGGTTGGTCTACGTCGGTACCTTTAATCACCGCTACGTAGTATGAAAGTAACTGTAGTGGAATTGTATATACAACTGGTGCAATCACGTCATCAACATGGTTTACGTTGATCACACGCATTGTTTCGTCAGATTCGAAGTGTGAATCTTTATCTGCGAATACATAAATAATACCGCCACGAGCACGTACTTCTTCTACGTTTGATTTAAGCTTTTCAAGTAGCTCGTTGTTGGGTGCTACAACAATAATTGGCATGTCGGCATCAATTAAAGCTAGCGGGCCATGTTTAAGTTCACCTGCTGCGTATGCTTCCGCGTGAATGTATGAAATTTCTTTCAGCTTAAGCGCACCTTCCATCGCGATTGGGTATTGTGAGCCACGACCTAAGAATAGTGAGTGGTGCTTGTCGGCAAATTCTTCTGCTAACTCTTCAATGCCATCCGCTAATAACAATGCTTCTTCAAGCTTGTTAGGGAGTGTTTTAATTGCATTGACAATTACACGTTGGTCGAGGCCTTTTTCTTGCGCAATAGACGCTGTTAGCATTAGTAAGCCAACAAGTTGTGTTGTGAAGGCTTTCGTTGATGCAACGCCAATTTCGGCACCCGCTTTCGTCATAAAGGCTAAATCAGATTCACGTACTAAAGATGAACCTGGTACGTTACAAATGGTCATCGATGCCATGTAACCTTGCTGTTTAGCTAATCGCAATGCAGCTAGGGTATCAGCTGTTTCACCTGACTGAGAAATTGTGACTAATAAGCTATTTTCATGCACAAATGATTCGCGGTAACGGAACTCAGACGCAATCTCAACGTTACAACTCACACCCGCAAACTGTTCAAGCCAGTAACGAGCCACCATTCCTGAGTGATAAGACGTACCACAGGCAATAATTTGCACGTGTTTTACATCTTTAAAGATTTGCTGGGCACTGTCGCCAAAGGCATCAATCGCTACAGTGTCATTAACAAGGCGACCTTCAAGTGTATTACGAACCGCAAGTGGCTGTTCGTAAATTTCTTTCAGCATGTAATGACGATATTCGCCTTTACCTGATGCATCTTGAGTGATGTTTGATTCAATCACTTCACGCTCTACAGCTTCGCCATTCGCATCAAAAATTTCCACGCTATCACGGGTAATACGCGCTACATCACCTTCTTCAAGGTAAATAAAGCTGCGTGTAACAGGTAGTAAGGCAAGTTGGTCAGATGCAATAAAGTTCTCACCGAGACCTAAACCAATCACCAGTGGGCTACCTGAGCGCGCGACGATGATTTCGTTGTCGTTCGCTTTATCGAAAACAACAGTACCAAATGCACCTTCAAACTGCTTAACTGCAGCTTGTACTGCTGCTAATAGCGTGTCATGTTGCTGACGTAACTGGTGAATAAGGTGCACCATTACTTCGGTATCAGTTTCTGATAAAAACTCATACCCATCGCCTTTTAACGCTTCACGTAGGCTGGCATGGTTTTCAATAATACCATTATGAACAAGGGCAATTTCGCTTTTTGAAATATGCGGGTGCGCATTGGCCTCTGTTACACCACCATGCGTTGCCCAACGCGTATGTGCAATACCGGTAGTGCCATTAACAGCGGCATTATTAAGTGCAGCTTCTAAGTTTGCAACCTTACCCACTGCTTTAACTGTGTTTAGTTCATTACCTTTAAGTAAAGCCACACCTGCTGAGTCATAGCCACGGTATTCAAGGCGCTTTAAGCCTTCAACAAGAATTTTATTTACTGGGCGTTCTGCAACAGCCCCAACGATTCCACACATAATCTCTCCTTTTGCACATGCCAAAGTGTTTTACTTTGGGCAGTATGTGTTGTCATAAAATTTATGTAATAAGGTGTTGTCGGTCTTATTACGGGTTATTCAATGTCTGCACAAATCAGCTGCACACCACATTTTCTTATCGCCTCGCGTTTCTCTTCGCTAAGGTTGTTGTCTGTGATAAGTGTGGTAATTTGCTGCCAAGGCAGTTCTAAATTCGGTATTTTTCGGCCTATTTTATCTGACTCAACAAGAACAACGACTTCACGAGCCGATTCAGCCATTACTTGGCTAAGGCCCACTAATTCATTAAAGGTCGTTGTGCCTCTATCTACATCAATGCCATCGGCACCAATAAACAGTTGGTCAAAGTCATAAGAGCGCAAAACGTTCTCTGCAACTTGGCCTTGAAACGATTCTGAATGCGGATCCCAGGTGCCGCCGGTCATCAATAATGTCGGTTCGTTTTCCAGCGCTAATAAACGGTTAGCTACTTTAATAGCGTTTGTCATTACTACTAGGCCACGTTTACTTGCAAGCTCAGGGATCATGGCAGCCGTTGTGCGACCACTGTCTATGATCACTCTGTTATGATCTTTAATAAGGCCCGCAGCCGCTTTAGCGATTGCGATTTTACGTACTGAGTCTTCTTCATCACTCACAATCTCTTGCGGTAATGCAATAGCCCCACCATAGCGGCGCAGTAATAAGCCACTTTTTTCAAGCGCTGTTAAATCTTTACGAATGGTCACTTCGGAGGTTTGAAACTGCTCAGCCAGCGCTTCAACGGCTACTTCGCCAAGTTCATTAACCTGACTTAATATTGTATGACGACGTTGTTGAGTGTTTCGTTTTGTCATTAACCTGATCACATAAGTTTCGTTTCGAAAGTTACGGGATTTTAAACGAAACAATATAAATGGCAAGTGAATGTTTTATAACCCCACTAAGTTTATTTTGATCTCTGACTTTTACGCGATAAGCTATCTTTAGAATTTACTAAGACTGATCACCATGAAAGAGTTTAATAGCCTAGATAAACCCCTGATTGAACAGCGTAAAAACGCACATGAGATTTGCCGTTTATTTGCCAAAAGTCCCAGTAAAGGCAATTTAAAACGACTAAAAGGCATGTTTGCTCAGTGTGGTGAACAGGTCGTTATTGAAGCGGGTTTTCATTGTGATTATGGCAGTGGTATTAAAATAGGTGATCGAACCTTCATAAATATTAACTGTACTGTGCTTGATGCGCCGCTATCAGATGCGCAAATTACCATAGGCAATGACTGCTTAATTGGCCCTAATGTGCAAATTCTTGCAGTATCGCATGCAGTAACCCCCACCGAGCGTTTAGCTAAAGCTAATTTTGCAGCGCCGATTAGCATTGGTAATAATGTATGGATTGGTGCAGGCGCGATTATACTTGCAGGTATTAAAGTTGCTGATAATGCCGTAGTTGGCGCAGGGGCAATAGTAACTAAAGATGTCGCGGCAAATACCCTGGTAGCAGGTAACCCCGCAGTGAAGATTAAAGACCTTTAAAAATTACAATATAGCGATATTAAATTGAGCACACATTGTCGGCTAACCTGCCAATTTAGAACATTTTCTTACAATTAGAACTCACCAAGATTGATATTATTGTACCCATTACAGTTAATGGATTAAATTCAATATGAAATATCTCGGCTTAGCACTTTTTGCACCACTTGCCTTAATTCCTTCTACAAGCTTTGCAGGGGTTTATGACAACCCAAATATAAACCTGTTTGTGAAGTCAGAACGTAATAGCACTGATTCAATCACCTCGGCAGGTGTCGAATTTATGGCTAAAAATAACAACAGCAATTTTGGCGCAGCATTGACAACAGCGCTTGGGTCAGCTGAAGTGTTTACTAAAAAAGGTGATCGGGAGACATTTTTAACCCTCGATACTGGCATAAAATTTGGCTATTTCAGTGACTTTTTTGTCTATGGCGAAGTGGGCTTAGATTTAATTGAGCTTGCTTTCTACGACGACCGAAAAGACCATGACTATAACGACCGCTTCGATGACGATAACAATAGTATCGATGGCTATGTGGGTGTTGGTATAGGCGTGGACTCTAAGCCATTCAGAATAGAGATCTATGCCAGAGCCCGAGAAATAGACAGCCGCTATTGGGAGGCACAAAACCATGGTTATGCTGGGTTACAAGTTAGTATTTCGTTTTAATTTCAATTGGGTGAGTGAGTTAGCACGTTGTTAATCTAATGGTCATTTTTAGCTCACCCTATGTTAAGCTTAGGCGCTTTAGTTTACCCGCACCTAAGTTAACGGAGTATTTTAATACGTGTTTTTAAATCGATTTTTAGGCCTTGTTGTTTGTCTTATTGTAACAGGCTGTCAGACTGCCCCTGAGTCTCTTACTGAAAAGAAGCCCATAATTAAGGCAAATCCAGATACTGTGGTTACAGAATCTAAAACAGAACAAGTAGATGCGGTGCCACCGCTAAAACCAAGTGAACTTGAAGATGTGTGGCAGCGTATTCGCGTTCAACTGCAGTTTAGCGATTCAAGTCATCCTGATGTACAAAAGCGCATTGCTTGGTACCTTACTCATCCGAATTATATGGAAGAAATAAGCCGCCGTGCAGCGCCGTATTTGTATCATATCGTCACAGCAGTAGAAAACCGTGACTTACCCATAGAACTTGCCCTAATGCCGCTTATAGAGAGCGATTTTGATGCCAGTGCCTATTCGCACAAGCATGCATCGGGTTTATGGCAACTTACTCCTTCAATCGCCAAATACTTTAAAGTAAAAATTACTCCTTGGTATGATGGTCGCCAAGATGTGATTGACAGCACACGTGCAGCTCTCGATTTTATAGAGTATCTTTATAAACGCTTTGATGGCGATTGGTATCATGCTATTGCTGCCTACAATATCGGTGAGGGGCGAGTGTTACAAGCCATTGCTCGTAATCAAAAGCAAGGTAAACCAACCGATTTTTTCAACTTAAAACTACCATCACAAACTCGTCAATATGTGCCCAAGCTGCTCGCTGCTGCACAGTTGCTTAAACATCAAAAAATGGTCTTTCCGTCGATTAAAAATGAAGAAGCAATTAGCATCTTGCCTGTGTCAGGGGCTGTGATCTTAGCTGACAAAGCAAAATGGCAAGAACTCGAAGAGTTAAACCATGGCGTAATTCGCTACCCTGCAGTAATAGATGCGCCACATATTGTGGTACCAAAAGATCAACAGTCAACTTTTAAAACACTGTTAGCAAATCAGAAAAGTAATGATTACAGCCAGTGGCAACATTACACCGTAAAACGCGGCGATAGCTTAAGCGTAATAGCAAAACGTTATAAAGTGACAGTCAGCCAGCTTAAAACCTTTAATAGCTTAAAAACGAACACTATTCGCGTAGGTCAAAAACTTATATTACCGCAATTAGCTGATCAACAAATTGAATACAAAGTAAGATCTGGCGACAGCTTATGGAAAATAGCAAAGCAATACAAAGTCAGCATAACAAAACTAAAGCAATGGAATAACCTTTCTAGAGATAGTCTAAGAGTAGGCGAAAAGCTCACCGTATTTATCTCAAATAGTTAATACCAAATCAGGGAGTTTTACTCCCTGTCTCTTTTATATATCCAATTAAAGTTGTATCTTTAGTAGTCTATAAAAATAACAACGACAAAGTCATGGATAATCAACAAAAGGACGTCACCGAATCAACTCTTGAGACACATCAGCAAGAGGCAAGCGATGATCACCAACCAAAATCAACCACGGCAAGCACTAACCCCGACGACTCTAAACAGCCTAAAGCTTGGTTTACCAATGAGCGCCTAAACCTCTTTCTCGCACTGTGTGCCATTATTATTTCAGCAGCGTCTTTTTATGCCACATACCTGCAAGCAAATGCTGCAGAACGACAAGTAAAAGCCGCCACATGGCCTTGGCTTGAAGTTATGACGGGGAATTATGATGAAGAAAAAAATCTACCTGAAATCACCTTTGTACTCACTAATTCAGGATCAGGACCTGCGATAGTAAAGTATGTGAAGTATCACTATAACGACCAATCATATTTAGATATCTATAAAGTAATTTCTGCATGCTGTTTTGATACACAAGCATATGAAACACAGCTACAAACTCTGCAAGATGATTCTCCCAACATAAATATTTTCGAAGCTTTTGGCTGGATTATGACGAGTGCCAGTGATAACCGGTTACTGGCATCTGGCAGCAAACTTAAACTTTTTGGTTTCAAGCGAACGGGATTTAATGAAACTCAATGGGACAAAGTAAACAAGCAACGTAATAGCATCAAAACCGAGATCTGCTATTGCTCTTTACTAGAACAATGCTACCTAAGCGATGGCCGCGCAGATGTAAAAGAAATAGAACAGTGTGATATATCAAGTAATTCGCCAGAGACAGCGCTGTGAATGTCAGGGGTGTTGTATGAAGGGCATATCAGATACTTTCGGCACTAAAGTGCCTTATATGGACTCCTCCTATTGCACAATACCCTTCGTTAATTTTGTTAGACTGCGTACTTATATGCGGGCTCATAATGAGGAGCTACCTCGGCCCTATGATGTATTCGCGCCCTTGTGCCTCTTCTCCTACTCGGTGTTTTAACACACTAATCACTTTACAGGCTATCAAGGGTGGGTCTAACCGCTTAACGCAGGTTCTTGGTCAATACAGTTATTTTTGTTATCGAAGACTAAATATTAATTTGCTAGTAGGCTTGGTTCATAACGCGTGCCCTTTTTCAGCATGGCATACGCCGTCCGAACTGTTTTATTTGCTAACGCAATGGCGGCGCACTTCACACCGCGTCTTTCAACTAATGCTTTGAGCCATTGCTCTTTTTTCGTTTTTGGCTCGCGATGCTTTAACTGACTGATGACCGCTCTGGCCCCCAGAAATAAGTGACTTCGTAATATCATCTCTCCGCGGTATTTGGCTATATGACCTATTCGCACTTTTCCACCACTTGAGTGCTGACGTGGGGTGACGCCAATATTGGCTGCTGCATTACGTCCGCTCGTAAAATGGGTTGTGTCACTTAAGCTAATTAATAAACCAACCGCGGTGATAGGCCCTACGCCCTCAAGAGCCAGTAAGCGTTCACATTGCTCATCTTGTTTTACTAAGCCTGTCAGTAACTCATTTAATGTTTCTTTTAATGTTGATTGGGCTTTAAATAATTCATAGCACTGCGCTATACACTGCCTTAAACCAGCGGTTAACCCATTATCGCTATCTTCTAAAATCTCAGGGATAGCCTGCCTAAACGCGCATTCTGATTGCTTGATTACAATTCCAAATTCAAGTAACAAGCCTCTGATTTGATTCGCCAACTGCCGTTTCTGCTTTTCAGCTAACGCACGCATTCGCTCTATCGACTGTAGGCTTTGCTGTGCTTGTGTCAGTGATTTACACGGGCGAACATTGGGTGAGAAAGAAGCCGCAGCTATTGCAATAACATCGTTTGCATCTGTTTTCTGGCCAATCCTAAATGCTTTGACAAATCGAGGGTCTAGAATCACGACTTCATGACCAACACTACGCGCCTTGCGTGCCCAATAATGAGCACCGCCACATGATTCCATAACAACTTTACAACGAGGAGACGTGGTGAGTATCGACAGTAGCTCTTTTCTGCTTACCGCTTTATTACTTTGTAGTTTTTGATGAAAAAATTGACCGACTTGAAAAACATTTTTTGCCAAGTCGATACAAATTAAGTTAAATTTTGACATGTATGGATTCCTTATTGGTAAAAGTGGTTTTGCAATTTCTTTATACCGTACTTACCCTATTTAGGGGAGGAGTCCATACATCTCCTACGTCTCTTCACCTTGCGTTTATGCCTACAAGGATATAGGTCGTAGGGGGTCTTGGTTGGGTATTTTATTTTTCTACAGGCAACAAAAAACCCGCTGCATTGCTGCAACGGGTTTCTCTAATTAGGAGCCTGGCGATGTCCTACTTTCACATGGCAAATGCCACACTATCATCGGCGCTGTTTCGTTTCACTACTGAGTTCGGCATGGGGTCAGGTGGGTCCAAAACGCTATTGTCACCAAGCAAAATGCGTGGAAAGGATTCTCGACAAAGCGCATCGCGCTTACGAGTCCTTTGCGCAAGGTGAACTGATTTCGCATTAAGCGCTGCGGTTCACCCTACATAAAATTCGGAAATCTGATAATCGTAAATCTACTTTAGTATACTAACTTCTGTCTGTTACGCTGTCATAAAACGCGTTTGGCGTTGTATGGTTAAGCCTCACGGGTAATTAGTACAGGTTAGCTTAATGGCTCACACCACTTCCACATCCTGCCTATCAACGTTGTAGTCTTCAACGGCCCTTCAGAGACTTTAAAAGTCTAGTGAGAACTCATCTCGAGGCCTGCTTCGCGCTTAGATGCTTTCAGCGC
>NZ_CP058972.1:3617500-3643108 GCF_013423925.1 Pseudoalteromonas sp. JSTW
ATTTCAGTTTTATTTAATTAATTTCAATTTTGTACAATAACCATACAAATAAAGGGCTGCAGGAGTGTTTCAGCTCAAAAATCAGTCACTTTTATGTTCATTAAAGGGCAAATGAAAAAGCGATATACTTTAAAATCAGTCTATCGCTTTTATTTTACTAGTTGGATTACTTAGTGGAAATTTCCCACACAGCGATTGAGCCCGAGATTTCATTACCTACGACAAGTAATGCTTCATTCGTTGCACTTTGTTCTGCAGGTATAAATGCCATCCCCTCAGGGGCAAGATCACCGGTTATTTCTGTACTGGCTTCTAAGCCACGGTTAAAAAAGTAATCTTGGAATGTCACATTGTATGGATTTGTTATATCAAACACCATAATGCCACCCATACGCTCTAAACCAATAAATGCAAATGTACGCTCGCCAATAGTACCCAGTGCTAATGCTTCTGGTTCAGCCCCTTTGTCATCTGAGCGGGTATCACCGGCATTTTCATCTTCATTATTGTTAAATGCTTCGCCGTGAACTGATGCGGTAATACGTGAAATTTGGTCACCAGAATCAAAAACCACCATGCCATTACTATCCCAAATAGAAAATGAGCGGGCTCCGTATGCATAGAGTGACTCGTATTCACCATCGTTATCTTCATCACCTTTAACTGTGGTCACTTTTAGGCGGCCAATATCAGTGTTGTCGTTGTTCAGGTAATCAAAATTGCTTGCCAGCGTTAAGTCTTTAGCTCTGGTTTCATCTATATAAGATAAGCAGCCATCATCTTCATCATAGTCAAGACCACCTTTTGCTATACAATCAGCTTCGTCGGCTGTGTCAAAGAAGTATTCTCGTGCATCGCCTTCGTTAGCTGTAACGATGAAATTTGCACCTTTCCAGCTGAAACTAGCGATAGTATCGGGTTGATACATACCATATAAGCCTGGGTATGATTTAAAGTTCACCCCTCCATCTTTATCTGATGCATCAATGAGTAAATTAGACCAGTCTTTGAAGCCTAACCCTTTTAGCTCTAAGCTATTATTTTCCAAATTAACGATAGCCAGGGCATTATTTTCTTGTAGTGAAACGTAGGCAAACTTATTGTCTTTAGAGATGCTGATGTACTCAGGCTCTAAATCCATAGCTACGGTTGTATTAATTAGCTTGCCGTTGATTGTACGACCTGTCGGATTAGCAAAAACAATCCCTAATTCTTCAAGCTCTGCTTGTTTATCGTTATAGGCTGCGAAGGTGATGCTAATAGCAGTGTCAGCAATCACGCCATCATTGATGTTAATGATGCTAATTGAGCCTTCAGGATCAATACTGTAATCCCCATTCGGTTCGCCTTCGTTTGCAACCAGTACTTTATTACCATCATGGCTAAAGGTAACCATGTCGGGCAGGGCGCCTACAGATACATTCTTAATAAACTGAGGCTCGTCGCCACTAATATCATAAAATGCGATAAGCCCTGCATCACCCGTTGTTTTTGCAGCCATAGCTACAGCAAGTAATTCGTTATTTTCATCGATGGCGATACTGTTTGCATCACCCGCACTGTGCTCATTAAGAGACACGGTAATTGCAGAGGCCAAATTAGTGCCGTTTACAACGCCTTCGTTATCCTTTACGAGCGCAGCTCTGTCAAAGCTATCAGCCGGAATGATATTAACCACAGCAGAATCACCCGAACTATTAATTGCAAAAATTCTTTTTTTAGCCGCTTGATAGGCCACAATCTCTGCGGCACCTTCTGGGCTTTGTGCATTTAATACTGCACGGCCAATAAGATGAATATTTAAAGCTGAATGTGCATTAGTGCCATTAACACCATCTTGCCCTGCGGGACCTTGCTCACCTTGTAAACCATTTTTTCCATCATCTCCCTCTAATGAGCAACCCGTAAGAATAGACAACAGTGACAGAGCAAGCATTGATCTTTTTAACATTATTATTTTTCCTTTGTGTTGTATTTACTACATAACAACACACAGGCATGACAACAATATGGCATTTTTATGTGGACAAAATCCGGGCATAAAAAAAGCGAGTGTGAACTCGCCTTTTTCAATTAGGTATAATGCAGCTTACTGTTTTTTAACAGGGCGCTTCCAACCACTGAGATTACGCTGTTTACCACGCGCTACCGCCAGTTGTTCATCTTCAACAGTATTAGTGATCACAGAGCCCGCACCAATTGTTGCTGTTGAACCAATATTCACAGGAGCGACAAGCGATGAGTTTGAACCAATAAAGGCGTTATCACCGATGATGGTTTTTGATTTATTTACACCGTCGTAGTTACAGGTAATGGTACCCGCACCAATATTTACCTTTTCGCCGATTTCAGCATCACCTAAATAAGTAAGGTGGTTTGCTTTTGAGCCCTTACCTAAGCGGGTCTTTTTCATTTCGACAAAATTACCAATGTGAGAATCTTCTTCCATAATGGCACCAGGACGCAGTCGTGCAAATGGACCTAAAGTACATTTAGTCGCAACAGTTGCTTCTTCGACTAATGAATTGGCTTTAATAATAACGTTATCACCAATGGTGCAGTCTTTAAGTACGCAATTAGGACCTATTTGTACATTATTACCCAGTGTTACTTTACCTTCAAAAATAACATTAACATCAATAAGTACATCTTCACCCGTTGTTACTTCACCGCGTACATCAATGCGTGCTGGGTCGGCAAGGGTGGCACCGTTTAACATCAGCTCCTCGGCTTGCCATGCTTGATAAGCACGCTCAAGTGCCGCTAGTTGTACACGGTTGTTTGCGCCTTCAACTTCCATTGGATGCTCAGGTTGTGCAGAGGTGATTTCAACGCCTTCACTGTGAGCCATGGCAACAATATCTGTTAGGTAGTATTCACCTTGAGCATTGTTATTCGATAGGTTACTTAACCAACGTTTCAGTAATTCACCATTGGCAGCCATAATGCCAGTGTTGATTTCTTTAATCGCTAATTGCTCAGCGGTCGCATCTTTTTGCTCAATAATACCGACTAATTTGCCATTTTCACGCAGCATACGCCCATAACCAGATGGGTCGTCTAATGTTACTGTTAATACTGCAAGTCCGTTTTTAGGCGTAACAGCAAGTAACTTTTCTAACGTCGCACGTTTTGTAAGGGGAACATCACCGTATAAAATCAACACGGTATCATCATCAGCGATATGCTCTTTAGCGACCGCGACAGCATGGCCAGTACCAAGTTGTTCTTCTTGTAGCACCCAATTTACTTGATTATGAGAAAGGGCGGCTTGTAATTGATCGCGACCGTGGCCATAAACTAAGTTGGTCTCACGTGCGCCTAAGGCCGTGGCATTATCAATTACATGTTGCACCATCGGCTTTCCAGCCACTTTATGAAGCACCTTTGGAAGTGCTGAACGCATACGAGTACCTTTACCCGCAGCGAGAATAACGGTTGTCAGAGACATTAAAACAATATCCTTCTTTCTTTGTTTTAGTTGAGCTGTTAATGAGTGTAATAAGTAAGTCAACCTTGGTTAGGTAAGTCACGTCATGTGCAAATACTCAATCCTAATAAAGAGGACTGAACCTTAGATGAAATACTTATTCACATTTAATACACCACATTGTAACGGGCTTTGATGAAGGATATAAGTACTAAACGAAGAATAGGGCGCTTTAAACGAGTTTGCTTATACCATTGTGCTTAATTAAGTGGTCTATAATAATACTTAATCACTCAAAATGATTCAGTATTATTGCGGATTGATATTACATAAATGTTGAGTAAATTACAGGCACAAAAAAGCCCACATTAAGTGGGCTTTTACAAAACCGAGTAGGCTTACTTTTTGCGTAATTGTTGAATTACGCGAAGTTGAGCGATTGCTTCAGCAAGTTGCACTGCAGCTTGTTGATAATCTAACTCAGCAGTTGACGTATTCGCCATTTGCTCTTCAGCATCACGTTTCGCTTTTTCAGCCGCTTGCTCGTCCAGATCTTCACCACGTACTGCTGTATCAGCAAGAATCGTAATACGATCAGGTTGAACTTCTAGCGTACCGCCAGCAACATACATCACGTCTTCGTAACCAAATTGCTTAACTAAACGTACCATACCAGGTTTTAGGGCAGTTAATAATGGAGCGTGGCCATAGTTAACACCAAGGTCACCTTCACTACCACTTACTTGAATCGATTCAACCAGACCAGAGAACAAGCTCTCTTCTGCGCTTACTACGTCAAGATGTACAGTCATAGCCGCCATACTACCCTCCTAATTACATGCTTTTGGCTTTTTCTTGAGCTTCTTCAATAGAGCCAACCATGTAGAACGCTTGCTCTGGCATATCATCAAACTCACCGTTTAAGATACCTTTGAAGCCAGCAATTGTGTCTTTAAGTGACACGTATTTACCAGGCGCGCCTGTAAATACCTCAGCAACGAAGAACGGCTGAGATAAGAAACGCTGGATTTTACGTGCACGAGATACAACTTGCTTATCTTCGTCAGAAAGCTCGTCCATACCTAGGATTGCGATGATGTCTTTCAGTTCTTTATAACGTTGAAGAACTGTTTGAACGCCACGCGCTGTATCGTAGTGCTCTTGACCAATTACTAATGGGTCAAGTTGACGTGAAGATGAATCAAGTGGGTCTACCGCAGGGTAGATACCAAGTGACGCGATATCACGAGAAAGTACTACTGTTGCATCTAAGTGAGCAAACGTTGTTGCTGGAGATGGGTCAGTTAAGTCATCCGCAGGTACGTATACCGCTTGGATTGATGTGATTGAACCCGTCTTAGTTGATGCGATACGCTCTTGAAGTACACCCATTTCTTCAGCAAGTGTAGGCTGGTAACCTACCGCTGATGGCATACGACCTAGAAGTGCTGATACCTCTGTACCCGCTAGTGTATAACGGTAGATGTTATCAACGAAGAAAAGTACGTCACGACCTTCGTCACGGAACTTCTCTGCCATCGTAAGACCTGTTAACGCTACGCGTAAACGGTTACCCGGTGGCTCATTCATTTGACCGTATACTAGTGATACTTTATCTAGTACGTTTGAGTCGTTCATCTCATGGTAGAAGTCATTACCCTCACGTGTACGCTCACCAACACCTGCGAATACTGAGTAGCCGCTGTGCTCGATTGCGATGTTACGGATAAGTTCCATCATGTTTACGGTTTTACCTACACCGGCACCACCGAATAGACCAACTTTACCACCTTTAGCGAATGGACATACAAGGTCGATTACCTTGATACCCGTCTCTAAAAGTTCAACTGAACTTGATTGTTCTTCATAAGAAGGCGCTGCACGGTGAATAGACATACGCTCTTCTTCACCAATTGGACCAGCTTCATCAATAGGGTTACCAAGTACGTCCATGATACGACCTAGTGTCTTCGTACCTACTGGAACGTGGATTGGCTGACCTGTACCTTCTACTGATGTACCACGACGTAAACCGTCAGTAGTACCAAGTGCGATACCACGTACCACACCGCCACCTAGCTGTTGTTGAACTTCTAAAGTTAAACCCGCTAAGTCGCCATCTGTTACTTTTAGTGCGTCATATACGGCTGGCACGTTGTCTTGTGGAAATTCGATATCCACAACGGCGCCGATAATTTGGACGACCTTACCTAAACTCATGTCTATTCCTCTCATTAAACTTTGCCGAAGCGTTAAACTGCTGCCGAGCCGCCAACAATCTCACTGATTTCTTGTGTGATTGCAGCTTGACGAGCCTTGTTATAAACAAGCTGTAACTCATCCATAAGGTCGCCAGCATTATCAGTTGCAGCTTTCATTGCAACCATACGGGCAGCCTGTTCAGAGGCAGCGTTCTCAACTACACCTTGGTATACTTGAGACTCAATAAAGCGTACTAACAGAGCTTCTAAAATAGCTTCTGGGTTTGGCTCATATAAGTAATCCCAAGAATGTTGAGATACTTCTTCTTCAGCTTTTGGCAAAGGGAGTAACTGATCGATTGTTGGCTCTTGCTTCATCGTATTAACGAACTTGTTAAATACGACGTATAAGCGGTCAATTTTGCCTTCAGAGTATGCATCTAGCATCGTTTTTACAGGACCAATAACGTCTTGTAATGAAGGTGTATCTCCTAAGTTCGCCTTTTTAGCGACTAACTTACCGCCGAAGCGTTGGAAAAAGCCTGCTGCTTTGCTACCTAAAGTAGTAAATTCAGCATCAACGCCTTTTTCTTTCCACGCTTTCACGTCTAGGGCAACTTTTTTGAACTCGTTAGAGTTCAAGCCACCACATAGACCACGGTCAGTAGAGATAACAATATAACCAACTCGTTTTACTTCACGCTCTTCTAAAAAAGGGTGAGTAAAATCAAGATTTGCTTGAGCAACACGACCAATCACTTTGCGTAAGTTTTCAGCGTATGGACGGCTTGATGCCACACGTTCTTGCGCCTTTTTCATTTTAGACGCAGCAACCATTTCCATTGCGCTGGTGATCTTTTGAGTATTCTTGATACTCCCGATCTTGCTTTTAATCTCTTTTCCGCTGGCCATGACTCTCTCTCCGAATCAGGTGGGCTTTAGTTGCCTAAAGCTCACCATTCATAACTAAATTACCAAGTTTGCGTCGACTTGAACTTCTCTAGAAGTTCTTTAAGTTGCGCTTCAATCTCAGCGTTGTAGTTACCAGTTTCATTGATTTGAGCCATTAGCTCTGCGTATGTGCTGTTTGCATAAGAAATTAAGCCCGCTTCAAAGTCACCGATTTTCGCGATTTCGATGTCTTTTAGGTAGCCTTTTTCAGCTGCGAATAGCGACAGAGACATTTCAGCAACAGACATTGGTGCGTACTGTTTCTGCTTCATTAGCTCTGTTACGCGCTCACCATGCTCTAATTGAGAGCGTGTTGCATCGTCAAGGTCAGACGCGAACTGCGAGAACGCAGCTAATTCACGGTACTGAGCTAACGCTAGACGGATACCACCACCTAGTTTCTTAACGATTTTAGTTTGCGCTGCACCACCAACACGCGATACCGAGATACCAGCGTTAACAGCTGGACGGATACCTGAGTTGAATAAGTCAGTTTCTAAGAAAATCTGACCATCGGTGATAGAGATAACGTTTGTCGGTACGAACGCAGAAACGTCGCCGCCTTGAGTTTCAATGATTGGCAATGCCGTCAGTGAACCTGTTTTACCTTTCACTTCACCATTAGTGAACTTCTCAACGTAATCAGCGTTTACACGTGATGCACGCTCTAGAAGACGAGAGTGAAGGTAGAATACGTCACCTGGGTATGCTTCACGGCCTGGTGGACGCTTAAGTAGCAATGAGATTTGACGGTAAGCAACTGCTTGCTTAGATAAATCATCATATACGATTAATGCGTCTTCACCACGGTCACGGAAGTATTCACCCATAGTACAACCAGCAAATGGTGCTAGGTACTGAAGTGCCGCAGATTCAGAAGCCGATGCAACCACAATAATTGTGTTTTCAAGTGCACCGTGCTCTTCTAATTTACGTACTACGTTAGCAATTGTAGATGCTTTTTGACCAACCGCTACGTACACACACTTAACGCCTGTGTTCTTTTGGTTGATGATTGCATCGATAGCTAACGCAGTTTTACCTGTTTGGCGGTCACCGATTACAAGCTCACGCTGACCACGACCAACTGGGATCATCGCATCGATAGATTTATAACCAGTTTGAACTGGCTCATCTACTGATTGGCGCTCGATTACGCCTGGTGCGATTTTCTCAACAGGTTCAAAACCGTCGTTATCTAAAGCGCCTTTACCATCGATAGGGGCACCTAGAGTGTTAACAACACGACCAAGTAGACCACGACCAACAGGAACTTCTAAAATACGACCAGTTGATTTAACTTTTACGCCTTCTTTAAGGTCTGCGTATGGACCCATAACTACTGCACCTACTGAGTCACGCTCAAGGTTTAGTGCGATAGCATAACGGTTGCCAGGAAGCTCAACCATCTCACCTTGCATACAGTCAGCTAGACCGTGGATGCGGATGATACCGTCAGTAACAGATACGATAGTACCTTCGTTACGAGCTTCACTTACAACTTCGAACTGCTCAATACGTTGTTTGATCAGATCTGAAATTTCAGTGGAATTAAGTTGCATGCTCTTTTTCCCAATTACGATTGTAGTGATGTAGCTAAGCGGGCTAACTTGCCGCGTACTGAGCCGTCAATTACAGTGTCACCCGCCTTAATAATAAGGCCGCCAACAACTGTAGCGTCTTCACTACAATTCAGCTTAACTTTGCGTGCGAAACGTTTTTCAAGTGCCGCTACCAATGTTGCTTGCTGCTCAGCAGAAAGCGGTGTTGCAGAAACCACGTCTACGTCGGTTTCTTTATCGTAATCCGCTTTTAATTCAGCGAATAGCTCTGCAACAGCAGGCAGTGCAACTAAACGACCATTTTCAGCCATTACCTTAACTAGGTTTTGGCCTTGTTCGTTGAGCTGCTCTGCACAGATCTTAATAAAAAGACCTGCTTTTTCAGTAGCAGTAGGCAATCCAGCTAGCGCAGCAGCGGCTTGCTCGTTGCTGGCAACTTGGCCAGCAAAGAACAGCATGTCGTTCCAACTTTCAACAGTGCCTTTTTCAACAGCAAGTTCAAAAGCCGCTTTAGCGTATGGGCGAGCGATAGTAGCCAATTCAGACATGCTCATACCCTCCTAATTACAGCTCAGCGACAAGTTTTTCAACGATGTCACTGTGTGCGGCTTGATTGATTTCGCGCTCTAGAATCTTCTCAGCACCAACCACGGCCAGAGTTGCTACTTTCTTACGTAGCTCTTCTGTTACACGGTTACGCTCTGCTTCGATTTCAGAGTGCCCTTGAGCAATAATTTTTTCACGCTCTTGTTGACCACGAACAGTTTCTTCGTCAACGATAAGCGTGGCACGCTTTTTAGCTTGTTCAATGATATCAGCCGCTTGAGCTTTTGCCTCTTTAAGCTGCTCAGCAGCTTTCTTTTGCGCAAGTTCTAAGTCTTTTTCGGCTCTATCAGAGGCAGCTAAACCATCTTCGATTTTCTTCTGGCGAGCTTCAATTGCACCATTTAGTGGTGGCCATACGTATTTCATACAGAAAAGTACGAATACCGTAAATGCAATTAATTCACCGATAAGAGTGGCTGTTAAGTTCACGACCGCTCCTCCTTAAAATAGTAAGCTGTTCAAAAAATAATATTAAAGTACGAACAACAATACCATTGCGATACCAACACCGATCATAGCTACGGCATCGATTAGACCAGCAAGGATGAACATCTTAACTTGTAGTGAAGGTGCAAGCTCTGGTTGACGCGCACATGCTTCTAGGAATTTACCACCCATGTTACCGAAGCCGATAGCAGTACCGATTGCACCGAAGCCGATAAGTAGAGCAACAGCGATATACTTAAGACCTAATACTAGTTCCATTTTTTTCTCCAAAGTTTCAATTGTAAATTAAAATTAAATTTTAAAAGTGTAAAAATTAGTGATTATCTGAGCTTGCCATGCTTAGGTAAACGATTGTAAGCATCATAAATACGAATGCTTGTAGCACGATTACTAAGATGTGGAATGCGGCCCAAATAAAGTGCAACGGTAGTTGCATTAAACCAACAGCGCCGATCAAGATGAAAATCAACTCACCAGCATATAAGTTACCGAATAAACGCAGTGCTAACGAGAACGGCTTAGCAACTAAAGCGATTGTTTCTAGTAATAAGTTACATGGGATTAAGAACACCATCATCAGCTTGTTTTTAGAGCTAAATGGGTGCAGTGTTAGTTCCGCTAAGAAACCGCCAATCCCTTTGATTTTAATTGCGTAACCGATCATCAGAATAAATACACCGATTGCTAACGCAGCAGTCATATTGATGTCTGTTGTCGGTACAATTTTCATGTATACGTCGTGAGAGTCCATACCAAATGCTTGCTCACCAACGAAGCCAGCGAATGCAGGTAGGAAATCAACCGGGATCAAGTCCATTAAGTTCATTAAGAACACCCAAACGAAAATCGTTAGAGCTAATGGAGCAATTAAACTACTTTTGCCGTGGTAAGTATCGCGTACGTTGTCGCCAACGAATTCAACGATCATTTCAATGAAGCATTGAAATTTACCAGGTACACCGGTATTTGCTTTTTTAGCGGCACTACGGAAGATCCATAAAAATACAAGACCTAAACCGATTGACCATGCGAGGGTATCTATGTTCCATGTCCAGAAGCCACTGTCCGCACAAGCTTTATTGAAGGCTAGACCAGCGTCGGTCGAGCACATCTTAGCATTGGTTAAGTGGTGCTGAATATGGCTTGATAGAGTTACTTCTTCTGCAGCCATGTTATATCCCAAAAGTTAATGATTAAAAAAAACGGGTGCGAACAATCCGCTAAATAACACCAATACATACACACAAAAAAACGGTAATAAAACGACCGTGTAAGACTTCAGTATCAGTGCAAACAACACAATTGTTAGCATAAATTTTAATCCGTTGCCGCGCTTTAGCGAGGCATACACTTGATTTGTCCGACTTGCACCCATATATCTGAATGCATAAACGACAAATACAAAATTAGGGAGTAGTGCAACAGCTCCGCCAGCAAGCGCTGACTGGCCGGCATTGACTCCCCAACCTACAAAAACAATTACTGCAGCGATTATCGCTACGATACCCTGAAGACAAATTAATTTAAATGCGGCAAGCCTATATGGCTTTGCTAACCTATTAGTCACGTTTTATTAACCTTAAGAACGTTCATATTGTCAGGGTATGAAAACTGGCGAAATTATACTGATTCCTACCAGTTTTGCAACTTGAGTCGACCCTTTGTAGCGCAAAAACACCACAAATGTCTCTTTTTGGACATGTTATTAATTAATGACGGGAATAGTCTTAATTTATACGGCTTAAAATGCCATCTAACTCATCAAAGCTTGTGTACGAAATAACCAGCTTGCCTTTGCCTTTTTTGTTGTAGTTAATTTCTACTTTAGCCCCTAAGTTCTCGGCAAGTTTTTGCTCTAACTGTTTGACATCTGGATCTTTTTCGAGCACTTCTTTTTGAGGTGCTGGTTCTAAAATTGAACGAACAAGCTTTTCAGTTTCACGCACAGTTAACGCTTTTGCGACAGCTAATCGCGCCGCATCTGACTGCGCTTCACCTTCAAGTGCTAACAAACAACGTGCATGACCCATTTCAATGTCGCCATGCTCTAACAGTATTTTAACATCTTCGTTAAGATTATTTAGGCGTAGTAAATTAGTCACTGTGGTACGAGATTTACCAACAGCTTCGGCCACTTGCTGATGAGTAAGCTCAAACTCATTCAATAAACGATTAAGTGCAATGGCTTCTTCCATTGCATTTAAATCTTCGCGTTGAATATTTTCAATAAGTGCAATAGCAACAGCCGCTTCATCAGGTACGTCTTTGATAATACAAGGTACGCTATCTAATTTAGCTAATTGAGCAGCACGCCAACGACGTTCACCAGCAATAATTTCGTATTTATTTGCACCAATAGGGCGCACAACAATAGGTTGAATTATGCCTTGCGCACGAATCGAGCTTGCAAGCTCTTCCAATGCTTCTTCAGACATGTCTTTACGTGGTTGATATTTACCTGACTGTAAAAACTCAATCGCTAATTTTTGCAGTTCACCTTTATTTTGCTCTGCCACAGCATCTGATACAGGCTCTGTTGTTACTGCATTTTGTTGCTGATTATCTGCACTTGGGGCAGGTTTTGATGAACTTAATAAAGCGTCGAGTCCTCGGCCTAAACCGCGTTTTTTAGCAGACATGTTATTTTTTTACCTCAAAGTTAGGCTACTGCTGAAGATGTTTTCTCTTTTCTACGTAACATTTCACCGGCAAGGGCTAAGTATGCTTTTGCACCACTTGATGCGCGGTCATAATACATGGCAGGGGCACCAAAGCTCGGCGCTTCTGCTAAACGGACATTACGTGGGATAACGGTACGATAAACTTTATCGCCAAAATGTTGTTTTAATTGTTCAGATACGTCATTTGCAAGGCGATTACGCGGATCATACATGGTGCGTAAAATACCTTCAATTGTTAACGCCGGATTGACCAACTTCGACAGCTGAGTAATGGTGTCCATTAATGCAGTTAAACCTTCAAGGGCATAATACTCACATTGCATAGGCACTAAAATAGAATCAGCTGCTGCCATCGCATTAACCGTTAGCATATTCAGTGAAGGTGGGCAGTCAATAAAAATGAAGTCGTATTGGTCTTGCACTTTTTCAAGGGCATTACGTAAACGCACTTCACGGGCAAATAATTCCATCAATTTAACTTCAGCTGCTGTGACATCGCCATTAGCTGCAATTAAATGATATTCACCTGACGTTTCTTTATTGATTACTTCTTCGATTGGGGTTTCTTCTATCAATAAGTCATAAATAGTTGCAACGTCACCGTATTTATCGACACCGCTGCCCATGGTCGCGTTCCCTTGTGGGTCAAGATCGATTAATAACACTTTACGCTTTGTCGCGGCCATAGAAGCCGCAAGATTTACAGCGGTGGTTGTTTTACCAACCCCCCCTTTTTGGTTTGCTAATGCGATGACTTTTGCCACAGTGCTCTGATCCCTAGTCTTTAGATAGAATAATTAAATGCCTTTGCGCATCTAACTCAGGTACTTCCAAGCTAATTTTTTCGTCAAACTTTATACCCGCTGGTAATGAGTCAAGTTCGTCGCTCGGAAATACACCTTTTAAGGCGATAAATTTACCCGAATGATCAATCAAGTGCGAACACCAGTCAACCATATCTTGCAAAGAGGCGAATGCACGACTTAATACACCATCTAATTTAACACTTGGTTGATATTCTTCAACTCTAGACTGTACTGGGGTTACATTTTCAAGACCCAGTGCGTGTTTTACCTGCATCAAAAAGCGTACTCGCTTACCTAAACTATCTAACAAAATAAATTGTGTGTCAGGTAAAGCAATGGCTAATACGATACCCGGTAAACCCGGACCGGTGCCAACATCAATGTAATGTTTGCCTTTTAGGTGTGGCGCAACCACTAAGCTATCCATAATATGCTTAATCATCATCTCTTCAGGTAAGCGCACCGATGTTAAATTGTACGCTTTATTCCACTTGTCTAATAATTCAACATACTGAACGAGTTGCTGCTGTTGTTTTTCTGTTAGCGCAATATCAGTTTGCGCTAACAGTGACGTTAATTGTTGTTGTAACACTGTATTCCTTACCAACTACGCAGTCTTACGTAGTAAGCCTTGCTTTTTCAGATACACTAATAATAGCGAAATAGCAGCAGGGGTGATACCTGAAATACGTGACGCTTGACCAATTGTGTCTGGACGACTATCTGTTAATTTAGCAACAACTTCATTTGATAAACCAGAAACCGTTGAGTAATCAAAGTCTTTTGGTAATACAGTTTGCTCATGACGCAATTGTTTATTGATCTCATCTTGCTGACGAGCAATGTAGCCTGCGTATTTTGTATGGATCTCAACTTGCTCAAGCGCAGCTTGGTTATTAAATTCAGATCCTAATCCTTCAATGGCCATTAAATCGTTATAACGAATTTCAGGGCGACGGATCAGATCCTCTAAACTCGCTTCACGTGTCAGTGGCGTTTTTAATAATGCGTTTACTTGATCAACCGCAACATGATCCTTATGGATCCACGTTTCTTTTAGGCGTTGCGATTCTTTCTCGATAATCTCCATTTTTTCATTAAATGCAGCCCAACGAGCATCATCAACCAAGCCTAATTCACGGCCTTTTGCAGTTAAACGAATATCAGCATTATCTTCGCGAAGTAATAATCGGTATTCTGCACGGCTGGTAAACATACGGTAAGGTTCTTTTGTACCTAGCGTCGCTAAATCGTCAATTAATACCCCTGTGTATGCTTCATCACGACGCGGAGTCCAAGGCTCTTTACCTTGTACTTGCAATGCGGCGTTCATACCAGCAATTAACCCTTGAGCACCCGCTTCTTCATAGCCCGTGGTGCCATTAATTTGGCCAGCAAAGAATAACCCGTTGATAAATTTAGTTTCTAATGATTGTTTCAAATCACGAGGGTCAAAGAAGTCATATTCAATTGCGTAACCAGGACGACAAATATGTGCATTCTCAAAGCCAGTAATTGATTGCACAATTTCAAGCTGAACATCAAACGGTAAACTGGTAGAAATACCATTTGGGTATAATTCGTATGATGTTAAACCTTCAGGTTCAACAAAAATTTGGTGTTTGTCTTTATCAGCAAAACGAACAATCTTATCTTCAATAGAAGGGCAGTAACGTGGGCCAATACCTTCAATAACACCTGAATACATAGGTGAACGATGTAAGTTATTACGGATCACGTCATGCGTTTTTTCATTCGTATAAGTGATATAACACGGGATCTGCTGTGGATGATCCGATTGCTTGCCCATAAATGAAAACACGGGTGTTGGTGTATCACCTGGCTGTTCTTGCATTTTACTGAAATCAACAGTACGCGCATCAATACGTGGAGGTGTCCCCGTTTTTAAACGATCGACTCTAAAAGGTAATTCACGTAAACGTTGTGCCAGTGCAATTGATGGTGGATCACCTGCGCGACCCCCTTTAAAGTTTTCTAAACCGATGTGGATCTGGCCACCTAAGAAAGTGCCCACTGTAAGCACAACAGTAGGGGCGCTGAAGCGAAGTCCCATTTGGGTAACAACACCGAGTACACGTTCACCTTCAACAATAAGATCATCACATGATTGCTGGAAGATCTTTAAGTTTTCTTGGTGTTGTAAAGTATGTTGAATAGCTGCTTTATACAAAGCACGATCAGCTTGTGCACGAGTTGCTCTAACCGCAGGGCCTTTTGATGAATTTAAAGTACGGAATTGAATACCGCCTTTATCAATGGCTTGTGCCATTGCACCACCGAGTGCATCAATTTCTTTAACCAAATGACCTTTGCCAATGCCCCCAATAGCTGGATTGCATGACATTTGACCAAGGGTATCCATATTATGTGTTAGCAATAGGGTATTCATACCCATGCGAGCAGAGGCTAATGCGGCTTCAGTACCTGCATGTCCACCACCGACAACAATAACATCAAAACTTTCGTGAAAAATCATTTATGGATCCTACTTAATCGACCAGCAAAACTTTGTAAAGGGAGCGTATTCTACCTAGAAATTTAGAGAAGATAAATGATTAAACAGTGCTCAAGATCTAAGTGGGTGATCTCTAATAATATAAAGGATCTTTTAAAGAGATCTTTTATTACTCTTACTACTACTGAAGCGGTTTTCTGTTGATAATGTTTAGTTCTATATTTAAAACATGATCTTAAGTCAGATCCAAAGGTGTTAATATGATCGGATCTAACCGCTAACAAGCTCTGATCAAAAGACCTATTTATACACAGGGCAATATCGAATGGATCTTATCCAATGGATAAACTAGGTTAAAAACGCAGGTAAATCAGTGTTTATCCACAATCTGATCTAAATTATCAGTAAATTGTGGGTAACTTTTTTAATAGATCTTGCCACTCTATACTTTAAAGACCCACAGACTTGATCCAGCTGGGTAGCCAGGCTAGGGCCGTATCTTCTGGCAGTTGTTCATCTAATATATTTAGCTCTAAACGTTCTGCTACGCGGCTTGCGCCTTTACTTATAAATAAATCATCAATATGACGGCCTGCATAGTTATATGTGTCGTAACTGGTGTCACCTAAACCAATAACACTGTACTTTAATCCTTTTAAATCAATTTGTTGGTTAACTGATTCTATAAAAGGAAGTAAGTTTTCAGGGTAATCACCGGCACCATAAGTCGATGTACATAATAGCCAGATAGTGTCTTGTTTATCGATATCATTGAAAACGGGTTGTTCATGAAGCTTTACTTGAATCCCTTGTTGTTCAAGGGCTTCAGCGAGCTGCTCTGCAACATATTCGGCAGATCCCATTTGACTACCCACAATGATATTTACTGATTGCATGTCGTTGATCGTGTAATGAGTTAAGTGGGCACATAATAACGAACTTGTAGTGTGAGTAAAGTGTTGAATTACGATCTGAATAAGTTTTTATGCTCAAAAATCACTCTTTAAATTTTATTTTGTTTTAACTTTATGATTTATAATAATTTTAATTTATTTCGCGAATTTAAAGTCGTTGATCAAGCTGTTAGTAAATTTGGGGAAAGTTCTGATCAAGGCTATTTTCTCGACGTGCATAACTTTGCTAAGTGATTGATCTTTAAATATCTGAATTGAAAGAATCGCTCAGATCGGGGAGAGGTATTTGATGAGATCGTTTTGTGGATAGATCGCTTGTTGATAACGATCGAATTGTATTTTTCGATCGGTAAATTCGATCGAAAAAAACGAAAAAATTAGTTTTTAAAGGTAAAAACCTCTAAAAAACTGCCATATTTACTCTGAATAACAAAAATGACAGTGATAAATAGGGATCGTTTAGCTGTTTAGATCTAAAAACAGGCCAAATGTGGATAACATTTTTACCAATCGCCGATCTAAATTGTATTTTAGATCAGCTTTATGGCTGGTGGCTCGTTATTTCCAAGCTGTGTTAAGTGTTTTTTTAGCGTTTCACCAACAAGATCATATAGAGAATTCCCCAAAGAAAATCGTTTAACCCCAGCAGCAAATGCTATTTTTGGGCAGTTAAAATCTGCCATTGCCATCACATTTATTGGAATATTAAGTGCGTTAACCAGCATTTTTATCTGTTCAATTTTGCAAAGTCCAGGTACAAACACACCATCTGCTCCTGCATTTTCATAGGCTTTTACTCGTGCTAATGTCAGCTCATAGGGATTTTTTTCTATTAAATATGTGTCGGTTCTGGCATTAATAAAGAGCTTTTCGAAGCCATTTTCATCCAGAGTTTGCTTTATTTTCTCTATAATAGTGCACTGTTGATCAAGCGATCTTAACTGTGATGTTACTTTGTCAGAGTCTTCTATATTTATACCTACAACTCCTAACTTGGCTAAGCTAAGTACATGCTGGCTAATGACCTGTGCGTCGTTACTATAGCCTGACTCAATGTCTACAGATAAAGGGATAGTGAGGTGATTGATGAGTGTTTTGACCAGCGATAGTAGGTAACTAAATGGGATCTTCTCACCATCTTGTAAGCCATAACTTGCGGCAATTCCCCAACTTGTTGTTGCAAGGGCTTTTGCTCCTGAGGCTTGAATAAATTGCGCTGAGCTTAGATCCCATGCATTAGGTAATACAAAGCCTGTTTGTTGCTGATGTAATTGATGAAAAATGTGATATTTATCCATGATGTCCTCCTATAAATGACATCAATAGATTAATGAGTATAAGATTTATTGCTGGCTGTATTCGGCACTGAACCTGTTAATGAAAGTGCAGTTTATGAACAAAAAAAGAGTCTTGCGACTCTTTTCTAATAATGATGACCGACGTTTATTTACCGATACAGAACGAGCTAAATATTTTGCCGAGTAAATCATCAGACGTGAATTCACCCGTAATTTCATTTAGGAACTGCTGAGTTAAGCGTAACTCTTCAGCTAATATTTCACCGGCAATATGCTGTTCAAGTTGCTCTTTACCTGTATGCAGATGATGCGCTGCATGGTGTAGTGCATCGAGATGACGACGACGGGCCATAAAGCCACCTTCGGTTGCGCCTTGGAAACCGATACATGCTTTTAAGTGAGTACGAACTAACTCTATACCTTCAGCATTTTTGGCGCTTAATCGAATGACAGGGTATTGATCATGTTCATCCATACCGACATTTTCACCCGAAATATCGGCTTTATTTCGGATCACCGTGACGCCCATCCCTTGTGGTAACTTAGACATAAACTCTGGCCAGATAGCATGTGGATCTGTGGCGTCGGTGTCGGTGCCGTCTAACATAAATAACACGCGATCGGCTTGATTAATTTCTTCCCAGGCGCGTTCAATACCAATTTGCTCTACCTTGTCTGGACTTTCTCGAAGGCCGGCTGTGTCGATAATGTGAAGCGGCATACCATCTATATGAATATGTTCTCGCAGTACGTCTCGTGTGGTGCCGGCTATGTCGGTAACAATGGCTGCATCACGACCCGCTAACGCATTTAATAAACTAGATTTACCCGCATTCGGTCGACCTGCAATGACTACACGCATACCTTCGCGCATTATCGTCCCTTGCTTTGCTTGTTGCGTGACATTATCAAGTTGTTGAATGATGGCATCGAGATCATTTGCTACTTTTCCATCTGTCAGAAAATCGATTTCTTCATCTGGAAAATCTATGGCTGCTTCAACATACATACGTAAATGAATGACTTTTTCCACCAGCATCTCTATGTGTTTTGAGAACTCACCTTGAAGAGATTGCAGGGCGCTTTTTGCAGCTTGCTCACTGGTTGCGTTAATGAGGTCGGCAATTGCTTCGGCTTGTGTTAAATCAAGCTTGTCATTCATGAATGCACGTTCTGAGAATTCCCCTGGTTTTGCTAACCGTACACCTTCAATATGGCTAATTTCTTTTAATAGCATATCGAGTACAACAGGACCGCCATGTCCTTGTAGTTCAAGTACATCTTCACCGGTAAAAGAATTTGGTCCTTGGAAGAAAAGGGCAATACCTTGATCTAGCTGTGCGCCGTCTAAGCTCTTAAAAGGCACATAGTCTGCGTAACGTGTTTTAGGACAGCGACCAATAATATGCTCTGCTACCGTTTTGGCTAAGCTGCCAGAAACGCGAATAATACCAACGCCACCTCGTCCGGGTGCGGTCGCTTGCGCTGCAATTGTATCTTGATTAATCATGCTTTTAGTATTGCCAATATTGAAAATGATGCTGGTTTGTATTGTAACCTATGGCTTAATTTCATGCGAATAGCGGTGTATAAAAATACCAACTTAGTCGTTGCTATTAGTTTTACTTTATTCAACATTAATAAATAATAAACACTAATTGCAAATGATAATTATATTCATTAAGGTATTTGCATCTTACTTTATAATTTAAAAATATATGCGCTATTCTCCTTTATTATTAGCTGTTCTCGCGAGTTTTTCTGGTTTTTCAGTTGCTGAGAATCAACAAACGTCAGATCAAAATGAAATCGAAAAAATCGATGTAATAGGGCGTGCTTTTTCTTTATATCGACCAACCGAGTCAAGCTTCGGGACCCGCACTAATACGCCGATTGAAAAGATCCCACAGTCTATTCAAATTTTGCCACAGGAGCTGATTAACGATCAGGCTGCCCGACAGATTACCGATTTATACAGTAATATTGCCGGTGTAAATGGTTTTAGTTATTCAGGTGTAACATTTCGTGGTTTTCGCCAAGATGAAATTTTATATGATGGTGTCAAAGGCGATCCATTCAACGGCTTTGCTGTTCCACAATTATTTAATATTGAACAAGTTGCGGTGTTAAAAGGGCCTGCGGGTGCTATATACGGTAGCGGTAATCCAGGTGGTATTATTAATTATGTAACCAAGAAGCCAACCTTTACTGAAAAGCACAGTATTGAAGTTGAGCTTGGTAATGATGACTTTATTAGTGGCGCATTAGAAAGTACAGGGCCCTTGAGTGACTCATTAGATAATCATGCTTATCGTGTTGGTTTGTATCGTGATTCAGAAAAGCCATTTCGCGCTAATACCAGCAGTGATAATACGATTGTTGATCTTGGTTATACTTGGCTGATAAGCAGCGCAACAGAGCTTACAACGCAATATACGTATATAGAGCAAGAATTAGGAGGAGCACGCCTTCGTGGGGTGCCTGCTGATGATAATGGGCATTTTATTACGGATATTAGCTGGAATCATAATGAAGCGACTGATTTCCAAAATGTTGAGGCGCATGTTTATCAAGCTATTTTAAAACACGACATTAATGATGTATGGCGTACGGATATTACAGCACGTTATTTTGATAATAAAGAAGTGCAAAATTACCATGAGCCGAGAGGGCTTGTGGATACCAATGGCGATGGCATTGTTGATTGGAGTCACCGCGAATTTCGTGATCAACTTCGTGAAAATACAGGGTTTAGCTTAACCGCTAATGCGGTAGCTGAGTTTATATTTGTTAATATGCAACACCAAGTCTTATTTGGTAGTGATTGGTATGAGCATGATTTCGAAAGTGTTTACCGCACAGCTACGCAACAAAGTAAAGGAGGGCCTGTCCCTGGGCTTGACCTTCAAGATCCCGAGTATGGTTTAACGTCTCGCGATGATTATGATCTCAATGCTATTACACCCAGACTTGGCAGTACTCATAGCACACGCTTTGGTGCTTATGTGCAAGACCAACTTGATGTCACTGCCAACTGGAGCATAACCGCGGGGTTAAGATACGATCGCTTTGAAGACAAAGATGAGTTAAATCAGACCGAGTTTTCTGATAGCGATGTCACTTATCGTGTCGGCACCAGTTACAATATTAATGATACTTTCTTTCCTTACGCCTTATATGGTACTGGTTTTGTACCACAAAGTGCCAGCGATCAAGAAACAGCCAAGGGCGGACCTTTTGCTCCTGAAACAAGTCGTATAAATGAGGTGGGCTTAAGAACGAAGCTTGTTGATGATAGCTTAGCTGTAAATATGGCCGCTTATGACATTGTGCGCAAAAATATTCTGCAACCCAGTTTGTTGGGTGATGTTGCAGGCGATGGGGTTGATGATTTAGTGGCCGTCGGCGAAGTGCAAAGTAAAGGGTTTGAACTCGAAGTGGTTGGTGATATTACCGAGCGTTGGGTTGTGACAGCAAGTTATGCCTATAATGATACCCGTATCACTAAAGCCAATGACAGCATACGTAATCAAATTCCTAACAGTGATAAGTTTGCCAATGCGCCGCAAAATACCCTGGGTATTTGGACACGCTATGAACTACCTCGCGTATCGTCATCTATTTCTGCAGGTTTAGACTATGTTGATGAGCAGCTTAGCTTGGGCGGACAACGTGTTCAACCTTACACTATCTACAATATGGCATGGCAAACGACCTTAAATAACTGGCAATGGCAGCTATCAGTTAAAAATGTGTTTGATAAAGAATATGCAAGCAGTGGCTTTATTGAACGTACGGGGCATTTTCCCGGTGAGCCACGCCGTGTTTATTTAAGTGCTAAATACAGCTTTTAATGGTGGCGTGTGAGCGCTAAGCAGTGGTTTAACTTACATTCGTGGGCAGGACTCGTTGTTGGGGTCCTGCTTTTTGTTATTTGTGTGTCCGGTACGTTAGCAACCCTTAGTCACGAGATAGAGTACCTGACTGGAAGTAAATATCGTGCTTTAAGCTCTTCACCCATGACTAACTATCCCGCGATAGAATCCAGTCTTAATAAGCATTATCCCAATGCACAAGTACTGTATATCCATCGTCATAAGCAAGATTATTTAGCCACAGAAGTTGCGCTAAAAATTAATGATACATTTCGGTTTGTTTATCTTGATGCTGCCTCAGGAGAAGTATTAGGAGAAGGAGAGTGGGCACGAATATCGCGGTTTTTACGTAACTGGCATATGAATTTATCCATGGGCTGGACTGGTAAGTTGATTGTGACAAGCTTAAGTATCTTAGTACTTATATTACTGGTCTCGAGCTTTTTTGTTTACCGACGCTGGTGGCAAGGCTTTCTTAAAAAGCCAGCCCCACTTTTATTGCATAAACGCAATGGTTGGGCAGACTGGCATAAGCTTGTAGGACTTTGGAGTACGTGGTTTATTGCTGTTATGGCGGTAACGGGTCTTTGGTATCTGATAGAGCATGGATTGCAAACAGCCAAAGTAGATCATTATGTTGCAGAACCTACAAAGGTTATTGCGCTAAAACAAAGCGCGTCGACAAGTAATATGATGCCAATATCTTTAACGGCCGCATACGAAGCAGCACAACAGGCTTTTCCTAGTTTAGATATTCGTTATATTGGTTACGGACAAAAAGCAGCACAGCCTATCGAAGTTCGTGGCTATAATAACGATATTTTACTACGCCTACGCGCTAATCGCGTCTATATAAATGCAAGCACAGGGGCCGTGTTAGGCATTCAAAAAGGGCAAGACTTGCCGTTTGTTCCACGTATAAAAGACACCGCTGATCCACTGCATTTTGGAAACTTTGCAGGTCTAGGCACAAAGTTTATTTGGGCTATTTTTGGTAGCTTGATGAGCGGTGTTAGTGGTGTTGGAATTTACATGAGCTGGCTGAGAGTTAAACGCAAAGCAACCGTTTCTAGCTGGTTAGGTGTATCAGGTTATATAGCCATAGGCTTGGTTATAGGCTCTGTGGTAATAACAAGCGTTAGCGTTAGTGAACGTAGCGTGCCAAAGCAGCTTTATGCACCTGTACTCGGTTAAAAATAACTGGGCATTAAAAAAGGCGACCTAAGTCGCCTTTTTTGTGCGTAAGGGTTTTAGCCTCTTACTTTAATGCCTTTTTTCTCCATTCCACGGTAGATGATAAGCATCTGCGCGATAGAGATAAGGTTCGATACTAACCAGTAAAGTACAAGGCCAGATGGGAACCATAAGAAGAATACAGAGAAGATTACCGGCATAAACGTCATCATTTTTTGCTGCATTGGATCTTGAACCGTCATCGGTTGCAGCTTTTGTGTGATGAACATACTTGCACCAAATAAAATTGGTAATACGTAGTATGGGTCTTTCGCTGATAAGTCAGTTAACCATAATACAAACTCAGCATGGCGCAATTCTGTTGATTCTAAGAATACGTAGAATAGTGCTAAGAAGATTGGCATTTGTAGTAAAAGCGGTAAGCAGCCACCCATCGGGTTTACTTTCTCTTTGCGGTACATTTCCATCATAGCTTGACCGAATTTTTGACGATCATCGCCAAATTTCTCTTTTAGTGCGGCCATTTTAGGTTGTAATGCGCGCATTTTCGCCATTGACGTGTATTGTGCTTTTGTCAGTGGGTACATTGCAGATTTAACAATGACAGTAATAGCGATGATAGCTAGACCCCAGTTACCTAGGATACTGTGCAACCATTTAAGTAGCACGAATAATGGTTGCGAGATGAACCATAACCAGCCGTAATCAACCGTAAGGTCTAAGTCTGGGTGAATTGCTTCAAGTACATCAGACTCTTTCGGGCCCATATAGTAAGTCGAAGCCAGGGTTGTTTGTGTGCCAGCTTGTACGTTAACAGCTTCACCTTTAGTACCAATGATGGCAGCATTACCAGCCACTAATTTGCTGTATAGCGTATTTTGTTGGTCTTGCTGTGGAACCCATGCACTTACAAAGTAGTGTTGAATAAACGCAATATAACCACCAGCCGTCGTAACATTTAGGTTTTTGTCGGCCATATCAGAGAAGCTGTATTTTTCGTAAGGCTCTTCTTCAGTACCGTATGCAGCCCCTAAGTAGTTTTGATCAACTAAGCTACCTTTATCTTGTACTGTACGCTTCACTTGCGTGTAAAGCTGCACTTGAATCGGATCCGCTGTTACGTTATTTACCGTGTACTCTAAATCTACAGCGTAGTCGCCTTTCTTGAAGATATAAGTTTTGGTAAATGTCACACCTTTGCTGTCGGTAAACTCGAGTGGTACACGAAGCTCATCGCCATTTAAGGTGAACGATTTTTGTGTGGTTTTATAAACAGGGCGACCAGCAACAGTTGCATCTGGGCCGTTTAAACCAATTAAGCCACTTTGTGAGAAGTATTGATTACCGTCAAACTCACCAAGTAGCATAAAAGGTGTATCACTGCCTTTTGTCTCTTCGTATTGAAGTAAGTCTGCTTCAATAATGTCACCACCGCGGGTGTCAATTTTTACAGTGAAGACATCAGTTGTTACATCAATAACTGAGCGCTTTGCTGTTGTAGCAACAGGAACTTCACCGTCAGATGATGCTGGAATAAAGTCATCTGACTCTGATGTTGTTGCGCCTAGTGTTTGTGTTGTGGCACTTGGATCAGCTTTTGGTGCATTGTAGTCGTTATTCCACTCTTGGAATAATAAAAACGACACAAGCATCAAGCCGATTAATAAAAACGTGCGTTGCGATTCCATAACAGCTCTTATTTCTCGTGTTGGTGGTTAATATGATTTTTTGCAGGAACGGGATCATCCCCACCTGCATGTAAAGGGTGACATTTTAATATGCGTTTAACTGCTAACCAACTGCCTTTTACACTTCCATGCAAATTAATTGCTTGAATAGCATAATGAGAACAGCTTGGATTAAAGCGGCAATGTGGACCTAATAGCGGGCTTATCCAATTTTGATAGCCACGAATTAGCATGACTAAACAGCGCTTTGGAATAGCAACAAGTGGTTTAAGTAACCTCATGGTGTGTCTGCCCCTGCGTTAATTTAGTCAATGGAATACCATGAATTTAAATTCCCAAGATAGAATTTTAAATGCATGATTAAAAGGTGAGCTAAAGATACCTTAATTATGCCCGTAATTCTATTGATATCAGGCTTGTTTATTAGATTTTGCTGATTTATTAGGGCGTTTTTTGAAAGGGGGTGGTTTTGGTGCACCCGGCTTGCAGCGTTCGTTAATTTTTCGCCACAATTTATTTAATTGTTTTGTTAACTCTTCGTTTGACTGCTCATCAATGCCACTTTTAACCATAAGCACAATATCAATGTTATCGATTTTGTGTTGATTTAAACGAAAACTTTCGCGAGCAAGTCGTTTAATACGATTACGTTGGCAGGCTTTTTTAACACGTTTTTTAGCGACAGTAAGACCTAGTCGAGGACTTGTTTGGTCATTGGGTTTTGCTAATAAGGTAAAGAAAGGAGTCGCAGCGCGAGCTGGTTCATTAAATATACGAGAGTAATGCGAGGGAGTTAACAAACGTAACTCCCTGCTGAAGCTAAAGTCTTCCACTTATATTAAGCAGAAAGAACTTTACGGCCTTTAGCACGACGACGAGCTAATACTTTACGGCCATTTGCTGTTGCCATACGAGCACGGAAACCGTGTGTACGTTTGCGTTTTAAAACGCTAGGTTGAAAAGTTCTTTTCATAACAATTCCATCCGATCGGTTAAGGTTAAAACATCCTATGCAGGTCGCGATCCTGGCACAGGTGCCATTGCGAGCGCGAGATATTATAGATGAAGACAACAAAAGTCAATCATAATTACACGGCTAACACAGTAATTATAAAGGATCCTGTCGCTCGATCATATAGGATCATCATAAATAAGAAGTTTTCCACAGCCTCTGTATAAAAAGTGAATAAAAGCTTGGGAAAAGCAAATTAGATCGTAGAATTTAATCGCGATCTAGCTGCGAATTTGCTATGATCACTATTCGGATGTAAAAAATAAACCCTATAAAAATCATGTGGTTGTCTTTTTATGAAGACGAGATCATATTTTTCAGAAAAATCAATCTTGTACTTGTGGATAAAGTGCCTTCATAATACTCGGTCTAGGCCAAGAAAATTGGTCAAAGATTAGTAATAAATGTATGATTTTCCATCATTAAAGATGAACGGGAATAATAATTAAATCTCTGGGAGTTTAATA
>NZ_CP058973.1:0-865783 GCF_013423925.1 Pseudoalteromonas sp. JSTW
CACAAAACAGGTGAGCCAATTCCTGATGAATTACTGAAAAAAGTATTCAATCTCGCAGCTTTAACCAAGGCTACGATACGCTTGAGTATGTTGCAGCAGCGCTGTTAGATATGGAATGGCACTCACTGAGTGCAGATGCTCCCCTGCAAGATATCGAGAAGTTTGAACAAGAAGCACTGACTAAACACGGCGTGAACGTACCATTTGTTCCACCTCGTTATAAATCAGCCTTCTTCTCACACTCTATGGGTGGTGGCTACTCAGCTGGTTACTACGCATATATGTGGAGTGAAATCTTAGCGGCAGATGCCTTTGCTTATGTACAAGAGCAAGGTGGTTTAACACGCGAAATGGGTGATAAATACCGTAAGAGATTTTAGAAGTTGGTAACTCACGTGACCTTATGGAATCGTTCAAAGCATTCCGTGGTCAAGAACCTGATACCTCAGCGCTATTAAAAACGCCGTGGTTTAAAAGCGACTGTTCAGTAGAGCAGTTGCGACTCCCCACTTTGTGCTTATAAAGGCACAAAGTGGGGACATTCCGTTAGGCAATGGCTATGTGGGATTAACCCCGTAGTTTCACACCGACCTGTCACAACGTTTTATGCCGCGTTTTTAATAATTTAGAGCTTTTCTATTCCACCACAAAATCAAAGTAGGTGGCTGGGTATGCCTGAGGCTGATAAGTAAAGTGCCACCATTCCATTGAATACGGTGCAAAGCCTGCATCGGTCATCAACTGTTTAAGTTTATATCTATTTGCTTTTTGACTGGGGCTAATTCGTGAGTCGTCGGTGTTAGAAAGGGTATCAAACATATCAAACGGTGACCCCATATCAAGCTCTTTCCCCTTAGAGTCAACCAACGTTAAGTCGATAGTTGAACCTCGGCTGTGGCCTGATTTAGCAGCAATATAGTCGCCAAGCAGCTGGTCTTTCCCTAAATTTGGATAAAACTCAGCTTTTGTGCGGGTATCCTCTAGGTCGTTTACCCAACGCACAAAATGATTAACAGCGCGTTGTGGCGGTAACAATCAAATATTTTAGACCAAGTCCCTCAATTTGCGCCGCATTTTGCACTTTTTTTAAGCGCATTGGCAGCGCTGGGTGTGCAATAAACACTTAGGGGCGTTATAGCCCTCTATCGGTTTGCCGACAAAGTTATGATGGCCAAAATAACGAATATCGAGCATCGCATTTGGCAATAATGCACCGACATCTACAAACTCGCTGCGCTTATCTTCTTGTGGGGTTGCATTGACCGATGCCGCGCCCAGTAATGCCACACTGACAAAGGCCATTGATTTAGACACGCTATATAAGTGAGTGAATGCCATTAAATTTATCCGTTAATAACTTAATTAATTTCACTATTACACAATAAATAACTTATTCCAACTCTGTCGCCTCAAAAAGCGACGTATCCTGTTGATCATAAATCGTATCGACAACACAGCGATTGCGACCTGTTTCTTTTTGCTAGATAAAGCGCTTGGTCGGCTAATTTCATAACGTCGTCTAGGCTTAATTGCTCAAGCGGCCAGCCCGCAATACCAATCGATACATTAATATTACCCACGGTTCAATAATGCTTTTAGAAATGCGTATACGTAAACGTTCAGCCAATTGATACGCACGCTTAGGGTGCACATTAGGTAAAATAACAATGAATTCCTCACCGCCAGTGCGTGCCACAATATCGCTATCACGCGTCACATCGAGGAGTATTTTTGCTAAAGATTGCAAAACAACATCGCCAATATCGTGACCAAACTCATCATTTACGCGTTTAAAGTGATCAATATCAATCGCTAATACCGCAAATGAGCGCTGCTGTGCCATTAATTGGCTTAACTGCATATTTAAGCTTCTTCGATGTGCAAACCCGTTAACGGATCAGTGTGTGCTTCGTGACGCAAAAGGCCTATTTTACTTTCTAACAGCCCAATGCCTTTGAGCATTGCTTTTTCTCAGTTCATCGCTCTCATAATACCAAGAGCGAATGTGTTTAAGTGCAACTGATGTTGTGGGCTCATCCAAAGTATTTGCTGTTTCAGCCAGCTTTCTTAAAGGCTGAGCTATCAATTTTGCAAGCACCCAAATTAACACGAATGTTAATATTCCTATTGGCGCCGTTTTAATAAATACTTGCCACATTAAGCTATCAAGCGGTGCAAGGGTACTTTCAAGCGGACGTTGTGTTACCACACCCCACGGTGCCATTGTCATGGGGGCATACCCCGCTAACATTGCAACACCTTGACTATTAATCACTTGTTGCTTACCAACTTTGCCTTTAAGCACAGCATTGATCACTTGGTTATCAAATACTTGCTCACCTATGCGCTCTTTATCGGGGTGATAAAGCAAACGGTTGTTTTCATCAACGACATACAAATACGAGCCGTCTTGGTGATAATGCACCTGCAATAGTTCGTTGAGAATACTGGCACGCTTTAAATATAACGTGCCGCCTACATAGCCAATAAATTCATTATTTGAGTTAAATAACGGCTGCGACATAAAAATCAGTAAGTTACCGGCCATTGAGATATAGGGCTCACTGATCATAGGCACGCGATACGACAACGCGGCTTTGGTACCATAACTATCCACTTTACGATTTTGTAAGTTAAGTGAAAGGGGCGACACCCCTAATATGTCACCAAACTTATTGACTATAATTGTTGAGTTAAAACTGTTTGTTTGCAGCCTTAATCGTTCTGCTTCAGCATTAATGAGCGTTTGATTTGTAAAATCTGCTTCAAGTATTTTGGCAACGTATGCTAATTGCTGCTGCGCCGCCAATAAAAAGTTATCGGTAGCAGACACAAGCTTCGCCGCATACGCTTCATGATTATTTAATGTGTTATCTATCAGCTGCTGTTTTTGAACTTGATAGCTTGAGTAGTAACTATTTAGCAAGGTAATGAGCGTTGCAGAAAACGCCAGCAGTAAAATTAAGCGATGCAGGTTCAAGCCCGCTCTAAGACAATTAAGCACGATACATCTCATTTTATAAAGCCCAATCTCCGTATCGAGCACATCTAATACCTTTATACTAGCAATTATAAATTTGTACCTCTATAGAACTTTTCTCAAATATTGATTTAGCGCAACAATAAGTGCATTTACTCTAATAAATCACTTTATTGATTAACCACTGCCATAGATTCATAGATTCATAGGTTCATAGATTCATAGATTCATACACTTTCATTTAAATTCATGCGTGTGGTGCCCTCGTTTATAAAAAATTAGATACGGCTTGCTTTAAAGGAATAAATTATCTAGATTAAAATCATTAATAAAAGATAAAAAATTCAAAATGAAACAACACTGTTCATCCATTCTAAACACATTACCGCCGCATCGCTTAATGGCGTTAGACGTTATGCGCGGCTTAACCATCACCGCAATGATTCTAGTAAATAATCCAGGCAGTTGGAGCGCAATGTATTGGCCGCTAAAACACGCTGAGTGGCACGGCTGGACACCAACCGATTTAATCTTTCCCTTTTTTATTTTTATTGTTGGTATGTCGATTACTCTTTCTGTCGATAGCATGCGAGCTAAAGGGTTTAACCATGCTTATATACTAAAAATGGGGGCAATTAGAGCCGTTAAACTACTTGCTCTTGGTTGGTTTTTAGCACTGTTTTTTTATAATTTTCGTGATCCAACCTTTAGCTGGATTGATGACACACTTTTGCAACTGAGAGTGCTTGGCGTGCTGCAGCGTATTGGCTTAGTGTATATCGTATCACTGTGTTGTTACCTCTATTTAACGCCTCAAAAAATTGCATTAACCTGTATCAGCTTACTTGCAGTCTATGCTGTAGCGATGCTTTACATTCCCTACCCACTGCCCAACGGAGATATAGTTAATGGTTTATGGTTTATGGTTACACGGTAATAATTTAAGCGCGTGGATTGATAATGCAGTACTGGGTAGTCACCATGTTTATTATGCTAAAGCACAGCCCTTACCTTTTGACCCTGAGGGGGTTTTCTCTACTTTGCCTGCCATTGCCAGCGCGCTGAGTGGCATACTGGCGGCGGTGTACTTAACCAAACAAACAGACCTAAAAAAACAAGCGCGCGTCTTTATCCTCACAGGTGTGCTAGCGGTTATTGCAGGCTACTTAATCTCGCCACTTACACCTATCAATAAAGCACTTTGGACACCAAGCTATGTGTTACTCAGCTCTGGACTTGCAATAATTACCTATGCGTTTTGCAGTGCAATTTTAGACATTTACAAAGTACGTGCATGGGGTGCTCCCTTCATTGTGTTTGGTGCTAACGCCATTTTATTCTTTATGTTTGCAGCAATACTGGCGCGGTTATTAATTATGATCCCCGTGGGGGATACAAGCTTAAAGGGCCTTATTTACGGCTCAATAAACACGTTGATCACAGATAACCACTTAGCTTCTTTTGTGTTTTCGTTGCTGTTTTTAGCTGTGTCATACGGTGTGATGTATGGCTGCTATAAGAAAGGCATTTTTTGGAAAGTGTAAATAATGAATTAAGCCAGTTGTGGCAACACAACTGGCTCGTTCTGGCTCGTTAATAGAACTGACTGTTAATAAGACAGGCTCCTAATTAACAGTGCTGCTTTGCTTATCGAGTAGATACAAAATAGATTGATAACTAATACCACTGTGCTCTGTTAAGCCTATTTCACAACTGCGGCTATTAGACACCCCTCGATTGCAGTTTTTTGGTACCTGTTGTTTGAGTGTTTTGAGCGCATTGGCGTTAAGCTTCGGCAGATTGAACCCTTTATCGCCAGCAAAGCCGCAGCATTCTATATCAGCCGGAATAATAACGTCTGAGCTGCATGCCTTGGCAAGTGTGACTAAACTTTGCTCTTTTCCTAACCGCTTTGAGCTACAAGTTACATGCAACATAATAGGCTCGCTTGTTTGAGTTACCTGCAAATGCGCTAAAAGCTGCTCGGTTGCAAAGTCTGCACTTTCGAAAATAGTCAGTTGCGTATTTTTTGCTGCATTCAATGTGGTTAAAGCGCAAGGACTGGCGTCAAAAACGATGGGGTATTCTCCATTATTAGAACAGTCAATGAGTTCTGTTAGTAATTGCTCACTTTTGTTTTTAAACTCTTTATTAAGGCCTTTACTCGCAAAGGGCATACCACAGCATAATGAATCTGGCTGCTTAGGGATGATAACTTCAAACCCTGCCTTTGCAGCTAACGAATGCATTACTTCAACAAGAGAACGCGTATCATCACTGCCTTTATCGGCAGCAAAAACCCGTCCTGCGCAGCTTGGCACATACACCATTTTTTTATGTTGCGGCTTTTGCTTTACGTGACAATTAATTGGTTGCTCAGCACGAGGCCACGCCGAAAAATACAAAGGCGTACCCAGTAGTCGGTGAGCAGGTTTAGTTAAGCTCACAAGGTTGTTTGTGCCGATAGCTTTTTCAAGCACCTGCATCACATTTAAACCCAATCGTGCTCCACCGGCCATGACCGCAAAATGCTTACTCGCAAAGACTGCAAGCGAGCGTGTGAGTTTGTTTGTAGCCGCTTTTTCGGCTCTTAATGATTTAATAAATTCGCCCGTGTTAATACCCACAGGGCATTTTAAGCCACACAGCCCTGTTGCTGCACACGAATCCATTCCCAGATATTTAAAGTCATTTTCAATAACGGTGAGCTTTTGATTTAACTGTTGCTTGGTTTTTAAATCGTCTGCTGCCTGCAACGCGGAGTGTAATTCAGTGCGATGACGCCACAAAGTTATGCGCTGTCTTGGGGTTAGAGTGAGTCCTTTTGAAGGGCACACAACTTCACAAAAGCCACATTCAATGCAGGTATCAATAATATCGTCACTTTTGGGCATGGTTTTTAAATGTTGCGTATGCGCATTTTTATCAGCATTGATGATCACCCCGGGGTTGAGTATATTTTTCGGATCAAACAATTGCTTAAGCTTCACCATCACGGCAAAACCATCATCGCCCCACTCTGTCGCCACAAAAGGCGCCATGTTACGGCCCGTGCCATGCTCTGCTTTTAGTGATCCTTTAAGCTCAACGGCGACTAAGTTGGCAACATCTGCCATAAATTGCTCATAGCGCGTTACTTGCTGCTTAGTATCGAATGCTTGTGTAAACACAAAATGTAGATTTCCTGCCAGCGCATGACCAAAAATGATCGCTTCATCGTAGCCATATTTTATAAAGAGCTGATGAAGCGCATTAACACCCAAAGCCAGCTTATCAAGGGCAAAAGCAACATCTTCTATAATTACTGTGGTGCCTGTTTCGCGCACAGCACCCACCGCTGGAAATGTTCCTTTGCGAATATTCCACAGTGCAGCATTGCGCACGCTATCTGCCGAAAAGGCGATAGTAGCAAGCGCAGATTCGCTAAACTCATTAATTAACAGCTGCGTGGCGTGCGTAAGCTCATTGAGCGTGTGTGCATCTTCTGCTCTTAGCTCAATTAAAAGCGCCGCGGCGTGCTCTGGGTAATCAGCAACATTCTTGGGCATAATGGCGTGCTCTGCCACTGACATCAAGGCACGTTTATCAAGTAGCTCAACGGCGGCGACATCAAGCTCGCTAAGTCTTTGCACTAACTCACACACTTTGTTTATGTCATCAAAAATAAAGAAGCCGGTGTGCTTATGGCTGTGTTCAATAACCGTGTGGTAAGTGATATCGGCAATAAATGCTAACGTCCCCTCAGAACCAATGATCACATGCTTAATAATGTCTATTGGATCAGAAAAATCCAACAACGCATTTAAACCGTAACCGGTGGTGTTTTTTAGTCGGTACTTATGCGTAATTAGCTCACTGAGTGCAGCGTTTTGCTTAACACTGGCTACTAAATTCATTAACTCATTAACCCAATCGCTATGGGTGCTTAAGAAACGTTGGCAGCTGTGTTCGTCAGCCGTATTAAGTTCTGTGCCATCGGCAAAAATAAGCGTCATATCTTTTAGTGTATGGTAGCTATTTTGTGCGACACCACAGCACATACCAGAGGAGTTATTAGCGGCCATACCGGCAATTTTACAGCTGTTAATCGACGCAGGATCAGGACCAATCTTTTTACCATAAGGGGCCAACACCTGATTGACTCTAGCTCCAATAATGGCGGGCTGAAGACGAATTGCATCGGCGTTATCTAAAATTTCAAAGTTGCTCCAACTATCACACAGCAAAACCAAGACAGAGTCGGTAATTGCTTGGCCAGATAAGCTGGTGCCCGCAGCCCGAAAGGTAATAGGCACGTTATGTTGATTTGCCGCGCTAATAACCTGCTTTGCTTGTTTTTGGTTACTGACAAGAACCACTAACTCAGGAATTAAACGATAAAAGCTCGCGTCTGTTCCATACGCATAGCGGCGCGAGTAATCTTCTATTAATGCGGACTCTGGTAAAAAAGGTGTAATGTATTGTTTAAACGCATGCAATCGGGTTAATGCCATCTCGCCCCCAAGCTAGCCTTAATCTGGTGTGATAAATATGGAATATATTATTACTTTAATTTTAATCAAAAAGCGACTTATTAAATTGATAAATTATCAACTTCGTTCTGAGCAGGTCGGGTTTTCGTTATATTTTTTGGGGTTATAAGTAATATTCAGTGTTTTAACTACGCTTTTTGCAGTCCAAACCAAAAACCGTTAGGGTAGCAAAAAAATACTGTATTTCTATTTAAAAACACATTAACATCGAGAATAATTTATTCTTAAAATTAATTAAGCGTTTTGCTTTGGAGCTTGCTGTGTTAAATAAGTTTGCACTATCGTCACTGGTTATCGGATTAGGGTGTTTCATGCCATTACAATCATCATTTGCTGAGTCTGCGTTAACTTTAAAACAGCAGTTAGGGCAAAAACTAATGCTCGACTTACGCTATTACTGCGAACAAAAAATCGGCGAGCAAGACATCGGCGATAAAAAATGCCGCACGCCAGTTACACACTTACCCGCTGATTTAGCCAATATCATCACTAAACATAATATTGGTGGCGTAATTTTATTTGCCGAAAATATTGATACCGTGCCGCAAGTAATTAAACTTAATAACGACTTACAAAAAGCCGCGGCTAAGTCAGCGTTAGGCTTACCTTTGTTTATCTCGATTGACCAAGAAGGTGGCCGGGTTGCTCGTATACCACGCGATGTAGGCACGTCATTCACGGGCAATATGTCGATTGGCGCAACGTATAAAGAGCATGGAACTCACTTTGCCAAAGAGTCCGCTCGGATTATTGCCGATGAACTGCTCGCTCTGGGCGTTAACGTAAATTATGCGCCGACGGTTGATGTAAACATGAACCCTGATAATCCTGTGATCAACGTACGCTCTTACGGTGAAGACCCCCAATTGGTAGCTAAACTGGGTGGCGCTCAAGTGGCAGGCTTTGAAAATAATGGGGTTATTTCATCGTTAAAGCATTTTCCGGGGCACGGCGATACCAATGTCGATAGCCACACAGGCCTGCCTAAAGTGATGCACGACAAAGAGACTATTTGGCAACAAGATTTACCGCCGTTTAAAGAGATCATTAAAAACCAGCAACCGGGTATGATAATGACCGCGCACATACAGTACCCAGCGCTTGATAACAGCACCTTTGTGAGCAAAGAAGGTAAAACCATGATCAAGCCAGCAACCATGTCGCGCAAAATCATCACCGATTTGCTACGCGATGAGCTTGGTTATCAAGGGGTTGTTATCACTGATGCCCTCGATATGGCTGGCATCAGCCATTTTTTCGAACCTATCGAAGCTGTAATCAACACATTTGCCGCAGGCGTTGATATCGCGCTGATGCCAATTGAAATCAGAAGCCCTAAAGACTTAGCCGTACTCGAAACACTGTTAGAGCGCTTAGAAAACGAAGTAAAACGTGGCACCTTAAATGCCGATGAAGTGAGTGCATCAGCAACACGCATTTTAAAACTTAAAGAAAAATTCAATCTAACAACGCAGCTTGACGATGAAGCCGCAATTAAAAAAGCGCAGTTATTGCTTGGTGATCAACACCACCGAAAAGTAGAGGCAGAACTGGCATTAGCGGCCATTACCGAAGTTAAAAACGAAAAGCACACGTTACCGCTTAAACTTAAAGAAAACACCAAAGTGCATATAATTATGCCTGACACACGAAAATGTTTCGCTCTGCAACAAGCTCTGCTGGATAACACACACACGTTGTTAAGCTTTAGCTGCACCAGCTTGCAAGGCTTTGAGCCACTTTCAACGTTAAAAGAGTTAAACGAAGCGGATGTGATTATTGCGGCGAATGCTTCACCAAAGCAAAGTGCTGTCGAAGTAGGTGGTATGGATGACTTGGCCGATAACCCAGAGTTTGCGATTGCAGACCAATCAGCCGCGCTAGAATCGTTACTTAAACAAGCTAAATTAGCAAACAAAAAGACCGTATTTGTCAGCTTACGCGCACCGTACGATATTGCCCAATTTGGCAAATTTGGTGATGCAGTCCTTGCCACCTATGCTTACAATATTGACGTGGACACTGACGAGAAAATCGCAGGCCCTGCATTCACAGCATTGGCAAAAGTTTTGCTGGGCAAAGCCCCTGCGAAAGGACAGCTTCCCGTTACAATTAATGGTATAAATTAATGTCTAATACCCTTAGATTGAACTGAATGTTATGGTTGGTTCAAGCTAAATACTGAAGGAGAGGCACGTGCAAAAAGATGCATCATTAACGACCCCAGCAGCGATTAGGAAATTGGTGCGGGCAGGTGACTACAGCGGTCATACTTCTGGCTTTGCTCCTGGTTTCGTGCAGGCAAATCTAGTTATTTTACCGAAACAATATGCGTTCGACTTTTTGCAATTTAGCCAAGCCAACCCTAAGTCATGCCCTATTATTGCAACCAGCCACTCGCCAGGTGTAACTGATATGCCAACCGTTGGTGAAGACATTGATATACGCAGCGACTTGCCTCGCTATCGCATATTCAAAAATGGTCAAATGGTTGAAGAAGTCACTGACATAAGCGATGTATGGCGTGATGATTTAGTGACCTTTCTAATTGGCTGCTCATTCTCATTTGAAGAAGCATTGATTGCAGCTGGGCTTGAAATTCGTAATATCACCGAGCATAAAAATGTGCCGATGTATGTGACTAATATGCCCTGTCAAAGTGCTGGAATGTTTCATGCAAATATGGTCGTAAGTATGCGACCAATGAAGCCTGCTGATGCGATTCGCGCTATTCAAGTGTGTAGCCGTTTTCCAAGTGTTCATGGCGCACCAGTTCATTTTGGTGACCCAGCAGCGATTGGTATAAAAAATATAAATAAGCCTGAATTTGGCGATGCTGTCACCATAAAAAATGGCGAAGTTCCGGTGTTTTGGGCCTGCGGTGTCACCCCACAAATTGCCATTGCGAATGCAGCACCCGATTTTTGCATTACACATAGTCCTGGTCATATGCTGATCACCGATATTCCAAACAGTAGAATGGCGGCGTTATAAAATGACCATGAAACTTAATTGCGATTTAGGCGAAAGCTTTGGCATCTGGAAAATGGGCCTTGATGAGCAAGTAATGCCACATATTGATATGGCCAATATTGCCTGTGGTTTTCATGCGGGTGATGCCGATGTAATGGCAAACACATTAGCCCTTGCCAAGCAGCATAATGTCACTGTTGGCGCTCATCCAAGCTACCCCGATAAACAAGGTTTTGGTCGCCGTTCAATGGCTATGAGCGCTCAAGAATTGATAAATTGCCTGCATTACCAAATAGCGGCGATTGATGGCATGGCAGCAGTGCATGGTTTAACACTTAATTATGTGAAACCTCATGGCGCGCTTTACAATGACATGATGCGTGATGAGCGTATTTTAGAGAGTGTAATGCGTGCCGTTGCAAGTTACCCAAAGTCATTAAAATTAATGATTTTAGCTACCAATCAAGCAGATAAACACAAAGAACACGCAAGCACACTCAATTTAGAACTTATTTTAGAGGCATTTGCCGACCGCCAATACACCGACGAAGGTACACTTGTGTCACGTAACCTTGCTGGCAGTGTACACGACAAGCCCGCGTTAATCGCACAAGTTAAACAGTTGATTAAACACGGTACTGTGACCACTCGAAGCGGTCAACAGCTAACGCTGAATGCAGATAGCCTCTGCGTGCATGGTGATAACGAAGCAGGCATTGCCCTAATTCAAGAGATTAAAACATTATGTCAGCAAGCCTAAGCGACGAAGCCTTCAGCCAACAAATTGAAACCATGATGGTTGAACAAAATCCACGTGGTATGCAGCATTTATACGCAATGCAAAGCACCGGCACGTACTTACGCGCAGCTCAGGCATTACATAAAGCAAATGGACCGGTATTAATTGGCACTGGATTTGCGGTTAATAACACCTTTGAAACCGATGGCCCGGTTGGTGCAATTGCACTTTATAGCGTGTTAGACACGCTAGGAAAACAGCCCATTTTGGTCACTGGCAACCCCCTTTACAGCGCATTAAAAAACGATTTTAACTGTTTTGAATTGCCGATTAACAGTATTGAAAATGCCCGCACTTTTAGCATTAAAGCGCTTGCGCAATTAAAGCCAGATTGCGTACTGTCAATCGAACGTCCGGGGCTTAATGAGCATCAACGTTATTACAATATGCGTGGTATCGATATTTCGGAGCACTGTGGCTGTTTTGATTTTTTTATAACAGAAGCAACCTGCCCAACCATAGCAATAGGCGATGGTGGCAACGAAATTGGCATGGGTAATCTTGCAAAGCATATGCATGGGCTCAACATAACACCCAGTGTAACGCCTTGCGATGAATTACTACTTGCCGATGTATCTAACTGGGCAGCCTATGGCCTTATCGCATTTTTAAGCCGCTGGCATAACACCGATTTTTTGGCTGATATAGAGCCTTTGAACATTTTGCAATACCTAAGTGAGCGCGGCAGTGTAGATGGTGTTACCCATAAAAACGAGCTCACTGAAGACGGCCTTCATGCAATGCATGGCCAACAATTAATAACTCGGCTTCGCCAACTTACTAGACAGAATGAGGTTTAACAATGGGTACGGTATACCTAAACGGTGAATACCTAAGTGCTGATGAAGCAAAGATTTCACCAATGGATCGCGGCTTTTTATTTGGCGATGGCATCTATGAAGTGATCCCATCTTACAACGGTAAAATGCTCGGCTTTGGTGCGCATATCGAACGCATGAATAACGGCTTAAATGAGCTCGAAATAAAGCTAGATTACAGTGCTGATACGTGGCGTAAAATTTGTAACGACTTATGCGAAAAAAACCACGGTGATAACCTCGGCATTTACTTGCATGTTAGTCGTGGTGCCGACACAAAACGCGCTCACGGCTACCCAAGCAATATCACGCCAACCGTATTCGCCTTCGCCTTTGAAATTCCTGCAGAGCCCAAAAGCGATGTCGACAGTGCAACAACGTACACGGTATCACTTGAGCAAGACCGTCGTTGGCAACGCTGCCATATAAAATCAACAGCGCTACTTGGCAATGTTATGCATTACCAACATGGCGCAGCAGCGGGCAACAAAGAAACAATTTTATTTAACCGCTTAGAAGAAATTACCGAAGCCAGCTCAAGTAATGTGTTTATTGTTAAAGAGGGGGCGATCAGCACTCCACCACTTGATAACCAAATTTTACCGGGGATCACTCGCTGGTTAATCCTCAATATTTTACACAGCCACAGTGATTTTAAGGTGCAAGAGCGCATTATAAGCAAAGATGAGCTACTCGATGCCGACGAAGTGTGGATCACCAGCGCCACCAAAGAAGTGGGCCCAGTGGTAAAAGTGAACGGTAAATTGGTGGGTGACGGTAAACCGGGTGCAGTATGGCAACAAGTACAAAGCTTGTTTACCAAGCATAAATTTGATTACTAGTTAAAATTAGAAATCTAAAAAACGCCTACTTAAAGTAGGCGTTTTTGTTTTATCTGCTATTTGCTGCTTTTTGGCTCAAACGGCCAAGCCTGTAATAGACCGTCACTGGTTTCTGAATACAACTGCGTACCATCGTAAGCCACACTCAGCACCGAGGTACGTTGGCGCTGCTGTTTTGCTTCATATTCAGCGATTAGCTCGCCATCAGCAACACGGTATAATCGCATCTTCATTTTTGGCGATCCCGTTAATAGCCATTTGTCTTGATTGATAAATTGCGATGCAGTGAACTCAATAAAGTTAGAGTATGAGGCTACCTCAGCAAGCTCTTTTTTATTAGCTAAATCAAAGAAAATTCGATCATCGACCGAGTCGATTGCAAAGCCTAACGTGCCTGCTCTATTTAAGGTGACACGATTCACTCTGGTAGCTAAACGCTGTTCAAAGCGCGTACTGCCATCACTCGTTGACCAAAGCTTAACGTATTTGTCGCTCGAGCCGGTAAACGCCCATTGCCCATCAGCCGACAACGCCACGCTATTAATATCAAGACGATGAATGTCAAAGCGCTTAGTATCGCCCGTACGGGTATTTATTACCTCAGCCTTGCCGCTTCGATAAGCAATCACTAATGTATCGCCTGACGCTGAAATAGCGATATCTCTGGCTATCTCCTGCCCTGTTAGCCAAGAGCCAATACTTCGACCCGTGCGGGTATCAAATAAGGTCACCGATAAACGATTAGAAATATAAAAACGCGATTTGTTAGCACTAAACCCCGCAAGCTCTACATGCTCAGCCCCCTGCCCTGTTATGCAATCGTATAGACGTGCTTTTAACTGGTTATCCCAAACACACACTTTAGACTCAGTTGCGAGTAGAGAGTGACTGGCATCTTCAGTCAATGCTGCGGCACTTAATAACTCATCACCATGAGCAAATTCATCCTTTGCAGGCGCGGTATACACCTCACCCCCACCACAACCCACATGGCTTAAAGCAAATAAACAAGAAAGCGATTTAAGCAATTTCGACGTCATACTACTACTCTTATTTTTATAATTATTTTGTATAGCAGCAGTGTAATAAAAATAAGTAGAAGTGGGTAGGAGTTCTGACTTTAGCTGTCAGCTTTCAGTTAGATATTCGAGTTACGAGGTGCGAGGTGCGAGGCGCGAGGCGCGAGGTGCGAGATGCGAGGTGCGAGGTGCGAGATGCGAGGCGCGAGATGCGAGATGCGAAGTGCGAGGTAGGAGGTGCTTTAGCGCCGAACAACAGCCGCCTCATCAATGCTTAAGATAACCCCACGATTTTCTTGTAGGCGTGAAATTTATTTCGCGCGAGGCCGTCACCAGTTGGGCGAGGTAGGAGGTGCTTTAGCGCCGAACAACAGCCGCCTCATCACTGCTTAAGATAACCGCACGATTTTCTTGTAGGCGTGAAATTTATTTCGCGCGAGTCCGTCACCATTTGTGCAATGTTGCAGGTGCGAGATGCGAGGTGCGAGGTGCGAGGCAGGAGGTAGGAGGTGCTTTAGCGCCGAACAACAGCCGCCTCATCACTGCTTAAGATAACCGCACGATTTTCTTGTAGGCGTGAAATTTATTTCGCGCGAGGCCGTCACCAGCTAGGCGAGGTAGGAGGTGCTTTAGCGCCGAACAAAAGCCGCTTCATCACTGCTAAGATAACCCCACGATTTTCTTGTAGGCGTGAAATTTATTTCGCGCGAGTCCGTCACCAGTTGGGCGAGGTTGCAGGTGCGAGATGCGAGATGCAAGATGCGAGATGCGAAGTGCGAGGAGCGAGATGCGAAGTGCGAGATGCGAGGTGCGAGATGCGAGGTGCGAGGTGCGAGATGCGAGGTGCGAGGTAGGAGGTGCTTTAGCGCCGAACAAAAGCCGCCCCATCACAGCTTAAGATAACCCCACGATTTTCTTGTAGGCGTGAAATTTATTTCTCGCGAGGCCGTCACTATCTGTGCAATGTTGCAGGTGCGAGATGCGAGATGCGAAGTGCGAGGAGCGAGATGCGAAGTGCGAGATGCGAAGTGCGAGATGCGAAGTGCGAGATGCGAAGTGCGAGATGCGAGGTGCGAGATGCGAGGTGCGAGGTAGGAGGTGCTTTAGCGCCGAACAACAGCCGCTGCTACATTTGCTAGGCCCTATTTTCTAGTGCCTAGCGCACAGCTAACTTTCCTCACCCATGTGTAAAACAAAACACATTAAGTTTATTACCATCTAGGTCTCTAAAGTAACCGGCATAGAAACCGGGCATTTCGCGAGGACCCGGAGCACCTTCATCTGTTCCACCGAGTTCAATGGCTTTTTTATAAAACTCATCAACTTGAGCTGGTGTTTCAACGGCAATCGCAATCATCGTACCGTTACCAACAGTGGCTTTTTCATCATTATAAGGTTTTGTAACTGCAAAGCCTGGTTTATCTTGGCCTGTGCTCCATGCCACAAAGCGGTCAGTTTCTAAAAAGCGCTCAGCGTTTAAGGTAGAAAAAAGTTCATCATAAAACTTCACCGCTTTAGCTAAGTTATTCGTGCCTAACATTATGTAACCAATCATTTTCTGCTCCTTAAGAAAAAATAGTGTGTTCAACATAGAAGGGAATTGGGCATCTGTCTATTGATTTTTCCATTCATCGCAATGAACTATATTTTTATGGTTTGCTACTTTATAACAGAATATACACCGACCAATAACAAGGAATCATTATGAAGTTCAAAGCGTCTTTGGCGTTACTTGCTGTAGCCAGCTTTTATAGCCACGCACAAACTAGCAACACATTCCAACTTGAAAATGTCTTCGATCTTGAATACGCGAACCAATTAGAAATGACAAAAAATGGCGAGACCATTTTTTTCGTACGAAATCGAATGGACATTAAAACCGATCGCAAAGTCAGTAATATTTGGTCGGTTAATCCTGATGGTAAAACAATGCTACCGCTTACATCCGGCGTACATATGGATTACTCACCTGTGTTGTCGCCAGACGAAACTCGCTTGGCATTTATTTCTACCCGTGATGGGAGTAGCCAAATTTATGTTAAGTGGCTAAAAACAGGGAATGTCGCAAAAATTAGTAACCTAACGCAAAGTCCGGGTGGTTTAACATGGACGCCAGATGGTAAAAATTTGGTGTTTAGCCAATTTGTTCCTGAAAAATCAGCCGGCCCTGTGTCTTTACCGGGCAAGCCTGAAGGCGCTAAGTGGGCGGAGCCTGCAAAATATATTGATGACGTCTATTACCGTGCCGATGGGGGCGGTTATACAAAGGCGGGTTATCGCCATTTTTTCATGATCAGTGCAACTGGCGGTAACGCGCGTCAGCTGAGCTTTGGTAACTTTGATCATGGCGGCTCAATTAGCTTTAACGAAACGGGCGATGCTTTTTATTTTTCAGCTAATCGTCATGAAGATCATGAGTTAAAACCTACTAACTCGGAAATTTACAAATTAAACGTAGCTGACTTATCAATTTCACAGGTGACCGACCGGGTAGGTCCTGACTCACGACCAGCAGTCTCTCCCAATGGCCGATACCTTGCCTACACAGGCTACGATGATAAAAAAACAAACTATGAAAACAGTGACATTTACCTTCTTGATTTTAAGTCTGGTGAGACCTCAGTTTTAACAACAGACCTTGACCGTAGCGTTGAAGAAATTAAGTGGGATGATGACAGTAGAGGCATTTACTTTAGCTATGACAGCGAAGGGAAAACGCATTTAGCGTACCAACCTCGAAACGGTAAACACAAGGTTATTACCGAGAAGATAGGCAGTGTGGCATTTGGTCGCCCGTATTCTGGCGGAGATTTTGATGTAAGCGAAGACGGTGATGTTGCAATTACACTGGCTGACACTCAGCGCCCTGCAGATATTGCATTAATTAAACGCGGTAAAGTGAATCGTTTAACTCAACTTAACGAAGATGCACTTGGCAACAAAGAGCTGGCTAAAGTGGAAGAAATTTGGGTTAAATCAAGCCATGATGGCTTAGCTGTTCAAGGGTGGATTGCCTACCCTCCTGGCTTTGATAAAAACAAAAAGTACCCATTGGTACTCGAAATCCATGGTGGACCCGTTGCAAACTATGGACCTCACTTTAGCCCTGAAGTTCAGTTGTTTGCTGCGAAGGGCAATGTCGTTCTATACATGAACCCACGTGGTAGTGACTCATATGGTAAAGAGTTTGCGCAAACAATTCATCATAACTACCCAAGCAATGACTTTGATGACTTGATGACAGGTGTCGATGCGGTTATCGCTAAAGGCTTTATTGATGAAAGCAAACTGTTTGTTACTGGAGGCTCAGGTGGTGGCGTATTAACGGCATGGATTGTGGGTCATACTGACCGCTTTGCAGCTGCCGTTGTTGCGAAGCCGGTTATCAATTGGATCAGTTTTGTACTAACTGCCGACTACTATCCTTTCTTTGCTGATTATTGGTTTCCGGGCAAACCTTGGGACAATATTGAGCATTATATGAAACGCTCACCCATTAGTTATGTAGGTAATGTAAAAACTCCTACTATGCTATTAACGGGTGAGTCTGATTATCGCACGCCGATTTCTGAAACAGAGCAATTCTATCAAGCGTTAAAGCTACAAGGTGTTGATACGGCAATGGTACGCATTCCAAATGCGTCACATGGCATTACAGCTCGTCCATCAAACTTAATGAGCAAAGTAGCGTATATTCAATGGTGGTTTGATAAGAACAGTGGAAATGATTAACAACATCGAGCGAAGCAAGAACGTTTCATTTGCGCAAGGTGAACTTATTTCGTGACGCAGTTTCGTTTAACTTATCGCAAAAAGTATTAGACGCGATTTTATATCGCGTCACTTGCAAAGCATAAAATGTAAAATAGTTTCGCACATACCTGTAGCAGTGGCTTTATGCCGCGTCATGAATAAAACCATTACGCGGGGTAAACCCGCTGCTACTTTTTGACTTTACTCTTAACCATTATTGTAAACCCCCTTTACAGTACATATGTAAGTAACTCCTTACATACATTTCTCAAATATCGGACATAGTCTACTCATCAGTTAGTAAAAAATCGGTTTATGGCCAATATCAATAACTTGAGTTGGTAAAAAATCGGTTTGTGCCGCTAAAAACCTAGCATCAGTTAGTAAAATTTTGGTTTGTAGGTCGTTTAAGTTGGTAAAAAATCGGTTTATAAACGAAGTTCTCCTCGCAAATTACCGCCACTAATCAGCTATAAAAGCCAATTTTGGCCTTTTACCCACACTTATAAGCAATAAATAGGCTGAATCAACCAAGAAATAGCGGAGGTAGTTAAATCCTGATCCAAAAAATGCAGGCTGGTAAAAGCTAGTAAATGGCTGATCCAAGACTTAGTTAAACTCTGATCTGAGGTGCGAGATGCGAGATGCGAGGTGCGAGATACGAGGTGCGAGGTGCGAGGTGCGAGGTGCGAGGTGCGTGGTGCGAGATGCGAGGTGCAAGATGCGGGATACGAGATGCGAGGTGCGAGATACGAGATGCGGGGTGCGAGTTACGAGGTGCGGGATGCGAGGTGCGAGGTGCGAGGTGCGAGGTGCGAGATGCGAGTTACGGGATGCGAGTCTGAAGACTGATAACTAAAAGTGAAAAAGGGCCCGAAGGCCCCTAACAACATTATTGAATAGCTATAAAGGAATATTACAACTTGGTTAGAACTGGTTCATGGTGTTTGCTTCACCGCCCGCTTTCAGTGCGTTTTCACCAGAGAAGTACTCTTTGTGCGTATCACCAATATTAGAACCTGCTAAGTCTTGGTGTTTCACTGACGCTTGCTCACGACGGATTTCTTGACGTTGAACATCGCGAACATACGCTAGCATTCCTAAGTCACCAAAATAACCTTCTGATAGGATATCTGTGCTTAGCGCCGCAGTGTGGTAAGTCGGCAGTGTAATTAAGTGATGGAAAATACCGGCTTCACGCGCACCATCACGTTGGAAGTTTTGAACAAGCACATCAGCCGCTGCAGCAAGCTCAGTATCATCCATTTCTGGTGCCATTAATGCTTTGTTGTCATCAATGCTTGGGTATGCAGATAGGTCTTTACCTTGCTCTTGCCATTCAGCGTATACTTGCTCACGGAACTTAAGCGTCCAGTTGAACGAAGGTGAGTTATTGTATACAAGCTTCGCATTTGGCACGTGCTCTTTAACGCGGTTAACAAGCTCTGCAATTTGTTTAACGTTTGGTTTTTCTGTCTCAATCCACAGTAAGTCTGCGCCTGATTGCAAGCTTGTTACACAGTCGAGTACAACGCGGTCTTTCTCTGTTCCTTCACGGAATTGGTATAAACCATTGTCTAAACGTGTTGGTTTACATAGTTGGCCATTCAGCTTCATTGCTGTGTCGCCTTCGTTTAACTCATCAACACTGTTTACAGGCGTTGTTTCTAAGAATGAAGTATATTGGCTTGCCAAGTCGCCAGGCGCTTTAGATACAGGTACTTTTTGTGTCAAGCTTGCACCTAGTGAGTCAGTACGTGCAACAATAATACCGTTATCAATGCCTAGCTCTAGGAATGCATAACGAACCGCATTGATTTTTGCTAAGAAATCTTCATGTGGAACGGTTACTTTACCCGCTTGGTGACCACATTGTTTTGCATCAGATACTTGGTTTTCAATTTGAATCGCACACGCACCTGCTTCAATCATTTTCTTCGCAAGTAGGTATGTTGCTTCTTCATTACCGAAACCAGCATCGATATCGGCAATAATTGGCACTACGTGGCTTTCAAAGTTATCAATTTTATCAAGGACTGCTTGTACGTCTCCGCCGTTTGCTTTCGCCGCATCGAGGTCTTTATAAAGGTGATCAAGCTCACGTGCATCTGCTTGCTTTAAGAACGTGTAAATTTCTTCAATTAGCGCTGGAACAGAAGTCTTTTCGTGCATGCTTTGGTCAGGTAATGGACCGAACTCTGAGCGCAGTGCAGCAACCATCCAACCACTTAAATACACGTAGCTGCGTTTCGTTGTTTTATTATGACGTTTAATCGCCATCATCATTTGTTGTGCAGTAAAACCGTGCCAACACCCTAAAGATTGCGTGTATTGGCTGTGGTCTGCATCGTATGCTGCCATATCGGCACGCATGATATCTGCTGTGTACTGTGCGATGTCTAACCCTGTACGAAAACGGTTTTGTAAACGCATGCGGCTTGCATATTCAGGGTTAATTGATTGCCACGTTTTGCCCTGGCTTTGGCATAAAGTCGCTAAGTTATCTGTTTCGCGTTGATATGTAGTCATAATAAAAATCCTTCGAACGGGTTCATTTAATCTTTTTTGTTAGTGAGAGTGGCTAAGAAGTGTTCGCTCCGTAGCGCTTAAATCAACATTAGGCCGATTTTTTGGATTTAGTAAATTTATAGTTGTTATTGCCACTATATTTTTGGTGAATGACATTTAGCCTGCCATTTACCCTTTTTTACGATATGGTTGAGCCATGACTGATCGAATTACGACCGTTTAAAGGACATTATTATGACCACCACTCTCTCACTAAATGGGTTAAGTGTTGACCAGCAGCTAGCACAGTTCGTTGAACAACAATTGCTACCTGGTACAGACATTTCTCCAGCTGCGTTTTGGCAAGGCTTTGCCGATATTGTTAATGAGTTAACTCCTATCAATCGGGCGCTTTTAGAAAAACGCGAACAACTGCAAGCCAAGATTGATAACTACCATAAACAGCAGCCGGTATGGGATGCAGCCAATTACCAACGTTTCCTTGAGGAGATTGGCTACCTGGTGCCAGAGCCCGCCAGTTTCAAAATTGAAACCGAACACGTAGAGCCCGAAATAGCCAATACAGCAGGCCCTCAGCTAGTTGTGCCTGTTAGTAATGCACGCTTTGCACTGAATGCAGCTAATGCACGCTGGGGCTCCTTGTACGATGCGCTGTACGGCACCGACGTGCTCAGTGAAGACGATGGCGCAGAAAAAGGCGCTGCATACAATCCTGTGCGAGGCTTTAAAGTAATGGCTTTTGCACGCCAATTCCTTGATAAAGCGCTGCCTTTAGCCAATGGCTCACACATTGAAAGTACCAGCTACGCCATTGTGAATAACGAGCTACTTATCACCTTGCGTGATAGCAGCCAAGTGCGTCTGGCACACCCAGAACAATTGGTTGGTTATCAAGGTGAAGCACAAAATCCGAGCGCTATTCTGTTGAAAAATAATGGCTTACATGTTGAGCTACAAATCGATCATCATCACCCAATTGGGCAAGCAGACAAAGCGGGCCTCAAAGATGTTGTACTTGAAGCTGCACTAACCACCATTATGGACTGCGAAGATTCTGTGGCTGCGGTCGATGCTGAAGACAAAGTTAATGTCTACAAAAACTGGCTTGGTTTGATGCAAGGCAACCTTGTTGAAGCATTCAACAAAGATGGGAAGACTATTGAACGTCGCTTAGCTGAAGACCGCCAATATCAGGGTATTAATGGCGAAACGGTGACCCTAAAAGGGCGAAGCATGATGTTTGTGCGTAACGTAGGCCACTTAATGACAAACCCAGCCATTCAAGATAGCGAGGGGAATGATGTGTTTGAAGGCATAATGGATGCCATCATCACCAGTACCGCAGCCCTGCATGACTTAAAAGGCACGCACGGCCTTAAAAATTCGTCAGCTCACAGCATCAATATTGTTAAACCCAAAATGCACGGCCCAGAAGAAGTGGCCTTCACCAATACCCTATTTACACGTGTTGAACAGATGCTTGGTTTACCTGCAAACACCATAAAAATGGGGATTATGGACGAAGAGCGCCGCACTTCAGCAAATTTAAAAGCCTGTATTTACGAAGCAAAAAACCGTGTTGTGTTTATTAACACAGGTTTCTTAGACCGTACAGGTGATGAAATTCATACCTCAATGCAAGCAGGTGTCGTACTGCCTAAAGGCGCTATAAAACTAGAACCTTGGATCAGTGCTTACGAAGACCGTAATGTCGATATTGGCCTTGCAACAGGCCTCAGTGGTAAAGCGCAAATTGGTAAAGGTATGTGGCCAATGCCTGATAAAATGGCGTTGATGATGGAACAAAAAATTGGCCACCCGAAAAGCGGGGCTAATACCGCGTGGGTGCCCTCTCCTACTGCGGCTACACTGCATGCAATGCATTATCATGATATTGATGTATTTGCCTGTCAAAAGACACTGATGGACCGTAAAGAAGCAAGCCTCACACGCTTACTTACCCCCCCACTGATGAAAGACTCAAGTACGTTATCAAAAGAAGATATCCAAGCCGAGCTTGATAACAATGCACAAGGCATTTTAGGGTACGTTGTGCGCTGGATTGATCAAGGTATTGGTTGCTCAAAAGTGCCAGATATCAACCATGTAGGCTTAATGGAAGACCGTGCAACGCTGCGTATTTCAAGCCAGCATATGGCGAACTGGCTGTATCATGGTGTATGCAATGAAGAGCAAATTCGTAAAACGATGGCACGTATGGCTAAAGTCGTCGATGGGCAAAACGAAGGGGATCCAGCTTACACCAATATGGCTGACTCAGCCGAAAGCCTAGCACAAAGTGTTGCGTACCAAGCAGCATTAGCCCTTGTTTTAGAAGGCGTTAAACAGCCAAGTGGTTATACTGAACCATTACTGCATGCGTTTCGTATAAAGTATAAGTCTCAACATTAATCACTTTTCTCACTCCCTTTCGAGTTTGATGTGTCGTTCTTTGCAGCCTTCGGGCTGCTTTTTTTCGTCTAAAAATCAATAAACGCATGTATTTATACCATTTCGCTTAATTAAGTGGTCTATTTTGAGGCAATAATACATCGTTGATAACAAGGCAAAAATTTTGTATTGAGTTGTGCTCGGCAATTGCGCCTGCATTGCTTTATCTTTTATATCTATACAGTCGTTAGTGAGCGCTGTCTTACACGCTTGCGACTCATGTTATCCCTACAATAATTCAGTATTTTTTCAGCTTGATATTGTTATTTAACGGAATAAATACAGTGAATAATGGCCATTCATCGGCTAATAAAAATTGATCAAAAAAGGGGCATTTGTTATCAAATGCCCCTTTTTACGTGCTAATTTTTTAAAATTAGTTTTTGACAATCGCATTGTGATAAACGTTTTGAACGTCATCACAGTCATCTAACATCGTGATGAACTTTTCAAAATTAGCAATATCATCTGGATCAGTGATCTCAGTATGTACTTGTGGAACAAACGTGATTTCGTCTATTTCAAATGTAATACCTTCAAACGCTTCTTCAAGTGCTGTTTTTGCTTTGTAGTATTCTGTATGCGGTGCAAATACTGACACTTTGCCGTCTTCTACTTCGACATCCGTCACGTCAACATCAGCCATCATTAGGGCTTCGAGTACCACTTCGTCATCTTCGCCAGCAAAACCAAGAACCGCGAAGTGATCGAACATGTGCGCGACACAACCAGGCGTCCCAATTTTTGAGTCAGTTTTAGTGAACGGTAAACGCACATCTTTAATTGTGCGGTTAGGGTTGTCTGTTAAACAGTCAACAATCACCATACAGTTACCTGGGCCATACCCTTCGTAACGTGCTGGAGAGTAGTCTTCCCCTGCTCCACCGGCTGCTTTTTTGATGGCATTTTCGATTACATGCGCAGGAACCTGATCACGCTTTGCACGTTCAATAATGCGTTTTAATGCTTGGTTTACTTCTGGGTCGGGTTCACCATTCTTTGCAACAACGTAGATCTCTTTACCGTACTTAGAATTTACTTTTGTTTTTGCATTGGCCGTTTTAGCCATGGCGTTTTTGCGGACTTCAAATGCTCTGCCCATCTTATGCCTCTATGAATACATTTGATAATTGCCGATATTTTAGCAATTCATTGTCGCTTGGGCTAGTACCAGGTCTGTTTATCGTTCTCGCTAAAATAGACAACGACTGTGGCGACAACCTTGAATGTAAAAAATTAAGTAAACGATGCAGAAATTAATTAAAGGAAGGGCTATTTAACATAACACTTTATTTTGTTGAAATGCGCCAATTAAATTAGGTAACTCTGAAAAATGATGCAGTATGTAATCTGCCTGATCAGCATAGTCAGGAATGTCATCTGGCGCATACAAACAAGCACGCATATTCGCATTATGTGCCGCTTGAATATCAAACAAATAATCGCCAACATACAACAGCTCTGATTTATCAAGCTCCCAAAGCGTTGCAATCGCATTGAGCGCACTTGGATCTGGCTTTGCTGGCGCATCTGAGCGAGTCAGCACTGTTTCAATTGGCAAAGGGTTATTTTTAAGTTTGATTGCTGCAGCACGGTCATAATTACGCGTTACAATAGCCATTGGAATATTATTTTCTTTGAGTGCAGTAACCGCACTGGCAACACCTGGCAATAAATGCGAGTGCTGCGCATCTAAAAGCTCATGTTGATGCACGATGTTCATCGCTTCTTCGCGCATATAAGGTGAAGGTAAAGCGGCTATGAAGGCTAACAAATCTTTTTCAAGCGGGCAGCCAACTTGCGCTTTAATCAGTGAAAAATCGAGTTCTGACGAAACCAAGGTGCCGTCTAAATCGAAAATGACACCACGTATATTGTTATCATGGATATTCATATAAATCCCTGTATATGAGAATTGGGGGAAAATTTTAAGACCCATTAATAAGATAGTGTACGATAACCGTTAATTAAAGGATCAAAGGATTAAAAAATAGACTTTTTCAATCCTTTTTTATCGGATAGGGTTATTATTTAATTGACTCAAATTTAGCTTCAAGCCAGTTATCATCTTGGCTAAAGGTAAGTGTTTTCACCTTTCCTTTGCCTTCAATATTAACCATATTGACCTGTGCAGGCCATAAATCACGTAACGCGCCATTGCTCATACGAATCCCTTTGATGCCTTCAGGGATGGTAACTTCTTGGTAAACCCAAAAGAACTTACCATCAACTTGCGCTCCCACTTTTTTAAGCTCAAGTGGCTTTCCCTCTAAGGTTTGCAGTGCAATGTGTGACTCAACATAATCAGCAAAACGCTTTTGATCTTCTTTGTTACTTAAGATATCGGCATTGCCATTAAACAAATGTTCAACAGCATGCTCCGTATCGTGCAAATAAAAGCGATGCATTAGCTCTATGTTATTAGTGCGTTTATTAAATAATACCGTAGTCACAGACGCTTTTAACTGGTGCGCCATCGTTGGCGCACTCAGTAATAAAGCGAAAATAATGGCTATAAAGCGCATTATTTTTGCTCCTCAGCATCTTTTTCGTCGTCTATTTTCAGCTCAGTTTTAATATCTTGCATGATATCACGGCTCACTTTCGCTTTACTCTTCTCACGCTTATACACTTCGATACGCGATGGAATAATACGACGAGGGTAGTTATTGTTTTCCACATCAACATCGGCTGTTTCCCAGCGAGGGTCAACCGTAACAGACACTAAGTTTTTACCTTTTTCAGTAATAATTAGCTTTTGTACGTGCTTGTGGTTACGACGCCAGATTTCAGCCGGAATGTACTGTTCTTCTTTCGTGCCATCTTCATAGGTCAGCTCTAATAAGATAGGCATCACTAAGCCACCTAAGTTTGAAAACTCAAGCACATAGTAGTTTTTATCTTCCTTAATTGCACGTTCAAACGTTTTACGCTCCCACGGCTCTAACCCCTTAAGGAACTTGTTATACGCGTTACGTTCTTTGTTAGTCACTGTAAAGCGGTCGTTTTCGTCATAGAAATCTGTGACATCTGGGTTTTCTTCAACCCATAACTTTTTGCCTTCTTCTTTATTGCGTTTAACGAATAATGGCATTGGTTTATCAGCTTCAATATCGCGAAGACGATTAAAGTCGATATCAGGATTCTTTGTGTCTAAACGCAGTTGATAAACCTTGTCTAACGAGATATCAACATGGTCTGTGGTGTAGAACCAACCACGCCAGAACCAATCTAGATCAACCCCTGACGCCTCTTCCATAGTACGGAAGAAATCTGCAGGAGTAGGGCGTTTGTACTTCCAACGCTGCGCGTACTCTTTAAATGCAAAGTCAAACAGCTCACGACCCAGAATCACTTCACGTAAAATATTAAGTGCAGCAGCAGGTTTAGTATACGCATTAGGTCCTAAACGTAATACGCTGTCAGACTGTGTCATAACGGGTACTTGGTTTTCAGACTTCATGTATTCAACAATATCACGCGGCTCAACACCCCAAGGGATTGTGTGGTCCCATTCGCGCCCCGCAACACCATCTAGGAAGCTGTTTAGACCTTCGTCCATCCACGTCCACTGACGCTCGTCTGAGTTAACAATCATCGGGAAGTAAATGTGACCGACTTCGTGGATAACAACACCAATTAAGAAACGTTTTTCAGCTTGAGAGTAAGTACGGGTGCCATCGTCTTGAAGCTCTGTACGCGGACCATTAAATGTAATCATGGGGTATTCCATCCCTCCAACAGGGCCATTAACTGATTGAGCCACAGGGTAAGGGTAGTCAAACGAAAAGCGTGAATACACTTCCATCGTGTGCACAACAGCTTCGGTAGAATATTTCTTCCACAGGTCACCGCCTTCTTTCGGATAGAAAGACATTGCCATCACTAACGGCTGTTCTTTACCACCTTGATGGTAGCCTTTTGCATCCCACATAAACTTACGTGATGATGCCCATGCAAAGTCACGCACGTTCTCGGCTTTAAAGTGCCATGTTTTGGTTTTGTCGGTGCCTTCTTTCTCGTTCTCAAGTGCTTCTTCTTCGGTCACGATAAATACAGGGCGCTTAGCGTTTTCAGCTTCTTCAAGACGATTACGCTGCGCACGTGTTAATACACTGCCTGGGTTATCTAGCTTACCTGTTGCCGATACAATGTGATCCGCAGGAACGGTGATTTCGACATCATAATTACCAAACTCCAGTGTAAACTCACCGCTTCCTAAGAACGCTTTGTTAGTCCATGCTTCATAGTCTGTGTACGCAGCAAGACGCGGGAACCACTGTGCTAATAAAAAGATATCGTTGCCATCTTCTTCAAAGTGTTCATAACCTGAACGTGCGCCTACCGCATCCTCTTCAACAATGTTAAAGGCGAAGTCCATGCTGAACTCAACGTCTTTACCCGGTTTAAGCGGCTCATTTAGGTCAATACGCATTAAGGTATCAACCACGGTTACTTTAAGCTCTTTTCCGTCTTCGTCTTTAACATTGGCGATTTGAAAACCTAGCTCGTTGTCGGCCATAAATTGCTGACGACGTAACTGGCCTAAGCTCAATTTAGTGGCTTTCGGCTGAGGGTCACCTTGCAATGTTTTACCATTGAAAGTAGCGGTCATCTCAGCAATTGAATCAGATTTAAAAATATTTTGGTCTAATTGCAACCAAAGGTACTTTAATGTGTGAGGTGAATTATTCTTATATTCGATAGTTTGACGCGCTGTTAAGCGACGTTTTTTCTCATCAAGGTTTACATCAATGTCGTAATTTACTTGCTGTTGCCAGTAGTTTTCGCCGGGTTCACCCGCGGCGCTACGGTATACGTTAGGCGTTGCAAGTGCTTCATCAAGTTGACGGAACTTGTCAACAAATGAGCCTTTTGTTTGCTCAACAGACGACCCCATGACTGCGGTTGATACTGCTAAAGGCAATACCAAAGCACTCAAAGTAATAACTGCTTTTTTCATTGTTAATCCTGTAAAATATGCGTGAGCGTAACATCTCAAACCACTAACAAAATTTCAATAAAATCACGATAAAGTGCGGGTTTTTTAGGGTAGTATTCGCGCTTTCCTAGCCTGTATTTTTCAATCCTTTCATCTGCTATTAACAAAACTGTAAAGCCCCTTTACAAACCTAACAGGTTCAGTGCTAATTCATACCCCCGTATTACACTTAAAATATAGCGAGGTTGCTTATTTTTTGTTTAAAGGTAAGAGGGGACTTAAATGAAGTTTTACATTGTAAAAAAAGACTCTCGATTAGCTGCTATTCCAGCAGAAGAATCGGTTTTAAACGAATACAAAGCACGCGGATTTGAGTTTGTAGAGGTCATTGCCGCTCGCGATGAACCCGATGCACTATCGCGTACCACTCCCCATGCAAAACGCCCTAAAAAATGGCTGTTTTATGGCTCAACGCTGGTTATTTTGAGTCTAATTGCAATTATTTTCGCAATAAAGTAGTTTTTGCGACATTTTCTATTGAAATTTACTGCTGTTTGTATTTAAAATCGCCCACTTTTTTCGATTTGGGTGTTTATGTGTGTCTATTTATACCCAAAAAATGTTTCGGTAATCAGCATAGAATTCGGTGAGCGTATGGATTTTTACATCCTAAAAAAACAACAAGAACTAATTGCAATTCCAGCGGACGAACAAAATTGTAAACAATACCTAGATTCGGGGTATTTCTATATCGACAAAGTAGCGGCATGTAATGAAACCAATGCCCTTAAAGTTTTACAGGCCAAACAAACAAAGGCTATCAAAGTGCCCTTAATAATGGCATTGCTTGCTTTGCCAATGGTGTTGTTTGCGTGGTATAGCTTAAGTTAAAAACGAGGCTGGGCATCGAGGCTCAGCTTAGGTATATTGACGCTCTTAATAAATAATAAGAGCGTTTAATGAAAGTCCTTCATACTTCTGATTGGCATTTAGGCCAACAATTCTACGAACATTCCCGCTTCGAGGAACATCAGGCTTTTTTAAACTGGTTAACGGAGACTCTCGCAGCACAGCACATCGACTTATTACTCGTTGCTGGCGATATTTATCACACGGCGACACCGCCTGCGAGTGCTGAAAACCAACTCTACCAATATATTAAGAACACCAAACAACGTTGCCCAGATTTACACATCGTGATTATTGCTGGTAATCATGACTCGGCAAACCGTATCATGGCTGCAAAACCCTTACTGGCTCAATTTGATACGCATGTGGTGGGTCGGTTCGATACCGCAAGCCCAAAGGATGTCGTACTGCCTATATCAACAAAAAATGGCCAAGCACATGTTGTTGCCATGCCATTTTTACGAAGCAGCGATTTAAGTCATTATAATCGCCAAGAAGAGCAACCTTTAAGTTACAACCAAACAGTGGCACTGGCTTATAAAGATGCACTAAATGCTGCCAGTGAGTTACCGAAAGCGCCGCTAATTGTAATGGGACACCTCCATGCAAAAGGCGGCGATATTTCGACAGACTCAGAGCGAAACTTAGTGATTGGCGGTGAAGAAGCGATCTCTGCTAATATTTTTAGTGAACAGGCTGATTACGTAGCCCTTGGTCACTTGCATAAAGCACAAACCGTCGCCAAGTCTGAGACCATTCGCTACAGTGGCACCCCCATGCCGATGTCCTTTTCTGAGCGCCGTTACCAGCACCAAGTTATGTTAATTGAGCTTTCTGATTCAAGTTGCACTGTAAACCCCCTTTACATACCGAGCTTTTGTAAAGTCATACTGCTCCCCGAAAAAGACTGTGTGCCGCTGAGTGAATTGTGTGAGCTGTTGAGTGAACTTGATTTAAGCGATGAAAACTTAGCGCCCTATTTACGCGTTAAACTGAGCGCTCACGACACCGACACCACGTTTAGAGAGCAAATTGAACAAGCGCTGGCAGGTAAGCAGCTTAAGTTTTGTGGGATTGAACGGGTGCGACAAGAGCGCAATCATCAAGACGATGAGCAAGCCTTGTTTGACGATGTGTCGCAAATCGAAGCCCTCAATCCGCATTCGTTGTTAGAGCAAGCCTTTGCCAATCATAAAGATATGGCAGGGCAAGCAGTGCCAAAAGAGCTCGAAGACTTATTAAGCCACGTTATCGATGAGTTGAATACGGAGGACGTGCTATGAAAATTTTAGCGATACGTGTTCATCAATTGGCATCCATTGTCGATGCCGAAGTCGATTTTACAGCTTCGCCATTAAAAGAAGCCGGGCTATTTGCCATTACGGGTGATACTGGGGCAGGTAAAAGTACGTTACTTGATGCCATTTGTTTAGCACTGTATACCAAAACCGCGAGACTTCGTGGCGACACAGGTAATAAAATTGACTTTAATGGCGATAATATCAAGCTCAATGACTCGCGAAATTTATTACGCCGTGGGGCAGGGCTGGGCTATGCCGAAGTGGACTTTATAGGCCAAGATAAACATCACTACCGTGCTCGCTTGAGCTTTAGCCGCGCACGGAACAAAGCGAATGGCAAATTACAACAAGCGCAACACACGCTTCATTCATTACCTGACGAAACCTTAATTGCCGATAGAAGTAATGCCAGCAAAGAAATAGAGCGCATTATTGGTTTAAGCTTTGATCAATTTTCGCGGGCGGTGTTACTTGCCCAGCATGAGTTTGCAGCCTTTTTGAAAGCAACAGGGGATGAACGGGCACAACTGTTAGAATGCTTAACTGGCACCGACAAATTTAGTCGTATTGGGCAACGCATATTTGAACGTCACCGCGAACAACAACAGGCTCTTGAGCAATTAAAACTGAGCTTGGCGAACTTTAAGGTATTAAGCCCCGAAGAGTTAACAGCTAAGCAAGCTGAGCATCAGTCGCTATTAACGAAGCAAACTGAACTACAAAACCAAATAAAGCAGCTGGAGCAATACCAAACTTGGTATAAACAAGCGGCGTATTTATCAGAACAAATAACGCAAGCAGAACACACAAAGCACCAAGCTGAGCTGCAATTACAACAACTTGAAGACAAGGCAAAGCAAGCCAAACAAGCGCAGCAGTGCTTAGAAATAAAAGATAACCGTGAGCGCACAGCCACAATTAAAGCCCAGCAAGTGCAGCTTGTAGAAAACCGTGAGCAACTTTTAAAAATTGATCATAACGCCCTGATAAGTGACGCAGAGCAAACGCTAAACAAACACACTGAGCAGTTAAAGCAAGCGAAACAAACGCAAAAAGATGCTCAGCCAATCATTAGCCAAGCACGTGAGTACGATAAACAACTGGCGGTATTGAACCAACAAACACACGCTCAAAAAGCGCAACTCGAAAAAGCGAACCAGCATAACACCGAGCTGAGCAATAAACTTAATACGGCAAAGGCTGAGCAACAACAGCAACATCAGCAACAACAAGCGCTCACTAATTGGTTAGCGACACATGCACAATGGCAACCATTAGCGAAAGACTGGTCATATTATAAAAGTGAATTAAGCCGCTTTAATCAACTGCAGCTTCGTATTGATAAAACAAATCAAACGGTCAAGTCACTTCAGCCTACGGTGACTGAGCAGCAACACAGTCGTCAGCAATTACAAAAACAGTATCAAGCGCTTGAGCACGCACTAAAAACGCTGAATGAACAAGACGCTAGCTTCAAAGACCGGTTAAATAGTCAGTCTATGACCGACATAGATGCACAACTAGAGGCGATTAAACACCTTATTGAAAAGCGTCAACTGTGGCAAAGTAATCAGCAACAATTAAAAGTGTGGCAAAGCCAATCAGACACCTTAAATCAAAATAAACAACAGTTACAAACAGCCCTCAGCGCGATAGGGCAGGATGTAGAAAACGCCCAACAACAGCTGACACTATGTGAGAAAAACTTACAGCAAATTCAGTTAAGAGCCAGTGAGGGGGTCAGCCAATTAAGAGCCACTTTAAAAGCGGGTGAGCCATGTGCTGTTTGTGGTTCGACTGAACACCCGTTTCAACATGACGTGGTTAATGCGCAGTTTAGTCAGCTTATTAATGATTTTACTGAGCAGCTTAATAGTGCCAAACAGCACTTAAATAATCAGCAAGCTTTACAACAAACAAAAAGTAATGAGCTGACAGCCTGTACTCAGCAAATAGCGTCATTAGAGGGGCAGGTGAGTGAACTCGCCGACCAACAGAACACGCTCAAACAGACCATGGCGGCAAATCGTACAGAGCTGAATGATTTAACAGAGGCGCAATTAAACGAGCGTCAGCAGCAGCTCACGAGCCAGAAACAGCAGTATTTTAAAGTGCTTGAGCAACAACAGCAGCTGCAAACATCATTAACAGCCAAACAAGCAGAGTTTAATCAAAAAGGGCAAGCACTGCATGCAGCAGAGCAAAAACTGAGTGAAACACAGCAGCAACTCAACACTGAACAAGCGCGTTTAAACGAGCTAAATGCAGAGCATCAGCAACTGCATACCACACTCGACGACACCTTTAAAAATGCCCCTTGGTGGCAACAGCTCAATGAGCAGCAGGTGTTATTAGAGACTATTGCAGAGGATGTGCAACGCTATCAAGCGAAACTTCAACAATCAGATGAGCTAACGAAGGCTCTAACAAGCACTGAGCAAACCATCGCGCATTTACTGCCTCAGCAACATGAAGCAGCAGAAGCGAAAGCTAAGTGCACTGCGCAACTTGCCCATACCGAGAACGAGCAGGCTGCTTTGCATGAAAAACGCATTACCTTGTTTGCCGATGCGAACATGTCGGTCGATGAGTATATTGCACAACTTGAACAGGCCATTGACTCGTTACAACAAGCGGTGCAACAGGCTCAGCAACACCTAAGCAATGCGGTTAAAGCGCGTGACGAGCACGCTATTCAAATAAGCCACTTAACGATGCGTGAAAAAGAGTTAAGCGATGAACAAGCCGCGCTTGAAAAACGATTCACGCAGTGGTTTAGCGAGTTTAAAGCACAGCATCCTTCACTTTCTGAAGACGCAATTACAACGCTTTTAAGCATCAGTAGCGAATCAATAAAGCAAACACTCAACGAGCACCACGCGGCAGAAAATGCGCTAAAAGAAACTCAAGCAGCTTTAAAACAACTGCATTCATCGCAGTCGGCGCATTTAAAAGATCAGCCAAAGCACAGCGAAAGCGACACTGAAACTGAACTTACTAACGCCGTTAATGCCCAGCAACATACGAATCAATCGCTGATGCAAGTGGGTAGTGAGCTGCACACGCACCAACAAAATAGCCAAGCATTAGCAGATAAACAGCAATTATTAGTTCAACAGCAAAAGCGCTACGAGCACTGGCATTTACTTAATAAAGTGCTGGGTGATGCCAGTGGTAAAACCATGCGTAACTTAGCGCAAACGCAAACTCTCAAAATACTGCTGCATTATGCCAATAGCCACTTACACACTTTAAACAAGCGCTACAAATTAACGGCTATCGGGCAAACGCTGGATATTGCCATCATTGATAAAGACATGGCCGATGAGCAGCGTTCTGTTAATACTTTGTCAGGCGGGGAGTCGTTTTTAGTCTCGCTGGCACTGGCTTTGGGGCTTGCCTCGTTGTCATCGAATAAAGTGCAAATAAACTCTTTGTTTATCGATGAAGGGTTTGGTACGTTGGACAGTGAAACGTTAAGCATCGCGATGGATGCTCTCGATTCGCTGCAAGCACAAGGCCGTAAAGTAGGGGTTATTTCGCATGTATCTGAAATGACCGAACGCGTGGCTACGCAGGTACATGTAGCGAAAAAACCCGGTGGTTACTCAACCATCTCTGTTATTTAAAGGATTAGCATGCCAACTTTTAATTATGAAGAAGCCAGTCATTACGATGAGCGCATAACGCGTTTAGTGCCAGGGTACGCGTTATTACACCAAGCAACCGCAGCGCAACTAGTCAGCACGCTCGACAACGACGCGTGTATTTTAGTGATTGGTGCAGGCACCGGAAAAGAGATCATAGAACTTGCTAAGCTCAACGCAGGCTGGCGTTTTATTGCGCAGGATATTTCACAAGATATGTTGGATATCGCTGAGCAGCACTTTAGCCAACATAACATCAGTGACCGTGTAACGGTTCATTGTGGCGATATTAACGATATTGATGCAAGCGCCGATGCAGCATTATGTTTATTAGTCATGCACTTTGTCGAGGACAATGGCGATAAAAAAGCGCTGTTAAAAGCGATTAAAAGCAAGCTTAAAAAGCAGGGCAACTTATTCATTGCCGATTTAATGCGCCCTGAAACGCAATTTGAGCGCGAATCACAACTACAGCTTTGTACTCAGCTAGGTTTAACCGATGCCGGCAAAGAGCGCACCCGACACAATCTAGAACATGAGTTTTATCCATTAGACCGTATTCGTTTTTCAGAATTAATGAATGAAAGCGGATTTAGCACCCCTAAACAGTATTTTAAAGTGCTGGGTTTCACTGGGTATGTGATGGGGAGTTAGACTCTTTAAGTTTTAAGCTTTGAACTTCCATTGTCAGCGCGATCATACCATTCCGCTTAATTAAGTGGTCTATTTTGAGGCAATAAAACCGCGTTGATAACAAGGCAAAAATTTAGTTATTTAGTTGTTCTAAATCAGAAATTTTTAACGTAGGTAGCGACTGGTTTAATCACTCAAAATGATTAAGTATTTTTGCGGAATGGTATTATATATCGCGCAACATACGCACGCTCGCACACGAAGTACGGTTCACCTCTAAAGTCAGTCTTACTGGGGTAGGTAGATAGATAGGTATATAGGTAGGTATGTCGATAACTTATAAGCCACGCAAAGCGAGTCTCACAGCGAGAGTTAGACGCGGCTTTAAGCCGCGTCATCAATCAATTGCAACGCAATGATTTATTACCTTATATTGCCTTAATACCCTGCGGCGTGGCCGTCTTTGCGGGTTTCAGATGCGCCATAGTACACCCCTGTTTTAAGGTCTTTTAAGATAGCTTGATAACCGCCATATGGTCCAACAGCGTCTTGCAAAGTGTGGCCTTTTTTCATCAGCTCACGGCGAGTTTCCATCGAAAAACCTGATTCTAAACTCACAACGCCTCCGTCTTCCATAATTTCGCCTGTAGGCTGTGATGAGCCACTGTGCAGAATGCGTGGAGCGTCACCAGCCTCTTGTAAATTCATGCCAAAATCAATCATGTTAATTAAAATTTGCGCATGCATTTGCGGTTGTGTCGCACCGCCCATTACTCCGTAACTCATGTATGGCTTGCCATCTTTGGTCACAAAGGCTGGAATTATCGTGTGGAACGGACGTTTACCCGGCTCATATTGGTTCATATGGCCTTTTTTAAGTGCAAACATTTCTCCTCGGTTTTGCAATACAAAGCCCAGTTTAGCGGGGGTCATACCTGAGCCCATACCACGATAATTACTTTGAATTAATGACACCATATTGCCGTCTTTATCGGCCGTCGTCAGGTAAATAGTATCGCCTTCTACTGGACCCGCATGATCACGTTTTGCCGCTTTATTTGGGTCAATCAGCTTGCGTCTTTCATCGGCGTATTGCTGAGAAATCAAGGTCTGCACGGGAATAGTATTAAACGCAGGATCGGCGTAATATTTAGCGCGGTCTGCAAAGGCCAGTTTTTTTGCCTCAATAAACGTGTGAACATACTCAGGGCTATCAAAACCCATACCTTTAATATCGTATCCTTCTAATATATTTAGAATTTGCTGAGCGGCGATGCCTTGGCCGTTGGGCGGTAATTCCCATAACGTATAACCGCGGTAATCTGCACTGACAGGTTTAACCCATTCACTGTGGTGTGAAGCTAAGTCGTCGTACGATAAATAACCGCCATTTTCTTTCATATAACGGCTAATTTCTTTTGCAATATCCCCTTTGTAAAAAGCATCACGTCCTTCCTTCGCTATTTTACGATAGGTATTTGCAAGGGCAGGATTTTTAAAAATATCGCCTTTTTCTGGCATCGCCCCATTTGGCATGTATACGTCTTTAAACCCAGGGTATTTTCCACGCGCATCAACACTTTTTTGCATGTAATAGGCAATCAATTCAGAAACGGGAAAGCCTTTTTCAGCATAATCAATTGCTGGCTGAAGTAAGGTTTTCATCGGTGTTTTACCAAACTTATTATGTAATTCAAACCAGCCATCCACAGCGCCTGGCACAGAAACAGGCAACGGGCCATAGGCGGGGATCATATCGCCTTGTGCCTTTAAGGTGTCGAATGTCAGGCTTTTCGGTGAGCGGCCAGATGCATTCAAGCCATATAACTGTTTGCTTTTATTGTCCCAAACAATGGCAAACAAGTCGCCACCTATACCACACCCTGTCGGCTCTACAAGCCCGAGTACGGCGTTGGCTGCAATTGCTGCATCAATGGCATTGCCCCCGTCTTTTAACACTTGTAAGCCAACCTGTGTGGCTAATGGCTGCGACGTTGCAACCATACCTGATTGCGCAATAACTTCTGAGCGACTGGCAAAGTTATGCCCTGTGATACGGTCGTAAGCCTGTGTCGTGCCAGCAGCGCCTAAGCATACCGCTAACACAAGCCCTTTTAGTAGTGGCGTTGGATTCATGGTTATTTCTCATTTTATTGTTTTATTCACTATAAAAAGCAAAGTCACTGTAAACAATGGTTTTGCTACCGAGGGCAAAAAAACGCGATTGAATTCGTAAACAGCACCCGATTATTAATAAACAGCCGTACCGTAAAAACACCTATCAACCGTAGGAGAGGTTTGCACATGAGGGTACTTATTAGCAGGGACAAACTTTTCAACAATGGGGGCTATTTGCCCATTTTCTTTCATGGTATCGAGTGCGCGCTGAAGTGCGCTGACCACACTAGCTGGAGCAGATTTGTTTAAAGCCAAATAGTTTCCCCCTAAAGCAGGGTGGTTAAGTTCAAGCACAGGTATCACTTGATCAGGGTTTAAAGCCACTTTTTGTAATTGTGTTGCAAGCGTCATGGAAGAGCCAATTAATAAATCATGCTTACCACGTTTAAACATATTTAACTCTTCAAATTTACCTGAGTAGGTTAAAAAATGATGCCCTTCAACTAACTGTAAGTCTGTAAGTACGGCTTGATAAACATCGCCGCGTGATACGCCGATTGTGTAATTAGTTAATAAGCGTGAACTTGTCAGCTCAATGTCTGTGCGCTCACTTAACCTATATAAACAAGATTGCCCCGACACCAGTGGACCAACCCATTGAAACTGAGCTTCTCTTTGTGCTGTTCGAGACGTTGAAAAAATACCAGAATACGGCTGCTCAAGCGTTTTTGACATCGCTCGTCTCCAAGGCAACACCTGTATCACACATTTTAATTTTGCGTGCTTACAAAGCGTCTCAACTATTTCAGTATTAATACCCGTCGGTTGATTATGTTCCTCAAAATTATAAGGAGGAAATGATTCGGTATACAAGGTTAATGGCTGTGATTCAGCCAGTGCTGCCCATGTGAAAAATAAACAGAGTGTGGCTGGCCAGTTCTTCATCGTAATTAACTCCAGGCTTATTCGGTTTATTACGCAGGTTTAACGATTCTACTTAGCTGTTTTTGCAGCGTGTTGAGACAAAATGGCTTAATGATAAAACCACTGACTTTAGCGGCAATCATGTCAGTGACTGTTTGCTTGCTATCCTCACACGTCACCATAAGAACGGGTAAATCGTCAAACTCGGGGGTTTCGCGAATGTGATTAAGTAAACACTTTCCATCCATTTTAGGCATATGTAAATCAGTGATAACTAAATCAAAATGCTGCTTTTTTAACAACTCTAACGCTTGCGAACCATCCGTTGCTTCTGTTATGTCGTTGTAATCAAGGCTACGTAGCATGTTTATCAAAACATGACGCATTAAGGGCATATCATCAACGACAAGGATTTTCATATAAAGTGTAGTCCGTTTTACATTACCTTAAAGCTTAGTTTGCAAGCCAAATAACGCAATGATAAGGCAGACTTTTACGCGAAAATATCTGCAACCAACTGACTAAGCCGCGCAATTTTAATATTACTTAATTGCCTATAATCAAAATAGGGGCACACAATCACCTTATCTTGCTTATTAAAGGCAAACTCTTCATCAAGCCAAGTGAGCTGGCTAGATAATAAACCTAATTGAACAAGGCTTTTTGCATACGTGCGCCCAGCGATAATGTGTAATTTATCCGTGTTGTCAAATACAGGAGGGCTAAACAGCAACGCTGTGTGACTGTGTGCTTGGAGTAAGCGCGTATCACGATAGGTTTGCCAATTGGCAGAACATTTAGCAAACTGAAAATATTCGCTCGGCAGCGCAAACAGCACTTTTGCATACACATTAAAGACTTTTCGCCAACCATTTCCACAAGCCTGATTAATGTCATCTATTTGACCAATTTGCATAGCATGTAAATGATCAATATTGTGCCAAGGCACCATCGGCGGACGTTTTTCTATGTACACAGCAACGTTAAATGCACTGTCACCAAAGCCCTGTAAAGAGTGTTGTTGCTGAATCATGATGATTTTTGAGCAAGAATTCGATCTAAGTTATTAGCAAAATTCTGACGGTCAGCTTGGCTCAACGGTGGCGGCCCACCCGACATTTCGATACCACTTGAGCGCATTGTGTCCATAAAATCACGCACATTAAGGCGAGAACGTATATTTTCTGTTGTATACAGCTCACCGCGGGGATTTAACGCCTGTGCATTTTTTTCAATCACTTCGGCTGCCAGCGGGATATCACCCGTGATAACCAAATCACCGGCTTCGACTCGCTTAACAATTTCGTTATCGGCGATATCGAAACCAGACGATACTTGCTGACGAAAAATGTACTTAGACGGCGGAACACGCATAGCATGATTAGCCACTAATGTAGTGACTGTTTGCGTTCGTTCTGCAGCACGAAATAAAATTTCTTTAATAACAACGGGGCAGGCATCTGCATCAACCCAAATCTTCATGGTTTTCTCTATTTAACTATTCTAAGCTTAGGTAGTTTAACGTAATTAAACTTATTTACCGCTATTAACGTATTAAATTCTTTAATTTTAAAAGGAGTGAGCGTGTGCAGAACAGCATAAAATTTATATTTCTACTTTTCTTTACGACCCTGTTATCGGCTTGTACAGGAGTGCCTGACAACATAAAACCCGTTAATGATTTTGAACTAAATAAGTACACCGGAACATGGTACGAAATAGCGCGCCTTGATCATTCATTTGAACGCGGTTTAGAAGGGATAACCGCACAGTACTCAGTCAACTCTGATGGCACTGTTAAAGTTATTAATAGAGGCTATAACACCTCAGATAAAAAGTGGGAACAAGCAGAGGGCAAGGCTAAGTTTGCCGATAAAAATGACATTGGTCATTTAGAAGTCTCATTTTTTGGCCCATTCTACAGCTCCTATGTCATTTTTGAGCTCGATAAGCAAAACTACCAATACGCGTATATTACTGGCTATAACAAAGAGTATTTATGGTTTTTATCAAGAACCCCGACAGTCACCAAAGAGCAGCTAGACGACTTTAAAAATACCGCCAGACAATATGGCTTTAAAACAGACGAGCTTATTTTTGTTGAGCATGAAGGGATGTAAAGGGGCTTTACACGCGTCTTTAAACTATCACGAATGTGCAACACAATTGTCATGGAAAAGAGGCACACTGTGCGACATTAAATTGAACATGACATGTGATCCCCAATTTAATCCCCTGCTCGGGTAGGCATTGCCTACCCTTTTTTTTTGAGATCAGTTTTTTACTAACTTAACTAGAAAATCATCACTGAAAGCCCACTTAAAACCAAAACAGACACATTTATTGCGCTGATGTGTTTTACCCATGAGACCGTAAAACTATATAAAATCATAAGCATAAGAACACTTAGCGCCATATAACCACAAAATAATAATGCGCCGTATCCGCCTTCACTCATCACACTCAGTCCTAAACTTAGTAAAATAGTGATCCAGCCAATCGTTAAAAATCTATATCGCTGTTTCTCAGTAAGTTTCTTTTTAAATACATCGCGAAAATGATTAAACTTTGCAAGTGCAAAACAATTAAACGCTAAAAAGCAGAGACTAAATTGCAGTAATTCCATCATCCTTGTTGCTCCTTTATCTGCCTGTTTTTAAATAAATTGCCTTTTTCTTTTACGTTGCCATGGCTAGGTATTTTTCTGCTTTGAACAATAAACATCAAACCAGCGCAGATAAACGCACTATCAATGCCAAATAGCGCCCATTGCTGAGTTAGTAAATAGCTGATCCAATTTCCCTCTGTTGTAAATGCATTAATTAAAGGGATTGAAAAACATGCCACCGCATTTAACCACGCAGCTAAGCGCCAATGTGACTGAGTACGTCCAAACAAAGCCAAAACAGCAATGAATAACCACGCTAAGAAAAAGGCTAGAACCTCTTTATCGGCACGTGCGGCTAACTCTATAGGTAGTAATCGGTTCGCGATAAAAAATGCACACGTTGCAAAGGGCAAGCCCATTAATGTAGCTAAATTTAACGTTTCAACAAGTTTCAAGCCACGGTGTGCTGATTGTTCAGGCTTCATGCGCTCTCTTAAACGCTTCGCCCACATCATGCAACCAGTCGCAATCATGGCACAGCCAGCAACCCCACATAAAAAGTACAGCCATCGTAGTAATGGCTCAGCTAATCGCCCACTGTGAAGCGCGGTCATTGAGTCGTAAAATTGTGCCGATGCACTCCAGTCTTCACCTGATTGCGCGTCTATTTGCCCTGTTACACCATTAAATAAATAACGAGGACCATTATCGACCACCTCTTTAGCTGTCGCCAGATAGACAACGATTTGTGATGACGCCGTATTGGCATTACGAACGAATACATGGCTTATATCGGCATTAGGGTACTTAGTATAAATCTGATCTAAAACCTGATTTATTGCCACCATGGGGCGGTGTTCATCGGTTGGCGCCGCGCGCTTATTAACCGGTAAGGCTTCATTAAACATCTGACTTAATCCCTCTTCATACACGGTTTCTGCGGGGTAAGGGAACAACATAAAAATCAGTGTGATGATACCTGTGTAAGTAATCATAATATGAAAAGGAAGCGCCAAAACAGACGACACGTTATGCGCATCTAACCAGCTTCTACTGCCTTTATTACGACGAAAAGAAAACATATCTTTAAAAATACGCTTATGAATTACGACCCCCGTGACAAGCGCAACCAACATAAACATTGAAGCTAAACAAACAAGAATACGCGCAGTAAACACATCTATATAATGCAAATCAAAATGCAGACGATAAAAAAAACCGCCGCCTTTAGTATCACGTGGCTCAGGAACTGGTTCCAGTGTATTTGGGTCTATATGAGTGTAATTAAACGGAGCACGACGTTGACCTGGTTGCTTAGGTTCTGCATAGCCATAACTTAAAACGGGGTTTCGCGAGTCGGGCATGTTTATACGCCACGAAAGAGAGTTAGGTGCTTTTTGCTGTAAATCTGCAAACACATCGTTAATTTGCTTTGCTTGTGAAGCAACACGGTGCTCTTGATGACGTACTTGATGGATTTCAGGCTTAGCCCAAAAACTAATTTCGTCTTTAAAGAAGCTCAACGTGCCTGCGAAAAAAATTAAAAATAAAAGCCAGCAAACTAATAAACCTACCCACGTGTGTAACCACGTCATTGAACGGAAGAAATTCTCTTTCATAGCCATCCCTTAATCAAAGCCAGTACGAATAATTGCAGACTTGTCGTTAGTAAAATGGTGATCCAAACGACCTTCAGTGACTTAACTGCAAACACCCATATGAACACGCAGCAATAAAAAAAGACCGATAAGGTTGTGGTCAACAACACACTGTCGAGTTTATTTAGCGGCAATAAGACCGCCAGTAATGAGATAAATACACTGGTAAAAACATAACCCCCTAAGATGGCAGCAACAAAACGAAAAAACACAGCAACACGATATGACAGGCTCTGTGAACGTTTTTTAGCGCCTCTTGGTTCTTTAGCTTGCCCAGCTTGTAAGGACTGAGAGTGCATGATAATCCCTTAAAAAAAAGTTAAACGAGAAGAAAACGCATTATTATATAGTGACAAAACCAAAAAGATAGTGATTATCATTTGCGTAACCGTATTTTATAAAGGAACGATTTAAAACCCGATTTCATAGTTAGTAAAATAATGATCTGCTAGCTTTGTTTTACACAATAGCCTATGGTGTTATGCACACAGCAGAAGGAGTTATAATGCAAACAATCGGATTAATTGGCGGTATGAGTTGGGAGTCGACACAGAGCTACTATCAACTTTTAAATCAGGGAGTTAAAGATAAGCTTGGTGGTTTACATTCAGCAAAAATAGCCTTAGTTAGCCTTGATTTTGCCGAAATAGCAACGCTTCAACAACAGCAAAACTGGCCTAAAATGGCAGAAATATTAATAAATGCGGCTCAGCAAGTTGAGGCTGCGGGTGCTGATTGTTTGCTTATCTGTACTAACACCATGCATAAGCTTGCAGAGCAAGTTCAAGCAGCTATCTCGATTCCTCTTTTACACATTGCCGATGCCGTTGGAGAGCAGCTTACAGCGAGTAAACACAAAAAAGTCGCATTACTAGGTACGTCATTTACCATGGAGCAAGATTTTTATACACAGCGCCTCAGTGACAAATTTGGAATTGAAGTGCTAATTCCTGAGCCAGACGAACGCGCGGTGATCCATGAAATTATTTATACAGAGCTCTGCATAGGTATCATAAACCCAGACTCTAAAGCCGCTTATTTGAGAATTATCAATCAACTATACCAACAAGGTGCAGAAGCAATTATTTTAGGTTGTACCGAAATAGCCTTGCTAATTCAACACACTGATACCGCCATTCCGTTATTTGATAGCACCGCATTGCATTGTTCAATGGCGCTTAAGCACAGCATAAACTAGGAGACTATTATGTCGAATCACCACAGTCTAAATTATGTAGAATTCGCCGCTAAAGATTTAACCGCTACCAAAACTTTTTTCCAGCAGGTATTTAAATGGAAATTTACTGACTATGGCCCCGAATATACAGCCTTCAGCTGTGAATCAGCAGGGCTTGATGGCGGCTTTTATCAAGCACCCTTAACCAGTTTAACGAGCAATGGCGGGGCGTTATTGGTACTTTACTCTAACAATATTAAAGAAACCCAAGCTCAAGTTGAGAACCTCGGCGGGGTTATTATTAAACCATTATTTGATTTCCCAGGAGGTTGCCGCTTCCACTTTACAGAACCCAGTGGCAACGAGCTTGCCGTGTGGTCAAAACAAGCATAGATCAGATTTTTACTAAGTAATGAAACATCAAACACTCTTAGAACAAGTTAGTAAATGCGTGATCTGCGAACCTGAGTTACCGTTAGGAGCCCGTCCCGTTATTCAATTTAATGCCAGTGCGCGCATTTTAATAGCGGGGCAAGCACCCGGGGTTAAAGTTCACGAAACAGGGGTGCCCTTTAATGATGCCAGCGGAAAACGATTACGAAATTGGCTAGGTGTCAGTGATGACGAGTTTTACGATGCCCAAAACTTCGCTATTTTACCAATGGGCTTTTGCTATCCGGGTAAAGGTAAGTCTGGCGATCGACCACCGCGCAAGGAATGCGCTATTGCTTGGCGAGAAAAGCTCCTCGCCCAATTAAACAACGTTGAGCTGACTATCATTTTAGGTAAGTATGCACAGGCGTATCATTTACCTCATACCAAACAGTTGCCGTTAACAGAGTTAGTAAAATCGTGGCGTGATTATTGGCCTAAGTATTTACCTTTGCCACACCCAAGCCCACGCAATAATATTTGGTTAAAGAAAAATCCATGGTTTGAAGAACAAGTGCTTCCTGAACTGAGTAGCCAAATACGTTCATTACTTAATAGATAACACAATGGAAAATACTTTTTTTAAGCAACATGGTTACATGCATGTAAAGGGGCTTTACAATGATTCTGCTTTATCTGCTATTCGCCCCATTTTAGATAAATTTCATAATAATTGGCTTCGCGAAAATTCTCTTTTTTATAAAACTAAAGCTATTAATAGTTCAGGGCTCACAGCGTCTCCATGGTTAACAGAAAATGAAAAACTGAGCTTATTCCACTTTATAAACTCAACGCAATTGCTCAATCAGGTTACCTCAATCATCGCGAGACCACGGTTTTTAAATAGCCAATTATTTTTTAATCCTTACAACCCAGAACAACATAATTATTGGCACCGAGATTCGCAGTATCATTTAGATATCAATGCACAGCAATCAGCTCTAACAGGTCCTGAAGTACTGCATTGCCGTATTGCATTTGAAGATGAACATGGGATTGAGTTAATACCAGCGAGTCATAAAAATTGGGATTCTGAAGAAGAATTAGCGGTAAGGCTAGAGCTGCAAGGGGCTCACAATTATGATTCTTTAAGCCGTGGTAAAACTATCTCACTACAAAAAGGTGATCTATTGATTTTTTCGGCCAATATGATTCACCGAGGATTGTATGGGCTCAATAGGTTTTCATTCGATATCCTATTTTTTGAACGCCATGAGAGCGTGGAGCAATTTATAAACACGGACTTTTTACCGACAGATGCTCAGCTTAAGAAATTGGAAAATCCTGCGATTTTTATTTAATAAAAAAGCGGCTTAATAAGCCGCTTTCTCGCATTGCATTTAACACTATTGCAGCAGCGCAAATAACTGCTTTAATTGCGGCATATATTCTTTAACCAAGTTAACGTTGTTTTCGCTAACATCAACGGGGGCATTACTCGCTTCTTTCACGCCCTCTAAGGCACCGGTGATTGAACGTGTTCCAGAACTTGCAGAAGACGCAGTTAAACTTTGTAAGCCACTCATTGCTTGATTAACTCGCGCTTGGTTTTCTGGTGACAGTGTTGCCTTCACATTTTCAAGATAGGCCATAGAAACTTCAGAACCCACAGTAACAAGCTGCTCTGGCGTAAAGCCATACTGCTGTGTTAAGGCGGCAAATTCAGTGTAAAGCTCATGCTCTTTAATGTGACCCAGTGCGCTCATTACCACAGAAGTATCTACCCCGTCTGTGCTACCCAGCATGTTACCAAGATCTACACTTTCAAGCTCAGGTTGACTTTTTGACCAGTTCACAACTGCGGGGAGTGCTTTAATATAACTTTGTAGTTGGTTTTCGGTAATATCTTGTGCGAAGCTAGAAAAACTCATCGCGAGTAAACTCATTGAAATAATTAGTGCTTTCATCATGATTTCCTTTCTTTTCCAGTTTATAACAACCGACTTGCTTAGCGAGTTATTATGATCAGCTAATTACAAGTGTTACAATACAGTTTTTAGCACAACTAACTGAACCTAATGTTAATTATTTCTAATACTGTAACAATTGATGAATGGGAGCTCGACTTTAGTGCAATCCGCTCTCAGGGGGCAGGCGGACAAAATGTAAATAAAGTGGCCAGTGCAATTCATCTACGCTTTGATATAAAGCGTTCAAAGCTGCCTGACTTTTACAAACAAAGATTACTCAATTTAAATGACTCTCGGTTGACCAAAGAGGGAGTTATTGTCATTAAATCGCAAAGTCATCGTACACAAGAACTGAATAAAGAAGAAGCACTCAATCGTTTGAAAGAGTTAATTATCAGTGCAACACAGGTTCAAAAAAAGCGTCGTGCAACCAAGCCATCAAGAAATTCACAACGCAAGCGCATGGATAGCAAAACGAAGAGAGGTCAAACTAAAGCATTAAGAAAAAATATAAGCCTATAACCTTATCACCACCCAATAGTGTCAATAATAAGCATAACTGTAAAGAAGTGTAACTTGTTAACAAAGTTAATTGATGGTTAATCCTACCAAGACTATAATAATCATACTATCTCACTTTTGAAAGGAGCCGCAAATGGGCCAAAAAATATGCTTAATCGGCGTTGCTATGATAACGCTGTCAGTTTTGCCTATGACCAGCTTTGCCGTTGATTCTTGGCAAGCCGGAAGCGCTTATCCGCAAGGAAGTGAAACCTGTTATAACGAGATACTCTATAAAGCCAGATGGTGGGCAACCCCAGGAGAAGAACCCGGTAGTTCACAATGGGGGGCATGGGTTGCCGATGTTGCATCAAAAACCTGTGTAGAGAGTATGAGTATGGCTAAGCAAGATGAGTTATTAAAGTCGCTGCCAACCATCTTCGAAACAAATAATAATAAAAAAGGGAGTTCTGATTAACTCCCTTTTTTGTCACCAGGCCGCATGCACTAGTCAAATGTATGGTGGCGTGTCATTTCAAATCGATTGAGTGTGTGATGCATAATATAGACAGCACACAAGCTTAATAGTATTGCAACCGACACCGATGAAAAGCGATATAAAGCGCTATACACCAGATCTTGACCCGGCCCTAATGATTGACCAAACAAGATGCCAAAGGTCGTAATAATACCAAAACCAACCCCTGGAATGCCGCCAGATAAAATATGATAGCGACTAAATATAAAGGTCAAAATCCATAAAATCAGTGCAGGAAAAATTAATATATCAGTGTGATTGTATAAAAATAACTGCGCCACAAGTGCTAAATTGCAGCCAATTAATGTACCAATAGCACGCTGCCATGCAGCCATTCCCGCCGCTTTCCAGCATAAAGAAAACAAAATCAATACCGACGCCGCCTGTGCAGAAATAGAGTCTTGTAAATCAAATACCTGAAAAACAATAAAAGAAAGAGTCGCAACGGTTGAACATAACAAGACTTCGTGCCGAACACTTTCTTTGGCTTTTTCAGGCATTACGCGAGCTTGGCGGGGTGAAACATCAGGAAAAATTCCATGCATCAGTACCGAAAAAACAACGGTTACAATAACAGCGACTGCATTGCTGATGATCAACGGATAAATACTGACTCCTGCCCCTGTGTAGGTTGAAAAGTGCAATTGAATCGAGAGGCTGACTACCGTTGTTGCACCAAATAAAAAGTTAGCACCACGACTCATTTGGTAAAACAAAAAAGCAAATGCCAAAAAACTTACCATCGTCATGACCACAGGCAAATGTGCAAGCAAACCTTGAACGACAAGTACAAACAATGCACTGAATACTGCACCCGCATAAAACTGACGAATAATATGCATATTAAGTACAGGTACTAGGCCAAGCAACAACATAGGATACACAGTAAAAAAGATCCCATTTGGCCAATTCATCAACTTTGCAAGCGCAAACCCTAATGCTGAGCCCGTAGCAATACGCAATGCTTGACGCAAACCATTCCCATCGAGTTGCAGTGTTGACATAACTTACTTAACCTTAATATATAAAGTGCAAAACACTGATCAAACGGATTTGCATGCCCGCAAACCAACTACCGATGCTTGACTCAGGCAATAGTTGCACCGTTGCTCGTGCGCCACTTGGAAACTTAGCCAGCATGTCGTGTTGCTCTAATTGCAGATGAATACGCTGACGCTGTGCATCACGGACCCAGCGATTGCTACTTTCAGTGGCACTTAATAAGCCATTAGCATTAAGTTGACCATCACTCACACCGGCCTCAAAGCTGATAATTTTTGCATTGAAAACTTTGCCGGGTAGGGCATCAAAACTGACTTTTGCACGGCTACCAACCTTCACATGAACGAGTGATTTTTCGCGAAAATCAGCGACAAGATCCGCTTTATTAGCCACAACCGCCATTAATGGCTGGCCTTTATTCGCATAAGTACCTGGCGTAACTTGCAAGTTCGCCACTTTACCATCGGTCTCTGCTGTAACGCTTGTATAAGACAAATTAAGCTTTGCTTGCTCTAGTTGATTCAAGGCGTGACGAAGCGCTAGGTTGTCATCGCCCATTTTACCACGCGCTAATTTAGCTTCGCTCAGCTGCGCTTCAATCGCTGCCACATTCGCTTTACTCGACTGGTAATTCGCATTAATCGTTTCGTATTCCTGCTCTGATATAGAGCGCTTTTTAAGGAGTGATTCGCCGCGTTCAAACAACAAGGTTTGCTCATGAAACTTGGCCTCTGCCGCTGCTAATTGTGCTTCAATCGCTTTAACACTGCTATCTAAGCGTTGGTTTTGCAACTTTGCATCATCGTAAGCAAGTTCGGCTTGCTGTACGGCAAGCTTAAAAGGCTCATCATTAATATGAAATAATGGTTGTTGCTTCACAACCGACTGGTTATTGGTTACGAACACATCCGTTACACGCCCACTGACTTGTGGCGTTACCTGTACAACAGGGTGATACACGCGTGCCTGCGGAGTTACAGGCATGAATAAATCAGCAACCACAAAATAAAGAAATAAAACAATAAAACCCGCTAAGGAGATTTTTACATAACGGGCAAATTTTTGATCCGGTGTCATAAACTTACTTATCTCCTGAATATTGCTTGATGCACTGGCGCGCGTTTATTTCCATTTGCACAAGACCATGCGCCATGGTATCGAGCTGCTCAGTGGTTAAATTTGCATACAAGTGTTGTTTCACATCAGCAATAATAACGCGCAAGGTGTCTAATAATTGTAGACCTTGTTCGGTGAAATGAAGGCGTTTACTGCGTTTATCCTCGGTATCTGACTTGCGTACAATAATCTCTTGCTGCTCAAGCTGCTTAATAGTGCGTGTTAGTGACGGCATTTCAATGCCTAAACTACTCGCCAATTGCTGCTGTGTGCAGCCTTGATTCAAGTGAAATAAATGAATCATTACCGTCCAGCGCGATTGCGTTAAACCTAAAGGCTCAACCGCAAATGTAACGGCATCGCGGCATAAACGATGTACACGCCCCATGCTTCCGCACAAGGTTAGATCAAGGGTTTCATGAAAGGGGATAGAAGAGGACATAATGCACTCCATTTACTTAGCATGCTAACTATTTTAGTGTAGTTAGCATGCTAAGTAAATATTAATGCATTTTATAAAACAGATAGAACTAATCGAAACAACGAAAATAATAACCTGTCAGTTCACAAAGGTGCGATTAACGTTTTAATATGCTGCTCATATTGGTCTAACTTATCAATTACAAAGCCCGTATGTTGGTAGCGGACTATCCCTTCTTTATCAATTAAAAAGCTGCTGGGCATCCCTTTGAGTTGATATTGCCTGCCTATGACAGCATCGGGGTCATAAATGATATTAAAATTAACCGCAAAATCAGTTAAAAACTTCTCAGCATCTGCGCGCTCTACATCAATGTTAACCGCAATAACCGTCAACCCTTGTTCACGATACGTATTTTGCATTTCAATAAGCCACGGAAACGAGCGACGACAAGGGCTGCACCACGACGCCCAAAAATCTAATAGCACCACTTTTCCTTTATTTTGACTGAGTAACGCTGCGAGTTGTTGCTGGCTAGGTGAAACTGTTGTCGATGCAGGTTGCTCTGCTATCACAGCAGAGCTAACAAAAAGAAATAGAGAGAAGATGAGTTTGATCATTGATAATTTAACAAGTTTGCTGGTGAATATTGATCCGTTAAGACCTTGGTGTCTTTTGGCCAGTCTTGGTTGCCTTTAGTATAAAACAAGTGCTCACTAAGCAACTGCATATCGACATCATAAGGGGCTAATTTTGGCGTTAAACGCTTTACCCGCTCAGCAATTTGTTGCTCTGTGGGCATGGCATGAAAACCCGCTAAAATTATCCGGTTAGAATCTTTATCTGTCACTACATTTACAAAATCACCAAAGACATCAAAATAGGTTGCAGACTCGTGCTGATAAAGCTTACTTGATGAAAAGGTGTTTGCGGCAACAACGCCATTGTTGGTCAGAACACTTTTTACTTCAGCAAAAAACTCTTTTGTAAGTAAGTGCTCAGGAATGTAGTCGCCGTTAAAGGCATCGAGAATAATCCAGTCGTACTTTTGTTTTTTTAATGCCGCACGTTTTATAAAAATGCGTCCATCTTGCACTTTTGATGTCACGCTGTCGGTTTCAACAAAATCAAAATAATCGCGTGCAACTTTAATCACCGCAGGGTCAATTTCTACATTTTCTATATGTGCATTGGGGTAGAGTTCATGAATGGTGTTAGAAAGTGTGCCACCCCCCAATCCAATAATGAGCACATTCTTTGGATTATCAATAAATAATAAACTTGCGAAGGTCATTTTAGTGTAATTAAACACTAACTTTTTAGGGTCACTTTGGTACATACAACTTTGCGTACTTTTACGGGTTTTTTCATTAAATTTTAAACACAGTAAGTCAGCATTTTTCTCAACCAAAATGTTGCGATACAAAGAGCGTTCTTTGTGTATTACCTTGCTTTGTGCAATGAATGGCATGATTAACACTAACCATATTAAGACTCTAAGCATACAGCACGCTCCTTAACCGAAAGCTGACTCACAACAATAGCAAGTAATCCCAAAGCACCGAGTACAGCAGCAAATGTTTTAATAATGTCATTAACATCAAATGCCAGCACCATATAAAACGAAGTGATAATAGTGCCCAGCGCACTGCCTAATGTACTCACAAAATATAACCCGCCAGCCACTTGTCCACTTTTTTCATGATCGGTAACCAATAACCGCACCGAATATGGCGAGATCATGCCTAAAATAATAGTTGGAATGAAAAACAATGCCATTGAGGCAAGCAGAGAACCATAACGACTGTCTTCGATATGGCTGAAAATAAAAGCCATAATTGGCTCAGCAAACATAACAATTGGTATCACCATAATACTGGCAATAAAAAAGATAGCGCCATATTTGGTTAATGTAGGGTTGCGAGTAGAAAGTTTACCGCCAAGCAAATAACCAATTGATAAGCTCAACATAAACACAGTAATAATACTGCCCCAAATATGCACACTACTACCAAAAAATGGGGCTAAAATTCGCCCACCGAGTAATTCAATCCCCATTATACAAAAGCCACTACTGAATGCTAAAAAGTAGATAAGCGCATTGATTTTATTCATTAAACACCTGCTGATTTCGTTATAGTTTTAATCCATCTTAACCTGATGATGAACTCGATGCTATGACTGTTTTTTGTTCATAAAAGGGGCATTGATAAAAATACCTTTTTAAATAACCTTTATAAAAAATGAGGCTAATTAGGTCATCGTCTGGTATTTTATCGGGAGCAATTAAAAATGGATTCAAGCGATGGAACAGCACATTACCTCAATCAACGTTAGCGAAATAAAATCACTTTCAGGTTTTAAAGTGCGCACGTGTAACGCGAATGAAATGAGTGGCGAGGGCGCTCAAATAGGGCATTTATGGCAACGTTTTTATAGCGAAATAGCACCAGAACTGACCTCAACAAGCCAGGTTTACGGTGTGTATACACATTACGAATCAGATGTCACCGGCGACTTTGATGTATATGCCTGTACTAATACCCCGATAAACACGGTAGAAACAGAGTCCGTTGATCTGGCTGCAGGGCATTATCTTCGCTTTAGTGGTCAAGGAAGTATGCCACACGCTGTGATTGATGTATGGGGTCAAGTTTGGCAATACTTTAGTAATGAGCAGTGCCCACACATTCGCGCTTATAAAACTGACTACGAGTTTTATAAAAGTAGCGATGAGGTTGAGGTGTTTATTTCTGTTGGATAGCAATGCACTAAACAACGCGTGTAAACCCCCATTACAAATTGACTAAATACGCCGCTTAATGCGGCGCTGGCTATTTATAGAAACTCAGTGCTATTTGTTCAGCTTTTGCATAGGCGTTAGTGAGTGAACGCTGATGCCTTTCATCATTAAACTCTTGGTATTCACTGGCAATTTCGTCGATTTTCTCAACGCCTAAATACAGACTCATCGTGCGTAGATGAGGCACTAAATGGCTCATATGCTCGCGTATCCCACCTTGCTCGAAGCCAAACTCGCCTGTAGAGGTAATGATCACTAAGCGTTTACCATTTAGCAGCGGTTTTAAAGGAAAATCACCACGTCCTAAGTCAAAATCAAAAGTTTTGTTAATGCGAACTATTTGATCAAACCATGCTTTTAGTTGCGCGGGCATACCGTAGTTATACATAGGAGTTGAGATCACGATAGTGTCGGCCTTAGCGACTTCATTAATAAGTTCATCTGACTCAGCAAGCAGCGCTTGTTGTTCTATGGTTTGCTTATTAGCCGGTGTGAACACGGCACCTATCCACGCTTGAGTAATAAAAGAAGGCGGGTGAATCCCTACATCACGATAGATATACTCAGCTATTGCATTAGTATTTTGTAAGCAGCTTATAAAATGTTTAGCAATATTCTTTGAAATTGAATCATGGCTTGAATTATCATTTTTTGCCGCACGTACGCTAGCATCAATATGTAGAAGGGTAGTCATAAGTAAAACCTCATTAGTTAATGTATGGGTATCATCAATAAATTGAGGCGTTTTAACAAACGAGTTAAAATTCACTATAAGTAAGTTATACTCAGCTATAAATCTGCGAGAGTTTTTTATGCAAGTATCATTACAATCCTTAAAAGCCTTTGAGTCGGCTGCGCGCTTGGGCAGTTTTAAAGCTGCAGCTGCAGAACTTGCGATTACGCCTACCGCAGTTTCACATCATATAAGTAACCTCGAAAGTCGTTTAAACACCGATTTATTTCATCGTGAAGTAAGAAAAATCACCTTAACTGAAACGGGTGAATACTTGAGCCTGAGCACTTCAAAAGGGTTTAAACTAATTTTTGATGCGCTAGACACGCTAAGCCAAGCAAATAACCACATTCGGATAACAACCACCTCATCGCTTGCCGCAATGAGGCTAATACCTGCTTTACATACGCTAAACACACAGTATCCACAATTAACGCTCGATATATCAACCAGTGAAGCGCTGGATAAACAATTGCATACTTTACCCGTTAGACTTGGGAATAAAGAAGAAATCAACGAAGCTGATATCATAAAATATGAGGCTTTTAATGTCTTTGCTGCAAGCACGCACCAGCGCGCGCCTTGGCTAAATGGGCACGTTACTTTGTACACTAGTCAATGGAAAAACAACGCATTAGCTGCGCCCCCTCTCACTGAGTGGCTGACTAAAAACAACCAAAGCCCATCGCAGTTCGAGATTAAGTCGTTTGATCAGGAGTTATTTGGTATTCAACAAGCATTGGCAAATAATGGCGCTGTATTTTGCTCAAACACGTTGGTCAAACCCTATGTTGATGCAGGGTTACTCACACACTTTAAGAGCCATGCTGTAGAATCACAGCTTTGTTATTACATACCCGATAAGTCTCGCTTTGAGACGCGATTTCAACGTATTGCTATAGAGTGGGTAACCACTCTTTTAAATCAAAAATAAGGTCGCTGAGATGGCATTTAAAATAACCGTCTAACCCCCCCTGACTGATTGTTCTGTATTCTCGGTGTGGTCGGCATCGCTATTCACAGCCTGTACTTTTCAGATGCATGCTTTTCAAGCTTTATAACCAAGCCATTAAACGTGCTTGTATTGATAGGGCTCCACCATTAAAGTGGAATTCACGTATCGTGATACGGACGCTTTGGTAAAGCATCAGCCTTCATTACTTTTTAATACCCATCTCAATTTACCCAATGAGCAATTAAAACGAACGCTAGAAATAATGAGACCAGTTGCCAAAATAGCACTGGATTTCGCTCAAGTAGTGGTAATTTTCTACTGTAGATTGGGTTAGGGTTATGCATATCAAATAGGAACTCAGATAAGCTTTGATACCTTTTTTGCATATCAGGGCGACATGCTTTATTAATTGCAGCATCGACCCAAACCGGAATTTTTAAGTTCTTTTGAATCAGAGGCTTGTATTGAAGTTTTGCCAATTGTCTTGTACTAGATAATTTTGCAACAGAAACACCGTAAGGGTAGTCACCACTTAACATATGGTAGGTAATGACAGCAAGAGCAAACAAATCACTCGTTGAATCAGGCCAATCACCTAAAAAGTACTCAGGAGCACTATACAACATGTCACCCGGTACATGCCCCTCAATTTGATTAAACTGTAACCCATGCAGACTTGCAGAACCTAAATCTAATAAAGTGAGATTGCCATGACAATCGATTATTATATTTTCGGGCCGAATGTCTTGATGCAATATGCCTTTACTATGTAATGCGCCCACGGCCGATACAAGCTGAGTTAACCAACCACGCACCTGTTGCAAGTTTGCCCGACCATTATCGTTAAGCCATTGCCGAAGGGTAATACCTTCAACTAGCTCGGTTAAAGTATAAAAAAAGTGTCGTTTAGAGGGCGACACTGCTTTAACAACGCTAGGGTGGTTAACCTTGGCAATTAACCACTCCTCTTTGGCGAGTTCATCTAAGTAATTAATATCTGATTGCAAAGACACCGATGGAACTTTCATGACAACGTTTAATCCTGTGCCAATGTCTTGAACTTTAAATAAAGAGCTCCTATCGCTCTTATGCAACTGTTTAATAAGCTTAAAATTGTCTACGACATCACCCACTTTCAGATCGTTTACCACAGGTAAAAACCCTTCGTCTGAGTAATCTGAGCTCTCTACTTGCTGGTGTTTTAATAGTTTAATAACTTGGATAGTAAGATTATCGTCACTGCCGTTAGCTTGAGCAAACGCCGTGACTTTTTCACATGCGTATTGCAGTTGCTTTTCTGTGCAACAGCCTTTAAAGAAATTTAGTAACATCTGCGGAGAAACAAATTCTGTCACTCCATCCGTTGCGAGTAAAACGTAATCGCCAACACTGAGCGCGATATGTTGAATATCTAACTGCAAATTAGACCTAATGCCCAGTGCATTACTTAAATATTGATGATCAAACTCATCGGCAGCACGGTGCTGTTTGCTGCAACAAACAATCTCATTACCTTGAATATGGAATATACTTGAATCACCGCAGTTAAATAGGCAAGCACTCGTTTCGGTTATGATCACTCCAGAAAAGGTGCATACAAATCCGTGATCAAAATTATCCCTATACCGACTATATTGTGTCTTTGCTAGCAGCTGCAGATTAATGACTTCAAGTACTTTTCTGCCAGCCCTTGCAGGTGACCATACATCACTAGTTCGTAAATATTCATCACAGAAAAGCGTAACAGCCAAGTCACTCGCATACTGACTAACCTGGCTGCTACTTATACCGTCTGCAATAGCAGCAATTACACCTTTCGAACGTTTACCATCTAACGTAGGGATGTAACATTTTACGCTGTCCTGATTGACCAGTTTCAACCCTTTCAATGAATGGGATTTTGCTATTACATGCGAAGTCATTGTTAACTTTTCTTGCCTATTTTTACGCATTATTGGTTTAACTATTTTGCAATGACATTGTCGCCCATCGGTGCAGCTGTTTCCGTTAACTTGCGTTTTGGTTTTGTGCGATAGTGCGTCGTATACAAAGTGAGTCCAGTGAAAGCGAGACCACCAACTAGATTTCCAAGCGCGGTTGGAATTTCGTTCCAAATTAAATAATCAACAACGGAAAAATCCCCCCCCATAATTAGGCTGAACGGAAATAAAAACATATTTACAACGGAATGTTCAAACGCCATGAAAAAGAACAGCATAATCGGCATCCACATCGCGATGACTTTACCACTGACATGCGTAGACACCATTGCTCCTACAACCCCCATTGACACCATCCAATTACACAGCATGCCGCGTATAAAGATGGTCATCCAGCCTTCAAAACCATATTTCGCATAGCCTAGAGTACGTGCTTCACCGATGCTGGATACCTTAGCGGCAATTGCACCACCATCAGTGTTAAAACCCATAGTGAAAACAAACGACATCATAATTGCCACAGTTAAAGCACCTGCAAAGTTACCTACAAAAACAAGCCCCCAGTTTCTCAGTATTTGCGGCCAAGTAACCCCAGGGCGCCGCGCAAGCCAAGCTAATGGAGTCAACATAAAGACACCCGTTAGAAGATCGAACCCCATTAAATAAAGCATACAAAAACCGACCGGAAAAAGAATTGCTCCAATCAGAAAGACCCCCGTTTGCACCGCAACAGTAATTGCAAAGACAGCAGCTAATGCCAAAATAGCACCTGCCATATAGGCACGGATAATCGTGTCACGCGTGGACATATAAATTTTTGATTCGCCAGCATCCACCATCTTTGTAACGAAATCACTTGGTAACAAGTAAGCCATGTTATTCACCTTTGATAGTTAATTTTTATGTTAATTTCACAGTTAAAATGTGACTATTTTCCAGGCAAAAAAAAACGCCCGCATCGACTCTTTTAGAAGAGCAGATTGCGGACGCCATTGTCCTTTACATTTCCAATTGTCACAGTCAGTGCAACTGTTCACAACTAATTAAACAAGTTATATGCCAACAATAGAAAACCAATAAAAGCCATTAAATTTCAAATATATAAATTAGTAAAAGTCAAAGACACAAAATTAAAAATTAACACTTGCTTTACTTTGGAGCATAAAACGCATCAATTTGGGGCGAATGGGTGATTATGAGCACTACAGTGATAAGCCTAAGCCGTGACTATAATAAATAATTGCCTCGCTTTTTCTTGAACTGTAAACCCCATTTACAGGCGAGGTAGTTGCGTTTAATAAAAATCCAAATAACACAGAGCAAACTCTCAAAAGGCGTATTTTTACACAGGGAATAATAATTGCTTATAACAAAACTATTCTATCTATGTAGTCCCTAATATATGTCGACACCATCAAATAGTACGAAACAATTTCTACTCGCAGCGAAACATGCCGAGCTCAATAGTTTGTATGCATTAGCATCAAATTGCAGGATTGTCATGGCTGCTACATGTATGATTCATCAACTTCAAAGAGAACGAGGAACAGCAAACGTCTATTTAGGGTCCAAAGGTACAGCGTATAAAGCACACTTACCTCTACAATTTAAGCACACCTCAGATGCAGAGGAGGCGCTAAGAGCACGCTTAAAATCAAAGTTCTTAAGTAGTGATTCAATGCATACTCAGGTAAGGCTTTTAACATCGATTACATTAGCGTCTCAATGCCTTGATCAGTTGCCAACATTGCGCAAACAAATTCAAAAACAAGATGTCACGCCACTCAAATCAACTGATGCGTATTGCCGTTTAATTGGCAAAATAATAAACCTTATTTTTGAGGCGGCTGATGTATCTAATGATGCGTCAATCACAAAAACGTTAGTGGCATTATTCAACTTTATTCAGGGCAAAGAATTAGCGGGACAAGAGCGCGCGCTGGGTGCAATTGGATTTTCACAGCAACAGAAAGATCAAAATATTTTATCTAAAATGCAAGAGCTGGAACGTGCGCAACACGATATTTTTGAGCGGTTCCTAGAGTTTGCAGCAGCCGATGAGCAATCTGTATGGAAAACATTAAAACAATCTGAACTGACAAGTGATATCAATAAACTTCGAACAATGTTCAAAGCGCTATCCGAAACGAATAGCTATACTCCCGAGCTTGGTGAAGTGTGGTATGAAGTTGCTACGAAACGAATTGATGGATTACAAAACATTGAAAATATGCTGACCTCTCGACTCATGGAGCAGGTTCAAGTCCGTATAGAAGAAGCAAAAGGAGAAATATCAAATCATAATGTATTAATGGAAAAAATCGCGGAGGATAACACGGTTGATTCAAGTTTTAATATGCTATTTGATCACCAGTTTTCTGGATTACATGGTATAGAGATGGGTGTCTTAGAACAACAAGAGAGAGAGGTTAGAACTGGTCACAAATCGTTTTACGATTTAATTTGTGAACAAGCAAACCATATTAATCACATGACGAACGAGCTAGAGAATGTAAAGCGAGCACTGCATGAGCAAAAGGTCATTGGCAGAGCCAAAATACTCTTAATGCAAAGTTCTAAAATAGGCGAGCAACAAGCGCATCAGTTGTTACAAAAAACAGCGATGTCTCAAAACCAAACTTTAATAGAAGTCGCCAATAACATCGTTGCCAAGGTCGCTAACATTTAGCGTTGATTTAGAGTACTCAATCAACACTGAAATTATCCGAAAATTTAGCTCTTCCAGCTTATACTTCTTCGAGGAGCAATTGATTGCGACAGCATTTTTAATGCTGTCGCGCAAAATTTAAAAAAGCGAATTAAAATGGCAGTTGCCACGGCACTCTTTCTTTAACAAAGTAGTCTGCCTTTAACATTGCTAAATTTACATCTTTACGCTGATTTACTACGTCACCAATGATGACTAAAGCAGGCCCTGTAAAGTCTTTAAGTGCGTGTTCAACATTAATTTTTGCCAGTGTTTGGCAACATATTTTTTGTTCTGCTAACGTTCCTTTATCAACTATTGCTATCGGTGTATTAGGTTTCATACCGTGTTCAATCAGCTGCTTCACGATACTGTCAACACGCGTTAACCCCATATAAAACACTAAGGTTTGTTTTGCAGCAACAAGCTGGGACCAATTTGCTTGTTGTTGTTCATCTTTGAAGTGGGCGGTAACAAACTGCACCGATTGCGAACATGTTCTATCAGTTAAGGGGATCCCGGTATAAGCACTACAAGCACTCGCAGCTGTCACACCCGGTACAATCGCAAATGGAATATGGTGTTCAGCAAGCGCATTTGTTTCTTCTGATAAGCGCCCAAAAATAGAAGGATCCCCACCTTTTAGACGAACAACTATTTTATTTTCTTGTGCTTTTTCAACTAATAAACGACTAATACTAGCTTGTGGCATGCTATGGCAACCTTGCCTCTTACCTACAAATATAACCTCCACATTTGACGGGAAATACTGCTGTAACTCGCTACTGACTAAACAATCAACCAAAATCACATCAGCATGTTGAAGTATGCGATGTGCTTTCATGGTCAACAGCTCTGGATCGCCAGAGCCTGCACCAATCAAATAAACTTGTCCCTTTTTACAACCCTGGATGTTTAAACGTTTTGTTTGAGTATGTGAAGCGGCCAACTTAACTTTGTTAAGAAGTTCATTATGTACATTCATTACCCTTTTAAATGCCGTATTGGTAAAGGTAAACATGTGAGAAACCATCTCATTCTCCTAGGTGCTTCTGAAAACTGTTTTCAGTTAAAGCAACACTTCAATTTTATTGCCATTAATACGTGCGTCATATACTGGCAACTTGATACTGTCATCATCTAAACAGCGGCCATCACTGAGCAAGTACCGTTGCTTATAAAGCGGTGATGCGACAAAAATTTGCTCATCAGTACACCCAACTAAACCACGATAAAGTACATTTGCTTTACCAATCGGATCATAATTACCAACAGCATAGACCTGCTTTTTCTGCATTTCACAATGCATATAAAACAGCGCGATTTGTTGTTCTTGTAGATTACTATCGCGCACGAGAGCACACACGCCTGAATCCATAACCAGATCTGAAACCTCACAAACAGGTTGCCAATTTTGATTGCTATTACTCATAATTATTTCCTATGCTAACTCGCGTTTTTCTTCTAATTTCGCTGGACGAATTTGCCCTCGCTCTTCGACAAATTGAATATTTACATCTTGTTTATCGCTATTTACGAACTGACGAAAACGTTTTAATGATTCAGGGTTTTCGAGTGTCGTTTTCCATTCACACTGGTAGGTATTAACAACTCGTGCCATTTGTGCTTCAAGCTCATCTGCAACTAATAATTCATCATCAATTACCACTTTTTTTAGATAACATAAACCGCCCTCCATATTTTCTAGCCATACAGAGGTACGTTGCAGTCGATCGGCTGTTTTAATATAAAACATCAAAATGCGGTCGATGTATTTGACTAACGTGACACTGTCTAAATCGGTGGCAAACAGATCTGCATGACGTGGCTTCATTCCACCATTACCGCATACATAAAGGTTCCAGCCTTTTTCAGTTGCTATAACACCAATGTCTTTACTTTGCGCTTCTGCACACTCGCGAGTACAGCCAGAAACCGCAAATTTAATTTTATGTGGCGCTCGTAACCCTTTGTAACGATTCTCAAGGTTTATCGCCATTGTGACGCTATCTTGCTGACCATAACGACACCATGTGCTACCAACACAAGATTTAACGGTTCTGAGCGACTTACCATAGGCATGTCCTGTTTCTAAGCCTGCGTCGATTAATTGCTGCCAAATAAGAGGAAGTTGATCAACCCGAGCACCAAATAAGTCAATTCGTTGTCCCCCGGTTATTTTGGTATAAAGACCAAATTGTTTAGCGACTTGACCGATTACAATTAACTTATCAGCTGTTATTTCCCCGCCAGGAATTCTTGGTACAACCGAGTAAGTGCCATCTTTTTGCATATTGGCAAGGTAGGTGTCATTGGTATCTTGCAGCGCTACATGTTGTGGGTTTAGGACGTAGTCATTCCAGACAGAAGCCAGAATAGAGCCGACCGTTGGTTTACAAATTTCACAGCCTTTACCTTTTCCATACTCAGCTAATAAGTCAGAAAAACTCTTAATACCTTGTACTTTTATAATGTCGAATAATGCTTGGCGACTGTACGCAAAGTGCTCACAAATATCTGTCTTGATTTCAACGCCTCGTGCAGCAAGCTCACTATCAACCACATTTTTTAAAAGATTCGCACACCCCCCACAACCTGAGGCAGCTTTAGTACACGACTTCACCGATGTAATATTTGTCGCACCAGTATCAATCGCGCTGATAATATCGCCTTTAGTTACATTCAAACACGAGCAAATAGAGGCTGAAGCAGGTAAGGCATCTGCACCTAAACGCGGCTTTTCTCCAGATGAAGGTAAAATAAGTGATTCGGGGCTCTTCGGTAACTCAATATCATTAAGCATGTACTGCGATAGACTGTCGTAGTCTGATGTATCACCAATCAGCACCGCTCCCAACAAACGTGACTTATCAGCACTAACAACCATTTTTTTGTACACACCAAGAGGCTGATTTTCATAGGTATAAGTTAATGCCCCGGGGGTACGTCCGTGGGCATCACCAATTGAACCTACATCAACGCCCATCAGTTTTAACTTTGTACTCATGTCTGCGCCTGTAAAATACTCATCAGACTCATCACCAAGCACAATGTGGTTCGCAACAACTCGAGCCATTGTGTAACCTGGAGCTACTAGGCCAAATATAAAGTTATTCCAAAGCGCACATTCGCCAATTGCATAAATATTCTTATCTCTCGTTTGGCATTGGTTATTAATTACGATACCGCCACGTTCACCTACCTCTAAAGCACACTCTCTGGCTAACGTGTCGTAGGGTCTAATGCCAGCAGAAAATAAAATAAGATCAGTTTCAAGTACGTCACCATCGCTAAAGTAAAGTTGATACCGACGTTCTTTACCCGCTTGAATTTCTTGCGTTGCTTTAGAGGTATGCACATGCACGCCAAGCTCTTCTATTTTTTCTTTAAGTAATTTTCCGCCTCCAGCATCAACTTGCACCGCCATTAATTGAGAAGCAAATTCGACAACATGAGTTTCTAAGCCTAGTTGCTTTAACGCGTTTGCAGCTTCAAGACCAAGCAACCCACCCCCAATCACCACACCAACTTTACTCACTTTTGCTGACGCTGAAATAGCGTCTAAGTCATCGATAGTACGATATACCAGACAGTGTTCTTTATCTTTACCAGGAATAGGCGGTACAAATGGGTACGAACCTGTAGCAAGTACTAACTTATCATAACTATAGATGTCACCTGATACTGTAGTCACCGTTTGTTTATGACTATCAATTTGAGTAACTTTTGCACCTAAGTGAAAGTTTATACCCCAGTGTCGATAAATATTTTCGCTGGTCATCGCTAAGTCATCAGCTGTTTTTCCCGCAAAATACTCAGATAAATGCACGCGATCATAAGCAAGTCGGTTTTCACCGCTGAGTACTGTGATTTCAACAGGTTGAGCTTCACTGTTTAAGCTATGTAATTGCTCGACAAAGTGATGCCCAACCATTCCATTGCCAACAACAACTATCTTTTTTGGTGTAGACATAAATTTTCCTCAATCATCTCGTGTTAGTAGGGTTTGCTAGAACGTTGCTGCAACCCACACCCAAAACTTATTTGTATCGACTTTCGCAAAAATCTCGTCACCGGCCATATAAGTTGCATACTTAACGCCGACACTATATTGCTTACTGAAAGACGTGCTATACATGACATCAAATTCTGAGCCTAGGTCGTCATAGCCAACGATTGATTCATCTGAAGAGTAGGCGTGATAAATAAGGCTCCATTTACCATTAAGTGCGTTACCAGACACACTGGCATAAAAATCTTGCAGCCCTATTGATGGTGTCACTAAGAATTGATCTGTCCAGCCATTAAATTTATGCAAGGTAGCAAGGGGAGTTTGAAATGCTTGTTCGCCGTTATCCGAACCTAACGACTCATAACCAAGTTTGTAAGTGATATCACTTATTTTTACACCGCTCTCAAGGAGTAAATAAGTCGTATCAACACTATTTGCGCCACTTTCATTAGTTTGCAACGCATATTCTGCCGCATAAGAAACAGGGAGTTTTGCTAACATCTTTTTACCGACTAAGCGCACACCGTATGTATCCAGTGCATTATCAGTATTATTATCACTCTCTAGCAAATACCCATAAGCCGTTAATTTACCGAGCTCTGTTTTTAATGATGCATTGAGCAGATGATCTTTCGAATCAACATCTTTTTCATCCGCAAAAATACGGTTGCGTTTATTTATATATGCATAGCTGACGTTGATAGCGTCTTTTTCGTATTTAGCACTTAGCGCATCAAATGTTTGCTTATCTTGCCGCCAGCCTACATGGCCAACAAATCGATGGTTATCTAAGGTAATAACTTGTCGACCGAACTTAGCTGCAAATTGCTCGCTATTATATGCCAAGTATACTTGATCAATTTCTGTTGATTCTGGGTCCGCAATCACTGAATATTCAGTGCCTTCACCAATCCCATTATTGTAATCATCAATGAGGGCAAGTGTATTCTCCAACTCAATAAAAGCGGATATGCCACTCACCGCTTTGCTTTTAAAATTAGCTAAACTGCGCAGCGTAAGTGCTGATGAATCCTTTAAGGCGTTGTCTTGATTAACCGATTCGTAGCGTAACCTAAAGTCTGTGCTCAGAGTGCCCACTTCGGTTTCAACAGCTGCGTAAGTTTGGTTTGCAAACACGGCGACTAAAACAGGCAACGTTAATTGCTTTAGTTTCATTTTTATTACTCTTGTTGTTATAAATTAATCACAAAGCCGCCTAAAAAAGACGAACCAATCCGTTGCCTTACCGAGCTTTAAGCAAAAAAAAACCCACTCAATAACAGAATGTTCGTTTCTGTTATTGAGTGGGCTTCTTTGCCGTAGCGCTATTTAATGAATGTTAAATAGCCGGATTTTGTATTTCATGTTCATTAATACATATTGTGTGCCAAAAAAAATAACCAATATAAATCAGCAAGATAAATTAAAACATCGATTTTAGTGTTATCTAATTCACCATTGCGGTGCAATCAGTTCACAAAAATAGGGCAGGGTGTACGGTGTGAGCTAAAAGTATGCTCATTGGGTTTTAATGGTATGTTTTAATCAAACTCATAGGCTATTGCCAATTCACTCTTAACGCGTTGAAACACCTTATACTGTAGGCGAAAAATAATAACCAACGTTATTAATAGTGGCTTGAGCCTAGGCTTTCATCTATAGCAACTCGAACCTCGTAACCTGTAACGGGGGTTTACAGCTTGCATAAAAAAGCCGCAGTTTAAGTTATTAAGCTGCGGCTTTTACTAAAAGCTGAATTACGGCTTGAGTAAATGCTTTTCAAAGAAGTTAGCCATCATCGTGTGATAATGCAGAGTCGTGCCTTCACCTTCACGCAGGCTGTGAGACCGGTTCGGGTATGAGAAAAACTCGAACTGTTTATTGTGCTTAACTAATTCGTTAATTAAACGTTCTGAACCTTGGTAATGCACGTTGTCATCGCCAGTGCCGTGGATCAGCAACAATTTACCTTGCAAGTCTTTGGCAAAAGTAATTGGCGAGGTATTGTCGTAACTTTCAGGATCCGTATTTGGATTACCAGCATAACGCTCTTGATAGATAGTGTCGTACAAGCGAATATCAGGGACTGGGGCTGAAGCAATGCCCACTTTGTACTTGTCGCCATGGCGGAATAACAAGTTAAGTGTTGAGCTGCCGCCTCCTGAGTGACCCCATACGCCAACACGGTCGGTATCAATTACATCCCAGCGCTTTGCCATTGCATCAAGTGCATCCACTTGGTCGCGCACAGTGATTGAGCCAATTTTTTTGTAGATTGATTTACGCCAATCTCGGCCTTTCGGCGCACGTGTACCGCGATTATCAACCGAGGCAACAATAAAGCCTTGTTGTGTTAAGTACGACTTATACAAGTAACTGTTGCCTTCCCAGCGGTCTTGAACTGTAGAACCCCATGGCTCACCGTATACATAAAATACGATAGGGTACTTTTTGCTTTTATCCATATTAGCAGGGAACATAATGTAACCATCAAGCTCAACACCATCACGGGCATTTACTGTAAAGAACTCGTGTGTTGGTAATTGTTCAGTTGTAAGCTTTTCTTTTAGCGCTTTATTCTCAACTAAGGTTTTCACATTGCTGTGATCACTTACTTTGATGATTTCTTTCATGGGGGGTGTGCCAAACTTAGAGTAGGTATGCATTGCCCATGATGTGTCTTTCGACATGTAGTAGCTATTAGAGCCATCAAATGACTCTGGCGTTACACGCATCGGTTTTGTGCTTCCATCAAGCGATGTACGAAATAAATAACGCTGGCCCGGATCATCAGGTGAAGCTGTGAAATACATCACATTTTTATCTTCGTTTAACGCCAACATATCAATAATGTCGTATTCGCCCGGCGTTAAATCAATGATACTTTTGCCATCACGAGAAACACGATAAAGATGACGCCATCCATCTCGCTCACTGTGCCAAATAAAGAATGTGCCATCTTTTGACCAGTTAGCTTTATAGAACCACTCAATGAATGCATCGTCTTTGTCTTCAAGAATTTTAGTTAGCTGTTGCTTTTTCCAATCAAATAACCACACTTTGTTGTGGCTTTGCGGGCGATTAAGATCTTGGATCATTAATGATTCTCCCGTGCCAGCCCAGCTAATACGTGGGATATAACGGTCACGGTTATCGCCACCCAGTTCTGCCCAACGCGTTTTTTTATCACTTAAGCTTACCACACCGACTTTTACGGCAGCGTTCATTTCGCCCGCTTTTGGATACGGAAACTCTTTGAGTGTCGGATAAAGCTCGTCGGTGTTATTGATCATAGTGAAATATTTCACACCACTGGTATCAAGCTGCCAATAGGCGATAGATTTATTGTCAGGGCTCCAACGGAATCCATCTCGAATAGTAAACTCTTCTTCGTATACCCAGTCAAAGTTACCGTTAACGAGGGTGTCATTGCCATCGGTAGTTAATGCAGTAACCGCTTTGCTGCCTACTTTTTCCATGTAGATATTGTTATCACGCACATAGGCCACTTTAGAGCTATCTGGTGAGAACTTTGCGAACATTAATTTTTTAGCTTCAACGTTTTCACCACCTAATTGATACAGCGAGTCTGTCTCTAGGTTTAAAAGCCAAAAGTCACCACGGCTACGTGAACGCCAAACTTGCTCACCATTGGTAAACACCATCAGCCACTTGCCATCTTTTGACCACTGATAACTTTCAACGGTTAACGGCTCTTTTTCGCCTTCTGGGATCAGTTTTTCGTAGCTAACAAGCACTTTTCGATTTGTACCATCGGCATTATAAAAAACAATGTCGTTGCCTTTTACACCATGTTCATCGTCTTTGGCTTTATCGTCTTGTTTGTTTTTATCGCTTTCACGCTCTTCAAGCACTGTGTAACCCGTGCCGTCGTCGAGCCATGTGAAATAGGTGCTACGTTGTGCTTTAAAGTCTTTGTCTTTGTATATTTGCTCAAGCGAAAGAGGATTAGAGTTTGCGCTCACTGTTGTGGTTGTATTGGCTTGCTCAGTACTTGAGCATGCTTGTAGTCCCAAACCTGCAACAACGGCAAACGCGAGGGCTGATGTTTTTATTAAGTTCATTTTGTTATCCCTTGGTTTTAACTAACCTAGCGTAGCAAAATAAGTTAATAAAATCTGAGTTTTTATCGTATAAACAAGGGGGTTGAACTTAATCATCCCACAAAAACATACTGGCATGTTTATTAGCAATACGCAGTTCATATATATCACTACATGGTCGACTAGCGGCTCCGTAACACACATGCAGTGGTAACAAATGCTCCTCACGAGGATGATTAAAGCGTGCTGCTGGCGCCATTTGCCATTCTAATAACTTAGCGTGACGCTGTTGTTCTGTAAGCGATGTATTACCGCACACATCAACAAGCCACTGCTCAAAAGCGAGATTTTGCATTTTGATTTCGGCTGTTTCCGGTGTAAAAAAAGCGCGCATATTATGGAAAGTAAACCCTGAGCCTATAATCAATAGGTTGTCGTAATGCAGGTTTTGCAGCGCTTCGCCTATTGCTAGATGCACGTTTGGTAATAGGCTAGGGTGCAACGACAACTGCACGCAAGGTATATCTGCGTCTGGGTACATTATCTTCAAAGGGACATACATGCCATGGTCGAAGCCTCGAGTGGGGTTCAACTCACTGTCAATATGTGCAGTTGTGAGTGCTTGATGAACTTGCTCAGCAAGCGCTGGCTCACCGGGACATGGGTATTCTATAGAGTATGCAGAATCCGAAAATCCATAATAATCATATATAAGCTCAGGCGCAGTGGAAGAGGTAATATTTATTGGGTTGGCTTCCCAATGGGCACTGATCATCAAAATAGCTGATGGCTTTTTAATTTTTGCTGCAACAGATTGCAAACAGGTAACCATATCAGCATGACTGGCATCGCCTAATAGTGGCATTGGGCCGCCACCATGAGAAACAAAAAAGACGCGTGGCTTTTGCATAAACGGGCTCCTTACTTACGTTGTTATGTATAGTGCACGCACAGAGGTGCAATAGCCAGCCACATAAATGCACAGCTTAGGTGTGATTTTACACACCAACAGTTTGTAAGTACTAACTTAACAACCATGCAGCATTCATTGCGGGTATTTTCCCTTTAAGCCCCCCTTCTAATGGCTCTCGACAAAGTAAGGTTAATTGATAATACGCGTCGTAATGCTGATGAAGCTCGTTGGCAGTAACGTTAAATGGAGGACCTGAAAACTCACTCTGTTGATACTCAAACACCACAACCAATTGCTGCGCTTTATTGGCTAACTGTAAAATGTGTTGCGTGTAACGTACTCGCATTGATAATGGCAATGCCACTAATGCCGCTCTATCATACACAGCGTTTACCGTACCAAGTTGTTCAGGAGTCAATGTAAATATATCTCCCACCCACACAGTTAAATTAGCGCTCTGATAACACGTTAGTGTGCCATGGTTAGTAATCTCTGGTGTGAGGTTTAATTCTTGAAAAAGCTGCTTAATTGCAATTTCACTTAACTCAGCGCCCACAACTTTCATGCCGCTGGCTAACAAAAAATGAATATCGTGCGTTTTGCCACATAGAGGCACAAATACGGTATCGCCAGGTTGCAAACTCAAGTTGGTAAAATACTGATCCAGGTAACGATTAACATCCCCTTCATGAAATCCTATTTCATTATTTTCCCAACGATTATGCCAATGTTTTGCGTCCATCAATAACTCCTAAATAAACAACACAAATTGAGCTGATAAATATAACCCTACACCAAATAGTAAATGGGTGGTGAGAGTTTTCAAACGTGCTTGGTTTGGCTTAGCTGTATTAACAGCCATAACTCCTAATCCTAAAGCAGGTTGCATAACAAAAAATGGCATGACCGTGCTGAACAATCCGAATAAACAGGCAGGTAAAAATAGCGGTGAAGTCATCCATTCCTTACCAATCAATAACACAAAAAACAGAGAAAATAGGGCGCCGATGATGTAATGCAAAATCCAACCAACAACACATTCGCGTTCTTTAGCTTCACTGGCAGCAATATCGACATGTTTAAATTGCCCCGATGCCATAGTAAGGGCCCAACGCCCAACAAAGCAAAAATTTAATGTAGTCTGGTTAAAGCACTTTTTAAAAAAATAACTCCATATATCAATTAAAAACGTGGCAACAAGGCCAATAACTATCGCCTGAATAAATTGAAGGAAGGTCATATTTATACCAAGTAGTGAATCATAAAAAACATGATAAACAATTACAAAAATGCTAAAAACAACAATATAAACAAACTATGATTGCATAAATGAAATGATTATTGATGACATTGCACTGTTCATACATATCGTTAAACAAGGCGGAGTTACAGCAGCAGCCGATTACCTATCTGTACCAGCAGCAACAGTTTCAAGGCGATTACAACGGCTTGAACAGCGCGTTGGTGAAAAACTATTAAATCGTACTGCAAGGCAATGTACATTAACCCACGTTGGCGAAGTGTACTTTCAAAGTTACGTAGAGTTAGTGGAGCAATTTGAGCAGACTCACCATCAATTAAACGATCAAAAAGCGAAATTAACGGGCAAGCTAAAAGTACTCGCCCCCCTGAATATTAGCCATGGATTTTTAAAACCTATGTGGCTTGCCTTCACGAAACACTACCCAGAAATTCAACTTGAGTTACTGCTAAACAACCAACGTGACGATCTCAGTAAAAACCAAGCAGATATCGCTATTCGTATTGGTCCGCAAACTGATTCACACTACCAACAAAAGAAACTAGGCAGTGTCGATACATTATTTGTCTCGACAGAGCGCTATTTAAGTGACGCTCCCTCACTCAGTACCCCAGCAGATTTAAGGCAACACCGGCTTATAGGCACGACGCTCAGAAATAAATGGCAACTAAACAACCTAAAAACAGGCGAAACACAGACTTACATGTGCCGGTTTGCTAGCACATTTAACGACACCGGGTTTGTGAAATACTTAGTCTGTGATGGCCAAGGTGTGGCGTTGTTACCACGCTTTGAGATTATTGATGAGCTTAAAAGTGGACAACTCAAGCAAGTGATCCCTTTATGGCGTGGTGAAAACAGAGAGATATATGCAATTTGGCCAAGCGGGCGATTACTTAGTAAAAAAGCGGTTTGTCTAAAACAGTTCGTAACACAGTTTATTTCTGAAACACTATAGCCATGCGTATTCCATTTGTTTTGCTGTTAATAAAGCGTGCTCTTTATTTATCAGCTCTGCCACTAACGCTAAGCTCATATCAATGCCTGCAGAAATACCACCAGACGTTGTAAATTTTCCATCGGTTACCCAACGTTTATTGGCAATCACTGTCAAGTCTTTAAACATAGCAGCGAGATCACTTTGATCCTGCCAATGAGTTGTGACATTTTTTTTGCATAACAGCCCTGTTTTAGCTAACAAAAATGCGCCTGTGCAGACACTCGCAACCCGTTTTGTTGTTGATGCGGTGTGGGTTAACCACTCAATCACTGCGCTTTTTTCAAGCTCATGCGTATGGTCGCCACCAACCACTATAAACACATCAAGTTCTGGGCAATCAGCAAAGCTGTAATGGGGGTTTACACTGAATCCGCCACGCGCATTCACAGGGCCGTTAGTCTGTGCTATTAAACTTACTTGCCAATCATTGTTAGCTAAACGCTTTGCGGTGCTGAACACTTCAAACGGACCCGAAAAATCAAGCACTTCAGCATCATCATAAATGTAGATCCCAATATTCATACAATTGTTCCTATTATGTGGATTTATTTCTCAAGTAAAAAATCGTACTATGCCATTTTTGCAGAGCGTTAATAACATATTATTAAATTAGTACTGTATACAAATAAATCTTTAAGGCATTGTTAATGCGTTTATTATTATTACTGTGTGGCCTGCTTGTTGGGTGTAAATCAACAGAGCAAACAGTCACTGAAATCAGTGAAATATCGCCAGGTACCGTTTTGTATCAAGGCGAGACATCAAGACAAAATGTTGAAATGTTCGAAAGCGTGCTTGTGAATAGCAAAAACAAAATCGATACCCTAGTGATCAACAGTGAGGGCGGCGATGTTATGGCTGGTCTCCATTTAGGCGGCTTAGTTCACGAGTATCAATTAAAAGTGATCGTCCGCGAATTGTGCGCCTCATCATGTGCAAACTATGTGATAACGGCAAGCCCAGATGTTCGCGTTGAAGAGCAGGGGATCATTGGCTGGCATGGAGGAGCTTTGCAACCGTTATATGTGCCAATGGAGAAAAATACGCAAATAACAAATTACATTGCAAAGTGGCAAGAAGCAGAAAAACAATTTTTTGAAACGATTAATGTAGAACAGGCGATAACCATTATTGGGATGATGCCTGGCATAACCGAAAAACGTGATGCCCCGATATACAGTTATGATGTAAACACATTAAAACGCCTCGGTTTGCATATACAGTTTGAGGGGGAGCAAACTGGGCTATCTACCAAGGGTGAAAAAGTAGTGCAGATCTTTGAGCTTGAAGAGGCTGTGCTTAGCCATTTTTTAATGCTGAACAGAATCGTCTCGGCAGAACTAATCAACTAACTAAAAAGCCAACATGCTGTTGGCTTTCACAAACGCATACGTGCGGGATATTTACGGGATTAATCAAGCTCTAACTGCGCTCTCTCGACACTGTCACTCGGGAGCTCTTTTTGCACAGATACACCCAACTCTTTAAACTCCGACGCTTGCTTAATTAAGTTTCCTTTTCCGCGATAAAGTTGTGAAAAGGCCTTATCATAGCTTTCTTTAGCTCGATCGAGCTGTTTACCAACGCCTTCCATACTGGTTAAAAAGCCATTAAGTTTGTTGTAAAAGCGCTCAGCACGGGCGGCCAATTCTTTTGAGTATTTTGTTTGCTCTTCAAATCGCCACAGTTGCTTCACAATATTTAAACTGGTTAGCAGGGTCGTTGGTGTCGCCACCAAAATATTCTTTTCGATCGCTTGCTGATATATATCACTCTGATATTTAAGCGCTTCAACAAATGCAGACTCAATGGGGACAAACATAACGACCACCTCGGGGGAGTTAATTCCTGGGAGTCTGTCGTATGCCTTACTGGCCAATTCATTGATACGCGATTGCACCGCAGTTACATGCTCTTTAAGTGCTTGTTGTGCTTCAAGGTCATTGTCGGCATTAACGTAGCGTGTATATGCATTGAGCGAGGTTTTAGCGTCGATCACTAAATGTCGTTCTTGAGGTAAATAAACCACAACGTCGGGGCGCAGACGCCCGTCTTCAGTATTAAATGACACTTCTCGCTCATAATCGATTCCTGCGCGAAGCCCCGCGCTGTCTAAGACGTTTTCGAGCATTAACTCGCCCCAATTACCTTGTGTTTTCTTTTGCCCCTGCAAAGCGGTACTGAGCCTGTCAGCTTGTTCTGTTATGGCCTGGCTTTTTGCCTGTAAATGTAAAAGCTCAGTTTTTAATGCGGCACGTTGTTTTAAGTCTTCAACATGAATTAGCTCCATTTTATCGCGGAAGCCTTTTAACTCACCTTGAACGGGCTTTAATAACTGTTCAATACTTTCTTGGTTGAGCGTTTTAAATCGTTGTGATTTTTCTTCAAGAATTTGATTTGCTAGGTTTTCAAACTCTTTTTTGAGCTGTTCTTTACTGTCTTTTATATGATTAAGTTGTTCTTTAAAGTGCAGTTCTTTTTGTTCTAAGGTGCTGCGTAAAGTACTTAAATCGACATCGCGTTGATTTAGCATTGCTTTGGTGTCAGCGAGTTCTGCTTCAACTCGTCGCCAAAATTGATTAAATTGCTGCGCTTGCTTTTCTTGCTCGACAAAGCGGGTTTTAAAGTGTTGAGATTCATCACGTTGCTCTGCGTAATCTTGCTGTAACTGCGACAACGTTAACTGACTTTCTTGTAACTGTTGTAGCTTCTGCTCTAATTGATTCTGCTGTAACTGATGGCTATTTTCCAGTGCGACTAACTGGCTTTTTAAGCGACTCTTTTGCAACGAAAGCACAGTACCTGCAGCCAATACTCCTAGTGCACAACCGCTTGCAATCTGAAGCCAATCAATGTGGCCTAATAGCTCTGTAATCATAATGAAAACTCAATAACTTAAAGACACTTCATCATAACGAATTACATGACAGCAGAGTAGGGGAGTAGGCATAAAAAAAGCCAGCTCAAGGTGAGCTGGCTCTAACATTACTAAATTTAGTAACCAAATGGGAAATCAACATAATGCTCATGTAAACTGCAATTTAACAACAAGCATAATAATAGACGCCACTAAATTTGATTAGTTCAAAAAAAGTTTAAAAAAATTTAATTTTTTATCAGCGCCAACATCTGCTCTTCATCAAACTGAGTAAAACTCATTGATTTATCAGTAAATAATGCATCAACTAACGCTTGTTTATGCTGCTGCATTTTAAATACTTTTTGTTCAACAGAGTTGGCCATAATCAATTTATACACAAACACAGGGTTGGTTTGACCTATTCGATATGCCCGATCGGTTGCCTGTTTTTCAACTGCAGGGTTCCACCATGGGTCAAAGTGAATCACGGTATCTGCTTGGGTTAAATTTAACCCGGTGCCGCCGGCTTTTAGGCTTATTAAAAAGACTGACGATTCACCTTCGGTAAACTCTTCAATAACACGACTGCGATGTCGAGTTTGACCCGTCAACATACTAAAGGTAATTCCCAACTCGCCTAAACGTTCTGCAATCACATCTAAAGCGGTCGTAAACTGGCTAAATATAATGACTTTACGACCTTCACTTAACATAACGGGTAAATGCTTAGAGAGCCATTCAAGCTTTGCACTACCCGCCTGAGTTGTTGGATCAATAAGTTTGGGATGACAACAAATTTGTCTTAATTTTAGTAACGCGTCCAAAAACGCAAGCTTACTCTTTTGCACACCTTGTTGGGCAAACAAGTCAACCAGCTTTTGCTCTAGCGATTGCGTTATACCGGTGTAAATTTCTTTTTGTTTCGCTTCGAACTCAAACTCTTTAACCAGCTCTGTTTTCTCGGGAAGTTCTTGCGTTACCTGCGCTTTTGTCCGGCGTAAAATAAAAGGCATGATCAGCGATTTAAGTTCATCGGCTCGTTTAACATCGTTATCGCGCTCAATAGGTGTTTGAAAATATGTTTTAAAGTGCGCTTGCGAGCCCAGGAGTGAGGGCATTGCAAAGTCGAGCAACGACTTAAGCTCAAACAGGTTATTTTCGATAGGCGTGCCACTTAAGCACAATTTAAAATCGGCATTAAGGCGCTTAACCAAACGCGATACCTGCGCAGCATCATTTTTAATGTACTGGGCTTCATCCAGAATGATGTTTTCAAAATACAGTGGCGAGTAATATGCAATATCACGTTTTAATAAAGGGTACGTTGTTAAAATGCAATCGGCCTGCGATAACTGCTGGAGTTGCTCGTTTCGTAACGAACCAAATACGGTGGTGATTTTAAGGTTACACGCAAACTTATTAATTTCACTTTGCCAATTTCCTACCAAGCTGGTCGGGCAAACAATTAAAGTAGGGCCAGCTTGAGGCCGTTGTTTGGCATTCGCTAAAAAGGCAATAACTTGTAAGGTTTTACCCAACCCCATATCATCAGCCAAAATACCCCCCAACTGATGACGTTTTAAAAAGTTAAGCCAATCAACACCGTGTTGCTGATACTCTCGAAGTTGTACACCGTCATTCAATCCCTGAATATCGGACTTTTTAACCACCGGATGGGTGTTCGTTAATTCAGTTAAATATGCATCAAGGGCATCATCAACAATACTGACTTTAATTGCTTTTTGGGCGATTAACTGGGGTAAAAATGACAATGGCATGAGTATTTCATCACGCGTTTTTATATGCTCAAAACGTTCGCGGTATTCATTAAGCTGAGTAATCGCTAACTTCTCAACAACAGCAAAACGTTTACCTACGCTGAAATAATAATAACGTTCACTTTGACGATTGAGAGACTGAAAATTGTTATCCGCTGTAAAAAGTTGCTGCGTTTTTACACCAGAGATCACGATTTTACTAACTATTTGATGACCTTTTCCTCGCTCAACTTGAAGCGATATTTGCTTTAATGCTTTACTAACATCAAGTTCATCATTAATTTTCCAGCCGCGTTTAAGCAGGGTAGGGATAATTTCGAATTTCAACCAGTGTGCATGTATAACTGATTGTTTATTAAATACAAACTCGGTTTGTAAAGCCCCTTTACAAAATTCAAACCCTAAGTTCGTTAGCTCATTAACAACGGTATTCTCAAGCGATTGATTAATAATCCCCTCGGGGGCTTGGCTTAGTTCATAAAGTGAATTTTGATAGTTAAATTGAAGCGATAGACCAATATTTCCCTCATCGTTGCGTATGCTTATAACGGGAAAGACAGAACGTGATTGATTCTTTTTACTTTGCTTAAATGCATGCGGAATAACACCCTCACCAAAATTGTCATTGAGTTGTTGGTATACACGATCAAAGTTTTCGTTGTGTATCGCAGGCATGTTAGCCAATAACGCAATTTCATCTGCAGTCAAAGGAGTACGGATACGGCCAATTTTAAGTGTGTCTGGATCTAGGTAAGTCGGGGGTGTCGTTTTGAGTAACAACCAATTATCTTGCCCTGCTAGTGACAAAGATAATGAGGTTAAATCACTATTTTGCTGCCAACTAAATTCTAAGGCTTGCATGGTATCTGCTTTAATAGCCTGGCGAGAACGGCCTAAAAATAATCGTTGTGTCGCTATGAGTTGTTGTAATGCCGAAAAGCCCCATGAGCCTTTCAACTCAAGCTTACCGAGCGCGTTTTGAGAGCGGATCCAACTATATAATCTAAAGTCAGTTTCGAGTAAATCAGTCGGTGTAACAAAGCTATTTAATTGTTGTTCTGTTAAATTACGGCCTAATGTGTAGTTATGCTCAGGATCATAATTAGCAATTTTAGGGGTAAGGGTAACAGCCGATTTTTCAACATCTAAAACAAATAATAAAACATGTTTCGCTGTGTCGGTTGTTGATTGCTTTAGCGTCTTTAGCTCACTAAACCAATCATTAATAATATAGTCCTCACCATAATCGCCTGAATGCTCAATTTTTAATTTAAGCAAAACCGCAGCAATATGACGGCACTTTGTTTTTGAACCACACGTACAATGTGAATCAACTGAAAATCCGGTTGATAATTTACTGATCTCGATATGCTGGGTAAAAGTATTCCCTTCGTTACCAAACATAGAAGCATCAATCACACTAAAGTCACTACTATGCTCAAGCCAATTGATTTGGCCGTTCTGATGGTACTCTTTTGCTTTACTTAGCACATGCGGCTTAAATAGCTGCTTGATGAATCGCTCTGACAGCGGAAACTGTGTTTCTTGCTCTTGTTTGATTTCTTCAAAGATAGCTAATAAGTCATTTTTGGATAAGTTAGCAGACATAACGCTTTTAACAGTAAAAACAAAAAATAATTCTGCCAGTATATGATCTATCAGCGCCCAGCTAAAGCACTATTCCTTTATTTCGGACTGGTTGGAGCTGATTAGTTGGTAAAATTATGTTTTTGTCTAAAAAAATACAGCCAAAGAAGAAGGCTCGACTATTTAACGAACAACAAACGCACAAGATATAAACAACTTAATAACAAGGCAGGGCCTTTACAGATCACTTTTTTACTAAGGAAACAGTGAAAAGGCTTAAATAGCCTGTAAAGGGGCAGATAGTTAGTAAAAATCTGATCTATGGATGCGAATTGAGCAAATTTTAAGATATTTAGATCAGTATTTTACTAACAAAATAGGGGAAGAGATCACGCTTTTACTAACAATAAAAGCGTGACAGATCGCTATTTTACTAACTAATTAAAGCTATTTAATAACTTAGTAAGCTGCTCTAAACGCTTGTCAGTCATCACTTTATTATCGATTTTTACCGATAAATCACCGCTTTTAATGTTTCGCTGTACGGTCACAAATTCACTTTCTATGAGTGATTCACGACGGCTTGGCGTAGCGGGTTCGACTGTTAAGTACTTAGTAATGGCTAGCGCACGCTTATCATCACTGCTTATGGCGTTTATTTCGCTGTCAGTGCTGATTTCACTTACAAGGCGAGTGAATGCCTGTTCGTCACGCTCTTTCGCCGCAATAAGTTTTTTAGCCACTTCTCGGCCAACATGATTCGCTGTTGGGTAGAGGCTCAGTACAGAAGCGGGTAAATTTTCATAGGCTTTAATGGCATCCGCTATTGCTGTATGTGATACCCCTTCAATTGCTGCAATCTCACGGTACGAGCCCTTTTTGCCTTCTGCAATTAATTCATCACGGGTTTGCTGATAAGCTTGTCCAAGCTCCCACAGACTGGGGGCAATGTATTGATCAGAAGAGACCGCAAGTATTTTTGCATCTTGTTCTGTGAAATCTTCTGAACTTAGCACTAAATAGTCCGAACCACTTAAAATACACGCTTTGCGACGACGTGAGCCGGCTAAAACAAGCATTTCAGTGCCTTTATCCCAGCAAAGGGCAGGGTGTTGGTTTCGTCCGTCTTCAGCGATAGCCGGTAAAATATCAGCCACCGATTTTTCATTCAGTAACGACTGAACTCGACGGTTCTTGCCATACACTTTAGTTTTAGATTCGATTTCAGAACTTGGAATGACTTTACATACCAGGGTAATTTGGCGCGTAGGATCACTTGGCGCGGGCATGCTAATAACATCGCCAGCATTGGCTTGTTCAAGTAAAGCATCTAGACTGCTGCTTTCAATTGACGTTGAAAAAGGATCTAAGCTGGTATCATTTTTACGTTTTTTAGCCATCTTAATCATTTACCTTACTTAGCTGTATTCAATTTTGATTGGGTTGATTGCCAGTTAGAACGAATCAACATTTCAAGCTCATCAACCACATCTTTAATATTCTCTTGAGCACGTAGTAATGATTCTCTACTTGCGAGACTGTCAGACGTTTTTTGGTCAAATATGGTATTAAAAGACGATGAACTCGCCGTGATAGCGGAGCTATGGTTTATTGGGTAACTCATAACTTGACGTCCAAAGGCACTGCGCACGTCTTTAACAATATCGCGTTGTGAATGATTGCCTTTCACGTAATTTGTAACGAGAAACTGCATAAAATCCCATCCTTGATGCCCTAAAGCAGCAACCGTGTGATAGATCTCGCCTAAACGTTTTAAGTATTTATTGTTTGCATCAAAATCAACAGCTTCAGGATGAACAGGAATAAGCATCGATGTTGAAGCCATTAAAGCGTTATAAAACATAAAGTTAAGTGATGGAGCTGTATCGATTAAAATAATATCAAATTGATCTTTTACAGGCTCAATCACTTTTTCTAATAATTTATGATAGTGACGTGTTTTATCGTAACTTGAACTATCTTTTAACAGTGTGGCTGTTTCATGTTCAAAATAAAAATCATCCATACCAGAAGGTAAAATACGAATATTGGGAATGTGAGTCGGTAAAAATGAATTAGTAACAAGTTCGTCCCACGTTTCATTTTCTTCAAGCTCAATGCAATCACGCATTAAGTCACCCACAGTAATTGGATCTGGTTCACTTGGCGGGAAGAAACTCGATGATGAGCCTTGTGGATCTAAGTCAATAATACCAATTCGATACCGTTTAATATTGGTTGTAGCGAGGGCCGCTGCAATATTAACCATGCTGGTTGTTTTACCACAGCCACCTTTCAAAGAGTTAATGACAATAACTTGTAGTTTGTCATCTGTTGTGCGGTGATCTGGCTTGATATCCATGATATCTGCCATAGCGAAAATATTGACTAGCGTATAGGCATAATGTCCATTTGCACCTCGTTTGATGTTTAATTCATCAAAGTCACCATTATCATGACGTCGCTTTAACGTTCTGTTATTACAGCCTAAAAGATCTGCTGCGGCTTTTTGAGTATAGGTGCGAAGTTCTTTTTCTTCCGATTTAAGATGAGCACGATAATGTTGGATACGTCCTTCTAGCGATTTTTCAGCAACTTCAGCTGTTGCTTTTAGTAACCGGTAAGTGGCTAGCGCATTATTATTAATAGACATACTTTCTTCCTCAAAGTTATGCTTTAAGTATAATGTCCATTCAAATTGCTGTAAACAACTATTTTGTACGACATGCCTTTTATTAATAAGACATTTAAGAAAAATTTGTAATCTAATTGAAGCTAAGTATAAATAAGTAAGATTAGAATTGGTTAAAGATATAGGTATATAAGGTTAACGTGCTAAAATAGCAATCTATGTTACTGATTAACCAGAATATTATCAAAAAAAGCAGATCATGTTTTTACTTGGTTAAGATCAGATCTCTTATAACTCGCAGATCAGCTTAATACTAACTAAAAAACCAGCTGCTTAGTTATGCACAGGTTAGTCACTAGTTTATGCACATTTTTACTGCTGTAGATCACGATTTTACTAACTAAATTAGAGAGTTATGCACTGAAGCAAAATCAGAATAGTGCATTTTGTTAGTATAGATCTGATCTATAGTTGGTATAGATCAGATCTATGCTAACTCAGTAAGCATTTATCCACATGCTTTTGTAAAAATGGATTTATGTGTCGTGTTTTTTGACCTGAAAATGAATTTTAACATGACATAATATTCACTGAGTTAGTAAAATTTTGACCCATACACTATAACTTAGTAAAAATCTGATCTGAAAAGTTCTAGAATTAATCTAGTTAGTATAAAACTGATCTCAAGAAAATATTTCAGATCGGATCAAGTTTATACTAACTTAAACATTTAACTTTTTAAGTTTTATGTGTTGTTATTAACTGTCGAAGAAAAATTGGAAATAAGAACAATGAGCCGAAAGGTCAACATCTCAGTGGATAACCTCCCCGATACATTACGCGGGCAAATCCATGGGGTGGAAAGTGCAATCGATAATGAAAGTCTTGCACTGTTTACAGACAACAAAGATGTGCGCGTTTCAATTGAAAATGCAGCACATGGTTTGAGAGCTTACTCAAATACCTTTAATCATTATGATTTGTGGGGACGTTTTGTTCGTTCAGGTCATAAAAAGCTTCCGGTTGAAGAAGCACCAAAAAAGACAATTGTTACAAGAAGAATTTCAGAAAAAGTTGATGGGATTCTCTATGACGGCGAAATTAAAATTACCCCAGCAGTTGTCAGCACACGAAAAGATGGTGAAGACATTGAATATTTAGTATGGCCATCCGATCGTGAAGAAAAAGTTGAACGTGCATTAATACGTTTGGCCTCTAAAGGTAAAATTGTAAAAATTAATTTTAAATCGGGTATTCAATACGCGGTTGTTTTTTCAATGAATGAGTTGGCACAAGAATTAAAAGCGGTTGGTCAATCAATGCCGTATCCGCAGATTAAAGAATCGCTTGAAGCTCTTCAAGGTTCTAAGTTGTCATTTAAATATTCTGCAACTGACACGCGCAACTCTGATATTGATGATTCATTTTACGAGTCGAACATGAACTTTTTATCGTCGCTTCACTTTAGCGGTAAAAAAGGACAAGGCGGTAATGTAAAATGTGTGGCATGTTTAAATGCGTTTGTTCATAACATGATCGATAACCTTGAGTACAAAGGCTATTATTTTAATAGTGCTCAAGAACTGAAGCGCGGCTTATCTCGCTGGATGATGTTACGTTTGTATCATCTTTGGCGTTATGCTGCGCCAGGTAAGACATATCATTTTAGATTGTTATCAATCATGGAAAAGTACGGCTCAATTTATTCGACAGATGAAATTACTGAGAATAAATTAAAAGCGTTACGTCGTGATATGACCACAACGATGAAAGATTTAATAGAAAAAGGCGCGATATCAGAATACAACATCACAAATGTGAAAGATGATAAAACGGGTAATATTATTGATTACACTTACGAAATGCATCCGTCTGATCAATTTTGTGATGAAATTTTAGCGCTCAATAAACACAATAAACGAATTGAAATTCAAGGCGGTAAACGTATCGTTGAGAATGCTGTGTTAATTGATGAAGATAAAATAGAAGAAATAGTCGAAGATTAAATTTATATTTCTTATCTCCAATACTGTTACATGTTAAAGGCCACTAAAGTGGCCTTTTTAACATAATCAATCTGTTACTTGTTCCAAATAAAGTCGATCTACTAAAAAGTCATATTCTTTTTTACGGGGATGACTCTCAGGTTTTTGATAATCATTTAGTGCTCCAAGTTTTACATCCGGTTCTGGATTTATAAGAATGAATGGTAATGCGGCACTCACATGATATCGGTTTTGAGCAGTGTATCGCACATTAACTTGTGGACTAACACGGGTAGGTCTTCGAATTCTTAATTTATCTTTATCATTTAAACTCGCAACACGGCTTTGTTCTTGTGCAACAAGAGATTGCCAAGTATGTTGATCTATCATTCTAGGGTTAGAGTAACTCGCCGATTTATCAAGCATGGCCAATGCCATTTTTTTGGATAAAGTTTTAGTTGCATGTTTGTGCATCCATGTGAACCTGACCGAGTAGGGTGATTCAGTTTCAAAATGAATTTTACGATATGCTGCAAGCGTAATTAAATTTGGTACAGCGTTATGCACTGCTTCAAATCGAGCATCATTATTATCGATAGCGAGTATACAGTTTTTAAAGTCAGCTTTTGCTTTATTCAATTGTTGAATGCGGGCTGTAAGTTGATTTTTATCAACATCATGAAGTACCAATAACCCAGGATGACGTTTTAAAACTCGACTACTAATCCCTGGTTTTTTATAAAGGTCTAAATACGAGTTAATAATTAATTTGTGCGCTTCATCACCTTCGAACTTTTTGACAGGAATCAGTGAGGGTATTTTTTTCTCATCGTTAATATCCGTTTCTGGTAATTGATAATAAAACGCTTTTTTAAAACCAACTTGTTTTAGATCATCGCAAAATAATTGGGTTAATTCGCTGACTAAATCAAATTGACTACGAATTTCTAATTTAGAAGTCATAAGAACACATCTTACTCTAACATGAGTTAATATTACCTCAGCATCTTTGATATTAAAAGGACTAATACTCCTTAATTGCTGACCTTACATTTATTTTAAATTAAGTATGATGTGTTCTTTATTATATCCATAGCATGCTTTTTTAATATTTCAATCTGCTGTTTATTTTTATCTAAATGCAGTGTAAAGCTGAGGTTACACTGTGCCTTGTTAAAAGTAAGATGTGTTCTTTATTTTATTGCTCAATCATATTATGCAAATCTAACTTAAGCTTTTGTTTTAATTGGCTATGATATAGTTGATGTCCAATCAATCAATGCTTTGGTTTATCAAATAACTAAATAATTGAAAATAGGTGAATATAGTCCTTGAACTTACCCTGTGCATTAAGTTAGTTTTCATTAACGGTCTATGTTAGGAATGAGGAAAGAACATGCAATCGTGGAACCCAGATAGCTGGAGAAACCTGCCGATACTTCAGCAGCCAGAGTACCCAGATAAAGAAGCCCTTAAACAAGTTGAAGGGCAATTAAAAAGCGCACCGCCTTTAGTGTTTGCCGAAGAAACGCGTAGCTTATTTAAACAATTAGAAGATGTATGTGAAGGACGTGCCTTTTTACTTCAAGGTGGTGATTGTGCTGAATCATTCAGTGATTTTAATGCCGCCAATATTCGCGATACATTTAAAACTCTATTACAGATGGCTGTTGTCTTAACCTATGGCGGTAAATGCCCTGTTGTTAAGATTGCACGCATGGCAGGTCAATACGCAAAGCCACGTTCGTCAGATTACGAAACCATTGATGGGGTTTCATTACCTTCATATCGTGGTGATATTGTAAATAATTTTGAATTCACCGAACAAGCACGAATACCCGATCCACAACGTTTAATGACTGCTTATCACCACAGTGCGGCTACGTTAAACTTATTACGAGCATTTGCACAAGGTGGCCTTGCTGATTTGCATCAGGTAAATCGTTGGAATATGGGCTTTGTTGCTGCAAATCCATTAAAAGAGAAGTACCAACAACTTGCAGATCGCATTCAAGATGCGCTTGAGTTTATGGAAGTGTGTGGTATTGACTCTACGGTTGCACCAAGTTTAAAAGAAACAGATTTATTTACATCGCACGAGGCGCTATTACTTGGCTACGAAGAAGCACTAACACGTCGAGACCATTTATCAGGTGATTGGTATGACTGTTCTGCGCACTTTGTGTGGATTGGTGAACGAACTCGTCAATTAGATCATGCTCATATCGAGTTCTTTAAAGGAATTAAGAACCCAATCGGTGTAAAAGTAGGTCCTGGCATGGACCCTGACGAGTTGATTAAGTTAATAGATGCAATTAACCCAGATAATATCCCTGGTCGCTTAACATTAATCACACGCATGGGTGCAGACATTCTACCAGAAAAACTGCCAGCGCTTGTTCGTAAAGTACAGCAAGAAGGACGCAAGGTTATCTGGAGCTCAGACCCGATGCACGGTAATACTGAAAAAGCGAGCTCAGGATATAAAACACGAAGCTTTAATAATATACTTCGTGAAATTAGCCAGTTCTTTGCAGTCCATAAAGCCGAAGGCTCATACCCTGGTGGTGTTCACCTTGAGATGACCGGCCAACATGTAACTGAATGTACAGGTGGGGCATATGGGCTGTCAGATGAAGATTTAGCTCAACGTTACCGCACGCAGTGTGACCCACGTTTAAATGCAGATCAGGTATTAGAGTTAGGCTTCCTTGTTGCAGACTTATTAAAGGATGCGCGCAAGTAATCACGCTTTACTTATTAAGTATTAAAAGGCTGCATAGTGCAGCCTTTTTTATGTCCGATACTAATTATGAAGATAAGTTGGTTAGTACTTACGACGCTCAAGTCCTGTGTCAGATATAATTTTGGCTGATATTTCTTCAACAGAGTGATGTGTCGAATTCAAATATTGAATTTTTTGCTTTTTATAAAGCATTTCAACTTCGCGGACTTCGATTCGACATTGTTTTAATGATGCATATTTTGAGTTCGCCATGCGTCGCTGTCGTATATCAGCAAGTCTGACAGGGTCGATTGTTAAACCAAATAGTTTATGTTTATACGACTTCAAACATTCAGGTAGGCTGCCACGCTCTAGATCATCTTCGGTCAATGGATAGTTTGCCGCTTTTATTCCATATTGTAATGCTAAATAGAGGCTAGTAGGGGTTTTACCACTGCGACTTACGCCCACCAAAATGATATCAGCTTCAGCATAGTTTTTTATATTAGCGCCATCATCGTTTGTTAGCGCGTAGTTAACGGCATCAATTCTAAAATCATAGCTTTTTTCATGCATAGAGTGTGTACGGTGAACTTTAGGCACAGGCGCAACTTTTAGCTCTTTTGCTATTTGGTCACTGTACTGAGATAAAAAATCGTAACACACCGCACACGAAGATTTAATAATTTCACTTAGCTCATGATTCACAAAAGTGAAAAATACCAAAGGCTGTTCACCGTCGCGCTGAGCTGTTGAGTTGATTAAATTTTTAACTTCGTTTGCTTTTTTTTCTGTCTCAACGAATGGAATTGTTTTGTGATTAAAATCGACAGGGAACATCGACAATGTAGCATGGCCAAACACTTCAGAGGTGATAGCTGTTCCGTCAGAAATATAGAATGCAGTTCTCATAATTAACCTTTTTATTACCTTTATCTGCAAAATAGGGGCTTCACGGTTTACGTGAGGTCTGTTGCCAGTGTAGAATGATGGCGACCTTTTTAGAAGGTTTTCTTTCTTAACTCTCACAGTTAGTACTACAATTTGTTTTATGGAGAAAGATCCGTGCAAGAATACGTTCTCTGGTATCAAGAGCTTGGTATGCAAGATGTTCCACGTGTTGGCGGTAAAAATGCCTCACTGGGTGAAATGATCTCAAACCTAGCTAACGCTGGTGTACAAGTGCCAGGTGGTTTCGCTACAACTGCCGATGCATTTAACGAGTTCCTTGAGCAATCAGGGCTAAACTCAAAAATCCACGATATTTTAGACACATTGGATGTGGATGATGTAAATACACTCGCTAAAGTCGGTGCCGAAATCCGCCAATGGATTATCGACACACCATTCCAACCTAACCTAGACCAAGCCATCCGCGACGCATATAGCCAATTACATGGCGACGCATCTCAAGATGTATCATTTGCAGTTCGCTCATCTGCTACAGCAGAAGACATGCCAGACGCTTCATTCGCAGGACAACAAGAAACGTTTTTAAACGTACGTGGTATTGATTCAGTTATGACTGCAATCAAACACGTGTTTGCCTCACTATTCAATGACCGCGCTATCTCTTACCGAGTTCACCAAGGCTATGATCACCGTGGTGTTGCTTTATCGGCTGGTATTCAACGCATGGTACGTTCAGACAAAGCATCGTCAGGTGTTATGTTCAGTATCGATACTGAATCTGGTTTCGAAGACGTTGTGTTTGTCACATCAAGCTACGGTCTTGGTGAAATGGTTGTACAGGGTGCAGTAAACCCAGATGAATTTTATGTACATAAACCAACGCTTGCGAGCGGCAAGCCTGCAGTAGTTCGTCGTAACATCGGTTCAAAAGCAATCCAAATGATTTACTCAAGTGATGAATCACATGGTAAGCAAGTTGAAATCGTAGATGTAGATACTGCATTATCAAACAAATTCTCAATCACAGATGCCGAAGTTCAAGAACTGGCTAAGCAAGCTGTGATCATCGAAAAACATTACGGTCGTCCAATGGACATCGAATGGGCTAAAGATGGCAACGACGGTAAGCTTTACATTGTTCAAGCACGTCCAGAAACCGTTCGCTCAAATGAAGATGCCAACGTAATGGAACGTTTCCAATTAAATGGCTCGAGCAATGTTGTTGTCGAAGGGCGTGCTATTGGTCACAAAATTGGTGCTGGTACGGTACGAGTTCTTAACTCTATTGACGAGATGGACAAAGTACAGCAAGGCGATATCCTTGTTACCGATATGACCGACCCAGATTGGGAACCAATCATGAAACGTGCAGCGGCGATTGTTACCAATCGTGGTGGCCGTACATGTCACGCAGCTATTATTGCTCGTGAACTAGGTATACCTGCTGTTGTGGGTTGTGGCAACGCAACTGATTTAATTAAAGCAGGCCAAGATGTAACCGTTTCGTGTGCTGAAGGTGATACAGGTTATATCTACGAAGGCATTCTAGATTACGAAGTACTTACTTCGCGCGTTGATGAAATGCCAGAACTACCAATGAAAATTATGATGAACGTTGGTAACCCAGACCGTGCTTTCGATTTTGCCCGTTTACCTCATGCAGGTGTTGGCCTTGCACGTGTTGAGTTCGTTATCAACCGTATGATCGGTGTTCACCCTAAAGCACTATTAAACTTTGATGCGCAATCAGATGAGTTAAAAGCAGAAATTTCAGACATGATGGCTGGCTATGAGTCACCGGTTGAGTTCTACATTTCTAAGCTTGTTGAAGGTATTGCGACATTAGGGTGTGCGTTTGCACCAGAGCGTGTCATTGTTCGTATGTCTGATTTCAAATCAAACGAATACGCAAACCTAGTTGGGGGCCAGCAATATGAGCCGGAAGAAGAAAACCCAATGATTGGTTTCCGCGGTGCTGCTCGCTACATTTCTGAAGATTTCCGTGATTGTTTCGCTCTAGAGTGTGAAGCAATTAAACGCGTTCGCAACGAAATGGGTATGACAAACATCGAAATCATGATTCCATTCGTACGAACCCTTGAAGAAGGTAAGCGTGTTATCGAACTTCTTGAAGAACATGGCTTAAAACGTGGCGAAAATGGTCTTAAAGTGATCATGATGTGTGAATTACCATCAAATGCGCTATTAGCTGATGAGTTCTTAGAATACTTCGATGGTTTCTCTATTGGCTCAAACGATTTGACTCAGCTAACACTTGGTCTTGACCGTGACTCAGGTTTAATTGCACATCTTTTTGATGAGCGTAATCCTGCGATTAAAAAGCTGCTTTCAATGGCAATCCAAACTGCAAAAGCAAAAGGCAAATACGTAGGTATTTGTGGTCAAGGTCCATCAGATCATGAAGACTTTGCAGCATGGCTAGTTGAACAGGGCATTGATTCTGTATCTCTTAATCCAGATACAGTATTAGAAACTTGGTTATACTTAGCTAAAAAGCTAGCAGACTAACTATTATTTATTAAAAAAATGCCAGCGATTATGCTGGCATTTTTGTTTACTCAATTAGAAAGTATCACGATGCACTTAAGTGTTATCGTAGATTGGCAATTATCTCGCTAGTTTTTTATCTAAATAAGCACATGATTTAGTGAGTGCTTTTTGACAATAAACCAAATAGCGACGTGCCAGTGGGTAATAAAACGAAAAGCACAGTAATCCCACTATAAAAAATAGTAATGATGGGCCGGGCACAATGACAAATATCAACCCAAGTAGCATACTTAAAATACCTAAGCTTACTAATAAAATCTTTTTCATATCCCTTACTCATTTGATGCTTTAATAAACAGTATAAAAGTATTGAGACTTAAATCGATTAAAAGAGTGTTACAAACTGTAAAATCTTCAATTTAACTTAGCTATTAGCATGATATAATTTACGAAATGCCTTAATTTATCACCGTCATGATAGCAACAATAAGTCAACAACAAGTCGCTTCTGAGTTAGTCGCTAACTACCTAGAAACTATTGTAAAACAAGGTTTTTCGGGTGACACAGACGCAAGTTATTCTACGCGATTAAGCTTATCGACCGATAACAGTGTTTATCAGCAAGTACCGCAAGGAGTTATTTTTCCAAAAACGGCGAAAGATATTCAACTTGCAATGCAAATCGCCTCTCGAGATCCATTTCTGTCACTGACTTTTGGTCCTCGCGGCGGTGGCACAGGGACAAATGGTCAGTCTCTTACTCCTGGTATCGTCGTTGATTTATCTCGCTACATGCGTGAAATATTAGAAATAAATGTTGAGGAAAACTGGGTAAGAGTGCAAACAGGTGTCATTAAAGATCAGCTTAATGACTTTTTACGGCCTTATGGATTTTTCTTCGCACCTGATTTATCAACCAGTAACCGAGCAACAATTGGTGGAATGATAAATACCGATGCATCAGGGCAGGGCTCGCTTGTCTACGGTAAAACCAGTGATCATGTTTTAGGTCTGACAACATACCTAATCGATGGAACTGAAATGTCTACCTCACCCATGCCTATCGAAAAAGCACAGTTAGTTGCTGAGCAAAACTCAACAGTCGGCAAGTTGTATAAAACGGTAATGGATATTGGACTCAATAATCGTGATGCAATTTTGCAAAAATTCCCACGATTAAATCGTTTTTTAACCGGTTATGACTTAGAACATATTTTTTCTGACGACTTACAAACTTTTGATATGAGTCGTTTAATTACGGGATCTGAAGGTTCTTTAGGTATAGTTACCGAAGCCAAACTTAATATTACCCCAATTGCTGAGTTTAAAACCTTAATCAATATTAAATACGATAGTTTTGATTCAGCATTGCGTCATTCACCTTTTTTGGTCGCCGCAAATGCAACGTCTGTTGAAACAGTCGACAGTAAAGTGCTTAACTTGGCACGGGAAGATATCATCTGGCATTCAGTATCGGACTTAATAACCGATGTTGATAATAAAGATATGCAAGGCCTCAACATGGTTGAGTTTAATGCTGTATCACCGGATGATATTAAAGAAAAAATAGACACGCTATGTAGATTGTTAGATGACTGCGTTAAAAACGAAACACATGGTGTGATCGGTTATCAACTTACAAATGATAAAGCCGATATTCTAAAAATTTATGCCATGCGTAAAAAGTCTGTTGGTTTACTAGGCAATGTTAAAGGTAGTCAAAAGCCGCTCGCATTTGCAGAAGATACTGCCGTACCTCCAGAAAATTTGGCAGATTTTATTGTTGAGTTTCGTCAACTTCTTGATAGTCATCATCTTCAGTATGGTATGTTTGGCCACGTTGATGCGGGTGTTTTACATGTGCGTCCAGCCCTAGATATGTGTGATCCTGAGCAAGAAAAATTACTTCGCCATATTTCAGATGAAGTTGTAAAACTTACCGCTAAATATGGTGGTTTAATGTGGGGCGAGCACGGTAAAGGTTATCGTAGTGAGTATGGACCAGAATTTTTTGGTGAGCATTTATTTACTCAACTACGAAAAATTAAATCAGCTTTCGATCCAGACAATCGCATTAATCCCGGTAAAATATGTACACCGCTTGAAAGTAAAGACTCCCTCGTTTCTGTTGATGATCAAAAGCGAGCATGGTTTGATAAAGAAATTTCTATTGACGTTAAAACAGAATTTAATAACGCCATGACTTGTAATGGTAATGGACTTTGTTTTAACTATGATCAAAATTCTCCAATGTGCCCTTCATATAAAGTAACGGGTGACAGACGCTACTCACCTAAAGGACGTGCAGGTTTAATGCGCGAATGGTTGCGTCTTCAAGAATCAGAAAATATTGATTTAATACATGTTGAAAAAGAACTTATCAATGGAGAAGTAATCACGTGGTGGGAACGTTTTCAGCATAGCCGAGATAAGAAAAAAGGCGTTTATGATTTTTCGCATGAAGTGAAAGAGTCAATGGACGAATGTTTAGCATGCAAAGCATGTACAACAGCCTGTCCTATAAAAGTAGATGTGCCAACATTTAGATCGCAGTTTTTAAATTTCTATCACAGTTACTACGCGCGGCCATTAAAAGATTATTTAGTGGCAGGTATCGAACAAACGGCACCTGTCATGGCTAAATTTGCGAAGGTAGTGAATCCAATTGTAAATACAAAACTGGTTTCTAGTTTAATAAAAAATACAATTGGCTATGTAGATACACCAACGTTAAGTGTTCCTCAACTTTCGAAACGCGTAAACAAAAATGACATGTTCAATTTTGAATTACTTAAATCACTTACCAGTGATGAACAAGCTGAGTATGTTCTTATTGTTCAAGATCCATTTACCAGTTTTTACGAAGCTGAATTGGTTGAGAGTTTTATAAAAGTAATAAAAGCGCTGGGTAAAAAACCAATGCTGTTACCCTTTAAACCAAATGGAAAAGCCCAGCACGTAAAAGGTTTTTTAAATGAATTTAAAATTACAGCAAAAAATTCGGCTGAGTTTTTAAATTCACTTTCTGAAATAAACTCTCCATTGGTTGGTCTCGATGCGTCACTTGTTATGTGTTACCGCGATGAGTATGTATCAATACTAAAAGAAACGCGTGGTGATTTTAAAGTTGAACTTGCTCATGAGTGGTTACAAACACAAAACTTTAAAAACGTATCACTGTCGGCAAAAAGTGCTGTGCCATTTAAATTATTAAGCCACTGCACTGAAACGACAGCGATGCCAAATGCCTCAAAAGTTTGGCAAAATATTTTCTCTGATTTAGGTTTATCTTTGAGTACAACAAGTACAGGTTGTTGTGGTATGGCTGGCACTTATGGTCATGAAAAACAAAATCAAGAAAACTCACGCGCATTGTACGAAATGAGTTGGAAACCACTTATTGAAAATAGTGAACCCGAAACTATTTTGGCTACTGGATTTTCTTGCCGTAGCCAAGTAAAGCGTTACGAAAAATATAAACCAAGACATCCACTGCAATTAATAGCAGAACTGTTATAAAAAAGGCGCTTTAAGCGCCTTTTTATTTATAGCTATTCGCAATAGGCTTGGTACTCATGCCATGAATAAAAACACTGAAAAGAATTGTTGTTAACGTTACTGTCGCAATTTGTTCTTTGTTAGCAATTGTTGTATCCATAACCATTAGTGTAAATACAATTGACGCAAGACCTCTTGGTCCAAACCAGGCAAACGTCAATTTATCTTTTCTATTTAAGTCTGTGAAAAATAAAGAAAGTAATACAGGTATGATTCTAAATAAGGTCACGCTAAGTAATGCATAAAAAACAATAGGCCAAGTAATATCATTAATTATTAAATGTCCACAAACAAACCCAAACAAACACCAAATGAGTAATGCTATAAATTCTGCGATATGCTCCGAGTCTTTAACTAAAGTAAGACGAATTTTTCTTGGTGAAAAATAGTCAAACAATAACCCAGCGACAAATACGGCAATAAATCCACTACCATGAAAGTTTTGCGTTAACGAGAAGATCGCCATTACTAAACCAATCAATAAAAATGGACTACTATTGTTTGCAAAATAATGACGCGCCAAAGCAGCCTTAAGGAATGGAATAAATATCGCTGTTGCAACTGCGGCAACCAAAAACGCAACTCCCAATTCTCTAATAAAAACAACGAGAGTATCTGTTGTTGTCACAGCACTATCTGGATTCTGAACTAGCAATAATAAAACTAAAAATATTGGCACACATAATCCATCGTTTAAGCCACTTTCAGTATTGATCCCTTCTCGAATTTTTTCAGGAACCGACGAGCATTCTAAAATACCTTTGCTTAACGCCGCGTCCGTCGGAGTTAAAATAATTGCAATAAGTGCAGATTGAAATAGTGATAGCTCAGAAAATATAAATAAACCACCGGCAACCCCTGCAAGTAATGTGAGTGGTAATGCTACAAATAAAAGCAGGCTAGGGTACTGAAAACTATGCTGCAATACACTTAACTTTGATTTAGCTGCATCGGTAAATAAAAAAATACTTAGCGTTAACTCAACTAAAGGTAAAATTTCATTGAGTCCATTTTCACCAAGCTTAAATTCACTGGGTAATAAGTAAGACATTCCAATCCCGACCAATACAAAGAACATTGGTCCGGTGATTTCGGTGCGCTCAAGTTGGCGGATTGTCATTGAGTAAAATAGCAACGCACAACCAACAATGGCCAATATGGTGTATTCCATTATACTTTCCTTTTCATCCCTGACTTTGCTCTTTCTTTAATATTAGTTTGAATATAAATTTGATCTGTTGTGGCTATTTTTGCATGACCAAGATCTTCAGATAAATGTTTTAAAGGGCGAGTTTGTGCATCGTGTGTTGCACCCGTATGTCGAAGCCAATGTGCTGTGGCAGCTTCAAGTTGTTCTGCATCATCTTTAAAACCATCATCAAGTAATGATTTTTTCGCCAAGTCAAAACTTTGTTGAACTAAACGTCTAATTTGTCTAACCGTCATACCACCTTTTCCACGAATTTTGTGAACTAAAGGTTCGGCTTCATCAACTCGGGGCAGGGCGGGTAACCCACGGTATAATCGGTAACGTTTTAGGTAAGTAATAAAATCCTCACTTAATGTTACATCCCGTAATTTATTGCCTTTACCCATGATACGTAAAAACCAGAACCCATCATTATCTTGCCAAAAATGTGACATTACCGGTGACCATTGCGGCCGTTCCGACAATTCAGAAATCCGTAGATACAATCCTTTTAAGCATGCAAGCGTAAATAAGTTTCGCTCAAGATCAGGTTGTTCTTCACATAAATCACGCGTTACACCGAATACATACTCCCACTGTATATCACTTAATGTGTCTGGAATTTTAATTTGAGATTGCACAACCAAATATGGGCTATTCTTTTTTACAACAGGTACAAAGTTAGCGAATGTTTTTTCTTCTAGAATGGCAAATTTATAAAATACATTTAATGCAGTAAACATTGCAGCTAACGTTTGTTGACTAGCAATATTTTCTCTTCCGATAAAAGGGCGCCAATTAGAATTTAATCGTCGAATACCTTGTTCATCTTTGTATCGCCATTGAACTGAATTTGATAACCACGCTGATTCTGGCTCAACCATAAAATCAACATAAGCTTCAATATCTTCACGTTTTAGCTCAAAAACTGATTTTTCAGCTATGAGCCAAGACCATAAACAAAAACGTTCAAGTTCATTTCTAAATCGATTAAATGTCGCTTCGGATTTTCGACCATAAACATAAAGAAACTGATACAAAAAAGCCAAGTCATTTTTTGATTCAGCAACAGTCAATCCAACCTGGTGTATAAATGTATCAAGTTCTGGATATTCTGTTGCTAGAGTATCATCTTCTAGGTGGGCAATTTGGTAACGAAGTTGTTTTATAGTATCGACTAGAGCAACGAGCATAATGTATAAATATCTTGTAAAATAACTAGTTATAAGAGTAACACAAAGTCCGATACTGTCTAGTATTGGACTTAAGATATCCTTAAATTAACGAGTATTTTAATTACTATCTTGCCATACAATTATTCAAGGAATATGTATGAAAAAGTTTATTGCAATCAGTTTAATCATATTATCAACCGTTTTGTCGGGTTGTGCTACTACCGGCAGTGCCTCTCCGAGTGAAAAACGGGCGCTAGTCCAGAGTATGAAAACAAACACTCTAAACACATTATATGCAGAAAAACCTGATGTGAAACAACAAATTGCTAACTCAGCTGGCTATGCTGTTTTCGATAATGCCAATGTAAATGTAGTTTTGGCAAGTTTTGGCGGTGGCTACGGTGTTGTTAAAAACAACCTAACAGGTAAATCAACTTACATGAACATGGGCGAAGCAGGTTTAGGCCTCGGTTTAGGTGTTAAAGATTTCAATGTTGTTATGGTTTTTCATAATCAGGCTGCTGTAAACCGTTTCATCGAGCATGGATGGGCGTTTGGTGGCAACGCAGATGCAGCCGCTAAATATGAAGATAAAGGTGGCGCTTTAGTTGCCGAAGCGATAGCCGATCAAGTTACCGTATATTCTTTAACCGAAAATGGCTTGGCGCTTCAAGCGGTTCTTAAAGGCACTAAATTTTGGGTAGATTCTGAGCTAAATCAGTAAATAAAAAACCTTCTATAAGTGGGCTAGTTAGTACATAACGCCCACTTTTATTTATTACAGCCTATTTAACATAACGTAATTTATGGGCTTAATTTAATTGCTATATCCTAATACACTAGCTTCTGCGAAATTTCAGATTTCTTTCTCAAATCCGAATATCACTTAAAATTATTGTATAACCTCCCTATCATAGTAAGCCATTTTAGTTAGGTATGCGAAAGCTTTCGCTGACTATAAATACACTCATTTTTATGACAATACTAAAAGGAAGTCACGTGAGAAAATTATTGCTACTAATCATTATTGGATTGTTTGGTTGGGAATATTATGCAACAAATTATGGCGGCATTTCGCCAATAGACACATTACAGAGTGAAGTTATTGACCCCATTCGGACAAAGTATACTCGTAAACGTAACGGACCCTATTTAACAGATGAGAGCAAATTTGTCTGTGATGGCAGGCAATACTGTAGTGAGATGACCTCGCTTGAAGAAGCACTTTTTTTTATTAAAAACTGCCCTAATACAGACATGGATGGAGACTATGATGGTGATCCATGTGAAAACGACACAAGACTCCGCCCCTAAATATAAAATCTAAGCATGGCGCACATGCTTAGCATTATAAAATAAACTATCCCAATATACTCTGATTTAAAGATAATTGATTCGGAATATTCTTTTTTATTATAGTGAGTTCTCTTTTTTAATCCCTTAAATAATTAAAAAGTATTTACCTTCCAAATACAAAAACAGAATTTTCCTAGTTATTTTTCACTGACTTAGCGCTAAATTGATCTAAGACAACAGTCAATTTATTGGTACTGGTTAACATCTTTTTTTTATAAATAATGTTTAAACTTCAACCGATAAATTGATGAATTTTATTGATAGCTAACGACACACTTGGATGATTTCTACGTGATAAAAGCAAAAATAACTAACAACGAAGTGAAATTTTCTGAATCAGATATTCTCCTTTCGACAACCGATCTTAAAAGTCATATCACTTATGCGAATAAAGATTTCTGCAAAATCGCCGGTTATGATTTAGATGAAATGAAAGGCAAGCCACACAATCTTGTTCGCCACCCTGATATGCCAAAACTTGCTTTTGCTGACCTGTGGAAACATTTACAAAATGGCCAATCTTGGATGGGACCGGTTAAAAATCGCTGTAAAAATGGTGATTATTATTGGGTTAATGCGTTTGCGACTCCTATCAGGGATGAAAATAATCGAACAATTGAATATCAGTCAGTACGTACTAAACCAAATGATGATGTTGTAGCACGTGCCAGCAGTGAATATAAAAAAATCAATGATGGACAAAAATCTCGCGCGTTATCAAAAAAGTATGATGTAACTTTATTTATTAGCATCCTTTTAGCCGCGTGTTTTGTTACGGCTTTAGCCTCTGTTTTGATCAATGGCTTTGAAATATTGAATACGGTATTACTCATCGTTTTAGCTACTATAAATAGTCTGATGTTCTTTTGGCGTAGGCGCTACACACAGCTAATTAGTAAAGCAAAAGACATATACAATAACCCTTTAATGGCTTACTTATACTCAGGAACAAATGATGACATTGGCTATTTGAATTTAGCATTTGAAATGCAACAAGCAAAACTTAAAGCGATTGTCGGGCGTGTTAATGACGTAACAATGGGAGTAAATAATAATGCAATACAGTGCGCTGAAACTGGACACCATGTTACTGAACTATTAAGTAAACAAGCTGACGAAGTGTCACAAATTGTTATTGCGACGGAGCAAATGTCAGCGTCGATAAATGACTTATCATCGAGTACAACAGACACAAGCCAAGCAGCCGAAACGGCGATGAAATCAACAGAGCAAGGGTCACAAGCTGTACAACAAACGATTAATTCAATAAACGAGCTGGACAAAAAACTTCACTCAGCCAGCGAGCAAGTTGTGAATTTAGTGGAGGGTAATAAGCATATTGTCTCCATTTTATCGGAAATAAATGCCATAGCAGAGCAAACGAATCTATTAGCATTAAACGCCGCGATTGAATCAGCACGTGCTGGTGAACAAGGTAGAGGTTTTGCTGTCGTTGCGGGTGAAGTACGCGCCCTCGCCTCACGGACTCAGCAATCAACCGAAGAAATTAATACTGTTTTAAATCGTCTCACTGGGGCATCTAAAGAAGCACAAAATGCGATGTCTGATGGCCTCAAGTTGTCTTCAGAAAGCGTGAGTTTAGCCCATAAAAGCGGCGAAAGTTTACAACATATCAACGCACAATCGGTTAAGTTAAGCGAACTTAATAGTATTATTTCACAAGCAATTAGTGACCAATTAGCAGCCAGTCAAGCAATTGCTGCCAATATATCAGCAGCGCAAGATTTTGCGCATGAATGTACTTCGCTTGGTCATTCTGCCCAGCAATTGTGCGAAGGATTATTATCGAAAGTAACGGAGCAAACCGCACTCATTAATCAATTTAAGTAATTATGTTTATTTTAAAATCGTTATTATTACATAGCAGATGAAATGTTTCTGCTAATCGTTCGGTTTCGCTAAGAACATGTTGCCAATACTTTATACGCGTGTCGGCATCAAGTACTGTGAAGTCTGTTCTGTCTGGTATTTTATTGTAGGGTAATGACGCTATAAACTTTGCTGAAGGTGTAACCATCACCACATTATCGTAATTACGCGGTGTGATCCCCCTGCTTAGGTTTTTATCAAACCACCCTGCTTTTGGCTTATTATTAAAGTGCGGATAAAGTATTAACCCTTCATTGTGAATTGTTAAATCAAAATGGTAATCAATAATACCGCCATCTCGGTACATACCTAGCGGTGTGCCTGGTATATTTTTAATGCCTTGCATTACTAACGGAATTGAGCCTGATGCAAGTAAAGCATCGGCTAGATTAGCTTCTGTAAGCTCAACTGTTTGAGTATTAAAGGTATTATTGTCACTAAAGGACAGATTACTATTCGCAGGTTGAAACACGAAACGTTCATATTGTTTGCTCAACAACCGTCTATTTACTCTGTTAAATAGGTAACTTTTTGATAACCCCATTAGCTGCATAACTTTGTTTTCTGAAGCCGTAAAACCATTTGATTTAGCAACAATAAAATGCGCCTTAAAAACGGGGTTATTAATAATTTCTTCAATACCGTTTTCAGCAAATACATAGTTCAGAAGCAATCGTGCTTTTTCTGTTATTTCAGTTGGCTTTGCTTTGTTAGAGGAATAGCGTGTTTCGGAGTACGATTTAGCTAAGCGTGATATTGCAGCCACAGGATCATTTTGCGCAAAACAGGCCGCACGAAAAGCGCCAGCACTTGAACCTACTAAATTTAAAGGCTGTGTTCGCTGTTTAAAAAACTCGCCGAATAGGTACTTATCTAGACCGAACAAAGTAAACCATTTAGGTCCACCACTCGCACCTAAAAATGTACTAAAAAGATCTGCAGAGAGTCCCTGCTCTCGTATTGTTTTTGCAGCGGTTGGCCCTGCGTAAATATCAATCATGTACTGCTTTTCTCATCATTTTTGTTTTTGACGCCAAATACCCGGCTCAGTGTGTCCTTGTACTTTAACATGTTCGGCGTTAAATACGGGGTCTTTTCCTTCGGCACATTGCGTGTTGTAATCTTTGGTCACTGCCAATATAGTGGGTGTTAACTGTATGATAGCGATAACATTTACCACTGTCATCAACCCTAAAGCGATGTCGGCTAAATCCCATACTTGTTTAAGAGTCGCTGAGGCTCCCCAAATCATCATCGATAAGTAAAGGCCGGTATACACTGTTCGCCCAAATTTATTGTCTAGTTTAAATAAATGAAGGTTGCTTTCTGCGTAGGCGTAATTTGCAACAACTGAGGTAAATGCAAACAAGCAAATGGCCGCAGCTACAAAATAAATTCCACCAGCAGCCATATGTGCTGTCATCGCAGATTGCGTTAGGCGAATGCCTTCCATTTCGCCAGTTATATCAATATCAGCGAGTAGTATGATCACCGCTGTGCAACTACACAGCACAATTGTGTCGAAAAACACACCAAGCATTTGAATATAACCTTGCGTTACAGGATGGTTAGGTATTGGCGATGCACAACCTGCGGCATGAGGCACACTGCCTGCACCGGCTTCGTTTGAATACAGTCCTCGTTGTATACCATTTTTAATTGCGGCGCCCATGGCCCCAGCGCCCGCTTCTTGTAAGCCAAATGCAGAAAGTAAGATATCCTCAATCATTTCAGGTACCTTGCCTAGATTTAATAGAGTAATACTCACCGCAGCCAGTACAAATAAAATGCCCATTACGGGCACTACACGCTCTGCAAATCGGGCGATTGCTTTAAAGCCACCCAAAATAATGCTTCCCGCTAAAAGTGTGATCACAATCCCTGAATACAGTGTGGGGATTTCAAAAGCGTAGTTCAGAGCATCTGTTATGGTATTAGTTTGCATCGCACTAAATGTGAAGCCGTAACCAAGGAATAAACAAAAGGCAAAACACACGGCAAGCCACCGACTCGCAAGGCCTTGTTCAATGTAATAAGCAGGCCCGCCTCTAAAGTCGCCATTAGCGTCTCTTACTTTATATACTTGACCTAAAACACTTTCTGCAAAACCTGTTGCCATTCCCAGTATCGCGATAACCCACATCCAAAAGATAGCACCACTACCGCCTAACGATATTGCTACCGCAACACCGGCTAAATTACCTGTCCCTACTCGCGCAGATAACCCGGTGCACAATGCTTGAAACGAACTGATAGAATTTTTATCTGTGCTGCTGCTAGTTTTTAATAAACTGAACATATGGCGAAATTTAAGAAGCTGAATGGCTTTTAGCCGTACTGAAAACCAAATACCAGCAAACAGAAGAATATAGATGAGGAGCTGGCCGTCTCCCCACAATAGATTATTAATAGCACCGACAGCAGAATTGAACATGGTTAGCCTTTTATTGTTATTTTTTAGAATAAAAAATCACTAAAAGTGAATAGTTAGCTAACCACTTTAACTTTATTTACAAATATCTCAAGTAAGTAATGTGTTTAATTGCAGTGCGTACCCTCTAAAAACTTACGGCCTGCTGCTAATCCTAATTTATGATCAAATCGCAAGTCAGAGTCTGTGCTCCCTAATAATTTACTGCGCAGTTTGTCGCCTGCGAATATTTGCGTAATACGCACATCGCTTGGGGGATTGGCTATAAAATCAAGTTCATCTTGATACGCTTGTTCATGTTGCAATAAATAATCGATTGTTTTTGGGCAATAGCCAGACACACTCACGAGTGACCTCAATTTAGTGACCCATTCAGATTGCACTTGAAAGTCTTTATCAACCGTTCTTATAACCACAATATCGCGAGCGCCTCGCTTATAAGCTTCTTTAACAGGCAGTGGTGCAGCTAAGCCGCCGTCTAAAAACACATTATTTGCTAAGTCAGTATTTGCACTTTGAATAATGGCATCATTAGCAGCTTTGGTCGTAAACCAAGGCGTTAAGTTAACCCCATCTCTATATAAGAATGGCAGTGCACTAGACGCTTTTAGTAATGCAAGCCACTGCGTGTCTTCACCTGTCGGTGTTAAGTAATAGGGCTTACGATCAATTGCATGAGTGGCTGTTATTAACAGCTCTCGTTGGCCTAAACTTTGTGTTGCTGTTTTGAAATCAAGGGCGCGGTTTACTTCTTTGGTTTTATCAAAATACCAATCAAGATCAACAATACTTTTGCCAATTAAGCCACGCCCCAGTTGAAAAAAACGTTTATGCCGCGACAGCCCTCTAATAAGGCGTTTTGCGTAACCCTTTTGTCTGGCTAGATAACTGGTTAAGTTTTGTGAACCTGCTGATGTGCCAATAAATAAATCGAATGGATCGTAGTTTTCTTCTAACCATGCATCTAATACACCTGCGGTAAAAATCCCTCGTTGCCCGCCCCCCTCAGCAATTAATGCTGTTTTTGTTTGTGGCTCGACGTTGGCAATTGTTTGAGATTTCACGGTGCACCTTCCTAGGGTTGTAGTTAATATTGACAGTGTATTGGGTTTATTTAAATCCTTAAAATAGAATAATTAAATCAGTTCAATTCAAAAAACCGTTTAATTATGAGAAAACAGACACACAGTGTGGTGCGTAATTTACGTCATTACGCACCGTAACCGATTAACTCATTATGTTCGCAAGTATCGTCAGCGCGTGTTGTCTGTCGCTCAATTCGTACAGGTCGTTAGTAAAAATAAACTCATCAACCTGTAGCTCTTTTTTAATCATACTCAACTTATGCTTAACGCTCGCTTGACTACCTACAACAGCAAGCCCTAAAAAGCTTTCAACTTGCATTTTTTCTTGAGGTGACCACAGTCCATCCATACTTGCAATCGGCTCTTTTAACCACAATGCTTGACCGCGCATTAAGGCTAATATTCGCTGCTTTGAAGTTGTAGCCAGAAACTGTGCTTGCTCATCAGTATCAGCAGCCACAACGGGTAACCCAAGCATCACATAAGGTTTATCTAATACGTCTGATGGTTGAAACTCGCGTCGGTACAACGCTATAGCATCATGAACAAATCGTGGCGCAAAGTGACCTGCAAATGCATATGGCAACCCTTTTTTCGCTGCTAATTGAGCGCTGTATAAGCTTGATCCTAATAACCAAATAGGAACATTTGTATTTTCACCGGGAATAGCCCTAACAGGTGAGTCACCTTTATAGGGGCCTAATAAACTTTGTAACTCGGTGACTTCGTCTGCAAAATGCTCAGCACGCTGCTCATCGCGTCGCAACGCGCGACTTGTAATGGGGTCGCTACCGGGTGCACGTCCTAAGCCTAAATCAATACGACCAGGATATAGACTTTCAAGCGTGCCAAATTGCTCAGCAACAACTAAAGGAGGATGGTTAGGTAACATGACCCCGCCCGCACCGACACGGATACGCTGCGTTTTTCCTGCAACATGACCGATAAGTACTGATGTCGCCGCACATACGATGCCACGCATATTATGATGCTCAGCCATCCAAAAGCGATTAAAGCCTAGCTCATCGGCAGTTTGTGCATAGGCAACACTATTAGCAAGGGTTTGTGAAACTGTTTCGTTCTCTTTCATTGGGCTCAGTTCAAGCAATGAAAAAGGCATACCGCTTAATTCAGACATAAGCTCTCCATAATGGGGTTGATAACGTTATAATGAGTGCGAATGTGCTTTTTTCAAATGCTAATTAAGCACGGCTTTGTTGCTGTTTTTCCACTTTTAGTCCATCTGCATCAATACCACGTTTCCAGTATGCAGATGCAACAATGTGCTCACGCGCTACAGAAAAGCGACTGGTTACTAAGCGTTTAATCTCTTTAACAAGATTTGCTTCAAGCGCCATAAAAACCAAAGGCTGGGTGTTATACCCGCCACATAATTGTGCTACTTGGTCTAAAAGTTCTGTTTCTGGCTTATTGGTGACAAGCCAATGAACACTGTGATTAATAGCCGCTTTGTTTTGCTCAAGCTCAATAATATCGTCTTTATCTTCAATATGAATGAGAACATCAACATGCGCACTACTTGGAAGTACGTGCAGATAACCATTGATAGCATTGATAGATGTGAGGTCTGCAAGCATTAAATATTGAGCCTGTTCAAAATCAGTCAATTTTTTAGGACCTGGCCCAGCAATCCCTACTTCATCACCAATACATGCGTTCTTTGCCCAATTTGTCGCAGTTCCCTGATGTTGATTAATAACAAAATCCAGTGTTATAGCACGTGTTACAGGGTCAATATCACGAATTGTGTAAGAGCGCATAATTGCAGGATGCTCAGCGTTTAGATCTTGTTCTACGTGGTATTCACCTGGATGCGGAAATAACACTTTTACGTAAGCGCCTTTCGCATCGAGTGGAAAATCGACAAAGTCTGGTGAACCAACCGTGATCCGTTGTAAGTGCGGCGAAATGCGCGTGGTATTTAATACATTTGCACGACGAACTTTTTTTGCCATGTTTGTCTCCTATAAAGTTTTACACTGCCCCATTAGTTGATATAATCAACTATATACTTTTAATTGACTTTGTCAACTAACTAGGTAAATCATGTCACAAACATCACTTTCTTCAGCTTTATTTACACTGGCGCAGAGCTACCGTGTCACAGTACGTAATGCGATTAACGCGAATGAATTAGGTTTAAATGCCCTCCATGTGCGCTGTTTACACATTATTGCTGAAACCAACCACTGTACTGCTAATCATATAGTCGCTAAAACAGGCCGTGACAAAGCACAAATAGCACGGCTTATTAAAGAACTACTCAAACTCGCATTAATTACAAAATGCGCTGATGAAAATGATAAACGCTGCTTAATTTTATCATTGACAGAACAAGGGAGTGCTTTGTTCTCACGCCTAGAGGTCGCCGAGCAAGAGGTAGACAAGACTCTGTGCCAAGGGTTAACAGAGCAACAAATCAGCGAATTCATTTCGACAGCCACAATCATGATCGAAAATATTAACCGTATCGACCGTTAATCACATTGGCAAGATTACGATAAACCACTATACTGTACAAACATACAGTATAGTGGTTTTTTTATGCGTGTTATTCCTATTTATATTGAAGCAGGCGTATGTGGTTTCGAATCACCTGCGGCTCAATACAAAGAACTTGGCTTATCATTAGATCAGCTGTTAATTAAGCACCCCGATGCGACTTTTATTGGTATTGCGTCGGGAGAATCAATGCAAGGTGTCGGTATTTTTGATGGCGACTTATTGCTTGTTGATCGCGCTGAAGATGTTAAAAATGGCGATGTAATCGTCGCAAACTTAAACGGTTTATTTGTTTGTAAATTACTCGACAAACACAATGCACAGTTATTGTCAGCCTCTGCCAAGTACCCCGCAGTGCAGTTAAGAGATTCTGATGAATTTCAACTCGAAGGTGTTGTTACCCGCTCTATTCGTATGCACCGCAGTAGCAAAGAACTACTATCATGTACGCCTTAGTTGATGCAGTGGCGTTTTATGCCAGTGCAGAAAAAGTTTTTGACCCGTCGATTCGTCGTAAACCCGTTGTGGTTCTAACTAACAACGATGGCTGTATTTGTGCTGTGTGCCCTATTGCTCGCAAGCTTGCGATCCCAAAGTTTCAACCTTATTTTCAAGTTAAACAATACCTCTTTGATCATCAGGTTGTGATCCGTTCTTCTAATTATGAGCTTTACGCAAATTTAAGCGAGCGTATGATGAATGTGATAGGTCGCTTTTGTGATAACCAACACATTTATTCGATTGATGAGTCTTTTTTAAATTTTAACGGTTTTAATCCACTCATAACTGATTGGTATCGTTATGGGCATACCATTCGACGTACAGTCTGGCGTGAAACAAAACTGCCCGTGGGCGTAGGGTTTGGTCCTACGGCAACACTTGCAAAGGCAGCAAACCATGCGGCCAAAAAACTACCGGGGTTTGATGGTGTTGCCGTCATAGATTCTGAGTCTTCACGGGTCAATATTTTACGCGCCATGGATATACAAGATGTATGGGGCGTGGGAAAACGGTTAGCTAAAAAGCTAAAGTTAATGAACATTAACACCGCACTTGATCTTGCACAGCAAGACCCCCGAAAAATGAAACGCTTATTTAGTGTAGTACTTGAGCGTACCGTTAATGAACTATGTGGCAAACGCTGTTTGAGCTGGGATGATGTACGCCAAGATAAAAAAGAAATTTTTTCAACACGTAGCTTTGGTGAGCGCGTAACAGATCCCATAACGCTAAAAACCGCATTGATTAATCACAGCGCTATTGTAGCGCGTAAACTACGCGCTCAAGGGTCGCTGACTCAACGTTTACTGATATTTGTCGCCAGTTCACCACACCAACAAGGCTACTACAAAAAATCGTATATTTATGAGTTCAATATCGCCACCGCCGACAGCCGTGTATTTGCTAATGCAATTAGCGAGGTATTCGAGCAGTTATACAAACCCAATGTGCTTTTTTACAAATGTGGTGTTGGCGCACTAGAGCTTACAAGCCACATGTTCCAACAACCCGACTTATTTCAAGCCTCCATCGATAACCCCAAGTTAATGCAATGCTTAGACAAAATAAATGCCCGCTTTGGCATCGGCACATTAGCCATAGCCAGTGAAACGTCTAGCGCTGACTGGCATATGAAACGAGAGTATTTATCACCCCATTACACAACACGCTGGTATAACTTGCCAAAAATACACTGTTAAAAGTAATGCAGTAGCTGTAGTTTAAATTGCTGCTCTGATACTTGCCAATCTTGATATACAAAAGAGCTTCTGAATCCCCAATTTTGCGCTAAGGCAATTTGCCAATGCGCAGAAAACTCAATGTGCTTGTCACTGCGGGGCTCATTGAACAGCCATAATGCTTGGCCTGATAAAGCTAACTTTTGTGACGCTGTCACTTGCCATATAGCACCGGCCTCGCTGCCTAAAGCAAATGAAAGCGAATCAATTAACGAACCTGTTTGCAACAAAGACGACGCTAAAATATAGCTTTGAAAATGGTTGGCATCACCAAAGGATTTACCGTATCCACCTTGAATAAAGCTACGGCCAGCTCGCTTTTTTAACGTGGGTTGGCGGTCATAACCAACGCGGACATTCCAAGACCAAGAATCAAAAAGTCGATTGTCAGGTGCTAAAGACATGGCATCTATCACATATAAACGCTCTAAAAAAAGGCGCTCGTTGTTATCAATACTCGCCTCTACATCAAAAAAGCTGATTTGGGCGCCGGGTATAAAGCCCCCTGCATTATCTAATAAATCGTGATAAGCAACACGATAACTTAAACCAACACGGTTGGCGCTATTTTCATAGTGGCTAACCACAGCACCAATACGCGCAGAGCCATGTCCCTGCTCGGGACTAACGCGCGGTATTTGGGGTGGCTCAAAGGGTGAAACAACATGATATTGGCTTCGTTGATGAAGAAGTCGCGTTAATCGTGGGGCTATTTCGTCGCGAGCAAGACCTTGATCATAGTACTGATAATTAAGCCATTCATAGGCCATTTCGAGTACTGGCACAGCATCTTTAGCCGAAAGTGATAAATCATGCAAAGGTTTTCCATCACGTAATGCTTGTGCCATGACAAGTTGTTCATCGGTTAACTGGCTTTCATAATTAAGTAACTTGGTGCCCGACGCTGCGCGATATTTAGGGGGCTGTAATAACCCATATTGCTTTAATGCAGCAACTGTATCTGAGGGAATTGCGTGTGTAGAAAACTCCGAGGTTAAAAACAAATCATCACGCGCTAGCTGTAACAAGGCTAATAGCTGATATGAGCAATTCTCATCAATAAAAAAATAATCAAATGTAGCCCACTGCATCTCCCATAAATGAAGCAAGATACGCTGAATTTCTGGCTCTGATAAGTTAAGCGGATACTCCCAAATATCACGCGATTCGAGATCATTATATTCACGCACCTTTCTATAGTAAGGCATTAAGGTGAACTTACCGGGGTATTGACCAATAACGCCTTTTAAAGCGTAAAGCGCCGCATTATCTGTTGCATCTGGTTCAGCAGCGAAATTTACCGCAAAAGCTATTAGTTCACGACTGCGAGTTTGATCCCTTGCGTCTATGCGCAGTAACGTATGACCAAACATAGATGAGGGATCATTCATAAACGCAGTTGGAAACACCAAGGTTATACCTTTAGGGTTTATAAGCTGTTGCCAAACATCTATCTCAGGGCACAAAAGTTCAGGCCACTGCGGAAAAAAATGATCCTTCAGCCACCTATAGCGAGCAGGAAAACGACATTGAGCCTCATTATTATCAGCCAACTCAAATGCTTTTATCGTGGCAATAAGCTCAGCATGAGGATCGCTCTTACCTACAGGCGAAAAGAAAAATGCATTACTGTCTACTTCACTTTCATACGAAGAAAAACGTTGCTGATTATAATGTCCTAGTTTAAGCCAGTAAGGGTTATAAGCGATATCTTTTGTAACCGTACTAGAAAAAACAGCGCTGCTAAAGAGCACTAAACAGAGCAATAAAAGTCTATGCATAAGAGAATAAAAGCCCGTAAAGGGCTTTATAAAGAAAAACGTCAATTAAGACAAAGTGTAAGATGCAAGTTGTGCATCATTTGCTACAAGTGTGTTTAGATTTTCAAGTACAATTTGAGATGTCACATTTTCTGATGTGAAAACATGCGAAAACTGTGTTTGCACTAATTTATTGAATGCCGCTTTATCTTGGCTTTCTACGCCCCAAACTTCAGCAAGTGTTTCAAGTGCTTCGCCTTCACCGCGAGACATATCACGTGCAAGTTGTTCCATATTGCCATCAATAAACGTTGCAACTTTCGTTGATGCAGTTACTGTGCCTGTGCCATCACAGCCTAGCGTACCAAATGTAATACCGAATGTTTGGTTACCAGAAATACCATTTGTTGTTGCACCAAGTACTTTAACAACTTTACCGTCTTTACCTGCAAATAACATTGAACCGAAACCACAACCAATATCTTGGTCGGCCATTGCAGTTGAAAGTGGAAGTAGTGAAAGTGCAGAAATAGCAATTAATTTTTTCATATCCTGAATCCTTTTAGATAAACCGTTATTAACATTAATAAGGCAAATTAAGCTTATACAGAATGCACTCTATATCAAATAAAAAATACCTAAAATAGAGAAAAAACAACAGACATGTTCAAAAATCAACCAACTTAGCCCCTGTTAAGCGACTGAGGTCGTGAACAGAAATCGAAACCTCTAAACCACGTTTTCCTGCAGACACGTACATAAGCTCACAGTTTGATGCACAATGGTGGATAAACGTAGCAAGTCGCTTTTTCTGACCAAGCGGGCTAACTCCTCCAAAAATATAACCTGTGCTATTTTCAACTTTTTGCTGAGCAGCCATCTGCACCCTTTTTACACCGGCCGCTTTGGCTAACATTTTAAGGTTTACTTGCTGCATAACTGGCAACACCGCAACAAGCAGATGATTGTCGTTATCTTCAAGTACCAACGTTTTAAATACTTGCTCTGCCGGTAAGCCTAACTTTTCAACCGCTTCAAGACCGTATTGTGTGTTATTGGGGTCATGGTCGTAGCTAAGAACATTAAACTTAATTCCCTTTTTTTTGAGTAAGTTAATTGCAGGTGTCATCTATTAATCCTTAAAAAACCAATGCTGTTTCATTAAAAAGTATCATAACTGTTTGTTATAGAGAAAGAAGCAAACACATTAAAAACCGTTCTTTAATGACCAATAAAAATTCCTGCATACGCTACACTAAAGGTATGAGCACCAAGCAAGGTCAGTATCATGTCGAAACACACCTGCTTCTATCTTATAAAGCAGTGCATAGTTATCATTACATTACTAAGCACCATAAACTTTATCTGCAACGAATACACAGCTTGGAATGCGTATATTGCCTGTCAAAATAAGTGCCATACCCTAGGGCTTGATAAGGGAAAAATTCAAAAAACTGCATTCTCAGAGGATGTAACTCTGTGTCGGTGTCTTGCCGATACAGACTACTATGTGGTGCTAAACTAATGTTTTGTATAAAAATAGAAACTAGGAAAAAATAAAATTTAACGTATTATAAAATTCTACTAACGAAAGAACGAAGGAAAGTACATGTTTTTAGACTACTTTGCACTAGTTATGCTGGTGTTTGTTACTGTAGTAATATTTTATGGCGTAATAGCCATCCATGATATTCCCTACGAGATTGCCAAAAAACGTAATCACCCTCATCAAGATGCCATTCATTATGCTGGCTGGGTCAGCTTGTTTACACTGCATGTGTTATGGCCTTTGCTGTGGGTGTGGGCAACCTTATGGCGCGACGACAGAGGCTGGGGGTTTAACCAAATTCAAAAAGAACAAGAAGAACTTGCCGAAAAAGTCGCTAGCTTGTCAGCGACCGTCGCTGCATTACAGGCACAAATAAACGCCCAATCGAATAATAAAGAGAAGTAAAATATGGATTTACTATTAATACTATCTTATACCGCACTATGTATTGGCATATTTAAAGTATTCAAGATCCCCCTAAATAAATGGACAGTGCCAACCGCTGTACTCGGCGGTGTCATTTTAATTGGCACACTCATTTTATTGATGAATTACAATCATCCACACTCGAACATGGCAAGCAGTGTCTATGTAACCACCCCCATTGTTCCAAATGTTAGAGGCACTGTTGAAGAGGTTGCGGTAAATGCAAATCAGCCGGTTAAAAAAGGTGATTTACTCTTTCGCTTAGATGATACCTTATATAAAGCAAAACTAAATGAGGCAATGGCTGGATTGCAAGATGCGACGCAATCAGTATTAGGGTTAGAAGCCGCATATAAGTCAGCACAAGCAAGTACTCTTATGAGTAAAGCAGAATTCGAGCGAAGTAAAAAAGAATACGAACGCTATGAAAAAGGGGCAAAAAGCGGTGCCTATTCAAAAGGCCAAGTTGATAATAAACTAGGAGTCTACCTCGCAGCGAAAGCAAACTACGAAGCGTCACAAGCACAAGAGTTACGTCAGAAGCTTGCGTACGAATCAGAAATTAATGGTGAACAAACCAAAATAGCCGCAGCCAGGGCCCATTTAGAACAAGCACAGTTTAACCTTGATAGCACTCGTGTTTATGCACCGACAGACGGTTACGTTACCCAATTAACTCTTCGCCCAGGGATGATTGCCGTCCCTATGCCATTGCGCCCGGTGATGACCTTTGTACACAAAGAAGACACTCGTTACGTGGCCGCATTTAGACAAAATTCATTACTTAGATTAGAGCCTGGCTATAAAGCTGATTTTATTTTTAAAGCCATTCCCGGCAAAACCTTTGCAGGTGAAGTCGTTGATGTACTACCAGCAATAGGTGAAGGACAAGTTCAAGCACAAGGTACACTAATGGGCAGTGAGTTTTTTGCACGTGAAGGGCGGGCAATCGTGACACTGAAAATTACCGACGATATGAGTGAATATCATCTCCCACAAGGCACAAGTACCGAAGTGGCCGTGTATTCAGAACATTTTGAGCATGTTTCTGTTATGCGAAAAGTGTTAATCAGAATGAAAAGCTGGCAAAACTATTTGTTCTTAGATCACTAAAACAAGCATAAAAAAGGCGCTTACAAGTAAGCGCCATTTTTATATTCAGCTAACTAAAATTACTTAGTTAAATCATCGAAGAATTTCTTCACACCGTCAAAGAAACCTTTTTCTTTTGGGCGATTTTTAGAACCATCTTTACCCATGCTTTGCTCAAGTTCTTCAAGCAGTTCACGCTGACGTTCATTAAGATTAACAGGCGTTTCTATCACGACTTTACAGATTAAGTCACCTTGAGCACCACTGCGTACAGACTTAACGCCTTTACCACGCATACGGAACATTTTACCCGTTTGGCTTTCTGCTGGGATCTTCAGTTTGGCACGACCGTCTAACGTCGGCACTTCAATTTCACCACCTAATGCTGCCGTTGTGAAACCAATTGGTACTTCACAATACAGGTTATTGCCATCACGTTGGAAAATTGGGTGTTCACGAACAGAGACTTGAACATATAAATCACCCGCAGGGGCACCATGCATCCCCGCTTCACCTTCACCTGAAAGACGAATACGGTCACCCGTATCTACACCCGCTGGGATTTTAACTGATAATGTTTTAGTCTTTTCGACGCGGCCTTGACCATGACAGCTATCACAGGGATCAGAAATAATCTGACCAGTACCCTGACAGGTAGGACATGTTTGCTGCACAGCAAAAAAACCTTGGCGCATTTGCACTTGGCCTGCACCATGACACGTTGTACATGTTTTTGGTTTAGAGCCGGCTTTTGCGCCACTACCATCACACGGTTTACAACTTACCCATGTCGGTACTTTAATTTCTACATCTTTACCACGAACAGCTTCTTCAAGGCTTAAGTCCATGTTGTAACGTAAATCAGCACCGCGCTGTTGGCGAGATTGACGACGACCACCGCCACCGAAAATATCACCAAACACATCACCAAAAATATCACCAAAGTCACCGTGACCACCACCAAAGCCACCGCCATGACCGCCACCACCTTGTTCAAAGGCAGCATGACCATATTGGTCATACATTTGACGTTTTTGGTCATCAGTAAGTACTTCGTAGGCTTCTTTTACTTCCTTGAATTTCGTTTCAAGTTCTTTATCGCCTGCTGTACGGTCTGGATGATATTTCATCGCTAAGCGCTTATACGCTTTTTTGATGTCTCGTTCGCTGGCATCTTTGCTAACGCCGAGAACTTCATAATAATCGCTTTTTGACATATCTATCACACTACTCTTTTTACTGCAGTTTTCACTGCATGAAAGTAAACCGATAAAGGGTATCGCTTTACCATCCATATACATGCAAAAGGCGCGTCAAGCGAAATCGCCGGCGCGCCTCAATCATTCATCCTAACTTAATTGGCCTAATAAAGCAGCCTCTTTTAAGCTAGGCAGAAGCGGTACGAACAATTACTTGTCGTCTTTCACTTCTTCGAACTCTGCATCAACAACATCGTCGTCTTGCTTAGCAGAAGATTGTTGTGCACCTGCGTCAGCACCACCTTGTTGTTGTGCTTTAGCTTGTGCAATTTCCATAAGCTTTTGTGACTTTTCAGCAAGCGCTTGCGTCTTCGCTTCGATCTCTTCTTTCTTGTCACTCTTAATCGCCGCTTCAAGTTCTGAAACTGCAGCTTCGATTGCTTCTTTATCTTCTGCAGGTAATGCATCGCCTGCTTCTTCGATTTGCTTACGTGTACCGTGAACCATTGCATCAGCTTGGTTACGAGTCGCGACTAGCTCTTCGAATTTCTTGTCTTCTTCAGCGTGAGCTTCTGCATCACGTACCATTTTTTCAACTTCTTCATCGCTTAGACCTGAAGAAGCTTGGATAGTAATCTTCTGCTCTTTGCCTGTATCTTTGTCTTTCGCAGATACGTGTAAGATACCGTCAGCATCAACATCGAAAGTAACTTCGATTTGTGGTGTACCACGTTGCGCTGGACGAATACCTTCTAGGTTAAATTGACCTAGTGATTTGTTATCGCTAGCACGCTTACGCTCACCTTGTAACACGTGAATCGTTACTGCAGACTGATTATCTTCCGCTGTTGAGAACACTTGTGATTTCTTAGTAGGAATCGTCGTGTTTTTCTCAATTAACGCCGTCATTACTTGGCCCATCGTCTCGATACCAAGTGATAACGGAGATACGTCAAGAAGTAGTACGTCTTTTACGTCACCTGCAAGTACACCACCTTGAATCGCTGCACCTACTGCAACCGCTTCATCTGGGTTAACGTCTTTACGTGGTTCTTTACCAAAGAACTCAGCAACCGTTTTTTGCACTAGTGGCATACGTGTTTGACCACCAACAAGGATGATGTCATTAATGTCGCTAACTGATAAATCAGCATCAGCAAGTGCACGCTTAAGTGGCTCGATTGACTTAGTAACTAAGTCTTCAACCAGTGACTCAAGTTTTGCACGTGTTACTTTCACGTTCATGTGCTTAGGACCTGATGCGTCAGCAGTCACATACGGTAAGTTAACTTCTGTTTGCTGTGCAGAAGAAAGTTCAATCTTCGCTTTTTCAGCTGCTTCTTTAACACGTTGCATCGCAAGAGGATCATTTTTAAGGTCAATGCCTTGATCTTTCTTGAACTCTTCAACCAAGTAGTTGATTACACGGTTATCAAAGTCTTCACCACCTAGGTGTGTGTCACCATTAGTCGCAAGTACTTCAAATGTGTGCTCGCCTTCAACTTCGTCAATCTCAATGATTGAGATATCGAAAGTACCGCCACCTAAGTCGTAAACTGCAACAACGTTTTCACCTTTGTTTTTGTCCATACCGTATGCAAGTGCAGCGGCTGTTGGCTCATTGATGATACGTTTTACTTCAAGACCTGCGATACGACCCGCATCTTTCGTTGCTTGACGTTGTGAGTCATTGAAGTAAGCAGGTACAGTGATTACCGCTTCAGTAACCGCTTCGCCTAAGAAGTCTTCTGCTGTTTTCTTCATTTTCTTCAGTACTTCAGCAGATATTTGTGGTGCAGCACGTTTTTCACCGCGTGCTTCAACCCATGCGTCACCGTTATCAGCCTTTACAATTTTAAAAGGCATGATGCCGATATCGCGTTGCACTTCTTCATCTTCAAAGCGACGACCAATTAGACGCTTGATAGCAAATAATGTGTTAGTTGGGTTTGTTACTGCTTGGCGTTTTGCAGGTTGACCAACTAATGTTTCACCGTCTTGCGTGTATGCAATGATCGATGGTGTTGTGCGATCGCCTTCCGCGTTTTCAATTACGCGTGCTTTATCACCGTCTAGTACTGCTACACAAGAGTTAGTAGTACCTAAATCGATTCCAATAATTCTACCCATGAATCTTCTCCAACTTCAAAATTCGTTAAAACGTTCGATGACTAGTAAATAGGGGTGCAGCAAACTGAATTCAACTATAAAAATGAAAAAAATTTACTTTTTTTTGAAATATTTTCTAAATGCATACTTTTTCCGCAAAAACCGCCAGTTTCTAAGCCAAACGGCGTGCCAAACAAACTGGTCTGATGACTTTTACTGTGCTATAACCAACGACATAATAATAAATGTTAAGGATATTTATGCATTTTGAACAATTACTCGCTAAAGCCAGTGAGCTTGGTAAAGATAAAACCAAAGTCATGCAATTCCCCGAAAACTGGTGTCAGGGTCGTACCGCGTTTGGGGGGTTATCGGCCGCTTTATTATATCAAGCTATGCGTCAGCATATTGATGGCTCGCGTCGTTTATTATCACTGAGCACCAACTTTGTAGGGCCATTATTGGCTGATACTGATTTTTCCATTGATGTTGAGGTATTGCGCGAAGGTAAAAACAGCGCACAAGTACTTGCCAAAGTCATTCAAAATGGTGACGTATGCGTGATTACCCAAGCCTGCTTTGGAGCCAATCGAGAATCAGCGGTACGCGTTGATGTGAGTAAAATAATGCAACTCAAACCGGTAGATGAGCGATTCATCCTCCCTTATAAAGAAGGAATGATGCCTGCGTTTTTCCAACACGTATCGCTGTGTTTGCAAGATGGTAATATGCCATTTTCTGCTGCCGATACCTCACACCTTGGTGGCTGGATGAAGTTTAAACAGGGGCCTTCGCAAATGGCTGAGGCACATATTATTGCGCTAACAGATGCCTGGCCGCCGACATTATTACAAATGTTCAAGCAACCTGCACCTGCCAGTAGTATGTCATGGTACATTGAATTTTTAGATGAGCCCGAAGTTGCACCTGATGCATGGGTTGGGTATGAAGCAATCACCCATCACAGTAAAGGGGGTTATGGCTTAGAAGATGGCTGCATTTGGCGTGAAGATGGCAAGCTTATCGCACTCAGTCGCCAAACTGTCGCTTTATTTGCTTAACTTATCGGTGCTGAGCTTTGCGTACTCAGTACCATCAAGGCGAATAATCGCTTGATATTCGCCTGAATCAATTATTTTTCCAAGGCCAATATTAAAGGTCTCTTTAAGTGCCTTATTGTTGAAAAAAGCGGGTCTTGGCGCACGTTGGAAAATAGGGTGGACCACAAAAGGAAGATGCTTGGCTGATTGCTTGTATTTTTCTAGATAATATAAGAACACACGACGCTCTAGAATAATGACATCGACCCAGCCTTTCATTAAATGATCAACCTGTGCCTCTTGGTTTATCACTTCGTCGTAAGAGCGTAAAATATGAGTAATTGATTTAAAGGGCGGTTCGATAAAGTTTGTCGCATTTTGAAAAGCCAACACACTTTTACCTGCAAGGTCGTACACGCTATTAATTGTAAACTCGCTGGCAGCTAGACTAATCGCAACATTTTGATAATAAAGCAATGCCTCACTTTTATATACGTCAGCATGTACCGTGGCAGGAAAATTTAGGGCGATGTCTATTTTGCCTTGAATAAGCTGCTGCTCTATACGCTTATTCGACATGTAGTGGATATCAAGCTGAGTGATGCCCTGTGATTTAAGTGCCGCTTTGACTATTTCTAATTGAATACCGCTGTTGGTACGCTCCATCATATAAGGAGGTAGATAGGCACTTGCAGCAATCACGAGCGCCTTCTCAGTATGCTGAGAAGATAAGCAGTAAGCTTTAAAATTAATACACAGCATTAAAAAGAAAAGTAATTGCTTCACCGCTCACCTTAAACAACATATTGCATAAAATACACTCAAGATTTGTACATATATTAACTTATTTAAAACAATTCTGCATTTGTATTTAAGCCTTAATTGATGCAGAATTAACTAAGTTCTTGTTTAAGAGACCCTTAGTTTGCAAACAGCATGCCCAAGTTGTGATCATGTCATTGAGATCCCAGACCTTAAAGCAAAACAATTAGCAGTCTGCCCGCATTGCAATACAAAGCTGTTATCTTCACAAGCAAATCAAGATAGCCACATTGTTGCACTGAGCTTAAGCGCCATTGTGATGCTATTAAGTAGTATGTTTTACCCATTCTTATCATTTACCAGCAGTGGCATAACGCAAACAATTACGCTGCCTGATGCTGCGCGAATATTATTTAATTACGACAGTGACTTTCTAGGCCTCTTTATCGATGTAAGCATCATCGGCTTACCGATGTTTTTACTTTTACTGATTATTCCTCTGCACTTAGGGTTACTAAAGGCATTGCCCTATTTATGGGGTAAACGACTGTTAAAAATGACCTTTGCTTTAGAACCTTGGATCATGTCTGAAATTTTCTTAATTGGTGTCATGGTCAGTATGGTTAAAATAATGTCGATGGCTGATATTGAATTTGGTGTCAGCTTTTACTCGTATGCCGCCTTTGTTATCTGCTATGTAAGTGCGACAGCAAAGCTCAACAAGCACGCTTTATGGCAACAAATCAAACCCCCAGTTTACATCAAACAAACAAAGCCTAACACCAGGGCCATCGATCAAGGCTTGCGTGCATGCCATGTTTGTGGCCAGTTAGGAGACACAGATATTTGCGTGCGTTGTGAATCTAAAACCTTCACTCGTAACCCGTATAGTGTTCAAAAAGCGGCAGCTTGGTTAATAACGTCTATCGCGTGTTATATTCCTGCCAATATTTTTCCCATTATGTACACAACGAGCCTAGGTGATGAAACCCCGTCGACATTAATTGGCGGTGTGATGATTTTATGGAACAGTGGCTCCTACCCTATTGCAATGATTATATTTTTAGCCAGTGTAGTCGTGCCTTTGGCTAAAGCATTGGTAATGAGTTTTTTATGTTTTATGGTGGCACGGCCAGCGAATAGGCAAACAAAAAGTTACACTCGAATTTATCAATTAACTGAGTTTATTGGTAAATGGTCAATGATAGATGTATTTGTTGTCGCTATTTTAGTAGCCTTAGTACAACTAGGAAACTTAATGTCAGTGACACCCGGTATCGGCACCGTCTTTTTTACAACCATGGTGATCTGCCAAATGTTAGCAGCCCATGCATTTGATCCACGACTATTGTGGGATAACCCTGAAAACTTAAAAACAGCGAAACAAGAGACCTTGGTATGAGCGAAACCGCTAAAATAAAAACAGCGCCCAATATATCGGCAATTTGGATCATTCCCGTTATTGCCTTGCTAATTGGTGCATGGATGTTATATCAATATCAAGTAAATAAAGGGACAACCGTCTTTATTAAAATGCCCCATGCGGAGGGGATTGTAGCTGGTAAAACAGAGATTAAAGTTCGCAGTGTAAAAATAGGCCAAATCGATCATGTTAGACTCTCAGACAAACAGAACAGTGTTATTGCTCGCGCTCAAATAGATAAACATTACGAAGACTTACTCACCGAAGATGCCAAAATTTGGGTTGTAAAGCCGCGCATTGATGATACGGGTATCAGCGGCATGAGCACGCTACTTTCTGGCGTTTACTTAGAATTCTCTCCTGGCGAAAGTAAAAAACTCACTGAAAAATTTGAGTTACAAGAAGAACCGGCATTAATTGGCAAAGATGTCAAAGGCGGACGTTTTACTTTACTGAGCTACAACGCTGAAGTGCTTGATGTGAGTACGGGCATCTATTTTAAAGATTATAAAATAGGTCAAATAGAAACAGCCACATTTGACTGGAAAAATCAGGCAATGAAATACGGTATTTTTATTAACGAACCGTACCAGAACTTAATAACACTCAACTCCATTTTTTGGGTTAACTCAGGCATTGAAATTGACCTTTCTGCCGATGGTATAAATGTTAACACCGGCTCTTTAAGTAAACTGCTAAAAGGCGGAATCTCTGTCGGTAGACCAGAGCAACAAGCCCCCGGTGAAGTAGCCAGCAATGGGCATAGCTTCTCGTTAAGTGATAGCTATAAAGCCGCTTTAGAAGAGCGTTTTTATGATTTTGATTACTACTTAATAGACTTTGAGCAATCAATTCGAGGCCTTAGAGCCGGCGCTCCAGTAGAATACAGAGGAATGCGAATAGGCAGTGTGGTTGAGGCACCCGCCAGTGTCATCATAAACGGTAAACCTGCCCACTTTCGAACCGATAACACAGCCGTTCCTGCGCTCATAAAAATTGAATACGGGCGGCTTTATCATGACAGTGCAGCGGCACGAGAGTTTTGGCATTCAAGCCTCAACGGCTGGATTAAAAATGGTCTGCGAGCTTCCTTAAAACCAGGTAACTTACTAACGGGTGCGGTGTACGTTGATCTTGATATTTACGACAACGCGAAGCCTGCAGAACTCACAACGATTGCTGAGTATACTGTTTTCCCGAGTGTATCGAGTGGTATCACGGTGCTTGCAGACCAAGTGTCTGATGTGCTTAATAAAGTGAATAATTTAAAAATTGAAGACAGTTTAGCGCAAATGCAAGAGACCTTTTCAGAATACCAAGCGCTCGCTCATGACATGCGGGATCTTCTTAATAAACAAGATACCCAAGATTTACCCGGTGATATTAATCGAAACTTTGCTGAAATGACCAAGAGCATGCAGCAATTTGATAAAACCATGAAACAATTCGAAAAAACAATGGCAAGTTATGAGCAAGGCTCAACATTCCACCAGCAATTACAAACAACCTTGTCAGAATTTAAGCGCTTAAGTGAAGAGCTACAGCCACTTACCCGAGGTTTGAATCAACAGCCTAACATGCTGATTTTTGATAAAGAACTCCCAGCTGATCCCACTCCGAGGAAACAATAATGAACAATAAACATCTCGCTTTATTTAGTTTAGGCGCAGCATTACTGTTAGTTGGTTGTAGCCAAACGTCATTCTCAACCATCGAGTATTATCAGTTTTCGCAGCCAATCGTGGCTATGAAGCGTTCGAGTGACAATACACACGTTCAGCTAAGAGTTAATACTGTTCAATTGCGAGGCGCACTGAATAATCGCGGTATTGCAATGGTTCTCGATAATAACCGTGTTAACGCAGCAAATTATCACCTGTGGAGTGAATCGCCTGACTTAATGCTGACAGCCAGTGCGCATCAGCAACTATACACACAGCTGACAAACTGGATGGTAATAAAAGGATTACCGGTTATTACCGATGTCGATCAACAACGTTACTACGAGCTTGAATACGAACTTCATCACTTTAATGGCGACGAAAAAGGTAACGCAAATATCGCAGGTCTTTGGCGTTTATATTACACAACACCAGAGACTGGTCGAAAAATAAAGGCTGTTAACTACTTTAACGAGCTAACACCTTTACACGATAATGATTATGAAGGGCTCGTTGCAACACTTGAGACGACGTGGCTTAAAGTGAATCAACAAGTAGGCAATGAACTCTCAAAGCTTGCTCTTTAAAAGTAAAGTGAGTGGTTGGTGATCGTCATTAATAATGACATCACCCACCTGCTCAAATCCGAGTTTTTGTAGTACTTTTTGCGATGCACTATTTGTTTGTGACGTAATTGCCACCAATACTCCAAGTGCCTTAACGTGCGTTTTTGCTAACAATAAACCAGCCGCACGGGTGGTAATTCCCTGCCCTTCATACTCTGCTAACAAAGCAAACCCTAAATCTGGAATAGCCAGTGCGTCACGCTGAAACAAGCCCACCATTCCTATCGCTGTGCCATCCGCTAAACAAACAACATAACTGCCAAAACCGAACTGCTGGTGGCTGTTAATAAAGGTCTGTTGAATATAATGCTGTGCTTGTGCCAACGTTTTAATCTGCTTATCACCGATGTATTTGATAAAAGAGGGTTGATTTAAAAGACTGAGAATAAATTGCTCGTCACCCGGTTGCCCAGCACGTAAATGGATATCAAACATTTAAGTTCCCTTAAAATACTTTACTGACTACATCTGATGTAAAATTTAAACAATCCAGAACACGCTCTTTCTGAACGGTCGACAAGGCGTCTATATCAAAATAATCATATTCTGTATGTTCGTTACTGAGCATAATTTCCGCATTTTCAGGTAAATAGGCACGAAATATAAATGCGTGAGAGTTAAATGCAGTGTGGTAATAAACCCCACTCAGATAGCCAATTTGAATGTCGCAGTTGAGCTCTTCTTTACATTCACGCACTAAAGCCTGATGTATTGTTTCACCTTGGTCTAAGGCACCGCCCGGTAATCCCCAACTTTTTTGCCCATAGTCTGCTTTAAGTAATAATACTTGGCCCTGATCATTCGTGATCACAGCATGACTACTTAACCTGTATGTATCTGAAAAAGCCATAAAAACCCTTCGTTAAATTTTACTTAAGCCTAACATGAATACACTGCTTAAATTAATTAAGATAAGATAAAAATTCTTATTGACTAAATTAAAATTCAGGATTATTTTTCACGCGATGTTTTGGGCAAAACAATAGCAGTATATCCTCTATACTGTCTGGCGCCAGCCAACGCAGGCACTTACCGTAAAGCGGCCTTAAAGTGTGTTCGCGTAAAGCAGTGACATGAGTTGAAAAAACAACTTTTGATTTATGTAAGCAAAAGACTTTTGCTTAACTGTGTGAAAATTATAATGCAAGAACCTTCTGCGTTAAGTTTACTACCGCCAATATTGGTGGTGGTTTTGGCCGTATTTTTACGCCGCCCTATTTTATCTTTACTTATAGGTGCCCTCTTTGGTTTAGCCATGTTGGGACCTACCGCTATATTAGCAAACTTTGCTGATATTTCTCTTAAGGTGATGCAAGATGAAACTATCGCTTGGCTTATTTTAGTCTGTGGTGGCTTTGGTGCATTAATCGCTTTGTTAGTCAGGACCGGAGGGGCAACTGCCTTTGCCGAGTTAGCACTTAAGTTTGCAAGAGGACAACGCTCTTCTTTACTTATGACGTTTGCTTTGGGTGTAATTATATTTATTGATGATTACCTAAATGCGCTGACTGTTGGCGAGACAATGAAACGCATTACTGATAAATTTAAAATCAGTCGTGAAATGCTCGCGTATGTCGTTGACTCGACAGCAGCCCCTATCTGCGTACTTGTGCCATTATCAACATGGGCCGTGTTTTTTGGTGGGCTTCTAGTCGACAACAATGTTGCCGCTGAAGGCCAAGGCATTGCCGTGTATATCCAAGCGATTCCGTATATGTTTTACGCTTGGTTTGCCGTTATTGTCGTATTGCTCGTTAGCTTAAATGTGATCCCTGCATTTGGGCCAATGAAAAAAGCACAAAGTCGTGCCATGCACAACGAAATAGCCGTGTCGAGCAACCAATATAACGACGTTCATACTGCGGATGAATACGCAGTAAAGGCAGCTGAAGAAAACTTCGAAACAGCGGCTACTAACGGCAAATTGTATAATTTCTTGGTCCCTATCATCTTGCTAGTTGCTTTTACCGTGTACTTTGATATCGATGTATTCAAAGGGTTGCTGGCAACGTTTGCTGTGGTACTACCGTTTTATATGTTGCAAAAACTTATGTCATTAGGGGAGCTTATTGAGCGAATGCTTGATGGTTTTAAAAGCATGATCCCAGCTATCGGCACAGTCGTGGCGGCATTTATATTTAAAGATGTTTGTGACCAGCTTATGCTTCCACAGTATGTGATAAATACTTTAAGCCCCTATATGACAGCACAATATCTACCTGCGGTGGTCTTTTTAGCAATGGCTGTACTTGCCTTTGCCACGGGATCTAGCTGGGGAATATTTGCAGTGACAATCCCTATAGTTATGCCATTAGCATACGCAATTGACGCCAATATTCCATTGGTGATTGGGGCATTACTGTCGGCTTCGTCATTTGGTAGCCAAGCATGTTTTTACTCTGACTCCACTGTACTAGCAGCACAAGGCTCGGGTTGCGATTTAGTCAGCCATGCTGTCACACAATTACCGTATACCCTTATAGCAGCAACGGCAGCCTTTATCGGGTTCTTACTCGTTGCCTAAAATTACAAAGCCCAAGCAAATGCTTGGGCTTTTGTAATGACAACCAGAAAACTTACTTTTGAAATTTAATTCCTTTGTAATAGGTTTCTAGATTAGTCACTTTAGTTTGATTTTCGAAGTCGGCGAATGGTTTGTCTGCAAACTTACTACCACGCATTTGCACGCTTAAACGCGGCGCCTTATCATTTAACATGGTTTGCTTGTAATAGTCTTTCAAGTCAGCCAACGTCACTTTTTCAACTTCAGCAATTAACTGCTCTTTTGAATCAAAGTTAAAGTTTTCACGGTACCAATCGTTAATAAGTGGCGACATTTCATCACTGAGATTCTTTGGTTGCTCTTTTAGCGACACGAGGGTGGCATTTTTAAGCTGAGCAAATGTCTCTTCTGTCATGCTATCAAGCTCTACCGCGTATTGTTTTTTAAACTCATCAAAACGCGTTTGCATCTCTTTTGGCCCTTTAACAGGTGTTTGAATGTACAAACCAAGCGCAGAGTAATCTTCAATAGGTCGAGCCAATGCACCCACCGCATAAGCTAATTGCTCTTCGGTGCGCAGTTTATCAAAAGCAACAGTTCTGAAGTGGTTTTGCAACACTTGTGCTTGTGCTTTTTGTTTATAACCCGGCGTTGGATGAACGACCATATCGATGATCGCAACATCAGCTACATCAATATCTTTTTGTAATACTATGCGCTCACCTTCTTGTGGTAACCACGCTTTGCTGCGCGCAAACTCCGTCGTTTTATGACCCTTTGGTAAAATGGCTATCAATTTATTTGCAATTGACTCAACATCTTTTTGATTATAATTACCGAATGAGAATACACGTAAGTCATTAGCTGCTAGGGTTGATTGTTTAATACTTTCAAAGTCAGCCAAAGTGAGTTCATCTGCTGCGGCAATTAATGTCTCAGTATCAAACTTACCACTGCGAATTAATTTAGAATACTCACCAAAAGCTTGATAAAACGGAAATTGCTTTTGCTGGTTTAATAAATCGCGCTTAAAGCGGTCAATCGCTTGTGCAAACCCTTCTTGAGACACGTCTAATTGCAGATTTTCTAACGCTTGTGCGAGTAAAACGTCTTGCTTATCGGTAAAGCCACTGAGTGATAAAATCAATCCATTACTTGGCTGTAAGCCAAGGCTCATCCCCGCAACAGCAGCTTCAGTACTTAGTTTACTTTGTTGTAAATTATAGACATCAGCCCAAATTGAGTAGAGAACCTGTGATTTTGCGTCAACTAATGCATCGGGTGTATTGATATAAACTTCGACTAAGCCTTTAGGTTGCTCAGTAAATTGCTGACTTGCTTGACGCCATACTTTTACGCCTTGCTTATCAAACACGAGTTTAGGATGATCTTGCTGCTTAAATTCACCCGTTTTAATAGCAAAACTTTCGGGTAATAAGCGATTGACGGTTGGTAAGGCAAGTGCAAATTCACTTGGTTGACTCCAACGTTTAATTTCATCTTCACTAATATCTTCAATACGGTATTTACCATCATAGAAGTGTAACTGTGAGTCTGTTTCTTCTTGCTTAGATATATACCAAATACGCAAAGTATCTTCATTGAGTTGAGACAGCACATTCTGCACGGCTTCAGCATCAAATTGAGCGTAGTAATAAGGTGCATTAATTGCATTATTAACAGGGAACTTTTGCATGCTATCAGTTAGATTACTTACATAACCAAACTCATCGCCTTTTTCTAAAAACTGAAATTCATTGTTTAAAGAAGTGCGGATCTCATTAAAGTATTTACTATCAACACCCTGCTCTTTTATCAATGCAATGTATTGCATGATGGTAGCGACAATTTCCTCGCGGTTTTGCATGCCTGCATCTGTCAGCTCAACGTTCACAGTTAGACTGCCATAGTTACCATATTGTGTCGGAGCAGCAGACGCTGTTAATTGAGAAACCCAACCTTTATCTCGTAGAATCTGAGCGGGGCTACCTTGCATTTCATTACTCAGCAGGTAAGAAACAAAACGGTTTGGCTTAACGGCAAACTGATTACTGTTATCAGCAATCGTAAACTCTAACTGAAGTTGCTTAACATCTTCATTTGGCGAGTAATAAACGCGTTTGCCACCGGCTTGGTCAAAGTCTAACTTAGCTGTGACAGTGGGTTTCTCTATATTTTTGTTTTCAATGTCTGCAAAATATTGCTTAGCTTTAGCTTCCATTTCAGCAAGCGGACGATTAGAAATCATTGCAACTTTCATGATGTTAGATGAGTAGTACTTATTATAAAACTCAACTGTTTGCTGATGTAAGTTACTGCCTTCTTTATCCCCTAAAGTTTCAAGGTTTCCGATTAAGAAACGATTAGCTGGGTGTGAACCCATCATTTTACGCGCTAACTTAAATTGCCCAAAAAAATCCATTTCGCGGCGCATTGACCATTCCGCATTTACTGCATTTTTTTCTTTATCGGTGTATTCAGGATATAGCTTGGGTGATTTAAAGAAATCTGCAAAACGATCTAATGCTTCATCGTATGCATCATTATTCACTTTAAACATGTAGTTGGTAATATCTAACCACGTATAAGCATTATGTGCCCCACCGTTTTTAGTCATAAAGTCACTGTACCCTTTAGTATCCGGGTAACGATCGGTTCCTAAAAATAGCATGTGCTCTAAATAATGTGCCATCCCCTGTTGTGACATAGGGTCATGCAAAAGACCAACACCCACACTTAAGGCTGCCGCTGATTTTTCAACACTGGGATCTGAAATTAAAATAACATCTATTTCGTTGTCTAATTTAAGTGTTTTGTATTCACGGCTATCGTTTGGGCTAACAACCAACGAGTCTGGGATCAGGCTGGTATTAACACTCGGTGGTGTAGAAGTACAAGAACAGCCTGCTAATACTGCAAATGCAATCGCACTAAGCCCTATTATTTTTGTCATTTTATTGTATCCATTAGATATTACATTAATTATTATTTATCATGAGTTTTCATAGGTCGCAATTCAATGCTTTTTAGCGTAACAACCCTAAAAGTTTGTAACACATTGTGAAAAAAGCAGGACTAACGACTTAAACTTTACAACTATAACTATAACAAAGGATGAACTATGGAAAAGTGGCTAATTGTAGCAATGTTCACACAGGTCTTACTTACGTTCATTATTATGTTCATAATGGGTAAACGCCGTTTTCGTGCTGCAAAGCAAAAAACAATTGAAATGAAAGATTTTCTTACCATGGAGCTCGAAAAAGCCGGCTCAGATGTGCGTGTCGCAGATCGAAATTTTATTAATCAATTCGAAATGCCTGTGTTGTTCTTTATTGCCTGTTTAACAGCCTTACAGTTAAATGCGGTAGGTTATATGTTTGTGGCATTAGCGTGGGTTTATGTTTTGCTGCGTGTTTTGCACAGTTATATTCATTTAACATCAAATACGTTAAAAGTGCGTTATTACAGTTTTGTTATTAGCAGTTTAGTTATGCTATCTATGTGGGTGGTCATTTTAACTCGCGTTTTTTAGCGTCCATACTCGGTAAGGCGAATTAAACGCCTTACCGAAATAAGTGTTTATTTTTTAAAGCGACTCACGCCAGCAAAGGCAAGAAGAGATAGTAGCCATGCCATGCTCCCTGAACTTCCGCCACTGGTCCCATCCCCAGAATCAACATTCTCAATTAAGGTGTTTTCTTTAGGTTGCAGCGATGCAGATGAGTTAGGGTCGTCATTTACGATAATAACACTGTTAATCGTCACTAAGTCCTCAGCATTAAAACCCGATGTCGTATCAGGACACTGATCTTTATTAAGGCCTACAACGGGAATTTCACCACAATGGACCAAAGACGTAATTGCATCAATTGCCTGTTGGCTATCTGCTGTAATTTCACCGAACACAGTAAAACCACCATTTTGTACGTCTAAATTCGCGCTGTTATCTTTTAAGTTAAAAAACCATTGGCTTGTTGCACTATTCGCATTGCCGCCTTGTTTGGCCATCGCTATTGTGCCTTTCACATTTGATAACTCAGGTTCGTTTTTTATTGCAGGCTTCGTTTCAATCTCTTTAAAATCAGTATCATAACTAAAGCCACCGCCTTGCAAAACAAAGTTATCTACAGAGCGATGAATAACACTGCCATCATACGCGCCATCGCCAACGTAGCTTAAGAAGTTTTCAACTGTTACCGGTGTTTGTTGATCATATAAGTTGATAGTAATAGTGCCGTGATCGGTTTGCATTTCTACAACCGTTGCATTTGCTTGGAAACACGCAGCAAATAACAATGAAGATACCAAGTGCTTTTTCATTATTAATCATTCCTGATAATTTTTATTATAAAACTGCCAAGAGACTAAACAAAAAACAGCTGTCGTAAAATAGCAGACCAAACAGTTACACAAAACACATCAAATCAATCACAACTTAGTTACACTTATTTACATCGCGTATTCATTTTAGTTATATAAAAATTGCTTTTAAAAGCAAAATCGTCTTATCAAATACACTGAGTTTGTTAGTATCTACACGACAACAATGAACACATAGGAACACCACTATGGCTAATGAAGAAACCGCAATCTGCGATTTTGGCTTACACCAAGGTGAGCCATACAATAAGCTCCCAGCAAGCTTCCTTAACTGGATGGTTGGTAATAACCACCAAAAATCCCATTATGCTGAACAAGAGTTACAACGTAGACAATTAGCGGCGACGGGACAATTAAATACACAAATGAGCAATAAAAACGTATAAAAGTCATTTAATTTAAACCTCAGTCGTTTAAACTAAGCGCATAATTAACCTCATGCTTTTATCAGGCAACATATTATGCGCTTTTTTATTTTATCTTCACTACTTGTCACACTCACTGCATGTAGTAGCTCTTCAAATCATACTGATAGTGTTCAATACCTTACACTTCTCCACACGAACGATAACCATGGCCGTTTTTGGCACAATGAACAAGGTGAATACGGTATGGCTGCTCGTAAGACCCTTATTGATCGATTAAAAGCAGAAGCAGTCAACAATGGACACGCCGTATTATTATTGTCTGGTGGCGATATTAATACTGGTATTCCTGAATCTGACTTACAGCACGCTGAACCAGATTTTAAAGGAATGTCTGCAATTGGTTATGATGCAATGGCAATTGGAAACCATGAGTTTGATAACCCATTAGCTGTTTTAGATAAACAGCAACAGTGGTCAAACTTTCCATTCTTATCTGCCAATATTTTTGATAAAGAAACCGGAAAAACGGCCTATCAGGCTTACGAAGTATTCGAAAAAAATGGCCTTAAAATAGCCGTCATTGGTTTAACAACCACGGATACGGCAAAGATTGGTAATCCGCAATACATTGGCGGCCTAGATTTTCAAGATCCGGTCACTGTGACAACCCGCTTAGCCCCTAAAATAGAGGCGCAATATAATCCCGATATTACAATTGCTGTTACGCATATGGGCCATTATGTCGATGCAAACTATGGTATTAATGCACCCGGCGACGTGACAATGGCGCGCAATTTACCGAAGGGTATGATTGATATTATCGTAGGCGGCCACTCTCAAGAGCCTGTGTGTATGTCAGAAGAGAATGTCGCAGATGTTAATTTTGCACCAGGAAAGGCTTGTAAACCAGACCAACAAAATGGGACATGGATTATGCAAGCCCATGAATGGGGTAAATATGTTGGTAAAGCCGAGTTTAAACTAGAAGGTGACGAATTGACTCTCCTTAACTATTCACTTATTCCTGTTAACTTATATGTTGAAAATAAAGAGGGTAAAAAACAGCTAGCAGGTGATTATATAGAGCCCGATAAGTCACTCAAAAACATGCTTGCTGTATACCAAGAAAAAGGCGCAGCCCAAATTGCAGGGAAAATAGGTGAAGTTGATAGCAAGCTAGAAGGAGATCGTAATAAAGTGCGTTATCAACAAGTAAACCTAGCTCGCGTGATTATTGCGGCACAAATGCAATCTGTCGGAGCTGACTTTGGCATAATTAGTGGCGGTGGTATCCGAGATAGTATTCACGCAGGTGATGTAAGCTACAAAGATATTTTAAAAGTACACCCGTTTAAAAATAGAATTACGTACATTGATATAACAGGTAAAGACCTGTTTGATTACCTTGACGTTGTGACATCATTCCCGCCCGACTCAGGTGCGTATTTACAATATCATAAGCTTAGTTTTAAACGCGAAAACAATCAGCTATCCGATGTTAAAATTAATGGTGCGCCAATTGAAATGACTAAAACCTACCGTATGAGTATCAATAGCTACAATGCCTCAGGCGGTGATGGTTATCCAACGCTTACCAAAAAAGCCGGATTCGTTAGTACTGATGATACCGATGCACAGGCATTGAAACGTTACTTCGAACAGAACAGTCCTCTAAAAGCGGCTGATTACGCGCCTAATTAGGGGCAAAGTAAATAAAGCAAGGGAAGTCAGTAACATGCACTTCCCTTTTTTATTTCTTATAAGCTACTTTGTGGTTGTTATTTTCCAATGACTTCAATGTCATCTAGCGTAATGCCCTTTAAACCATAATGGTGTAGACGAGAGCGAGACCCTTCCCCATGTGCTTTAGGTGGATAATAGGTGTCTTTAATTTCTGGGAGTTCCTGCCAAACCTCATCAAGGGCCGCGCGTATTTCACTTAATGTTTTTTCTAAACTATTCGTGAAATTTGGTCGTTTGCGTATGGTGTGACCAAGTTCTACTAACCGGTAAAAATACTTATTAGCCAGTGCTAACAACTCTTCGGGAACATCTTTATTTTGATTAAGTATGACGTCTGGGTTTTCAACACAAAACTCAACTAGGGCCAAATAAAAACACAGCGGCTTATTCGCTAAAGCAACGGTTTTTTCTTTGTCGCAATTTGCTGACAATGTTTTACTTTTAAGGTCAACAATCAGTTTTGGTTGCAATTGAGTATGTTTTTCAACATCAGGGGTATGTTTCGCAATTTTTATCTTAGTGCGCTCACTCAAAAAGAGTAAATAGGTAAACAATCCTGCAAATCCAAAAACTAAAATCAATACAACAATGTCATTTTTTTCAAATATTGAGGAGTCTACGACAAAACTAACACTGAGAGATTTTTGTGGTGTATGCAATTGTTTCACAATCAAATCTGCACGCGCAGGGTATTCTGAAATTCCCTCAATAGAGTAAACAAACACATCAGAGGCAGATAACTGGCTATTTAACTGTTCAATATAATTAAGCACCATGTCTTTACTACCCGAATGTTTAAGAAAGTCATCGGGTAAATTTAAGTAGTTCAGGTCAAGTGCAATCCGATTTTCTATTTTAACGATTGTTAACGCATTATTCGCACGGTTATCACTATATTTTGCAGAAATATAACTCGCAAACATCATAATACTTGCGACACAGAAAACCACTGCATAAGCAAACTTTACTCTAGTTGGCAGCATTGTTTTCCCCTGTACTGCGTTTTATTTGCTTTTCAGCATCACATTCCCAAAATGATTCTACATGATTAAAGTAGTGTGAATTCTGGCTGCGCGCTAATTCTGTTAAGCGTAATTGCACAGCACAAAGTAGATCAGTATTTTCATTTTCCATTTTTAAGTACCAGCGACTACCACTAATATTATCGCTAATCGGGGTAATATAATTTGCGGAAAACTTTGCTTGATCCGAATCTTGCCAATATGAAGAAATCAAATCGACCTGACCACTGGCAAGTAATTCTCTCAGTTCAGAATGAGAGCTGGCATAAACAATGTTTAAATTCTCAAGGTTAATATCTAACTTTTTGAATAATTGCTTCGGTAGTATATGACCAGAACGACTTGTCGGATAATCTAACAGGCCAATACGTTTATCAAGAAAGTAACTTTTTTCTACACGTGGTTTTTCAGTACTTGAAATTAAATAAGCGGTGTAATTTGGAAACCCAACTACAGCTTGGTAGTTATAGGTCGATTCTGCCATAAACGCATTTATAAGATTCTCTTTAGCGAGAATAAGGTCAGCAATTCCTTTACCTAAAAACTCGATTGTGTCTGAGGTTTTATAGCCCCAGTAAGAAGTAACCGTTCCATATTGCTTACTAATAGTGTCATCACTACACAGTACTTTCGCAACGTCCTCAGCAAGCACTTTACCTGATGAATAAACAACAAGTTCATTAAGATTAAGATCTGACTTTGTTGCACATTGATACGAAGTTTCTATGAAAGCGTCAATATCAGAAATCGGTGCTTTACTCTGCATCGTTCCGATGCAAAAAAACAAAATAAGAGACAGAAACAAAAATGTAACAATCGATGATTTTTTTATTAGTATTGTTTTCAAATTCAATTTTAATAGCCAACAACGCACTGTTGTCTCTATTTGAACAATTATTCTTACTCATTGCAATAGGTAACTTTACTTAAACATTGTAACCTATTGATTTTATGAATTTATGAACAAGAAATTATGAATCTTATTGAGTCCTTTCTATTTCAGCTGAAATTCAGGAGAATTGACATTATGGAATCGTGCTTAATAACGCATTTATTCGGACACTGACTCAATGTTACAAAAAACAAAAACAATGTTGCTCATATCAACTGGCATTTTATCTATGTCAATGAGCTCACCTTCTCACGCATGGGGGCAAAACGGCCACCGTATTGTAGGTGAAGTAGCTGCAAACCATATTACCGACACCACTCGCCAGGCTTTAACTCCCCTATTAGACGGTGAATCATTACCTCAAATTGCTACCTGGGCCGACGAAATGCGCTCAGCACCTGAAACATTTTGGCAAAAGAAATCATCACGCTGGCATTACATAAACTTTGATGAAGGCGATGCAAAGCCAAAGTACGATGAACACGCACACCATAATAAAGACTCTGTTACAGATATTTTAGAAGGCATTGAATACTCAATTACAGTCTTAAAAAATGACAATGCATCTATTGCTGAAAAGCAGTTCGCTTTGCGCTTTTTAGTTCATTTGGTCGGCGATAGTCACCAACCTTTTCATGCAGGTAGAGGCGAAGACCGCGGCGGAAATAATATTTCTGTCACATTCTTCGGTCAGAATACAAATTTACATAGCTTATGGGACACAAAGTTAATTGAAAACGAAAACTTGTCCTATAGTGAATTTGCGCAATTTATAGACACAAAAAATGAAGAACTTATAGCAGATTACCTCTCAAGCTCTCCAAGCGATTGGTTAATAGAATCTCATAATATTGCAAAATCAATCTATAAAGAAAATGAAACAAACATAAGTTATAGTTATATCTATAAAAATGTACCAGTTATAAAAACTCGCCTACAACAAGGTGGGATCAGATTAGCCGGTTTATTAAATTCGTTGTTTGATAAATCAGCAAAACCGTTAGTAAAGGCACTAAAGATGCCAACTGACAGCAAACTATAAATGAAACATAACCTTTAACACGGGAAATAACATAATGAAAATCCAACTCCGCAAAACAGCCCTGTCACTTGCTATTGCAGCATGTGTTGGTGTAAGTGGTGCAGCGTTAGCAAATGAAACAACATCTGCTATCAAGGGTCAGATTAAAGGGCCAAACGGTAATCCTGCTGCTGGCACAAAGATTACAATCGTACACTTACCGTCAGGTTCAACAAAAGAAACTGAAACGAATGATGCGGGTTACTTCACAGCGAAAGGCCTTCGTGTAGGTGGTCCTTACCGCGTTGTTGTAGATTCTGACGTTTTTGCAGATCAAACGTTTAACAACATTAACCTACAAGTTGGTGCTGACTACCCTGTTAATGTTACGTTAGAAAGACAAACTGATGTAGAACAAATCGTTGTTACAGGTCGTCCTATCAGCCGTATGTCGGGTGGTACAGGTCCAGCAGCGACGTTTACACTTGAAGATTTAGAAAACCAACCAGCAATCAACCGTGACTTACGTGACATCGTACGTATTGACCCACGTGTAACAATAGATGATAGCCGCGGTTCAATTAACTGTGGTGGTGGTAACCCACGCTTTAACAGCTTAACGCTTGACGGCGTTCGTATGAACGATAACTTCGGCCTAAGCTCAAACGGCTACCCGACAATCCGTGCACCTTTCTCGTTTGATTCAATTGAACAGGTTGCAGTAGAACTTGCACCTTTTGACGTTCAATACGGTGGTTTCACATCATGTAACATCAATGCCGTTACTAAATCAGGCGGCAATGAAGTTCACGGTGGTATGTTCTTCGATTACACCAATGACTCTATGAAAGGTGACAAAATCGAAGGAAGAGAAGTTGACCCAGGTAACTACACTGAAAAACGTTATGGCTTTAACGTAGGTCTACCACTTATTAAAGATAGCCTTTTCCTTTTCACATCTTATGAAAAGCTTGAAGGTGTTAAACAGTATGAATACGCTGGTTTAGATACAGGCAGTGTTTCTGCTGCAGATCTTACTCGTGTTCAGCAAATCGCTCAAGATGTATACGGCTATAACGCAGGCGGTATGCCATCAAGCGCTCCAGTAGAAGATGAAAAAATCTTAGTAAAACTAGACTGGAACATTAACGATGCACACCGTGCAAACTTAATTTACAACTACAATGATGGTTTTACACTGTCTCAGTCTGATGCATACAGCGATACTGTTGCTTTAGAAAATCATTTCTTCAAGCAAGGTGCTGAGTTCACATCATTAATCGGTTCAATCTACTCAGATTGGTCTGATCAATTTTCAACAGAAATCCGCGTTGGTAAATCTGAATTAGATGCGACTGTACAATCTTTAGATGCAGCAAGCAGCTTCGGTGAAATGCAGATTAGTACGTCTGATGGCGGTACAGTTTACATTGGTCCAGATGATTCTCGTCAATCAAACGATTTAGACTACGAAACAACAACAGTGAAACTTGCGGGTACTTATTACCTAGACCAACACACTATCACTGGCGGCTATGAATACGAAAAACTTGACGTGTTCAACCAATTCGTACAGCACACGCAAGGTGAGTGGCGTTTTAACTCAGTAGATGATTTCGAAGATGGAATTGCGAGTGGCTTGTACTACAACAACGCGGCATCGACAAATGATCCAACAGACGCTGCAGCAAGCTTCTCGTATGCTCAACATACTTTCTATGTACAAGATGAATACAGCTTCACTGATTTAGACGCAACATTAACATTCGGTCTACGCTACGACCGCTACACAAGTGATGATGAGCCAAACTTCAACGAAAACTTTACTAATCGTTACGGTTTCAGCAATCAGTCAACATTTGATGGTATTGATTTAATTCAGCCTCGTGTTGGTTTTGAATGGTATGCAACAGATGCATTAGAAGTACGTGCAGGCGTTGGTTTATTCTCAGGTGGTAACCCGAACGTATGGCTATCTAACTCGTATTCAAACGACGGTATCACGAACATTAGTACTGGTATTAAAGACGTAGACGGTGTTTACTTCCTAGATGAAGCGAAAAGACAAGCACGCTTAGACTTATTTGACACACCAAACGTCAATGGCGGCACTCCAGGTTATGAAGTACCACAAGATTTATTTGATAAAGTTGCTAACACTCAAATCGGTGCAGGCGATTCATCAGTTAATGCCGTGGATCCTAACTTTGAAATGCCATCTGAGTGGAAATACTCTATTGGCGCAACGTACACAACTGAAGACGAGTATGTTTTCTCTGTAGATTACTTATTCACAAAACGTAAAGATGCTGCAATTGTACAAGATATTGCGTTACGAGATTCAGGTGAAACTACATTTGATGGTCGTCCAGTGCTTGAGTCTATTGAAGGCCGTAGCGGTGACTTATTACTAACAAACGTTAATGGCGACAGCGGTGAATCACAAATTATCTCTGCGGCTATGAGCAAGCGTTTTGATAACGGCATTAGCATGCAAATTGCGTATGCTTATACAGACTCTACAGATGTTAACCCAATGACAAGTTCTGTAGCGAGCTCGAACTACGGCAACATGGCAACATTTGATCCTAAAAACCCAGGTGCCCGTACTTCTGATTACGAAATCCCGCATCGTTTTACTATGACTCTTGGTTACACAACTGAGCTGTTTGATGGTTATAACACGCGCTTCAACTTATTCAGTGAAACATACAAAGGCTTACCTTATAGCTACACGTTTAACGGCAGTGACTCTGTATTCGGTGACAGCAACTCAAACCGTAGTCGTCAGTTAATGTATATTCCTGAAGTTGATGATCCAAATGTTGTTTACGACATGACACCAGAAGAAGTTAATGAGTTTAACCAATGGATTTCTGCAAATGGTTTAGAGCGCGGTACTATTTCAGCTCGTAACCGCCAAAATGCAGATTGGTTCACTAAAGTTAACTTCAAAATGACTCAAGAAGTACCTGGGTTCATGGACGGTCATAAAGGTGAAGTGTTCTTCGTTATCGATAACTTAACAAACCTTCTAAATGATGACTGGGGTGTACTTAAGAAAGGTAACTTTGTTGGTAACCGTATGATTAAGACATCAATCGATGATCAGGGTCGTTATGTTTACTCTGACTTCAGCCCTAACAATGGCAAAACAGCTACGCAAAGTGGTGCTTCTGTTTGGGAAATGCGTGTAGGCGTTCGTTACACATTCTAATAACAAGTTAGTCTTGTTATAAAATAAAGCCTAAAGCCCGCCCCTACTGGCGGGCTTTTTACGTTTTAAACATTATTCTTGCTAGTTACTAATTTATAAATTTGAGAGCGTAAAAGAAAGTTAGAGCAATTAGCTTATACCATTGCGCTTAATTAAATGAGCTATTCTGAGGCAACAAGCCTCGATGATAACAAGGCAAAAGTTTCGTTATTTAGGTGTTCTCGGCAATTGCTCCTGCATTGCTCTACCTCCTGCATCCATGCAGTCGTAGAACACAAATTTTAACCTAGGTAGCAACGGTTTAACCCATCAAAATGATTAAGTATGAGTGCGAACAAGTATTAAATAGAATAGAAAAGAGAAGTTGCAGGCCTTAAAGACCTGCATAAATGATTTATTTAAACTGCATAGACCGCAAGGGGGTGAGTGGTGTTGATTGACACATGAACTTCATCATCTGGGCGGACAATCACTTCGTGGCTTACGCGACTCGTCACAACCGTATCACATGCAAGTTTCACTGCACATAAACGGCTGCCACCTTCATAGCGCACCCATGTCACCTTACCATTGGTTGAACTGGCATTTTGAATAAGATGAACATCATCAGGGCGCAAAAGTACATCAACATCGGCTGAGTCATGATCTATTTTAATTATCGGCGCATTCCCTAAGTCAGTTGTTGCGATATCACCTAACGACTTTCCAGAAATAAAACTTGCCTCACCAAGAAAACGAGCAACAAAACGATTACTAGGTAAACTAAAACAACATTCTGGTGTGTCGAGTTGTTGAATAACCCCTTCTTTCAATACACCAACTCTATCACCAATAGATAATGCTTCTTCTTGATCATGCGTAACCCAAATAGCGGGAACACCCGCTTTTTTCAATGCATTGCGAATATCCCATCGCAACGTATCTTTTAATGCCGCGTCAAGGTTTGATAAGGGTTCATCCAATAAAACAAAATCAGGTTCATGCGCAAGTGTACGTGCCAGTGCAACACGTTGCTTCTGACCACCTGATAACGTGGCCGGTTTCTTGTTGCGAAACTTTTCAAGACCCAATAATGCAATCCAATGATCTCCTTTAGCTGAATCTGTCAGTCTAAAACAAATATTTTCTTGCACTGTTAAATGCGGAAATAACGCAAAGTCTTGAAAAACCATACCCACTTTGCGCTTTTCAGGCGGAACTTTTTGTTTTGGCGTTGCACGCCACGAACCTAAGTTAATTTCACCCTCGCTGATAGGGATAAGCCCTGCGAGTGCTTGTAATATTGTACTTTTACCACAGCCAGTTGGTCCAACTAGCATGAGGATCTCACTTTTGCCTAGTGACAAGTTAAGATCACTTACCACTCGATTGCTACCATAATCGATAGACAGCTTACTAACTGATAGCATTAAACTGATCCTTAATGTTCTAATTGACTGCGTTTTTCACCGGACAGCATTATAGCTAAACCACATGCTGATATCACGACAAGAAGCAAACCTGGAATCGCTGCGCGACCAAAATAGCCCGCTTCATAAACACGCCATAAATACGTAGATAAGGTTTCAAACCCTGTTGGGCCAAGTAACAACGTCGCCTCAAGCTCACGCATCGATTCTAAGAAAACAAGCGCAGCCCCGGCAATAATACCACGTAAGGTTAAAGGCAACGTAATGCGTAAAAATGCTTCACGAGGACTTGCTCCTAACACCCTGGCAGACTTAACCAAGCTTGAATCTAAGTGCTCAGTACTGGTGCGGACAGAACCAACTGCAAGCGGTAAAAAACGTAATACATACGCAATGACTAATAAAGCAAGAGTTTGATACAACATTGGTAATTGCAATCCACCATACACCAGCGCAGTTCCCATTACGATACCCGGTATACCAAAACCAAAATAAGTCACGCGCTCCATAATACGTCCCGCTTTACCGGTCAGTGCGGCATGCGCTACAGGCACAGCAACTATTACAGCAACAATGGCAGCTAGGCCCGAGGCGTACGCTGAGTTCCATGCAATACTGAAGTCAAAATTAGCAAAGCCATCACGCGCTAACCACACGCAAAAAATACCGAGCGGTAAGCAAATCGCCAAAATCAAAATGGGTGCAAAAGTTAATAGCATCATGCACTTTTGACCATTCGTTGGAAATAACATTAATGGCCGACCATGACGCTCTGAGGCCGTTTTTATTTGCGACTCCATAAACAATAAAAAGCCGACAATTACCATTAGTTGCAGTGATAACATTGCCGCGCGACTTAAACCAAACGCGTTATATTCGACATAAATCACACGGGTAAACGTATCAAGTCGCATCATAGCTGGCGTGCCAAAGTCCGACAACGTATACAGAGCCACCAGTAAAGAGCCGGCAGCAATCCCATTAACTACTCGCGGTAATACGACTCTAAACACACTCATTGTCATCGACATACCCAAGGTGCGTGCAGCGTTAACCATGCTCGCATCAAGACTGAGCAATGATGAACGTGTAGTCAGCATTACAAATGGAAAGGTATACAGCGTCATCACAATCGCTGCACCTGTTAATCCATACATAGGTGGGGTTTCAAACCCTAATAGCTGGTTTATCTCACCACCTGGACCAAACGCTGCGTAGAGCGTAAATGCACCGATGTAGCTTGGTATTGCAAGCGGCGCTGCAAACAACACCAGCCAAAACTTCTTAAAAGGAAGCTGCACATAGGCACTAATAAATGCCAGAGGAACACCAATTAAAATTGAGCCTATTACGGTTAACACCATGAGGGATAAGGTATTACCAAGAATTTTTAAATTATGACTATCAAAAATAGCTGTTGCATCACTGGCTAAGGTGATCAGAATATAAACAGGCGCTAACGCCAAAAGCGCTGCAAGCAGCGCCATAGGATATGAAGCAGGTATGCGCATTATAGAACACCGCTACTTCGCATAAGGTCAAGTGTTGGCCTTAAATCTGCCAATTGTGTTAAATCAACTTTCGGTGGTGATATTGCTGATAAAGCAGGTAAGCCAGAAGGCTGTTCAATCCCTTGAATAAGCGGAATTTCATAGGCCTCGCGAGCAAGGTAGCTTTGTACTTCTGCACTTAATAAATAGCGCATAAAGTTCATTGCATTCGGGTTATCGGTTAATGAAAGTACACCCGAGGCATTAACTAAGCAACCCGCGTCTTGATTTGTGAAGGCAAGATCGAGATTTGCATCAGGTTTGCCCGACTTTAATCTAAGTGTGTAATAGTGATTTGCAAAACCAATATCAACCTCACCACGCTCAACAGCCATCACTACACCTAATTCACCGGCATACGTTTTAGAACGTTTCTGGACTTTTTTAAGCCACTTAGCGGTTTTATCATCGCCTTCAAGAATGCGCATTGCAGTTACAAATGACTGGAATGATGCATAGGCGGGTGCCCAGCCAATTGATAAATCGCTATCGGCTATCGCCATAATGCTATCTGGAATTTGCTCTTTGGTGAGGCGCTTCGTGTTATAGGGTAAGGTACGGATACGCCCTGTCACGGGTGCCCAACCTGGGTAGCGAAATTGCGGCTGTAATTGCGATTCTAAATCGCCTGGTAACGGTTTGGCGAGTCCCGCATCGGTAATTAAACCAATTGCACCTGAGTCCACAGCCCAAAATAAATCAGCCCGTTTCACGCCTGCTTTTGCTTCAGCAACAATCATATTTCCAAGCGCTGCTGTCGGCCCGCGACGAATCGATAGGTTAAGTTTTGGATTTTTCTTTTCGATTGATTTCAATACGTTTTCGTATAAACCACCTTCACCACGGCCTAGGTATAAAGTCAGATCGCCCTCTAGGGCTGGTAGGTCATTCACTGAAATTGGGCTTACTGGGCTTGCGGCAAAAGCACGAGAAAGAGGTAATGGCATGCTGCCCACTACCCCTAACGCAGCCAGCCCTTGAATAAAGGTTCTGCGTTTCACTAAAATACATCCTTACGTGACTTTTCAGCTTCTTCTAATAGCACTTTAGCGCGATCAAGTTTTTCTTGCATATCAATAACCACATTTCTAACTTGGTCAACGTCTTTTTTGTCTGAAATGGCTTTTGGAAGTGTGACGTTAAAATCTTTTTCAAGTACTTCCACAAGTTTTGCGTCTTTTTCAATAAGAGTACCTTCTACGCCTTCAAATAAGTGAAGGTAAGTATCGTGTACAATTTGAGTCGCTTCGTCGCTTAAACGCTCAGCATATTTTGCCACAACGCGGTCTAACTTATGTTTAATTTCATCAATAGTGGCGCTTTGCGTCATGTTTTCAGAGGCCGTCGCTTTTACCGCTTTCAATAAGCCTTTTTGTTGAAAATCAGCGGCTAATTTAACAGCCCCTAGCCCCTGCCATAGAGCCGCATCTAGTGCCTGCTGGTGTTGACGTACTTCGCTTGCAGGTTTTTTATCATCGATGGCCATTTTAATACCATAAATGCTTTGCCAAATAGATGCATAAACTGGAACGTAATTAGTTTCGATGGCACTGTGAAACTTTACTGATTCCCAATACTCAATTAAATCATCGCTTTTAACAGCCTTAGCGCCATTTTTTTCATACTCTGTCACTAAAGCATCCACTTTTGCTATCATCCACTCAACATCATCAGAATAATCTTTTAAGTTTGCTTTAAGGTGATTAACGTGCTCGCCAATTGGGCCATTTGCCAATACTGGTTGCGTAATAAATGCTGATGCTAATACAAGGCTAAGGCCAAAAGTCTTCATTGTGTTTAACGCTAATTTCATAGGGAGAGCATCCAAATTTCTAATTGTAAATGATATCGATTATCATATCCGTATCGATTCACTAAATCAATATGTAGCAGCGCTAAGATTACAGAATTAAACATTTTTATTGAGGCTATCGTAAACTTTATTCAGCGTTGAGATAAAGTTTTCATATTCATGTTCATCTATGTCTTTTAGCATCTCTGCTTGCCAATCTAATGCCACCGGACTAATTTTTTCGACCATATCGCTGCCATCACGTGTTAATGACAGTAAGGTTGCTCTTTTATCGAGTGGATCAGATTGGGCGCTTATAATGTCTCTTTCTAATAAGCGTTTAACCGCTCTTGATACCGTAGACTTATCCATGTGTGCCAAATCACATAACGATTTTGCACTTAGCTGACCGTATTGGGCTAGATTGGCAATAATGCGCCATTGTGGCACGGTTAAGTCAAATTGGCTTTGATATAGCTCACTAAATTGTTCACTCATTTGCGTTGCAATATTGTTGAGTGTGTAGGGCAGGAAACTGTTTAAATCAAATGTCGCTTTCATCTCTTTTGTCATGGCATTTTTACTGTCAAAAAATATTTACAGAGTTAAATTCTATCCTATTTGAATTTACTCTCACATGAGAGTATCTTACCTAAAACCTTTCAGGAGTCTAGTGATGAATAACAACGAATTACAATATATGACAGGCTTTGGTAATGAATTTGAAACCGAAGCACTGCCGGGTGCATTACCAATTGGTCAGTTCAGCCCACAAAAAGTAAACTACGATTTATACGCTGAGCAATTTAGCACAACGGCTTTTACAGCACCGCGTGCAGATAATCGCAGAACATGGTTTTATCGTATTCGTCCTTCGGTTGTTCAAGGCGACTATACAGCAATTGATAATGGTTTAATTCGCACTGCACCAATCACCGAAGTACCAACACCACCGACGATGCTACGTTGGGATCCGATTGATTTCCCAATAGAACCGACTGACTTTATCGACGGTCTCGTCACAATGGCGGCAAATGGTAGCGCAAATGCACAAACAGGTATTGGTATTCATATTTATGTCGCTAACAAGTCTATGGATAACCGTTACTTTTACAATGCAGATGGCGAGATGTTGTTTGTTCCTCAACAAGGCGAACTACTGCTTAGAACTGAGTGCGGCAAGTTAACAGTGCGTGCCGGTGAGATTGCCGTTATTCCACGAGGCATTAAGTTTGCAGTTGATTTATTAACGGAGACTGCGCGGGGTTATATTTGTGAAAACTATGGCCATGCGTACATATTGCCTGAGCGTGGTCCAGTTGGTGCAAACGGTTACGCTAATGACCGTGACTTTCACTACCCTGTCGCTGCATTTGAAGATATCGAAGGTCACTTTGAATTAGTTGCGAAATTTAATGGTAACATGTTCCGTTGTGATATTGGTCATTCACCACTCGATGTGGTCGCATGGACGGGTAATAGTGCGCCCTATAAATATGATTTAGCGCGTTTCAATGTCATGAACACCGTAAGCTATGATCACCCAGATCCATCAATCTTTACTGTCCTTACGTCACCTTCAGGTACTGAGGGTGTCGCAAATATAGATTTTGCTATTTTCCCTCCACGATGGATGGTAGCAGAAAACACTTTCCGCCCACCCTATTATCATCGCAATATTATGAGTGAATTTATGGGCTTAATTGAAGGTGTTTACGATGCCAAAGAGCACGGTTTTGTACCGGGCGGCTCAAGTCTACATAATTGTATGTCACCACATGGGCCTGAAGCTGATGTATTTGAAAAAGCGTCGAATGCAGATTTACAGCCACAACGCTATGAAAATACACTCGCATTTATGTTTGAATCACGTTACGTTATTTCACCAACAAAATATGCCCTTGAAGGTAAAGAGCGTCAAGCAAACTACACAGATTGTTGGCGAACTATTAAAAAACACTTTACAGGTAAACAGGACGTATAATGAAACTTTATAGCTATTTTCGCTCATCTGCGGCGTACCGCGTTCGTATCGCCCTTAATTTAAAAAACATTGATCATGAACTTGTAACCGTAAATCTATTAAAATCGGAACAGCAAAGCGACGCCTATTTGGCAAAAAACCCACAAGGCCTTTTGCCAGCGTTAGAAACCGAGCACGGGGTTTTAGCGCAATCATTAGCTATTTTAGAATGGCTTGAAGAAACCCATACAGAGGTCCCTTTACTGACGGGTGATGCATGGCAAAAAGCACAGATCCGTAACCTTTGTTACGCCGTAGCCTGTGATATTCATCCAATTGATAACTTACGCGTTTTAAAATACTTAGCCAATGATCTTGGTGTCGATGATGAGGCTAAGAACACCTGGTATAAGCATTGGGTTGAGGTCGGATTCGACAGCATAGAAAAAATGTTAGATGAAGGTAATCGTTTTTGTGTAGGGAATGAGCCAACCTTAGCTGATGTCTGTTTAGTGCCTCAAGTATTTAATGCACTGCGTTTTAACGTTGATATGAAAAAATATCCAAAAATCGCCGCTGTGTATGAACACTGTAATACACTTGATGCATTTATTGATGCAGCCCCGCAGAATCAACCCGATTCAATATAAATTAAAAGGCCCGATTTAATCGGGCCTTTTGCTGCAAGGATTAGTTAACGGATGATTTATCTTTATTAGGTGAAAGTATCGTATAGTTTGTTGAACTGCTGGTTGTATTAAACAAGCTAGGTGCTCCACTCGACTTCATCGTCTCTGGCATCCAATAATTTTCAGGAATTGTTTCATAGATATTAATCCGTGGAGCAATCAATATAGAAGGCGCACCTTGGCTATTGTACCAACCATTTTCATCTAACAAATAATAGTCTTTTTCTTTTACGTATAATCGTTCACCGGCAACACCCGGTTGAGATTTTAATATCTCCCATTCACGTTTGCGACATGGTTTAGACATATCATCACTGCATGAAAAATTACCAAAATAGTTAATCGTGACGTCTCTAGATTCTTGCATCCAACCTACATTTACGCCATCTAAGGTATAATCTTGCTCGGTGCCATTGACTAGATTTAAACGGCGACTATCCGTTTTTGTTAACTGAAAGCCAAACACATTAAAGCCATTATCGCTGTTACCTTCATAATAAAACTCTAGCTTGCCATCTTTCCAGTTTGCTTTTGTCCACTGATTTATCATAGTCTGCCAGAAATTGCCGGGCTCATTTGTTACATCAACGGCGGCTGCACTCGTTTCGTCAACCTTAAAGCCATACATAACTTCAGTTGCGATAACAGCGCCCTCTGCGGAGTATGCAACATTCAGTAATTGTAAATCACCATTTAACTGGTCAATAATTCGGCTTTCTTGATATCGCTGATCAGGGAAAGTAACTTTAAGAACACCTTCTTCGATTTGCCACTGAAGTGCTGTCTCTGCATCTTGTAATTTACCCGTATTATCAGCAGAAAAAACGTATGGGTCTAAAACAAATCCGACAACCCCATCATCACTATCACTTTGATAATGTTGTATTGCCCAAGTGCCTCCCATATCTTCAGCTTTAAACGCAAGGTCAGAGCCTGAATATGGCTTTCTCATTGAGACATCTGATTCATTTGAAACGCTAAATTCAGGTGTTTCAATCACATTTTCGCCCAAGTAAATAGGTGTCATTTGAGCCGTTTGTGACATTGTTAAGCGATAACTATCAATGCTCTCACCTTCGACAATCCTTTTAAGTGTCGCTGTTTGAGGTGAGTAGGTGACTTCAACTTGATAAATCCCTGCATTGAAAAGATCATCAACTTGTTGCTGAGAAAGCCCAGCAACGCCGACATCAACAGAAAGGAACCCGATAATGCCCTGACCACTAGTAAAATCAAGTGTGATAACACCTTCAGTAAGTGCCCAATTGTAATTAACAGCGCCACTACTATGAACATATTTGCCCATACCGTTTTCTTCAAATGTGTATTGCTGGCCACCACGTGAAAGGAACCCTGTTGCTGTAGGGTATGTTCTTACATAGTAAGCAGGTAGAGATGATTCATCGACAGGTGGAGTTAGCTCTGGATCTGCTATTATTTTTGCAACTTCATTTTCGATTGCGCCTGGGTTTGATTGCTCAACAGCGGCGACAAACTCGTTATAAGCGTCTGGGTTTTCAATAAGATCAATTAAATTTTCCGTTCCTTCTGGAAGGGTCACTTCATTTTCGGTCGCATATTTCACGACGGCTGCAGCTTCAATCAACACATCTGGATCAACCCCTTTTTCTACCAATGAAAAGCTTTCAAGGTCAGCCGGTGGTATCCCCTCATTTGCCGCTGTAATAAGCGCAACTAACGCCGTAGAAACAGCGCTTAAACTTACCGTATTAGCGCCTTCATCACCATGGGCAAAATTAGCCTTAATTTTGGGTGCTGCTTGTACTTGGGCATTGGCAGTTAAATCGGAAACAAATGCACTGTATTCAAGACTCGAATTAGTCGCAGATATAGCATTAATACGACTAAACAGATTCGTTTCATCATCGTCAACAGTAAACGTAAACGTAAAATCACCGTTAGCATCGCTCGTTTGTGTGTAATTAGTACCGAGTAAAGTTGCATTAACGGTCGCATTACTAAACTTATCACCCGTAATTGAACCCGCTAAGGTATACGTGTTATCGATACTCGCTATAATGAAACTTTGTTCTAATTCGGTACTATCGCCTGAATCATCTGTAACTGTTACTTTGAATTTAAGCTCGGTATCTTCGGCAACACTTGGTAAAGTAAATGACACTTGTTGTTCAGTCGCACTGCTCAACGTAACTGTGGGCCCTGCTGTTTGCTCCCAGTTATAACTGCTAATACTGCCATCGTCATCAGTCGCATTTACTGAGAGTGTCGCCATCGACTTTTCTTGTGCAGAGCCAAAGTCTGCAGAGACCTTAGGGGCAACATTATTCAACAAACTCACCGTAATTGATTTTGATGTAGCTTGGCCTGCTGAGTCCGTAGCCGTAAGCGTAAACATAGCTTCTGTGTCGTTATCAAGTGCTGGCGCAATAAAGCTGATAGAGTTTGTGTCTGCTCCCGTTAGCGTAATATTCGGGCCTGAATCTTGTACCCAGTTGTAGCTAATACTCGCGTTATCATCGGTAACCGTTGCTGATAATTCTGTGCTTTCACCCTCTTTTACACTCGCAGTGCTATCAAGTTGAATGACGGGGGGAGTGTCGACGACTTCAGGTTCATTTTCATCATTGTCCGAACCACAGCCAGCTAATAATAAAGTAATTGTACTGCTTAGAAGTGCAAGTTTGAGTTTATTCGTTTTCATCACGAGTCCCTTTATTTAAATAAAATGAATTTAAATGAATGAAAACTGAATGATAGTATGGTTTAGTGAATTTGCCAGTTGACTATTAGCAAAAAACTAATAATAAACTGGCTAAAGTGGGCAGGATTTAGGCTTATCTAAGCAGTTGTGGCTATTTTAAAGCCGAGTGGATCAATGTAACATGTTCTATTAAATCAAGACCTAAATCGGTTAGGTAGCCTCCATCGCTGCTATCAGTAATTCCTTTATCGTATAAGCGCTTCGCTGCATCAATCAGTGAAGAATCTGCATCAGAATGAATCTTAATACCTTGCATTTTTGAATTTCGCGGGAATTTAGCGAGGAGTGTTAATTCGTCAATCATATTTTTATCAAATTGCATATGTTCACCTTTTTATTATTTCCATCATTGTGTTTTTATAGCATATAGACTTAAGCTTAGTGAAGATATTAAAAACTGCTACTGCGGGGTGAAATTTGCTTACACGTATCTCAATCTTTTTATTATTTTTTTTAGTGTTTTCTCATATAGCAACAGCGAAAGACACTCCGTTAGTGGTGCTAGATGGCGACAGTGCATTAACCAACGCAAAGGTATGCTGGTATGAAAATAAACGCTATACCGAGGGTGCGATTATTGCTGTCGCGAACAGCATGCTTATATGCGCTACAAAAACAGACCATCTGTCTAATAGTGATCTCATGTGGTATCGATTGAATGAAAACGGCGATATTATTTACCCTAAGCAGGCGAAAACAATTCGTGTCAATTAGCATCTAGTGACGAGATAGGTTACTATTGCGCGGTAATAAGTAACCTAAGATTTAGTATGGATAATCAACCTAATAATCCTTTGCATGGCGTAAAACTTGCCGATATCGTCACTAAGCTACAAGAAAAATTTGGCTGGGAAGGCCTCGCTGCGCATGTCGATGTTCGCTGCTTTCAAAATGATCCCAGTGTAAAATCAAGTTTAAAATTTTTACGTAAAACGCCCTGGGCACGTGAAAAAGTAGAGCAACTTTATGTCGATACGTTTTTCAATACCCAAGAGGACGATATGGCAACTTTCCAGTGGAAAAGCATTAAAAAATAATTATTCTTCTGCCATTATCACCGAAAGCGATTTCGGTGATATTTCTACAACGATTTCATCAGCTGTTTTCACCTCGCCATCAATTACATAGCTTAATTCATTTTCTGCCGTAACACAGACACGCATAGCATTTGTGTGATGGCTGTTAATTGCAAAACTTGTCTGAGTAATGCTCGAAAAAACCAACTCAGCAATACTCAAGGTACTGGCTTTCGAGTCTGCACTTGGGGTAAGCCAATTAACATCTAGTAACCCATCTTTATGGTCGGGCTGCCCTGCTGATTGCGCTAACAAGGTGGTGAATGGTGCTGCGTTGGCGATAATCAGGCTTGTGGTATGAATTGACTGCGGTTCATTGTTATCAAGTTTTACGGTGTAATCTTGAGCTTCATGCTCGCCGAGCGCGTGCCAAAAACCTTGTAAATAGGCCAATTGCCCCGATTCATTTTTTGCATCACGATGCGCTTTTTCTATCATCTTTTGCTCAAAACCTATCCCTACAAGCAATAGCATACGTTCGCCATTACACAGTGCGGTATCAATACGACTCGCCTGCCCTTCAATAATGAGCTCACAGGCTTGTTCGACAGGAATTATTTTTGACCGAATGCCCATTAAAACATGCGCTAACGCATTTGCTGTACCTAATGGAATGATCCCTAATTTACAGGGGGTATCAACTAACACACTTGCAACCTCTGTCACAGTGCCATCTCCCCCACATGCAATGATTACATCGGGCTGTGATTTAATGGCCTCTTTTGCTAAATCAATGCCACTAATTTCGGCCGTTGTCGTGTGTACTGTTAAATCGTAGTACTGTGATAAACGGGCGGTAATTTGTTTATTTTTAGATTCCCATAATTTCGTGCCCGATACAGGGTTAGCAATAAGTACAGCTTTATTTTTAATTAATAAATCACCGGCTTTATGACGTCTTATTAAATGACGTAATTGACGTTTATTAAGATTTGCAGTCTCACGTGTTTCTTTAATTTGCTCAAGTATCGTGTGCACATCTGCATCTTTGTTTTGACTCAATAAATAAGCAGCCATGACAAATACGGAACGACCACGTCCTAATGCACAATGCACTACAACGCGTCTGTCTTCTTTAATCTGATGATGTATCCAATTAATGGCTTGATTTAATTGTGCGCGGGTTGGCACGCTGTGATCAAGTACTGGAATATTTAGATAACGGATATTTTCTTGAGTAGACGACCATTCTAAGCCATCAAACTCACAGGTTACATCTAAAACGGCTGTGATCCCCATTTCTTTCATACTGTCTATGTCAGATGGAAATAATCGACAAGCCAAAAACAAATGCTCGTTTATTTGTTGAAGTGGCGGCACTTTATCGTGTTTTCTAGACCACGCGTTATAAAGTTGTGCGCCAAGTAAAAATGGAATAAACGCCCACCGTATATACATGGGAATAATGCCATTTTCACGTTTACGGAATATTCGCGCGATATCAAAAAAATAAGCCGCGCTCACTAATAATAATGAAAGCGCTGTCCAATAAAAAAATAGCGCAAAGTACACCGTATCTACACGCAACGCAGCAATAATAAACGCTACGGCTAAAACTAAATAGGTTGATGCTGCCCACATAATCACTCCTTGTTATTGTAATTATTTATACATAGCAAGTTTCACTCCAGAGTTTAAAGTACACCACGCCTTTTGATATACCTTAAATCAATAACTTAGCAGATTTACTATTTATATATAAATAAGTTTAGGACATTTTTTCAATAACATATGAATAACTTACACATTATGAATAACTTGAAACCTATAAATTTGCCAATAAGCACATCCCTGCTAACCTAATTAATAGAAAAGAGGTGGGTTAACATTGATTTCACATCCTTTTTTCTAAAAATAATGTTTCGTGCATCTAAACCGGTGAGTAAACCGTTACTTCTATACAACAAGAAAAACAGGAACTTTATGGACAACGATCAACTATTAGCGTTACTGAGTGCAACAGCGAAAGGTGACAAAAATGCCTTCGCAAGTTTGTACAAATCAACTAGCGCTAAGTTATTTGCCATTAGCTTAAAAATGCTGGGTAATCGGGCTCAGGCTGAAGAAGTATTGCAAGATGCCTTTGTAAAAATTTGGCACAATGCCAGTGACTATCAAGTATCAAAAGGGGCAGTTATGTCATGGATGATAAGCATAGTCAGATACCGTTGCCTCGATTTATTACGCCACCACAAAGTGCGTAAAGAACAGAGCTTAACTGATGAGCAAGAACAAGAAGATTTAACGTCTATTCAAGTTGCTTACGAAGATGATTCAAAGTTGGTCGACTGTATCGAACAACTTGATCCACAGCAAAGACAAGTAATTCACTTGGCTTATTATAAAGGGTTGACTCATCACGAGCTTGTTGATCACATTGCATCCCCTCTTGGCACAGTTAAAAGCTGGATCAGACGTGGGTTACAACAACTACAAAGGTGCCTAACGTTATGAATTATGAAAACCAAACACTTATTGATATGTTAGCAGCCGAGTATGTTCTTGGGACATTAAGAGGCCCCGCTCGCGACCGTTTTGCTCGTTTAATGTTAACCTCTACCCGTGCAAGAGAAGCAACATGGATGTGGGAGCAACATCTCAATAACTTAGCAAGTTCAATTGAGTCTGTGCCACCCGATGAAGCCGTATGGGAAAAAATTGCCAGTCGTATCGACCCCAACGTTGTGCCTTTGCAATTAAAAACCAAAAAGCCACGCTCAACGATACTACAAGCATGGTCGCTTATTGCCACCGCTGCGAGTATTGTCCTTGCGCTTATTATTTGGCAGCCTCATGAGTCGGTTACATCGCAAGCGCAACAAATTGCACTTTTTAAGAATCAAGCCGAATCTGCACTTTGGTTTATTGATGTCCAAGACGACAGCCTTGCAATTAAAGCATCGACAGCACTTATACCACGCACAGACAAAGATTATGAGTTATGGATGATTTTAAAAGGGCAAGAAGCGCCCATATCCTTAGGTCTACTGCCCAAGTCAGGCCGAATTGAGCTACCTAAAAATGCCCAATTTAATGCGAATGACATTGCACTCCTGGCTGTTAGCTTAGAACCCTTGGGAGGATCGCCTAATGGCTCCCCAACCGAGGTCTTATACACCACCGAATTGGTTATTCTTTAAATCTAAAAGCCGTGCATTGCACGGCTTTTTGCATTTTTGTTAAAAAATTTTCAAATTATTGCATCCAATTAAATTCTTCGCCCGTATTTCACTATGACTTAATTTAAAAACTAAGGAAAAAGTCATGAAGAACGTAACTCCATCTCTAATTGCTATTGTAGTATGTAGTACCCTGTTCAGCTTGCCTACAGAGGCATCTAGTCACCGAGAAGCACCGAACATTACACGCTTCCCAACATTAGACTCAACAGACTTTTACGCGTTTAATAGTTACGAAGAAGGCCGTGGCGATTATGTCACGTTCATCGCAAACTATATTCCACTTCAAGATGCTTACGGCGGTCCAAATTATTTTGCAATGGACCCAGATGCAACCTACAGCATTCATATTGATAATGACGGCGATGCTGTAGAAGATATGACCTTTGCTTTTAATTTCAAAAGCATGTTACCTAATGACAACATGGGTGTTGCTTTAACAGTCGGCCCAGAAGGCAATCAACGCACGGTTGCAGTGCCATTAAAGAATGTCGGCGGTGTAGCGGCCGGTAATAATGCAGCGGTTAACTTTAGCGAGTCATATACAGTGAGCATTGTAAAAGGCCCACAACGTACTGGCTCTAAAACAATGCTAACCAATTCAATGAATAGCAGTAATGAATTTTACAAACCGCTTGATTACATTGGTAACAAAACATTCTCTTCAATGAGTGCTTACAAAGAATACGCTGACCAGTACATTTACAGCGTGGCAATCCCAGGCTGCGACGGTATGGGTAAAGTGTTTGTAGGTCAACGTAAAGACCCATTTGTTGTTAACCTAGGTAAAACTTTTGACCTTGTAAATTATGTCCCTGTCGAAGGTGATAGTGCTCCGGGTGCTGGTGATGGCGGTGGTTTTCCTGGTGGCATCACACAATCAGCTGATAATGACGACCTAGCAATGAAAAATGTGACAGCCATTGCTGTTGAAGTACCTAAAGCCTGTGTGACAGGTGAAGGTAATGGCACGATTGGTAGCTGGACAACAGCAAGTCTTCCGCAAGCGCGTATTTTAAATCCAAATGCGTCATTTGCTAAAACAGCGGTTAACGGTGGCGCATTAACTCAAGTATCACGTTTGGGTAGCCCACTGGTTAATGAACTTGTTATTGGCTTAAAAGACAAAGACACCTTCTCTACCTCTGCACCTGCTGACGATGGTCAATTTGCTGATTATGTAACGCATCCATCACTGCCTGAGCTGCTTAACATCTTATTTAAAGATGCCGTGAACAGTACCTTAGGCACAAATATTGAAACACTCGCGCCGACTAATTTCCCTCGTAATGATTTAGTCACTGCATTTTTAACTGGCTTCCCAGGTGTAAACCAACTAGCCACAGTCACACCGTCTGAAATGCTGCGTCTAAATACAGCGATTGCGGCAACACCGCAAACTGAACAATCAGCATTTGGTGTTGCGGGCGATGACCTTGCAGGTTTCCCTAATGGTCGCCGTCCAGGTGATGACGTGGTTGATATTGCACTGCGTGTCGTAATGGGCCGCTTGTGTTACCCAATCCCAGTAAATGGCACTGACACCGACTTAGGCTTATGTACATCAGACGATGCGAGTGTAGGTAATGTACCGTTCACAGATGGTGCCCCTTTAGATGCAACCATGATGGATGCGAGCTTCCCATACCTTGCGACTCCAATTGCTGGTTCTAAATAAGGAGAGCTACGATGCGTAATTTAAAACGCTCTACAATCACACTGATGATTATGGCTGGTGTTCTTGCAGGCTGTAATGACAGTGATAATGATGACAAAGATGATATGAAGCCTGTTCCTGTTAACCAGGCACCCAGTGCAACTGATGCAATGGTAACAACGCAAACAGAGGTTGTTATCGAAGACATGCTAGAGGGCTCTGACCCTGAAGGTGATGCTCTTACTTACAGTCTTGTATCAGAGCCCACATTAGGCAGTGTGGTTGTGCAAAGTGATGGCAGCTATACCTATACCCCTAATGCAGAGACCACCGGCGCTGATAGCTTCGAATTTGCTGTCAGTGACGGTGTAAACAGCCAAGTAACTGCCACTGTCAGTATTACCATTGAAGCATTACAGGTTGATTTTGCTGCTATTGGCCGTGCTGCATTTAATCAAGCTGCTTCTGACGAACCATTACGCCTCAATGGTCGTGTGTTCTTAAACACCGGTGCTGAAGCAAACTTTGATGATTTAGTTACTGAAAACTAAGGTTTAGAAATTTGGCCATGGATGGCTTTTATAAGGAGCAACAATGAAACATTTAATCTGGTCGTTTATTTTTGTAAACACATTCGCTCACGCAGAACCTTACATTCCAAACGATAACGACGTTATTGCCACATCAAGTACCCCTCTTGCTGCTACCCTGACACTTCAAGAGCTTGCAACGTTATTTGAACAAACACAATACGCGGGCCAAACAGAAAGTAAGCAAGGGCTCCTAAAACGTTACTTAGAACAGCAAGTCAATACAAGCCACGATCCCGAAATTCTTTATTATTACGCGCGTGTACTGCAACGCGAGCATCAATTTGACGAGGCTTTAGCCTTTTTAGCCAGAGTAAAAGAGCTAAGTCCTCATCATGTGAATGCCGCATTATTAACAGCAAACATATTAATGGTGCAAGGTAAGTTCGACGACGCAAAGTCTGAGTGCTTAAACTTAATTGGCCATGCAAGTATTGAAACTGTGACCATATGTAGTTTAGATGCACAAAGTCAAACGGGTAAGCTTGAAGAAAGTTTTCAAGCATTAAAAAAGATCGCTCGCAAAGAGACGATGAGTCTAAATACCCGCCATGTACTTGCCGAGATGGCTTTTAGATTAAATAAGCCTGAGCAAACAATTGATTATCTTGCGACTGTGAATTTAAAAAACTCACCAGTGAGTTTGGTGGTGTTATGGGCTGATGCACACTTGGCAATGAATAATCTAGATACCGTATTATCGACTCTGAGTGCATTATTAGACGATAGCGCCAACCTTGAAGATGCCATTTTGCTGCGTCTTGCACAGGCAGAAAAATATAAGGTCGATAATCAATCGAATAAATGGCGACTAAAATTAAAAGAGCGCATTGTTTTAAGGGAATTACGCCAAGATCTATTTCATGCCAGCGATCTTGCTTGGTACTATTTAACAATTGAAGAAAATCAATCTAAAGCACGCTATTGGGCAAATATTAACTGGAAACACGCGAAAATGGACAGCGATAAGCAGTTACTCAAATTAGCAAACGATATCGATTAGGAACATAACTACGATGAAAAACATAATTTTAATTGCATTCTTAATCGTTGTTACTAGTTTTAATGTGTCTGCTCACCAACTAAGCACAGCGTACATTAACTTACAAAGCGACAGCAACGACACCGTGTCTTTATCTGGTTCATGGCAAGTTGCAGTTGCAGACATAGAGCAAGCTATTCCCTTTGATTTAAACCAAGATAACGTGATTATTTGGCAGGAAATTAGCGCAAAACAGGCTGCAATAGCATCGTACTTACTTAATCATATTTCAGCTCAGCAAGCAGGTGCCACCTGTACGGTAAGCGCTGAGGGGTCACTTAAACTTGATAACCACTTTAACCAAGCGTATATCGATGTTCCGTTACAAATTAACTGTCCTGAACAATCAGCACTGACGCTCAGCTACAATGCAATAATGCAGATTGATGCTAATCACAAAGCCATCGCAGCAATCAATAACACAAGTCGAGTGTTTAGTCGGAATAACCAGCAACAAACGCTTAATTTTTCTCAAACAAGTTATGGTCAAACATTTGTTGAATATGTGTATCAAGGTATTTTGCATATTTGGATGGGTGTTGATCATATTTTATTTTTAGTGGCGTTGCTTTTAACCTGCGTACTTGTGAGAGACAAAAATACGTGGCAAGGGATCCAATCAAAGAAAAAAATTGCCGTCGGCACAGCCTGGATAGTCACCGCCTTTACGCTTGCTCATTCCATTACTTTGACAGCCACGGCCCTTGAATTAGTATCACCCAATAGTCGTTGGGTTGAATTAGGTATTGCGCTCTCTGTTCTCTTTGCAGCGTTAAACAATATATGGCCATTAATCGTTCGATTAGGCTGGGTGACTTTTGCATTTGGTTTATTACATGGAATGGGCTTTGCCAGTGTTCTAGGGGAACTGGGTTTATCAAGTGATTATCAGTTAATGAGCATACTGGCGTTCAATTTAGGCGTTGAAGTAGGTCAGCTTGTGATACTTGCTATCTGTTTACCGGTATTAATCAGTCTAAGGAATCGTGATTGGTATCGTAAATGGCTGATGCCCGCGGGCTCATTAACCATTGCTGTTATAGCCTTACAGTGGTCAATTGAGCGCTTTTAAAAACGAGAATAAAGGCTAAATGCCTTTATTCGAAAGGCAATAATAAGGTCTGCATGGTAGGCCTTAATGCCTTTATTAACTGCTCGGTATCTAATGAAGGGTTAAGCATTTTGCGTAATAACAACCCGCCCATCACTGAAAACATGACTTCGATGCGTGCGTTTATTTCATCCAGTGCAGTGCCTTGTAAAGGACCTCGTTCACCAATTAATAATTCGCGCATTGAATCACGCGCATGAGCATCAGATTCTCTTAAAAGGTTTGCAATTTTCTCGTTGCGTGCAGCTTCAGCAAGCATTTCTAAATCAAGGGCGCCTTGATTTAAATCTGTGTGTCGCTCTACTCCTCTATTAAGGCCATCCAATAACACCGAAACACGGTCTCCAGGCTTGTCTGCAAACTCTCTAAAGATTGAGAACATTTCTTCCATGTCACGTTCGACAATAGACTCAATGATGGCTTCTTTACTGGCAAAATAGTTATAAATATGGCCTGCACTCATACCGGCTGTTTTCGATATTTCAGCCATACCAGCGCCATGATAACCTTTGCGACGAAAACAATCTGCCGCAGCACAAAGAACTTGATTACGTCTAGCTTCTGCGAGCGCAGGATCGCTGTGTCTTTTGGTTTTTTGCGTCATGTTTTCTCCACACTATTCGCCCGTATAGTTAACTATAATTTAAACAAGGTTTACATGATCTTAATCATAGCGCTAAAGCAAAACAACTAAGATCGTGTAAATCCTTGAATAAACAATGCAATTGCTGGCTTATTGAACAGCACCTTGTGCATTCCAACCACCGCCAAGGGCCTTATACAAATTAATTTGGCTTGCAAGATACGCTTGCTTACCCATAATTAACTGCTGGCCCGCACTGTACCAATTGCGCTGCGCATCGAGTACCTGCAAATAGCTATCAGCCCCTTTTTGAAAGCGTGCATCCGATAAGGTAAAAGACAGCTCATTGCTTTGGTAAAGGTCATTTAGCGCTGCTAATTGTTGCTTATAACCTTGACGGTCTGCTAATGCGTCAGACACTTCTTTAAATGCCTGTTGAATTGTTTGCTCATAACGCGTTAAGGCCACTTTTTGCTGCGTTTCAGCCACCTCTAAATTTGCTTGGTTACGACCCATATTAAAGATAGGCAAATTAATAGAAGGCACAAAGCTCCACGTGCCCGAGCCTGCATCAAATAAATTGTTTAAATCTGCTGATGCCGTCCCCGCATTGGCTGTTAAGCTAATACTTGGGTAAAAAGCCGCTTTAGCAACACCAATATTTGCATTTGCAGCACGTAAATTATGTTCAGCAGCTTTAATGTCAGGACGTTGTGTTAACAACTCCGACGGTAAACCAACCGGCACCTCGGGCATACTAAGTACGGTATCAATACTTTGATTAGGCAATAAATCGACATTGACTGATTGGCCGACCAAAAAATCTAACGCATTTTTATCACGCTTAAGTAAACGCTGGTAATTCGCTATATCTACTTTCGCTCTCGCAACCGTACTTTCTAGCTGCGATAACGTAAGTTGTGATGCTGCACCAAGCGCAAATGTTTTACGCGTAAGCGCAAGTGACTCTTGCTGCGACTTTAATGTGTCATTAGCAAGCTCTAACAGTGCTTTATCCGTTGCGTAATTTAGCCATGCATTAACCAGCTCAGAAATTAAGCTGATACGAACACTGGATAAACTATACTCAGCAGAATAAAGATTTTGCAAAGCTTGTTCAGATTGATTACGAACCTTTCCCCAAAGATCGAGCTCATACGCGGTTAACCCCACGGTAGCAGAATAGTTTTCACTGATAGCTGCCTCACCGGTGCCCGTTAGGCTCCCGGGTAAACGTTGACGTGTACCCGATGCATTCAAATCGATACTTGGATACAGATTTGAATCCTCAATTTGATACATCGCTCTCACCTGCTGCACATTAAGTGCAGCCGTTTTTATGTCTTTGTTATGTTCGAGCGTTAATTCAATTAACTGTTGTAATTGCGCATTACTAAAGAATGCTTGCCAATGCAGGTCATTAATATTTCCCGCATTGGTTTCATCTGCATAGTGTGGTGCAACAGGTAATTCACGCTGTTCAAGGTCAGGAGCCATATTACAGGCCGAAAGCACTAAGGTCGCGACTGAAATAGAGACCAGTTTAAGTTTCATTATGCTTGCTCCTCACTATTCACTTTTTGTTTGCCGGGAAATACGCGACGAACTAACACAAAGAATAACGGAACGAATAACACCACGATTGTTGATGAAGCAAGTGTGCCCCCAATCACTGCAATACCGAGTGCATTTTGAGCTCCCGAGCCTGCACTTGATGCTATCGCAAGCGGTAAAACACCGCATACGAACGCCATTGACGTCATAAAGATTGGGCGTAAACGTAAGCGAATAGCAGCAATTGCAGCATCAACAAGCTTCATACCTTCGTCCATTTTATGAATCGCAAATTCAACAATTAAAATTGCATTCTTAGAGGCTAAACCTATGGTTGTTAATAAGCCAACTTGCAAGTAAATGTCGTTTGATAAATTAAACACAAATGACGCTACACCCGCACCAAAGACACCCAGTGGAACAATCAGCATCACCGCAGCCGGCACAGACCAACTTTCATACAATGCCGCAAGACATAAAAATACAACCAGCAACGACAATGCATAAAGTAACGGTGCCTGACCCCCACTTAAACGCTCTTCATACGATATACCGGTCCACTCAAATGCCACACCTGGAGGAAGCTGTTTTACTATTTTTTCAACCTCAACCATTGCTTGCCCTGTACTGTAACCTGGCGCAGCGGCACCTTGAATTTCCATCGCCGAGAAGCCGTTATAGCGCTCTAAGCGTGGTGAGCCATAAGTCCAATATGAATGGGCAAATGCAGTGAATGGCACCATATCGCCGTTTGCATTGCGCACATACCATTTATCGAGGTCTTCGGGCACCATGCGTGATTCTGGAGTCCCTTGCAAATACACTTTTTTCACACGACCACGGTCAATAAAGTCATTTACATAGCGACTACCCCACGCCGTTGATAACGTGTTGTTAATGTCAGTTTGTGTTAAGCCAAGCGCTTCTGCTTTAGCTAAATCAATATCCAGTTCAAGTTCTGGTTTATCTTCTTGGCCATTAGGGCGAACACCTGAAAGCACCGGGTTTTTAGCCGCCATGCCTAAAAACATATTGCGTGCTTCAAGTAACTTATCATGACCAAGCCCTACGCGGTCTTGTAAAAATAAGGTAAAGCCGTTTGCTGTACCAAGTTCTACAACTGCAGGAGGTGGAAATGCGAACACAAACGCTTCTTTAATTGTTGAGAAGTATCCCATCGCTTTACCCGCAACAGCGCCCACTGATAAATCAGGACGTTGACGTTCATCCCAGTGTTTTAAACCAACAAAGCCAATCGCTGCATTTTGACCAGATCCCGCAAAGCTAAAACCTGTGACTGTAAAGATAGATTTCACTGCTTCAGATTGATCTTCCAAGAAGTGATGCTCCATTTTTTCAACCACTTTTAACGTTTGTTCCGTGGTTGAGCCTGCTGGCAAGCTTACTTGGTTAAACAATATACCTTGGTCTTCATCTGGTAAGAAAGCAGACGGTAATTGCGAGAAAATATACACCATGCCGCCGACAATCAAACCATAGCAAAGTAAGTAACGTTTACTGTGCTTAATCATGCGTGCAACAAACCCTTGCGCACCCGCATTGGTTTTATCGAAACCTCGGTTGAAGCCTAAAAAGAAACGACCAAATAGTGATTTATCATTGTGTACATGGCTTGGCTTTAGCATTGTCGCACACAGTGCTGGTGTAAGAATAAGTGCCACTAATACCGACAAGCTCATTGCTGTTACAAGCGTAATTGAGAATTGACGATAAATAACGCCCGTCGATCCTGCAAAGAAAGCCATAGGAACGAATACCGCAGAAAGCACCATGGCAATCCCCACCAAGGCCCCTTTAATTTCATCCATTGATTTACGTGTTGCTTCAAGCGGTGACAGGTTTTCTTCTGTCATTACACGTTCCACGTTTTCAACGACAACGATAGCATCATCAACAAGTAAGCCTATCGCTAACACCATCGCGAACATGGTTAAGGTATTAATTGAATAACCAAATACTTGTAATATCGCAAAGGTACCCAGTAATACAACCGGAACAGCGATTGTAGGAATAAGTGTCGCTCTAAAGTTCTGTAAGAATAAATACATAACTAAGAACACCAAAACCACGGCTTCAATTAGCGTACTAACCACTTTTTCGATTGATAAAGAGACAAAAGGCGTTGTGTCATACGGTACAACAGTCGTTAACCCCTCAGGAAAGAAAGGTTCAAGCTCAGCAAGTGCCGCTTTAACACCATCAGCAGTATCAAGTGCGTTTGCACCACTGGCTAGCTTTACCCCTAAACCCGATGCTGGTTTACCGTTAAAACGCGCAACCACACCATAGTTTTCACCGCCTAATTCAACCTTTGCTACATCGCTTAGGCGCACAACTGAACCATCAGGATTCGTTTTAACGAATATATCTCTAAATTGCTCTGGCGTTTGAAGGCGGCTTTGTGCCGTTACGGTCGCATTTAATTGCTGGCCATCTACTGCAGGTAATGCCCCAAGCTGACCTGCAGATACTTGTGCATTTTGAGCACTAATTGCTGCACTGATATCTGCCGGTGTTAATGCATATTTTTGTAGTTTTGATGGGTCAAGCCAAATGCGCATTGCATATTGAGAACCAAATAACTGAACCTCACCTACGCCATTAACACGCGAGATAATATCGAGCACATTTGATGAAACATAATCACCAATGTCGATATTATTCATACTGCCGTCTTCAGAAACAAAACCGACAACCATTAAGAAGTTACGTGCCGATTTCGCAACAGACACACCTTGGCGCTGAACTTCTTCAGGTAACAGTGGCGTTGCAAGTGACAGTTTGTTTTGTACTTGTACTTGGGCGATATCAGGGTCTGTATCAGCGCTAAAAGTCAATGTAAGTGTTGCTGAACCATTAGACTCCGATGTTGATGACATATACAACAAGCCATCAAGCCCTTTCATCTTTTGTTCTATAACCTGGGTAACCGTATCTTCTAATGTACGGGCAGACGCACCTGGGTAATTGGCTTGAATGCTAATGGCAGGTGGCGCTATTGATGGATACTGCGCAACCGGCAAACTTTTTATTGCAAGAATACCTGCCAGCATCACAACGATGGCAAGTACCCATGCAAAAATAGGCCGATCAATAAAAAATCGTGACATGTAGATTCTCCGTTACTGGCTGTTTGCTGTTGTTTCAGCAGGCATTGGATTGACTGGTGCACCTGGGCGAATTTTTTGTAAGCCTTCCACAATGAGCTTATCGCCGTTATTTAGTCCCTCAGTCACTAACCAGTTTGAACCGACCGTGCGGTCTGTTTTAAGCACGCGAGCTTCTACAGTGTTATCTTTACTCACCACCATCGCTGTCGGCTCACCTTTTGTATTGCGGCTAACACCTCGTTGCGGTGCTAAGATTGCATCACTTTTAACGCCTTCAACAACAACTGCGCGAACATACATACCTGGGAGTAAAAGCTTTTCTGGGTTAGGAAATTCTGCACGCAAGGTCACTGACCCCGTGCTTGGGTCAACGGTTACTTCTGAAAATTTAAGCACCCCTTTGTGTTGATAGGTACTTCCGTCTTCCATTTTTAGCTCAACGTTAGAGTGCAGTGCGGCATCTTTATCAAGCTCACCTGCAGCAATCGCTTTTTTAAGACGAGTAAGTTCACTGCTTGATTGTGTTAAATCAACAAAAATCGGATCAAGTTGCGTAATCGTCGCTAAAGCAGTTGCTTGGTTTGCACTGACAAGCGCACCTGCGGTGACATTTGATTTACCAATTTGACCACTGATAGGCGCTAAAACTTTGCTGTAATTTAAATTAATTTGAGCCGTTTTTAATTGTGCTTGTGCTGTTAGTAAGTCGGCTTTTGCTCCTTTGTAAGCAGCATCGGCTTCATCAAAGTCTTGTTGACTAACGGCTTTAATACTGAGTAGCTCTTTATAACGTTCAGACTTCGCTTTTGCGTTTGAAATACTCGCCTCAGCTTTAGTAATAGCCGCTTTACTGGTTGCAACTTGGGCTTCAAATGTAGAGGGGTCAATTTGATAAAGTGCCTGACCTTTTTCAACCTCCGCCCCTTCAACAAATAAGCGTGATTGAATAATACCATTCACCTGTGGACGGATTTCTGCGATACGTGATGCAGACACGCGACCCGGTAACTCTTTTGTTAGCGTAAGCGGTTTACTTTGCATCTCAATAACACCCACAGGAACAGCCTGAGCTGCCTGCATCTGCCCTTGAGCTGGTTCTGATTGGCCACAGCCTGATAAAAGCACAGCGGCAGCCAGTGCTGACACTGCAAAAAATGGAATGCGAGAGCGGTGCATGTTTATACCCTTAGTTTAGAATGAACGATCATTCTAAACTAAAATTGACACAGATCAACCCTCTTTAAATTAATTTACATTAAATAAAACCCTTGCTTTGTAGGATGAATTTTGAACAAAGCTAAAACAACAATTTTAGAATCAGCATTTAGTGAAATAAGTCACGGCTTATGAACACGCCATTTTCCTAGGTATCACCTAAGCATATGCCCATACTTCTGGCTGTTTTAATAAGTACATGCTCAAGCGGAATAGCCCGATACTGTGATGTTGCTTCTTTTAAACTGATTGGTTTAATTTCACCATTTTTATGAACCGGTATTAAACCAAATTTACCTTGTTTAACAAGCTCAAAAGCCAATACTCCATATTCTGCACCAAGCACCCTATCAAATGAATTAGGGGTACCACCTCGTTGAATATGACCCAAAACAGTCACACGAACATCTAACGGGAGTTGCGCTTTAATACGCATTGCCAATTGCTCTGCAATGCCTCCTAATACAGGGTTTTCGTAGCCAAATTCAGTAGACTGGTGACTCACAACTTCACCTTCAATTGGTTTTGCACCCTCAGAAATTACGATATTAGCGAAGCCATGCCCGTTATCGAAACGAGTCTGTAGCTTGTTAATAATCGTCTCTATGCAATAAGGAATTTCGGGAAGAAGCGCAACTTCTGCGCCTGCTGCGATTGCCGAATGTAAGCAAATCCAGCCTGCATCTCGCCCCATGACTTCTGTAATAATAACGCGATTATGACTTTGAGCTGTCGGGATTAACCGATCGATAGCTTCGGTTGCGGTGTCTACCGCAGTTTGAAAACCGATGGTGTAATCAGTGCCAAACAAATCATTATCAATGGTTTTTGGTACACCAATTATGTTTAACCAGCGTTCATATAAATGCTGAGACACTCTGTGGGACCCATCACCGCCAATATTAATAACCGCATCAAAGCCTAGTTCGCTAATTACGTTGATTAATTCATTGGATCGGTCGACCAACACACGCTTACCCTTTATGTCTGTCGGGAATGCAATAGGGTTGCCTTTATTAACCGTCTCTAAAATAGTACCGCCACGAACATGTATCCCAGCAACAACGTCATCAGAAAGATGAATAATATCGTGCGGTGTCTCTAACACTCCACAGTAAGCGCGTCGACTGCCATAGACTTGCCAGTTTCCATCATGTGCAGCCGCTTTTACAATGGCACGGATCACCCCATTGAGTCCTGGACAATCTCCCCCGCTCGTTAATAACAGTAATTTTTTCATCGCATTATCAACCACTCAGCTCTTTTCATTACAGGTTAGCTTAAATTTAATCATTACGCGTATGACTTACATCAATGAGAATGTCTTTAGTGTGTTTAAAACGATGTGTAGAAGAATTAAATAAACGTGCTAGATAGCTGTGCGACTTAGTTAAACGTAAGAAAAAATAACATACTGATTATGTTGAATTTTGTAATTATAAAGTAAGACCTTAGCCCATTTTCTAAACATGAAAATAGGCTAAGCTTCTGTGCATTTTAGTGATTAATTAAACGTTTTAACTTTAAATGAAAGGTTTTCGACGCCGCAACCAGAGCGACTTTTGTTAATTCGATAGTAATGAGTTTGCTCTGTAGCATCTAAGTTAAGTAAAAACTCATCTTGTTGAGCAACCGCCTGTTGTTCTTGTGTTAAACACATGGCTTGCAGTAATGAACGGAGTTTGGCTTCACTGAAAATACCGCCAAATCGTTGCAGTGGTAACGGAGGAATTGTCATACTTGGCAAGGCATTATCAACACTGCGTTTAGCAAAACTAAAGCCCTTGTCAGTGACATCAATAACTGCGCCTGCCGGCCAATAACTGAGTTTGCCGCTCAGCTTCCCCGCTGACTCAATATGAACAACGCCATTTTTACCTATGACGGTCATTAAGGCTGTGTCTGCTGAGCGAATCGACACTAAGGCCGTTGTTTCGTCAATCCCAAAGCCATATTTTTGTCCTGTGTCGGCAAGTAATCTAGCCAAGCGCATTGATCTGTTACGTTCACTAAAATGGCTATCAACAGTGCCATAGTCAAATGTCGCAAGGCCACTTTTAGTTGAATAAACTAAAACGTCACTCGCTTCTTTCATTTCACAACCAATGCAGTCATAGTTCGTACCACCTTGCCTAAGAGCAGACAGACTGTCACCTTGCAAAACCATCACCGATTTTTTCCCTTGTGCAGAAACTCCACCGTTTTGTAAGATACTGCCACTGCCCACCCCCATGATAACAGGGCGTGATTGAAGTTTTGTAAACCACGGATAAGCCTCGCCAGAACGAGTAAATAATACCTGCTGAGCAAGTGCTTGATCACCGTCGTTAAATATCACCGCGGTGGCCGTGTTTAACTGCTTATGTAATGCATTAATACCTTGCTGGCAAAAGGCCAGTTCGGTGTCGGTTCTATCTCTATACACCTTTTCTCGATTAAATAAGTGCATTTCGGTTTGGCGCAATGTATTGAGTTCATTACACTTATTATTAACAAGGGCATACGCTGACGCGGGCGTTAAAGGTAACCACTCTGCTTGAATACCTTTATGATTAAGTAATGACTCATAATAATCAGCACTCGCATAAGGATCGAGGCTAGATGCGGTGATCACCAAAACCTTCGGGGTTTGGCTGTTTACTTTTATACTCGCAGCAACAAAGTCAAGGATATCAGTGCTTGATGACTCCACATTATAAGCAGGAAACACACGTTCTTTTATTCTATTTTGCTGCTGATCGACGACGGCAATCTCTAGCATATCTAACACATAGTTGAATTCGCTGACATGTAAAACACTTAATAGCTCATTATTGGTATCACGCCATGCCCACAGTAACTGCGTTTTACGCATTGATTTAGAATGAGTGTCTACAAGTGTATTTAATAGGGTATTAACCGCTTTTTTATTCGCTTTATTATTAGTCGGCCATGATTGATTAACGGTTTTGATTGCTTCACGGGTAATTTTGAACAACCTTGATTGCTTACCTGAAATTGCCTCTTCACTTGTACAGTGTTGACTATTTGCACTTGAACACATAGCCAGCTCGCCCCCGACCATAACAAGAGTTTGGTTAGTAGGTTTTACTGCAAAACTAAAAAAAGATAATAGTAAGAAAAAAACAAGCAGTGCAGCACGAAAGGCACCATAAACATTTTTAAAAAGGCACATAGAAAGTCTTAAATTATAATAAACTGCCTCAGTATACAGACAATTAATGCCACTTTAAATGAAAGGAAAAGGCGCTTATGCGCCTTCACTGGATGATAATCGAGAAACAAGTAACTGCTCTACTTTCACCCCTTCAACATCCACAACTTCAAATTTATAGCCGCCATAATGAATAAACTCAGCGCGCTTAGGCAAACGTTTCATTGTGTAAATTAAAAAACCCGCAACAGTTTCAAAATGAGATTGATCAGGAAAATCTTCAAGCTCAAGTACTTTTGCCAGCTCAACCACTGGCGTAAGTCCGTCCACCAGCCACGAATTTGCATCACGCTTGATGATAAGCTCCTCACCTTGGTGAGATATTAAGTCTCCCATAAAGCCTTTCATAAGATCTTTTACCGTGACGATGCCAACCATTAATGCGTATTCATTAACAACAACAGCAAACGGCTCAGCGGCGGTTTTAAAAGTATTTAACGCTTCTGACAAACTGAGGGTTTCAGGTAAATAAAAGATATCCTTATTGATCAGTTCCTCATCTATGTCAGCATTTTGGCCTTTGAGTACCTTACGCAAAATATCTTTTGATTCGACCGAACCAATTAATTTATCTAAACTGCCATCGCACACTAAAAAGTGATTGTGTGGGTGTTCAATAATTTTTGTAGCGACATCATCCGCAGCGGCTTTCACATCGAAAAACACAATTTGATCTCGCGGTGTCATCACACTCGATAAAAAGCGAGCTTCTAAGTCAAATACATTACCAATAATCTCATACTCTTGCTGCTGTAAACTTCCGTATTCAGCACCTGCATCCATCATGGCAACAATGTCTTCTGTGGTTACAATGTCTTCTCGTTCTGCCGGCACTTTAAAAGCACGCAGAATAAAATTAGTGGTGCCATTAAAAAACATCACAAACGGTGTTAGCGCAAAAGTTACCCAGCGCATGATTGAAACAACATTCACTGCGACCACTTCCGGCATGATCATCGCCAAACGTTTTGGTAGCAAGTCTGCAAATAAGATAAAGAGCGACGTAATACAAAAAAACGAGATTAAAAAGCTTATCTGACTAAGCAACGGCCCTTGGTAGACCATGACCAAAATTTGTTCAATGTAAGGTGATAAGGCTTGCTCACCCACTATCCCGCCTAAAATCGCTATGGCGTTCAGCGCAATTTGAATCATCGCAAAAAAAGCACCTGGTTGCTCTTGCAGTGTTAAAACCGCCTGCGCTTTTTTACTACCTTCATCAACCATAACGCGCAATTTGATCTTGCGTGATGCAGCGATGGCTATCTCACTCATCGCAAATAACGCACTAATCAAAATTAATAACATAATAATGAGTAAATCACTCATTGCAGCTCCTAAATATAGAATCGCATTCAATCTTTTGAATACACAGTACTTTTTAGACGTTACACTTTTGCAAGAATGGTCAAAAAGCAGCTGATTATAGCGACTTTAATGCAATCAACAAGTGCTATTTTTTATCGTCAAATGCAAAGGCGTTGGTTAATTTTTCCAAGGTTGAATTGTTGATATTTTTATTGCAAGCAAAATACAATTCTTGGCTTCCCACTGGGATTTCATAAACAGGTTTTAATGACGAGAGTGAGGGGTCTTGCTGGAGCGCGAAGTTAAATTGTTCATCGCTGAGCACCACTAAATCGATACTATTACGACGGCTTTTTAATATATCGTATATGTTGTCAAAACTATTTAATAAGATGAGTTGGTTTTTTTCATTAAAACCATGTTCTGCTAAATAAATATGACTGTAATTGTCTTTTAAAACGGCAATACGGTATCGCTTCGCATCACCCAGATTTGCAATATTTATATGCTCAGGCTTGAAGCTATAAAACGAGACGGTAAAGTTAGACAGCTTGGAAATCCATTTAAAATGCGCTTCTCTGACTGGAAGCCTCGCCATAGAAAAGATACAGGTGTTACTGTCACGCAGTGCTGCATTGTATGAAATAGACCAAGGATTAACCGATAGTGTGTAGTTAACGCCGCTGCGCGTTAATGCTGCCTTTACTTTATCAACGACAGTACCAACAAGTTCGCCTTTTTCATTTTGATAGTGAAAATTTGGTAAGTTCTCAGTCACTACTGTAATTGCTGCAAAACAAGGAAATATTAAAAGCAACAAAGACAAAATTAGTAAATTGCGCATACAGCAACAACACCACAATATGATTATTAACTATCAATATAGCGTGATGTAGCCATTATTGAAATAGAATTAACAATTGTGACCAGAACAAGGGCCTAATACACAGGCCCTTGCATTATTAACGTATTATTTATTCATTGCACCGATTAAAAATGCTGAGATTTTTGCACCCTCTCTCAACGTTGTTTCTGAACTTGTTTGACCAATCAACGAACTGTCCGTAAAGGGGGCAATTTCCATCATGTCAGCCCCTGTGATCGGAAACTCATCGGCTAACGCCACCAAAATATCCAGTGCATGCTGAGGAGTTAATCCCCCCGCTTCTGGCGTACCGGTAGCCGAAGCGAAACTTTCATCAAGCGCGTCTATATCGAAGCTCACGTATAGCTCATCAATATTGTCTGCTTTAAGTTGTGCAATAACCTCATCTGCAACCGCTTTTGCGCCGCGTTCGATTATTTCATGCGCCCAATGCTGTTTCACACCGAATGTTGATTCCCAATGCGCTTTTGGTTTGCCACTTGAACGAATACCAAATTGGATCAAATTACGCGGAGCGGGTAAATACTCAAGAATATGTGTGCACCACGAGCCAAAACACAAATCAATCCCTAATCGTTCAACTAATAGGTCGGTGTGCGCATCAAAATGAATAATAGCAGTGCGTTTACCTGCATCGCGTTTTGCTTTTAAATACGCTTTGGTTAACGGGTAACTAATTGAATGGTCGCCCCCTATTCCAAAAATCCCTTTTTCTGGGTAGTGTGCATAAAAGCCATCACATACATCTTCTGTAATAGAAAGTGGTGAAACATGATATTCACTATTTTCGTCAGCATACAACGCTTTTTGACAGTTACTAATCGTTGCATCGTTCAAATATTTATCATGCAATAAATGTGGAATAACACGCACATCACCTAAATCAAAAGCACGTGCTTGAGGCTGTTGATCAATTAATGTCGAACGTAAAAATAGTGGTCCCCAATTGGCCCCACGTAAAATACCACCGCCACAATCTGAACTAATCCCTAAAATAACGGCTTTATGCTCAGAGTCTGCTAATGTCTCGAGTGATTCTTTCCACAGCACATCAACATTTTCTGTTTGGCCATAAAGCTTGGTACGAAGGGCATCTTTACGCTCTTTAGCTGTATTAACCGTAAAAACACCGTCTCCTGGTGGACAAAGGCAGTGACTTAATTTGTCGTGGAATGCTTTTTGTGTGTTACTCATATCTACTCCGCTGATAATTATCTGCATAATCATGCGCTAACAAAAATTTATGCATTTAGCACAAAGTTCAAAACTAGATAAGCCTAGTATTAAACAGCGTATGAAAATTAGAAAAAACAACTCATTGAATTTAATAGATTTATTTTCTCAAACAGAAAAGTTGAATTTGCTTATGAATTAAATAAACAATCTAATGAGGCAGGTATAACATGCGTTAAGTTAAAGTCAAATAGTGCAGCAATCGGTGAGATTACTGCACTAGATTTATATTCATGCAGAGTGAATACTCATTATTCGTAGCCTCGTGGTTTCTTAGTCTTGATCACCGCAATATACGCATGCCAGCTTGCATAGCTAAGTAAAGGCATAATGACAATAAAACCGGCCGTGCCAGTGATAAACCCGACAAATACCAAGCACAGTATTAACCCAGCCCACACAATCATTGCTGCCGCGTTTGTTTTAACGGCGTTAATAGAAGAGATGACCGCTGTCATTAAGTCCACACGACGCTCCATCATAATTTGCGGCGTAAAGGCCGAAATGGCAAACACAGTGACTAGTAAAATACCACCGACAATCGTACCTAGGGTTAAAAATGCCGATAATTGCTCAAAGCTTGGGTTCACAACGTTTGGATACAAGGCATGGATAAGTGCTGCTAATCGCATCCACACAATCATTATCACCATAAGTAAAAAAGCAAATCCCCATTCACCGGCAGGATTTCTAAACATTGATTTTAAGCTATGAAATAAAGTTGGTTTATGCCCTTTTTCAAGCTCCCAAGCAACATCATATAGGCCTGCCGCAAATGCAGGACCAATTAATGCAAAGGCAACAACAGCCGGTAAAATCACAAGATGGGTATCAAATTGATACACAAAGTACATAATCGTAGCGGGTATTAGGGTGAACACTAAACCATAAACTAAACTTAATATGGGTGCATTAGCGATATCTTTAAACGCCAAAGACAACCAGTGAAAAGGCGCCGAGGCTGATACGTGTGAACTTTCTAAGCAGCGGGCAAATTGTTGATGTTTACTCATAGAAGATGACGCAGGCATAATATATCCTCTTTTATCATTACATCTTTAGGTTTAGGTTATCTGTTCGATTCTTGCAACCTTCACCTTAAATAGGACATCTGTCCTGTACTTTACAAGCAGATGATTTAAGTATTACGCTTTAGATAAAAATAAGGTTCAAAAATGGAAAAGGTATTTCACTTAGGACTCTCACGTGACGACTTAAAAGGTGCCACTTTGGCAATCGTTCCTGGCGATCCTGACCGCTCAGCGCGTATTTCAACCTTTCTTGATAACCCTGAATGCTTAGCAAGAACCCGTGAATTTCATGTTTATCGTGGTGAACTAAATGGCCACAGCGTTGTGGTATGTTCGACTGGCATTGGTGGACCTTCGACATCAATCGCTGTAGAAGAATTAGCACAACTGGGTGTTGATACTTTTTTACGCATTGGGACAACCGGAGCCATTCAACCACATATTAACGAAGGTGACATTTTAATTAGCCAAGCGTCTGTGCGTTTAGATGGAGCAAGCCAACACTTTGCCCCGTTAAGTTACCCTGCGGTTTCTGATTTTTTTGCCACACAAGCAATGGTTAATGCCTGCGATAACTTAGCCATCAATTATCATATTGGTATTACGGCATCGAGTGATACATTTTATCCTGGGCAAGAACGCTACGATACCTATTCAGGTTATGTACCACGTGCTTTGCAAGGTAGTTGTGAAGAGTGGCAAAAACTTGGTGTCATGAATTATGAAATGGAATCGGCAACACTCTTTACTATGTGTGCTGCTTTAGGCCTCAGAGCAGCCTGTGTAGCTGGGGTATTAGTAAATAGAACTAAGCAAGAAATCCCTAATGTAGACCACGGCGAGATCGAGAAAAAGTCGGTCGCCGTCGTCATTGAAGCGGCCAAACTATTACTTAATTAAAGCCGCTGTAATGTATTCAAATGCTGGTGGGTTTTCAAAGCTTGCCAGCACTGCTTTCGCCACCTCTAATTGATTTTTCGCGTCTTCTGTCTCAAGTAAAGTGATTGACTTAACCGTCTGATCGTCAAAACTTAATCCACTAAGATAAAACTGGCTCAACGCACTTTGTAAAGGTGACAAACTGGGGCTATATGCCGCATTTTCTGCGTAACTGCCATAAAAATCACCGTCTTGATACGTACTAATTTTAACGGCGCTAAAATTCCCTGTATAAGGCACGTAGGCATTTAATGCTGTTTTAATGAGTGTTTCATCACACGCGTTACTAATACCTGAAAATTGATGCGTACTCGCTGACTGCGACATAAGACTTATTTCATTACCTAAGTCTTTAGGACCAAACGCATTAGGCAGTAAGTCATGCAAACTAAAGTGCTTTTCTGGTAGGAGTATCTCAAGCGAATCGGCTGTATCTAGCTCATTCATGAACTGGCGGCAATAACCACACGGCGCATCACTAATTGCAATTTTAATGACTGATTTTGCCCCATTTAGCCAGGCATTATTTATCGCTGACTGCTCTGCATGAACAACTAAACTTAATGCTTGATGGGTAAACTCAACATTCGCACCAAAATAGAACTGAGTTTCGCCTTGCTGATTAATACCCAGTGCAATTGCACCGACATAAAATTGCGATATAGGCGCAACAGAAAATAAACTCGCAACGGGTACACACGCTTTAAGTAACTGTGTTTCTGTGAGTTTATACTCATTACACAGAGCAATAATATCGCGCTGAAATAGAATACCGCGCTGCTGCTTTAACTGAGTAAAAAGCGCTGTTTTTTGCTCTAAAGAAAAACTAAATGACGCTAAATTTAGCGCTTCTTGGCTCAGTTCTTTACTACTTGCTGTCATAACAAATTATAATTATTAATTGGCTATACAGTGTAAAAGGTTATGCCCGTAATTACTAGACTCTAAGGCGTGCAAAGCTCAATTATGTCCCGATTTAATAGGCTAATTATCTGCAGCTTTAAAGTAGAACCGGGTGTGTCTGTCACATTTTGAGATTACTGTTCTATAAGCCAATTTTTTGCTGTTTGAAAACATTCGAAATTTTCTGCATGCACGTTATAACGCTTGGCCTTTTGCACAAACAGGTCATGCATAAACCCATCAAAACTGACCACAATTGCGATTACTGCTCGCTTTAAAGTGTTTGCAACAACGGGCATAATGGTAAATAAGTCTGCAGGCTCAAAGTTATGGGTTAACTCGGATACATCGACCAAAATTTTATCTGATCCATACAATAAAGAGTATTGATGGGCTATTTGGTAAAAATTTATCACATCCTGTGCACTTGCCATCCCTCTTAACGTCATCATTACAAGCGACGTCGATGCATCATATGTGATGCAAGTAGACACATTGGTCATAAAGTTACTCTAAAAGTCTGTGGGTAATTTTTAAATGGGCTTAATCTAGGCTGAATGAGAAAGCCGCGCTATTTTATTGATATCTACAACTGAGTCAACACCTAGCAATAAAATAGGTCAGACCAGACAAGAAAATAATAGTTTAGTGCTAGACAATAATTAAATATCTGTAGCGATTTTTCACGTTGTGTTTACTTGTTAGATACCTGTAATTTTTCCTAACCAACAATACGTTTTTTCTGATAATTCACATTACTAATAAAATATACAGTTTGTACCTGAACGAAATCGACCGTATGAACTATTCTGGTATTAATACTTTATTTTTTATCTATTGAGTTCATGCATGGCCAGAGTACTCATTACATTTTTGTTTAGTCTGCTGGTGTTTAGCTTCCCCGTTGCGGGTCAAGCTAACGTTAAAACAGCAGATGAGTTTGAAAAAATACGCAATACAATCAGGGAAAGCTACGCACACTCCCCAACCGAAGGGCTCAATTTAGTCAACTCTTTACTCGAAACAGATGACTTTTCACTCGAACAAAGAGTTATGATTACCAACTACAAAACCTGGTTTTTATTTGAAAACAATCAGTTCGAAGATGCGATGCAGTCAGTGGTAGAATACAAAAGCATGGTCTCTCGACTGAGTGAAAAGAGTTTAATGTATGGGTATTACAACCTTTCTGGTGGAATCTATTCACGACTTGGCCTTTACGAAGAAGCCCTCAACTACTATAACGATGCAATTCCCTTTGCGAGACAACGAAATCAACTTCTTGTTTATCAAGTCGAAAACAATATAGCGCTTATCTACTTAGAATTAGAACGCTTTAAAGAAGCATTAACCACATTCGAAAATTACAAACTCTACGCACAAACAAATAATCAAACACTCAACGAATCGTTTGCATCAATGAATATTGCGACCGCACTGGTTGGGCTTAAAAAATACGATGAAGCGATGGCAGTTTTAGATGCGCTACTCATTTTGCAAGAAAAGCATGACTACATCACACACCAAAGTATAAGTTTAGTCCTGAAAGGCAAAATTCTTCGACTGTTAGGTGACTTAGAAGCCTCTGAAAACGTGTTATTAAACGCCGTTGATTTAATAAAAGAGCATGATGTAAGCAGTGAATACATGAGTGCTATTTTAGCGCTTACAGCGACATATGAAGCACAAGGTAAAATTGAACACGCTATTAGTTTGATCACATCAATCGATCTCGATTCTGATAAATATACGCATTTTGAAACACAGCTAGAAGTCGCAAAATTCACGGCAAGTCTCTATGAAAAACAAGGCAATTATCAAAATGCACTGATAGCTTATAAACAGTACAACGACATACAAACGGTCGCTTTGAAACGTCAGGCAAGTGTTAATTTAACCAAAGCCTTAGCCGAAGCTGATTTAGCTGCAAAAGAAGTGAGAATTTCTGAACTCACCAAAACAGAGCAAATAAAAGCAACCAAAGCAAAAGCATTCCAAGATTTAACAATTGCCATCTCGATGTGTCTATTCTTGATTATTATCGGCTCATTTATAGCCATACGAAGTATTAACAGACAAAAACATAAACTCGCAGCCACGCTCAAACGCCTCCATGATACACAAAGCCATCTTATAGAAATCGAAAAAATAGCGTCGCTTACGTCATTAGTCTCAGGCATGGCGCATCAATTAAATACCCCGATAGGCACCATTGTGACAGCCAGCTCGCTAATAGATAAATACTTAACGGGCTTATCTGATAAGTTTGAAAACCGAAATTTAACCAGCAAGCATTTCCACGAGTTTATAAATGATACCAGCAGTGCAAAAGAGTTGGTGATCAGTAGTGTTAATCGACTCGCCAGCATTGTTGAAGAATTTAAATCGCTCAATGTCTCTATTAATCTTGATAAACCGATGTCAAATATTGTGCTTCTTGAGTATATGCACGACCGACTAGAACCGCTGAGTATCTATCTAGGAAAACATATTTATTACGAAGTGAGTGGTGATGATGTCACGATTATGTCTTACCCCTCTATTTTAGGTGATGTTTTAAAAACACTGGTGATTAACTCCTGCGAACATGGGTTTATTGACCGTGATGAAGGCAAAGTAGACATTGTAATTAAGCAGAATGCGCAGTGTGTTGATATTATCTATCAAGATAACGGTGTAGGAATTGAAGATGGAATTCTTAAAGAAATTTTCACCCCCTTTTACACATCCAATATGGGTAGCCAGCATTTGGGGCTGGGTTTAAATGTTGTTTTTAACGCAGTGCAGTACAACTTAAAAGGGAAAATATGCGCCGAGTCATCTGATCACGGCGCACGGTTTATAATTACCTTACCAATCGACGTACGATTAGTAGATGAAGAGTGATTAACCGGTATTACGCATACCCGCAGCAATCCCTGTCATGGTGATCATGAGTGCATTATCAATATCACCCGCTGAACTAGCATCTGCTTCACGCGAGCGACGTAGTAATTCGACTTGTAACAAGTTGAGAGGATCGGTGTACGGGTTACGCAAAGCAATAGACTCTTTGATCCACGGTTGATCAGCAAGTAAACTTTTTTGTGGACTCAATGATTGAACCAATTCAATTGCTTCATTAAGTTCTTGGCGTAACTTCACACCGAGCGGTTTATATTGATCTGTCACTAACGCATCATCATAGTGTGCGCTTAACCAGCTATCCGCCTTACTAAATACCATTTCTAGCATTTCTAAACGCGCACGGAAAAATGGCCATTGCAAACTCATTTCATGCAAGGTTTCAATACCGTACTTATCTAGTGCAGCTTGTAAACCTCTTAATGCGCCAAGCCAAGCCGGTAACATTAGGCGGTTTTGGCTCCATGCAAAAATCCATGGGATTGCACGCAAACTTTCTACCCCGCCATGTGGGTTTCGTTTCGCAGGGCGTGAACCCAATGGCAATTTTGAAAGCTCTTGCTCTGGCGTCGCCATTCTAAAATAGGGAACAAAGTTTTCATCATGACGAACCACATCGCGGTAATGCTCACATGACTCGGCGCTAATAAGCTGCATCACATCACGCCATTCACTCTTAGGCTCAGGAGGCGGTAACAAATTACTTTCAAGCACTGCACCAGCATAAATATTAAGACTTTGTAGCGCAACGGCAGGCAGACCAAACTTAAAGCGGATCATCTCGCCTTGTTCAGTAACACGTAGTCCCCCTTTTAATGAACCCGGTGGTTGAGAACGCAGTGCTTGCGCCGCAGGAGCCCCTCCGCGTCCCACGGTGCCACCTCGTCCATGGAACAATACCAACTCAATGCCACGTTGCTCAGCAAGTTGAACAAGTTTATCCATGGCTTCGTACTGCGCCCAGCCAGCAGCCATCATGCCCGCATCTTTCGCAGAATCTGAATAGCCAATCATGACATTTTGTTGATTTTGTATATGACCACGATACCAAGTGTTATCAAGTAGGCACTCGATAACATCTTTACCCGCATTTAAGTCATCCAACGTTTCAAATAAAGGAGCCACGGGTAATTTAAACTTACAACCACTTTCTTTTAGAAGCAATTGCACAGCTAATACATCAGACGCAGTGCGTGCCATAGAAATGATATATAAACCGAATGTGTGTGCATCTTGTGCAGCAATAACATCAAAGGTATCTAGTACTTCTTGTACATCGGGACTCGGTTTCCAATGCTTAGGAATAAGCGGTCTGCGCGAATTTAACTCAGCAAGTAAGAAAGCTTGCTTATCGTCCTCTTGCCATTGGTGATAATCGCCCAAGCCCAAATAGCGTGTTAACTCAGAAAACACATCACTGTGGCGCGACGAATCTTGACGTACATCTAGCTTAGCTAGGCGTAAACCAAAGCTATTTATGCGTCGTAACACATCAAGTAATAAACCGTCTGCAACCACTCGCATGTTGGTTTTAATTAACGAGCGATAACACACTTCAATGGGATGTTTTATTTGTGCTATGTCGGTAATTAAATCCTCAGAATCTGTACGTTTACGCTTAATTTTTGCACCAAGGTGCGTAACTGTTTCAGCAATCTGATTTTTTAAGTTTTTCAGCACCGCACGGTATGGTTCGAATTCTTGACCTGCCAGCGCAATGAGCTCATCACTTGCATCTGACATTGATAGTTCGTTACTCAGGGTTTCAATATCACGAGAATATAAATCGAGAGCCATCCAACGACCGTGGTCAAGCACTTGTTGCGTCACTTCAGCGGTGACAAATGGATTTCCGTCACGGTCGCCGCCCATCCACGATGTAAACTCTATCGGGCTGTAATCAATTGGTAAGCTTAAATCGAGTTCAGATTTAACCTCATCAGTAAATTCACGCAGAAAACGTGGCACAGCATGCCATAGACTGTTTTCGATCACGGCAAAGCCCCATTTTGCTTCATCAATAGGGGTCGGGCGTGAACGTCGAATATCATCCGTATGCCATGCTTGGCTTATTAGCTGCTCTATACGGTTAAGAAGTTCTGCACGCTCTGTAGGTAGATTGTCTTTGCGCTCTAATGACGCTAAGCAATCACTTAACTCAACGTGTTTGTTAATCATAGTACGACGCGTCACCTCTGTAGGGTGCGCGGTGAGCACTAAATTAATGTGGAGTTTTGAGAGAGTTTCGGCTAAATGATTAATATCAATGTGGCCTTGATTTGCCGCAGTTGCTAACGCTTTTAATGTTTGAGTGAGAGGATTAAGTTGGCAAAAGCCAACATCATTAAAGCGTGACACAGTGTGAAATTGTTCGGCAACATTAGCAAGGTTCAAAAAATGATTAAATGAGCGTGCAACCGGTAATAGTTCTTCGTCTGTGAGAGCGTGTAGTACATCAATAAGGGCCTGTCTGTCGGCTTCATTACCACTACGTGACGATTTAGATAAAGCGCGAATTTCTTCTACTTTATCTAAAATGGCTTGTCCTTGTGCATCTTTAATCGTTTGACCCAACATTTGTCCAAGCATGCTAACATTACCGCGAAGTGCAGCGTATTGTTCACTCATTCTCATACTCCTTTCTTTTACTAAGTTGAAAGTACTTACTGCACAGTATTTTGCTAAGCAAAACGCCTACAAAATACTGATCCTTTCTATTAATATCATTGTCAGCGTCAATTTAATAGATCGAATTTTCTAACATGTTCGTAAAAAAGAATAACCAATATATAAACATAAAAGCGTAATAATTATGCAGCTTAGCCTTAACAAACCATGTTTCATACATTCAATTGGTAAAATGGACTTACCAATATTTTAGGCAAAATCCGTGTAAATAAAGGCGTGTTCAAAAAACAGTTGGTAAGGCTTTTAGATGTTGAATTATGTCTGTCTTTTTAGTTTAAGAATAAAAAACTGCCCATTCTTAAGCGACTTTTTTATGTTGAACGAGAAAAAATATTTTTTAAAAAATTTAGAATTGAGCTAAAAATGCAACTAATTATTTTATCTGGCGCAAGCAGTGATATCGCAAAAGCCTACTTCAATGAGCTACACAATGAATTAACCGATGCCATCATTGTGACTCTGAGCAGAAGTGATTTTGACAATAGTTTTAATAGCACAACTCAACATAATGTGCGCCATCAGCACTTTATCACTGATTACAGTGATGCCAGTTTAGCCGTTGTGGCAACTGAGCTTGCACGCTACGACACTCCGTTGTCGCAACTGATGATATTCAATGGCATGCTGCATAATTCGGATCATGCTCCAGAACGTAAATTATCAGACATATCGCAGGCACACTTCATCGACAGTATGAAAACGAATGCGTTATTACCGATTGCCTGCGTTAATGCTTTTGTACCTTTGCTTAACCGTAAAACCCCGAGTGTTATCTGTGCATTGAGTGCCCGTGTCGGCAGCATTTCTGATAATAAACTGGGTGGCTGGTACAGTTATCGTGCCTCAAAGGCTGCACTTAACATGCTGTTTAAATCGGCTGCGATTGAGATCAAACGTCGTTTTCAACATAACCACTGTGTGCTCTTTCATCCTGGCACAACAGACACACCTTTATCTAAACCTTTTCAAGCCAATGTCCCAGCAGATAAGCTTTTTACACCAGAATTTGTTGCTAAGCAGCTATATAAGTTTGTTGCAGATACTCATTTTTTATCTCAGTTAGATAATCCTGCTTACATTGATTGGCAGGGAAAAACCATTGATTGGTAACAAGGAAAATTATGTACTTTTCAAAAAACACCATTGAAAATTTAGACAGTCGATACCGAGCCCATTTCATTAATAGTTTATCGGGGTTCAAAAGTGCTAATTTAATTGGCACACAAGATAATCAAGGGCATACAAATTTAGCCATTGTCAGCTCAGTGTTTCATTTAGGCGCACACCCGCCGTTGGTAGGCATGATAATCCGTCCACATTCTGTGCCTAGACATACATTAGAAAACATTTTAGAGACGGGGTTTTATACGATTAACCACGTTAATAAAACAATTTATCAACAGGCACACCAAACATCTGCACGCTATGATAAAGCGGAATCTGAGTTTATTGCGACGGGTTTAGAAGCAGAATATCTCGCTGACTTCAAAGCCCCTTACGTGAAAGACAGCCGGCTTAAATATGGCGTTGAGTTAAAAGAGCACCACCACCTTGAAATCAATGGCACCGAACTCATTATTGGTGAAATTACTGCTATTCACCTTGATGAACACAGTATAGACAACGATGGGTTTGTCGATATCGAATCGTTAGAGACCGTCGCAGTAAGCGGGCTCGACAGTTATCACACGACTGAACGACTTGCCCGCTTAGCGTACGCTAAAAAATAGTGGCTTAGATAATAAATGGCTTAGGTGCGTGCGTTAATACTTCGTATCCTGTGTCAGTAACGACGATATCGTCTTCTAAACGCACCCCACCATAACCTGGTATATAGATGCCAGGTTCTATGGTTATCACATTACCAACCTCAAGGGTGTAATCAGTCAAGGTATTAATAAAAGGCACTTCATGTAAGAAAAGCCCTAGCCCATGCCCGAGTCCTTTACCTGCATACTCTCCATATCCTGCATCATCTAATACTTGCTGTGATGCCGCATTTAACGCCAAACAGTTGATACCGGGCTTAACAAGCGCAAGTGATGCTTGTTGCGCCTCTTCGACAGCTTTGTAAATCGATATTTGTTTATCTGATGCCTCACCTAGTATATAGCTTCGTGTCATATCGGAGCGGTATCCGTTCACCACAGCCCCAAAATCAAGGGTGATAAAGTCGCCGTGTTTTAACACCTGTGAAGACGGATTACCATGCGGCAGCGCTGTTCGTTCAGCAAATAGCATAATAGTGGCAAAAGACATGCCTTCGGATCCTAGCTTCTGCATTCGGTATTCAAGTTCTAAGGCTAAATCACGCTCAGTAACCCCTTCTTTGAAGTAAGGTAAAGTCTCTGCCAAAGCCTGATCCGCGATTGCTGCAGCCGCTTTAATCTGCTCAACTTCCCAAGCATCTTTAACACGTCTTTGCTGTTCTATAAGACCAGTAACCGGGGCTAAGGTGTGATTACTTAGCGCTTTTTCTACATCTTGCCATACTGCTACTGTGATATAACTTGCATCAAAAGCAACATGACTTTTAGCAGCTAAATGACGGTTGATGCAGTCACCAAGACTTTCAGTATCACGGTCGCGGCACACCACATCAAACCCCGAAGTCTCTGCAATAGCACGCTGATGGTAGCGATAATCGGTTATCAGTATACAGTCGTTCTTTGTGATCAATGCGTAGGCGGCATTGCCACTAAAACCACTTAAGTAACGAATATTTTCATGACCAAGAACTAACATGGCGCTATAGCCTTGCTGTTCGAGTCGGGCTTTAAATTCAGCTTGTCTTTGTAGGTAGTTTGCTTGCATCATCACTCCTTATTTTTTGCGCATGCTAGCAGCATTCGATTTAAAAACGAATTAGATGCGATTAGTCGCAGTGAATTTGCATCCCGTTACACACTCAGGTCACAATGTGAAAAAACCAAGGAGTAAACAATGACAACATATGGCATCGGTATTCAGTCACCAGAGCAAGCTCTGGCTTCTTTATCAGATATGACAACAGATTTAACCCCGATACAAAGTAATGAATTTTTAGCCCGTATCAGCGCAGCGCAAGCCTATATGCAAGCCAATAATATAGACGCAATTTATCTGAATGCAGGAACCAACCTTGCTTATTTTACTGGAATGCGTTGGTATGCAAGTGAACGTTTAGTTGGCGCTATTTTACCTGCGAAAGGCAATGTTGAATACATCGCCCCTTATTTTGAAATTGGTAGTTTAAATGATTTTATGGTGATTGACGGTCCAATACGCGGCTGGCAAGAACATGAAAACCCGTATCAATTGTGTGTTGATGTACTGTGTGAAATGGGTATCGATAAAAATGCTACGATTGGTATAGATGAAAGCGCGCAATTCTTTATTTATGATGGGATAAATAAAGCCAACAGCCATTACAACATCATTAATGCCCAATGTGTTACAGCGCATTGCCGTATGCATAAATCAGCGAATGAGCTTGCTCTTATGCAACGTGCTATGGATATGACTCTTGAAGTTCATAAAGCCACTGCAAGTATGCTCTACGAAGGGATAACAACCACCGAAGTCGAAGCCTTTATTAAAAAAGCACACCAAAAAGTAGGCGCACCAGGAAACTATTTCTGCATTGTATTATTTGGTGTAGCGTCGTCTTTCCCGCATGGTGTAAAGAACCCACAAACCCTTAAAAAAGGGGATGTGGTGTTGATTGATACAGGTTGTAAAGTACATGATTACTTATCTGATATTACACGTACTTATGTCTTTGGAGATGCAACTGTACGCCAACGTGAGTTCTGGCAACATGAAAAAAATGCACAATTAGCTGCATTCAACGCCGCTAAAATTGGTGCTAGTTGCGGCTCGGTTGATGATGCTGCACGGCAATATCTCGCAGCTAATGGTATGGGCCCAGACTATCAAACACCGGGATGTCCTCACAGAACAGGTCATGGCATTGGTTTAGATATTCATGAATGGCCTTATTTAGTTGGGGGTAATACAACTAAACTTGCTAAGGGTATGTGCTTTAGTAACGAGCCAATGATTGTTGTTCCTGACGAATTTGGTATTCGATTAGAAGATCACTTTTACATGACAGAATCGGGCCCATGTTGGTTTACAGAACCGGCACACAGCATTGATGACCCGTTTGGCTTAGGTAAATAAGTTTTATTCAGGCCACTGTATTGTGGCCTGCCTCTTTCCCTGTCTTTATGCGCTTCACATATTACATTAGTTCACAATACGCTTACTTTTCGGTCACCTTTTTTGTCTAAGCCATGGTATTATTTCAAGAATTTTACCTATAAAAATATTATGGAGAATAAATGGGTTTGCATTTTAAAGTTCCCCACACGCTAATTTTACTACTCAGTATGATGGTCATTGCTTTAATCGCAACATGGCTCGTACCACAGGGTTTCTTCAGCACAACACTCAGTGACTCAGGCCGAGAAATGGTCGTTGCGGGTACTTATCAAACAGTATCAGAACGTCACTATTTAACTCCTTGGGATTTATTACAAGCAATTCCTCGCGCTTTTGCAGCGGCACAAGATGTAATTTTCTTTGTATTAATCGTCGGGGGTGTATTAGCCATAGCGCGCGCAACAGGTACTGTTGATGCACTAATCGGTCGCTTACTTGAGCGCCACGGTGAAAAACCACAGCGTTTAATATTTATGGTGGTATTTTGCTTTGCACTTGCATCGAGCAGTATTGGTACTGCAGGTGAGTACATCCCGTTTGTTATTATTTTAGTTGCGCTTTGTAAAGCAATGCGCCTCGATGCGATGACCGCAGTCGGTATGATAGTCGCAGGCTATGGTATTGGGTATGGTGTATCGGCATTTAACCCCTTCACCGTATTAATAGCGCAACAAATTGCAGGTATTCCTGTTTACTCTGGCCTATGGTTACGTTTAGCCATCTTCATTCCATTTGTTCTTATCGGTTTTCATCATGTTTGGAAATACACCAAAATGGTGGCCAATGATCCGTCTAAGTCGATGATGATAGGTGTACCTTGCCCGCTTGAAAATCAAACGGCTGCAAGTTACCCAACACTTGCTCTTCGCCATAAACTTATTTTAGGCAGCTTTATTATTACCCTTGCGATTGCTGTTTGGGGTATCGCATCAAAAGGATGGTATTTATATGAGCTAGGTGGTGTTTTTATCGCATGGGGTGTCGTTGTAGCCATTTTAGGCAAGTTATCTGCTGATGAAGCGGCCAATAAATTTATTGAGGGGGTGTCAGACCTAGTAACAACCGCAATTTTGATTGGTGTTGCAAGGGGTATTGCGCTGATTTTAGAGGATGGTCAGATTCTGCATAGTTTAGTGCATGGCATGTCGTTACCGTTGTCTTATGTATCTGCCGAAATATCAGCGATTGGCATGTTAGTGATTCAAACTGTATTAAATACATTTATTCCATCAGGTTCTGGTCAAGCTTATGTCACGATGCCACTAATGGCACCACTAGGAGATTTAGTCGGTGTGCCACGTCAAGTTGCAGTACTTGCTTACCAATTTGGTGATGGGTTCTCAAATATGATCATTCCTACCAATGCCGTACTTATGGGTATTTTAGGTATGGCTGGCGTACCCTACGGCCATTGGTTTAGATTCTGTTTACCACTGCTTATCAAACTAATGGCTGCCGCATCAATAGTACTGGTAATCGCAGTTATGTTTGGTTATGGGCTAGATGTGCAACCCACACTAAATTAAGCTAGTTGATATTAAAAAAGCGCCCTAGGCGCTTTTTTTACATGTTTTGAGTTCTTTGTAACAACACATTTTTGGATAAAATGGAGTTGGAGTCAAAGGACAAGCCTGTGCCAAAACCTGACCATAAGCCGCAACTCGCTTCTGCCCCAAGACGTGTTTAGGAGAATTTCTAAAAATAGTGAACTTCGGCCGTTCACAATTGCTTTTCTATTTCGTCAAGGTATATTGCTTGCATAGTCAGGAAAGCAACACAATCGCTCGTTTTTGTCCTGAGGCAAAAGCTAGGACTACTGCATTTTAGTAGTAATGGCAATTAGTTAAGAAGTTTGTTACAAATGAGTCATTCAGAAAAGCGAGCGACGCAGTGGTAGAAAAACGCGCGATTCGCTCGCTATAAACATGTTATGCATAATTTAACCTGTACATATATACAGCTAGTGCTATTATCTTGTTAAACAAACTGCGTTTATAAAAGGGATCAAGATGATTAAAGGAAGCTGCTGTTGTAACTCGGTTCAATTCGAATTAGTTGAAAAGCCAAGTATGATGGGTATGTGCCATTGTAGTCGTTGTCGTAAAGTTGGTGCGAGTTCATTAGTTTTTGTTAAGTCTGATAAGTTTAAGATAACTACAGGTCGAGATAAAATAGCTACGTTTAAAGCTCAGCCGCCATATGAATACGACAGATGTTTTTGTTCAGTTTGTGGGACTTCTCTTGGTGAGGTTCTATCTGAAATGGATTCGTTTCCAATCAATGCTAATTGCTTAGATACTGAGTTTGAAATAGAAAATCAATTTCATGAGTTTGTTTCGGAAAAGCCACATTGGTTTAAAATTGGAGACCGCGCAAAACAATTTCCTAAACATCCACACGAATAGGAGAAAATATGCATAACAAAGCGTTTAAGAGGGATTCACAACGCTTGGCATTTTTAGTTTGAATCGGTTTAAGTGATTACGACACAATGGCTTAGGTTAGGTGGTTGGCGTTGTTCACCCCTTAACGAGGCGTTATGTGTAAATTATGACCATAGAAACATTCAACCATATTGAAGCTGGCTTATGGTTCAGTATTGGCTTAGGGATGCTAATTACTGCTGTCATTAGGCGCAGAGATAATCGTTGGCTAACGCTTTTGCTGGTAGCTACGGTTGCATTCACTCTATTTGGCGTATCAGACATAATCGAAGCTGAGACAGGAGCATGGTGGAAACCGTTGGAACTATTGGCTCTTAAAGCCACCTGTGTTTTAACTTTTATATGGTGCTATCTCAAAGGGAAAAAATTAAGTGCCCAAAACACATAATAAGCGCCATTTAAACGCCGCTGCGCGGCTCATTTCGCAACACGCTGATCGCGTTTGTGGCGGCCGTTACCACCGTCCGCTTCTGGCACAGAACCGCCCGTCGACTAAAACTCATTTCTGTCCAATAATGATTTAAATGCTAAGGCTTTAAACTTTAGGTTCTGTATAGCACTTTAATTACATGCCAACCAAAGCGGGTTTTCACTAAATGCGGTTCAAGGATCTCGCCGCTAAATGCAATTTTGTCAAACTGCGGTACCATTTGCCCGCGTCTAAATTCGCCTAAATCCCCGCCTTTTTTACCTGACGGACACGTTGAATATTTTTTAGCGAGGGTCTGGAACTTAGCCCCTTTTTTAAGTTGCTTAATGATATCTTCAGCTTGCTCTTTATGTTTAACTAAAATATGCAATGCATGTGCTGTATTGGCCATGGGGTATCTCGAAAATTAAAACGCAGATATTTTATCACGACAAACTAAACTGAGCCACTGCGGCTATTTCTGTTTGCTTATTGCCGGTAAGAACCCTTTAATCAAACAAAATTGCGCTAAATAATAACTACACATGATTGCGATATCTGCATGCACAATTTCAAAATAAAAACGATTAAGGCCAAGAATAGAGTCTGATACAACAAACACTGCCCCACCTAAGACTAAAAAACCGTTCGATTTATCCGTCATCCAAGTAAGGCTTGCCATTATGGTGAGCACCAACATATAAAAAAGCACGGGAATGAGTATGTCATTCAGGTTTGGATAGAATAAGCAAAAAACGATGATTGCAAAAAAGAGATAAAGTAATACGACTTCTATTCGCCAGTGTTTAATTGGTAACATGGTAATGATATAAAAAGCGTGACTTACAAAGAATGCCGCTAAACCGCCTATAAAAAGCTGCCCTGTATCAAGGGCTAGTAGCACATCACCTAGTGTCGAAAAGCTAAGTGCTAATAATAGCGTGATCAAAATGCGATTTTGTATCTGATTGCGTGCTTTTAACACCATCACAATCAACACACCGATAGGCAATGCTTTAAATACCGCCATAGAGGGTTGAGATAATGCAGGCATAAATAGCAGTAAAGCAATGTAAAACGTGCAAAGGATTAGAAAGAGAATGTTCATATTCTTATTATTTTTGTTTGTTCCCAATAATGAGAATAGCAAGCTTTACTTTAAATGTTTATAAAAAATGCTGCTTTTGTTTTTCGCTCAGTAACTTACACTGAGTTTGTTTACCAAAAATACGATAGCGATTACGACCTACCCAATCATAAATATGATCGCGAAAGCCCTTTGGGAGCAGATAAAACACTTTAGCAATTGAGAATGGAAACCCTAATTCATTTGCGATAAATAACACAGCATCACTTTGTTTATATAGCTGGTTTTTATCAATCACTAACATTGAGGAAAGAGGATCTTTAACTTCATGCGCTTTTAATAAACGCTCACCTTTATCGCTTTGCATTGGGCATAACTTAAAGGTTATCTGTTTATCAAAGCGAAGAATAAAACGTACACAAAAATGGCACAGATTACACTGACCATCAAACAAAATGACTGGGCAGTGAGTATGCAAGTTTAACCGCTTACTTGCACAACTTGTTTCCCAGTGAAGCCACCAGCAAGTTGTTTATTCAGTGCATCAGAAACCGCTTGGGCACTAAAGTCAACGGCATGGATTTGTGGCAGTTTTATCTCACCACGCGCTGCATTATCGAGTAATAAATTGCCCATAAAACTTAACTTTTGCTGTGCACATAAGCTATTAGCAAGCCAAGCCCCACCAAGCGACACAATACCAATATTAGGTGCGCGTCTGAACATCAGTTCTTGTTCGAATTTCGGGAGTTCGTTTAAGCATGCAATATGGCCACAAAAGCGCATTAGTTCAACGTTACGAATGGTAGTATCACCACCAATACAATCAAGAACAGCATCAAAGCCTTGCGGCCCTAGTTCACGACGAATTTTATCTTCAAGTTTAGGGTCTTTATAATCAAACACGACATCTGCACCTAATTGCTTAAGTAACTTATGATTGTGTTTGCTGGCGGTGGTAAACACCGTTGCACCACGTTGCTTAGCAAATTGAATAGCAAATTGGCCAACTCCGCCAGCACCAGCATCAATAAACAGTGAATCCCCTTCGCTCAGCTGCAACTTATCAAGGGCAATTAATGCCGTCATACCTGAACAAGGTAAGGTTGCAGCGTCTGCAGGTGATACGTTATCTGGCACAACCGATACAGCATAGTTTGGCACCGTTGTGTATTCAGATAACACACCTTGGTCGCCAAGACTGGCGTGCCATACAACGCGTGCACCAACACCAGGGAATACACCTTTATTTGCCTGAACAACCACCCCAACAGCATCATGGCCTAATACATGCGGGTAATGCCATTTACAAAAACCTTGTTTTGCAAAATTAGCATCAACATGGTTTAAGCCCACATATTCAACTTTAATCAAAAGTTCGTTCCCTTCAGGACTCGGTACTGGCACAGAAAGCTCAGATAACGTAATAGCGTCATTGGGCTCAACCACTGCTAGCGCGCGCATTGTTGACGGAAGATCTGTAGTTTGTTGAATATGTGACATTTAATACTCTGGGTTAAAGATTGTTAAGTTCAAAGCTCCAACGACCGTTAAACACGTTATATGCGCTTACCTTGGCCTGGACAGATGCAATAGTTGAATCAACAGCATTTTCTTGCGCTATTAAAACATCCTGTCTCGCATCTAACAACTCTAAGTAAGGAATTTGTCCTTCTTCATACATAGCGTGAGCTTGTTCAAATGCTTTATTCGCATAATTAAAACGCTGATTAGCAAAATCAAGTTGTTGCTGTTGTTTGACTAAGCGTTGCAAGGTAAGTTCACTTTCGCTTATCGCTTTTAGTACTTTACTTTGATAGTCGCTGTAAGCCGCTTCGCTTAAAAATTGCTGTGCGTCTCGTTGAGCCAATAATGCAGGATAGCTGAGTAATGACCATTCAACTTTTGGCGTCACTTGCCATTGTTGCACGGTATCGTCTAAACCATTACTGGTTAAACTCACCACACCTGCAAACCCTGCTAGGCTAATATCAGGCAGAAGCGCTTTAGAGGCTGCCACACTGAGTGAATAAGCTTGACTGAACTGATACAAGGCACTGGTAATATCCGGTCTGAGTGCCATTGCTTCACTCGCTTTATAAAACGACACGCTAAAATCGCGGCTCAATAATTCAGACTCTTCAATCAGCGTTATGTCGCTTGCAAGTCGGCCAGTTAGCACCGCAAGGGTTGCTAAGTCGCGATATTGCAAGTAACTAAGCTCAGGAATAAGCGCTTGTTGCTGCTTTAACTGAGCAAGGGTACGATTAAGGTCCAACTCATTGGCAACGCCCTCTTCAACTCTTGCTCTCAGCACATCAATACTTTGCTCTAACGCCTCGATTTGCATCTCAATAATCGCTTGTTTTTGCACATTACCTTGATAGCTTACATAGCCTTGCACTACCGCTGAAACCACTTCAACCTGCAATGCCCTTAACTGCTCGGCTTGATTTAGTGCGCCAGCATTCGCAGCATCCACTAAAGCTGTAATTCGACCAAATAAGTCAAGCTGCCAATTTACATTAACACCCGCGTTTGATTGGCGCGTAATAGCGCCATCTAAGCTACTGCGTTGTGCGATTACGCTTAAGCTGCCCTGCGGATAATAATCCGCACGGGCTGCACCTAAACGAGCTATGGCTGCATCAAGTTGAAGTTGGCTGGTTTTTAAGTCGTGATTCATTGCTAATGCATCAGTCACTAAATTGTCTAACTGCGCTGAATCTAAACGACGCCACCAGTTATTCTCGCTCGCACCTTCGTTTTGTGCACCAATTTGTGTATCACTGACAAATTGTGTCAGGCTAACTTGCTGCTCTTGTATGTCTACGCTTTGTGCGCAGCCTGCCAATACACCGGCTAACAGCATTGCACTTACAAGTTTGCCTTTTTTAATGATTACATCAAAAGGCTTATGCATCGTGTTGCTCCTTCTGCGATTTTTTCGTTACTAACATATAAAACACCGGGGTAAACAATAAGCCAAACACGGTTACACCAATCATGCCTGAGAATACCGCGTTCCCCATAGCGTGACGCATCTCAGCACCTGCACCAGTGGCAAGAACAAGAGGTACAACACCTGCCGTAAAAGCAATTGATGTCATTAGAATTGGGCGAAGTCGTAAGCGACACGCTTTAATAATGGCTTCAAGATGAGACATTCCCGTTTTATGCTGATCTCGTGCAAACTCAACCATTAAAATGGCGTTTTTACTTGCTAGCGCAACCAGTACGATTAGTGCGATTTGTGTGAAGATATTGTTGTCATCACCCACAAACCACACACCTAACAAGGCCGAGAAAATAGTCATAGGCACAATCAGAATAATAGCAAGTGGTAATCTCAAGCTCTCGTATTGCGCCGCAAGTACCATGAACACAAGCAATACAACAAGTGGGAAAACATACACCATGGTGTTACCCGCTAATATTTGCTGATAGGTTACTTCTGTCCATTCAAACTCAATCCCATTGGGGAGTGTGTCTGCAAGGATTGCTTCAATAGCTTGCTGTGCTTGGCCTGAGCTATAACCTGGTGCTGGGCTACCATTTAGTTCAGCTGTAGGATAACCGTTATAGTGCATCACACGATCTGGGCCTGTTGTTGGTGTGACCGTTAATACAGAACCTAATGGCACCATCTCACCCATACGGTTACGTACTTTTAGATTCAAAATTTGCTCTGGATCTTGACGGTAATCAGCATCAGCTTGCGCATTTACCTGATAAGTACGACCAAACAAGTTAAAGTCATTCACATACACAGAACCTAAATAGACTTGTAAGGCATTAAATACTTCATCAAGAGGAATGCCTTGAATAAGCGCTTGCTCTCGGTCAATGTCGATATCCATTTGTGGCACTTGAATTCTAAAGCTAGAGTAAAGTCCCATTAATGCAGGGTCTTGCTGCGCTTTAGTAATGGTTGCTTGTAAACTGTTAAAGAGTGCTTCAAAGCCTTTGTTAGCACGGTCTTCAATTTGCAGTTTAAAGCCGCCAGTAGTCCCTAAACCTTGAATTGGCGGTGGCGGGAACACCGCGACAAACGCTTCATCAATAGCGGCAAATTTTTGATTTAACTGCGCCGCTATCGCCATTGCAGACATACTCGGGTCTTGACGCTCTTCAAAAGGTGCAAGCGGAGTAAACACAATGCCGCTATTTGGGCTATTGGTGAAACCATTTACAGATAAACCAGGAAACGACACAGTGTTTGCAACACCGGGGACTTGTAGTGCAATTTTTTCCATTTCTTGCACGACTTCTTGGGTTCTGTCTAAGCTTGCCGCATCAGGTAACTGTGCAACAGCCACTAAATATTGCTTGTCTTGCTGTGGAATAAAGCCACCCGGAACAGCATCAAACAATTTAACGGTGCCACCAACAAGCGCAACATAAGCAACTAATACAATCACACTCATACGAATAAGCTTTTGCACGAGTTTTTCGTAGCCATTGGCGCCTTTATCAAACACGCGGTTAAAGGGTTTAAATAGCCAGTTGCCAAATAGGCGGTTTAATAACTTAGTTAAACGGTCTGGTTTTGCATCATGGCCTTTTAATAATAACGCCGATAACGCAGGCGATAATGTTAACGAGTTAAATGCTGAGATAACCGTTGAAATAGTAATAGTGAGTGCAAATTGCTTATAAAACTGACCCGATAAACCAGTAATAAAAGCCGTAGGAATAAATACCGCGCACAATACTAACGCAATAGCGATAATTGGCCCGGTTACTTCTGTCATCGCAACACGAGTTGCTTCTAGTGGTGATAAGCCCTGTTCGATATTTCGTTCAACGTTTTCAACCACAACAATGGCATCATCGACAACAATACCAATTGCGAGTACGAGCCCAAATAACGATAAGGTATTAATAGATACGCCTAACCATTGCATTACCGCAAACGTACCAATCAAAGATACTGGCACAGCAATCAGTGGGATAACCGATGCACGCCATGTTTGTAAAAACACCACCACAACAATAACAACTAACGCGATTGCTTCTAAAAGCGTTTTAATTACAGCATCAATCGAGCCGCGTACGAAAATAGTGGGGTCATAAACAATGTCGTATTCTACTCCTGATGGAAAGTCTTTAGCTAACACCTTCATGGTTTCGCGCACTTGATCAGAAAGCTCAATCGCATTAGAACCCGGGCGTTGGAATACGGGCATAGCAAGGGCTGGTTGACCATCTAGCATCGCTCTTAGTGCATACGTGTCTTGGCCAAGCTCAAGGCGTGCAACATCACTTAGGCGTGTAAGCTGACCTTGTTCACCGACTTTAATGATCACATTTTCAAATTCTTCTTGTGAGCTTAAGCGCCCTTTTACATTCATTAGAATTTGGAATTGGTTACTTTTCGACGTAGGTTGTGCACCCAAGCTACCCGCAGCAACCTGTTGGTTTTGCGCACGCAATGCATTTACTACGTCCATGGCTGTTAAATCGCGTGCCGATAGCGCATCTGGATTTAGCCAAACGCGCATCGAGTATTGGCCACCACCGAACATACGTACGTCACCCACTCCCGGAAGACGTGCAATTTGGTCTTTGATATACAAGTCAGCATAGTTCGCTAAGTAGGTCGTATCGTGCGTTTTTTCAGGTGAGTATAAATGCACCACCATGGTTAAATCGGGTGATGATTTTTCGGCTACGACACCTAAACGCTGAACTTCTTGTGGTAAGCGCGGTAGTGCACTATTTACACGATTTTGCACTTGTACTTGTGCACGGTCTAAATCAGTACCTAACGCAAACGTTACCGTTAGTGTCATGCGGCCATCACTGGTTGCTTGCGAAAACATATACAACATGTTTTCGGTACCATTGATTTCTTGCTCAAGCGGAGTCGCTACTGTTTCAGCAATCACCGTTGGGTTTGCACCTGGGTAACTTGCCGTCACAACAACTGTTGGCGGCACCACTTCTGGATACTCACTCACTGGCAATTGAAATAACGAGATGGCCCCTGCGATAAGAAAGATAAGCGACAGCATCGCAGCAAAGATGGGTCGCTGAATAAAAAAGTGTGAAAATTTCATTTTGCCCTACTTTTTCGCGACTAAATCTGATTGATTATTTGAAAGAGTGAATGCTATTCCGTCGCTGTTAATGGTGACGGTGTTTGGTGAGATAGGCATACCAGGACCTACACGAGCAGGGCCATTGACGGCTATCACATCACTTTCATTTAAGCCTGATGTAATCGCGCGTAGGCTGCCGTAACGCTCGCCCACCGTCACTAATTTATATTCAAGAACATTGCCTTCACCCACAGTGAGTACAAAACGGTTCTTTAAATCTGTACCAATTGCACGCTCTGGCACGATGACTTTTTCGCTTACTTTATTGGCTGCAAGCTTAATACGAGCAAATGACCCCGCACGCAGTTGTTGCTCATCGTTTTCAAACACGGCACGAACGCGAAGAGTACCGGTAGTTTCGTTAATTTGATTATCAATAAAATTGATTTTGCCATTAAAGTTAAAGCTCGTTTCGCCCACTTTTTGCATCACGACCGCTTGTTCGCTTTGCGCTGTAACATCAGCAAATGACTGATTCCACGTGCGCTCATCAATATCAAAGTAAGCATACATTTGCTGGTTTGAAACAATGCGTGTTAACACGCTTTGACCGGCAAGTACGTTGTTGCCTTTGGTGATATTTGCTCGCGATACTACGCCATTAATGGGTGAACGAACTTGGGTAAATGCTAAATCAAGCTTAGCTGCACTCAGTTCTGCCTGAAGAGCTAACAATTGCGCTTCGCGTTGTCTAAGGGTTGATTTACGAGACTCTGCTTGCTCAATTGAAATAGCTTTACGTTCTGTTAAGCGCTCAGCTCGTTTTGCTTCACTTTTAGCTTGCTCAAGTGCTGCCTTGGCGCTTTCAATTTGCGCTTTTAAGCTATCAACCACCGCAGCAAAAGGGCGTGCATCAAGCGTGAAAAGCAAATCGCCTTCTTTAACGCTGTCACCTTCTTTAAAGTTAATTTTATCGATCACACCCGAAACACGTGGCATGAGCGCAACTTCTTGCGGTGCTTCTAAACGTGTTGTATAGGTGTGCCAATTTTGTACTGGCTTAACGAGTACTTGTGCTACATCAATAGGTTGTAAATGCTGTTGCTGCGCTGCTTGGTTGGCTTCTGTGCCACACCCTGCAAGCGTTAAGCTCGCAATGGCCACTGCCACTGCAAGAATAGATTTGTTCATCACGACTCTCCTGTTTATAGATTGGAGACAATGTTACGGCACTAATTAGATGACAAAAATGATAGATTTCTAAATTCTTTAATGCCAAAATGGCATCAATAATGTTTTAGGAACTGCTATGGATACCACCAGCCGCCTGTTAATGCTACTTGAGGTAATAGAACGAGGCTCGTTTGCAAAAGCCGCTGAATCGAGAAATATCGACCGCTCCGTTATCTCTAAACAAATTAGCCGCCTCGAAGACGAGTTAGGCGTTCGCTTGCTTAATAGAACCACGCGCTCGTTTTCATTAACTGCAGCAGGGGCTGAAATGATCAAAAAAGCCGCTGAACTCAGAGATCTCTTAAATGAAACAGTGCGACTAGCTGAAAACTATCACCAAGAACCGCGAGGAACCCTTAAAATCACTTCCTCAAGTATTCTTGGCAAACGCTACATTCAACCGGTTATTAACGACTTTCAAAAACGTTTTCCGCAAGTAGAAGTGGAACTTCGTCTAGACGACAGATTAATTGATTTAGTGTCTGAGGGTTACGATCTCGCGTTTCGTGTTGGCGAACCAAAAGACTCCTCGTTCATCGCGCGTAAAATTGCACGTAACCGGATGTTGCTCTTAGCCTCGCCTGAGTTTATTGAAACCTACGGTATGCCAACATCTGTAGAAGATTTAAAAGAACTGCCAGCAGCCAGCTACACCAGTCCGAGTAAGCGTATAAGTGGTATTCGTTATCGCAATGCTAATGGCGATATTATCGAGCAAAATATTAAAAGTGTTTTCAGGGCTAATGACGCAGAAGTACTTCTTATGAAGGCTATTTCAGGAAACGCGTATGTGCTCGCTCCTGCCTTTATACTTGAAAATGAAGTAAAGCGAGGTGATTTAGTGCCTATTTTGACCAACATTGAATTACTTGATTACAGTGCGGTGTATGCTGTGTATCCACACAGAGACCTGCCAGTCAGAACACGCTTATTTTTTGATGCTATGCGTGAATACATAGGTAAAGATATCCCCATTTGGGAAGCAAATATCCCTAATTACGATGCCATGTATCAAAAAAGTACTTAGCTTGCTTTATCTGTATCGCAAAACAGTTGAGAAATATTTAACTCATAGGCTGTAACAACACGATTACGTCCTTGCTGTTTTGCCTGATATAAGGCGTCATCAGCCCGTTTTATAAAGTTTTTAAGGGTTTGCTTTGGCATATAACACGCAACACCAATGCTAATGGTTACATTAATTGTGTGCTCATCTATTTGGTAGTCAATTGTGGCTAATTGCTCACGCAACATATCCGCAAATTCAAACGCACTCTGTGGGTCACTTGCAGGTAAAAAGATAGCAAATTCTTCGCCACCAATACGAAACACATAGCCTTTATTAAGCCGTTGCCTAAAGAAACTGGTGACCTCTATTAACACTCTATCGCCTACTTCATGACCGTACTGATCATTAATTTTTTTAAAGTAATCAAGGTCGAGCATTAACATAAACAAACCATTTTTATGAGTCAGCTCAACTTCGAAATAATGAGTCATTGCGAGTCGATTGCCAGCCCCTGTGAGAGGGTCTAACAAGGCTAAATTTTCAAGACGCTTTCCATATTCTGCACGGCTATTTTCAAAACTGTGCGACACAGCCCAAATGCTGATATAGACAAACGAGAGGTTGAGTAACGAATTAACAGAGTTTAACGGTACTAAGGTCTCTTTACTGAGTAAAGTAATGCCTTGGATGATGGCTATTCCAAACGAGAAAAATAGCCCATATCGCTTGCCTAATAACAAATAATACAAAATGGGCAGAGCGCACGTCCAAATAAATAGCAGGTTTTTAATATCACCAAAATGCGTACCAATAACAACAAGCAGACTCAAAAAAACGCACAGAGTGAGCGATTGCCACAGATGGCCATAGTGTTGTCGTGTGTAAAAATAGGTGTGGAAACAAAAAACGGCAAAGAAAACTTCGAGTATGCCAAGCACAGCAAAGTCGTTATAGAGTAAATTATAAAAAGCGAATATTGTTGCAAGTACGCCCAAACAAAAGCTCATCCATTTAAGAACGTTATTTCGTAAAGCCTGAGTGCCTCTCAGCGCACCAATATCCATCAAGTTTCTCGCTTTGTTATGATTACTTGATTTTAGCGTGAAACAAATTAATTAGGAACATTTTATTAACAGTGAACAGCGTTAAGGTAAGCTCTTTACACTACATCCCTATTATTACTACATAGTATCTCTTTGGATTAGTAGCACACGCTAATAACAGAACCGGCTTAAATATTCAGTTCAAAATAAACAACTAATCGTTGATTAACGCTGTCACTTCTTCGATCAGATCATTAAATTCATTGCGTACATTTTTTTGCTGTTTGTCTGTTAATGTTGATTTAAGTGCTAACAATAGTTTCACGTAATTCTCTAAATTTTTGTCGTCAGCGTTAATAAGTGCTTGGCTCATGAACGCAACTCGGTCGTTAATAATAACCGCAAGTTGTTGATCAAAATCGGCGGGCTTGGTTTCTTGTAAAAATAACGTTTTAAGTGCATCTAAACGTTTTTGTTTGTACTGCATCCAGAGCAAAAAAGTATCGACACGCTGATGAGTGAAATCGACAACCAATGTTTTTTGTTCAGTTGATAACTTTGTACCAAGCCACTCTTTATAGGTATCAAGGTTGTCATCTAAACGCGCTTTATCATGCTCTGCTGGCGTTTTTTGTTCATGCTCTTCATATTCATCGTTAATGTTCTCTTGTAACGCAGCCACAAACTCAACACGCTGCTTGTAAGACAATGTATTTGCTAATGCAATTAACTCAGGTTCAAGTTTTGTCACTAATGTTTGCCAATGCTGTTTGGCAGCTAAGAAATGGGTTTTTAATTCATCATGACTAACATTTTTATCAAGTAATGATCTTAAATGTTCGAGATCACGCTTGTACAAAGGCAATTGCGTTTCTCTGTGCCAATCACGGCTAGTTTGAACTATGTGTTTAAACTTATCTGCTTGGTCGCTATTCAGGTCGACATAGTCGTCTATCCAAAACCCAGACAACCAGCCAAGATTGTTATAGGTAAAACTAGGTGAACATCCTGCAATGCCAAGCAATATGCTAAGTGCAATAAGGTACTTTGCTATTTTTTTCATTTGTATTTGTAAAATCCTGTTCCTGTCTAATTACTTTAGCAAGTTGATAGAGAGTGTAAATATGCAATGCCTGCATTTTAATGAAATTAATTCTCATTTAACTATTGACGAACAGTTAAACCTAAGTAATAATCGTTATCAACAACTTGGTTCGCTAAACTGTTTATACCGCAGTTTCAATACCTACAAGGGTTTGATGCTGTTCCACCAAGTTTATTCAAGACGTAACTCTTGAATGATGGTTGCTTCCTCGACCCGAGCACCGACATAAAACGTTACACTTTACTTGCTACATTGCTCATATCGGTGACGGTAGATATGACCTCAAAAAGCCCACTCTGGGCTTTTTTTATTTCTTTAGTTTTTCTATTAAAATCTGTATCTTAAGCCTACTTGTTAATTACTAAGCGTGTCGGTGTCTATAAATTAGGCATTTGCAGTAGTTGGGTCTAAACTAACAATATGTTTTGCCCATTTGCTGATACGGCAAGGCTTTTATCAATACCCTAATTATTGATATTTAAACACACATTTGGAGGCAGACTATGATCAAGCCTAATTTAAAATCACTATTGCTAAGCAGCGTGTTACTTCTTTCACCGTTTGCCAATGCAAGCCTAGAAGATGCTCAACTCGCAGCGAATGAAGGACGTTTTGAAGAAGCACTTCAAGAATTTAATTACCTTGCAGATCGTGGCTATGCACCCGCTATTTATGAATTAGCTAAAATGTACGAAGGTGGGTTCGGTGTTCAGCGTGATTACCGTAAAGCAGCAGAGCTTTACCAAAAAGCCGTTAAGCAAGTTCACGCAGATTCAATGTTTGCACTTGGTGTACTTTACCAAGAAGGTAAAGGGGTAAAACTAGACAAAGAGAAAGCAATATCACTTTACGAAATGGCAGCGCAAAAAAACCACCCTGCAGCACAATATAATTTAGGTGTTATGTATGCCAATGGTGAAGGTGTTTTACAGGACTACCGCACAGCAATGAGCTGGTATCAAAAGGCTGCTGCAAATAACTTTACGCTTGCGCAGTATAATATGGCGTTAATGTATTATGATGGTTTGGGCGTTCCAAAAAACCTTGAAAAGTCATATATTTGGAACACAATTGCTGAATACAATGGCAATATGGATGCCAGTCATAGTCGTAAACTTGACGAGCGAAACATGATGCCAGCAGAAGTTGAAGCTGCAAAAGAAAAAGCCGACGCTATTTACGCAAAAATACAAGCGGGATTATACGCCCCTGACGGTCGTTTATAATGACACGAAGTACTTGCGTCTATCGACGCAAGTACATCCATTTTAATAGCGTAATAAGCAATTTATTTTGCTTAAGCAATAGCTGTGTTCTTGGATTAAATTTACCAGATACCAATGTATTTCTGGCATGACTAAAAGTTTTAAACCCTTCTATTCCATGGTAGTGACCCATTCCTGATTCACCAATCCCACCAAAAGGAAGCTGATCTGCGGTCACTTGCATCAACACATCATTTATTGCCAAGGTGCCACTGCGAATCGACTGACTCACAAACGAAATCCTCTCTTTATCGTGGCCAAAAATATACAATGCTAAGGGATGAGGGTGACTATTTATATAGTCAATAACCTGTTGCAATGATTCATAGCTCATTATCGGCAGTAATGGGCCAAATATTTCATTTTGCATCACGTTCATCGCATCATTAACTTGCGTCAATATATGCAAACCCAAACGATGTTTTAAATCGTCATATTGATTCTCTTCAAGCGGCTTAAAAATCTGAGCCCCTTTATCTTCAGCATCCACTAAATATGATTTTAAACGCTGATATTGAGAGTCAGAGACGATTGAAGTTAGGTTTTTTCCCTCAACGCCGTCTTTAAAATGCTGTTTATAGAGCTCACATAGCTGTTGCAGTAATTGATGCTCATGTTTTTTTGGCACGAATACATAATCAGGTGCAACACAAATTTGCCCTGCATTATTTAGCTTGCCAAACAGCAATGTTTTCGCCACTGATTTTATATTCACATCGTCAAGAATCACAACCGGTGATTTACCGCCAAGTTCTAAAGTAACCGGTGTTAAATGCTGACTCGCTGCCTGCATCACCTTACGACCTACTGTTGTGGAGCCTGTAAATAATATGTGTGCAAAAGGCAGTTCACTAAACGCCGCAGCAACCTCGCTCTGCCCTTCAACAATATGGCAATGCGCTGCTAACTCACCAGAAAATATATCCTGTATAATCTCATTGGTATGGGGTGTAAATTCGCTGACTTTTAGCATCACTCGATTACCTGCCGCTAACGCGGTAATGACAGGAACCAGTGCGAGCTGTATAGGATAATTCCACGGCGCAATAACACCGACAACACCTTTTGGCTGATAATTAATATGAGCCTTAGAGGGCCACAAACTAATACCCACACCACGCGACTCATTGCGAGCCCACTTGGGCAGCCGTTTTATTGTGTCACTGATGAGTTTTACTGTCGGTAATAAATCACCCAGTACGGTGTCAAAAGCAGTGCGGTATCCAAAATCTTTACTCGTCGCCGCAACAAGGGCTTGCTCGTTAGTAATCAGGCTATTTTTTATCTGTTTTAAAATGCTAATACGCTGCTCGATTGGCAAATAAGGTTCAGCCAAAAAAGTACGATTGAGTTGCTGGAATTGAGAATGTAGAAGTCTTTGAATATCAGTCAAAATGTGATCTCTTGAATAGCGACAAATTCAACTATAGCGATCAATAATAACCGCCGCAACTTTCATAGAAGTAAAAAAACAGCGCTCAGGGTGAGCGCTGTTGTTGGTTGGAATAGGTTGGATATTATAAATGTATCTTAAAAGCCAAACACAGCGGCCGCGATGGTCATTGTAATTAGCGTAATCATCGCAATCGCAATAATATTAAGTGCAAAGCCTGATCGGATCATGTCACGCATTTGAATTTGCCCTGACCCAAACACAATGGCATTAGGAGGGGTTGCAACAGGCATCATGAATGCGCAGCTACATGCAATCGCTGCAGGAATAACCCACACTAAAGGCGTTCCAAATACAGATTCAGCAACCGGACCTAATAGCGGTAAGAAACCAGCAGCAGTTGCGGTATTACTTGTGATCTCAGTTAAGAAAGTAATCAATGTTGCAACAGCCAAGACACTCAGTACTAACGGAATCACACTTGCACCTTCAATCATATGAGCGATGTACTCTGCTAGGCCTGATGATTTAATTTGCGCAGCAAGTGTTAAACCACCCCCGAACAGTAATAACACGCCCCAGGGCACTTTTGCTGCACTTTCCCAATCGAGAATACGCTCGCCATCCCCTTTATTAGCAGGTAACACAAACAGCAGTAAAGCAGCAGCAATCGCAATGCCTGTATCCGATATTTTTAACCCTGTTGAGTCAGCCAATAACGGTCTGAAAATCCAACACACTGCAGCAAGTACAAACACTATTGCCACGCCTTTTTCAGCACGCTGCATTACGCCAAGCTCTTTAAGCTGGGTTGAAAATAATGATTTAGTATCTTGGCTCGCATCTTGCGCGCACGGTGTATCCACTTTATAAGCAAACTTAGTTAACCATACCCAGCACAAGATAAGCATGACTGTTGCAAGCGGGACACCCACTTTCATCCACTGTGCAAAACCAATATCAATTTTATAGCTATCTGATAAGTACGCTGCCATTAATGCATTTGGCGGAGTACCAATCAATGTGGCAATACCACCAATGCTCGCGCCATACGCGATAGATAGTAATAATGCTTTGCCAAATTGGTCGTTATCAGGATTAGATTGCTTTACTAACATCGTGATCGACATAGCAATCGGTAGCATCATCACCGCAGTGGCTGTATTTGACATCCACATTGATAAAAATGCCGTCACCAACATCATCGCTAAAATTTGTAGGCTAGGTTTTGTTCCCGCACGAAGCATTGTATTAAGTGCTATACGTTTATGTAGCCCCCAACGCTCCATCGCGATAGAAATTAAAAAACCGCCCAAGAATAAAAAGATCAAAGGGTGAGCATACGGTGCTGCAACCCCTTTGATTGCTGCAATACCAGCAAGAGGTGATATAACCAGTGGTAATAATGAAGTAGCTGGAATTGGCACAACCTCACTCACCCACCAAGATGCCATCCAAAATGCAAGGCCTGCTGTTCTAAGTGCGGGTTCACTCATCCCTGCTGGTGGGTCTATTAAGCATGTTAATAGCATCACTAATGGACCCAATAAAAGCATCACAGTGGTCATCAACGGACGTTGCTCTGTGCCGTCTTTTGTTTGATTAACTAATGACATACCGACTCCTTAAAACTTGTACTTAAGGCCAAGTGCAATGCTGTTATCTGATTCAATATCAAGGTCTAAATCAGTATAGAATAAGTATGCAGTTGTTTGTTTATCAAATACATAGTCAACACCTGCTGTCCATTGTTTACCTTCTTCAGCATGGCGAATTTTAGAGTCGTCTTTTACGTATTGTAATTTAGGGACCCATTTATCAATTGCATAGCTTGCACTTACAGCATAACCATTGCCTTCTTTAGTCCCGTCTGTTGATTCACTACGTTGGATTAAACCGGCTAACTGAAGATTTTCGTGTTTCCACGCTGCGACAACGCGACTTGCCGTTAATTTATTAAGGGCATCAACATGACTGATTGCAACATAATAATTAGCTGATTTTAATGCACGGTCACCATAAATAACGGTTGCAGCAAACCCTGACTCATCATTACTGCTATCGTCTTTTGGCGCGTATGTTAACGCTAATGAAGCACCCGCATATGTTTTAGAGCTATAGGTAATGGTGTCGCCAATCCGGTCTTGCCCTGGGATCAACTGCGCAATATCAGCTTGTGTTTCGTTAAAACCGTCAAGTTTGCCTTCTGAATATTTAAAGCGCGTGTCATTACGACCAACGACAACTTCACCAAAATCGCCCGCTAAGCCTAAATATGTATTGCGTGCTGAGAATGGCTCATTAGTATCATCGTGTTCAAAGCCTTTTACTTGTACTTCGTATTTGAACACTGCTTTTAATGATTCAGTGAGTTTATGACTGCCCTTGATGCCTATACGAGAAAAAGGTGCATCAATTTGCGTACCTTCATCAGCATAGCGCATCACACCAGTATCAGTGTTGGCTATTTGAACTTCGGCTTTTCCATATACAGCGTAGTCAGCAGCCATAGATGAGCTTGCAAAACACGCTAAAATTATACCCGCTGCAACGCGAGTTTTTGTATAAGTTACTATTGTTGTCATTATGCGCCCCTTTATATTAGGTTCAAATTGTTGTTCCTAACACTAGAGGCAAATTAATTGCCAACTCACACAATAAATTTAAAAAACTTAAAATACATATAGTTATGATTAAATCAATTTATTGGCATTGTTTTTATGTGCGGATTTCCACACATTTTTTAAGATGCGATGTCACTTAATCCACCCACACCCACTTTGTGATTGCTTAATCCTTGAACATTTCACGATTAATACCGTACTTACTCATTTTGTCATAGAGTGTTTTACGGGCGATTTGCAGGGTTTGCATGGTATTTTTAATACTGCCATTGTTTCGCTCAAGTGCTTCTTCAATCAGTGACTGCTCATAAAAACTCATTTTTTCAGCGAGACTGAGATCTTGGGCGAGTTGGATTTCGTTGTTACTATCATTATTAGTGGCAAATGCTAAGTCAGAGCCCAACAAAACAGCGCGTTCTGCTTGGTTTCTAAGTTCACGCACGTTGCCAGGCCAATCGTAGGCTAACAGACGTTGTTTAGCTTCGCTATTCAGTGTTGCAGGTGGTTTATGGAATCGAGTCGCCGCAATGGAGCTAAAATGTTTAAACAGCAACGGTATATCAGCTTTACGATCACGTAACGCAGGGATACTCACTTTAACGAGGTTCAGTCGATAATAAAGATCGGCTCTAAACTCACCCGCTTCGACTAAAGAAAGTAGATCAACCTTGGTTGCTGCAACAATACGCACATCAAGATCAACAGCATGATTGTCACCAACGGGAGTAACTTTTCGCTCTTCAAGCACGCGTAATAACTTAACCTGCAAACTTGCTGGGGTCGATTCTATTTCATCTAAAAATACCGTTCCCCCTTTAGCAAATTCAAACTTACCTTGTCGTGATTGTGTTGCCCCCGTGTACGCGCCACTGGCTGCACCAAATAACTCACTCTCAATTAACTGCTCAGGAATTGCGCCACAATTTATGGCAACAAAATTTGCTGAAGAACGATTACTTTGGTCGTGGAGGTAGCGAGCAACTAGCTCTTTTCCGGTGCCTGTTTCGCCTTCAATTAATACATCTGCTGGCGTATCAATCACGGCATTGAGTAAATGCATCATCTGCTGCATTTGTTCGGTTTCACCCAAAATTCGCACGCCTGGTGCTGATGTTTTTTCGACAGCAATTTTCAATGCACGGTTTTCCATCACCAACGCGCGTTTATCGCATGCTCGCGCAATGCAATCTAATAGCTGCTCAGTTAGCGGCTTTTCAAATAAGTCATAAGCCCCTAATTGCATGGCTTTTACTGCGACAGACACGTCTGCAAAGCCCGTTAGAAAAATAACCGGTAGTTCACTATCAAATGCCTTAACTTGTTCTAAAAAGGTTAAACCATCCATCTTAGGCATATTAATATCGCTTAATACAACCCCCTCAAAACGACGACTTAGTTTAGATAACGCCGCCGTTGGTTCGCTAAAGCATTGCACCTGATAGCCTTCAATCTCGAGCAGTTGCTTTAATGAATCACGGATCACCGCTTCATCATCAATAACGATCACCTGTTGGCAGGCATTGGCAACTAAACTCATGAGGTTTCCTTATTGCTTTGTAGTGTAATAATAAACTGTGCGCCCCCTTCAGGGCGGTTATGGGCACTTAATCGACCATTGAATGAGTCGATAATTTGTCGGGAGATAGACAGCCCTAACCCCAAACCATTGCTGGTTTTGGTACTGTAAAATGGCTCAAAAATACTGCCTAATGCATGTTGGTCAATGCCTGGGCCTGTGTCTAATATCGAAAACTTCACTCTGTCGTCAAATAATTCAAGCTCAAAACTCAATTCGCGTTTTTCACATTCAGCCATCGCTTGGCTGGCATTGGTGATTACATTCACTAATACTTGTTCAAACTTTACACTGTCGACCCATACCGTGATATGTTCTGAGATGTCGGCTGTTTTAACATCAATATCATCTTGCTTTAATTGAGCACTGGCGATCATTAATGCATTTTTAAGCATCCGTGATAAGCTCTGTTCACGCAGTTGCGTTTGTGCAGGCTTACTAAAATGCTTAAGTTGAGCAACGATCTTATGTACACGCTCAATGAGCGATTGCACCAATACAAGGTTTTCTGATGCTTGTTCAATATTGCCTTTCATAAGCAATCGCTTTGCACTGACTAAATAAGTGTTCATGGCACTTAATGGCTGGTTTATTTCATGATTAATACCCGCACTTAACTGGCCTATCGTAGCCAGCTTAGCAGCTTGGACAAGTGCCTTTTGCGCTTTTTCGAGTGCATGCGTACGCTCTATCACTTCTTGCTCAAGACTGTGTCTTGAAAATAAGAGTTTTTTATAACCCGCGAAACGAACCATACTCATGTGTATCAGCACGACAACTATCATATAAAACACACTAAACCACAGTAAACGTGGTATTTGTGCAACTTCTAAACCGCTTATATCTACCAGCACGCTGGCCTTCGCATTGATAATATCGATGGTTTCGAACGCGCTAATAAATCGCACTCGCTTATTATTTATTTCGATGGTTTGCTCAGCCGTATTATCACTTAAAGGCTTAGAAGTATAAGCTAATAAACTTGGCGTATGTGATAGGTATCGCCTTGAACTTACAAGCGTTTCCATTTGCTTTTCGCTAAGCGCTTTTAACGAATTTAAACGCCAGCTTTGCACATCAGACATCACGATAACACTGTCTTCAAGAGAAATATGAAAGTGCGTACTGTCTGACGCATTTAGCAATTGCCTGTCTTGCTCAAACTTTTTTGCATTCACTTTTAATGTCACGACGGCAATAACTTTACCGTCTGCAATAACCGGTTCAGAGAAGTATATACCCCGCTCACTTGAGCGCATTCCTAGTGCAAAGTAAGCAACTTTTTCACCTTTTTTCGCTAAATAAAAATACGGCCTAAACGCAAAGTTACTGCCAAGAAAAGTGTAATCGACTTGCCAATTACTACTGGCCACAACAGAGCCAGATAAGTCCATTAAATAAACATCTGATGCACCACTTGCACGCTGGATATCTTCAAGATAATAATTGACGGCTTGTTCACCAACACCTTGGTTAGTTACAAACGTCTTTACTAAATCATTAGCACTCACTAAGGCAGGGATCGTTTGAAACCGTTCAAGTTCACTTGAAAAATAGTGACTTAATTGAACCGCTTGCACACGGCTTAATTGACTGGCTTTTGTGTAATCGTGTTGTCGACCAATGTAAAAAACCAATACAAGCAGCAATATTAAAATAGCACCTGCCGCAACTAACTTTTTACTTAATGATGACATTCAGACCTTAAACACGACACTGCTAGAAATTGATTTGGTAGTGTAGCGATAATTCTTCTGTTGTACCAGCGACAGAGCCATTCTCAACACGTGGATCAAACACGTTATAGTTTTTACCCAATACGTTTTCAGCCTTAAACATTAAATGACTATGCGTATTCAATTGCCATTTAACCGTGCCTCCTAATAAACTATAAGCCGATTGGTTAAACTCATCACCGTTTAATGAAGCCGCATTCACTTGGTCACGCCATAAAATGTTTAGGCTTAGCTGCCAACTATCGTTTAAGTTATAACGGGTAACTAAGCTGGCAAAGCGTTTAAAACTGGCATTTATCGGCTCATGGAAATAGTGTGTATAGGTTCCCGTAAGCGCAAATTTTTTATTATATTGCCATGTAGCATCCAGCTCTAAACCACGGTTATCAGTGTTGAGTGAGTTTTCAAAAGTGAACAGTGTGTCACTGCCTTGAAAGGGCACAGTCTCAATAAAGTCATTAAGTTCATTATAGAAAAGTACCGCATTTGTTTGAAGTGTCGCGTTTTGATAGTGCCAAACAAGTTCAGTGGTTTTAACTGATTCAGATTGTAATGATGGATTACCTTTCGTCACAGAGTCATTAGAAAAAAGTTCATTCGTCACCGGTGTTCTGAACGATTCGCCATATTGAAGCTTTAATGTATGTGACTGATTAATTTCGTAAATGCTTGCTAATCGAGGTGATAATTTACTGTCGATATCTTTAACATCATCATAGCGTGCCCCTATAAAGAACGTGAACGAGTCAGAAAATGGAATCTTTAATTGCCCGTAAGCACTCACCGTTTCAAAGGTATACTTTAATGACGCAAATAAAGGAAAATCTTTAATACGTACAATCCCATTTTGATAATAAGCAGGCGCGAGGATAACTTGTTGTGAGTCACTGTCATAATAGTTAGTACGTACATCGGCTTTTTGCTGCTTTGCCTCAGCATATTCAACGCCTGCAGCTAATTGCCATTGATTATCAAGCTGATAACTTAATTCTGTTGAAAATTTACTGTCATAGGTTTGCCAATCGGGCCCTAATAAAAAGTCTGGCATATCGTCAAATTCAGCAATCAACCCAGCCGTTGATATTGCATGTTTACTGTAAGAGTAATGACTATCTAGCTTGAATTTATCGGTATTAAGCCAATTATATTTAATGCCTATAAACGTATTATCACTGGTGTGTTGGTTTTGTTTCGAATAACCGGCAAGATTTAAAAACTCATCAAGTTGCGTTTCATTGTAACGTGTATGAAGTGAAAGTTTTTTATAATCTAACCCTGCCTCAATATACACCGCTTTTAGAGGGTCTTTTACGTCTTGTGGGTAGCGTTCACCCGATTTACTTTCGTATGATAACGTCGCATACGCCGACACCGTGTCACTAAAATGCTTATAAAACTGTGCTGTTGCTCCGTAACGACCATTGTTGCCTGCTACAGCCTGTAATGCATTACGCTCTTTTGTCGTGACAATATTCATCACACCTAAAAAGGCGTTACTACCGTATAAAGCAGAGCCCGGCCCACGAATAAACTCTATTTTTTCTATTACCTCAATAGGTATGTAAGGCATGTAGACCGAAGCCTTACCAAATGATGATTCATTGACGCGCTCACCGTTGATCATCACCAACACATTACCACTATCTAGGTACACTCCTCGGGCATGATCTTTAGGCACAGCCCCTACCCAATCACCGCGGGTTGATTGCATACCCGCAACAAAATTCATCACTTCATACGCATTATCAACTCCGAGCGCTTGAATTTGCTGACGGCTAAACACGCTCATTGTTGAAGGAACTGATGACAGGGTTTCCGCTGTTTTACTCGCAATATCAACGTGTACATCGAGTAAATCTTCAAAACTTAATGAAAATAAATCTTCATCTTCAGAAGCTTCTGCGCCAAATAGCGCTGCTGGGGAATTTGCGATTAAAAAAAGTGTTGAACATAGTAAAAACTTCATGCTGCGAGACACCCGTAATAATGATTAAATGTTGCACTGCAACACTCTGTTTACACTATTAATACAAAAGATGGGTAAGCTTGCAATCTTTTTATACCAATTCACTTAATTTTATACAGTCTTTGACGCTCTGTACTTGGTGTAATAAAAAAGCCCATGTACTTTATAGTTATGGGCTCCTGTATCATTAGTTTAACGTCTCAATTAGCTAAACTGCTTAACACGCTCACTGCGCTTAGTTTTAAGATATTTGTATAAGCCAATCAATGATGCCGCAATCCAAAATATTTCAATGACAAAGCTGGCCAAGTTAAAGTTATAACACAAACTAATTAACAGCAGCACCGCGCCAGTTAAGTTCATCATGTTATACACAAGCCCTGTCGGGGATGCTTTATTTAGTTGTAACATGAAAAAGGCACCTACTACCAAGAAAGTACCCGTCATACCAATAATATCAAATAAAAGTGCTATCACGTACGTGAATCCATATTGTTCATTTGTTTATACCCAAACAACTGGCCCAATCCATGGGGAGGGTTGTTTTCATTCATTGAAACAGCAAACCGAACAATGGTATCAAAGCAGATAACTTAAACGAGGATAAATGTCCGCATTCTATGTATAAGCTACTTATGCGTCACTTTACCGCCAATAATTTTTAATGCGGGTGTGCCTCTTATCATTGTTTCGCGGGCAAAATGACGATGGCACTGCGGGCAAACACCCGTCTGTGCTGTAAAATTTTGGCTTATACGTTCAACAAAGCACTTAACTAATGCACCTTTGCCGCCTTTGCGGTATTTAAATAATTGGCACTTGCACTGACTACAAAATATATCAACGGTTTTCGTCGGGCCTTTTTTATTGGGTTTAGCCATAAACTCCACACTAAACGCGATTAAAAAACGCATGCTACCATGTCTATGGCCAAAGCCCCAAAACCAAACCCGTTAAAGAGAACTGTAAAATAGAATAGCCAGCGTTCACTAAAAACAATTTAAGGGGTCGTTGCTCAAAAATATAACCAATGCCAAGTGCGCAACTTACCCAACATAAACCGATGATGAACCCTGTGCCTACGGCAACGCCTACATTAACATTGCTACCAATAAATAAAGATAAACTTAAAGCAATTAATAGACACAGCACAAAACTGCCACCAAACACCATGACATGATTGATTTGCTGAAGATCAAGTTCTGTTAAACCGCAGCTCTCCATCCAAATGCGTTTAAAAAGCCACGGAGAATACCAAACAGCCCCAAGAAGAAAAGAAGCAAGCGCAGCAAGAAATACGGCAAAAAAATTCAGTTGAGAAAAATCCATACACCAGACTCATACAACCAATAGGGTTAATTTGACTTTAGTTAAGGAATCCCAAAGCAGCAAATCAAATGTGACGAGTGGTATTTGGTTCTAATACTAAATACCTTTTTTATGTTGTGCTACTTAATTTAACAATACTTAAATATCATCTTTATTGCTGAACGGGTTTCTTTTGAAGTTTACGTTGTAAGGTTCGTCTGTGCATGTTCAACTGCCTTGCTGTTTCAGATATATTGCCATGATTACGATGCAATACGTGTTGAATATGTTCCCATTCGAGTCGTTCTGGCGACATTATTTGTGTTTGCGGCAAAGTATGAGTAGGTTGCTCTGCCTCACTGCCCTCAAGTAATGTTCTCAATAACGATACAAAATCTACGGGTTTGGGTAAATAATCATCTGCACCGAGACGAATCGCTTCAACCGCACTGGCAATACTTGCAAAGCCTGTTAGAAGGATAATACGTGAACGCGGAAATTGCTGGCGCATTGGCTTTATTAACGTTAAGCCATTTTCATCTTTTAACTTTAAATCGACTAAAAAATGACTGGGTGAAAAAGCACTACAAATGTCAATTGCTTGCTGACAACTGTGGGCAAGCTGACAACAAAAGCCATGTTTTGTAAAGCGTCTGGCTAGCGTGTTGGCTAGATTAATGTCGTCTTCGATTATTAATAAATTCATGCCACTTTCAGGGTGATTGTAGCTACAGCCCCCTGCTCTTTATGATTACTCACTGTAAGTGAGCCTTCTAAGCGTTCCAAAGTCACATTAGAAAGCATTACTGCCATCCCCATACCATGTTGACTCGGCATAAGTTGACCCCCTAATGCTGCCATTTGTTGCTCACTTAAACCTTGACCAAAATCACGTAAAGATAAAGAAACCGAATCCGCGTTAAACTGCCAACGAGCTTCTATGTGAGAGTGCTGCTGATTGTTTGCTAATACTGCATTTTGTAGCAAATTCAAAATAGCGGGTAATAACATTGCATCACTCAGAATAGTGCATTTAGGTGGTTCATTTAACCATTCAAGCGTGTGTTCTGGATGATGTAATAATGCAGCATCTGCTATTTCTTTTTGCAGCACATCGACCGGTATTATTGTTTGCGTTTTACCTGTTCTAAGCGCAGATGATAGCGCTCTAAAATGCGCTAGTTGCTCATTGCACTGCTCCAATGGCTTGGCCATTTCTTGTATAATGGGGTCGTCAGCTTGCTGCTCTTTAAGCTCTTCGTAAAGAAATTGCAGGTTTGCTATAGGACTTGCTAACTGATGGGTAATTTGTGCAGCTGCACCATCTAATGTTAACAATTGCTCGTGCCTGAGCTGCTGCTCTCGGCCTCTTGCTATAGTGGCATCGCGTGCTTTAATCGTCCGATTTAGCGCACCGATTATAAATGCAATTACAATCACACTTATCACGAAGTTAACCCACATCCCAATAAAGTGATGAGTCATGTCGATTTGATGCATACTGTGATCAGGCATTTTAAACAGCAAATAGCTATACGCCGCGATAGCAAGCCCGGCTATGTAAGCTAATCCTTTACCATTAACCGACACGGCAGCAATCATAATTGGTAAAAGTAACAGCGACACAAATGCGTTCGTGGCGCCCCCACTCAAAGACAACAATATTGATAAAAATAAGATATCAGCAGTCAACTGCATCAACACGGCAATCGGTTTCGCGTGGTTCACTTTGCGATACGCTAAAATACTGAGCAATTGGAACAGTGCTTCAACACTAATCACAGCCAGTAAAGGGAAGATGGCAACTTGATAATCAAATAAAAAGTATACCGAAACAACAGCAAAAAATTGCACAGCAATAGCTGCACTTCTTAAAGTAAGTAAACGACTAATCGCCGGATCAGTTTGCATAAAAAGCGTTAAGTGACTTAATCGTCATCCATAGAAATAGTAAAGGGAGCGCAAGGTGTTCCTTGATGAAACACCATTTGCCATTGTTGACCATTAAAGCGCCATAGCGACATGCGAATTGAATAATTAAACTCAGCACGGGCGGAACGCCTAAAAGCAGCTTGATAACTCAATTGGGCAATCTCATCACTCAGCATCCGCCCTTTAAAGTGTTGATTATAAAACTGAGGAACGACTTCAGTCGGTAAACGAGTTAAAACCTGAAACTTATTAAACGACGTGCCATTAGCTGAAATTTCAATAAAGTCATCATCGAGCAACGCATCGAGTGCATCTGCAGACTGACGGATCTCAGGTTCTAGCAATTGCCTTTCAGCCTCAATGAGCTGATTAAATAACGTTGCTTTAATTTTACCGCTCATCGTAGTTACCCTTACTGTTTGAGCACGTCTCCGCCTTTCATAACAAAGCGTACATTTCTAAGTTCACTAATGTTATCAAGTACATTCATATTAACACTGATAATATCTGCTTGTTTACCAACACTCAAGTCACCAAGGTGCTCGCTTTGCCCTAATAATTTAGCGGCCTCGACAGTGGCTGACTTTATTGCTTCTTTTGGTGTCATGCCATAATTAACAAGTAGCTCAAACTCTTTTGCATTATCACCATGCTTTGATACGCCTGAATCTGTTCCAAATGCTATTTTAACCTTATTTTTTAACGCTAATTTAAACGATGCCTCCATTTTTGGAGCTACAAACTCAACTTTATCAGCAATTGCTTTTGGCATGTTGGGGTTTTCTAATACTTCTTGTTTGACTGTAGCACCTGCAAGTAATGTTGGGATTAAATACGCATCTTGTTTCTTAAATAGCTTAACAGTGTCTTTATCTAAAAAAGAGCCGTGTTCAATTGAGTCTACACCCGCTCGTAAAGCCGCTTTGATACCTTCTGTGCCATGTGCATGTGCAGTAACTGGGCGACCTAAGTGATGAGCCGTATTAACGATTGCAGTAAGTTCATCATCGGTAAACTGCTGATTAACACCGGCAGCTGTATTACTCAACACCCCACCCGTGGCAGTGATTTTAATGACATCGGCCCCACTTTTTATTACATCTCTTACGGCTCGAGTACAATCATCAGCGCCATTACACACGCCTAACCCACCGCCAATGGCTTGGCTAACATCACGGCGGTACCCGTGCATATCGGCATGCCCTCCCGTTGGGGTAATCATATCGCCTGCCGCAAAAATTCTTGGCCCAGGTATATCACCCCGCTCAATTGCACGCTTTAATGGAAAAATAACTTGATAACGGCTGCCTAAGTCACGCACTGAGGTAAAACCTGCGTCGACTGTGCGCTTTAAATACTTGAGTGAACGCAGAGCATCATCCGCTTCATACTCAGTTAACCACTGATGGGGGTTTCGCTTAGTATCTCGTTCAAATGTTAAGTGCACATGCATATCGATTAAACCGGGGAGCACCATCTGATTTTTTAAATCAATAATCGTTGCATCTGTAAGATTTAATTGCTCTTTAGTTAAATAACCAGCTTCAATTGCTGTAATTTTATCGTTTTCGATCACGATGGTTTGTTGTTGTTTTACAGCTTGCTCAACGCCAACCAACATTTTCCCTGCATGGATCAGCAACGTGTCAGCACTCACTGAAAATGTGCACAAAGAAACCAGTACCGATAAGGTGCCTATTTTTAGATTTATTTTTTTCATATTCGCCTCATTTTTATACTAGGTTTAACTTAAATACCGAGTAAAAGCCATTATTTGCGACATAGCAGTGTGTTACGCTAGTCTTAACAAGTGAATTTTGATATAACTTCGGCAAAATTTTAACAAGTCTGACCACATAAAGAGAACACATTATGTCTTATGCCCAAATCACTGGCTGGGGTAAATGTATACCACCAGCAAGCATTAGCAACGACGAAATCAGCAATATAGTTGATACTAACGATGAATGGATCACAACACGTACGGGTATTAAGTCTCGTCGTGTAAGCCACGTTAGCACTGCTGATTTAGCAACTGTCGCTGCAAAACACGCACTTGCATGCGCAGGTGTTGATGGGAAAGACATTGACCTTGTTTTACTCGCAACATGTACCCCCTCAACAATGGTGGCTAATACAGCCTCACTTGTACAAAAGAATATTGGTGCGGTGGGTGCAGCAGCAATGGATACAAACGCGGCATGTTCAGGCTTTTTATACGCACTACAAGCAGCTACTGCACAAATTCGTGCTGGTATGATCAAAAAAGCGGTGGTTATCGCAGCAGAGCGCATGACCTGGTACATCAATTGGGAACGTCGTGACAGTGCAGTATTATTTGGTGATGGTGCGGGCGCTGTAGTATTAGAAGCGTCTGATACTCCATCTGGTTTATTGGCAACTAAAACAGGCTGTGATAGCGAAGATCGTGATATTTTGCATATCGAAAATTTTGGTAGCGATCTTAATAAGTACGCGCCAATTGGCCCGTCTAACTTATTATTTGAAGGCCGTGAAATCTTCAAACGTGCCGTTAAAGGAATGAGCGAAGCGTGTGATGATGTGCTTAATCAAGCGCAGTTAAAACTTGATGACATCGATGTACTTGTTCCGCACCAAGCAAACTTACGTATTATTCAAGCTATTCAGCAGCGCTTAAAGGTGGCTGACGAAAAAGTAATGGTCAACATTGCTGATTACGGTAATACATCAGCTGCAACGATTGCAATTGCGATTTGCGAAGCTGTTGAGCAAGGCCTTATAAAACCAAACTCGAATATTATGTCTGCGGCATTTGGTGCCGGTTTAACGTGGGCTGCAAGCTACATTAAATGGGGCGAGCGCGTAACGCCTATCTCAATTTCAGACGCAAGCCTTCCACCCTGCGATAAAACAGGCTTAGAACTTGTTGCGCCGGCTGTTGCAGCATGTAAAGCGGCTGAATAACAAGCTATATATTGTGAATTAAGCGCGGCAATTGTCCGCGCTTTTTTGTTTCAAGGATACTGTTGATATATGAAAACAATCGGATTATTAGGTGTTCACCATGTAGCGATTATTTGTAGTGATTATGAGCATTCAAAACACTTTTACACTGAAATTTTAAAATTGCCAATTATCCATGAGCAGTACCGAAAAGAACGCGATTCTTACAAGCTAGACCTTGCACTGCCAGACGGCAGTCAAATAGAGTTGTTTTCATTTGTAAATGCGCCCACAAGACCAAGTTATCCTGAAGCACAAGGACTGCGCCATTTAGCTTTTAAAGTGGCCAATATAACGGAAGCTAAACAGTACTTAGAACAACAAGGTGTAGATGTGGAAGATATTCGTGTCGATGAAATCACCGGGAAGCAATTTACGTTTTTTGCTGATCCCGATGATTTACCGTTAGAGTTGTATCAAATATAACACTTATTGAAAACGGTCTTGTAGGTAGTTAAATACAGCACGAATACCGAGTGCTTCCCCTCCCACAGGACGACCAGGCAATGGGCGTAAGTTCCACGCCATAACGTCAAAGTGAACCCAAGGCGTATTCGGTTCGATAAACTCTTTTAAGTAAAGTGCAGCAGTGATAGCTCCACCAAATGGGGTTGATGCACAGTTCGCAATATCAGCCACATCACTCTTTAATAACGCTTTGTATTGACTGAATAAAGGCAACTGCCAAACGGGATCAAAGCACTTTTCTCCGGCGCTCATCAACTTACTGGCTACCTCGTTATCGTTCGCAAAAAAGCCTGGCAGTTCAGTACCAAGCGCAATACGACACGCTCCTGTGAGCGTTGCAAAGTCAATAATAAGATCGGGATTGTCGTTTTGTGCTTCTGCTAACGCATCACATAACACTAAACGCCCCTCGGCATCCGTGTTATCAATTTCAACAGTGATACCTTTTCGGGTTTTAATAACATCACCCGGTCTGAATGCATTACGCGATACAGCATTTTCTACAGCAGGAACCAAGACACGTAAACGTATCGGCAAGTTCGCTGCCATAATTAGCTGCGCTAAGCCAATGACATGAGCTGCGCCCCCCATGTCTTTTTTCATGTTGCGCATGCCCGAGCTTGGTTTTAAGTCTAAACCGCCCGAGTCAAAGCACACCCCTTTGCCCACAAGGGTAATTTGAGGAGCATCTTTTGCGCCCCAGCGTAAGTCTAACAAACGTGGTTTGTTTTCACTTGCACGGCCAACCATGTGAATTGTGGGATAATTTTGCTCAAGCAACTCATCGCCAACCCATTCACTAAACTCACCATCAAAATTATCAGCTAAGTCAGCCATCACTTGTGATAAATGTTGTGGCATCATATCGGCTGCAGGTGTATTTACGAGATCGCGTACTAAATTTATTGCGCTTGCGAATTCAGTCAAGCGCTTGGCAAGGCTTTCATCACTGATAGCAAGTTGTGCTCGTGGCGATGGTTTCTCTTTATATTCACTAAACTCATAACCACCTAACATAAAGCCAAGTGCAACCTGTTCGACAAAGGCACTGTCACCCTGAATTTGGTAACAACCAGCCGGCAATTTAGTCGACAAGTCACCTGCAAGCCAAAAATCGTTAATATCGTTTACAAGGCAATACACATGAACCAAATCACCTGATTCACTGTCAGCTACGAGCGCAAGCCCCTTGTTTTTAAAGTCGCAATTACTTAACCAGTTTTGCAAAGCTTGCGGCTGTTCAGATAACCACGATGCTAAATGCGTTTTTTCAATGAAAGAGAGCGGAATACCCGTAGAAGAATGACGAATTAATGAACTCATTAAACGACTCAATATAAAGAAAAGGTAATTAAGCATACCAATAACTTGAGCTAAAAGGTATAGGCTAAATCAGATTGATAAACGCAGCTTACTTGTGATCTTTTTCTTCGGCTTCTTCTTTTGCAACTTGCTGATCTATCTCTTTAAGTGACTTATTGATATTGAATGAACTCGGAAGAACATCAACACCAACCCACTGCCCTAGTTTTACAACTAGCGGAATCGTAATGGGTGCAAAAGGCAATACAGCAAACACACCCAGCCCAATCCCTTTTAGAATATCTAAAAATTGTTCATTGGCCGTATGCAGCTCTTCTTTAGTTGCGTGGCCTTGTGTATAACGTCTATAGATTTGCAGCATTTCTTTGGTTTCTTGCTTTTCTTGGGCAAGTGCGATTTTAAGTGCCACCATAGCGCGCTTAAAGCGTAATTGCTGACGCTTTTTGGTAATTTTAGCCACTCGAAATGGGGCCCGATGAATAACTTTATATAATCGCATTCGGTTATTTTCACATAAGCATCTCACTTCACAAAGCATAATTTACTTATAGTAGATTTTGCTTTACCCTTCGCACACTTTTCTTAACTCGTTTTATTTTTTAAATGTGCCAAGATCGCCACGTAAATGAACCTAAGCCACAAAAACCTGCGCCTGACGAATGTTGTGGAGGCGGTAGTTGTTGCCCGTGTGTTTGGGATGAATACCGAGAGAAATTACGACAGTGGCAATTAAAAAACGAATCAAAGCAAAATAATTAAACCGTTCCAACTCAGTTTTAGTGCAAAATACGAACAAACAATCACTAATTTTAATTTTTTTTAGCTTCAACAATAAATTCTGACCTCCTTTAAGAAAACAACGAATAATTTATCACATGCGTTTTCAGTGACATACCCCTTAAAAATGCAAAAAATACGACAAAAACACTCAAAATAAAACGTTTCGTTAACAATTTGCAAATCAAATTAACAGTAGGTATAAGTTAGTTACACCAAATTAAAATACCTATTTGGTGGCATAATCATAACTATTCTAACTGGGGAAGTCAGAATGAAATTAAGAAATAATATGCTACAACAAGCTGTTAAGTTTGCTTTAGCCACGACAACAGCGGGTCTGTTTGTGTCGGGTTCTGTGGTTGCTGCAGATGAGTCAACCGAAGAGACTAAAGTTAACAAAAATGTTGAAAAAATCGCAGTAGTTGGTACTCGTTCAGCGCCGCGTTCTATCGGTGACTCACCTGTTCCTATTGATATCATAGGCGGCGAAGAACTTACTAAAGCTGGTAATACCGATATGCTTGAGCTTTTAAAAGGCTCAGTTCCTTCTTTTAACGTACACCAAAACCCGATTAGTGATGCTGCATCACTGGTTCGCCCAGCAAATTTACGTGGCCTTCCTGCTGACAGTACATTAGTGCTTGTTAATGGTAAACGTCGTCATCGTGCTTCTGTAATTGCCTTCCTTGGTGGCGGCATTAACGATGGTGCACAAGGTGCAGACATCTCTGTGATCCCAAGTATCGCGCTGAAACAAGTTGAAGTTTTACGTGATGGTGCAGCGGCACAGTATGGTTCTGATGCCATCGCAGGTGTAATGAACTTCGTATTAAAAGATGCGTCTGAGGGTGGCTCGTTTGAAATCCGCCAAGGCGAATACTACGAAGGAGATGGAGATACAACACAAATCTCTGGTAATGTGGGCCTTCCATTTACAGACAGTGGCTTTGCAAATTTAAGTTTCCAATACAAAACGGCTGATGCAACAAGTCGTTCAGTTCAACGCCATGACGCAGCTGAGCTATCTGCTGCGGGTGTACCAGACGTGTCACCACTAGCACAAGTATGGGGTGCACCAGAGGTAAATGATGACATTTCAATCTTTGGTAACATTGGTCTTCAATTAAGTAATACGTCAGATTTTTACATGTTTGGTAACTATTCTGAGCGAGATGTACGTGGTGGTTTCTATTATCGTAACCCGCATACTCGCCCAGGTGTTTATTCAAATGACGGCGGCGAAACCTTACTTGTTGGTGATTTAACGGGTGATATGAGCGGTAACTGCCCAGACGACATAAAGATTGATGGCAACGTGTTAAATAACACTGATTACATTAACCGTGTAGCGAATAACCCAGACTGTTTTGCATTCAATGAAATTTTACCTGGCGGTTTCACACCAAACTTTGGTGGGAATATCACAGATACAGCACTAACAATTGGTACCAAAGGTGAAATAACCAGTGGTTTCCTTAATGGTGCTTACTATGATTTAAGTGGTACGGTAGGTTATAACGAATCTCGTTACTTCATCTACGATACAATTAACGCGTCGCTTGGTCCTGATAGTCCACGCGACTTTAGCCCTGGTAAATACTCACAGTTAGAGAAAAACTTTAACGCTGATTTATCTAAAGGTTATGATTTTGGCTTAGCATACGACGTAAACGTTGCAGGTGGTCTTGAATGGCACGAAGAAACGTTCACCGTTGTGTCAGGTGATGTTGCTTCCTTTACAGCGGGTCCACTAACAGAGCAAGGCTTTGGTATCGGCTCAAACGGCTTCCCTGGTTTCAAACCGTCTGATGCCGGTGAGTATACTCGCCGTAACTACGCAGCGTATGTAGACGTAGAAGCCCCCTTTACAGAAGATTTCTTAGTGGGCTTAGCACTTCGTTATGAAGACTATGACACATTTGGTTCAACCACTAACTATAAGTTAACGGGTCAATACCATTTAACAGAAGATCTAAATATTCGTGGTTCAATCAGTACAGGTTTCCGTGCGCCAACGGTCGGACAAGCGAACGTAAGTAACGTGCAAACAAACTTAAGTAGCGGTGTATTAGTAGACTCAGCACTTTTACCACCCACTAACCCGATTGCAGTGCAATTAGGGGGTACCGAGCTTGAACCTGAAGAATCACAGAGCTACACATTTGGTGCCGTATGGACCTTAGGTGACTTATTCTTAACAGTAGACTACTACAACATTCAAGTAGATGACCGAATCAGTCAATCAGATAAAATTGAGCTAAGCCAAGCAGACAAAGATACTCTTGAAGCTGCGGGTGTACCCAATGTACAAAACTTAGCGCAAGTTAGCTTTTTCACAAATGACTTTGATACAACAACTCAAGGTATTGATTTAGTTGCTAACTACTCAACTGAACTACTTGGCGGAAGCTCAACATTTAGTTTAGCGTACAACTGGAATGATACTGAAGTTACTAAGTCGACCCCTATTACAGGTGAGTTTAAAGTAAGCCGTTTAGAAAACGATTTGCCTAATCACCGTGCTACATTAAGCTGGGCACAACAATGGGAAGATTTCTCTGCTTTCACACGTGTAAATTACTATGGCGAATACCAAGGTGTTCACGTTGATTATGATGCAACAGCTAAAACAGCTGACGCAGCTATTACTCTGGATGCAGAGGTTACCTACTTCTTAACTGAGTCAATTAGTTTCTCGGTAGGTGCACAAAACCTATTTGATCAAGAAGCTGAAAAACTTGATTTCTTCGACAGTACAGAGATCCCTAACAATAACTGGGGTGGCAAATACTACGAGACATCACCTTATGGGATTAATGGTGGTTTCTATTACGTGAAAGCAACTTACACGTTCTAGAACTGCGCTATTGTGTGGGTTGTGACATTACAACCCACATACCTTGGGTATTTATAGTGATTTAAAAAGGCGAAAGACATTTCGCCTTTTTAGTTTTATAGTGAATAAAAATAATAAATTCTTATCGATGCTATGCTGCTAGAAAAAGCCAATCAATTACTTGCTGAAAACAAACTAAAAGAAGCTGAGTTTCATTTTAAAGCCTTGTTAGATGCGAACCCTGAAAATGGTGAAGCATTGTTTGGTTTAGGCAGAATCGCACTTCGATTAGAGCGCTATGATGCTGCTGTATATCTGTTGCAGCGCGCGTGTGAAAGGCTGCCCTATCTGCTTGAACCGTTGCATGCACTTGCCGATGCGTTTAATGGCGTGCATTCACCTCAAGATGCGCTTACTGTGCTTGAATATGCAAAATCAATCGCAAGTCATAACCCAGAGCCTCACTACTTTTTAGCTCAACACTATTTAACCTATGGTGAACTCGACAAAGCCTATGGTATTTTACAACAAGCGCTCGCCATGGGTGATTACCCAGTTAAGGCCTATATACTTTTTGAGCTTGTGCAATTTTCTCGCTTTAATCACGAGCAAAACTACCTCAATGAGCTGCATCACTTTTTAACACTCACCAATAACTTACGTTTAAAAATGGTCTGCTACTACGCATTAGGTAAAAGCTATGATTTATTAGATGATACCGAGCAAGCATTTAATTACTTTACCCTCGCTAATAAACTGCAGTCACAACTGACTACGTTTAAAACCAATGAACTCGCCCCTTTTTATCAGCAAATCATCAGCCAAAGTGATGCAACGTTAATTGATTCACGCGATAAACGTTTTACGGGCACGATCACCCCTGTTTTTATTATCGGCATGCCACGAAGTGGCTCTACTTTGCTTGAACAAATGCTAGTTAGTCACGAAAGTTTTGCAAGCCTAGGAGAAGATGCCAGTATCAGCAATCAGGTTGTAGCGTATATTGAGCAGCAAACTCAATTACCTTACCCCGAGTGCCTATCTAAACTGGATCAAAAGCTGATCAGTACGGCGCGCAATATCTATATAGAAAGATTAAAGCAATCTCCCCATGTACACCCGTATATGATCAATAAGCTGCCAGCAAATTATCAATCACTTGGATTAATCTATCTATTATTTCCAAACGCAAAATTTATAAATATACAACGTGATTATCAGGCTGTTGCGTGGTCAGTATTTAGTAATTACTTTGCAGAAAATGAGCCCTACTTTTGCTCATTGACTGAATTTAAGCAGTATTACGATTTATATCAGCAACTTATATCGCACTGGCATAGCGTAATGCCCGATGCACTTTTTGACTTACAATATGAGCAACTCGTCACAGAACCTGAACAAACGTTGAGTGCTCTGTGTGAATTTTTAGGCGTTAAGTACAGCAATCGCTTTTTAGAGTTTTACAAGTCGAATAAGCCAGTCGCAACACTGAGTAAAGCAGCAGTCAGACAACCATTAACTGACAAAGCTAAAGATAAATATAAGCGTTACGAAACGGCTATGAATCGCCTTGTGAATGAGCCGAAAACCACTCAAGAAGATCAGCAAACTGATCGTGGCGCGCCTCAGGGTGAGTAAGCATATTAATATGGTCATAATTCACCTTGTGACCATATTTTCGACCGTAAATCGTCATTGTTTGCACACCTACACCTGACTCAGCCATGAACTTTTCAATGTCAATCGGTTGGCAAAGCGCCTTATCTTTTATACCCGCCACATGAAAAATAGGGGGCAGAGCTATATCTTGCAGCGCTTTTGCATAGTCAAAGCCGTCATCTGAGTCTACCCAGGGCTTGCGCTTAGCCCATTGCATACTTTGATAATGGGACTTACGCGTTTCATCGTCACTTCCCCATTTCAATTTTTTAGCAGGCACAAACCCGTGTTTTCTCGCCATTAAAGGTGCTAAACCATACCAAATTAAATTACCTTGGATATATTTGCTTGGGTGATGATTATAAAGCGTGCGCTTTGATCCAAAATACGCACAAGCCCTTACATCATTAATTAGATTAGGAAAGCGCGCAAATACGCTATTCATTAATACCCCACCCCATGAATGGGCAACCCAATAACGTGCGGGTGCACCTTCAAGTTGTTCTATTTTTGCTAAAAAAGCGGGGATGTCTTCTAATATGGCTTCGGTTTGCCCGTAGCTCGCATATTTTGATATTGCAGGTTTACTTTCACCACGGCCCCGTAAATCAGCCACGTAGCACACATAACCCTGTTCAGCTAAAAACGGTGCCAAACCTTTATTGCTGTGAGTGTAAAAAATTTTGCCATTCTCGACTGCACCATGCATAAAAAACACCGCAGGCCCGGTTGCATCAGTTTTACAAATACGGCGCATATGGAGGGTTTGATTTTCAGCTAATTTTATAAATACAGACTGTTGTTTTAATGTCACGGTTGACCTTTTTTATTATTATAAACTCATCGTACCAGCAATACGTTACGTCAGTATTACTAGCAAAGCAAGCATGATGTGATCAAGTAAGTAGCCCTTAAATACAACAAGACTTTGTAAACGTAAGAGCGGGAGTTTTAATAAAAATATAACGGAATGAACCAAATGAAATTGAGTTGAGTTGAGTTGCATGCTTAAAGACGATAAGCGGACATTGACAACTCCCTTATTATCGTTTTTTTCACAGTTGGCTAAACATGCAGCTCAGGATGAAAACCAACTGTGAAAAGTGATTTCCTTGCTATGTTTTTTTACACTCGAAACCCTTAGAGTCCACCCGTGCGATACTGTCTTTGTCGCCACATTGCTCTATGGCCATTTCCATGTGATTTTGCTCATTATATTGTTTAGCGATGGCCCCAAGCCCTACCAATATTACCAAGGCTATAAGAACTTTTTTAAATTTAGACATAAACACTCCTTTGAAAATGATCACTCAATACATTAGTACCTAAATATTACACATAAAGGGACAAGCAAACAATTCACTTTCCCTCTGCACAAACCAGCCGCAAGTTTTAATTACTCGCAGCGGTTAAAGTTTACCTTTAATTATCATTCAATCATTGCCATTGAATTTATATTGAAATGATAAATGGAAAACGATTCACCCTCTTCTTTTAAAGTCACTGTTATTTGTGCTTCACCATTTTCAAAAGAAGCTGGGATTTTATAAGTAACAAAAGTACCTGATCCATCGCCTGTTACAGCTTTAGTGCTGACATTAATAAATTGATACTCACCGAGTTCTTTCAAATCGCCTAATTTCGAAAAAGCTCGAATAATTTTTGACAAGTCGTCATCTGAAACACCCTCAATTGAGGTTGGGGTCATGTAACTTTTTAATGTTTGTGCGTCCCATTTAGATATTTCAGTTAATGCCGGGGTTAAATAAGGTATCGCTGTTTCTTTATATCCTGACGCTTTAAATGAAGTCCAAACCGCTAGGATTACAAACAAGCAAATTATAACTAAGAGCGTTATACCCATTCCTTTAAGTATTTTTTTATCATTATTTTTATTACTTTTCAGTTAGTTGAAATTAAAATTTACCAGCTTTTAATTGTTATTCATAGCCGTTTTATGACTCGTATTAATGAAAAGATTACTTTGCCTCGATTATCAAACAGATAAACTGCATTTAAGAACACACATGACTTTATCACTTAGCTTACCTTTGTTAATTCAGTTAACGCTTAAAATTAGAAAGTTAAATGCATGAAAATTGGTTTTTAGTCATTTTATGCTAACAGAAACCAATAAAATTTCTGACCACCCTGCCTGTTTAAAAAAACCTAAAAACAACACTTTGTAATGATTAATTTGATACAATCTGTACTGAACATTGCTAACAGATAGGTTTATTTAATGCATCCGCGAAATCGCCACCTCAATGGCTACGACTTTACTTTATTATGTAAAGATACTCCGGCTCTTTCTCAGTTTATAACACAAAGCCCAACCGGCAGTGAGACTCTCGATTTTTCAGATGCAATGGCAGTGAAAACCCTTAATCAAGCATTATTAAAAAGCCAATACAAAATTGATTTTTGGGATTTGCCCGACAATTATCTGTGTCCTCCTGTACCCGGTCGAGTTGATTACATTCATCATCTAGCAGACTTATTAGCCAGTGATAACCAAGGTAAAATCCCTACAGGTAAGCAAGTTAAAGTGCTGGATATTGGCACAGGTGCAAATTTGATCTACCCGTTAATTGGTCAACATGAGTATGGCTGGCATTTTACAGGGTCTGATATCGATACCTTATCCGTTAAAATTGCCAAGCAAATTGCGCAATTTAACCGTTTAAAAATATCAGTAAAGCAACAAGATAACAGCAATAAAATGTTTACAGGCGTTATCACTGATAAAGATGTGTTCCACTTAACCTTATGTAACCCGCCATTTCATGCCAATGAACAGCAGGCACAAACAGGTTCACAGCGTAAGTGGAAAAATTTAAATAAAACCCCTAAAAAAGAACTCAACTTTGGGGGCAGAGAAAACGAACTTTGGTGTGAAGGTGGCGAACGCGAGTTCATCAGTAAAATGATCACCGAAAGCCAAGAGTTCAGTGAGCAGTGTATTTGGTTTACGTCTTTAGTATCAAAGTCAGAAACACTCCCACAACTCAAAAAACAACTCGCATCGCTTGATGTCAAAGACGTTAAAACAATAAAAATGGCACAAGGCCAAAAAATAAGCCGCTTTATCGCTTGGAGTTACTTTGACCAAGCAGACCGCGAAGCCATTCTTAACCAACTTGTATAAGGGTAATAACATGATCGACTTTCGTTCAGACACAGTCACTCAACCTACAGCCGATATGCGTGCAATTATGAATAATGCTGCCGTTGGTGATGATGTTTACGGTGATGACCCAAGCGTTAACCAATTAGAACACGTTGCTGCTGAGCGACATGGGTTCGAAAGTGCGCTTTTTTGCAGCTCTGGTACGCAAGCAAATTTACTTGCTTTAATGGCGCATTGCGAACGTGGTGATGAGTACATTTGTGGCCAACAAGCACATAACTATAAGTTTGAAGGTGGCGGTGCCGCCGTACTTGGGTCGATTCAACCACAACCGATTGAAAATAACGCCGATGGCACCATTGATTTAAACAAGGTGGTTGCAGCTATTAAAGCGGATGACTTTCACTTTGCAAAAACGAAACTACTCAGCCTTGAAAACACCATTGGAGGCAAAGTACTGCCATTAAGTTACCTTGAACAAGCAAGAGAATGTGTTAATAAACACAACCTTGCACTTCACCTTGATGGTGCGCGTGTGTATAACGCAGCAGTTAAGTTAGGTGTCGATATTACTGAAATCACCCAATACTTTGATTCAGTGTCTATTTGTCTATCAAAAGGATTAGGCGCCCCTGTGGGTTCATTATTATTGGGTAACAAAGCACTCATTGATAAAGCTCGCCGCTGGCGTAAAGTGCTTGGTGGTGGTATGCGCCAAGCGGGTATGCTTGCCGCAGCGGGGCAATATGCGCTTGAGAATCATGTCACCCGACTAAGTGACGATCACGATAATGCGGCTTATCTCGCTGAAAAATTAAATTCATTATCAGGCTTTGATACCACACCTTTTCAAATCGATACCAACATTGTGTACGCAAATGTCGATGAAGCTATTGATTTAAAAGCTGTTGCTAATAAGCTAAAAGAGAAAAATATACTTTTTTCAGCAGGCAAACCACTTCGCTTAGTGACGCATTTAGGGGTCACTAAGCACGATATTAACTGCTTTATTGATGCTTTAGCGGCAGAGATTTAACGCGGCTTTATAATGTTTGCGGCACACCGATACATATCGGTCGTTGCCGCCAATTTCAACTTGATTACCATCAGCAATCGCATTGCCTTGCTCATCGGTGCGTAAAACGTGGTTTGCTTTACGACCGCAATGGCATACGGTTTTTAGCTCAATAAGCTTATCCGCCCACGCTAAAAGATACTGCGAGCCACTAAATAACTCACCTCTAAAATCATTACGAAGACCATAACAAAGAACAGGAATGCCCAGTTCATCGACCACATCGGTTAATTGCATCACTTGCAATTTAGATAAAAACTGACACTCATCAACTAAAATACAATGACGCTTTTTCTGATCGTTCAACGATTTGATTAGCTCAAATACATCTTTGTCGGCATCAAAAATATGTGCATCAGCTTGTAAACCTATCCGTGACGATACTTTGCCAACGCCCGCTCTGTCATCAATCGCAGCGGTTAAAATCACTGGTTCCATTCCACGTTCGCGGTAGTTAAAAGCCGATTGTAAAAGTGTGGTTGATTTACCCGCATTCATTGCAGAATAATAAAAGTACAGCTGTGCCATGATGTTGCCCAAAATTTAAAGTCGCAATATGCTACCCTAATCGTGCAATAACATCATCTATTACCTTACTCTTTTGCGCCGTAGCTGCTCATCTCTAAATGAGGGGAGTTTTGCATCTGTTTTGCAAAGGTCAATGGGATATTCTGCTTTAAAAGTTGCTGCCAAATAACAACCGCCTCATTCTGATGCTTAACATAAAACTCATTTGAAAAAGCCAAGTACGCTGTCACCGTATTTAAAGGCGGATAGACAGGTGCCAGCTTCTGTCGATGGTATACCGATAAATCAAGTTTATTATTTTCGATTTGGCAGAGCACTAAAGCCGCATCGGCTCGCCCCTCTGATACACGCTCTATAGCCTGCTGCTGAGTAAACGTGTGTTCAATAAAAAACGCCTCTTCGCTGGCCGCTTCTCCCACAAAAAGCCCATTTGCAACGGCCAAAGAAAATGCCTTTGATTGTAACACTTCACGAGATTGCCATTTGGTATGAAAGCGACGACTTCCAATTAAGCATTGGCTCATTCTTGCAAAGGCAAATTTAGCAATCGGTACACCTTTATCAGTAACCGGAAATACAGCATAACGGGATTTTTGTGGACTAAATCCCGCTATAAATGCATCGACTCGACCCTGCTTAATCGCTGTAATGCACTGCGACCATGGCATTTTTACAAACTTAAAAGTCACGGATTCAAGTGCATTATCAAGTTTAGCAAGCGCCGCTAATTGCGCCGTAGGTTCAACAAGGGGTATTTCATGTTTAGCACCAACAAACAGAGGTGCTTGCGTGTGGTCCGCATAACATAAGGTCAGGGGCAATGGCGCACTACTTTTTGCCTGACAATGCAGAGAAAGTACGATAAAAAGAACAAGTAAAAATCTAATAAAAAACAACGTCACTGCCATAATAAACTACGAATTTAGTCAACTAATAACAGTGTAGAAGTAAAAACAGGATTTTTACAAAATTCCTTCGTGTTTAAGTAGCCATTCTTTACGGTCTAGTCCACCAGCATACCCCGTTAACTTTCCGCTTGCTCCAATTACCCGATGACATGGCACTATGATACTAATTGGGTTCTTCCCATTGGCTGCGCCCACTGCACGCACCGCTTTTGGGTTATTAATAGCCTGTGCTATATCTAGGTAACTCTTGGTTTTACCAAATTCAACCCCCATTAGCGCACGCCACACTGATTGCTGAAACGCCGTCCCTTGTGTGTCAAGCGGCACACTAAAATGTGTACGTTCGCCCTTGAAGTATTCGTTAAGCTCGCTCATGCATATTAAAATCGGGGTTAGTGTATGCTCGTTAACGGTTTCAGTTTGCATGGCAACAACAGGATAAAAACCTACATAACTGACGCCCTTTGAGGAGCTTTGAATGGTAATATCGCCAAGTGGGCTTGGCATAATAACTTGTTGCGTTTTCATAATTGTTGCCATAGTTGAAATGTTAAATAAGAACGGAAAGGTGCACAGCGCTCACTATCAAATTCACCGACCTCTGCTAAAGCCTTTTTAATGCCTAAGTCACCGGCAAGTAAAATATCAGGGTTACTTTGACCTCGCAGCTTAGCGTAATTAACTGTCCATGGGCCAATCCCTTTTAGTGACAGCCAATTATCAAGCTCTTGATTATCAGGATGTTGATGACAATACTCACTTAACCGGTTTAAAGCGTCTTTGCGTGATTGAGGCATTTTAAAAAAGCTCAATTCTGAATTGGCAAGCCATTCTGGAGATGGAAAAAACACGGTATCACACGCTTGATTAAACTCAGCGACCAGCTTAGTTACCAAGTTGTGCGCAGCAGTCACACTCACTTGTTGACCCAAGACTGCGCGAATACCCGCTTCAAAATCTGACCAAATACCCGGCAAGCGTAAGCCTTGTGTCAATGGCATGGCATTATTAAGTTCGGCATTTAAATGGGCTTCAATAGTGTGCGTATCAGCATCTAAATCAAGTACACGACGAATGTTATGGATCACTTGTTGTAAATAGCGGGTGTTATCAATATCTATCGTGACTTTAAAATGATTTTTTTGTTCAACAAATTGAGCAGTAAATTGCCCTTGGCAATGCGAGTCTTTAAATGTGCGCCCATAGCTTGTTTCGCTAAGCCATTCGAGACCTTTAATTAAGCGGCGCTGTAAAAACCCATGTAAAGCCTGCCAGTTATAAGGTGGACGAAACGCCAAAGTTAAATTTAACGTTGCACTTGGTTTTTTATCGGTTTTTCGCAATTTTGATGGTGCAATATTAAGCTGCTTTAAAAATGCGTCGTTAAAACGGCGAATACTATTAAAACCAGATGCAAAAGCGATGTCAGCAACCGATAAATCAGTTTCTTGTAACAGCTGCTTAGCAAAATTGCACTGATTGAATAAGCGATATTGTGTGATTGAAAGACCAAAGTGCTGATTAAACAAACGACGCAAATAACGACTCGACACACCTAATCTATCGGCCAGCACTTCACAATCATATGCCTCGCCTTTGTCAATAAGTTGCTTTGCTCTGAGCGCCGTGGTTTTAGTTCCTAACCACGCGGGACTATTCGGTGCACTATCAGGTCGACACCGAATACAAGGGCGAAACCCATCCTGTGCCGCTAAATGCGCGTACTGATAGTATTCAACATTTTTCTCTTGCGCTGTCGGTGCTGGACAAATTGGCCGACAATATATACCGGTACTTTTTACCGCGACAAAAAATACCCCATCAAATCGGGCATCACGGCTTTGCCTTGCTGTACGCCATTGTTGGCTAGTCATAATGATTCTCGTAATCAGCTAATACCGATAGCTTAACCGAATATATTTTTTTGACTAGCCAGTTTCGGACCTTAACTATTTAATCGCTGCTAAATAACGTCGCTCAACTTCGGGCCAATTAATCACTTTATAAAATGCAGCGATGTATTCTGGTCGGCGGTTTTGATATTTTAAGTAATAGGCATGCTCCCACACATCGAGAGCCAAAATCGGCGTATGGTTATGCATCAGCGGGCTGTCTTGATTTAAACTACTTTCAACAACGAGTTGATTATTTTCGTCAACACATAGCCATGCCCAGCCACTTCCAAAGCGGCTGACAGCGGCATCAGTAAACTGCTCTTTAAACTCATCAAAACTGCCAAATGCTTCAACGATCGCTGTATGTAATTCACCGCTTGGTTTGCCTACCCCATTCGGTGTCATTACTTGCCAAAATAATGAGTGATTATGGTGCCCGCCAACATGCTCTTGCACCGCCTCTTGTAATAACTCGGGCATTGTAGCAATCGTTCGCAACAGTGTTTCGGCATCTTGCTCGCTATAATGACTCCCTTCTAAGGCAGCATTCGCCTTATTAATATAAGTTTGGTGGTGCAATGTATGATGGATTTCCATAGTTTTTGCATCAATATTAGGCTCGAGTGCATCATAGTCATAAGCTAAATCGGGTAATGTAAAAGGCATACTGATTCCTTATCGTTAATGTAATAACTGCGTTTTGTGGGGATGCTCAGCTAACAGCTGATTTATACGATTGATGAGGGTTGGAAATGCCGATGACATTTTCGCAAACTTCACCAACTCAAAATACGTTTTGTGATGATGATGTAATACGTGTATGCGAACTTGCTGCTCTGGGTGCATTAAAAGATGACTAAGCCGTTGATGAGCATAGCAAAGCCAACTACAGGCTTGCTCAGGTTTTTGCATAACTTTAAAGGTATCTGCAAGGTTTAAAGTCGCCACTACAAAGGCCGCAATACAATGCTCTAATGTGTCAATAACCGTGGGGGTTAGTGGTAAGTTCGCAAATTGCGTGAGTAATGTTTCTGCACAACCACTTGCCTGCGTGTAGTGATCGCGAGCAATGATTAATTCGCCAGACTCAAAAGCCAGATTCCCGTTATAAATAGCGTTTTGCCAAGGTGCTAATGCATCATCAATAACTGGAGCACCTAAGGCTGAGAGATGTGTTGTGTGTGTCATAAAAATCACCTGCACTTAAAACCTGTGTATTAAAACTACACAGACAAAACGCTAAATGCAAATGATTTATATTTATTATTTGTGTGATTTGGTGATATTACTGATTCGCAAAATCGATCAACTCTTGCCCTGTTAGTCGATAAATAATCCATTCATTTTGTGGTTTAGCGCCAATGCTGTCATAAAAATCAATCGCGGGTTTATTCCAATCAAGTACTACCCACTCAAATCGACCGCAGTCTTTTTCTAGCGCTTGTTTCGCAAGGTATTGCATAATTTTTTTACCTGCACCTTTACCACGGCTATCAGCACTGACATATAAGTCTTCTAAATACAAACCGTTTTTACCAAGCCACGTAGAATAATTATAAAAATAAACGGCAAAACCAATGGCTGTGTCACCTTCTAAACAAATAACACTGTGAGCGGTTGCACCTTCACTAAATAAAGTTTTTAAAATAGCATTCTCATCAGTCTTTACTGCATCTGGTTCTTTTTCGTAGATAGCTAGTTCATTGATGAAATGTAGGATAGTTGCTGCGTCGCTCGGTACTGCAGGACGAATTGAAATTTTATTGCTCACGGTCTGTTCCATATGTTACTTCATTATTATAGCGCCCAGTTTATAAGGGCTTACGTGTTGTGTAAACGCCCTTTACAGAATTACTCAGTACTAAAAAAGGGGCGATTACGCCCCTCTGTAAATAAGCCACTTAGGCAGTTATTTATTACTCATCGACTTATAAAGAACAGGTAGGACAAATAAGGTCAAAAATGTTGCGCTGACCAAACCGCCAACAATCACTGTTGCCAGTGGCTTTTGTATTTCAGCCCCTATTCCCGTGCTCAATAGCATGGGTATAAGCCCTAACATTGAAGTTAATGCGGTCATTAACACTGGTCGTAACCTTGAGGTTGCCCCATCAAACACCGCGTCATCTACTTCGTCTTTGCCCTTAAGGCGATGATTAATACTTTCTACCATGACCACACCATTCAATACCGCAACACCAAACAAAGTAATAAAACCAACAGAGCTTGGTACCGACAAATATTGCCCAGATACAAACAGAGCCACAATCCCCCCTATTACCGCTAAAGGGACATTCACTAAAATAAGTAATACTTGCGATACATTGCCAAATGCAAAATAAAGTAATAGCGCAATCAGTAACAATGCCGCTGGCACAACAATCATTAAACGTTGCTGTGCCCGTTGTTGGTTTTCAAACTGACCACCTATAGCAACACTGTAACCACTCGGTAGCTGTAATTTATCCTCTATTATTGCGCGAATGTCAGCAACAACAGATCCCATATCACGTCCTTGCACATTCGCTTGTACAACTACGCGCCTTTGTACATCATCACGGCGTACTTGGGATGCTCCCGATTCAATCGCTACCTGAGCCACATCACCTACTCTCACAATCGCCCCCGAAGGGGTTTGTAAACGAAGGTCTGCAATTACACGCGGGTTCTGCCGGTAATTTTCTGCTATGCGAACATAGATATCGTAACGCTCGTTAGCATTGATAATTTGCCCTGCACTTTGTCCACCAATTCCGTGCTGTACAACCTCCATTAAATCAGTAACCGATAATCCAAAACGCGATAACGCTAAGCGGTTAGGTTTCACAATTAACTGTGCCTCACCGCCCATTTGCTCCATGGCCACATCTTTAGCACCGGGTATTTGCTTAACTAGCTGCTCAATTTGCTGACCTTTTTCACTTAACACCGCTAAATCACTACCAAACAACTTGATTGCTAACTGTGCTTTTACACCCGATAAAAGTTCATCAACACGGGTGGCGATGGGTTGCGAAAAGTTAAATAAGAGCCCAGGAAACTGCTCAAGTTTTTCTTCCATTAACTGCTGGAGTTCAACACGTGTTTTAGCATTTATCCATTGCTCGCGAGATTTAAGACCAATGTATATCTCTATGTTGTTAACAGGTTCAGGATCGCCACCGACTTCTGCTCGACCAATCCGACTAAGTGCATAATCGACTTCTGCAAATTCAAGTAACATGGCTTCCAGTTTAGGTGCCACTGAGATTGCCGTTTCAAGACTGGCTGATGGTGCAAGCGTTACCCGCAAATTAATCGTACCTTCTTCAAGTTCGGGCACAAACTCAGTCCCCAACCTTGGAAGTAAAATAGCGGCTGTAACCAATAACACGGCAGCAATAGCAAGCACCAACCGTTTTGCTTGTAACGCCTGTCGTAACGCTCGTTGATACAACTTTTCAATGGGTTGTAGCAGCTTACTGTGTTTAACTGTCACACCTTTAGCAAATAAGTAGACGCTTAGCGCAGGCACAACGACTAAGGCAACAATCATGGCACTTACTATCGCTAACATGATACTGACGGCCATAGGCTGGAACAGCTTTGCCTCGACGCCTTCAAAGCTGAATAAAGGCAAAAATACCGTTAAAATAATCAATGACGCAAAGAAAACTGGCCGAGCAACTTCTTTTGCTGCAACAGCAACCAGCTCACGGCTTGATTTACCCTGATTATGTTTTAGCCCTAGATGACGAAAAATGTTTTCAACCATAACAACAGAGCCATCTACCAGCATACCAATAGCCACAGCAATGCCACCCAATGACATTAAATTGGCCGACAGCCCTAACCAAGCCATAATACTGAGCGCTAAGCCGATTGAAATTGGAATGGACAGCAAAACCAAGAATGTTGCTCTTAAGTCTAACAAGAATAGCGCTAACACTATGATTATAAATACAAATGCAAGTAATAATGCATCTATAACGGTTTGTACCGCGTGGCTAATAAGTGCCGCTTGGTTATAAATAGGCGTGAATTTGACGCCCTCAGGCAGCGCGCGGTTGATCATTGTAATACGCTCGTTAATACCATCGATGGTCTGCTTCGTATTTGCACCAATCCTTTTTAATACCACGCCAGTTACAACTTCGCCTCGGTTAACAACATCACCATTTTCATCGCGAGTCGATAAGGTTACTGCCCCTTGGCGTATTTCACTCCCAAGCTGTACGTCTGCAACATCAGTGACTTTAATTACGGTGCCATCAATCGTTTTGATGGGGGTTTGCGCAATTTCACTCAGGCCTTTATCACCGGTCGAAAACCAGCCAGTGCCACGAATAACTAATTGCTCTTGACCGCGGTTCATATACCAACCGCCAACATTCCTGTTGTTTGCTTGCAATGCATTGCTTACATCTTGTTGGCTTAGGTCATAGGCAAGTAATTTGTTAGGGTTGAGGTTAACGTGATACTGTTTTACTTCGCCACCAAACGATAAAATATCAGTAACACCATCTATGGGTAATAGTAATAATTTAACCACCCAGTCATTTAGGCTTCGCAGCGCCATGCTATCAATGTCAGCATCGGGCTTTGCTTCAAGTAAGTATTGATAAACTTGCCCAAGACCAGAGGTATTAGGCCCCATGGTAGGCATGCCAAGTCCGTTAGGGATTAGCTCTTTAGCAGATTGTAAGCGCTCAAACACTAACTGCCGCGCAAAATAGATATCAACGCCTTCTTTAAACACCACCGTCACGCCCGACAAACCTGTTTTTGAAATCGATCGCACTTGTTCAACGTCAGGTAGTGCGTACATTACCGCTTCTATTGGGTATGTGATAAGTTGCTCGACTTCTTCCGCTCCAAGACCAGGAGCTTCGGTGTTAACAGCTACCTGCACATTTGTCACATCAGGAAACGCATCTAAGTTCAGTTTTGGAACCATTAATGCACCCAGAGCAATGGCCGCAAGTAAAGCTAATAGCACGATGAAACGGTTTTTTATCACCGACTCGATTAATAAATTAAACATGCGGCACCTCTAATGGTTATGCGGATCAAACCCGCCTTTTGCGAGCTGTGAAGCAACAAAGAATGCGCCTTGAGTAACAACGTTAACCCCTTGCTCGATACCTGATATTTCACGGTATTGTGCTAAATTTCGACCTACGCTCACCTCTTTGGCAATAAACCCACCATCATCATCAACCACAAAAACTTGCCAATCACCATCGGCACTGCGTGTTAACGCGTTTTCGGGAACCGCAAGCACAGCTTGCTCTGTTGTAAAGTGAAAATACACATCTGCAAACATGCCCGGGTGTAAGCTGTGCTGGGTATTTTTCACTTCAAGCCGCACTGTCCGTGAGCGTGTTTGCTCATCAATAGTGTGCGCCTCTTGAATAACTTTAGCGTGGTAACGGTTTCCATTTACCTGCATCGTTGCAACAGAGCCATTGGCAATCGTGCGGTCTTGATTTGAGGAAAGTTGCGCTTCTACCCACAGCGCAGATTCATCTGCAATTAGCATTAATTCAATACCTGAATCGACACGTTGACCTTGTGAAAAATTATCGGTGAGTACAGCACCCGAAGTAAGTGCAAATAAGGTATATTCACCGAGTTTTTCAGGCGAGATAGTCAGTGTTTGTTCTATTGCGTGTTTAGACAATCCAAACGCGACAAGGCGACTGTATGCCACTTCGCACTCTGCTTTTGCAGTAAGCAGCTGCTTTTCGCTCACCGTACCACGGGTCATTTTACTCACCCGCTGCCACTCAGCTTCGGCTAACCTAAATTCGGTTTGTCGGCTTGCCACCTCTCCACTAAACAAGGTTACCAAGGGATCACCTTTATTAACATGCTGTCCCAGTAAAGCGTGGCGTTTTACAACAATAGAATCAACACGAGGGGCAACCACATAACTGGCATAGCCATTGGCTTTAACTTCACCCGGTGCATACACGGTTTGGCTGTGTGTTTTGAGTTCAAGGCGTTCAACCTTAATATTCGCTAATTGCTGTTGCTGTGGCGTTAAGGTTACTTCGTTAATGTGTGGTGTTTGTGCATTTTCTTGATGGTCATGCAGTTGCTCTGACGCAAAACTGTTTGTGACATATATAAAGCATACGCACGACAATGCGTAGCGCATAAAATTTCTTAAATACATAATTTTCTCTTACTTAAAATAGGCTAAGCCCAAGCTTGCCTTAAAAAATAATCCCAAAGACAAGGGAATAAAGTGTTAAGTAAGAGAGGCGATTGGGGGGCGATGAAGTGGTGTTAGATCTGCCGACTTAAAATTAAGCTCTAACAATTCAATTTTTGCAAAATAAACTGAAACGGGTTCAGAAAGGGTAAATGAATCAACAAATGCAGGACTGTGACACACATGACAATGGCCTTTTTCGGCGGAGTCAGATAACTGTTTTGCAAGCTCGGCATGCTCAGATTGATGCTGTTGATGATCGCCATTAGCTGCGCAGTGGGCTTCAAGATCCAGCTCTTCTAAAAGCAGGGCTGAGGTGTGATTAAATGCAACATTATGATCAGCCACGTCAAAGCTATCCAGCAACGGCTGGAGCAATAACACACTAATCAAAATAACAAATGCTGCTTTCACGTAACACCTAATAATTGGTACAACGGCGTTAACTTACCAAATTAGTACTTATTTGAACAGTAAAACCTAAACACGAAACACCCCATACATGCATACTGCTAACGAGTGTTTTAAAAGCGATGCTCACATGATATAAAAATAAAGAAATCAGCAACTAGGTATGCTTATGGGACACGGACATCACCACCATCACGATGCAGAAAGCAAAAGCACACAGCAATTATTACTTGCTGTATTAATTAATGTGTTACTTACATTTGCACAAATTGTGGGGGGGCTCATTTCTGGAAGCCTATCGCTCATTGCTGATGCACTGCACAATTTAAGTGACGCATCATCGTTATTTATTGCGTTAATAGCACGCAAAATTGGGGCTAAACCAGCAAATAATCGATATCAATATGGCTATAAACGCGCCGAAATCTTAGCCACGCTTTTTAATAGCCTGAGTTTAATTGTAATTGGTGGCTACTTAGTCATTGAAGCAATAAAAAGTTACCTAAATCCAGAACCCATCGATGGCTGGATCGTTATTTGGGTTGCAGGGTTAGCCCTGATTATTGACCTAGTAACGGCATTCCTTACCTACCGTGCTGGCGCTAATCAAAGTATGAATATTCGTGCTGCGTTTATTCATAATCTTTCAGATGCTATGGCTTCTGTCGTCGTTATTATTGCCGGCTCTCTGATCATTTTATATCAATGGTATATTGTCGATCTTATTGCGACCATTCTTATCTCTGTGTATGTGATATACCACGGCGTATTGCTCTTAATTGCCAGCAGTAAAATTTTAATGCAAGTTGCACCAAGTCACTGCGAATCAACACATGTATCTGAACAACTGATAAGCGCATTTCCTATTTCAAATATTGAATACATAAAAGCATGGCAGCTTGATGAACACACCGTGCATTGCGAACTAAAGTTTTATGCCCACCAAACAATCGACAACAATGAAATTCGTCAATTTTTACAGGATAAGTTTGCTATTAAGGCGTGTACTATTGAGCAAGTTTTAGTGTAAATGTTACTTGTTATCATTTACAATTTACCTTTGTATTTAAAACAAAGTAAAGGAACACCTCTTGAAGTTGTGGTTACGCCGTACGCATTTACTCCTTGCCTTAGTAAGCGGCCTTTTTTTGATTTGCTTGAGTTTAACAGGCGCATTACTTATTTACGCAAAAGATATTCAGTACCTTACACAAGGTGATAAATGGACGGTGACTCCACAAGCTTCACCGCTCGCTTTTGACCCACTAATAGCACGCGTATCAAACACAACTAAACAACCTGTTACTTTATTAATGCCTGAGGCGCGTGATGATCTTGCTTGGCAACTACAACTTGCCAATAATCGTTATGTGAGCGTTAACCCTTACACCGGTGATATTTTATACGAATACGATTATTACAGCACGCTGTATGGATTTACCATGGCGCTACATCGTTGGTTGCTTTACAAAGATGGCGACAAAAACCACCCTTTAAGGAACTGGGTTTCACTATGCGCGCTTATTCTTATTTTAGAAATATTACTAGGGTTTTACATTTGGATTAAACCTAAAAACCGTTTAAAGCGACTAGCTATAAAACCAAAAGCCAAATTTAGAGTATTAATGTACCAACTTCATACCGTGCTGGGCGTCTATTTATTGCTGCCACTTATTTTAATAGCATACACAGGCATGGCGTTTAACTGGAAGACAGAAACTAAAGCGGTATTAGAGTTTGTAATGCAAGGCACGGTTGAAGACAGACCTAAACCACCTGACGTGCTGCCCCCTTCAGAAACAACACCTTATCAAGTACAAAAAGCCTATAACAATGCACTCACTGTTTTTCCTGAAGGTAAACTGTTTAGAATTTATTTACCTAAAAAACCGACTGACAACATTGGTTTTCGCATCGAAAACCCAGGTGAAAGCCATGCCTATAGCTGGGTATGGGCCAACCCGTATACAGCCAATATCGTCGCGAGTTACGACGCCAGCAAAAGCTCGTGGACAACACAAACATGGCACTTTAAATACAAATTCCATATTGGCGATTTTGCGGGACCTATTGTGCAGTTACTGTGGCTTGTGTTTGCCCTGTCACCTTTATTTTTTACTGTGTCGGGTTTTTACTTTTGGTACAAACGCCACTTTAGATAATAACGCGTAATTAAACTTAAACTGATAAAACATGAACCCCAGAGCATATCACTACTTTTAGCAAAAAGAAGTGTTTACATTGGCTAATTATACTACTGTATTTAGCCACCTTGAATGGCTCATATTCTCGGGCAAAGCATGATAGTTCAGCATACCCAGTATTATTGATTGATGTGTAAAATAGGTTTTAATACCAACAATACAAAAGAAAGAGTGGGCCAAATTGTAGTTATGACTACCTCTATTGTTTTATTACTTATTTGGGTGCCGCTTAGAAATACAGCGGCACCAAGTAAGTTAATTCAAGGTAAATCTATTCAAGCCAATACTACTCTCTAATGACTTAAAACGACCCTTTAATTCATTGCAGCAATTGACAACATACGCGTTAATTCGCCAAGCTCTATCGCTAATATGCTACATACATCGTAGAGATTAAACTGCCAACACTATTGCAAATAATTATCATTAAGCTTGCCTTTACAGTTCTTTGCATTTACACTGCCGCCCCATAACTCATTTCATTTATCTTTTTTTAACAAGGACAAACATGTTAAAAACATCGCTTAGCCTTATTGCACTGGTGATAAGTAGCCAATCATTTGCTGATGATGCACTCAATAAAAAACTCACAGCAGAAGAGATGGAGCACGTTGTCGTTTCTGGTAGCCGTGTTTTTGAGAGCATTGATGAAGTACCTGCTTCTGTAACTATAATTAATCAACAAGAAATTGAAGAGCACTTAAAGGTAAATCCAGAATTACAAAGTTTGCTGTCACAAATGGTACCCGGACTTGCACCTGACACAGGCAGTTCAAGCAACACAGGCCAAAGTTTACGTGGCCGCGCCCCGCTTGTTATGATTGACGGCGTTCCACAATCAACACCTCTGCGTAATGGTTCTTTAGGAATAAAAACGCTTGATCCAAGTGCAATAGCCCGTATAGAAGTTATTAAAGGCGCCACCTCTATTTATGGCAATGGGGCTTCTGGCGGTATAATTAACTATATTACCAAGCAAGCGCAAAGTGAGGGTAAAACCGAAGGTGAAATTAGCCTATCATCACGTTTTAGTGCCGTAAAACTAGAAGAAAGTGCTGGTGCACGCCTCTCAGCAGCTATTAATGGCCGCGCAGATAAATTAAGCTACTTATTTACTGCCAGTTATGAAGAAAACGGGGTACAACGTGACGCCGAAGGCGACATTTTGGGCTTGCAATATGGTTTGTCTGATGCCGTAACCGAAAACTACTTCACTAAACTGGGGTATGATTTTGACGATCAGAAACAACTGCAATTTAGCTATAACTTTTTCAGTTCTCAGCAAAAAACAGATCTCGGTGATGTCGTTGGTAATATTAACGATGGCGAAAAAACCTATGCGATACATGTGCCAAAAGAGTTGCAAAAACGAGGTAAACCACAAGGCCCTGAAGGCAACGAAAATATTACCTTGAAATACACTGATTACGCCTTGTTTGATAATACCCAAATGACCCTAGACCTCTACATGCAGGATATCGAAAACATATTCTTCTATTCGCCAAACCTTGCAAACCCAGATGAGGGCTACGATGGTGGTCAGTCAATAATCAGCTCAGAGAAAAAAGGCGCACGTGCGACATTTAATACCCTGGTCGATTTTGACAATATTGAAGCAACCTTTATCTATGGTTTAGATGCTTTAAACGATGTGACATCACAACCCCTTGTTGATGGCCGCATTTGGGTCCCCGAAATGGACATGAACAGTGTTGCAGGCTTTTTACAGACTAAATGGGTTATCAATAACGACTTAGTTGTTAAAGCCGGTGTGCGTCAAGAAAGCATTGACTTAAGCGTCGATGACTACGAAACATTAAAACTTTGTCGCTCTGCAACACAATGTTCAGTGCCACTGAGTGTAAAAGGCGACACCATTGACTACGACGCAACAACCTATAACGTGGGTATTAAATATAATTTGCTAGCGGCCTTTAGCCCCTTTGCAAATTACTCACAAGGCTCTGACATTTCAGATATTGGCCGCTTGTTACGCGCAGCAACTGTGAATGATATTGGTTTAATTCAAACCGAAGCGTCTATCATCGACAACTATGAAATTGGTTTTACCTCACAGTTTGATGATGTTCGTTTTGAATTTGCAGCCTACCGAAGTACATCGGAGTTTGGGACGACCAACAGTTTTAATGAGACAACTGGAGTGTATGAGCCCGTACGAGCACCACAAGAAATTTGGGGTTACGAAACGCTTGTTGACTACACGATTAGCCCAACCTTAAAGCTAGTTGCAACCTACAGCTATGTAGAAGGCAAAAACACTGAAGACGATATTTACTTAGGTTCTCGTCAAATTAGCCCACCAAAAGGAACTGCGAATTTAAACTGGACGCCTAACGATGAACTGTCATTAAGCGCAAGTTACTTGTATGTTGGCTCACGTAAGCGCTTTGAACCTAATGCAGACGGTGATTATGTGGGCGATCAAGGTCCAATTAGCAGCTACAATATTGTCAACTTGAGCGGCCGCTATAAGTTTACACATAACTGGCAAGCCTTCATGGGTGTTGAAAATCTATTTAATAACGATTACTACCCTGCTCGTGCGCAATCATACACGTACGGTGGTTACAACATAAAAGGCCTAGGTACAACAGTGACATTAGGGGCGACATATCGCTTTTAACGACCGCTTAATAAAACACTAAGCCCTTCTTCGTAAGGGCTTTTTTTATTTTTAAATAAAAACGATAAATTGTTCATTTATCAACCATTAACGCAAACTTAAACGAGAATCACAATCAATAGTAAATAACTGATTTACAAGGAAAAAGTTTGCAATCTTATTTTTATATACTACAATTATCGCAACTTGAATTTTGAGGACAGCACGATGAAAGGTAACCAGAAAGTCATTGATAGTTTTAATAAACTACTCGCAAACGAATTAGCCGCTATAGATCAATACTTTATCCATTCACGTATGTACGATGATTGGGGCCTTAACAAGCTGTACGAACGCCTTAACCACGAAATGGAAGAAGAGAAAGATCACGCTGACTGGTTAATCAAACGTATTCTATTTTTAGAAGGCGTACCAAACATGACCAAGCGTCGTGATTTATTAATTGGTACCGACGTTAAAAGCATGATGCAAAACGATCTCACTCTTGAACTTGAAGTGGTTGATTGTGTTAAAGAAGCCATTGCTATTTGTGAGCAAGAAAAAGACTATCAATCGCGTGAAGTACTTGAAAAACTATTATTCGATACTGAAGAAGATCATGTTTATTGGTTAGAGCAGCAGCTTGGTTTAATCGACAAAATTGGTAGCCAGAACTACCATCAATCTCAAATGGGCGAATAGAGGTTTACACGTATGAAAGGCGATAAAAGCGTTATTGCTGCACTAAACAAAGTACTAGCAAATGAGTTAGTGGGTATTAATCAATATTTTTTACATGCGCGTATGTTTAAAGATTTTGGCTTTTCAAAATTAGACAAAGCTGACTATAAAGTGTCTATCCAAAAAATGAAAAACGCCGACCGTTTAATTGAGCGTATTTTGTTTTTAGAAGGATTACCAAATCTACAAGACCTTGGTCGTCTGCGTATTGGTGAAAACTCTGAAGAAATGATTGAAGCAAACATGAGCTTCGAGCTTGATTCACTCCCTGATCTTAAAGCTGCAATTAAACTTGCTGAAGAGAAAAAAGATTACATCAGCCGTGAAGCGCTTGATCACATCTTAAATGAGCAAGAAGAGCAAATTGACTGGCTTGAAACACAGCAACAGTTAATCAAAACCGCAGGGCTTGAGAATTACCTGCAATCTCAAATGTAATTTGCAACTATCAAAAAGCAGCCTCGGCTGCTTTTTTCTGCTTAAGTCCCCCCTAACCTAACTAAATCGTTGCATATATTTAAAGCAATCCTATCAGAAAATTCTGATATCGCTGGGTTTGTCGCAATTTAAAGCTGCTTAACAGTGAACTTGATAATGATTTTTATTAACATTAGCTTGTATCCAATAAAGACACTGAGCTTTAGACGTAAAATATCAATTTACTTAATTAAGCGAGCGAGTTTGTAACATAACATATTGCTTATAAACGCAATGATTATGTTGTTTAGCGTTCACAGCGATTGCGATTAACTTGCTCTACTTCTTGTATTTATTTAATCGTGGATAAGACATATTTAACACGGTGATCATCAGATTTACTCCCTCAAGATGAGCAAGTATGTCGGCACATTGGTATTGCACACCACTTTAAAGGATACATTCACCCTTCGAATAATTAGCTAGGTTTAATAATGAATGATTTAACTAAGCGAGCAGTCATTTCTTCTTGTGAATATTTTAAAGAATGTATAGATCAAACAATCGACACAGGTATTAAAGCAGGTAATAAAATGAGTATGAATTGGCTGTCTGAGGCGCTTAATTACCCTAACAGGAAAAAGTTAGAACGGGATTTCAAACGATATCTCAACACCACTTATAGCGATTACATTGCCAAGAAAAGACTGACTCTGGCTTGCAACATGCTTTGTGAGGAAAAAGTGTCTATTAAAGCGGTTGCGCTATCCTGCGGATTTAGTAATTCTGCGACATTCTGTAATGCCTTTAAACGCCAGTTTGGCTTAGCCCCCTCGGTATACAGAGTTGATAGATACAAACAGCGGGTTAAACAAGGATGTGATTGTTCAAAAGAAAAGCGACTTAACAGCGCCGCTTAGAAACTTAGGATATATTACGCACCAAGTAACGGGTGCGTTTATTTATGAAGCGTCTTTTTGCTCAATGATAGATACTTTATTGCTTAAAATTAATGAGTTAGGAATTAAATGAATCGCCCCTTCACCTTTAATAGTTATATAACGAAGATTTAAATCGACTACGATGCCTTTTGAATTACTCACTTCGATATAATTGCCAAGTTTTACCGGCTTATAAAGGACAATCATCACACCAGCAACCAAATTAGAAATTGCGTCTTTTAGCGCAAAACCAAGTGCAAAACCTGTTAAACCAAGCCCAGCAACCAATGCAGCCACATCGAAGCCTAACTTAGAAAGAGCCAGTACGATGCCAACAAAAAGTAAAATAGCGCGCTGCGAGTTCGAAATCAGTCGGAAGGTTTCAAGTGCTGTTGAGTCAAAACGACGTTGAAACTGCTTTATCGCACGGTCAATAATCAAACTAGCGATAAAACAAACAGCCAACACAAAAAATGCCTGAATGAATTGATTAGTCATTGAGTAAATTAGCTCCAGCCAAAAAGCCTATAATAGGCTTAAATAACCTACCAGAAAACATATTATTGCTTTTCAAATACACAACTAACCGAAGGCTGGCTGAGTGTATAGGTTATTTTATCGTTATCCTCGAAGCGCAAATCTTCAACGGTCGTCCCTTCGTCACTTTCATCATTACAGCGACTGTAGCGATTAGTTCTTACTATGCCATTAACGAAATACTTGAGTTTCGATGTGACGATGCAAAAATCAGGAATTTTCTTCGTTTGTGTACCGTTATGTAAATCACTAAAGTCTATTAGGCTTCCTAAAGTGAAGCCTTGTGTGGGCTGTTTAACCAAAGTAAACGGTGCACTTTTGCATACTTCATCACTGCCAGATACAAGAGCATAGTCCCCCTGCTTCGCTTTTATCAATGACAAAAACTGTGTTTTATTACTGGGTTTAACATCGAGTAACGCACTTGCTAAAAGTGAATTTGAGAACAGGAACAACACTAAACAATAGTAATATCTCATTGAAAATCCATAAGCTTATGCACACTAAACAAGCATAGCATGCTGTGTAAGGTTGGTGAAAATATAACTGTATTGCTTCATACGAATTAAAATCAAAAATAGCTCTACTTTATAGATGAACCAGAGGCACTTTAAATAAATATGTGCTATATCTTTGAGTGATAATAATTTTTGGAGGGATTCTAATGAAACTAATCAAGTTACTTTCTATTGCGTTATTCTTCGGTTTATTTAGCTTGCAGAGCGTTGCTGGCGACGATGATTGGAAATCAATTGCTGAAAAAAGGTCAGCTTTAAAAGTGAAACCGACACTGTTAATCCTTTAACTAAAAGCCGATATAGTCATATAAAAGTCAAATGCACGCATGGCACCGTTAACCTTAAAAGTATTAAGGTGATCATGAATGACGGCGAAGAAAAAGTGTTCGACAATTTAGGTGTTCTCAGTAAAGGCATGTCGTCACGAAGCTTAAGTCTGCCTGATAAAAACGACGCTAAGCTTGATAAAATAGAGCTTAATTACGAATCAGTTGGCAGTGCCGCACTAAGCATGGCGGGTGTAACAGATAAAGCACAAGTTGAAATTCTAGCGAAAAAGGCAAATAAAGAAGATTAGTGCAACTTGCGAGACAACCATGTTCGAACGAGTACATGTAAGCTTTCATGTAGGAACGGCTTCAGCCGTGAACTTTAAAAATTCGGCGTTAAAACGCCTCCTACATCGAAAGTGTTCTGCTGTGTAGTTCACCACTTATAGCGGCCTACATACTTATAGCAGCCTGCATAGTGTCGCACTCTATTCTCATAAATCGCGCTAAAGCCCGAGCTACACCTTCAGCTACGTAGGAACGGCTTCAGCCGTGAACCTTAAAAATTCGGCGTTAAAACGCCGTCTACATCGAAAGTGTTCTGCTGTGTAGGTCGCCGCCACTTATAGCAGCCTACATACTTATAGCGGCCTACATAGTGTCGCACTCCATTCTCATAAACCGCGCTAAAGACCGAGCTACACACTCAACTACGTAGGAACGGCTTCAGCCGTGAACTTTAAATGTTCGGCGTTAAAACGCCTCCTACATCGAAAGTGTTCTGCTTTGTAGGTCACCACTTATAGCGGCCTGCATACTTATAGCAGCCTACATAGTGTCGCACTCTAGTCTCATAAATCGCGCTAAGCCCGGACTACACACTCAACTCCGTAGGAACGGCTTAAGCCGTGAACCTTAAAAATTCGGCGTTAAAACGCCTCCTACATCGAGAGTGTTCTGCTGTGTAGGTCACCATTTATAGCAGCCTACATACTTATAGCGGCCTACATAGTGTCGCACTCTATTCTCATAAATCGCGCTAAAGCCCGAGCTACACGCCAACTGCGTAGGAACGGCTTCAGCCGTGAATCTTAAAAATTCGGCGTTAAAACGCCTCCTACATCGAAAGTGTTCTGCTGTGTAGTTCACCACTTATAGCGGCCTACATACTTATAGCAGCCTGCATAGTGTCGCACTCTATTCTCATAAATCGCGCTAAAGCCCGAGCTACACCCTCAGCTACGTAGGAACGGCTTCAGCCGTGAACCTTAAAAATTCGGCGTTAAAACGCCTCCTACATCGAGAGTGTTCTGCTGTGTAGGTCACCATTTATAGCAGCCTACATACTTATAGCGGCCTACATAGTGTCGCACTCTATTCTCATAAACCACGATAAAGCCCGGCCTATACGCCAACTGCGTAGGAACGGCTTCAGCCGTGAACTTTAAATGTTCGGCGTTAAGACGCTGCCTACAAGCTATTTCCTTTAAGCTCGCTAACTTTACTATTTACCTGTAAGTATGCTTTTGTATATTTATCAAATGAGCTTAATCTCGACCAAAGCCAATCAGCTTTTTACCATTTAACCCATTTTTATGCCATTCGGTTTGCTCTTCGCAGAATATTTGTGCGTCGAGCTCTTTGCTTGGTTCTTCGTTTAAGCTACCAGCGGGCACCAAAAGATAGCTGCTGTCTTGTGATTCAAATGGCAGTGCAGAGCCACAGGTTTTACAAAATGCACGTGACAATGCACGATTTGGGTAGTTAAAACGTGTAATATTATGCTCACCTTTCAGCCATTCGATGGCATCGGGTGAGGTAAATAAATTTGCAGCATGTGCAGTGCCAGATAATTTACGGCATTGCTCGCAATGGCAAAAGAAAAAACGCTTAAAATTGTCAGTTACCTGAAAACTCACTTCACCGCAGCAACAGCCACCCGTTAATATTTTACTCATAGTCACCTCCTTTTTGATTCAGCATAACCCGAGATAAAGAGTTCAACAATGCGCCTAAATGGTAATAACAAGTAAAACGAATTATGCCTGAATGTACTAGGCTGGTAGATTCAACACTCTTCATGTTATATTTAGTAATAGGAACCCACCTTAATTTCACTAACCCCCACCATAAAATGCATTTTAATTAATAACTTATGAATAAGTTAAAATTTATAAGTCTGAATAATAAAGGGGAACTTAATTAATTTTAGATAAAACATAAAAATTCATATGTACCCGTTTATCAATTAAAACAATTGACAAAAAAATAAAAAAGCCACACGTTATCGTTATAAAGCAATTTATAAAAAATCGCCATCAAACTATAAGACACGAGGAAAATGCGATGATATTAGCAGCAGGTTATCTGGCTATTTTTCTCGGCCTAATACATTCTTTTTTAGGTGAGATTCTTATTTTCCAAAAACTAAGAGATAACGAACTAATCCCAAGTCATGGTGGTGACTTACTAAAAGCGCGACAGGTTAGAATTTTATGGGCCTCATGGCATCTGGTTTCTATTTTTGGGTTTGGGATGGCAAGTATTTTAATATGGCTTTCATTGTCAACCTCAAATTCATCTATCACAGAGGTTTTAATTAATATTGTTTCTATTACCATGCTGTGTGGCGCTGTATTAGTGCTAATTGGTACTAAAGGAAAACATCCCGGCTGGATAGTCCTTACCATAATTGGTATTTTACCTTGGTTTGCCTAATAGATTTTATAAAGTGGAACTATTAAAAACTACATAACAATAAAAATGGAGAAGAATATGCAAGCTTATTTTTTATGGCAAGCAACTATTTTGAGCGTAATCACGTTTTATGTTCATACATTTATTGGTGGACCAAGAGTTGCCGCTCCATTATTAGCTGATAAAGCCCTACCTGTAGCATCAAAATGGCTAAATTATTACTGTTGGCATATTACGACACTGTATACACTTATTATGAGTGGAGCTTATGCATATGTAGCACTTTTTCCAGGCAAAATTGAGCTAATCGTATTTCTTTGTGTCTTAAATTTCTCTTTTTCTATATTGAGCTTTCTCGTTGCTCTCAAAGCAAAAATTAATCCTTTTCGGTTTCCCTCAACATCACTTTTTTTCTTGGTTGCATTATCAGGTTTAACAAGCTTATTAATTTAGCAACCTTTAATCACCCACCCTATATTACTAATATAAAATCTAATGAAATAATAAATTATGAGTAAAAAAAGAGTAAACTCAATCAATAACATACCTATCAAAATTAGAATGGGCATTATTTTCGCTCTTGGAGTAGTGTTAATAACTTACCACTTAACAAAAATTTCAAGCTTATATTTTTTAAATCCTCCGATAGATTATTCATTACTTACTCACTTTCAATCTTTGGTGCGAGTAGTTATTGTTATCTCCTTGTTTTTAGTTATTTTAAAGAAGAAATACGCCTTGTTCAGTATGTGGGTTAGTATACTCATTTTAGTTATTACCCAATACATTACATACTTTTCAAACTCGCCCACTGACGTTTCTGTATTTTCATATTTAAAAGGCTTTATTTTTCCATCAATAATTACGCTTCTGTTTCCATACAAGAAAGATACAACACGTTCAGTTTAATGTCTCGTCCTAAAATACGTTGACGGTTTTAATTGAAGGCCAGTAGCTTTTGCTCCTGGTCTTTTTTATGCACTTGGTTTGGGGTTTCCATGCCTAAACTCAAATGCGGCCTCATTTCATTGTATATTACTATTGATTCTTCGACGAGTTCACGTAGCTCTTTCAGATTTTGGCATTTATAGAGTAAGAATTCTTGCTTCAATATGCCATTAATGCGCTCCGCCAATGCATTTTGATAGCAATCATAGCCATCGGTCATCGATGGAGTAATGCCATTTTCATTAAGCTTTACTTGATATACCCGTGAGCAATACTGTAACCCTCTATCTGAATGGTGAATCGTACTGCATTGATACTGACGATTAGCGATGGTCATATCTAATGCCTTAACCACATCTGTCGCCTTCATTTCATCACTGAGTTCATATCCCATAATTTTGCGACTATACGCATCAGTTACCAGCGATAGATAGTGAACACCTTGCGTTGATTGAACGTAGGTTATATCACTTACAAATACCTCTTCTGGCCTCGATGGTTGTCTATCTTTAAGCAAGTTAGGATGCTTTTTCATCCAATGTTTACTAAACGTCGTTTTTGTATAACTACGCTTAGGTTTAACCAATAAATGTTCACTTTTTAAGTAACTAAAAAAAGCATCTCGACCTAAACTTATACCTTGCTCTATGAGTTTGGGTTTCAGTAGAAAATATAATTTCCTTCCACCTAAACGCGGCATAAAGCGTCGTATTTCCAATACCATCGCTTTAACTGGTGCAAGTTCAATAGCACGCAATTTAGCTCTGCTCTCTCGTTGATATATTGCTTGTCTCGTTATCCCAAGCAGCTTGCAAGCACGTTCTAAGCTAACTATTTTTTGCTTTTGAAGGCTTCTTGCTCCTTGGCAATATACTTTTTTCTAAGGTTTGTCCCATGCTCAGCGTCAAGAATATTAACCACTTCATTGAGTAACAGGTTACGTAAGTGCTCATCTTCGAGCTCTCGTTCGAGACGCTTGATTTTTTGTGCGGGGCTTTCTTTGGCTTTAGGTGATTTAGGCATAGTCATCTTAGGTGATTGAGTCCAATCCATCTTACCGTGTTTTCTCAACCAAGTAAGCACAGTTGAGCGACCTTGTATGCCATAAATTTTTTGGGCTTGTTTATAAGTCATATCGCCTTTTTCTACAGCGTCGACAACTTGTAATTTAAAGCCTAATGAATAATCTCGTTGTGTTCGTTTGATCGGTGTATTATTTGACTTGGTCATAATAAGTCCTAAATGTGTAAACACATTTCAGGACGAGACATAAAAATAAAAAAGGCCATGTTACGTGTGCAACATGGCCTTTTTGAATTGACACAACTTAAAAATCTAAGTTCGATAAAATCTCGTCATCAACGTTATTCGATAACGTCACCTTCAGTTTTGGTGTACGTGCCATTTCACGCTTAATCGCAAAGTTGGCTTCTTCGTTACGCGCCCAACTACGACGTGCAATACCGTTATTTACATCAAACAGTAACATTGATTTTAAACGACGTTCAGCGGCTTCAGAGCCATCTAGTAGCATACCAAAGCCACCGTTGATCACTTCACCCCAACCTACACCGCCACCATTATGGATTGATACCCATGTTGCACCACGGAAACCATCACCAATCACGTTATGAATGGCCATGTCGGCTGTGAAACGGCTACCATCATAAATGTTTGATGTTTCACGGAAAGGCGAGTCAGTACCACTTACGTCATGGTGGTCGCGGCCAAGAACTACAGGGCCAATTTCTCCACGATTAATTGCATCGTTAAAGGCTTTGGCAATATCTGCGCGGCCTTGTGCATCCGCATACAAGATACGTGCTTGCGAGCCGACAACAAGTTTGTTTTGCTTCGCGTCTTTAATCCAAGTGATGTTGTCTTGCATTTGCTGCTGAATTTCTTCTGGTGACTCAGCCATGATTTTTTCAAGGACTTGTGCAGCAATGGCATCAGTTTTATCTAAATCTTCTGGCTTACCAGAGGTACATACCCAACGGAATGGACCAAAACCATAGTCAAAACACATTGGACCAAGGATATCTTGTACATACGATGGGTATTTAAAATCAATACCATTTTCAGCCATCACATCGCCACCAGCACGAGATGCCTCAAGCAAGAATGCATTACCGTAATCGAAGAAATATGTGCCTTTTGCTGTGTGTTTATTTATAGCATCAGCATGGCGTTTAAGCGTCGCTTGTACTTTTTCTTTGAATACGTCTGGTTCTTCACGAATTAAACGGTTTGATTCTTCGTAGCTGATATCTACTGGGTAATAACCGCCTGACCACGGGTTATGCAGTGATGTTTGGTCTGACCCTAGGTGAACAAAAATATCTTCAGCTAAAAAGCTTTCCCATACATCAACGATATTACCAATGAACGCAATTGAAACTACTTCTTCGTTTTGTTGCGCGCTGCGTACGCGTTCAATAAGTTCTGGCATGTTATCGATTAGCTCATCAACCCAACCTTGTTGGTGACGTTTTGTAGCCGCTTTCGGGTTCACCTCTGCACACACTGTAATACAGTTTGCAATATTACCCGCTTTTGGCTGCGCACCACTCATGCCGCCTAAGCCAGCAGTTAAGAAAATTTTACCTTTTGGTGATTCGCCTTTTTCAAGTACTTTACGGAACGCATTCATCACCGTAATAGTTGTACCGTGAACAATACCTTGCGGGCCAATGTACATGAATGAACCCGCGGTCATTTGACCATATTGCGTTACACCCAGTGCATTGAATTTTTCCCAATCATCAGGTTTTGAATAGTTCGGGATCATCATACCGTTAGTAACCACAACACGCGGTGCTTCAACCGAAGACGGGAATAACCCCATCGGATGACCTGAGTACATGTGAAGCGTTTGGTCTTCTTCCATCTCGCTTAAGTACTTCATGGTTAATAAGTACTGAGCCCAGTTTTGGAATACCGCACCGTTACCACCATAAGTGATCAGCTCTTCTGGATGCTGTGCAACCGCAGGATCGAGGTTGTTGTCGATCATAAGCATAATCGCGGCAGCTTGTTCACATTTTGCTGGGTAATCGCTAATTGAACGTGCTTTAAGTTCATAATTAGGCTTAAAGCGATACATGTAAATGCGACCAAATTGCTTTAGCTCTTGTGCAAATTCAGCGGCGAGCTCTTGGTGCCACTCTTTCGGGAAATAACGCAATGCATTACGAATAGCCAATTGCTTTTCGTCTGCTGATAAAATGTCTTTACGTTTTGGAGCGCGGTTAGCATCGCTTGGATAAGCTTTAGGCTCAGGTAAAACGCGTGGGATCCCTTGTTTAATTTGTTCTTGGAAAGTCATTATCTGCTCCCTTAGTTTACTTTAAACGCTTGCGATTTAACCAGTGTAACCATGGCATCAATATCCGGCTTAAGTAAACGATCTTCTTCTAACTTAGCCACTTTGTTACGAATAATTGCAACGTTTTCTTCTATGATATCTGAGCACTTATTAGGGCGTCTAAATTCGATAGCTTGTGCTGCATACATCAGCTCAATTGCAAAAATTTTATCAAGGTTACCTAAAATCTGGTTTAGTTTACGACCCGAGATACTGCCCATTGATACGTGGTCTTCTTGGCCCATTGATGTTGGTACACTGTCTGCCGATGGTGGGAAACACAGTGATTTGTTTTCTGTTACCAATGCTGCTGTCACGTATTGTGGGATCATCATGCCTGAGTTCAAACCACCAGATGAGGTTAATAAGCGCGGTAAACCGTGTAAACCCTCAAGTAATAAATAACAACGACGGTCAGCAATATTACCAAGCTCAGCCGCCGCAATTGAAGCGTAATCTAATACCATAGCAAGGGGTTGACCGTGGAAACCGCCACCCGAAATAGCCTCTTCTTCGCTGATAACTATTGGGTTATCAGTTACTGAGTTCATTTCTGTTTCAGCAAGTTCTTTTAAGTGGTTGTAGGCGTTTCGCGAAGCACCATGCACTTGTGGAATACAACGCAATGAATATGGGTCTTGAACACGGTCACAATTAGTGTGTGACGCCATGTTTTCAGAGCCTTCGAAAAAGCGACGCATACGCGCTGCCACTTCAACATTGCCTTTAAAGGCACGAATTGCATGAAGCTCTTCACGAAACGGTGATTGGCTACCCTGCATACCTTCGATACTCATCGCCCCTGCAATATCGGCAAGGTCTAGTAAGTAACCCATTTTTGTCAGTGCCGTGATCGCATGCGATAAAATAAATTGTGTGCCATTGATAAGCGCTAAGCCTTCTTTAGCATGTAACTCCATTGGCTCTAAACCATGCTCTTTGAGTACTTCTGCAGCCGGCTTAATATCACCATCAATCCAAAACTCACCTTCGCCTAATAAGGGTAAAAATAAGTGTGATAACGGAGCTAAATCGCCTGATGCGCCTACTGAGCCTTGTTCTGGCACAACCGGGATAATATCAAGCTCAATAAACTTAAGCATGCGCTCTACAACCGCTAAACGAATACCTGAATAACCTTGGCTTAGTGCGTGCACTTTAGTGATAAGCATTAGCTTTGAAATAGGTTTAGCAATGGGCTCACCCACGCCGACAGCATGAGTGATTAATAAGTTCTTTTGTAACAGATTAGTTTCTTCTGGAGATATCTGCGTATCACATAACGGGCCAAAACCTGTGTTAATGCCATAAATGGCTTTATCAGAGGCAGCCATTTTATCTACGTTTTGGCGGCTTTTATTAATTTTATCAATCGCTTCTTGGCAAAGCTCTGCCTGTAACGTACCCGCTGCAATAGCATTAACGCTGTCTAACGTTAACTGGTCAATACCGTACTTAAATGTCATTTATAACTCCTAAAGAACAGGATTAGTTTTATTTAATGCAATGCTAACTTGCTCTAGATGTTTTACAAATGCATAATTATCGTTATTCATTCCAGATTTATCGAACTATAAGAATCGCCATGCAAGTTCATGATGTAGACCTGCGCTTATTGCGCGTTTTTGTAGCAATTGTAGAGTGTGGGGGGCTGTCGGCGGCTGAGTCGCGATTAAATATTGGCCGCTCAACTATCAGTGCTCATTTATCAGATTTAGAAGTTAGGCTTGGCATTAAATTATGTAAGCGTGGCCGCAGTGGGTTTGAAATTACCGATGCTGGCGCCATTACTTATCAAGCTTCAATTGAACTTTTACAACAATGTGAAGCATTCGCCAATACAGTCGCCAGTTCTAAAAATGAGTTATCGGGGCGTTTAAGCATCGCCATGATAGATACCATGGTGAGTGACCCACGCTGTGTGATCCCCCGCGTTATAGCCACACTAAAAAGAAAGAGTAACAATATTCAGTTTGATATTAATGTATGTGAAGCCCGAGAAGTTGAAACGTCGGTGGCTAATGGCCGTTCACTCGTTGGCATTGGCGTGAGCCGCCATCATATTCGCGGTTTACACTACACTCCCCTGCATAACGAAACCAACTTTTTATATTGTGCGAAAGGCCACCCGTTATTTGATTGCGAAGACGGGCACATTAATAAACTAATAAAAGAAGCTGAAGTAATCACCAGTAACTATATGCGCGATAAAGAAAGCCGTAACGACGGTTTGAATTATCAAAACAGTGCGGTAGCGTATCACGATGAAGGCATTGCCCACTTGATTCTATCGGGTGAGTTTATTGGTTATTTACCCGATCACTATGCGCAGTTTTGGGTAGATAAAGGTATGTTTAAGGCTATTCAACCAGCCAAGTACCATTATGATATTCCGGTGGTGTTGATCACCTCAAAAACAAACGCTAATTCGCCACTTGCAAACGCCATGATTGAAGAAATAAAACACTGTTATACAGCTTAATAACAATATTACTGACGTTGAGTACCTTTAAGCTCATTTATTAATACAACACTAAACGCGATAATTGCGAGGTTTGTGGTTACCGGATTAAAGGCTTCAATTAAAAGCGAGGGCTGTAAAATGGCAACAAATAACATTAAGCCAATTAGCGTCAATATGTTTAATACATTGATTAAAATAGAGCGATAGAAAATAAAAAAAAGCACAGCAAAGATGATTTCACCAACACCTGCTGCACGTGTAATCAAATTTGAAATTTCAGGATTAAAACCAAAACTGCCTGTCATCTGCTGCTCAAGAGGCGAAATATGCACAAGTTTTGGAAACAACCCATGGTAAAACCAACTAAAGCTGATAATAAAGCGGGCAATTTGAAGTGTCGTTAAATGGCTCATCGTGAAGGCTGAATTATGTGTGCTCTAGCCATTAGAGCACACTGCAAAGACTTATAAAACAGTTGGCTTACCAAAACGGTTTTCTGTTTCATCACCAGCTAAAAAGCCATTCTCAATGAGTGCCCAAATTGGTCCAATCAACGGAATAAAACCAATTAAGACCCACCAACCTGACTTATTACGGTCATGCCAACGTTTTACTTGAATCGCTAGTGAAACCCACATTAGGGGAATGTACATAATGAACGAAATAACCATTACGGCCGATTCACTAGCACCAGAAAGTAGTGCAGCAATAAACATAATCACAAACGTAGCAGCCACTACTCCTAAGAACGCATACCAATACGTTTTACGCGGAATTCGACCACTAAAAGAGAATAAAATTTCTTTTATGCTTAACGTTGTTGATTCTGTAGAGGTTGAAACAAGGTTCGATTCTGGGGCTTGATAAACATTTTCTGACACTGTCATTTCCTTTGAATTGTGTTTTAGCAAACTAACACGACGGTTACCCTGCTGATTTATAATCATTAACTAAGCGAGACTCAGCGCGAATAACATAACATAAATTTAGGTTATTTAGGTACTAAAAAATTACAACTAGCTATTCGCTCTTAGCTTTTACCGCAGGCACGGTATTTAATTAACGTTTCGAAAATGGGTCTAAAACTAACTCTGCCTTAAAATATGCCACAGCATCTTCAACATCGATAAATGTTTTTTGCTGAAACTTTAAGCCTCTTTCAAAGTAAAAAACCTCAAAGTGGGTTTTAGCATCGTAAATACAATATCCTTCAAACTTTGGCAAAGTACCAATAGCGTACGCACCGGTGCTAACTCGTTTCTCAACTAAATACTTTTTCAGCTCAATAAACTCTTGTCGCACAGTAACAATCTCTTTATTACGAATACTTAATAACTTATTGAAGCGTTGGAGTAAAAGCAAGTGACCTTTGAAACATTAAAATAAGAAGTATTAAAAAGCACCTGAACGGTGCTTTATATTAATTTGGTTGTTGCCAGTATTTGGCGTATAGATTTGGGTAGGTTTGTTTTAAAAACTTAGCTTTATCTTTAAAGCGCTTGCCTTTTGGCTGTTCAAGCCCCGACGGAATAAACGGCAGTTCATCATCATTTCGCTCTTCGTACAGCATACCTGCGATAAGATCATACTCATCTAAATAAGGGTAAGGTTGCTCATTTAAATGATAAACCGGTGTACAGTCAGCGATTGAATCCGGGTTTTCAAGGGCATTTATAAATACCTGCTCGCCACGTGAAATCAGCCAACATAAAAACTCTGAAAATCCGTAATCGTCGTTACAACCTGCCATTACAAAGGCAGCACCGAACAAATCCCACGTGTAGGCTTTACGCATGCGAAGACTAAACTGCTTATCAAATTCCATCAGCTGTTCATCAGATAAGTCAGTTAGCTTTGCTTTTAATGCATTACATACAGACTCAGGCTCCGCGGTTTTATCTTCTGCGGTAACTAACTGCCAAAACTCAGCTTCTGTTAACACACTCATGATAAAATCTCTTTTACACGACCTACTTGACCATCGTCTAACTGCACTTTTATGCCGTGTGGATGGTTAGGTGATTTTGTCAAAATACGTGACACCACACCTTGGGTTAACTGACCTGTTCGTTGATCTTGCTTTAATACAATATTCACTTCACAACCAATAGAAATTTGTGAACGCGTAGGCACTGCCATAGCAAAGTCTCTTTCATTAATTTTTGCCGATTATAGCTATTTGTGGCGCAGTTACCAAACTAAACCCGTGTGATTGACGTGTTTTTAAGCGCTTGATGGGGAATGATATCGTTAAGTCTTTCGATTATAGCGTCTGATTTTCCTTTAATTTGAAAATCATAGCCTTGACCATTTCTATCCAGAATGACCGCTAAGTAATTATCGGCGACTTTAAACTCAGTAATTCGGTTTAATTCAAGCAACTGCTCTTTCGAGCTGTAATAAAACTGCGTTACTTTAAGGTGAGTATTTGTTGCAATTAGCGTGTTACTCAGTGCGGTTTTTGCAGCAAATTTATCTGTTGAGCGAACGGCTTGCAGAGCAAAAAAAACGGCAGCAACAAAAGCGCTAAATGATGGAAACGGCAACGCGTCGTCAGACAGTATGCCATAAACACCCACGCCTAAAAACAACACAGACAGTGCTGAATTCAAAGATAACATGTGCTTCGCCGTTAAATTCAAAAACATATTTATTCCTTTAAAAATGAAATTGCCTTCGCGTTTATAGTTATATCTATCGTATTAAGTTCATCAATAATTAAGTTTACTATCAGTTGCTTTTGATTTTCGTTAATTGGCAACGTATTGAAAAAACACTTTATTTTAAGTGATTGAGGCAGTTTTTTTAAGTCAGCGGTATGAGTTAGCCATAAAAACTCACTGACTGTCTCTTTAGCTTGCTCACACGCGTGAGTTAACGCAACACGAATGGCTTTATCAAGGCGTTTTTCGGTTTTAGTCATTTTCAACTTGTTGTTTTTTAAATTCTTCGTAACTGTCTTCTTGGCGTTTTACACACTCGTGATACTCTTTATCTGCTAAGTAATTGCATTCATTTAAACGGGCCGATTGAATTTCGTGATACCGTGCATCAGAGCTACATGCACTCAGCATAACGAGTAAGGCTGCTAAAGCCACAAACTTTAAAGCGTTAAAAAACATTAAATTTCCTTTCTTAAGTTATACATTGGCACTGTGTTTTACTGTATATTGCGTGGGTTTAAAATCTTATTATCAAAGGGTCATCTATGATGTTGTCGCAGTTACAAGAGCTGTTTCAGCGTATCGATAAAAGTAAAATTTTTCAATCATTTGTTATCGCGGTCATTGTTATTTCGGCGTTAACTGTTGGCGCGCACACGTACTCGTTACATCCAACCGCAGAAATTGCCTTGCACTGGATGGACATGGGGATCACTGTCTTCTTTCTGATTGAGCTTGTGATCCGCTTTATTGCCAGCCGTGGCATAAAGGACTTTTTTAGAAAAGGCTGGAATATTTTCGATTTTATCATCGTCGTCGGAAGCCTTTACCCTGCTGCGGGGTCAACTATTTTCATCGCAAGGCTGTTACGTATTTTCCGCGTATTACGATTAGTGTCGATGATCCCAGAGCTGCGATTGTTGGTTAATTCGCTATTAAAAGCCATACCGCAAATGGGCTATATCGCCTTGTTAATGTTCGTTATCTTCTACATATATGCCGCAATGGGTAGCATGTTATTTGCCGATATTAACCCTGTTTTGTGGGGCGATGTGTCAATTTCAATGCTAACTCTATTTCGTATTGCCACCTTTGAAGACTGGACCGACGTAATGTATGAAACCATGGCGGTGTATAAACTAAGCTGGATTTTCTACTTAACGTTTATATTCTTAACTGCATTCGTATTCTTAAATATGATGGTCGGTGCCATTTTAGAAGTTATGTCTGAAGAGCATCGTAATGCACGTGAAGAACAAACGAGCGACGATGACATGCCCGCTACAAAAGGCCAAATTGTTCAATTACAAGCTGAAATGGCAGAGCTAAAACAATTACTTAAAGAAAGAAAATAACTTTTTTATTTAACAGTTTTTAGTTATGAGGCGCTAGAGTACAAAACCTAGCGCCTTTATTTTATCCACGTTTTTCCACTTTCCATGGTGGATTCAAGCGGTTTTCACCTGCCCAATACAGTTTGATTTTGTTACCTGAAGGGTCTTTCAAAATAGCTTCTGTCCATAAGTAGCGCTGCGCTGTTGGCGGTTGTTCAAAAGTAATCCCCTTTTTAACAAGGCTCGTGTAAAGAGCATCAAGATGTTCTTCTTCAAAATAGATAACAGCATGACTCTTAAAGTCCCCGCTTTCTAACGACAGCGAAAATGTCGCGTCTCCATTGGTACATTTAAAACGCGCATAGTGAGGTGTATCTACAATTTGAATAAAACCAAGAGTTAAATAAAAAGCCACCGCCTCATTCATATTTTTTACTGGTAACGTGACTTGATTAAGCTTCATTTGCTACTTCTGATTAATTAGATTTCGTTATGCCAGCATATTCCGAATAACTAAATAAGCAAAAGATAAGCGTGAATAACGTATTAAATAACTGATAAGCTCACAGCTTGCATATTCGAGTGGACAGCTGTGAGTCATACTGTAAAGCATCATGCAGCGCTCAAAGGGTTTCCCCTTGCCATTTAAAACTGAATAAACGTTCTATTTTTGTTTATACAAAAAGGGCCGTGCAGCCGCCATAAGTGATAACCAACAAGGGCAATGATGATTATATGTATTTTAATCGCCACCTTGCTGGCCTAATACATGCAATAACTCAGTTAAAGGCAACGACTTGTAAAAGTACCAACCTTGACCTTGAACCTGATAGTCGTCATTGTAATTTTTAATAAAGTTATATTCTTCAACTGTCTCAACCCCCTCAAAAATAACAGTGCGGTTTAGGTTTGTTATTAATGACATAATGGCTAACAACATTTCTTGCTTCAACTCATCAGATATTGATTGAGTGAAAACCTTGTCTATTTTGATCACATCAAAATTGATTTCGGTTAACCACACTAGGTTTGAAACTCCTGTTCCAAAATCATCAAGAGAAATAGAGAAGCCGTATGTTTTAGCTTTTGAAGCAAAACATGACAATTCGTCCAATGGAAGCTCTATTCGCTCGGTGATTTCAATTTTGATTTGCTGTGGTTTTATTTTATTTTCAGTGCATAAATCATATAAATAATCTAAATACTCTTTTGTTTGAATTTCATAAGCGTTAATGTTGATTGCCACGCTGAAATCAGAATCAGCACGTAAAACAGGAGAAAGTTCATTAAGCGCTTTTTTGACCGAGTTATACGCAAGAGTTGGATACAAACTTAGCTGCTCTGCAATACCTAAAAAAAGCTCTGGCGAAACATTACCGTAAACAGAATCTTTCCACCTTATCAAACTTTCTACACCAATAATTTTGTTACTTTTTAGCTCGAGTATTGGCTGATACTCCAAATATAATTCTTCGTTTTCAATGGCTTTACGAAACCTAAATTCCATTGAGTGGCTTTTATCTAAGTATGAACAAATTGAATAAGCAATTAAAAAGCTAATAAACCCAATTAAACCGATTAATAGAGCAGAAATGTAAAAAGGGAAATACAGTAAACCAGGCCGGTTATTGTATGTCTCAATGCAGTATTGGAATTGAGTGCTACAAGTTTCTACCACTTGCGGTTTAAGCAGTGTATCTGTTTTAAACTGGTAGTGTGCCGCATAGTTATGAAAGGTGTATTTTCTATTCTTTGAAATAATTTTATATGAAAAATTTTTATTTAATTGATCAAAGTTTTTAAAAGGGGCATTAATTGTAAAAGCAATTACACTCCCTTTATTTGTAATGTCATATTTCGCTGCAACAGGAAAAATATTCGCAACTTGAGAAGCAAAATAGTAGCCCGATGGAGAATGATACAAAACACCGTCAAGTGGCGTTGAATCAGCAAGAAGTCCCCAATTTGCTGAGCAATTAACTTTATTATTAAAAATCAAACCTAAGTCATGCGTAAATTCATGTTTAGAAAGAATAATGCGCAACTTATTGATTGTCTGAGCATCACACTCAAGAGGAGATAATGCTGAAGCCTCTTGGATAGAAGAGCCTAAATCGCTTGATATGTCTTCTGCTTTTGATAACAAAGATTGCGAAAACTCCTTTTGATAGCTGACTTGCAGATAACTAACCAGAAGGTGAAAAGCAACAACGAGAAAAAGCATTAAACAAATAATATAGAGTGCTTGATTATTTTGAGCTGATTTTAGTGTTTTTCTCGTCATATTTAACTTATACGCTTTACAGTCTAAACCTCAAATTAGCCTTTATGTATTACCAAATCAATAAAAAGTAATAAAATGGAAACAGAGTAAGTGTAACTACCTACTAAACCCCGAGATGAATCAGAAAAGACAACATTAGGCTGTTGCACCTCATACCTTAAATTTACCCACTAAGTCTGTAAGTAAATGAGACAGCTGATTAAGTCTTTCACCATTTTGACGCGCACTCTGTGCAATGTCACTTACATCGTCTGCCGCATTTTTAATTTCGACAACATTGCGGTTTATGTCTTCTGCTACATGCTGCTGCTCCTCGGCTGCAGTCGCTATTTGTGTGTTAAGGTCACTAATATTGACAATAGACGATGTGATCTCGCTAAACTGCTGTTGCGCAGAATGTGCAAGCTCAACAGTTTTATGAGTGCGGTTTAAACTTGCAGCCATTTCTTTAGATACTTGGTCAGACATTTTGCGAAGCGTACTAAGTTGGGTTGCTATTTCCTCCGTTGACTCAGACGTTCTTTGCGACAGCGCACGAACCTCATCAGCAACCACAGCAAATCCACGACCGTGATCGCCCGCTCGAGCAGCCTCTATTGCAGCATTCAGTGCTAATAAGTTTGTTTGCTCAGCAATGCCTCTTATGACACTGAGAATCGACATGATATTTTCACTTTCAGCATCAAGCTGAGTGATATCTTGAGTCGCTTTTGTTATCACAGTAGAAAGCGACACAACACTCTCTACAGTTTCTGAAATGACATTTTGTCCAAGCTCAGAAGCATGCTGTGTTTGCGTTGCAAGCTCTGCTGCATTCGCACAACTTGCGGAGACCTCATTGGCTGTCGCAGCCATTTCATTAATTGCAGTCGCTGCCATTTCAAGAGCTTGTTGTTGCTGTGATGTAGAATCAGATAGTTGTGAGGCTTGTGACGAAGTGTTCGCTGATGTTTCACTCACATTTTGAGAACAATCATTTATTTGCGTCACTAACTCTGAAATTAAATTCAAAAACAAATTAAAGCTATTCGCTAATTTTGCTGTTTCATCTCGCGTTTTAATAACAAGCCGCTTCGTTAAATCACCGCCGCCTTGTGATATTTCTGTCAATCCATCACTCACTTCAACAATGGGGGCTGAAATAAGTTTAGAAATATAACTTGCCACTAGAATAAACACAGCAATCAGCACCGTACTAATAACAAGTATAGTAATTGTGATTGTGTTAGCTGCGCTCATTACTTCAGATTTTTCGACTAAAGCAACGAACTTCCAACCAAGCTTTTGCGAAGTGTAAATATTTGCTAAATAATCTTTGCCATTTATTTCAATTTCAAACTGGCCGCGATCGTTGTTAGCAAGCTCCCGGTATTTACCGCCATTGATTTCGTTTAGCTGTTTAAAACGATAATCCGCATTTTTGACATCGACCAAAACATTGCCGCTGTCTTCTATCAGCATTAAGTAGCCTGTTTCACCCAATTTAATGTTCGCAATAATATCTGTTAGACCTTGCAGTGAAACATCCATGCCTTGTACACCAATTAAGTTGCCATTTTCTTTGATAGCCTTAACAGTTGACACTATTACCATGTCATCAGCAGCCCAATAATAGGCATGCGTTCTTAATGTTTCACCGTTAGCGGCTTTTGCAGTTTTGTACCAAGGCCTTACTCTCGGATCGTAATTAGCGGGTACTTCACTTGCTGGCCATTGAACATAACCACCTTGCTCGTTCCCCATATAAATATATGCAAGGCCGGGGTGCGTTGTAGCAAAGTGATCAAACAAGTTAAACACTGTTTGCTCTACCAAACTGCCATTCTGGTGATCTAGCTTGACTGGATTTGATGATTGCATATGCGTCATTACGTCGGTTTTTGCATTTAAAGTCGCAGAATGAGACGCCAAGTAATCAACATTTTTTTCAATTTCAGCGAAAAATAAACTGATACCGTTATCTACTTGCCGCGCTTCACGCACACTCAATTGAGCAAAGTTGTCTAGCGCCTGTTGGCGGGTTTCAGTAATAACTAATAGAGAAATAATGATTAAGGGAAGTGCAATTGCTGATGCAAAGGAGAGTTTTAATTTTTTTGAGATGTTCATTGTAGACTTCCAACTAAGTACTTACGAAAATATAGTGAGGTGGTTGCAATTGAGCAAATAAATAGTTGGAAATTTATTAGGCACAAAGTTGGGTAGGCAAGTCGTTCAAGTCTTTAATTTATTTATGATATGACAATAGGTTGACAGATATACATTGTAGACTAGCTTTACCTCTAGTAATGAAACAAATATTTAACAAACCAAACGCTAATGACCTTCCAACCAATTGGCAGCTTTTGCAGGATGCAAATTAGCTGCCTATTCCAATTTCGTGTTTAAGCATATAGCGCAATAAAGCCTGTGCATCTGGGTGTGTATCAGCTTGTAACCCTGCAACAACACCTTGTTGATCCGCTGCTAACTTGTGTTGGCCAAGTTTTTCTTTTGCTTGTATTGACTGAACATTAATTTTAATTCCGACAATACCGCGCAGTAGTTTTGCTTGGTAATCAGCAGGTAGCAAGTCGGTATCGTGTAAAATACTCGGCTCATACTGGCTAATTAACTCATCTAAGCAGGCTAAGGTATTCTCATTATCAAGATATTCAACCTCACCTTGAACATGGACCGCAGCATAGTTCCACGTCGACACAGCGGGTTTTTCTGCATACCAGGTTGGAGATATATAGCTATGCGGACCACTAAAAACCACTAATACGCGGGTTATATCTAAGCCCTTACCATGACGATTTGCCCGTGATACATGACCATACAAGGTACCCAATTCCCCCTCATCAGCTTTGTATACTAAAGGCAAATGTGTGGCTTCAAATTCACTGTCTACCATCAGCGCAAAGCTATAGGTTTTTATAAATTGTGAGACTCGCTCCGGTGTCATTTTCCACTTGCTGGGTGTGTGCATTACTTTCCTTTATTGCTTAAAAAGGCCAGCAAAGTGCCAGCCAGATTTAACTATTACCACTTAATTTTAGCCATCAACAATTATGCGTAGCATACGACGAAGTGGTTCAGCAGCACCCCATAACAGTTGGTCACCAACCGTAAATGCACTGATATATTCTGGGCCCATAGCTAATTTACGAATACGGCCTACCGGAATAGACAACGTGCCAGTCACTTTAACAGGTGTTAGGTCTGTTGCTGTAATGTCTCGGTCGTTTGGAATAACCTTGACCCATTCATTGTGAGAAGCCAGAATCTCTTCCACTTTCTCCACGCTGATATCTTTGCGTAGCTTAATGGTCATTGCTTGTGAGTGACAACGCATTGCGCCAATGCGAACACACAAGCCATCAACCGGGACAGGCTGCTTGCTGGTGCCCAAAATTTTATTGGCTTCGACTTGCGCTTTCCACTCTTCTTTACTTTGACCGCTTGGCATTGGCACATCAATCCAAGGGATAAGGCTACCCGCTAAAGGCACGCCAAATTGGTCTTGTGGTAAATCGCTTGATGCAATTTTTTCGGTGACTAATTTGTCAATTTCAAGAATAGCGGCATTAGGATCAGCCAGTTTGTCAGCAACCGTTTCGTGAATTGCGCCCATTTGTGCAATTAACTCTTTCATGTTGCGAGCACCGGCGCCTGAAGCCGCTTGATATGTCATTGGGCTGACCCATTCAATCAAGTCTTGTTCAAATAATCCACCAAGCGCGAGTAACATAAGTGATACAGTGCAGTTGCCGCCAACATAGGTTTTAACCCCCTGCTCTAACCCTTGTTCAATCACATCTTTGTTTACAGGGTCAAGCACGATAATACTGTCGTCACTCATACGCAGTGCCGACGCAGCATCAATCCAATAACCTTGCCAACCAGACTCGCGTAACTGCGGGTAAACGGCTTTTGTGTAATCGCCGCCTTGGCAGGTAACGATAATATCCATTTGCGAAAGCGCAGTAATGTCGTTTGCATCAAGAAGTGGTTTTGCTGGGCCCGCAATATCAGGGCCTAATTGACCGGTTTGTGAGGTGGTGAAAAAAGTCGTGTCGATCTTAGAAAAATCATTTTCTTGCTGCATACGATCCAATAACACAGAGCCAACCATGCCCCGCCAACCGACTAATCCTACTTTTTTCATTGTTTGTTCCACTGTTTGATTCATTCCAAGTACCTAAGCTGTTAAAAATTAAAATCCATTGCGTAAGAGTTTAATTTTTACAGAGCTAATCTAGCATTGTGAATGACACAAAACCAGCGCAGATAATGGAACTTAAAATTATTTCATATTATTTTATTTAATTAATGGACAGTCTGTTGGCAATACAAGGTTTACTGCATTAGCACAGACTTTAAATGTTTGTTGTTTTGAGGTAATTGGCTCGCCATCGAGGTTAATTGGCATTTCAGTTTGTGTTTGCCATTCAAGCCAAGGCACTTGATAGCGTTTCACCCACTTTTGTGAAGAATTGGGGTAGTTGCTTAACTCTTCGATAACCGCAGGCACATCTGAAATTGCAAATGAGGTGAAAGCAACAAGATCAACCATGCCATCATTAATATACGCATCAGGTGCAAGCAACTGCCCGCCACCGGCTTGTCGGCCATTACACACGGCAGCGGCAATGATCTCACCGGAACTGTGCTGACCATCGGGCAAAGAAAGTTGACCACTGTAAGGAACAAAGCTCAGCGCTTGAACAAGCCCAGCGAGTGTATATGCACCGCCGCCAAGCAAGTTTTTAAGTGCTGGCGGTGTGGTGGCGGTAATTTTTGCCCCAAAGCCTGCACTGGCAACATTAATAAAAAATCGTTTATCGACTTCAACAACATCCACTTCTTGAGTATGTCCCTCAAAAGCCAACGTGAGCGCCGACAAGTATTCAGTCGGAATGTTTGCAGAGCAAGCAAAGTCATTTGCCGTCCCCATTGGGAGTATGGCAAGTGCTGGTCTTTGAGAATGCTCAATTTTCATTAAGGCGTTCACAGCTTCGTTGACCGTGCCGTCACCACCAGCAACAATAACCCGTTTTACGCCCTCTTTATTTGCCTCGTTAATCAGTCGCTCAACATCGCCTCCTTCATAGGTTACTCGAACCTCTAACGGGGTTGTTTGTCGAAATTTAGAGACAGCTTCGCGTAATTGCTCATTGCCTGCTTTTTTACCATTTAAAATTAATCGTAGGCTCATTCTTAATCCCTGTTATGACAACTAAGCTCTACCATAACATGCAATGCTGTTTACTCAATACGGATACAAAAAAGCCCTGCTATTGCAGGGCTAAATCAATGTTAGGATTTATTATTGTATCCTTCCTTGGGGAGTTTAGTTAAAACTCGTAGCTGAAGCCTAAGCTAAACTTAGTGCCTTCTTCTTTCTTCCAAAGTGATAAACCTTCTTGCTCAATTTCTTTATCTTGACCAAGGATGTTTTCAATTTTGAACTTCACTTTCGTGTTAAAGTTCGGGAAGTAAGAATAAACTAAATCAAGCGAATGGAATGGCTTCTCTTCTGCATCTTCATTACCGCGAGTACCCGGTACAATAATACGCGGACCAAACACGTTATATACTAGTGATGTCGAGTGGAAACCATCAGCAGAGTCATAACCCATCTGCAAGTTTGCTACCCACTCAGAATGCCCTACTAAACGGCGCTCATCATTAGTGACAATGTTAGACACGGTATCAGCATCAAGTGCATCTTTTAATTGCTGCTCAAACAACGAATCAACGCCGTCAGAATCATCAATACCTAGTTTCACACTTGAGTCAGATAGCGTAACGTTACCCGACAAGAACACACTCGACCAATCGGCACTGATAAAACTAAAATCAGTCAAGAAATCAACTTCAATACCCGTTAACTCACCCGATTCAGCGTTTGCAGTTAATAGTTGTGGCGCAGCACCACCTACACCTGCAAGCTCTACCATTTCGATAGGGTTTGTAATGTCTTTGTAGAACAATGCAACTGATAAGTTATTACCCGATGCCATATACCATTCAAAACGGAAATCAGCATTTTTAAGTTTTGAGCTTTGTAATGTCGGTGAACCACGAACTAGGAATTCCGTTAACGGATCAACGAAGAACGTTGAGCTTACATCACGCATATCTGGACGAATGGTTGTTTCGCTTAGATTTAAACGAAATTGCATTTCTTCATCCATAATATAAGTCACAGCTAAAGATGGATAAAAATCATCTTCTTTGATCGCTACTTCAGCTAGCTCTTCTGTTGTCGCATCAAATAAATTACTGTGAGCCTTAAATGGAACCGATACTTGGGCAAAGTCTTCCCAGCGAACACCACCAGTAATACGCCAAGTATTATTGATGAAATAATCAGCCATAAAGTAATAAGCATCTAACTTATGCGCCGCACTGTATTTATCACCGTCTGTTGTTCTGTCATCAAAAATGCCAGAACCGGTTGAACTTGCGTAAAAAGCATCATTGTTGATGTTATCGTAAGCAAAAATTTCATCCAAACGTGAGCCATAGGTAAAATCATCAGCAATACCACGGTGCGTAATACCAAATGTCGTATTATTTGCAGTACGTGTTTTCTCTGAGAAATCGCCACCCACTTTTAGTTCAAGCTCATAGCCTTCACCATAAAATGGCATACCCATGTTCCAACCCCAAGTATCAACTTCGTCATGAAGAACTTGGAATTCACGGGTTACGTTAGTAGCTGAAACATCTTGTAATTGCTCAGAAACAAACGAACCATCGTCATAGTTACGTTGGAAAACAGCGTCTACACCACCTGGTGCATCACGGTTTGCACGGCTCGTACCGGCATACCAATCAACAAACAAGTTGTTAAAGTCGATAAAGTTGTGTGTGCCTTTTAATTGGCTAGAGAACATTTCACGCTCTTCGTACACAACATCAACGCGACGAAGGTCACGAACACCTTCTTCAGTTTCGTTGGCATCATAGAAATTACGATTACGAACGCGGTCACGCATGTCATGCAGTGCAATGTTTGTCATCTCAATTTTATGGTTTGAATTAAACTCATAACCAATATTGAATGTACCACTCCAACGCACATTTTGCTCCGTTGATGTGCCATCGTAATACTGAGCAAAACACTTGTCTTCACAACCTAAGCTGCCAAGGTTAGTACCACTTTTTTCTTGTGCTACTTCCCACTCATTTTCGTAAGAAACAGCGGCAAGTACACCAAATGTACCCATTTCACTTTCAAAGCGATCGCCTAGCGAAACTGAAAAGCTCATTTCAGGATCAACGTCTTTTTCTGTTGCCGAAATATTCCAATCAAGTGACGACATCAATGCTTGGCGCTCAGCCAATGCTGTATTGATATCACCTTCTAGGCCAGTGCCATAAAAGGCATTAATTATTTCAGTAGGTAACGCACGAGTTCCATCATCACGGCCCATCCAGTCATCATCGCCACCTTCATAAAAGTAGCCCGTATCACTGTTATTGGTGTTGTAAGAAGTACCAATGTCGACTTTAAACAAAAAATCAGTCGGGATTGATTTTGTTCTAATATTTACGTTACCACCACCAAAATGCGCAGGCATATCGGGTGAAAACGATTTTTGAACGCTTAAACTTTCAATAATATCTGATGGGAATAAGTCAAGCGGTACAACTGAGCGAGTTGGATCTGGACTTGGCACATACATACTATTGAGCTGAGTACTCGAATATCGCTCACCTAAACCACGAACATAAATGAACTTGCCATCAACCAGTGTCAAACCTGTTACACGACGAAGTGCCGATGCAGCATCGCCATCACCAGTACGAGAGATTTGCTCTGCACCCATGATATCAGCAACAAACGCTTGATTTTGACGCTCTTGAAGAACCGCGCCAGCACTCCCTTTTAAACGCTGTCCTACAGCAACCACTTCTTCAATTTCTTGTGCTTCATCCGCTGCGTAGGCAGTATTCATCGATAAGCCTACTAATGCTGCAAGCACTGCATGATTTATCTTTGAACGCACAAGTTTAGAGGGGGTAAAAGATTTCATTATTATACTCCGAAAACAAAACTAGAAGCTGGCCGGGGTATTCCCCCGACCATGGATTAGAAGGGCTTAGTTAAGACCTACTTTTACCCAACCTGCTGTCCAGTCTGTTTGCGCGTCCATTGCACCGATGTAATCTACTTTATCGAAGAAGCTATTTAGGCTTGAAGAATCGAAACCACTACCAAGTAGTGCTGATTCTGCACTTGGTTGATAACCGTTGTCGCTAAGACCTAACATAGCTGCGTCCATGATAGAGTTACCTTCTTGGCCTTCGAACCAAGATTGAACATTACCCGAACCAATCGCTTGGCTTGAGAAGTTATTATCTGCTGTACATGCAACTACTGAGTGGCTGATTGTTAGTGAACCATCTTCAGCGCGAGGAGCTGAATCTGCACCCACTCGTAAGCAGTTTTTATAACCTTCACCACCTGTTACTACTACGTTTTTCAGCATACCCGCAGTACCTGCACGTAAACGGATACCGTTCACACCATCTGCACCGATGATAGTTACGTTAGAGATAGTAGGTGTAGTTAAAGGTGATGCATTTGAGTCAAACTCTGAGTTATCAGCTTCAATTGCATTATCACCTTCTGAAGAAGACTGCTTGATCAATACGTATTGTGCATTACCAGTCCAACCGAATGACCAATCTAGCGAGTCATCACCGATGTTTGTCAGTACTAAGTGGCTGATGCTTGCAGTACCACCGAAGAACTCAACACCGTCATCAAGGTTTTCGTGAACGTGGATATAATCAAGTTCAGTTTGGCTTCCAACACCTGCAAGTGAAATACCGTTAAGCTCATCACCGTTACCTAGTGTTTTACCTGCTTGTTTTACAACAACATACTTAAGTGTACCTGAGTTATCTTCTGGTTGGTTACCACCGAATTGACCAGCATCACCTTCTGCAGCAACACCACAGTTTGCTAGTTCATCGGCTGTTGTTTCACCCACTTGGTCACCACAAGAGTTAGCTGGTGCGTTACCAAGAAGTACCACACCACCCCATTGACCAATGCCTGTTTCAGCGCCTGTCATATCTTGGATTGATGTCATCACGATTGGTTGAGTTGCAGTACCTACCGCTTCAATCTTAGAGTCACGACGAACAACTAAGAAGTCATCACCGCTTTCACCGATTAGCGTTGTACCAAATTGAACATAAAGTGTTGCGCTATCAGTGCGGTCACCACCCACTGCTGTGCGGCCTTTAAGGATCCAGTGAGCATCGTTAGTTAGAGTTACGTCAGATGTGAAAACAACATCTTGTGCTAGCTGATAAACTGGCTTATCGGTAATTTGTGGGAAGCTTGCTGAAACATCAGTCGCTAGACCTTGCTCCATTGCATTTGTGATATCTGCTGGAAAGCTAGGGTTAACAGCAACTGTCCAACCGTCCATCCAGTTATTGTCACCGTCAAATGCACCAATATAGCTTGTTTTAGTGAAGAATGGGTCAAGCTCTGACGCATCAACACCTGCACCTAATAGCGGCGAGCTAGATTTAGGTGTGAAACCATCTGTAGCAAGGTTTAGTGTCGCTGCAGTAAGTGTTTGGTTACCTGTTTGACCTTCGAACCAAGATTGAACATTACCAGAACCAATTGCTTCAGTACCGAAGTTATTCTCTGCACTACATGCTACCACTGAGTTTTCGATAGAAAGCTCACCAGACTCAGCATTTGCAACAGAGTCAGAACCTACACGTAAACAATTTTTGTAACCTTCTGGGCCTGTGATAACCATGTTACGGATAACACCCGCTGTACCTGCGCGAAGACGAACACCATTTTTACCGTCAGCACCAACAATCGTTACGTTTGAAAGTAATGGCTTAGTTAGTGGTGTAGCGTTTGAATCGAATTCTGAGTTATCAGCTTCGATTGCATTGTCACCTTCAACTGATGATTGTTGGATATATACGTTTTGTGCACGACCTGTCCAACCAAATGACCAGTCAAACGCGTCATCACCAATATCAGTTAGTACAACGTTACGAACGTTTACAGTACCACCGAAGAACTCGATACCATCATCAAGGTTTTGGTGAACTTGGATATATTCAACTTTTGTTTTAGAACCAACACCCGCGAATGAAATACCATTTAGCTCATCGCCGTTACCTAATGTTTTACCTGCGTGTTTAACAACAACATAACGGATAACACCCGAGTTGTCTTCTGCATCGTTACCACCAAATTGACCTGCATCACCTTCAGCTGCAACACCACAGTTTGCGAGCTCTTCAGCTGTTGTTTCGCCTTGTTGATCACCACATGAGTTAGCCGGTGCATTACCAAGTAATACTAAACCACCCCATTGACCGATGCCTGTTTCTGCACCTGTCATATCTTGGATAGATGTCATAGTGATTGGTGCTGTTGCATTACCATTAGCGTTAATTTGCGAACCACGGCGAACAACTAAGAAGTCATCACCTGTTTCACCGATTAATGTAGTACCTGCTTGAACATATAATGTTGCGCTATCAGTACGGTCACCACCCACTGCTGTACGACCGTTTAAGATCCAGTGAGCATCATTTGTTAATGTTACATCTGCTGTGAATGTTGTATCTTCAGCTAAACGATAGACAGGCTTGTCAGTGATTTGTGGGAATTCAGATGAAACGTCTGTCGCAAGACCTTGCGCCATTGCATTTTCGATATCAGTTGGGAAGCCACCATTGATAGCAACAGTCCAACCTTCCATCCAGTTGTTTGTTGCGCTAAATGCACCGATTTGACCATTTGCTAATAATGGTGAACCAGCTAAAGGCATATAACCATTATCATCTAGCATTAAATCAGCGGGTGTTAGAGTTTGGTTACCATCTTGGCCTTCAAACCATGCTTTTACAGTACCACCATTAATGGTTTCACTACCGAAGTTATTAGCAGGTGTTTGACAAGCAACAATAGAGTTAGTGATAGTGAGTGAACCATCTTCAGCGCGAGGAACTGAATCAGAACCAACACGTAAACAGTTTTCATACGTTGCAGGGCCTGTAATGAAAACGTTTTTAAGCATACCTGCAGTACCTGCACGTAGACGAATACCATTGTTACCTTCAGCACCCACGATTGTCACGTTTTCAATTGTAGGGTTAGTCAGTGGTGTAGCGTCTGAATCAAACTCAGAGTTATCCGCTTCAATCGCGTTGTCACCTAAGTTCGCAGCTTGTTGAATGTATACGTTTTTCGCAGTACCAGTCCAACCAAATGACCAATCTAGTGAGTCATCACCAATGCTTGTAAGTACCACGTTGCTTACGTTTACTGTACCACCAAAGAACTCAATACCATCATCTAAGTTTTCGTGTACTTGAATGAAATTAACAGTAGTTGCAGAACCAACACCGGCAAATGAAATACCGTTTAATTCGTCACCATTACCCAGTGTTTTACCTGCATGTTTAACAACTAAGTATTTCAATGTACCAGAGTTATCATCTGCAACGTTACCACCGAACTGGCCTGCATCACCTTCTGCTGCAACACCACAGTTTGCAAGTTCGTCTGCCGTTGCTTCGCCTTCTTGGTCACCACATGAGTTTGCTGGTGCATTACCAAGAAGAACTAAACCACCCCACTGACCGATAGACGTTTCAACATTAGTCACATCTTGAATCGAAGTCATTGTAATTGGCTGGCTTACAGTACCTACCGATTCGATTTGTGAACCACGACGAACAACTAAGAAATCATCACCCGATTCGCCAATTAATGTAGTACCTTGTTGGATATAAAGAACAGCATTATCTGCACGATCGTTACCGACCGCTGTGCGACCATTTAAAATCCAGTGAGCGTCATTTGTTAACGTTACATCTGCAGTAAAAGTAGTATCTGCTTTCAAACGGTAAACAGGCTTATCAGTGATCGTTGGGAATTCTGAAGAAACATCTGTCGCTAACCCTTGTGTTAAGGCATTTTCGATGTCAGTTGGAAAACCTGTTGTCGCATTTTGAGAATCATCACGGCCTGACTGATCGCCGCCGTTATCACCATTGTCACCACCGTTATCGATGATATTAGTGATGTTATCGCCTTCATTTACAGTGGTGTCGCCTTCTTTAACGACTAAATCACCACCACAACCAGCTAAAGAAACTGCAGCAGCTACCAGACTAACTTTAAATAAGTCAGATAATTTCATTGTTCACTCCGTTAAGATAGATATTTAATTATTGTGTTAGCGCATAAACTCAAGTCACCAAAAAGCACTGTAAAGTAATGCTTTTGGGTCACTTGAGTTTTAAACTGCGACTACCTTACGGGAGCTGTATGACAAAGTGGTTACATTTTAATAAACATAAAATGACAATGTAATTGACTTTAAAATTAGAGGGTTAACTTAAATTAAACAACGGAAAAAAGCCGCCCGAAGGCAGCTTTGGTGTTGCGATTATAATTAAGTTATTTTGTACGCTTGCCTGTTGAATACAAATTAGAGCAATGCGGTACGTAACGTTTCGGCGTGTACTTTTTCACGCTTCACATACTTGATCCATTGCTCAGCTAAACGCTGTGACTTTTTGTGTTTTTCAGCTTGCTCAAACGCTAAAATAGAGGCATCAAAGTTTTGTAAGTTGTACTGTGCCATTCCTAAGGCTACATACACATTCGATTCAAACTCTAAGCCGCCTTTATCAAGTGCTTTACGGGCTGCATCCGCTGCTTCGTCGTATTTTTCAAGGTTAATGCTCACCTCTGCGATACGCTGGTCGTACTGACCGTGCGGCACTAAGTCAGCAGCTTTAGCAAAATACGGCAATGATTTTTCGTCTTCTTTTGCTTGCACCATGGCTTCTGCAACAAAAGCATAGTTTTTAGCAGATTGTTCAACAACACCGTCTTTCATGGCTTTACTCATCACATTCGCCGCTTTATAAGCAAGACCGTTGTATAAATACACTTGTGATAATTGGCGTAAATCAGATTTAGACTTTAAAAAGCCTTGCTGATACGCGGCTTCTAACACTGCTAACTGCTTTTTCTCTGCGCCTGTTTCACCATACATACCACCTAATTGAACCCAGTACTCAGGTTTATTGTATAGCTTCACTAATCGCTCTAGCACTTCAACCACTTTGTCAGATTGATTGAGTGAGTAGTACATTGCACGTTGTAAAATTAGCCAGTTTTCTTTTGGCATTTCACCTTTGCTTTCAGCTTCTGCAATAGCAAGGTTAATGTTTTCAATGCCTTTTTGATAATCTTTAAGCTGATAATAAGCTTGAGATTTTAATACGTAATACGCATCTGTTTTTGGCTTATCATTGATTTTCTCCCACTGATCCAAATACGTAATTACTTTATCGTAGTCACTATTTGCCATCGCTAATTGCGCTAAACTAAACGTGGTGCTTACGCGCAATGTTTCAGGGATTTCTTCTTCTGCCACGACTTTTTCGAACGACGCAATTGCTTTACCAAGATCGTTTTCGTTGTAGTAAATAAAGCCGTAGAAATTATGCATCATGGCAATTTCATACGAGTTCATACTTGATGAACGCTCTTTTATGCTATCTAAGGCAGCAAGACCCGCTTTTGCATCACCATCATCAGCCAGCTTTTGAGCACGCGCCAATTGGCTATACACTTTTTCACGCAGTGCAGGTACGCGTTTGGTTTTTTGCTCTTCGGCATAAGCTGTAGCCAATGTTACCCCTGGTAACATACTAACAACGCTTGGTACTACAAGGCTGCTTGTGAAAGCAGCCGCGCAAATCACGGCAACTTTTAAAGGTTTCATAATCGCATTCCTCTTCTCTAACCGTTAATCTGGAAAGAAATTTTGTTCTGTACGCCCGCTACTTCAACGGCTTCACCGTTAACAACGCGCGGTTTATATTTAAATTTAAGTGCAGCATCCATTGCAGCGCGGTCAAACAGTGACTCAGGTTCCGCTTTAATCACTTTAGGGTCACGCACGGTGCCTTGCTTGGTTACTGTAAACTCAACAATTACATAACCTTCGATACCACGCGATAAAGCTCGGCGCGGATATACAGGCGCTACCTTTACAATGGGTAAGTATTCACCGTCGCTTGATTCAAGCGCTAAACCACCGGATAAGTTAACGTCAGCTTCAACGCTTGCACCAAAGTCAAAGTTTGCATTGCTTGCATTGGGATCACTGTTTTGCATTTGCGGTGATTCCATTGGCGGTGGTGGCTCTTTTGGCGTTGGTGGTTTTTGTGGTTTGCGCTCTTTCTTTTGTACCGTCTCTTCTTTTTTCAGACGAACAAAATCAAGCACGTTCCCTTTTACTGGCTCAGACATGGCCCCTTCACCGCCGGTGATCAGTGCCTGCATGCCTAAAAACAGCATGACAGTCACGATACCAGCGATGATTAATGCAACTATATAACGCATCGCTCACATTCCTTATGATGCTTCTTGCGCAGCAATCGACACATCAAATGCGCCTGCAGCTCGCGATGCATCCATAACTTTAATCAGTACATCGGTTGTGGCTTTTTTATCAGCTTGAATAACCACGCTACCTTGAGGGTTTTCAGCTTTTAAGCGCTCAATATTTGCTTGTACCGCACGGATATCTACTTGGCGTTTGTTAATCCAAATTTCACCCTTGTCTGAAATAGCAACTAAAATGTTGGCACGCTCTTTTTTCACAGCGGTTGCCGCTTCAGGGCGGTTAACATCAATACCGGCTTCTTTTACGAATGATGCTGTTACGATGAAGAAAATAAGCATGATAAAAACAACGTCTAGCATTGGTGTCATGTTGATTTCTTCTGCATCGTCTTCTTGAAATAAGTTACCTAGTGGCGCTCTCATTATTTGTCTCCTAGTGGGTGGTGTTTTACATCACCCTAAAATTCATTTAGTGGTCTAAGACCATATTGTCTTCAAGTAATTGCACTTCGCGTTTTGCACGACGTTGTAAATACGTTGATGCAAACACCCCTGAAAGTGCACCCACCATGCCCGCCATTGTTGGGATAGTGGCTTTAGACACCCCTGACGCCATCGAACGCGCACTGCCTGTGCCTGTGATTGCCATTACATCAAATACTTCGATCATGCCGGTAACAGTACCTAACAGACCTAAAAGTGGACATAACGCAACCATTACGTTGATTAGCGCAAGGTTATTATTTAGTTGCATGCCAGCGCGTGAAATCATCGCCTGGCGAATTTGCTCTGCGTTCCAACTGTTACGCTCTGCTCGATTGTTCCAAGTGCTTTTTACGTCTTTTTTGTAGCGTTTAAAGCCACCAAAGAAATACATAAAACGCTCAAGTATCAATAACCACATCGCGAAGATGAGGACCCCGATGACCAAGAGAACTTGGCCACCCGTGTCGAGGAAATCACGTAGAGCATTGATTGCATCAATCAATAGCACCATGATTTACGCTCCTTTCTCGCTTCGCTCTGCAATGATACCTGCGCTTTGCTCTTGTAAAATTAACAGCATGTTTTTAGAGCGCGTGTTAAGAAGTGTGTATAAAAATACCGTTGGAATAGCCACAACCAGACCCAGTACCGTTGTTACAAGTGCCTGAGAAATACCACCAGCCATTAGTTTAGGGTCACCTGTACCGAACAAAGTAATAGCCTGGAAGGTATTAATCATACCGGTTACCGTACCAAGTAGACCCAATAACGGAGCTACCACAGAAATAATCTTAATGAGCGTTAGGTTACGAGTAATTTTTGGCATTTCACGAATGATTGCTTCGCTTAATTTAAGCTCAAGTGTGTCGTACGCTACATCTGGGTACTGATCTTTCACTTTCATTACACGACCAAGTGGGTTGTCATCACGTGCCACTGTGTCTTTAAGCTGACGACGGATTTTGCTACCCATAATCATCAGAGATACAAAACGCTCAAGTGCGATTAATAAGGCAATTAAGCCAACACCTAAAATGATGTAACCAACTGTACCACCTTGGTGAACTTGCTCTTCGGTGTCTGGTGCTTGAACTAAAAGACCTAAGATTGAACCACCTGTTGGGTCAAGTGCAAACGGCACAACACCTGAGTTAGCTTGTTGGAGATCCGATGCCGTCGCTGTGTATCGGCTGCTTGGTTGGCGAGTAAGCTGGCTGATTGTGTTAGTCGCTGGCGTGTACTCTAGGTATTTACCATCCGCGATTAAGTTAAATGCACCAACACGCACCACTTCTTTTTGTGCTTTGCTGCCACCTTCAACAATAACATCCGTCGTAAAGCGTGACACTTTACCCTGCTCAGTCATTTCGCGTTGTAATTCAAACCATACTTTTTCAATATCATCGATTGAAGCAAGCTTCGACGTTGACCCCATTTTTTGAGCAAGCTCATCCATGAAGTTACTACGTCCTGGTAGCTCTGCAGAAACAACAGAGGTCATGAATTTGTTGCTTGAATCGCCCGCTACTTGTTGTAACACACCGAAAAGCTCTTTAAGTGAACCCATACGGTTTGAAAGTGTCTCGGTTAAGTTAGCAAGTTTTACTTCGTTTTCTTCAAACTGCGTTTCTAAACGCTCCGACTCGTTAAGCATGGCATTACGCTTTGCTTGTGTATCTTTAAGCATTTGCACTTGTTCGTTTTGGCGCGCCATGAACGCTTGCTCACGTTGCTTATTCTCAGCGCTTTGTTGTGCTTTACCTTGCTCTAATGTTTTTAGTAATGAGTCTAAATCCATTGGCTCAGCAGCAAAGCTACTACCCGCAAAACCAAGGCCAGCTGCAAACACGGCCATTTTTGTCATTGTCGTTAATAATTTCATCTCGAACCTCTTATTCAGCAGCGTGGACTGGCAGTGTTAACATATCTGGGGCAAGTTGCTTACGCGCAATACGTAAACCTTTACTAATTTGACTGATTGCAGAATCGGGTAATTCAACAAACGATTTTGTTTCTTTATCCCAGCTACCTGCTTTTTTGCCGTCGCGTGTTAAATAAATAAGCTCTAAACGGCCGATACGTAAAAAGTCAACTTCGCGCTCTTGACCATCAACATCAAGTAATGCGGTGTACGCTTCGATAGTACGACCGTAATCAACTTCTACTTGGTAGGCTTCCAGTAAGCGGCGGAATTTTTCACTTGATGTGATGTCTGCGCGGTCCATCATTGCTTTCAATGAGGCAATACGCTTGCTACGTTCTTCAGTTAAGAAAGGCACGTCTAGTGCAACAAATTGGTCAAGGCCTGTGATCATGCGCATCATTAATGGCGTGATTTGACGCTCGATAACCGATACCTGATCCATAGACTCGTTTAACGCGTCCATTTCAGCAATCTGGTTATTTAATTGCTTGGTAAGTTGTGCGTTATAAACAGTTAAACCGTCAATTTCTTTGTTTAGGGCTTTGAACTGTTGTAAACGACCTTGCATTGAATCTGCAATCTTGTCGATTTTAGTTTGTGATTGCGCAGCAGATTTGTTTATCTCACTACTTTTATCAATTACTTTATCTAGATCGTTTGCATGTACTGCTGCAGATGCCGCTACAATACCTGCTAAAATCAGTGGTTTAACGCCTTTCATCGCATACACCTTTACTCGTTAAATTAGCTTAATTTGCTAGTGGGGTTGTTTTAATGAGCGAAAGTCTAACGATGAAAAATGACAAGCGTGTTGCGTAAAAAATACAAAAATATGACAGCTGTAACAATTCGTTTATGTTGGGAAAAAATAAGGGGGAAATCTCGAGGATGTGCCTTATAAGTTAGGCATTTATAAACATTTGGGGCAATTATTTTGAAATTTCAGCTAAGAAAAAAAGACATTAAATTTAAGCTTTGAGAAAAACTCACGGCAGCGCGTTTTTGCACAAAGATGCGTTAATCGGTACTCGCCAATAAAAAATGAGTTTGCATTACACATAACAAAGGCAAATAAATAATGTTAGTTATTCACCAATTAAGGTTTAATCGTTGGATATGTCTCAGTGCCAAACTTGATAGTTAAAGCGAGCCTAATATGACATTTTTAAATGATCGCTGCGTAGCCCAATTACAATGCCAAATAAACCTTTTAAGTAACTAATATCTCGCAGCGCTGCGTTTTAACTGTGACAAGATGTTATCAGTCAACTTTAGCCAATTTGTTTCATACTCCCACGTCCTTTTAAAGTCGTCATTGCTCCTTGAGCTTTCAAGCATTTCTCTAAAATCGAAGACATCGGCAAAATTATCATTCGTAACATCATACCTTCCATAGCCCCGGGATTCAGGCCCGATATATTTCAAATAATTAGATTTAAAATCCTTTATAGCACTTACTAATTCCTCCGAACCATTTAGTTTTTCTTCTAAGTACTCTTTTTCAAGGTCTGTAATCGAACCTGTCGCTTCTAAAGTACCAGATTGGTTTATTGATATTCCCCAACTTTTATAGGCCAATGAAGGCGCTTGATTATTTATATCTGAGAGTAATGCATCATAAGGAGAAAGCATTTTTTCCACAGCCTTCGGTACACTCCCACCAGGCATATATAATTCGCCAGTCGCAACAGCAAGTTCATACATAAAGTCATCAACCGTTTTAGTCATGTCTATTTTGCTCGCGGTCATTGTCAGTGGCTTGCTATATGTTTGCTCTAGTTCAGTTGGCTCGCTTTTGTGATATATGTCATCCGCCAACTTTTTCAGCTCATTATTTAAAAGAGCCTCCCCATCTTTGGGTGATTCTAATGTCACATTTTGATTATTTAGTGGCTGCGGTAAATTTTCAGAAATAACCTTCATAACACGTCCCTGTTTCAGTGATATGGTTTTGTATCGGCCTATTTTTATAATTCTTTAAAGCTTAAATGCTGCTAGATTGATGTTAACTCATCACTGGACAGAAACACGTTAGAGTATTTATTCGGTAACGCCCTGTTAACAGGCAATAAAATTGTTGGCTAAAATGAGCGACGCAGGAGCAAAAGCCAACTGTTTTTTGTCCTTGTTTAATTTCTTGTTATGTTGAAACTTGCGCAATCAAATGATTAATACCATAAAAAGTAAGAAACAAGCCAATTAATAAGCCTAACAACCTAATGTTTTTATGTGCATCTGAAGGTATGGCTAGCATACTTGCAATACCTATTTTTTCACCAAGTTGCCAAGCTAAACACTTGTCCAATCCCCAGAAGGTTAAAAACAGATAAATACTTACTAATGATTCATAGTTTTTATCTAAATAATGAAAAGTAAAAAATAAAACTATGCAAAGTAAAGCTAAGGCAAAGATAACGCTTTTAAATTTTTTTATCACCTAACCTTTCCTTGAAACATAACATGTTTATAGCGAGCGAATCGCGCGTTTTTCTACCACAGCGTCGCTCGCTTTTCTGAATGACTCATTTGTAACAAACTTCTTAACTAATTGCCATTACTACTAAAATGCAGTAGTTCTAGCTTTTGTCTCAGGACAAAAACGAGCGATTGGGTCGTTTTACTGACTATGCAAGCAATATACTTTGACGAAATAGAAAAGCAATTTTGAACGGCCGAAGTTCGCTTTTTTGAGTAATTCGCCTAAACACGTCTTGGGGCAGTTATGAGTTAGAGTCGACGGGCGGTTCGGTGCCATGAGCAGACACTGAAGATCTTTAATGTCTGAAATCAAAATTTGGGTGATGCCAATCATACTCATTGCTAGGTCACAAAAAGTGGAACGCCAAGAAAAGCTCGCATGGATAGTCGCCTGTTTGTTTATTAGTTGGTTTTGTTTACTCTTATTTATGTTGATTGCACCACTTAAGCCTAATCAAAAATAGTAATTTGGTGTTGTTCGCGTGTTAAATTAGGTTTTGATTAATGGCTTTTATAACGGCCTGAGTGCGGTCTTTTACATCTAATTTGGCAAGAATTTGTGACACATGATTACGAATAGTCCCCTCAGAGTTATCTAATTTTTTGGCAATCATTTTGTTTGGCATACCCAAAGACAAACACTGCAATACGGTTTGTTCTTTGTCCGTTAAGCAGAGCTGAGGGCTTAGTTCCTTTTTGAGTAAAAAATCAGTCACCGCACTTTGCAATACTCGCTCACCTGCAACGACCTGCTTTATAGCGCTAATGAGTTCTTCAAGTTCAATGTTTTTAAGCACATACCCACGAGCACCTAGATTAAGGGCTTTGACTAATACATCACAATCTTCAAATGTGGTAATGATCAGCACAGGGGTTTTATCACCCTTTTCACGCATTTTTTGCAGCACGCCGAGCCCATCTAAATTCGGCATTCTCATATCGAGTAAAGCAATGTCAAAACTATGCTCAGCTAATAGTGTAAGCGCTTGCAAGCCATCTTCAGCTTGGGCTTCGATATTAATGGCGCTATCAAGGTTAAGTAAATTAGCGAGGCCTAAACGAACTAATGTCTGATCTTCAACTAGTAGGCACTTTATCATGGCTTTTTTCTTCTAAATTTAGTGGTAGTGTCATGGTATTGATCAGTGTTTCTTGCTCAAGGTGTTGTGAAAATTCACCGCTAAATTGTGCCATTCGCTCATTTAATCCTGCTAATCCGTTCCCTTGTTTTGGTAAATGGGTCTCTGGTTGATTGTGATACGCTTTTGCAACTAACAGCAGCTGTTCGCCAACGTGGGTGACATTTACATGCAAAGTAAAATGGTTTGCTTGGGTATGTTTAAGGGTGTTGCTGATCATCTCTTGGGTAAACCGCAATACACAAAGGGCGTAGTCTTGAGGGAGCTGCTCTGTCTCCTTACTTAGTTGGAGATCACAGTGTAAATTAGGTGTTAGTTCGCAAATGGCCTCAAGAGCTTGCTTAAGTATCGTTTTGTCATTGCGTTGAGTGGAAACGATTTCGCGCACCTCAGCCAATACTTCTTGGCTAAGTTGGTGACAAAGAGAGAGGGTTTCAACGGTGGCTTCATTTGCTGCTCTTTTAGCAAAATCTAAATTAATGCTGAGCGCGGTAAGCTTATGGCCGAGTGAGTCATGGAGCTCGCGTGATATCTTTTGTCGCTCTTGCGCTGCATGCATCACCCCCATCATGTGTTGGGTGGCTTTTAACTCTTTGTAGTTTTGGCGGGATTGGTAATGTGTATTTAAACTTTCGACAATCCGGCGACTGACAAACCAATTCATCAAGCAAAAGAAAAACCAAATTGTAAACGTGATCCAAGGAATGCCATTTTCCCAGCGCGCATAATGCGTTAAACCATACACCAGCATGGCGGCCACAACGCAAGCCAGTATTTTAGGAAGCGAAAAATGAGGACTAAAAACCGCGGTAAACATCACTAGGTGGATAAAAACTAAGGATGTTGAACTCAGTTGTATCATTGCCAAAATAAGCAGGAAATAGCCAAGTGCTACGCCGTGAACAAATTTGTTAGGCTGTTTTAACACATACAGCAAAATAGCTAAAATGGAACCACTTACTATGATTTGCAAATATAGCGCTAATTCTGAGTTGGCATAATAGGCACACGCCGATGTCACCCCAAGCCACGATGCCAATGTTGAGAAATGCCAATCGGTTGTATGTCGTATAGTTGATTCCATTACTATGACCATATTTTTTTAGCAATTATTGCAGAACTCGCGTTGTAAAAACAGTGACATCTGTCATAGCTCGGGCTATGAGCTTTGTGACTAGTGCCATTATGCCTCATTCATTTATGCTTTATTAATAAAAATTAGTTGGGCACATTAATGAATAAAGACAGTCGATTACATTATATTGATAATTTACGCAGCCTCGCGCTATTGCTTGGCATAGTATTTCATGCCGCTTTAGCCTACAGTCCGTTCTTTAGCAATATTTGGTTTACGGCAGACCCAAGCACACATGGTCTATTTGATTATATTACGCATACGCTGCACTTATTTCGGATGCCGTTATTTTTTATTATTGCAGGGTTTTGCAGTTCACTTTTAATAGACAAATCGAGCAACGCGCGCTTTTTACATCATCGCAGTAAACATATTCTACTGCCTTTTATTGTATTTTTACCGTTAAGCTTTGCCGTTTACTACCATGCCTTGAGTTTTGGAGCCGGTATAGCTAATCCAATACCGCCGATTTTTGCTGTGTTTAAAGTTATTAAAGAGCCTGTTGTTAGCACTATGCACTTATGGTTTTTGTGGAACTTATTCCAGTTTTGCTTAATTCACTGGTTGTTGAAAACAACTAACTTATTAGGCAATAAATTCGATGCGCTTAGCGTCCACCCTTTATTTATGTGGGTTGTACTTCCCATCGTGTTAACGTTTTCATTAATGGGGCAATCTATTCCATTTCCTGCTCCTGATAAACTCACGCCACAGTTGTGGTCGTATGGTTTTTACGGCAGTTTTTATTGTTTAGGAGTAGGGCTTTATAAAAAACAACAACTCATTTCGTCATATCATAAATACTTATGGCCTCTTATTTTGGGTGTTGCAATATCACTGACTGGCTATTTTTCTTTATTACCAGCCGCGCCAAGCTTAGATGAAGTGATTGCTGCCGCAACTACGGGGTCTTTTTCCGCAGCGGGAGAGCTATATGTATTGCATGTTTTATCACAAGGACTGAGTGTTATTTTGTTAACCGCCATAACGTTTTTACTTGGGCATCGTTTTTTAAATCACAAAAGTAAGCTCAGTCGCAGCATATCAAATGCATCATATTGGATTTATTTAATACATGTGCCAGTGCTGATTTATATTCAGATGCCATTGATTAATACTAATTTGCCAGTTTTAGTAAAGTTTATAGTTAGCGTGGTTTTAACATTACTTATAGGTCAAATAAGTTATTTATTATTAGTTAAAAATACATGGTTTGGCGCACTACTTAACGGTAGGCAAACCAAGAGAAAGATAATACAGTCAGCCTAAATGTCGTCACTTGGTAATGACTTAAAAGCAGCAAAACTGACACATTAAGAGCTACATCAAGAGATACTATTATGCATGCAATAACAATCAAATCGACAATCGCCACGATTCAACAAGGGACAATCAAAGCCGACGGTAGATTTTGGCTAACCAACACCGATATTCATTTTGCACCGTTTAATGCGCAATTTGGGTTAGGACCTTATATGTTTGCACAGCGTGAAATTGTCAAAGTGAGTAAGTGTACTGGTAAAGTTGCAGGTATTTTGCCTTATACACGTGATGCAATTGAAATCATATTAAAAGATGGTAATAAATATCAATTCATTGTGTCAAACGCAGATGAATGGATTAAATTACTTACTCATAGTGCATAGCGCAATCGCTGGTAATTCATCAAAATAGCTATTGTTTTAATGTACCTAATAATGCACGATAAAAATATGACGCTATTTTAATTTGGTATTCAGTGAAGTACATGGATTTAATAAATATGCTTTTGCTTAAGCTCGGATTGGATAAAAAGCTCATCCACTCATCGTGTTAGGGAAAAAACTATCAAACAACAATAACGCGGTAGTTAAGCCGCTTGAGTTATATTGTTTTTCGCCTGATGCGTATTTCGACGATATTAGTAAGTTTGAGAAAGACAATTGTTTTATTGAGTCTTTGGACGATATAGCCCCTGTTAACGCATTGGTGAGAGCGCTGAGTAGTGCAAATGCCGTTGTTTGTATTGATAATCGCTCTGAGCCTTTGCTTGTGTTGCCACTATTACAAAAGCTCGTGCCCATTCGTTTTGAAAAAGCCAACGAGGATCAAATCTTGACTTCAGACATCAAAACTTTTGATTGACTGCTTCGCTCAAAGCAGATCTTTAGAGCATTTACATTAGCTCATTTAGGGGCAAAGACGAGTAATATATCTCGGTCAAAGGTCAGGAACGCGTTGAGTCTATAATCAATAACCCAACATTAACGGGCTTAAAATAGTTTGTTAGAATAGTAAGACACTCAAAATAAACTGTTTTAAGACCCAGTTTAACTATTTGTCAGCCTTGCAATTCGATTAATGAATCAAGTGCTTTTAGTAATAATAGCTCTACAGTCTTTTTCTCCATTTTAGCCAACTCTTCTAAACTGTAATCTTTGCCTATTTCTTTAGCTAAAATGTAGCCTAGGTAATAACCTCTGCGGTATGGCAAATTTGTTTCATCTTTTCTGAAACTGAAGAATGAAGAGTATGTTTCAGGATTTTTCGAGTAAAATTTTCCCTTAAGATCAGTCAGCGAATAACGCAGTCTAGAACGGACATTTTTAATCATATTTTCAGGTATGTTTAGCATCAATTCATCATTACTCGCAGACGAATTCAATTGGTGTGACACGTACGTTGCTAAGCCCTCAGTCCATAGCGAGCACCAGAGTTCATCATTACATTGAAAAAAGTTTTCATGGTAAACATGAAATAGCTCATGATGGAAAAATGGGGTGTCATTCTTCCAGTTATGGTATTTAGCCATCAGATCTACACCAAACATTAAGTAAGATTTGCCATTCAAATCACGTGTTGCCCCATTGAAGCCACCGAGCGAATGGAGTATATATATTGGTGTTTCAGATTTAAAATCTTCAAAAGTAGCAATAAACGAGTCCATGCTACCATTTAAATTTTTAGATAACTCTCTGTTTTTTAATAAGTATACATCTTCTATCTCACTGAAACTTTCAATAGATTTAACAAAGCTCTTATTACTATAGAAAGGCTCAAACTGAGAGGTGAAATACTGTGAAAACTGCTCTGCTCTCTTTTCAGGGGATAACGTTTTGCTTGACTGATATACAGAATAAAAATCATCAGAAAGATTAATTATTTCGTAGGTAGCTGATTGGTCTTGGCCAAGTGTTTTGAATGATAACACTCCAAATAAAAGTGTTGTTAGCAGATGGGTTTTATAAAAATTTCGCATAATCTAATACATATTATTGATAAGGTTAACGCCATTTAAGCGGCAAATTGCTGTTAGCTAAAATAGGCAAGACACGAACAAAAAGTTCACGACAATTTGTCCAACTTAGAATGCCTTGTTAGGCATTTACTGCTTTATTTCTTTCCATGTATCTGCGCCGTCAAAATATCTAATTTTAAGAGCGCTAAGAATATTTGCATTTACTAAACGAAAATTGACAGCCATTTTATCTTTATTGCCAAGTTCTGTTGGTGTGTAATGAGTTAAACAACCGCAGTTATTACAGTGATGGAATTCAATGGTTTTATCACCCCAAGAATATGAAGCAATAGAATTATCTATCGTAGTAAATTTAACGTCTTTGGGTGAAAAGTAAGCCCATAAAGATGCATACTTACTGCAAGCAGAACAATTACAACTTGTAACCGTATCTGTGATTTTAGGAACCGCTATTTTAATGTTGCCACAATGACAACTTGCTTCGATCATTCCGTGATTCTCCTAAATACCTAACAGGTATATATCGAGCTAGTCGGTCATTTTTATACCACGCTGAAGCTCAATTATCTTAAAGACATATTATTAACAAAGTTATTAGCCAATTACTATATATTAAAAGTTGGTTGCTCTTCTTTTACCGTGATCACAAAACGAGTGATTGGGTCGTTATTTAACTATGCAAGCGCTCAAACCATAACAATAGAAGAATGTTTCAATATTACTCAACTAATTGATTGCTCTAATAAATAATTAGTCAAAAAAGTGATATGAAATTTTCCTACTAACCCTCGTTAAATGACTCCCCTCTCTTAAAAAACAAAAGAGCTGGCTTTGAGACTATATAAGCGAAAGGATCTGCTGATAACTGGCTTCCCAATCAAGGTAATTAACTGGGATTACATGGTACTCCCCTTTATTTTCGAGCACTAAAGAAGGAAAGCCTTGGATTGGCAGTGAACGCGCTGCATTTATTTCAGCCATTAATAACGCATTTATCGCGTCACTTTGAATATCATTAATAAAGGCTGTTTTATCTAAGCCTATTTGCTCTGCTAGATTAGCAAGGGTGCTTATGTCAGATGGGTTTTGTGCGTTTAAGTAGTAGGCTTTTTGAATGGCATAGAGTATTTCGGGCTCTTTATCGTGTTGCCTTGCAACAAGTACCGCACGACATGCTGGGTAGGTAGAGCGGCGTGGTTGAGCTGTATGCCAAAAATCATGATTAAATTTCGTACCAAGCTGCTGCTCAATTCGATGCCATGTTTGCTGTAAAAATTGCTGCGTGTCTAAAGGCATTGGCTCATCGCTATCAGGTGCAAGCCCCCCTACTTTATACTCAATGCTGAGTTTATCGGTTAACGCAGCCTGCAGTTTTAACCACGTTTCTCTGTACCCCCAACACCAACTGCACATTGGGTCGTAAACATATATTAATCTGGCCATTTACTCGTCTTCTTGTTTATTGGATACAACAGTATTGCGCCCTGCCATTTTAGCCTTGTAAAGATTATCATCGGCTTGCTTAACAGCCTTACTAAACTGACTGGCGTGATTTAAGCTCGCGATACCAATACTACAGGTAATAGACACGGCCATTCCCACATCATAAGCTATGCGCTTATCGGCAACATAGGCACATAATTTTTCAGCAACGCGATGGGCTGTTTTGAGCTCGGTATTGGGTAATAAAATTATAAATTCTTCTCCTCCATAGCGTGCTTTTATATCGGTCGTGCGTAGCTTATCGAAAAGCATAGACGTAAAGGCAATCAAAACCTGATCGCCAAAATCATGGCCGTAAGTATCATTAACTAATTTAAAGTTATCTAGATCAATTAACAATATCGACATGGGTAAATGACTTTGTGCATCCGATTCTAAGCGTGGACAAATATGCTCATAAATATAGCGACGATTGGCAAGCCCGGTGAGTGGGTCGGTTAAAGCGTCACGCTTTTCAATAAGGGTAATATCAGCAATTTTTTGATGGCTTTTTTGACGGAAAAATTCACTGATCCCAGAGAACAAAATAACCAATGTGAATGAGGCCAAAAATCGTGTCATTTCAACATGACCATAACTTACCTGACCAACATCAGCACCAAACAACAAAAGTGTAGTGCTTAAGTACATAATGGCCACAAATACACTACCCACTTTAAGCCCTAGCGTTACATAGGCAACAACCGGATAAAACATTAGCCAATACAATGCTGTATTTTCTTTACCTCCGGTATACACCAGTGAGATACACAACAGCATAATAATTAATAAGATAATGCAGGCGATTGCAGTAAGATTTCCCGTTCGAAAGTAATAAAGCAAACACCCGACGATGGCTATATCGCTTATTAGCAGCATCACCGTAAGCGGTAAGGCATACACCTGATAGTTCAAAATGAGCAATGTGGTAATTAATGCTATGGCAAAAAAGGCCATGGTAAATAACGTGAAGGCACGGCGTTGTTTGTCCGCCGTGTCGACACTTTTTAAGGTAATGGCACTAAGCCAGTTTTGATCCAAAAGTGAGAATACCTTTATACTTTAAACTTCAGAACGAGCTTTTCAAGTTCATAAAACTGCGCTTTGAGTTTAGTGCACTCATTGAGGGTATTGTTTAAGTTACTTTGCCCTTGGTTAGACAACTCACTTATTGAATGAATATCACTATCTAAGCTTTGAATAACATGATTTTGCTCAGTTGTTGCATTTGCAACACTGTGATTTACTTCATCTATTGACTCGATTGCCTGTGTAACCTCGGCCATTTTGTCACCCGCAATATGCGCTTGTTCAACGCTTTTCTCGCTGTCTTTAATACTGGCAGTCATTACTTCAACTGCTGACGCCGAGCCCTGTTGTAACTGCGTTATGGTGTCTTCGATCTCTTGTGTTGATTGTTGTGTACGATGAGCAAGCTGACGTACTTCGTCTGCAACAACGGCAAACCCTCGACCCGCTTCACCCGCTCGGGCAGCCTCTATTGCGGCATTTAAAGCAAGTAGATTTGTTTGCTCGCTTACCCCTTTAATCACTTCGAGTACTTGGCCGATACTGACCGTGTGAGCATCTAAGCTGTTAATGGTTTTTTGTGCTTGCTCCATATTACGTGACAGTGCATTAATTGCATTTAAGTTGTCCGCGAGTGCAGACTGACTTTGCAGCGATTGGCTATTTGCACTTGTCGCTAATTTAGAGGCATTACTAGCACTGTTTGATATTTCGACTGCACTTGAAGTTAACTCATTAATTGCCGTAGCCACATTATCTGTACGCTTTGTTTGATCAGCGTACATAGCGAGTGTGCCTTGAGTTTGATTTACTAAGCTTTCAACTAATCGCTCCAGCTCAACCGTGGTACTTTTTACTTGTTCAATTGAGCTATGAATTTTTTCTATAAAGGCATTGAAGTAATGACTCAATTCGCCAAATTCATCGTTATTCTCGATTTCAAGACGACGTGTTAAATCGCCCTCGCCTTGAGCAATGTCTTTAATTGCATCGCTTAAGCGCTGCATCGGGCGCATTAAATAGCGCAATAAAAATTGCATCATCAGTACAATCGCAACAATCCCAATAAGCATGTAAACAGCCGCCATGTTTCTAAATGACGCCACTGACGAATACGCTATCTCTTCGTTGATCACCACACCTAAGTACCAATCAACATTCTTAATGCCTTTTATTTTAGTAAACGAGACTAGCTTATCTGAGCCCGCAACTTGCACTTCAACAAACTCTGACTGTAAAGACAGGTTTTTGCCAAACAGGTCACGCATATTTTTATCATTATATTTCGTGTCGGGATGACTTAAAATACGTCCTTCGCTATCCAGTAAAAAGCCATAACCAAACCCTAAAAAGTCAATTTCGTTAACGATTTTAGTGATGGTTTTCATATCGATATCAGCGCCAGCAACCCCACTAAATACACCATTTGATTGCATTGGCGCGACAGCCGAAATAGTTAATTCGTTTGTGGTTACATCAATATATGGCGCGGTGAAAGCCGTATTCGTTTTGTTTTCAACAAGCTTATACCAAGGGCGTGTTGTTGCGTCGTAGTCTGGCGGTAATACAACAGATTGGTCATTAAGTACAAACGTCCCATCTGAAATACCAATATACGTATTTTTAAAATTGCCCGCTTTATCTGCCGTACTAAGCTGGGTTAAGGTCAACGCTTTGCTGTCACCTAATTGGTATGTATCCGCCACAGAAGACACGATGGCTAGTTTGGCATTAAGCCAGTTAGCAATATTTTGTGACACCGATTGAGAGATCTCTTGCAGAACTAAAGATAGCTGCTCCTGCGTTTGGCTTCGCATTGAGATAAAATTATTAATTGTGAATAAACCCAGCACTATCACTAATACTAATGACGCAGCTACGGTGACTTTGGTGGTAAATTTAAGCGTGCTTTGCATGGCAACCCTATTTGTTGTTATTTTCGTTGTTAGCCGTTTATTTTTAACAAAATAAAATCACTTTGTCTTATAAATTTAGCTTAAAACCATAAAAACGTCGCTTTTTAAAACCACTTCTTCACGAAAATCGATTACTTTCTGTGTACTCATAATAAAAACCAAACATCAAATTGCAACAGCACAGTTCAACATCTCTATTGGAACGTTCCTACACTGTAAGTGTTCACGTATCACTGAATACGTATTCATAAAATCATGCGGCTAAGATAATCAGGCATAAAAAAACCCCGCGTCTTAAACGCAGGGTTTTCATTAAAAAGAGGCCGCTTTAACCTATTCGTTTTTTCCACGTGTCGGCAAGACGCACAACATTCAAGCCATACCAGGCAATAAACGCATAGCAAATCACTGGAACGAAGAAGCTTTGTTGAATACTAACGGTATCGGCAACAACACCTTGCACTAAAGGCACAAGCGCTCCACCAACAATGGCTAAACATAACCAACCAGAGCCTTTACTCGTTAATGAACCTAGGCTTTCAATGGCAACTGAAAATATGGTTGGGAACATAATTGAGTTAAATAAACCAATCGCCAGCACAGAGTACAGTGCCACATTACCTTCTGTGAAAATTGTCACAAGTAACAATACAATAACCATCATGGCGTTAAAGAACAGCGCTTTAGAAGGGGCTATTTTTTGCAATGCCGCAGAACCGATAAAGCGGCCCACCATCGCACCACCCCAGTAGTATGCAATTAAACTTGCGGCTGCATGCTCTTCAAGCCCCGCAATATGTGCTTCACCAAAGTAATTAACTAAGAAACTACCAATTGAAACCTCTGCACCCACGTAACAAAAAATTCCCACGACTCCCATAATTAAATGAGGGGCTTCTTTTAGGCTATGATTTTTTGCTTTGCAGTCTTGCTCTTCTGTGTGCTCAGCAATGACAGGTAATTTAAAAAACGCAAATACCACAGCAATCGTTAACAGCGCTGCTGCTAGCATTAAATATGGAACCTTAACAGACTCAGCCGTTGCAGCGTTTGCCGCCAATGAGCCCGCGGTACCAAAAAATAAGATCCCGCCAACATAAGGGCCAACCGTTGTGCCTAATGAATTGAGCGCTTGCGCAAGGTTTAAGCGAGATGATGCTGTTTTCTCAGGTCCCAATGCGACAACATAAGGATTTGCTGATACTTGTAACACTGTAATGCCTGCAGCTAGTACAAAAAGCGCACCTAAAAATAGCCAATACTCATGCACTACAACAGCAGGGTAAAACAACATACAGCCAATTGACGCAACGATTAAACCGGTTAGAACCCCGTTCTTATAACCCAATTTTTTCACCAACATACCGGCTGGTAACGACACTATAAAGTAGGCGCCAAAGAAGCAAAACTGTACCAGCATTGCTTCGGTATAGGTTAAATCAAAGACGCCTTTTAAGCGCGGGATCAACACATCATTTAAAACTGTAATAAAACCCCATAAAAAGAACAGGGTCGCCATTGCCGTTAAGGGAAGCAGGTAGTTTTTATTTTGCTGCGACCCCTCAGCGACAAACGATTGGTTTGTATTAATTTCACTCACGTGGTTTTCACTCCGTTAACAAGTTACGCTTGATTCTACACATTGAAGTAAAAATAGCACAAAGATTTAATAGGAACGTTCCAAAATATTTATTTCCTGCTATAGTTGCTTTAATCAAGAAAACCACCGGAGGCAGCATGCATACTGTCGATTTTCAAAGCCCTGATTTCTTAAAGCAGCACATAAAAGACACGCTCGCTTTTTATCATCCGCATTGTGTTGATAATTCAGCAAATGGTTGCGGTGGCTTCTATCAATTTTTTAAAGATGACGGTCAGATTTATGACAAAGAAACCCGTCATTTGGTGTCCAGTACTCGCTTTGTTTTTAATTATGCAATGGCCTATTTGCATTTTAAAGAGCCTGAATACCTCAGACTAACGCACCATGGCTTAGCCCACCTTGAGCGTGTGCATAAGCAAAAATCTGGGGGGTATGCGTGGCTGTTAAAACAAACCAACGAAGGCAAGGTCACCATTTTAGATGACACGAATCATTGCTATGGCCTTGCGTTTGTACTGCTTGCAAATGCAGTCGCATTAAAAGCTGGCATCAGCGAGTGTGAAAATACCATTTCGCAAGTATGGAATTTACTTGAAACCCATTATTTTGATGCCAAAAATAATGCCTATTTAGACGAATACACTGCCGATTTTAGTCAAGCCGACACTTACCGCGGTCAAAATGCCAATATGCACCTATGCGAAGCACTTTTGATGTGTTTTGAAGCCACTAATCAGCGCCACTATTTAGACCGCGCGCTGCTGTTAGCACAGACATTCACACTAAAGTTGGCGGCAAAAAGTCAGCAGTTTGTGTGGGAGCATTACCATCAAGATTGGCAGCTCGACTTTGATTACAATAAAGATGACCCTCGCCATTTATTTAGACCGTGGGGCTTTCAACCAGGCCACCAAACTGAATGGGCTAAACTGTTACTGATTTTAAATCGCCATGTTGAATTACCTTGGCTAGTTGAGCGGGCTAAAACGTTATTTGATGACACATTGGCTATTGCATGGGATAACGAGCACGGTGGTATTTTTTATGGTTTTGCGCCAGATAAACAGATTTGCGACAGCGATAAATACTTTTGGGTTCAGGCCGAATCATTGGCCGCTGCCGCCCTACTCGCTGATGCTACACACGATGATACATATTGGCTTTGGTATGAGAAAATTTGGCAATACAGTTGGCAACATATGGTAGATCATCAGTATGGGGCATGGTTTAGAATTTTATCAGCAAACAATCAGGCATACAGTGACGAAAAATCACCTGCGGGAAAAACCGATTACCACACAATGGGTGCCTGCTACGAAGTATTAAAAGTAATAACATTGAGGAATACATAATGAGCTTAGTGTGTTTTGGCGAAGCGCTAATTGACTTTTTGTCTGACGGCAAACAGCCTGAATCATTTACCAAATATGCAGGTGGTGCGCCTGCTAACGTGGCTGTTGCAGCAGCAAAGCTAGGATTAAAAACCAGTTTTTGTGGCATGCTTGGCGATGATATGTTTGGACACTTTATAAAAGATGAGCTGGCACAGCATGGCGTTAACACCGATTATTGCCAATTTACCGATGCCGCTAAAACAGCACTCGCCTTTGTTTCACTAGATGAAAGCGGCGAACGTTCATTTAGCTTTTATCGCCCACCCGCGGCCGATTTACTTTATCGGGTAGATGACTTTAACAGTTCGATGTTTGCTGAACATGCCATTATGCATGTATGTAGTAACAGCCTTACTGAGCACAACATCTATCAAACAACAATTTACGGCCTTACTCAGGCGAAAAAAGCCGGTGCAATTTGTAGTTTTGACATGAATTTGCGCGAAAACCTGTGGCCAAGCATGCGCCATACGCTAGATAGAATGTGGCATGTTATCTCTTTGTCAGATATCGTAAAACTTTCATTTGAAGAACTTGAGTTTCTAAATCAAAAAAGTCATCAGGCAATGCCACTTGAACATACCATTGATACCATTTTAAAGGCAGGTGTAACCTGTTTGCTCGTTACCAATGGCGGTGAAGCAATTAACGTTTATCACGCTGATTTTAAAGGCCAAGTAAGCCCACCAGCCACCAACGTTGTTGATACCACTGCCGCTGGCGATGCCTTTATTGGCGGTATGCTGTCAAAGATTGGCCAGCACTGTGAAAATAAGCAACGTTTTAAAGAGTTTTGCCAAACACAAGCGAATATAGAACAGACCATTGCTTACGCCGCCAAAGCGGGCGCTTTTGCAGTGAGTCGCTATGGCGCATTTGCGTCATTGCCAAGTGCAGCAGACTTAGCCTAAATTAACAGTGAACACGGCAATCACACATGCCGTGTTCATTTTCTTCGTTACAACTTTGACTCTTCATTCGAGCATTTGTCTATAATCGGTAAATATCTAAGCACTTTCATTTGCGGATCAATAACAACATGGTCTCCTTGCTGAATAGCAATATTTATACGACCCTCTTTAGGGTAATAGGTGTTCGACTCTCCATTAATTTCCACAGGGATCGGCATCGGAAACTTATTCCCTTTTAACGAGGCTGTATTCCAACTTAACGTAATGTTATGTGGTGTTTGTGTTACTTCAAGCTCAGGTAATTCAGCCTGCTTTAGATACACATCAAAAAACCATTGATAGTCTTTACCTGTTAAACGATTAACAATGCTAATAAACTCGTCGGTGTTGCGATAACGAGGCGCAATTGGGTAGGTTAACGATGCGGTGTTATTCACACCGTAAAGCAGCTCTCGTGTTGCTTGCCAAAATACGTCTTCACCCACAAGCCAGCGAAGAGTATGCAGTGTCCAGCCACCCTTACCATAAATATCAGAGTTAAACGCTTGGTCAGATGTAATTTGACCTTCAAGCACAACTGGCGCACAGTTTTTAAGACCTAAATAGGCTTTATACATACTGTGATTGTAGGCTGCGTCACCAAATTTATATAAGCTGTAACTGGGTTGCATATAAAAACCAAACCCCTCATGAAGCCATGCATCATTAAGCTTTTCGTGGGTCATTAAATTGCCAAACCATTCATGGGCAAGCTCATGCTGTAATAACCAATCATATCCATTGGGATCACGCGCATACTTTTTGCCATACGCATTGACTGTTTGATGCTCCATGCCTAAGTGTGGCGTTTCAACAAAGCCTAACTTTTCACCGCCCCAAGGATAGGGTCCGAGCATTTTCTCAAAAAACGTCACCTGCTGGCGTAAATCATTGTCGATAAGCTCGCGTGCTTTTTGCTCATTTTGTGTGAGAGACCAAAACTCAATAGGCACCGTCGCGCCATTCACACTGGTATACTCTGTTTTAATACGCGTATAGGGCCCAATATTAATCGCAATATTGTAATCACTTGCTGGCACCGATAATAACCAATCGAATTGTTGCTTATTATCAATCAGTTGCGTGATATTTTGCAGTACACCATTACTCACTGCACTTAAACCATTTGGCACAGTTAAACGAATACGCATGCTATCGGCTTTGTCTGCAAAATGATCTTTGCAAGGCCAGAACAAGTCACACCCTTCCCCTTGCACTGCCGTTGCAATCCATGGCTCACCCGATTCGGTTTGTGAAAAAACAAAACCCCCATCCCATGGTGCATTTTTAGCAATGTGTGGTTGCCCTTCATAAGCAACGGACACCGTAGCGACACTCCCTGGCGCTTTTTGTTCACCTAAATCAATGGTGATCACACCTTGATTTCGTTTAAAGTTAAGTGGCTTATCTTGTGAGGTAATCGCGGTAATAGTAAATCGGCTATCCAGTTTAAGTTCGACAAACTGAGTGGGTGCTAAAATTGTAAAGTCGGTTTTTGATAGCCCCTTTAATCGTTTCTTATTTGGTATAACTTCAAGTGCTAAATCGTAATGTGTAACATCAGTCTTAATAGCAATCTCTGATAGCGCTTGTCCTGTGTCACCAATAACAGGGTCTAGGGGTAATGGGTTTGTACTGCACCCCACTAAAATTGCACTTATAACAGCAGCAGCTGTTGATTTAATTAAATTAATACCCTGCAAAACACCTTCTCCATTCATTATTTTTATTATTTCTTTTATCGCATAGCTTTATAGGTAATACAGCGATTTGCGTTGAATTACCCTGTTACAAAAATCTTATCATTGTTGATTAAGCAAATATGGTGAAGGGTTTGTAATCATGGTATGTTTTTTAACTAATTAAAGAAAAAGGAATTCAAGCTATGAATAATAAGCTTCTTGCTGTAGGTGCTATTGCAATTGTTGCAGGTGCGGTGTTGTATTCACAAAATAAAGCCAGTGTTGATGTAGATTTACCTGAGCTTGCCTATGTGCCAGCAGATACTGCCGTGTTTTACGGGCAATTAAAGCCATTCCCGTATAGCAAATACTTTGCACTTATGCCTGATGCAATGAAAGGCACCAATGACTTCACCCCTATTATTGCTGAGCTAAAACAAACCAGCGATCCAAACGCTGTGTTTCTTGCTTCGTTAATGGAAAAGTATCAACAGTCTTTAAGCTCTTATGATGCGTTTAAATCAATGTGGGGGTTTGGCGATGACTATAAAGGAATGATGTATGCACAAGGTTTAATGCCAATTGTTCGTTTTGAAGTCGCTGACCAAAGCAGTATTATTAATAGCATTAAGCAATCTGCCGACGAAGCAGGTATTGCTTACACAAGTGAAACACTTGATGGTGTGGGCTACACACGGTTCAACATTAGCCTTGAAGGCTTAGATAATATCGACCTGATTGCGTCAACGCATAACAACTGGGCGACATTAACTCTAGCAACCCCTCTTTCGAACAATCAAGACTTACGCATTGCCCTTGGAATAGAAAAACCAGCTAAGTCACTCGCTGATACTAAAAAGCTGCCTGAGTTAATTAGCACTTTTTCACTTGATGGCAACTCAGTTGGCTATGTTGATCACCAACATATTGCCAATGCAATTACGGGTAAAGAAGACTCGCGTTTGCACCAAATGCTCACAGAACTACTCAACAAAGCCCAACAAGCCAATGCATTAGACGCAATTTCAACACCAGAATGTCAAGCTGATATCGCTTACATTGCTCAAAAATGGCCCGCAACCGTATCGGGTACCACAAAATCACGTATTACAGCTGATTATGCCGATTTCGATGTTAAAGCCGTATTACAAAGTACCGACCAAGACTTACTAAATACTCTGCAGGCCGTGCGTGGCTTTGTGCCAAAACACACCACACAGCTTGATGGTCAAATGCTCAGTGTTGCTTACGGGATTGATGTTGCAAAAGTACTGCCACTCGCCAATACATTGACTGGCGCATTGAAGTCAGCCGAATTTAACTGTGGCCCGATTGTCGCTCTACAAAATGAAATGCGTGATGTCAGCACTGCAGGGCTTGCTATGGTCTCGGGTTTTGCAAATGGCGTTCAAGGAATGAGTTTAAGCGTACAAGATGCCAAATTTACGCTTGATGACACTCAAGGCCCACAAGTTGAAAGCTTCGATGCTCTAGTGACTTTATCAGCCACTGATGCACACGGTTTATATTCAATTGCGCAGGGGTTTGTTCCACCACTTGCAAATATAAAACTGCCGGCCAATGGTGATGCGGTAGTCATTAATGAATATATCCCTTCGCCTGTCCCGCTTAATTTTGACATTAAAATGGCGATGAAAGGTAATCACATCGTGATTTTTACGGGTGATCAATCTGCACGTATTGCAAACGAATTAGACGCGCAAAGTGTCACAAAAAATGGGTTTGTGAATATGGCGTTTGATATCCAAAAAATCCTTTTACCGTTACTTGATACGATTGCTGCAACAGGTCAGTTCACCAATGAAGAAATGGCTGAACTTGAAGCCCTGCGTGACCAACCCGTAGGTGTCTATTTTGCCACAGACATTACTGACAACGGCATAGGACTTGAAAGTAACGTACAAATTACTAAAAAGTAATCGCTTAAACTGATAAATGAGAAGAGCGCATTAGCGCTCTTTTTGTTGCTGCCATTTTAAAGAGTTATTAGTATCGCGGCTGCTAAAAATAGTCGTGTCTGAGCTTTCAATGCCACCCAGTTTGGCTAACCTGTCATACAGCACAACATTACACGTAGCAGCTAAATTCATGCAGCCAATGGTAGGCACATAAACCACTTCATCACACCATGTCAGCACGTCTTTACTGACCGAACCATCTTCGGGGCCAAACACATAAAACGCATTTTCTGGGTGCTTAAATTCGGGTAATGGCGTGGCGCCTTCTACAAGCTCTATCACTACCGTTGTTGCGCCTTCTGGCTTCGCTTGCTCAAGGCTTTCAACTTGCGTCAGTGGGATATGCTCAAGCACATTTTTGGTATCAGTGTGGTACTTATTCGCACGCAGATAACGGCTGCCGGTAAAAAAAACCTGCTGGGCGTCGTAACATCCTGCGGCGCGTAATACACCGCCAACGTTGGTTGGGCTTTTGGGGTTTATAAGGCCAATCGATGCTTTTAGCGTAGTCATTAATCGATGTCCATGGTTGGCCATTCAGCAACATATAAATCAAAGTCGTCGAGGTCAACATGACAGTCTTTTATCGTTTTATCACGCACCGAAATACCTAATTGGTGCATCATTTCTTTGCTGCCACCATGGAGCAGTGGGTGCCAAGACGCAAGACCACGGCCTTCATGCAAACGACGGTAGCTGCAACTTTGAGGCATAAAGAAGATATCTTTTAGGTTTTCTTTGGTGAGCTTTACACATGAAGGCACGAGAGTTTGACGATTAGCATACTCACTACAGCCACAGCTATCGTTATCAAGGTATTGGCATACGATATTCGTGAAAATAAGCTCTTCACCTTCGCGAAGTTGATCTGTTGCGGCGAATTCATCTTCGTCTTCGCTGTCAATAAATGTGTTTAAACAACATTTACCACAGCCGTCACAAATGGCTTCCCATTCTTCTCGTGACATTTGCTCAAGCGAGCGCTTAAGCCAAAATTTATCTTCTAACATGGTATTACTCAAAGCCCCTAACAGCGCGCATTCTAGCTTAAAGCCAGCATGCGCGCAAAGTTTAGAGTGCTAGAGCTATTACTTTTGCTCGCTAACCCAACGCTTAATTTTCTCTTCAAGAATCGGCATCGGTAATGCACCATCGATCAGAATTTGCGTGTGGAACGCTTTAATATCGAACTTATCACCCAGTTCTTTCTTACAATAATCGCGTAGTTCTTGAATTTTAAACTGACCTAACTTGTAAGACAGTGCTTGGCCTGGCCATGCGATATAGCGCTCAACCTCAGCAATAATATCACTTTCAGCCATCGACGAATTCGCAAGCATGTAATCAATACCTTGCTGACGAGTCCAGCCTTTTGCGTGGAAACCCGTGTCGAGTACTAAGCGCATTGCTCGCAGTTGTTCGTCAGATAAACGGCCATACCACATGTAAGGGTCGGTAAATAAACCTAACTCTTTACCTAGGCTTTCTGCATAAAGTGCCCAGCCCTCAGCAAATACGGTGTACCCACCAAATTTACGAAACAGCGGTAAGCCTTCAATTTCTTGTTGCAGCGCAATTTGGAAATGATGTCCTGGTGCCGCTTCATGAATTGATAAGGTTTCAAGTAAAAACTTAGGCTGTGCTTTTAAGTTAAACGTATTGATGTAAAAAATACCCGGACGTGAGCCATCTGGTGCAGGTGATTGATACGATGCTCCCGCAGCAGATTCTGCGCGGAAATCTTCAACAGCTTTTACAACGTAAGGCGCTTTCGGCGCAATATCAAACATTTGCGGCAGTTTTGCGTCAATTTTTTCTTTCACTTCTTCATAAGCCGCAATCAGCGCTTCTGGGGTGTCGTAGTAAAATTCATCAGAGGTTCGAAGGTGTTCAAAAAACGCTTTTAAATCGCCTTCGAAACCCACAGTCTCTTTGACTTTTTTCATTTCAGATAAAATACGCGATACTTCGCTTAAGCCAATGTCATGAATTTCATCGGCGTTTAGGCTCAGCGTTGTATGCTGTTTAATTTGATACTCATACCATGCTTTACCATTTGGCAGCTCACTGTAACCAATGCTTTCGCGGGCATTTGGTATGTATTCGTTGGCTAAAAAGTCAGCCATTTTTTGATACGCAGGCACTAAACGCTCACTGATCATCGCGGTGTATGCACTTGTCAGCTCTGCTTTTTGTTCGTCGCTGAATGACTCAGGTAACTGAGCAATCGGCCCCCAGAATAATGACTCTTCTGGTTTTTCTACGATATGTGTTTGAAATTGAGGTAATAGTTTTTCAGCAAGCGGTTTAGGAAGTACCACCTTGTCTTTCATGCCTTGGCGCATTGATTGCTCAACGCTCTCTAACCAAGCGATAAAGCCATCTGCACGTTTTTCAAATGCTTTATAGTCTTCAACGGTATTAAAAGGCTGTGCGCTTTGCCCAGACCCTAACGCGGCAAAAGTGTTATGCGCGCCGCCCATTTGATTTATGGGCATTAAGTGACTTGGGAATTGTGACCCTTCAATAGCCAAATCCAAGTCTCGAGCGAGTATTTCATAGCTTAGTAAAGACTGGCCTGTTAATTGTGCCTTATCAATATTTGCCAGTTTGTTTTTATATTCTTTAATGAAGTTAAGCTGCTCATTGCGATTGGCTTCATTGATCGGAGCAATAAAATCGTCGTTAAACTCGTTTCGGCCAATATAAGTGCCACCAATCGGGTTAAATTGTAAACCGTCTTCAAAATAATTGGTCAGTAATGTATCCAGCTGTGCGCTGGCTGATTCTGTTTTTACAGATGGTTGTGCTGCTGTTGTAGGTGTTGTTTCGCTTTTTGGCGTTGATTCATTACAACCCATTAATGCGAGCATCACTGCTGAACTAAGTAGTGCTAATTTTATGTTTTTCATTCTTTCCCTGCCCTTAAATTAAGTACCCGTAAATTATGCGGGTTTAGCGCCCTGTTTAGCAAGTATCGCTGCAACTTATCGCACTTTATTTACACACACTAACGTGATTGGTAAAGTGAAACTTCGACTTACCAATATTGAATAAAAATGAAAAAAACAGTTCTCGCGATTAGCTTAGGTCTTGCCTGCTTAGCCTCTGTAGATACCTACGCCACAACCTACGTATCGGCAAAAGCCATGGTCGATGTAAATTCAGGAAAATTGATTAAATCACCACTAATCAGTATAGAAAATGGTCAGATAACGGCTGTACAGACGAATACACAGCCTAGCTTAAAAGATGGCGATAAGCATATTCAATTATTAGAACTCACACTTGTGCCTGGTTTAATGGACATGCATGTACATTTGACCAGCGACCCTACAGTGCCTCGTAGTGCACGAATTGGTCAATCAGTGCCGCGCAAAGCGATTAAAGCCGCCCATTTTGCCGAAAAAACACTGTATGCTGGTTTTACTTCATTACGTAACTTAGGCGCAGAAGGGTATAGCGTTATTGCGGTGCGCGACGGTATTAACGAAGGTGATATTGTCGGTCCACGTATTTGGGCTGCGGGCCCATCACTCGGGGTTACTGGCGGCCATTGTGATAACAACCGTTTACCACCTGAAATGAAATACACCGCAGAAGGTGTTGCAGATGGTCCTTGGTCTGCCCGAGCTAAGGTACGTGAAAACATTAAATACGGTGCGAATGCCATTAAATTTTGTGCCACAGGTGGTGTTTTCTCTAAAGGTACTAAAGTGGGTATTCAGCAATATACGCAAGATGAAATGAATGCAATTGTTGATGAAGCTCATTTGCGCGGTTTAACCGTAGCTGCCCATGCTCACGGCACCAGTGGTATTAAAGCTGCCATTGTAGCGGGTGTTGATAGTGTAGAACACGTAAGCTTTGTGGATGACGAAGCAATTAAGCTTGCAAAAAAACACGGTACGTGGTTCTCAATGGATATTTATAATACCGAATACACACTGACCTTTGGCGAGCAAAACGGTGTTGATGAAGAAAACCTAAATAAAGAGCGTCAAGTATCTAAAAAACAACGTGAGAGCTTTAGTCGCGCCGTTAAAGCGGGTGTGAACATGGTGTTCGGCACCGACGCTGCAATTTACCCACATGGCGATAACGCGAAGCAGTTTTCACGTATGGTTGAATTTGGTATGACACCATTACAAGCACTGCAATCAGCAACCATTAATAGTGCTAAGCTACTGAAAGTTGATGATAAACTTGGCCAAATTAAAAACGGCTTTTTAGCCGATATTATTGCCGTAAAAGGAAATCCTCTTGAAAACATTGCCGTACTTGAAAACGTGCAATTTGTTATGAAAGACGGCATTGTTTATAAGTAATCACCAATTTGCTGGTTTCATTTTATTGAAACCAGCACCTCTCCTTGTTACCAGTAAAAAGTTAACCAACCATTTATAAGATGTTATTTGATTGTACCTAAACTGATTATTTACCCATTTTAGATAAATAACACTTGAAATGAAAACCACTCGCATTATCATTACCGAAAATTTTTAACTTCTTTTCTATAATGACAACTTACAAATACTCTGTTTTAACCCTTGCTTGTATCAGCGCTTTTTCAGTTAACGCTAATGATTTAAACGATGTTGAACGGATTACCGTCTACGACAAACAAAATCGCGTGGTACTTGAGTCTGGTCTTGCGACAAAATCAAACATGACCTTAATGGAAACACCAGCCCCCGTGGTGGTGGTTGATCAAGCGCTTATAAATTCACAAGGCGCCACAAATTTACAAGATTTGGTACGTAACATCAGCGGTGTAACGCAGGCGGGTAATAATTATGGCATTGGTGATAACTTAGTGATCCGTGGTTTAGGCGCAAACTACACCTACGATGGCATGTACGGTGGTGCTGGCCTTGGTAACACCTTTAACCCTACCCGCTCAATGACTAACGTAGAATCGGTTGAAGTACTTAAAGGCCCTGCCACAGGCTTGTATGGAATGGGCAGTGCCGGTGGTGTTATCAACCTTATTGAAAAGAAACCACAATTCACTGAAAAACACACCGTTAGTGCAGAACTTGGCCAATGGGACAGCTATGCGTTGGGCTTTGATAGCACAGCTGCTTTAACGGATAATTTAGCGTACCGAGTGAATGCAAAAACAGCGCGCAGTGACGGCTATCGCGATTTAAAAGATGACCGGGACGAAATTTACGCGGCGTTGAAATATGTGCTTAGCGACAAACAAGACATAATGCTTTCAGGTGCTTATATCAAAGACGCCATTGCTGTTGACTCGATTGGCCACCCTATTCGTATTTTTAACAGTGACTCTGTGAATGGTAAAACGGCTGGCGAAGTCACCGCTGCTGATTTAGTTAACGATGCAACGGCAAAAGGACTGCAACTAACAGATCAGCAACGCCAGCAATTAGCAGATTCACTCGCAGCAAATGATGGCCTAACACCGTATACCTTCGGTCATAATGGCATTATTTCGCCGATGGCCAATGATAACGAAGGCGAAGAACTGCGTTTTAAGTTAACGCATAACTACTTTATTACTGATAATTTATTTTTAAATCAGCAATTACAATACCGAAATTATGAATCAAGTTTTGCGCGTCAAACTGGAGCGTATAACTATGTGTATTGGAATCGTAATGGTGTGATCAATGCCGACCCTCGCGCCCCGTTAGTTGTTGATGACGTGCTTTATCCCTTTGCTGCGCGTCGCCAAGAGTATCGCCAAGTGCAAGCAGACGAAAAATCATGGCAATACTTTGCAGATCTTCGTTATGACTTTAGTTTTGCGGGTATCGATAACGAATTACTCGTTAACGCCAACTACGAAGACCGTGATATTCGTTTTAAACAATACTCTATTTATGATGCCGATCAGGTCATTAAAAATAAACAAGGCGAGGTTATTTACCAAGGCCAACTCCCGTATATTTTTGATATTCGAACGCCAAATTGGGGCGCGGGAAGTTTTGCTGATTACGATCCTCTAAAGACCAGCGACTACAACAAAGAAGTGCAAGCGTGGGGAGTCGGTATTCAGCATGTTGCCTATATTCATGACACCTTTACAACGCGTGTGGGTGTCGCGTTTAATCGCATTAAACAAAGTTATCAGCATTTTGGCGTTGACCCTCGTTACCGTGCAAGCGCCGCAGAGCCAACACCAGAAGCAGATACTTCAGACAGCGGTATGACCTACAACCTAGGTGCGACATATAAACTAAACGACGATATTTCGTTCTTTGTAAATCACTCGAAAGGCCGCACAGCGTATAGCGTGTTAGGTAGTGTAACGGGTAACGAAGCTGACCGTGATGATGCCGAGTCTATCAGTAACGATATTGGCATGCGTGTAAAGGCCTTTGATGATCAACTATTGGCATCATTGGTCATTTTTGACAGTGCCCGTACCAACCTAGAGTATGCAAACCCAGATTATGAAGCCGGCGTGTCTGATGCTTCTATACCAAAGAGCTTTTATGATGGTGAAGAGCAAACAAAAGGTGTTGAGCTTGATTTAAATGCGGATTTAAATGAGCAATGGCAACTTAACATCAATGGTGTCTATCAGGATGCCCGTGATAAGCAAAACCCAAATTCATCAAGCTTTGATTCGCGTCAAAAAGGGGTACCTTATGTCACGGCAAGTAGTTGGTTAAGCTACGATGCTCAGTGGTTTAATTTAGCTCAGCCACTAACGATAAGTGCAGGAATTCAATATGTTGATGACCGCAGTACACATTCAACCTCGTTTGGTATTCCAGATGGTTACGTACCTAGCTACACAGTTTACGACGCCGCAATTCAATACCAAACAGATGAGTGGAAACTACAGTTAAACTTAAACAATTTGTTTAACAAAACGTATTACTCAAAAGCAATGTTCTTAGGCGGTATGCCAGGTGAAGAGCGCAATGCTAAATTAACGTTTAGCTATACGTTATAAGTAGTTACCGGTAAAATTAAACAAGCGCGACCCAACGTAGTCGCGCTTGTTTAATAACCGCTCACTCATTATTAAAACGTCATCACGATACGACCCGTAATATCGCCTTTTAGCATGTCGTCAAAAATCTCATTGATATCTTCAAGGCGTTTTTCTTCAATAATGGCTTTAACTTTGCCTTTTGCGGCAAAGTCGAGACACTCTTGTAAATCTTTACGCGTGCCCACTATTGAGCCAACTACCGATACACCGTTCAGTACCGTATCAAAAATAGGCAATGGCATGTCTTCTGGGGGTAAGCCTACAAGCACGCATTTACCGCCACGGCGCACGCTTTTATAAGCTTGCTCAAAACCTGGTTTTGATACCGCAGTACACACTACTCCATGCGCACCACCGACTTGCTCAAAGATAGTCTCGCTTGGTACTTGCTTCATAAAATCAATGGTAATGTCTGCACCGAGTTCTTTGGCAAGATTCAGTTTGCTTTCACCCGTATCAACTGCAATCACATTAAAGCCCATTGCTTTTGCATATTGCACGGCTAAATGACCTAAACCGCCCACACCAACAATGGCCACCCAGTCACCGGCTTTAGCACCTGTTACTTTCAGTGCTTTATAGGTTGTGACCCCTGCACAAAACAAAGGTGCTGCTTCTGAAAAACCTAATCCTTCAGGAATTTTAACCACATAATCGCCATGAGCTACACAGTACTCGGCGTAACCACCATCTACCGAATAACCTGTGTTGTGCTGCTCAAGGCATAAGGTTTCTTTGCCTTCTAAGCAAAACTCACAGTGGCCACAGGCACTGTAAAGCCAAGGCACCCCAACACGGTCACCCACGGCTAAATGTTTAATATTGTCACCCACTTTTTCGATAGTCCCGACCCCTTCGTGACCAGGCACCAATGGCATTTTAGGTTTTACAGGCCAATCCCCATGACATGCATGTAAATCAGTGTGGCACACACCACACGCGGCAATTTTGACAAGTACATCGTTGACACCAATGTCTGGACATGGGATATCTTCGATGCTTAATTTACCTTTGTACTCTTTATTTACTGCGGCTTTCATAACGTTCCTCCATGGTATTATTGGGTTTCAGCGTATACGATAAACAGATTAATTGTCACTGTTATTGATCCACATCAAGCCATACATTTTTACTGGAGTTATAAAAATAAATTAATACATTCAGCTAGATATACCTGCATTGGTGACAACTCAAACTTTAGTCGCAATACAATCAATAGTGGCTATTTCTTTTAGTTATACCCATGGCGTGCTAGCATTTAATTTCTGAAGTTTTTGAACAATGAAAATTATGAGCCTATCTGAAAAAAACGTAGCCTTTGTAATGCACTGTGGTGAAATGGGAAGCCGTTGGGGCTTTAATCGCACTATTGGCCAAATGTGTGGTTTATTAACCATTACAAAAGAGCCGATGACCGCCAACGAAATTGCCGATACGTTAAGTATCTCACGCGGAAACGTAAGCATGGGCATAAAAGAGCTTCAGTCTTGGCGCTTAATTAAAGTGCACCATATTCCGGGCGACCGTAAAGAATACTATGGCCCAGCTGGCAGTATTTGGGATATGGCAAACCGTGTATTTGAAGAGCGTAAAAAGCGCGAAATTGATCCAACTCTAAGTTTGCTGCGCGATAACCTACTCGAACAAGCCCACACCGACGATGAACGCTTTGCGCAACAGCAAATGCAAGAAATCCACGATTTACTCGAAACCGTTACTAAATGGTCAGCAGAGTTACAACGCTTAAGTCCAGAGCAACTACAAAGTCTCATGAAGCTTGGATCTGGTATTGGTAAAGTACTGGATTTTAAAGATAAGATTTTGAAGAAACCTGGAAAAGAGTAAAATTTGCCAGTTTGTAGGAGGCGTTTTAACGCCGATTAAGTCCGCGAATAGCTAGGAGCTAGGCAACCCTACGTGGCAGTAATAAGCTGTAAATTTTGGGCGCTTATTTTAATGCGATCATGATTGCGTGGTTAATAAAGAAAAAAGGTGAAATAAAACGAACACAATCAGAAAGTTAAAAAACTTTTCTGGAACATGTTCAGTTCCCAATTACTTTTTCAACAATAGACTAATTATTGTATTCTGTAAGTTCAGTATGTATAAATGGAATTAATATGAACAAGTATAAAGCGTCAATCCCTCCTCCTGACATAGGATCTGAGTATTTTGTTTCTTCAACTTGGACTAATTATGGCTTTTGGGTGATTTTAGCTACTTCTTGGCTTGCTCACAAAATTATGTATTACATTCCTGAGGAAGGAACAAAGCATAACGGTGACTTATTAGATGCACTCACCTATAATACTGTTGGTGTATTTTGTTTTTTTATTCTTAATATTGTTGTCCAAAATTTTCATGTTTTGGGAAAATACATTTCTATTTTTTGCTGTATATTAAATTTCTATCTTATCTCTGTAATTCTTTACATCAGTTTGAAAAGCCATTTTCCCATAGCATACTTAGGTTCTGTGATTTACTTTGGTTTCGCTGCATACCTATATGATAAAGACTATAAGCTAGGACTCAAATCCTAGCCCGGCCACTCTTTAAATTAACCACCAAGCTTTAAAATCAAACTTGGTGGTTAATTACAGTTAATTACTTAATCGCTGGGTAACCGATGCGATCTGATAAGTAACCCACACTGGTTGCAAAGTAATACGAGCGATTCCAATGCATGAGTGCTTTGTAGTTATCGTAGGCTAGATACATACGGCCGTTCACGTCATCCGGCATCACCATCGCGGCAGTAATGTCAACGTTTGGTAAGTCACTACCATCCATTTTACGAACACCTAATGCTTGCCAGTCAGCTAGACTGCGCTCTGACTCTTTCCAATATTCAAGCCATTGACTGCGCGTTTTAGTGCCACGTTTAAGAATATTTGCGTTATCAAAGTCTTCCGGTAATTTAACTTGGCGACCCCACGTTAAGTCATCGTTCCACCCTGCTTGCTTAAGGTAATTTGCAATAGAGGCGAAGGCATCTTCTTCGGTTGTCCAAATATCCTTGCGACCATCACCATTGTAATCAACCGCATAAGAATTAAATGAGGTTGGCATAAACTGCGTTTGCCCCATTGCACCTGCCCAAGAGCCTTTGAACTTATCAAGGGTAATATGCCCCTCTTTTAAGATATCAAGTGCAGCCCAAAGTTGGTTTTTGTACATGGTTTCGCGGCGGCCATCAAATGCAAGTGTCACGAGTGATGCAATCACGCTGTGTCCACCTTGAATTTTACCGAAATTACTTTCAAGGCCCCAAAGTGCAACAATAAAGCGTGCTTGGACGCCATATTCTTTCGCTACTTTTTCAAGAACGTCTTGGTTTTCTTTATACAATTTACGTGCGCGATCAATTTTCCATTGCGGCACACGTTTTGGTAGATAGGTTTCTAGTGTTTCTTTTACTTCTGGCTGATTTTTATCTGCCGAGATTACTTTTTCTTTGAATTTAGCCGTTGCAAAGGCTTGGTCAAGCAGTGCTTGGTCGTAACCTTTTTCAAGCGCTTCTTTTTTTAATGCGGCAACATATAAATCAAAATCGGCTTGTGTTTTTTGTTCTGCCAGTACAGATGTGCTCAACGAGGCACTTAATAAAATAACGGCAAGTTTTTTAATCACTATCAGCTCCCTTGTCTTTTTTAAATTCGGTTAGCAGGTTTTCTTCCGGCGGAGGTAGTTGTAAGTAGAAACCGTGCTCAATTAACGCTTGCTTAACCGCCTCTAAATCTGCAACACCTAACTTTTTACGGCTAGCAAGATTGATCATCATCACATAATGAGGCTGGCCAAATGTCGCTAATAAAGCGTCTGGGACTCGACTAAAATCCTCTCTTTTCTCTACAAAAAGGTAGGTATCCGCTTTTTTCTTACTTTTATACACCGCAGTTAGCATTATGACCCTATAATATCTTGCTTAACGAAGGCGCACACTATAACATGAGTCAAATAATAAGTTATAAAAATTAGGTTAGATTTTTACTGTATAAGCCTTGTTCAGCCTGCGTTTATCTGTAAATACGACTAACCAAGAAAATTCAATTGAGCGTGTATGTCGGAACAAATTTTTGAATTAAAAGGGAACCTCTTTACATTATCTGTTTTACATTTATTTTCAGCAGATACCTCTCTTTTAAGTAAGCAGTTAGATGAGAAAATCGCCCAAGCACCTAAGTTTTTTGCCGGTGCGCCTATCGTAATCAACTTAAGCGACGTACAAGATGAAGCGCTTGATTTCTCGTTTTTAAAGTCTATGTTAACAAGCTTATCGTTTAATCCTGTCGGTGTGTGTAATGGCACGCAAGAACAAAACGAAAACGCAAAAGCAGCGGGCTTATCGGTCTTGAACTATTCACAGGACGTTAAGGGAGCAACCGCTAAACAACAAACAAATACGTCTATCGTTGAAAAAACCGTTCACCTACCAGCACAAGTCATTCATGGCACGGTGCGCTCAGGGCAGCAAGTGTATGCAAAAGACCGCGACCTTATTGTTATTGGGGCTGTAAGCCACGGCGCTGAAGTCATAAGCGATGGTAATGTGCATATTTATGGCACATTGCGCGGCCGTGCAATTGCGGGGGCAAAAGGTTACAACGAGGCACAAATATTTTGCCAAAAATTAGAAGCAGAACTTGTTTCTATTAATGGCAGTTATTGGATCAGCGACTCCCTACAAGGTGAACACTGGGGTAATGCCGTACAAATCCAACAAAAAAATGATTCATTAGAAATTTCAGCTTTGGTTAAAGGATAAATCTCATGGCAAAAGTAATTGTCGTTACTTCTGGTAAAGGTGGTGTTGGTAAAACCACATCGAGTGCTGCAATTGGCACAGGTTTAGCACTTAAAGGCTTTAAAACCGTTATTATCGACTTTGATATTGGTTTGCGTAATCTAGACCTTATCATGGGTTGTGAACGCCGTGTTGTTTATGACTTTGTAAACGTTATTAATGGCGAGTCAAACCTAAATCAGGCTCTAATTAAAGATAAACGTGTTGATAAACTCTTTATCTTACCTGCTTCACAAACCCGTGATAAAGACGCCCTAACCCGTGAAGGTGTTGAACGCGTTCTAAACGAGCTGAAAAAAGATTTTGATTACATTGTCTGTGATTCACCTGCGGGTATCGAAGCGGGTGCCATGATGGCAATGTACTTTGCTGATGAAGCAATTGTTACTACCAACCCAGAGGTATCGTCGGTTCGAGATTCAGACCGTATCTTAGGTATCTTACACAGCAAGTCTAAGCGTGCTGAAGAAGGCCTTGAAAGCGTAAAAGAACACTTACTATTAACGCGTTACAACCCAGAGCGTGTTGAAAAAGGCGAGATGCTATCAGTTGAAGATGTACAAGAAATTCTTGCAATTAAACTATTAGGTGTTATTCCTGAATCACAAGCGGTATTAAGTGCATCGAACTCTGGTCAACCTGTGATCTTAGATTCTGAATCTGATGCGGGCCAAGCGTACACAGATGCAATTAATCGCCTGCTAGGTGAAACAGTTGATTTTCGCTTTTTAGATGTAGAGAAAAAAGGCTTGTTCAAACGGATTTTTGGAGGTTAATGTGTCTTTACTTGACTACTTCCGCTCAGAAAAGAAAAGCAGTGCGTCACTTGCAAAAGAGCGATTGCAGATCATTGTCGCACACGAACGTTCACAGCGTGGTACGCCTGATTACCTACCACAGCTAAAACAAGACATCCTTGATGTTATTCGTAAATACGTGAACGTAAGCACTGATGCAGTTCAGGTTCAATTTGACCAAAACGAAGATGATTTAGCGGTCCTTGAGCTTAACGTCACTTTACCTGACGAAGAAAAGAAATAGTCAAAATTGGGCGCCATGTTATAGATAACAGCGCCCTTTTTTATTTCTGCCACTGCATATGAAACTCGTAGTCGTCCTCGCCTATGGTTTTAAAACCTGCCCGTTGATAAAGCCCATATGCGGGATTTGCTTTAAGAACGGTTAAGTTAATTACATTCGCTTCATTTTTTAGCGCATGTAACACCTTTGTTCCTAACCCCTTCCCTTGCTCTGTTGGCTCTATTTGTAACTGCAGTAAGTTTATGTGATCTTGTTCTCTAGTAAACTTAGCAAGACCTACACATTGTGCCTCTGCAAAGACTAAATGACTGTGCTCAAAATGCTCTGCTACGCGTGCTTGATGTTGCTCAATAGATAAGAACAAACCTTGCTTTTCTAAATGCTCAACCATGGTATTTAAGCGTAAGGTGAGCAAGTAAGGCTTGTCTAGAACTGTCGCTTTTATAAATTTTATCACTGCATGTCCTTACAACAAAAAAGGTACCTTAAGTAAGGTACCTTTTTGGCGTTTAACAAACAACTTTCTGCTAGAAGTTATAGTTTGCACCCAGGTAAAAACGGCGACCTGAATATTGGTTATAGGTAAATCGATTACTTTGCTTCCAATAACCTTCTTCAATTTCTTCTGTTAGGTTTACCACCGACGCTGTAAATGACAACGCATCAGTCAGGTTGTAAGATGCATTCACATCTAACTGACCATAGTCTTTAGTGTATAAGTTGTAGCCCTGGTGAATACCGTTTGCACGATCATCTTTCCAGTTATACGAAGCTCGAACGCTAAAGTCGTCATTTTCAAAGTACACAGAAACATTGTATTGGTGCTTAGCTGTACCCGGAATTTCAGCCTCTGTTTTTTGCCCATCCGTCGATACTTCGCTAGTGCTAGTATCTGTGTAGGTATAGTTAGTTAAAATACCAAAGCCGTTATCAAACGAGTGTTGGAAGAACAGCTCTAAACCTTCAGATTTCGCATCCCCACCACCCACTTTGGTGTTCATTTCTACTTCGATCGGCCCATTACAGCAATCGTGTTCACGTTCTACAATTTCAACAGTCGAAATCGGTAAGTTAGAGATATCTTTAGAGAACAAAGTAGCACCAAGCGCCGAACCATCACCGTAATACCACTCAATTCCTAAGTCGAATTGATCAGAAAGCATTGGCTCAAGGCCGGTATTTACAGAGGTTCCTGTACCTCTACCAGTCCATGAATCTGGTGAGTTAATGTTAACGGGTGGTCCGTATGACTCCGCTTGACTTAAGTCAGAATAACTTACCCTTGCCATAGTACGTGCGGCCGCAAAACGAACGACGAGGTCTTCGGTTGCATCCCATGCTAAGTTAAAGCTAGGTAATACTTCACTGCCATCACTACTGCGCTCATTTGGATCTGTATCATCATCATCTTGGCCAATGACGTCGTCGTATGTAAGGGTACTAAGCTTAGTGTTTACATAGCGGACCCCTACATTACCTCGGAAGTTTTGCCACTCGAAATCAGCTTGAGAGTAAACAGACCATATTTTTTCTTCAAGTGCATAGGTGCCTGATAGACTTGGCATCACTGTTTGACTGAAATTTTGCTTTAGATAATCATCAAGCGCATTAAAATCAAACGCTAAAAAGTTGAATGCACCTGTATCACCAGCACTATTATCAACAACATGGTCACTTACAAGCGTCGCCGGATCTGGATGAAAATCTGGGTTATGAAACCACTCTGTTCCTGGTAAATAGCCACGGTAACCACCATTATCAGCTATGCCGTCATCCCAACGAAAGTCATTACGAATCCCTTTAATCTCGTGATCTCTGTATTTCGCACCCACATAGAAACGAGTGAAAAAGCTGCCATCAAGATCAAATTTTACATCGCTTTGAAGGTAATCTTCTGAATCTTCATTTTCTGATGAATATGAATCAAACCAATCATAGTATTGGTATGCTTCTTTATCGGTTGCCAAATCAGTGGATACCTCATAATGCGGCTTACCATTCTCAATTGACCATAACCAGCTATTTACAGAGCCTTGGCGCGCATCAATATTTGCGTACGTTTCTTTTGACGTTCCGCCTTCAGCTTCTGTGTGTCCAAGCTTAACTGTAACGCTGTAAGTATCACCATAATAAGTGCCTTCGAAATCGTAGGTGTTTGATTTTGACTCGCCAAAACGCTCACGCCCAGTTAATTGTGGCGACAACAAACCACGACGAACAGGCACCCCCCCGTTTACATCAGCATCACCCCAGTTATTATCATTGAGTAAGCCGTTGTCGCCATTGCCGTACGCGATAACTGTATCGCCATCAAGAACAATACCGTAATACGGATTATGGTTATCATTCCACTCCGCAAATGTAATGCTTTGCCCTGTTTGGTCATAGCCTAACTTGGCACCAAAATAGTTAAAGTTTAGATCAAGTCTGTCACTTGGAGCCCATTGTACTGCGACTTGATAACCATCCCGAGTGCGGTCTTGATTTGAGTTATTCACACTCATAGCACGAGGTGCCCAGACATTGTTGTACACTTCACCAGTTGCCTGGTCGACCAACGCAGGGCGTTCTGCACCCTCAACTGTATCTGAGTGAAAACGCCAGTGTGAGGCATTATTAGTAATTGTTGTCACGGTGCGGTCTTGACGTGTAAAGCCTGCTAATACACCTATGTTTTCGTCATCATTTTTCCATGAATACAGCACATTTACTTGCGGCTTAGTATCTTCGGACACATCATCATAAGTTAATTCAGCGCTTAATGCGCCCGAGTTTGCTTCCATTTCGAGTGGCTTACGTGTGTGTAAAATGACAGTACCACCTATGCCACCTTCATCGATTCGTGCCTCTGCACTTTTATATACTTCAACGCTTTTGATCATACTCGAAGGCAGTAATGTGTAATTAAAACTTCGCGTGGGCGTACCCGAGCCAGATGATGCAATGTAATTACCGTTTAATTGCGTGAGTGTCCAATCAGGTGAAGTACCACGAATACTCACTCGACTGCCTTCCCCGCCATCACGGTCAATCAGCACGCCCGATACACGCTGTAATGAGTCCGCGACGTTTTTGTCAGGAAACTTACCAATATCTTCGGCTGTAATTGCATCAACCGTGGCAGCTGATAAACGTTTAATTGCTAAATTTTCTGCCGTTGAAGATCGTATACCTCGCACTTCAATTACTTCAACATCCTCTTCAGCTTGCTCTGCTGCGTAAGTTGTATTAACCGCCGCGAGTAATGAAAGCAAAATTGCATTGCGTTTAAAATGCCGTCCTTGCCCTTTTCTTTTTATTGCTCTTTGCGTGCCCATGCCTTTCTCCAGTTGTGTGTTCTGCTTATGCTTGTAAGACTAAACTGCTTACAAAAGCACTTTATTGTTGTCGTTTTGAAACTGATTATTGGGAGTTAACAGCTTGTAAAACTCAAACTCAGAATAGGGTGAGTGATTAAAAAGTGATAATAAAAATTCGGTGACAGATATGACAAAATCGGCGTATGGAATATTTTATATTCTTTTTTTTATATTCTGCTTTATAGTAACCCCATAGTTTCTATAGTAATTCCATGAACAAAACCAACAAAAAAAACAAAATCAACTAATTGATTTTAAATAACAAAATATAAATACAAGCTAGTACTTACATGACATTATGTTTAGCAAATTTAACGACCCAAAATATATAAGACAAAAAAACAGCAATGAGTAATGGTAAAATTCTTGAAGTCTGCTTAAACGAAAGTCATTTAAAGCAGCTCGCAAACAATATCTCATCAGCGAGCCAATTAGGCGTGAAACGCTTTGAACTGTGCTGTAATTTGCATCTTGGCGGTTTAACTCCGAGTGTGTCAGCCATTGAATGTGCAGTGAAAAATTTAAAGAATAATGCAGAATTATTAGTGATGATACGTCCGTACAATGATCAATTCGAAGTCGATTCTCAGTGTCATAAAATAATGCGTGAACAGATCAAGTACGCAGCAGAATCCGGTGCACATGGTGTAGTATTTGGTGCAATTAAACATCAGCAAGTCGATGAAGACATAACCCATTCGTTGGTTAATACTGCAAAGTATTTTAATTTAACGGTTACTTTTCACCGTGCCTTCGACACGCTTGAATCACCAATAAAAGCCCTTGACTCACTCACTGCATTAAACGTCGATCGCATTTTAACGTCAGGCACACCATGGCAAAGTGGGCATAATGCAGTTGATGGACAAACTCAACTTAACACCTTACTCGTGCATGCTAAGCCAGAAATTGTAATTGGTGGCGGTATAACGTTAGATAGTGCGCCAACACTGTGGCAATTAATAAACCATCATTCAGCGAAGGCGTCTCTGCATGTTCACTCATGTGTGCATAATTCGATTGGTGATATCGACATAGATGCAATTTGTTCATTGCTCAAAAAGGATTAAATATGACTACAAAGCACCTGTATTATCTAGGTATCGACGGCGGTGGCAGTAAATGTAAAGTTCGCTTAGAAAACCAAGACGGTCATCTATTGAGTGAAGCAATTAGCGGCTCAGCCAATGTCGCTACCAGCGCTGTGCAAAGCCAAGCATCTCTATTGGATGCCACTAAACGTGCATTTGAATATGCTGGCTTACCTCTCACTGAGCTGAAAAAAACCTCTGCGCATGCAGGTCTTGCAGGGGCTAATATCGAGTCAGCAAGCAAAGCAATGGCGCAGTGGCAGCACCCTTTTTCTCAGTTTACTGTGTCAACCGATTTAGTGATTGCGTGTAAAGGCGCTCATCAGCATCATGATGGTGCGGTCATTATTCTTGGGACGGGTTTTTGCGCCGGTTTCCAACGTCATCAGCACATCACCGAGTTAGGCGGATATGGCTTATTGCTAAGCGATGGTGCAAGTGGGGGCTGGCTAGGCTTACAGCTATGCCGAAAAGCATTTGAAGTACTCGATGGTGTTACACAGCGCTCAAGTGTTATAAATACTCTGCTAAATGAGCTCGATTGCAAGTCGAGTCAAGCTTTAAGCCAACAGTTAATAACGGCCTCCCCTGGGGAACTCGCCAAGTTTGCGCCGCTCGTTTTCGCGCATCCTAACGATAGTTTCTGCCAACAATTACTCACCGAGGCAGGCTCTTTTATAGACCGCTATATCGCTTACTTTAAAGCTCAAAATATACACCGTGTTACCTTGGTAGGCGGTATTGCCTCAGCCATTACTCCTTGGTTAAGCCCGTCAAGTCAATCTCAGTTAACGTTAGCGCAAGCTAGTGCTGAAGAAGGCGCTATTTTATTGGCAAAACAGTCATGTTAGTCGCCTAATTGAGAACGCATTTGTGATGGTATTTCACCAAACAAACGCCGAAATTGTTTGCTGAAATAGCTTGGTTCAGAAAAACCGCATTGATACGCTACTTGTGATATTGGCATGCGTGTTTCAATTAATAATTTACGTGCGTTTTCGAGACGCACTTCGTTTATAAACTGATTTGGAGTCTTTGCTAAGTGCTTTTTAAATCGCCTTTCTAGAGCGCTAATCGATAAGTGTGCGAGTTCTGCCAGCTCATCAATACTAATTTGGCGATGATAATGTTCGCGAATATACTTAACAGGTTCTTCAATTGCTCGCACGTGTGAAAGGGCTTTAGATGTTTTTTGTAAATGGCGCGTCACACCATAGGTGCCAATCACATTACCATCGTGATCTTTGAGTGCGTGCTTAGATGTTGAAAACCAGCCAAGCTCACCTTGCAGGGTTTGGTTAAGCTCAAGACGGTCTGTCACGATAAAGCCTTCCATCACTCGCTTATCGTCATTCACATATTGAAACGCTAAGTGTTTAGGCGAAAAGTCAAAATCTGTTTTTAGTAAAATTTGCTCTAGAGTTTTATAACCCTGATGTTCAATAAAATGCTGATTACAATGTAATATTCTACTATCCGTATCTTTCACCCAAAAGAGGATATCGGGCAATAGATCAAATGCAGCAATGAGCTGATTGACTCCCGCTTTTTTTATTATTTCTTGAATATTCATAACTAAAACACCCCTAAAAAATGTCATTGCGATTATATTTTAAACGCCGATTTTGTTGCATTGTCAACCGAATTTTTATTATCGCTTATTGCCCAAGCTTACCTATTATCAATAACATGACATTAACAGTAGCAAACGCTACTTTGATTAGGAGCGCTTAAGATGAGCAAAGCTAAAATCCGCATGGCTATGATCGGCGGTGGCGAGGGTGCCTTTATAGGCGCAATTCATCGCATTGCAGCGCGATTAGATGGCATGATAGAGCTTGTGGCTGGTGCATTCAGCTCGGATGCCAACAAATGTAAAGCAACTGGCGAATTACTTGGTCTCGATAGCAGCCGTTGCTACGACAGTTACCTCACCCTATTTGCAGAAGAAGCAAAACTACCTGCTGAAGAGCGCGTTGATTTTGTGGCAATTGTAACGCCTAACCACTTGCACTTTCCGGTGGCAAAAATGGCTCTAGAGCACGGTTTTCATGTTTTATCAGACAAGCCTGCAACTCTTTCACTTGTCGAAGCACAGCAATTACAAGAAATCATTACCAAACAGGGGCTTTTGTATGGATTAACACACACCTACACCGGCTACCCGATGGTCAAAGAGGCTAAGCAGCGCATTAAAGCGGGTGAGCTTGGCTGTATTCGTAAAGTCATTGTTGAATACACCCAAGGCTGGCTTGCACAAAGTGAAGATGAAAGCTCTAAGCAAGCAAGCTGGCGTCTTGATACGAGTAAATCGGGAATAAGTTGCTGCATGGGCGACATTGGTGTGCATGCAGCAAATTTGGCTGAGTATGTATCGGGCCTCGAAATAACCCAACTGTGTGCCGATTTGAACCATGTAGTTGATGGCCGCAGCCTCGATGATGATGGCACGGTGCTACTGCGTTTTAACAACGGTAGCAAAGGCGTATTACTCGCAAGCCAAGTCGCTATTGGTGACGAAAACAACCTACGCCTGCGTATTTATGGTGATAAAGCCAGCCTTGAATGGTCGCAACTAGAGCCGAATAGCTTATGGCTGCGTGCGCATAACCAAGCAGCTATCTTGCTAAGAGCGGGTGTAGGCGTACTTCACACTGATACGCAAAATGCACTGCGCACACCGGCGGGTCATCCTGAAGGATACCTTGAAGCCTTTGCCAACATTTACAGTAATTTTGCAAAGCAAATTCACGCATTTAAACAAGGCGACAGCGCCACAAATCAAGAGTTTGATGTACCCGGTATCAAAGAGGCTGTACGCGGTATGGCATTTATTGAGCATGTTGTAGCCTCGTCAGAGCGCGATACTAAGTGGCACAGTTTACAGATTGGATAATACATAATGAAAAAAATCAAAGGGCCAGCGATCTTTCTGGCGCAATTTATTGGCAATGAAGCCCCTTTTAATAGCTTTCGTGGATTATGTAAATGGGCCAGTGGTTTAGGTTACAAGGCCATTCAAGTCCCTACCTCTAACCCCGCTATTTTCGATTTAGAAAAAGCCGCCGAAAGCCAGCAATACTGCGATGAAGTCACTGGTATTGCAGCCGAGTCAGGCCTTACAATTTCAGAGCTATCAACCCACTTGCAAGGTCAGCTGATTGCGGTACACCCTGCATACGATGAAATGTTTGATAATTTTGCTGCAGACCACGTAAAAGGCAACCCAGCGGCACGCACACAATGGGCAACGGAGCAGCTAATGTTTGCCGCAAAAGCGAGTAAACGCCTTGGTTTAACAACGCATGCGACTTTCTCGGGGTCTTTTTTATGGCATACCTTTTACCCGTGGCCACAACGTCCACAGGGACTTGTTGAACAAGGTTTTAACGAACTCGCTAAACGTTGGTTACCAATTTTAGATTGTTTTGATGAACACGGTGTTGATGTTTGCTATGAATTACATCCGGGCGAAGACTTGCACGACGGGGTAACATTTGAGCGCTTTTTAGCCGCCACAAATAATCACCCTCGTGTGAACATTCTATATGATCCGAGTCACTTCGTATTGCAACAATTAGACTACTTAGCATTTATCGATATTTATCATTCACGCATAAAAGCGTTTCATGTCAAGGACGCTGAGTTTATTGCAAATGGCCGCTCTGGGGTATACGGCGGCTTTCAAAACTGGCAAGACCGACCGGGCCGTTTTCGATCTTTAGGTGATGGGCAAGTCGATTTTAAGCAAATTTTCAGCAAATTAACCCAATATGGCTTCGATGGCTGGGCAGTGCTTGAATGGGAGTGTTGTTTAAAACACCCAGAAGATGGGGCACGAGAAGGCGCTGAGTTTATTAACGCACATTTAATAAACCCCACCGACAAAGCCTTTGACGATTTTGCCAGTGGCGCAACAAACACTGAGCGTAATAATCGAATTTTAGGTTTATAAAACCGACAACAATTGAACACACAGGACACACAATATGGACAACAATAATTATAATCGCATTGTCTTTCGGCTTTGCTGTATAGCACTGATTGTGACCTCGATGACCTTTGCCATTCGCGCTGGTATTTTGGGTCAACTTGGTGGTGACTTTGGTTTAACTGACACCGAACTCGGTTGGGTCAATGCAATGGCGTTTTTAGGTTTCCCCGTTGCGACCATGCTCGGTGGTATAATCTACAACGCTATTGGTGCTAAAAAGCTGGTCGCGTTGGCATTTATTTGTCACTTACTTGGCCTTGCCTTAACCATCACCGCAGATGGCTTTTGGGGCTTGCTGGTATCGACTTTTCTAATAGGCTTTGCAAACGGCTCTGTTGAAGCAGGTTGTAACCCGTTAATAGCTGAAATGTACCCTAAAAACGCCACCACTATGCTTAACCGCTTTCATGTTTGGTTCCCTGGCGGGATTGTAATTGGTGCATTAGCGTCTAATTTCATGTCGGCTGCCGGCCTTAACTGGCAGTGGCAAGTCGCTTTAATATTAGTTCCGACCATTATTTATGGTGCCATGCTAATTAAAGCAAAATTTCCGACCTTTGATACACGTATCCACTCGACCAGCAGCAACATTCGTCATTTATTTACCCCGCTGTATTTATTTCTTATAGCGTGCATGACACTGACCGCCACGACGGAGTTTGGTACTCAGCAATGGATTGAACGTATTTTAGGTTCATCGGGGGCATCACCCATGGTCATTTTAGCACTTATAACAGGGCTCATGGCGGTAGGTCGTTTTTTTGCAGGCCCTATTGTCCACAAGCTTAACCCTACAGGTGTATTACTTGGCTCTGCACTTTGTGCAAGCTTAGGTATCTTTATGATGAGCCAAGCACAAGGCACCATGATTTATTTAGCCGCTATTTTATTCGCCATGGGTGTAACTTACTTTTGGCCTACCATGCTTGGTTGTGTTGCCGAATACATTCCGAAATCGGGCGCGCTAGGTATGTCGTTAATGGGAGGCGCGGGCATGTTCGCAATGAGTATTTGGAATCCAGTCATAGGAAGTTGGATAGACAGTGCCCGTTTGTCTGCAAAAGCATCAGGTGCCAGCGCGGAACAAATCGAAATTTTAGCCGGACAGGCTGTATTACAAAACCTGTTGATATTCCCGATTATTTTAATCGTGGCATTCATAGGGTTGCATTTAGTTATTAATAACAACAAACGCGCTGAAAAGTGCGCATCTTAAGCAAGTAAATCGTCGAGGAACACCATGTTTAAATCTCTCAAAGCACTGACTTTAGTGCTCACAGTTAGTAGCTGTGCACTCGCTAATGCGACTGATAATCAGCTAACACAACAAGAAAAAAACGCCGGATGGCAGTTACTGTTTGATGGCAAAGACATGTCACAGTGGCGTAATTTTAAAAGTGACTCTTTAAATCCAGCTTGGGTTATTGAAGATGGCGCCATGACCTTAACAAAAGGAGGTGGCGACCTACTAACCAAGAAACAATATCAAAACTTTGAACTGCACATTGATTGGAAAATTTCAACCAAGGGCAACAGTGGTATTTTTGTGCTGGCCGATGAAACAGGACAAATGATTTATTCACACGCGCCAGAGATTCAAATTATTGATAACAAAGAGCACCCAGATAACAAAATTGACTCTCATTTAGCTGGCTCAATTTATGATTTATTCGCTGCCCCTGCTGCTGCACATAAACCCGCCAATAGTTGGAACCATGTGCGTATAAAAATGCAAGACAACCATCTACAAGTTTGGCAAAACGGCATTAGTACGACAAGCATCGTTATTGGTAGTACAACATGGAACACGCTTGTAAAAGGCAGTAAGTTTGCCAATTGGCAAAACTTTGCAACGGCTAAGCAAGGCCATATCGGGCTTCAAGATCACGGCGATAAAGTGTGGTTTAAAAATATAAAAATTAAGGAGCTTTAAGATGTCTGAATTTAAACATAAGGTATTGGTTGTTGGCTCTGGTGCAGGTGGTGCAATGGCTGCTTACACACTTACAAAACTAGGTCATAAAGTACTGCTGTTAGAAGCAGGTCGACATTATGATCCAAAAACCGAAAGCCCAATGTTTCGCCGCAATAGCGAGGCTCCATTAATGGGGGCAGGCAACAAAGATAAAAACTTTGGTTTCTACGATGCAACGGTCGATGGCGGTTGGCAAGTACCCGATGAGCCATACACCAGTGCAAAAGGCAGCGACTTTTATTGGTGGCGCGCTCGCATGTTAGGCGGCCGGACTAATCACTGGGGTCGCTACTCGCTGCGTTTTAGTGAGCACGACTTTAAAGGTAAAAGCCGTGATGGTCACGGTGCGGACTGGCCTTTCGAGTATGCCGACTTAGCACCTTGGTACGACAAAACTGAAGAGCTCGTTGGGGTGTGTGGCACTAACACTGGCCATGAAGATATGCCAGATTCATCGCCGGGTATTTTGCAGCCACCACCAAAACCCCGCGTACCAGAGTTATTAATTGCTGCTTCTGCAAAGAAATTGGGCATTCAAGCTGTGCCAATGCATCGTGCGGTTTTAACCCGTCCAAAAGACGACCGTTTAGCATGCTTCTATGCAACACCATGTGGCTCTGGTTGCTCAATTGGTGCCGCATTCCAAACAACAACATCGCTGTTACCTATGGCAAAAGCAACGGGTAATTTAAAAGTGATTACTGATGCAATGGTAAAATCGGTGGCTGTTAATGATCAAGGTAAAGTAACGGGTGTAACCTATGTTGATAAGAAAACGGTCACAGAGCACGCTCTTGAAGCTGATGTGGTAATTCTTGCGGCCAGTGCCTGCGAATCAGCGCGTATTTTATTAAACTCTAAACACAAAACACACCCTAAAGGTCTTGCTAATTCGAGTGGTCAGGTTGGTCGTAACCTAATGGATTCAACAGGTGCATGGCTAGGAGCACAGATTCCAGCACTAAAAGGCCGCCCGCGTTATAACGAAGATGGTCATACCGCAAACCACTTATTCATTCCTTGGTGGGGTCATCAAGCTCAAGCTAACAATGAGTTAGATTTCCCACGTGGTTATCACTTTGAAATTGGTGGCGGCTTCAGACAACCTGGTTCAGGTGTGTCTGGCGATAAACAAGGATATGGCCCCGCCTTAAAACAACAAATTCGCGATGCGTACGGCTCTTATGTAGGATTTGCGCTACGCGGTGAAATGTTACCAAATAAAGATACTTACATGGAAATTGACGAAAACGTTAAAGATAAATGGGGTATTCCGGTTTCGAAATTCCACTTTAAGTGGTCTGATCGTGAATTAAAGCAAATTGAGCATGGCTTAAAAACGGCCAAACAAATCCTTGAAAACATGGGCGCAGAGGTTGGTGAACTCCCGCCTGCCGAAAAAGCTATTTCAAAAGGTGGCGAGATTATCCATGAGGTAGGTACCACACGCATGGGCAGCTCAAAGAAAGACTCTGTGACTAATCAATGGGGTCAAACGTGGGATTGTAATAACTTGTTCGTCATGGATGCAGGGGTGTTTGCCTCAAACCCACATAAAAACTGTACGCTAACCATCATGACGCTGGCAATGCGTAATTCAACTTGGCTTGCTCAACAAATTGATAACGGGGTACTTTAATTATGCATCATCGTAACGAACACGAAACCTATAACTATGTTTCAGGAATGAGTCGACGAGACTCTTTAAAGTGGCTAGGCTTATTAGCCGCAGGCTCAGCGGTCGGGCTAACCGCAGGGTGTACAAAAGCACTTGAAATCGGTGCAGCATCCTCAACTGAGGGGCATTGGCCGGACTTAGATATTAAACCTATTACCGCAAAAGGTTATGGCCAAGATCCCAATTTAGTGATCCCACCACAATCACCATGGCCATTGACATTAACGGCGGACGAAATAACCTTAGTGGCGTTATTATCCGATTACATTGTGCCGCGCGAAGGCACTATTCCATCGGCAAGTGAGTTGCACGTACCGGCGGTTATCAATGAATGGGTTAGCGCACCTTATGAAGGACAACAACGTGACCGCATTAAAATTTTAAATTCACTTGCGTGGATAAACGACGAATCTAAGTTGCGCTTTAAGAAGCCATTTACCGGATTAAGTGAGCAACAGCATCGCGCAATTTTAGATGATATTGCTTATTTTAATGAACAAACACCTGCCCAATTTCAACGTATTGGTAAAGCATTTTTACGCTTTAAAGAGTTGGTGTTAGCCGCTTTCTTCTGCACGCCTGAGGGCTGTAAAGACATTGGCTACTTAGGAAATGTGCCTATTGCAGGCGATTATCCGGGACCGTCTGACGAGGCAAAAGCGCATTTAGATCAGGTTTTAGTAGACCTAGGCTTGAGCGAATACGCCTATACCGATTAGCTTCCCCCCTTGTGTTGTTTTATAACACACTGCAATGCAGGGGGTTAAATCCCCTGCTTTTTTAGGATTTAAATATGTTTAACTCTCGTTATTTATTATTTTTAATTTGCTTTGTATTTAGCAGTCAGTTATTGGCGACTATTCCAGTCAGTGTGCAATTATGGTCGGTTAAGGACTCCCTTAAAAAAGATTTCCATAATACTTTAAAATCACTCTCTGAAATGGGCTTTGATGGCGTTGAGTTTGCCGCAGACTTTGGCCCTTACAGTGATAACCCTGCCGCCCTCAAAGCAAAACTAACTGAATTGGGCTTACTTGCCAGTAGCGCTCACGTTGGCTTTGAAGCACTCAATGAAAGCAATATTGATAGCACACTCCTTTTTTACAAAACACTTGGGGTAACAACACTGTATGTCCCTTGGGATGAGCGAGCATGGCACCCAGAAGGCGTTAAATCATTGGTTAAAGAGCTGACTAAAGTCAGTAATTATGCAAGCCGCTATAATATGAAGATCGGTTTTCACAATCATAATAAAGAGTTTAATGCATTTAATAACGCAACATTTTGGGATTATATCGCTAGCAACACCCCCAATAGCATGCCATTACAACTAGACATTGGCTGGGTTAATTACGCGGGTAAAGACCCTCTTTATTTCATAAAAAAATACCCCAAGCGAACGCTCTCAACACACATAAAAGTTCGTACTAAGAATGGCAGCATACTCAGCCCCATTATTGGTGAAAACAGCATAGATTGGCCAGAAATCATCGACACTTTAGAAACAGATGGTAATACCCAATGGTTAGTGCTTGAGCAAGAGGAATACCCTGAGGGGTTAACGCCACTGCAAAGTGTGGCAAAATCGAAAAAGAACTTAGATAAAATTTTAGTGGGGATGTAAATCCCTGCTAATGACGTTATATAGAAAAATAACGAGCGTTATTCAGCATATAATCGGTAAAATTCTCGTTAATTTCTTCACCCAATAAATTTAAACCGCATTATGTTACATACTGATTCAAAAAAGGAACTTCATATTAAATAATACAATATAATCAAAAAAGGGACAAAATACCCTCTTTTAGGCTGGTTGTCATATATTACAAGGATCGTAATATAAAGAAAAACATCTCAAGGATAGAGCATGAAAGTCCTAACGCTGAAGAAAAATTCAGAGAAAAGCGTGTTATTAATACTCGCTTTTATACTATTTACCCTGTTGATTCTTTTAGAATATTTACCTGAAAAGTATCTCATTTATCAATTAACGTTGCTAACAACCGTTTGCATATCTGCAATAATTATCGTCTTAGTTATTAGCTCCAAAAGTGAATTAACAATATGCCATCATGGCGTATTTTATCGTTCTATGTTCGGCAACTTTCACATTGAAGCCAGTCGGGTCAAATTGCTCCGTCACTATTCAAAATGTGGTTTTCACTGTGTCATTATGTTTGGTGATAGGTTCTTTCTTTTTGCCCCCTTCTACACGTTAACGTCACGGCAAACACAAGGACTAAAACGCTATAATTCCAATTTATTAGATTGGTTACACGAAAAAAGTAAACACAGAAAACTGCTCTAACCGCTTAAGCAAAGGAAAGATGCTTTAATTAAAACATGTTGTGAAAACGCACCATGCTTATATTTATTAAATCATAGTATTTAGAGGATGTATTTAAGACATTGAATTTTAATGCACTTTATAGAAGCAGCCACCAGGTGGTTTGACTATTTAGTGAAAAATATAGTCAAACCACAGTCAGGCTCTGTTTAAAGAGTGGGCTCTTAGTTATCCCATTCTTTAAGGGTGTCTTTAACCAATTCGTAACGCCACGAGTTTAATAAATCGGGTTTTGAACTGGCTTTACGCTCTTGTGCATCGAGCTTCCAGTTCCAACTTATTAATTGGTTAATTTGCTTTTTAGACGCTAAAACATCTTCTGGAATACCCTGCTCTTTTGCTACTTTAGTGATCTTTTGCTTAATATCTTTCGCCGCCTTTTTATAAGCTGGAAAATCAATAAGACGCTTTAATTGCTGCGGATGCTCACTAACGTCAATCGCTTTTCCTCGCTCGATGCACTGTAATATTTCAACCCCCGAACGATTTACTTCCATCGGCTCAATACCCGGTACACGGCGTAAAGAGTTTAAGCTTGCGGGTTTACGTTTGGCAATTTCAACCATATTGTGCTCTTTCACTACAAAGTTAAGCGCGAGGTTTTTTCGCTCAGCTTTTTCACGGCGCCATGCAGCAAGCTCTCGTAATACAGCTAAGTCATGAGGACGTAATTGCCATGCATTTTTAATATCTTTATAAAGCTGATCATAAGGCGTTTGATAAGCCCGTTTTTGCGCAACCAACTCACTTTCACTAATGACGATATCAAAAAAGCCAGCTTCATCAATTTGCTTTTTAATTATTTCGAAACAAGGTAATAAATGAAAAGTATCGGCTGCTGCGTAATCTAGCTGTTTTTTGGTTAATGGGCGTTGTAGCCAGTTTGTTCTTGATTCGCTTTTATCTATTTCGATATCAAGTAATTCTTTGACCATGTGGGCGAACCCCATGCAGTTGCCATGCCCTAAAATTTGCAGTGCAAACTGGGTATCAAACAAGGGGGTTGGAACAAAACCCGCGTACTTTTGAAACACCTCAATATCTTCTGACGGAGAGTGCAATACCTTTAAAACATCTGGGTTTTTAAGCACTTGCCAAAAATCATAAAGCGACAACTCTGCCAATGGATCGATTAGCGCTAAGTGCTCACCATCAAAAACTTGAATAAGTGCGACCTCTGGGTACAAGGTGCGACGGCGCATAAATTCGGTATCAATAGCAAGCACAGACTTGCCTGTAATTTGTTCTACAAAATCATTTAATTGGTTTTGCGTTTCGATCACTTGGTATTGCACTTATACCCCTTTAAATATCAATTACCATAAAAAAAGCCGGCTAATGCCGGCTCTTATTATTTTTCGTCCTTTAAGGCTCTTCTCAGAATCTTACCAACGTTTGTTTTTGGTAATTCATCCCTAAACTCAACCAGTTTAGGCACCTTATAGTTCGTTAAATTATCACGACAGTGTTTTATTATATCTTTTTCAGTTAAAGATTGATCTTTTTTCACGACAAAAACTTTAACTTGTTCACCACTTACTTCATGCGGGATACCGATTGCTGCGACTTCAAGCACACCTTCGTGCATTGCAACCACTTCTTCAATCTCATTTGGGAATACATTAAAGCCCGACACAATGATCATGTCTTTCTTACGATCCACAATATAGAAGAAACCTTCATCATCGTATGTCGCAATATCACCTGTTGCAAACCAGCCATCTTTTAAGCACTCAGCTGTGGCATCTGGGCGATTATAATAACCGAGCATAACTTGTGGGCCTTTAACCCATAGTTCGCCGGGTTCACCTTTTGCTGCTTCTTCACCGTTTTCAAGCATTAGCTTAATATCAGTGCTTGGCGCAGGTAAACCAATTGAGCCATTGTAGCTGTCTAGATCGTATGGACTCACTGTAACAAGTGGCGCACACTCAGTTAGGCCATAGCCTTCCATCAATTTAGTTTTTGTGACAGCTTGCCATTTTTCTGCAACAGGACGTTGCACCGCCATACCACCGCCTAATGACATTTTTAAACTTGAGAAATCAAGTTCAGCAAATCCCGGAGTATTCAATAAACCATTAAACAACGTATTTACACCCGTCACGGCTGTAAATTTATGTTGCGCTAACTCTTTGACGAAACCAGGCATATCACGTGGGTTTGTGATCAGCACGTTTAAGCCACCATATTTCATGAAGGTTAAACAGTTAGCTGTCAGTGCAAAGATGTGATAAAGCGGCAGTGCTGTAATAACCACTTCTTTACCGCGCTCTAAAACATTATCTAAACAACCTGATACTTGTTCAAGGTTACCAACCATATTACCGTGCGATAACATAGCCCCTTTTGACACACCGGTTGTTCCACCTGTGTATTGTAAGAATGCTAAGTCGTTAAGATCGACATCTGGCTTTTTATAGGTTGCTTCATCACCCGCAAGCGCATCAGAAAATTTGATTACATTTGGGAGTGAGTAACTTGGCACCATTTTTTTGATATATTTAACAACAAAGTTAACGATATGCTTTTTGAGGCCGCCAACCATGTCGCCCACTTGTGTGACCACAATGTGTTTGACGTTCGTTTTTGGTAATGCTTTTTCGAGGGTGTCAGCAAAATTAGCAAGAATAAATATTGCAGATGACTCAGAGTCATTTAACTGATGCTCTAATTCACGAACCGTGTAAAGTGGATTGACATTAACCACTACACAACCAGCGCGAAGAATACCTAAAATTGTTACCGGCGTTTGCAGTAAGTTAGGCATCATTACCGCTACTTTATCGCCTTTTTTTAGACCAAGATCATTTTGAATATACGACGCAACACGTTTTGTTGCACTGTCGATTTCGCTGTAGGTCAACACTTTACCCATGTTAGTAAAGGCTGGAAGGTCACTATAGTCAGCAAAACTTTTTTCAAACAAGTCGAGTAACGAGTGATAATGCTCAGGGTCGATTGTTTCAGGCATACCTTCTGGGTAGCGCTTAAGCCAGATTTTTTCCACTCTTAGCTCCTGTTTATAATTATATTTTTTAATAACCTTAATCTAACTAAGGCCGTTTCACAATGGAGTAAATACTCTAATGGTGCAGATAATCCCATATTTGGTGCAATTATACAATTAACTTGCTTTATCGTGCCTAATAAATGCATGAATGTGTTCTAAGGTTAATGCAGGACTTTGCATATGGCAATGGTGACCGCCTGGTATCTGATGAATTTTTAACTCCTTGTAATATTTACCATAAGCATCTAAGTTTTGTTTTACGAACTCAAATCCTTTATCGCCCATTATAAGCTGGCATGGGGCCTTAATGAGTTTAATTGTTGCTTCACATTGTGCCTCATTAAAACGAAACCCTGAATGATTTTTAAGCTTAGGATCGGTTCTCAAGTACCACTTACCACCCTTTTCATAACAATTACGCTCCATGAGGAGCGCAGCGTGCGGGTACGCTAAATCACCACTGGCGAGTCTTGCACTAATAATGTGCGCCTTTGACTCAAATGCGCGTGGCTGTTTAGAGTTTACACGTGCCCGGTTCAAAATTGCTTTTCGAAGTTGACTCGCTGTATCTGAACTGGGTGTAGTCACACAGCCTATCCCTTCTATAAAATTGACCGAGGCCACTTTTTCTGGAAAGCAACTTGCGAAAACGCCTGCAACCATCGCTCCCATCGAATGACCAACTAAGTGAACACGATCCACATTGAGTGTCGCAAGTAACATATAGATATCATCAATGTAATCTATAAAGTAGTAATGTGCATCTTTATTACGCCAATCTGATAAGCCGTGCCCCGGAAAATCAACGCAATACCATGTGTGGTTTAAGGTCGCATTATGTAGCATAGGTAGGTAACTATTTGCGTTATCTAGCCATCCGTGTAAAGCAATCACAACCTCTTCACCATGACCAAAGGTTAGGCCATGCAAGGTTTTATCGCCAGTTTGATAAGAAAAAGGCTGCACACTTGCTCCTATTTTTTAAACGTTTCAACTTAAAGGCGTTTATTTATCGTCTGGCTAGTATACAATAATCTCGGCAGTATAAATAAGGGCACAATAATAAGGTTACATCAATGAAATTTAAATTAAGTCTTTTAGCATTATTATGCTCAGCAAGTTCAGTAATGGCTGAATCTGCACCAAAAAATATCATTTATATGATTGGTGATGGAATGGGCCCTGCATATACCACCGCTTATCGTTACTTTAAAGATGATCCAAACACCAAAGTTGTAGACCCAACTGTATTCGATACTATTTTACGTGGTATGGCGCACACTTACCCTGATGACCATACTTATGTAACAGACAGTGCAGCGGGCGCAACAGCGTTAAGCAGTGGACGAAAAAGTTATAATGGCGCTATCGCCGTTGATACTGACAAAAAGCCAGTCAAAACAATGCTCGAAATAGCTAAAGAGCGTGGCATGACAACGGCTCTTGTGGCAACGTCACAAATTAATCATGCAACACCTGCGAGTTTTGCAGCGCACAATGAATCTCGTCGTAACTATGACGAAATTGCTAACGACTATATTGATAATAAAATCGCCGGTAAATTACCCGTCGATCTTATGTTAGGTGGCGGTACGAAATACTATGTACGTGATGATCGCAATCTTGTAGAAGAGTTTAAATCGGCTGGTTATCAGTACAGTGATGACTTTGCAGCCCTTAATGAGATAAAGCAAATACCTGCTCTGGGTTTATTTGCCGAAGTCGGTTTACCGTTTGCGCTGGACGAAAACCCAACACGTTTAACACAAATGACATCTAAAGCGCTTGATTTACTTGATGGTCAAAATGATAAAGGGTTCTTTGTCATGATCGAAGGCAGTCAAATTGATTGGTGTGGTCATGCGAACGATATCGCGTGTGCAATGGGTGAAATGGACGACTTTGCAAAGTCTATTGAACAGGCAAAAGCGTATGTTGATAAAAACCCAGACACGTTACTTGTCATCACAGCTGATCACTCAACAGGTGGTTTAACTCTGGGTGCTCACGGTCAATATAAGTGGGAAACAGAAGTCGTTAAAGGTGTTAAAGCAACGGCGGGTACCATTACTGATGAGTTACAAAAAGCTGACGACTTAAAGTCAGTATGGCAACGTTATACTAATATTGAATTTACCGAAGAAAATAGTATCAAACTTGAGCAAGCTAAAAAAATGGGTGATAAAGCGTTACTCCTTGCTGTAAAAGATATTATTAACCACGCTAGTTTTACTGGCTGGACAACGGGTGGTCATACGGCTATTGACGTACAAGTTTTTGCTTACGGTCAGCGCGCAAAAGACTTTTACGGTTCGCAAAACAACACAGACATTGCTGATAAATTGATTGATTTTATTAAACAGTAATCGTTTTAAACAAAAAAAGCCTAAACAAGTGTTTAGGCTTTTTTATGTTTATCGTTTTCACATTAAGCGTACACATCTACACCTATCAGGCTTTGCACCTCAGCACGTCGCTCTAAATTAGCAAACTCGGTATACGTCGAAATAGCACGGCTAATTTTCGGGTTATTTGGCTTATCGTAAATGGTTTGCTGATAGTTTTGTGACTCTGTTTTAAATTCGGCTGCGAGCGCAACACCTTGAGGGCTCGTTTTAACGTATTCCGTTGACGATTTTTGCTCAGCCGATTGGTCTGATATCGCCTTAGGCGCATCAGTTACGGTATTTTTACGGCTATACTGACCCGGTATATCGCCAGTGAAAAAGCCTGAGCCAATCGCTAACGTCAAGGTCTTAATCCCAATTTAAAGATGCTTAAATTATGTGTCATAAATGCCAACGCTGCAAGTTTAGGGTGTGGTTATTACCCATAAATAGGCTATAACGCAGTATACATACCAAACATACGCTGCCCTTCGGGTTCTTCCTAGGGGCGATTAACTCTTGGTTGCCTACATAATATAGATGAGAGGCTGAGCAGCACATGGCAGGTTTGCTCGATTATTACTCAGATCAATTATTACTTAGCTCGGTTATTACTCAGCGCACTAGGTAACAAACCTCGCACCGCGATTAAATCCCTTCTAGCGTGAACACATTTTAATTATGAAAGGTCAACATGTTCTCGTTATTCACGCCCGGGAAGCTTTTTCCACGTTACGGTATCTCGCACATATTTAGGTTGAGCATTTGCAGCACTTACCGTATCACCTTTTTCAAAGGCACTGGCAACCGATGCTAACATGTACTGAGCATCAGGCAATAAAATGTCTGGACTTACGCTTATATTTGCCATATCACTGACAAGTTCTGGGTACGTTTTCCAGCCTGTACCTACCGCCGTTGCTGAGTTATCTGGCAGGGTAAGTAGTTCTGGTTTAATCACTTGTTCTTCATTCACAAGTGTCATTAAACCGTGCTCATTTGCTTGATATTGAGCAAAGTATATTTCCCCCATACGTGCATCAATTGCTGAGAGCACATCTGAAACATGATGTTGTTCATGTGCTTGCTGAGCCATCATTTGCAGCGTTGATACACCCACAAGCGGTAATTTGGCCGCATAGGCCAAACCTTGCGCGATGGCTACGCTGATACGTACCCCCGTAAAACTGCCGGGACCTTGACCAAAACCAATCACGTCTAACTGCGTTAATTTACACTGCGCTTTGGTTAATAATCCATCAATTAAAGGCAAGATTTTTTGACTGTGCTGTTGCGGGCACTCTTCAAAATGATGAAATGTTTGCCCTTGATAATGAAGCACAATTGATAAGGCTTCTGTTGATGCATCGAGGGCAAGAATATTTTGTTTAATCATCTACGTTACTCTAATTGATCTGTTCTAAAAAGGCGTTTGCCATTGCTAAATCACGCGTACGTCGCATAGGTGGCAAACTTTTTAAAAATACTTGGCCGTATTGGCGTGTCACTAATCGATTATCACAAATAACCAATACACCTTTATCTTTGTTATCACGAATAAGGCGCCCTACTCCTTGCTTCAGGGCAATTACCGCTTGAGGTAATTGAATATGCGCAAAAGGGTCTTTACCTTGCAGTTGGCAATCTTGCATGCGCGCTTGAAGCAGGGGGTCGTCTGGTGCAGCAAACGGCAATTTATCAATAATAACACAACTTAATGTACTGCCTCTAACATCCACCCCTTCCCAAAAAGAGGCAGTGCCAAGTAAAACAGCATTACCGTGGCGAGTGAATTTTTCAAGAATAATGCGTTTTGACATTTGCCCTTGCATGTACACCGGGTAATCTAATTGTGTGGTTAACCCTTCCGCCACCAAATGCATCATACGGTAACTTGTAAACAGTACAAAGCAACGCCCTTTGGCTGATTTAATAAGCTCAAGCGTTAACTTAATAATGGCATGTGGCATGTTGTTAGCGTGCGACTCAGGTAAATAGCGAGGTAAACACAGCAAGGCCTGTTGTTCATAGTCAAATGGGCTTTCAACTATCATGCTTTGCGCGGGTTTTAAACCAAGGCTGGCGTTAAAGTGGCCAAGATCATTATCTACCGACAACGTGGCTGAGGTAAAAACAAATCCAGCCCCAGTGTCTTTCATCATCTGTGCAAATTTTGCCGACACGTTCAGCGGCGTAATGTTCACCGTTAAATAGCGACGCGTGGTTTCGTACCAATAGCTATAACCTGTTTGTGCTGTATCGAATACGCGTTCAAGCTGCCCTTTAAAGGCCAACGTGCGTTCAAAGGGGTGCTCTATTTTTTCACTGCGATCTAAGCATAGTTTTAGTACTTGATATAAAAAGTCGAGATCGCTTATCACCCGATGCAGTGCCGCGCAGATATCTTTATCGGCCAGCTTTTCTCGCCAATCTCCGCGACTGCCATCAATACCAAACTGCAAGCGTAAGTCAGCCACACTGGTTTCTAGTTTATTGAGCGTTTTACCCAACTGCAACATATCAGGGATATCGGCACGGTAAATTGCCCGCAGATCATTAATTAAATCCACCAGCTTTTTTGTACTGACACTTTCACCAAAGTAATCACTGGCAATCTCACTTAATTGGTGTGCTTCATCAAAAATATAGGCATCGGCTGTTGGCATTAATTCAGCAAAACCGGTGTCTTTTACCGCCATATCAGCGAAGAATAAGTGGTGATTAATCACCACAACATCCGCTTCCATCGCATTTAATCGTGCTTTACGTATATAACAATCTTGAAAGTCAGGGCACTCTTTCCCTAAGCAATTATCGGCCGTTGAACTGACATAGGGCAGCACTTTTGCATCTTCTTCAATACCAATACAATCGGCTAAATCGCCAGAACGTGTTTCGCTGGCAAATTTTGCGACCATTGCTAATTGATGCATGACATCCGGGTCATCTGTTGGCACGTGCGCTACATGCTGACTTAACCGATATGTACATAAATAGTTTGCACGGCCTTTTAACAAGGCCACTTTTTTTGTCGCGCTTAATGCTTTTACTAAGTTTGGCAAATCACGATGAAACAACTGCTCTTGCAGGGCTTTTGACCCAGTAGAAATAATTGTCTTACCTTTTGATTTTAATGCAGGAGCCAAGTAAGCATAAGTTTTACCCGTCCCCGTTCCTGCCTCAACCACTAATTGATGACGTTTTTGCAAGGCGTCATCAACCGCAACAGCCATATCAATTTGTGGCTGTCGAGGTGTGTATCCATCAAGAGAAAGCGCAAGAGGGCCAGTGGCACTGAAAAGTTGTTTGATAAACTTCGCCAATAGATTAAAAGTGATGGCCAGATTTTACGTAACTGACTTGCCAAGGGCAAGACTAAATGAGGAAGGCGGGCTTCCTCATTAGCAAAAAGGACGATTACTGTGCTTGAATCGTTAACGTTATTCCCGACGCAGCACGGTATCCCTGTATATCTATGTACCAAGTACCACTTTGCGGGTTATCAATTTGGCATGTTTCTTCGTTGCCATTTTTATAGGGGCGACACTGATAATTTGAAGCTGTGGAAGCTGAGCCATAATTCACATACAAGTCGGCATCACCGCTGCCACCTGAAGTTGCCACGGTTAAACGACTCAAACCAGCCGGTATTTGCTGTGTAAAGCGTTGCCAACTTCCAGCACCGACACTAATATTACTTTCTGTACGGTCGATACTACTGCCACTCCCCGTCTCGTTGAAACGACCCGTTAGGGAGACACCTGAAATTTCATTCCAAGCTTCAACCATCACATGATAAGTGCCTGCTTTAATGCTCGATATTAAACAACGCTCGTTACTTGATGATGTTGTACTCTTACAGTCAAAATCTTGCAATGTTGGTTTGCTGCCAAATTTTATATATAAGTCGGCATCCCCCGTGCCACCTTGAGTAACAAACTCAAGATTACTGCTCATTGCGGGTACTTCAAGGGTAAAAAATAACTGTTCTTTGGCTGCCCCTGCAATGTTCGTTGTGGCAATGCCATTTTCAAGTTCATTACTTGGCTCTTGAACAACATCTCCGGCATTTTTAGCTATCTCAGCCAAATAACTCACGGCAAGTTTTGCAAATTTACTGGCATGTTGTGGGTCAAACTGTAAATCGTTGGAGGTATGAATCAGCGGGTTAATATCACTCATACGCGATTCAAAAGGCATTGAAGCAGCAAAACCTTGTTGATACCACGACGCATGATCTGAACAACCATAACCACATTGGTCAAACCCGTAACTAACGTTTGGTTGATACGCATCTAAAAGCTGTGATAAATACTGGTTTTGTGCTGCGTTTGTATAGTCTGTCATCATAACAATGTCGGTGCTACTGCCATGATTACCGGTCATGTCAAATTGCACCATGCCTACCACATTTTTCCCTTGTGCTTTGTAATTGGCAGCTATTTCTTTTGAGCCTCTAAGCCCAACTTCTTCAGCAGCAAAGCCCATAATTTGAATGGTTCGTTGTGGCTGATAGTTATTCTCGACTATCGCTTTAAGCGCTTGGGTGAGCACGGCAATACCCGATGCATTATCATCTGCGCCAGGAGCCCTACCATTACTTGGGTTTGACTGATTAATTGAATCTAAATGGCCACCGATGATTACTATTTCGTTCGCTTTTTCTGCACCGGGTATCGTTACAATCACCGACGATTGTGAAAAACTATGGCTAAAATAATCAACACTGATATCGCTACGACTACTGGCTATTTGTTGCCAATGCCCTTTTAACCACTGGGCAGCATCAACACCACTTTGTGCCGAGTAGTATCGATTATGAAAGTTCATCATGCTGTTAACGGTATCAGTGAGCTCACTGCTGTTAATAGATGAAAGTAGCGCGTTGACTGTAGCGGCATTATCAAGACTATAATTAACTAAACTTGAGCTCGCAGCTAACTGCGAAACACCCTTTAACTGTTGAGTGTAAAGCTCGGCGTCTGCTAATGAATCATGAGCAACAAAACCACCACATCGATGGTAATTATCATGCATGAACTCACTTAACCCAGCGATCTCTTGCTTATTCAAGCGCATAAAATTTACTTGGTTTAGCGTTGATGGTTGCATGGCAAAATTGTTATCTTGCTTACGTTGACTCATTGTCTCTTTTTTAAAGTGCTCTGCTGCAAGCGCATCAATAGTCACCCAAATAGTTTCGTTTGACCCGGCATGACTTAGTTGGCTAACGGAGAGTGTGGCAATGCCAATTAAGCACCGCGTAAGGAGGGTTGTCATAATCAATCCTTTTTATCTGTGAGAAAAAAGGGAGCCGAAGCTCCCGAAGAATAGGCTAGTTAGCCGAAATGGTCAGTGTTACACCGCTTGCAGCACGGTAGCCGCGAAGGTCGATATACCATGTACCCGCTTGTGGATTTGTGAATGTACACGTTTCGCTATTACCGTTTTTATAAGGGCGGCAATCATAGCTTGACGTAGTAGATTGAGAACCAAAGTTAACATACAAATCCGCATCACCTGATCCACCAGAAATAGTCACATCAAGCGATGAGTATCCCGCATCGAGGTCTTGCGTGAAACGAGTCCACCCACCTGAGGCAACACTCACGTTAGATTCAGTACGGTTAATTGGTGTGGCACCTCCCCCGGTGCTCGTATTAAAACTCCCTGTTAGTGATACACCTGAAATTTGATTCCATGCTTCCACCATCACAAAGTAAGTACCCGCTTGCACATTACTGATTGCACAGCTTTCCGTACTCGTAGATGACGTACTTTTGCAATCGAAGTTGCTAAGTGTTGGTTTTGAACCATACATCACATACAGATCGGCATCGCCGCTGCCACCTGTAGTATTAAACTGCAAGTTAGTTGCATCGTCAGGCACTTCAAGGGTAAAGAACAGCTGCTCTTTTGCTGCACCACTTATGCCTGTGCGAGCAACCCCATTTGTTAGTTCTTCATCGCCTGTAGGTGGTTCTGTTGTGCCACCACAGCTGCTACCTGCACTGAGGTTTGACGTTACACCCACAGCCGCAAGTGCAGCTTGAACATCAGCGGGTTCATAGCTTAAGTCACAGGCAGCATCCATAACACCGTTACCCGCAAGATCCCAGTTTGTGCTAGCAGTCCAATAAAGTTGGTTCGCACGAGCCATAACCACAAAGGCTTTTTGCGTATCCCAACCTGGTGTTGTTGCAAGGTTGTAGAATGCCTTATTGAATACACCTGAGCTGTAGTGAACATCCATACCCGAGTAATAGTCATTCTGATGATCAATCGAGCTGCCATCTTGCGTTGGATTATTCATATAGCGCAACGCACCATTGCCTTTAAAGATCTCTTGACCAACTAACCAGTCGTTTGAGCCTTTCATATAAAATTCGGCGGCTTCACCTGCCATATCAGAGAAAGCTTCATTCAAACCACCTGATTTACCAGAATACACCAGACCAGAGTTTTGCTCGGTAAAGCCATGACTTACTTCATGCGCTGAAACATCAAGACTGACTAAAGGATAAAACGTGTTTTGACCATCGCCAAAGGTCATAGCACTTCCATCCCAAAACGCGTTTTCGTAGTTATTTCCGTAGTGAACACGCATTTTTAATTGGAAGGTTAAGGGGGCTGTGCCGACCCAATCGTTATACATATTAAAAATAACATTGCCAAAGTAATGAGCGTCGTTTAATGGCGAATACGCACCATTGATTTCTTTAAATGTATTTTCTGGACAAGTAAACGAATACGCCGTTGAGCCACTGGTACTACCATTAAGATTAATGGTTTTTACATTGGCATTATCCATCGTACAAGTGCTGCCCGACTGAGCCACATCTAGACTGTCAAAGTCAGTGCCATAAATATACTTACCCGTTTTTAAATTTCCGCCTGGGCCTGCTGCACTGGCATGTTGAAGGTTATCAAAGCTAAATAAAACTTCACCGCTGTTTGCATCAATAATTTGGTACGGACGAGATGGGTTATCGCCATACGTGACATAAGACACTTCATACACCAGATGTGCCACACTATTTTCATCTAACCAAATAGCTAAACGAGACTGTTCATTATGCTTTTTTAAGCCAACCGATTTAATTGCTGCCGGTGAATTTGCAAGCCCTTTAGCAACGGCTTTTTTCTTGCTAAGTACAGGAGATACTGAACTAATATCTTCTGCAATATCATACACCGCCGCACCATGTGCGCGTTTTAACTGGCCATTACTATCAAATGTAAGGCTAACCGTGTCGCCGATGACAGGTAGACCTTGATACATTTGCTGATAACGGCGGGTTGTATGGCCGTTATTTGTTTTGATTTCTTTTAATACAACTAAATCATTCCCTGCACCTAGACCAACTAACTGATTAGGGCTTGCCATCAATACCGATGCAGCATTAGTTTGCAAAGCTTGGTTAATCCCCATTTGTTGATTTAAGTATTGCTTATTCGCAGCTACTGCACTTGTTGCTTGAGTCAAAGCAAAAGCAGCAAGAGTTGCTAGTGTGATTTTAGATAAATTCACGTTTACGCTCCGTTAGATTGTTATGTATTTAATGTTTTTTTAGTAACCGGACTTCACATGTTCCCGATTAGTGACCAGCCTAGATGGGTAAACGCAAAAATGAAAATGAAACAAAAAATTTACAAATAAAGTATTAGCTCTAAAAATAAAGTTCATAAATTACAATGTATTGGAAATTTAAAGGTAACTAAAATGTTAACAATTAACGGCATACTGTAAATTATTTTATACATTTTTATAACATTAATTATACATTTGTACCTTTTATTTTTTCACCAACTGATTACTCGTATGCTCTGTTGATAAAAACCATATCAGCAGGTTTTTCCTCCTCAATAGCTAGGTACATATATTGCAGGTGACAGCAAGAACTTCAGGCGTAAGGATTGAAGATGTTTTCTGAATTGGCACTAAATGTGTGGGTAAACGAGCCATGGCTACTCGTAATTGGTGGCACATTTACAGCTGCTATTATATTGTTTTTAATAAAGTTTATAATTATTTACTGTTTAAAAACGTGGACCCAGCGCACAGACTTTGTGTTTGACTCTTTGCTCGTCGACTCAATTTCCACGCCACTTACTTTATGCACAATGATGGTGCTTGTGATCATTTTTGGTCATTTATTAAACATGACTGATTTTCTAACTGACTACCCGCTTCCTATCGCAGCGACTGCGAAATCAATATTAATTTTTGCTTTAGTGCTATTTTTAGATCACTTCTTATTCGGTACAGTTGACTATTACAGTTCGCGCTCGTTAGTGGTGTCTAACAGCCGCAGCATTATTAAAGGAGTGATCCGCTGTGTCATTGTCAGTGTTGGACTACTGGTTTTATTAGGCACATTAGGTATTTCAATCACGCCTATTATCGCGTCGCTAGGGATCACTTCCCTCGCCGTTGCTCTTGCCTTACAGCCGACATTAGAAAATTTTTTCTCTGGGGTTCAACTGGTTATCGATAAACCTATTAGAGTCGGCGACTTTATCGAGCTTGAGAGTGGTGACCAAGGGTTTGTTGAAAAAATAGGCTGGCGATCAACGTGGGTGAAAATGTTGCCCAATAACATGATAGTGATCCCCAATAGTCAGTTGTCTAAATCGCGAATCATCAATTATTTTTACCCTGAAAAAGAGCTCAGTGTGCCAGTGGAAGTGGGGGTACATTATGGTTCCGATCTTGAAAAGGTCGAGCAAATAACACTTGATGTAGCAAGGCAAGTTCTAAAAAGCCATGAATGGGGAATTGATGACTATGACACGTTTGTCGTGTTTCACACCTTTGATCAATCAAGTATTAATTTTACTGTGATGCTAAGAGTGAAAGAGTACTTTAATCGTTTTTGGGTGAAATCGGCTTTTATCAAAGCATTACATAAACGCTACGCTCAAGAAGGTATTGTGATTCCTTACCCTATTCGTGCTATAAACACGACACAAGAGTCTGCGTCGTTTAAAGACTCACATTGACCTAGCTAAATTTATGATAATTGCACTTTCCAACAGGTTGGGTTTGTCTCTTTTGAGACAATTTTAACAGCAATTATACAAATGCAATCAGTACCTTGAATTTTTACTCTAAAATTTAATGAAAATAGCATAAACACTGTGACATACGTATGATACAGGCGTACCATATGCGCCCAGAAAGTGACTGCTTTCTGTGTCTTGTTTATAAAATATTTAAGGTCAAACAATGAATGCTTGGTACCTCATTTGTTTTCTTTCAGCATTAGCTATTTTTATTGCTTTTGCTAACCAGTTCATCCTCAAAATGCAAACAACAATTGCTATAACAACAGGCTCTGTTGTTATTTCTTTACTCCTTATTCTCGCCGTTAAAATGCTCGGTGATTCCACAGCCCTCGAAATGACTCAGGTGGTTTCAAGTATTAACTTTAATCAGTTATTGTTAAAGGGCATGCTAGGGTTTTTGCTGTTTGCGGGTGCGCTTGAAATTAATTTAGCAGCGCTGCGTAAACAGCGGTGGGAAATAACCGCATTAGTGCTATTTTCAACCATTACTTCAACCGTGATTGTAGGGTACTTGAGCTATTATTTATTTGCTTTTGTGGGCTGGCCTGTCCCTTTCATTTACTGTTTGTTATTTGGAGCATTAATTAGCCCTACTGACCCTATTGCCGTGTTAGCCATTATTAAACAAATGCGAGCCCCAGAAGGTATTTCTGTGCAAGTGGAAGGTGAGTCTTTGTTTAATGATGGTATTGGTTTGGTGATCTTTACCACTATTTTCTCGGTGGCTTTTTATGGTACAGAGGCAACGTTTACTGACGTAGCAGAGTTATTTTTAGTCGATGCAATCGGCGGCATTGTGTTTGGTTTAGTAATCGCATTAGTCGGGCACTTTTTAATCATTAATAGCCGCGATGTTAATATTCGCTTATTACTAACACTCACCATTCCTACTGCGGGCTTTGCAGCTGCTAACATTTGGGAAATATCAGGTGCTCTGGCAATGGTCACAAGTGGTATTTTGTTGGGTAATATTACCCGCTCAAAAGCGACTGAACGAACCGGTCCTGAAGATACTCGCTATGTAAAAGACTTTTGGCATGCAACCGACAGTTTCTTAAATGCGTTACTATTTTTGATTATCGGTATGCTAATTGTCACTATGCCTATCACCATTCAAGAAATTGGTCTTGGCTTACTCATGGTACCTGTTGTATTACTTGCGCGTTTTATCAGCGTGGGGACGCCATTTATGTTCTTCAAGAAGTATAGGCAATACGACAAACATTCTGTGAAGATTCTAACATGGGGTGGCCTAAGAGGCGGGTTAGCACTGGCAATGGCTGCGGCAATACCTCGCGACCAAGTAATGATTGCGGGCTCAGACCTTCATGATTTAATTGTCATTGTGACTTACGTCGTCGTCATTTTTTCTATTATTGTGCAAGGCTTAACTATTTCACCACTTATTCAAAGCAGTATTCAATCTGCCAAACACGTAACTGAGAAATAGTATCGCTGCATGTGCGTTATACCAATTGAGTTAATTGTTGAACCTAATAAAAGTTAAACATTTGACTCGGTTGGTATTAATAGGTTCTTTTTTATCACTTTTGTTTTGTACATTCGGCTATCTGCTAGCGCCAATAGGTGTGACAGTGAGCATGGTTTTTGCCCTGAAAAATTGGCAATCCCATGCGAAAAACTAAGGTTAAATTTATGCTTAAATTGGCCTGACAATTCACTAAATGACTCAGCTAATCGCTGCATAATGACTTCGCATTCTTGGGTACTCAAATCAGTAAACAAAATAACAAATTCATCGCCACTCAATCGGGCAAACAAATCTGCTTTTCTGCAACACGATGCTAGAACATTGGCGAAGCCTTTCAATACCTCATCGCCAGTAGCATGACCAAACGTATCGTTAATCGGTTTAAAATTATCGAGATCAATAAAGACCAACTTCGCTTTTAAATTTTGTCTGATACATAAATCTAAATAACGCTCAGCCGTACTGCTGAAACTTCGTCGATTAGGCAATAATGTTAACTCATCAGTTGTTGCCAATTGCATCACTGCGAGCTCCCGTTCAATAATGGCGGTAAAGTCTTTTAACACATTCGCTTGTTCTTGGGTGAACGACCGAGGCTGATGGTCAATTATGCATAAAGTGCCAATACGATTGCCTGACTGCAATGTAATAGGGCTGCCGGCATAAAAACGAATGTTGGGCTCACCTGTTACCAAGGGATTATCAGCAAACCTAGGGTCTAGCAAAGCATCACAGACTACCAATGGACCATTATCTAAAATCGCATGGGCACAAAAAGAGATATCACGCGGTGTTTGTTTTACGCTGACCCCAATGCATGACTTGAACCACTGCCGGTGTTCATCAACAAGACTGATTAAACAAATAGGGACCGAAAAGAACTGCTGAACAAGGCGCGTTATTCTATCCAGCGCTGGATCATTTGGGGTATCTAAAATTTCGAGTGCACGAAGCTCTTCAAGGCGCGCTTTTTCACTAAATGGTACTGCTGGCTTATCCATAATATCGCCTTGAATCTGAAAATTAATTTTACTCTATAAACCTAGCACAAAGTGCTAGAAAACGAGATAAAAATAATTTTATTTTCTTAAGCATTAAGCCCATGTATCGAGGTGCTTATTGCCGTCTTCATCTTCTTCGATAATATCTTTATCCTTTTTATCAGCACTTTTATTAGCACTTTCGGCTGCTTTTTTACGCCGTTCAATTTCGCGTTTTTGCCGCTTTTCGATTTCAATTCTCTGCACGTTCGCATCTTTTACACCCGCAATGTGGAATGCACCTTTACTCTCAAGTTGTAAACGCGTGATGCGTCCTAAAAAGGGGATCATGATATCCATTTGTACCTCCTACCCAACCACTTATTATCGACCGTTATAGCATATTCTTTAATTGCAAAAAAAAGTGCTTGCCAAAAATATTAAAAACATGCTTATCTATATACGTAAATTATTTAAACAGATTAACGCACTGGTTTACACAAACGAGTGCAACACAGGAAAGATTATGCGCTTCAACTTGACAACTATCCATCATCACCATCATTCACCGGAATAGCCTGTCAGGTTTTTCGCTGAGAGGTTATTCCTAAAAGGAACCTCTGGCGAGTAATCAACCACATTATTTATTTTCGCCCTGAGGTTTCCTCGGGGTTTTTAGTTTTTGAATTAAAGGAAAATGAATAATGAGTAATAACAACCGTTTACGTATCGCCATCCAGAAAGGCGGCCGACTATCAAAAGACTGCCAAGAGCTTTTAAAACAGCTAGGCGTTAAATTGAATCTTCGTGAACAACGCCTAATAGCACACTCTACTAACATGCCCATTGATGTACTTCGTGTACGTGATGACGATATTCCAGGCCTAGTTATGGACGGTGTGTGTGACTTAGGTATCGTTGGCGAAAACGTACTTGTTGAAGTACAAGCCGAGCGCGAGCGCCAAGGCGCTGCATTTGAAGTAAACAAACTGTCAAAACTTGATTTCGGCTATTGCCGCTTAGCACTGGCTTGGCCACAAGAGCTTGGTGTGCAAAAGAAGAGCTGGTTTGAAGGCAAGCGCATTGCCACTACCTACCCTGAAATTCTAGGTCAATATCTAAAACGTGAAGGCATCAACGCAAGCACAGTTATGCTAACAGGCTCTGTAGAAGTGGCTCCGCGTGCAGGCCTTGCCGATGCTATCTGTGATTTAGTGTCTACCGGTGCAACACTTGAAGCCAACGGCTTAATGCAAGGCGATACTATCCTCGAATCAAATGCCTGTTTAATCCAAAACAAAGACCTGACAGATCAAAGCAAACTTGATTTAATCAACACCCTAATGCCGCGTTTACGGGGTGTACGCCAAGCTAAAGAAAGTAAGTACATCATGCTACACGCGCCAAAAGCAAAACTCGATGAAGTGTGTGATTTACTGCCTGGCACAGGTCAACCAACATTACTTGCTTTAGCCGGTAGTGATGATTATGTGGCACTGCACATGGTGAGCAGCGAAACCTTATTCTGGGAAACGATGGAAGAGTTGAAAGCACTCGGTGCAAACTCGATCCTCGTTATGCCAATTGAAAAAATGATGGAGTAAGTATCCATGTTTCGCTGGAATGAGGAAAACCAACTCGCACAGCAAGCGGTACTTACCCGCCCTGCTGTCACGGCAAGCAAAGAGATCGAATCAATATGCATCGATATCTTAGCGGCAGTCAAAGAGCAAGGCGACGCTGCGCTTTTAAACATGGCAAAACAATTTGATAAGCGAGAAACACCGCGTTTATTAGTGCCCGTTGAAGAAATTGATCAAGCAGAACAGTTTTTATCGAGCGAATTAAAAGCCGCGATTGAAACAGCTTACGCTAATGTAAAACGCTTTCACCAAGCACAATTACCAAAAGACATTAAACTAACAACTCAACCAGGGGTGTTATGTGAGCTTAAATACCAAGCGATTGAAGCAGTGGGTATATACGTACCCGGTGGCAGTGCGCCATTACCTTCGTCGGTTATTATGCAAGGTGTCCTTGCACAATTAAGCGGTGCAAAAACGGTTGTGCTTGCAACACCTGTTAAGGGCGATGAAAGCATTAACCCTGCAATTCTCTATGCAGCTAAGCTATGCGGTATTAAAACAATTGTTGAAAGTGGCGGCGCAGGGGCAATTGCAGCGATGGCTTACGGCACTGAGTCTGTACCGAAGGTCAATAAAGTATTTGGCCCAGGCAACAGTTTTGTGACAATGGCAAAACAGCTTGTCGCCCAGACGATTCCGGGCATGGCAATTGATATGCCTGCAGGTCCTTCTGAGGTACTGGTGATTGCTGATGAACGTGCAAATCCTGAATTTATTGCTGCCGATTTATTATCGCAGGCAGAACACGGTGCTGATTCACAAGTAATCTTACTGTGTAATAGTGAGCGCATTATTGAACTTACGCAGCAAGCATTAACAACGCAGCTTGCAAAATTAAGCCGCAAAGAAACCGCTGAACAAGCCCTTGCAAATTCAAGCTTGATTTTAGTCGACTCTATTGAGCAGGCATTTGAAGTATCAGCACAATATGGTCCTGAACACCTAATTTTACAACTTGCTGATGCTCAGCCTTATTTAGGCTTAGTTAAAAATGCTGGCTCTGTCTTTGTGGGCGACTATACGCCGGAATCTGCAGGCGATTATGCGTCAGGTACTAACCACGTACTACCAACGTATGGTTACAGTGCCACCTATTCGAGCTTAAACTTACTGGACTTTTTTAGAACTTACACAGTACAAACCATTAGCAAAAATGGGTTACGTGAATTATCTAAAGCAATTTTACCTTTGGCCGCAGCAGAAGGGCTTGATGCTCACGCTAATGCTGTTTCAATTCGTCTTGAGGCACTAAATAATGAGCGATAACTCAACACTTACCACACTGTTGCCAGACAACATTGCAGCCCTAACAGCTTATAGCTCAGCAAAGAGCGAGAAACTGACTGGAACAACGTGGCTAAATGCCAACGAAAGTCCCTACTCTCGCACGCCTACTGTGAGTTTGGCCGATTTAAATCGCTACCCCGATCCACAGCCAACACAGGTTATTAACCGTTACGCATGTTATGCCAACTTAGAGCCAGAGCAAGTGCTGATGACACGCGGTGCCGATGAAGGCATTGAGCTATTGGTGCGTACATTTTGCCGCCCAGCAAAAGACAGTATCGCGCTATTTTTACCAACTTATGGTATGTACAAAGTCACTGCCGACACTCACAACGTGAGCATTAACGGTCTCACCCAAGAGTTACTGTTAAAAGGCACGGTGGATGAAATTGTTGCTGCGATAGCTGACTCGAAATTAGTTTTCATTTGTAATCCTAATAATCCAACAGGCAGCATGACGAGCCTAGACAAGATCAGAAAGATTACCCAACAACTTGCGGGTAAAGCCATCGTCGTGGTAGATGAAGCTTATATAGAGTTTTGTCCAGAACACACTGCAGCAAGCTTAATTAATGAATTTAATAATCTTGTGGTGCTAAGAACCTTATCTAAAGCGTTTGCATTAGCAGGTTTGCGTACAGGCTTCACACTTGCAAACAGTGATTTACTGGCACCGATCCGTAAAGTAATTGCGCCTTATCCAGTATCAACTGTAGTCGCACGCATTGCGGCTGATGCACTCAGTAGCGATAACATCGCCTCAATGCGTCGCCAAGTTACTATATTAAATTGTTTAAAAGCCAAACTGAAAGACTGGCTTGAACAATCATCGGCCGTGGTTAAGGTGCTTAGTGGTGAAGGTAACTTTGTAACCTTAAAGCTAAAAGATAGACAGTCATTTAATATTGCATTGGCACAAGGTCTTGTGATGCGCGCATTCACTCTTTATGGTGAAAATGATTGGCTGCGCATTTCAATCGGTAATGAACAAGAATTAGAACAAGTAAAAATTTGGCTAGATGGTTTATCACTTGCCAGTAACACAGTAGAACAGGAAGTATAATGAGTAACCCGTATTTATTTATTGACCGCGATGGCACCATTATCGAAGAGCCAATCACCGATAAACAGGTAGATAGCCTCGAGAAATTAGTATTTTTACCCAATGTGATCCCTGCTCTACTGCAACTTCAAGCAGCGGGATACCGCTTAGTTATGGTATCGAACCAAGATGGACTAGGTACAGATAGCTTCCCAACGGCTGATTTTGACATTGCGCAAGACAAAATGATGAATATCCTCAACAGCCAAGGTATTCAATTTGACGAAGTACTGATTTGCCCCCACTTTGATGCAGACAATTGCAACTGCCGTAAACCTAAAACAGGGTTGCTGACTGAACTTATGCGCTCAGGCAAAGTAGATTTAGCCCGTTCATTTGTCATCGGTGACCGCCAAACAGATATAGGTCTTGCTGCTAACTTATGCTGCGAAGGCATTTTATACACCGGCAGTTGGGATGCCATTGTCACTCAGCTAACAACACAAAACCGTGAAGGTCGCATAACCCGCAACACCAAAGAAACGCAAATCGATGTGCAGGTTAATTTAGACCAGACCAAAAATGGCGACATTAGTACTGGCCTTGGCTTTTTTGATCACATGCTTGACCAAATTCGCACCCACGCCAATATCGGACTTAATGTTCAAGCCACGGGCGACTTACACATTGATGAACACCACCTCGTTGAAGACATTGGTATTGCCTTAGGGCTTGCACTTAAACAAGCGCTGGGTACAAAAACGCAAATTGGCCGTTATGGATTTGCGCTACCGATGGATGAATGTAAAGCCGAGGCGCAAATAGATTTATCGGGCCGTGCATCGTTTGTGTTAAATGCCGATTTTAGCCGTGAAAAAGTCGGCGACTTAGATGTGCAAATGGTTGAGCATTTCTTTAAAAGTTTAAGTGACAACGCCGCAATGAGCCTGATTTTGTCAGTCAGCGAGGGTAACTGTCATCACCAAGTAGAAGGCTTATTTAAAGCCTTTGCCAGAGCGCTGCGCGCTGCTATCGCAAAAGATGCCACGCAACAAACTGCCAGCTCAAAGGGGTGTTTATGATTGCCATAATTAATACGGGTTGTGCCAATATCAACTCGGTGCGTTTTGCGTTTGAGCGACTCGGTCAAAATCCAGAAGTGATCACTTCGCCTGAGCAACTAAAAGGCTTTGAACGTGCTATTTTACCCGGTGTAGGCCATGCTTCTGTGGCAATGAAGCGCCTAAAAGACGGTGGCTGGCAACAAGCCATTGATGAATATCAGCGTCCGCTTATGGGCATTTGTTTAGGCATGCAATTACTTTGCGAAAGCACCGAAGAAGGCAATGTTGATTGCCTAGGTAAAATCCCGGGTATTGTTAAGCAACTTGATGTAGGTACATTGACATCACCGCATATGGGCTGGAACGACCTAACAGTATTAAAAGAGCATGCGCTCACTAAAGGTTTAACAGCGCAAGATCATGTTTACTTTGTGCATAGCTTTGCTCACACCGTCAACGATGCCACGCTTGTCAGTGGTGAATACGGAAACACTTTCTCTGCGATTGTTGCAAAAGATAACTATGCAGGCATGCAATTTCACCCAGAGCGCAGTGCCAAAGTCGGCACCCGATTATTACAAAACTTTTTAGATTGGCAGCTGTAAGCGCAGCACAAAAATAAGAGACCAAAACGTGATTATTCCAGCACTTGATGTATTACAAAACCAAATTGTGCGCTTATACCAAGGTAAGTATGATACAGCACAATTTTACCCTTACGAACTAGGCGCACGCTTACAAGCGTACGCAAACAGCGGTGCAGGTAAGCTGCACCTTGTTGATTTAGAAGGCGCACGCGACCCGAGCAAAAAGCAATGGCAACATATTCAAACCGCGACCAAAGCATTAAACGTCCCTTATCAGGTTGGCGGCGGTATTCGCTCTGAACACGATGTGGCCGACTGGCTAGAAGCCGGAGCTAACCAAGTTGTGATTGGTTCAATGGCCGTTGAAAAGCGCGAGCAAGTCCAAGCATGGATTGAAAAGTTTGGGGCCGAACATTTCGTGATTGCCCTTGATGTAAATAAAACCGAAAACGGCTGGGCTCCTGCCACTCACGGTTGGTTAAGTGAATCTGAGTTTGGATTATTTGAACTTGTTGATTTTTACGTAGCATTGGGCGTCATTGACTTTCTGTGCACTGATATCAGTAAAGACGGCACCATGACAGGCCCTTCATTTGCACTGTATGAAGATTTAATAAACCACAACAGCCAAATAAAAGTACAAGCATCTGGCGGCGTAAGCTCGCTTGACGATATCGCCAAGCTTAAAAAACTCGGTGTGGGTGGGGTTATCTTAGGTAAGTCATTGCTTGATGGTGCCTTTAATGTTGAGGAGGCGTTAGCATGTTATCAAAACGCATAATTCCTTGCTTAGATGTCAAAGACGGCCAAGTCGTAAAAGGCGTTAAGTTTAAAGGCCACGAAGTGGTTGGTGATATTTTAACACTTGCAAAAGCATACAGCGATGCCGGTGCTGATGAACTGGTGTTTTATGAGATTAGCGCCAGTGTCGAAAAACGCCTACTTGATGTAAATTGGGTTGAGAGTATTGCCCGCCATATTGATATTCCATTTTGTGTGGCTGGTGGCATTAAATCAGTTGCCGATGCAGCGCGTGTGCTAGAGCGCGGCGCAGATAAAATCAGTATCAACAGCCCTGCCATTGCACGCCCTGAACTTATCAAAGAATTACACGATGAGTTTGGTAAACAATGTGTGGTTGTCGGCATTGATAGCTTTTACGATGAAACCACTGGCGAATATTTAGTGTACCAATTAACGGGTGACCCTAATGCATCAAGCCGTACACGATACAAAACCGAAGAATGGGTCAAGCGTGTGCAAGACCTAGGCGCAGGTGAAATCGTGTTAAACTGCATGAACCAAGATGGTGTGCGTAAAGGTTACGACAATGTTCAGCTTTCTAAAATGCGCGCATTATGCGACATTCCGCTAATTGCATCAGGTGGTGCCGGCACAATGCAAGACTTTGTTGATGTATTTCAGCAAAGCCACGTTGACGGTGCACTTGCTGCCAGCGTATTTCATAAGAACGTCATTAACATTGGCGAACTAAAACAATTTTTAATCGATAATAATATAGCGGCACGACTATGCAATTAACCAAAGATAACCTTACTCAAGTCGATTTTGCCAAAAGCGAATTGATCCCAGCCATTGTGCAAGACGCACGCTCTGGGATTATTTTGATGCAAGGTTTTATGAATGCGGATGCCTTAGCCGCCACCTTCGACAAGCAAAAAGTGACCTTTTACTCACGTTCAAAGCAGCGCTTGTGGACCAAAGGCGAAACATCAGAAAACTACCTTGAAGTCGTCTCTGTTCACACCGATTGTGATTACGATTCCATTTTAGTACTCGCAAACCCATTAGGCCCAACCTGTCATTTAGGCACGCAAAGCTGCTTTGGTGATGACGCTAAACCCAGCCTAGCTTTTTTAGCTGAACTTGAACAAGTGATTGTTTCACGCAAAGACGATGACCCAAGTAAAAGCTACACAGCGTCTTTATTTTCAAAAGACTTAAGCCGTAGTTGCCAAAAAGTCGGTGAAGAAGGTGTTGAAGTAGCACTGGCAGCCATGAAGCATGACAACGATGAATTAACCAATGAATCGGCAGACTTACTGTATCACTTAACCGTGTTATTACAGCGTCAAGGCCTTTCACTGGCTGATGTCGTGAGCTGTTTACAAGGCCGCCATAAGTAACATTAAAAGCTTAAGATGCCGCTAAAAAAGGCGCATCTTAAGCTATTACATAAAAAATTTTAAACCCATTTAAACCTTTCTCCTCCACGTTTACGACTAAGCTAACAACACCATACATATAAAAGGGAAAGTCATGTTGAGCACAGTTAAAACGTTATCACTCATTGCCGTAGGTTTGTTATCAGCGCAAACATTCGCGTGGGGCGATATGCCACTACAAAACACTAAAAACCTGACACTAAGCGCAAAATCACTAAGCGCTCTAAAAGTAGAAGCCGGTTCAGGTTTTTTACACATAACAGGCAGTGACACTGATGAAGTAACCGTAAAAGCCGAAATTTACCAAGATCAGCCTCACGATGAATACTGCTTAGGACTTGAGGCTAAAGGCAGTAATGCAGAGCTTTCTGCTGGCCAATGTGACTACCACACGAATAAACAAACACGCATTGATTTAACCGTCAGTATTCCACGTTCATTTAATGTCAACGTGCACGACGGCTCTGGCGAAATTATTATTCGCAAAGCTGCTAACACCGTGATCAACGATGGTTCAGGTTCCATTGAGGCAATCGACATTCAAGGCACACTTGAAATCAATGATGGCTCTGGCAGCATTAACGTAAGAAACGTCAGTCGTGATATTAAAATTCACGATGGTTCTGGCAACATTGATGTCGCACACACCCAAGGTAATATAAATGTTCACGACGGCTCTGGTGGCATCGACTTAAACGATATCGCAGGTGATGTGGTTATTTCAGACGGTTCTGGCAGCATTCGTGTTGATAAAGCAGCTAACTTTGAACTACTTAGCGATGGCTCAGGTTCAGTTAACGTAACGAATATTTCAGGTAAAACAACGTTATAAATACGCGTATGTATAATAATGTTATTCAATTGCCCTTTATTTTATGGGGCAATTTGTCATCACAAAAACCCCCGCCAATAAATCTTTATTAGCATTTTTACAAGGGCTTAGGTATCCTTTAGGAAACGTTAAAGGAACTGCTATTTAAAAGGATAGCCTGATATGAAAAAGCCACTCGCCGCCTTACTTTTTGGCCTTGTTTTAACAGGTTGTACTGGCCTTACGACCGAGCAACAAGCCGCCATAGATAATTTGACCCCTTGCGAGAAGATTAATGCACTTTTAGGCGCATACGACAATCGCTTTGAAGGCTTAAAACGCAGCCGTGTGAACACAAAATACATGGAAACATGGACAGCAAAATACAACCTAATTTCCGACAACTGCCAAATTACAGCGCTTGATAATGACAATGTCACGTATCGTTGTGTAGGTAACTATGCGCAACAACAGCAAGCGGTTGCAGATCATACTCGGGCAGTCAATTTTACCCAAGCCTGTTTAGCAGATAAAAACTGGCATCAAACCCAAAAAGAGTCTGCAGAATCACTGCGTACAACGTTTGTGCTTGATGAAAATACCCCTGTTATTTCTATTCATTCGGGTAAAACATTATCGCGAAAACAGCCTTGGTCAACCACTCTTGAAATTGGTAAGCCTGTTGCAGGTAAATAACCTATCGAATGCATTAAGGTCACATTGTTGTGGCCTTAACATTTAGCTCGCATGACAGACTCTAAAAAGCCAAAATCCACATATAAAACTGACTGCATTGGGCAATGCCATCGACTTAATGGCTACTGCACTGGGTGTGGCCGAACGAATGATGAAATTTTTGATTGGATCATTTTATCTGAAAAAGAAAAGTGTGCGATTTTAAATACCCCTCGTCCTGACATAAAAACGAAATAATGCTGACACCCCAGCGTCATTAAAGCTTGTTAGCCTGATTAAAACGACTCATCAGGTAAGCATAATGCCCCCTATTTTTGTAATTAACTTAGCAAGCTCAATAGAGCGTCTAAACCGCGTAAGCGATGAGCTTAATGCACAGAACTTAGCATTTGAGCGCATTGATGCTGTCGATGGTAAAACATTAACAGACGCAGATATCGCCAAGCATTACAATGCACGTTTAAACCTTAAAAAGTACCACAAACCTTTAAGTCGAGGTGAAATAGGCTGTTACCTGAGTCATCGAAAAGCATGGCAAACAATCGTCGATAGGCAACTCGACTACGCCATTATTTTAGAAGATGATTTTGTGCTCGACCGCTCAATTCACAGTGCTATCGAGAACATCAATCACTTAAAACAGCCATGGCAACTCATTAAATTGGCCGCGTATAAAAATCGCAATCGTGACATTGCATACGCAAAACCGCTTGCAGATGGTCAGCACTTAGCAATTCATAAAAAACTCATGTCTGGCTGCTGCGCAACGGCTATTAGCTTAGCGGGGGCTAAAGCACTGCTTAAGGCCACAGACACATTTGCGCGCCCTGTAGACTGCGATTTGCAACACGTGTGGGAAACCGGCGTTTATGGCTTTTCACTCCTGCCTTACCCTGTTACACAGCCTGACAGTGCGCAAAGCGATATTCGTGATAGGTCTTGTCAGGTTAAAAAGTCATTTTGGCGACGTAAAAAGCAACAGCTCCACAGTGCGATTTTAAACGCAAAATACACCAAACAGTTTGTAAAAGCCCAACAAACGCCCGACAAAAAGAAAGGAGCCGTAGCTCCTCTCTTACCAATCAAAAATCATTAAATGTTTACTTAGCTTGGTTTGGGTGGTCAACACCCATCCATGCTTTAAACAACGCCATTTGAGCAGGTGTAGCATCTTTTAATGCTGTTACTTTTTTCTCTTTATCAAAGTCTTCGCCAAGTGTGAGCGTTGTGCTTTGCAGCGCATCACGGCGGATAAAGTCAACAGTCACTGTGTCGCCCGCTTTAAACGTTTCTAAGCTTGCTTTTAAGTCTTTGCCAACATGCTTTTTGTTGAAGGCAACGATTTTATCGTCTGTTGTTAAACCTGCTTGCCATGCTGCACCACCACGACGAACATGTGTAAGTGTTAGTAACTCACCGCTATTTTTAGCGAATGAATCAATACTCGGTACTGATTTTGCGCCTTCTGGGCGAGTCAAACCTAAGCCAACTTTTGCTAGTAAGGCATCAAAATCAATGGCTGCTGGCTCATCCACATTAGCTTGCCACCATGCGCTGTAATCACGACCCGTTAGCTCTTTTAAAATGGCTTTGACATCATCAGGTGTAAAACCATCTGGCAAACGATGCTTATTGTAAAGCGCACGGTGCACATCACGATAACTGATTTTGCCATCACTTTTCTCTAGCAAGTCGATATCAAGTGCCATTGAAATTAACGAGCCTTCAAGGTAGATATTAGTGCTGTAGTTGCGAGCATGGTCACCACCTTGATTGATCCACTTATCAAAGCTGGTTTCAGCGGCGCTTTGTACTTCACGACCTGGGGTTTGCAAGTGGCGGTTAATAGTTTTAGTTAGGGTATCAAAAAACTCATCCGTTTTTGCAATACCAGAACGCACTAACAAATGATCTTCAAAGTAACTTGTAGAACCCTCTGCAATCCACAGTGTTTTCGCGTAGTTAATATTTGTGTAATCGTAAGGAGCAATGCCTTTCGGACGATACGCCTTTACATTCCATGTATGAATAAACTCATGGGCAGCAGTACTAATGAACGCTAAGTAGTCTTTACGAGAGCCAAAACGGTCACGTGGGCGCTGAATAATTGTTGAATTTAAATGCTCTGTAGCTCCTCCTGCACCAGACGTTGCATGTACCATAAATACATAACGCTCATACGGATAGCTATCCCAAATTACATTACCTGTAGCCACTAGTTTTTTAAGGTCCGTTAGCATTTGCTCAACGTCGTAGTTACCGTCGCCCCAAATAACCAGCTCGTAGTCTCGGCCATCCACCGTGAATTTATGTAACTCGTTAATGCCTGTTTCAATTGGCGAGTCGACCAAAATATCGTAATCAGCCGCTTTAAAACTGTGTTTTGAACCTGCATTTTCCATACCCGAAACAGAGCGCCATGCTTTAGGCACATCAAGCTTTACCGTCACAGGGTCTTGGCGAAATGATTCACTGAACATGAAAAAGCCCGATGCATCAATAAACGCATGGCTGTCATCGATGTGACGCGCGCGTTTACCTAGTTCATTGGCATAGACTTGATAATCAATATTTACGTGTGTTGGCTCATTTAAATGAACACGCCATGTGCTGTGGTCAATTTTTTCCCATTTTAACGGCTTACCATCATCATCTTTCGCATCGAAAAAACGTACCCCATTCGCAAGGTTTAAAATTTCGTAGCGTCCAGTACGCCATGCCGGAAGTTTTACGTCTAAATGCGCTTGGGCTGTCTCAGGAAACTCCACACTAACATTACCTAAGTGATGTTCAGGTTCAGTGATCGCCAGTGAATAGTTTACATCTGCAAACACACTGCTAGAGCATGCGGCCAAAATTGACATAGCCAAAAACTTTTTCATAACAACTCTTTTTTATTACTATCGATAATTGCGAATTAGCCTATCAACTGAGATATAAAATGTGAATTAAAAACCGATAAACTGCCGTAGCAATAAGCCTGATAGACAAAATAGTTAAGTTTTTGACTTATCACCTACATTTCACAATAAATTGTTGTAGACTTAAGGTACATAAATATAAAACTTGATGGCGGTGTAAGTAAGTGCAGCAACAGCATGATGTTCTTAATAAAAAGTTAAAGCAAGCGATCGACGCAAGGATGGTTGTCGAGGATGCGCGCAAACATCAAGTTGAAGTACTTTCACAGTTTGCGGCGAAGTTATCGCTGAGCTGTAAAGGACTAGACATGGAGCTTGATAACCGCCTTGCTAAATACCGATGTGCTCTAAAAAAAGGCGTTGATTTTAACCTACTAGCCCCCTTTATTGACGATGTTCTCGGTTTACTCAAACACCAAGAAGCAAAACAAATTGCCTTGCAGCGCGATCTTAATAAAAGCGTATTAGATGCAGGCAAGCAGTTACAAAAAGTAAAAGGGTTACCTGATGATGCGCGCCGCTCGCTGCGCAACTTGCTTGACCGTGAGCTTGACAATATTCAATCGAACCATGATTTTGTACCCATTTTATCCAAGCTGGTTGTTATTTATCACCAAGCCCTGCAAGCAAAGCTAGCTGAAAGTGATACCGGCGAAGCTTTAATTAAACCCGAGCTTGCCTCTGAGCTAATGACATTGGCTAATGGACTGTTATTTGAAGACGAAAGTGCTGAACAAATAAAAAATATCAGAAACCAAATTACGCGCAACGACAGCGTTGATGAGCTACTTGATGCTGCGATTGGCATTATTACCATTATTTCACAAAATATAAGTAAAGAACGCCAGTCGGCGCAGAGCTTTTTAATTTCGTTAAATCAGACAATTGAAGATCTGCATCATTCTATTGTATCAACCACTAAACACTCTGAGTCACTGAGTGCAGAATACGATTCACTTAATAAAAGTATCGAAAGAAAAATTAAAAATCTTAATCAGCAAACTCAACAAGCAACATCAATTTCGGCGCTTAAAGAATTAGTGGAAGAAGAGCTCAAATCATTGAGCGATGATTTAATCACCAAAGAAAAACTTGAACACGCTGAGCGTGAAAACTTACTTGCAAGCTTTAAAGACATTAATAATCGGGTAAGTAGTCTAGAGAGTAAACTGACAACTTATAAGCAACGTTTAAACGAACAACGTTTTAAAAGTTTGCTTGATGGCTTAACGAAACTTCCGAACCGTGCCGCATTTGATGAGCGCTTTGAACATGAATTCCAGTTGTTTTTATCGCAAGGTTCTGAGCTTACTTTAGTCGTTATTGATGTCGATCATTTTAAATCAATCAACGACAGATATGGCCACAGTGCAGGCGATAAAACACTTCAGGTGATCGCCAAAGCGCTGCAAAAATCAGTTAGAAAGTCTGACTTTATAGCCCGTTACGGCGGTGAAGAGTTTGTACTTTTAATGACTGGTATGCCACTTGAAAAAGCCGTAGCCCCCTTAGAAAAACTACGAAAAACAATTCAAAGTATCCCATTCAAATTTAAAGATACGCAAGTTGAAATTACGATTTCAATTGGCGCGACTCAACTTAAAAAAGGCGATACGCAATTGATTGCCTTTGACCGAGCTGATGAAGCGCTTTATACAGCTAAAAATGAAGGACGAAATAGAGTTTGCATTAGCAAATAAAGACCTCATGTATACCTTACTTAGGGTCTTTAATACATATTAGACAGGCTCATTGACGAGCTAGGAGAGTGCTTATGTTAAAACAACTGAATCCTACCGGTGTACTGGATTTACTATCACAACTAGAAGTTGATCTACTCGAACAATCATCCACCAGCGAGCGTTATAAATTATTTAGGAACTGCGTGCTCGCTGTTCTCAATGTGGGTAGCCACACAGACTCAAGTTCTGAAATTTACGACAAATATGAAAATTTCGACATTCGCTTATTAAGCCGTGAGCGCGGTATTAAAATTGAATTAGAGAATCCACCAGAATCCGCGTTTGTCGATGGCGAAATAATCACGGGTATTCACGAACATATTTTCTCAGTGATCCGTGACATCCTGTTTATTTGCCAAAAATACGAAAAAGATCTAACAGAGCAAAAGGCCATTACCCATATGGTATTCGACATGCTCAGAAACGCAGGAGCACTCAGGGTTAATAGCGATCCTAGTATGATTGTATGCTGGGGAGGCCACTCTATTAACGAAGTCGAATATAAATACACCAAACAGGTGGGTTACGAGTTAGGCTTACGTGGTTTAAATATTTGCACTGGTTGCGGCCCAGGTGCAATGAAAGGCCCCATGAAAGGGGCGACCATTGGCCATGCAAAACAGCGTATTACCGACAACCGATATTTAGGCTTAACGGAGCCTAGTATCATTGCAGCTGAGCCACCTAACCCTATCGTGAATGAGCTGGTTATACTGCCTGACATCGAAAAACGTTTAGAGGCTTTTGTACGTTCTGCGCATGGTATTATTATTTTCCCTGGCGGCGCGGGCACTGCTGAAGAGTTGCTCTATTTATTAGGCATCTTATTGCACCCTGAAAACGAGAAGCAATGTTTACCCGTTATTCTTACAGGGCCTAAACAAAGTGAAAACTACTTTATTGAGCTTTGTAAATTTGTTGAAAACACACTCGGCAAAAAAGCCCTTGATAAATTTGACGTCATAATTGATGACCCTGAACGTGTTGGCAGAACCCTTAAAGCTAAAATGGCAGACGTACGCGAATACCGTAAAAGCCAAGGTGATGCCTACTACTTTAACTGGACATTAAAAATTGATAACGATTTTCAGCAGCCGTTCGCGCCGACACATGCTAATATGGCAAGCTTAGATTTACATTTAGATCAACCTACTCAACAACTTGCAGCAAATCTACGACGCGCATTTTCGGGTATTGTTGCTGGCAATGTAAAAGATGAAGGCTTACAGGCGATTAAACAGTACGGCCGCTTTGTACTCAGTGGCGAGCCTGCATTAATGGCCGATATGGATAAACTGCTTGCCGCTTTTGTTGAGCAAGGTCGTATGAAGTTACCTGGCAGCAAGTATATCCCTTGCTATGAAATCAAAGCATAACTGGAGAACATGTGACAACCCAATTACTTTTAATAGATGCGTTAAACCTTATTCGGCGCATCTATGCCGTTGATAGTAATCAGAGTCATCACAGTGAAGAGCATATGATTAAAGCAAGCTGTGCCCGCGTGGCACATGCTTGTAAAAAATTACTAAGTCAATGCAACGCCACCCATGCAATTGCGGTGTTTGATGGCGATAAAAGCTGGCGATATCGTTACTACGCAGCTTACAAAAGCACGCGTTCCCCCATGCCTGATACTCTAAAAAACAATTTAGCGCGTTTTAAACACGCTATCGAAGAGACCGGTATCGTGGTGTTCTCACCTGAGAACGACGAAGCAGACGATATCATTGCCACGCTTGCCTACAAAGCAGCATCAAATAATGTCTCGTCCACTATTGTGTCTACCGATAAAGGCTTTTTACCGTTTTTATCAGCGCATATCGCCATATTCGATTACTTTAAAAAACACTATATTGAGCATCAAGACATTAAACAGCGGTTTAATGTCCCCCAGCACCGCCTTGTTGACTTTTGGGCACTTGCAGGTGATAAAACCAATGACATACCGGGCGTTAAAGGAATTGGTAATAAATCGGCTGAGCAATTAATTAATGACTATGAGTCGATTGAAGCGGCCATGATGGACGACGCACTCAATGCCACTTTAAAACGTAAGTTAACCGCTGATATGGATAAGCTGATTATCTCTAGAAATTTAGTAATGTTACGAACAGATATAAACTTAGGCTTTAGTTTAAAGCAGTTAAGGCTCAATTAGTCGCAATCTCGTAGCACAGTTTATCAACTGCGCGTATACTGAAAATTCGTGTTTGTTTTAAAGAGTTACACATGATTAAAAAGGTTTTCCAATATCTGGTATTAGGGTTAGGTGTTTACGCACTTATAGCAGCCCTAGTGATCACTTTTTATAAAGATGATCCGCAAGCCATGATCTGGCAAGACCGTGAAGCCTTCAACAAACGCTACATCGCCAAGCTTTCAATAGAAAAACCCGAAAACCTCAATGCCGTGCTTGATTATTTAGGTAGCCCCGATTTAACCTATGCAAAACGCGTTGAAGACAATGTATGGCAAATTATTTTTTATCGCACTCAACATGTTAAATCAGATGGCATAACCACGATTGATGAGTGTACAGGTTTACTGTTTAAAAATGGCCAACTTGTATTATGGGGGCCCAGTGCCTATGAAAGTTATCAGCAAGAAAGTTAGCACACAATGATGGACACTGTGACGCCGCGGGAATTGGCACGCTTATTCGATAGCACACATCAGCTACTTAACCTGTATTATCAAAAACGTAAATGGTCACAAATTTACCCATTACTCAGTAATCTTGCTGAGCGTTATTACCTGATATATCAAACATACCCTAAAAGTCTGCAGGCACAACTTAACTTATACGTCGCAGCCCATGGTTACACAACGAACCTGGTTGTTAACCAGTGTGTCATTGCGTGCATAATGTGCCATAGCCTCAATTATAATAAAGCAGTAAGTGAGCAAATTATAAGTTGCTGTCTTGCTAATTATTTATGTGTGCAATCACAAAGTAATAAGCTCGCATCAGGGCAAACACTGACCGAGCAAGACAAAAAACTGTGGCATTGTCGTCATCAACTTGCTGTAAAATTGCTCCATGCAGCGGGCCCAAATACGGTTTCAATTCAGCACTTATTAGCGCGTTTAAATAAATATAAGCAAGCCTTACTCAGCGCACCAAAAGTGATGATTTACGATGGTGCGACAACCCTTGTTGCACTCGCTAATATCATCGCGATGAATACTACCTACCGAGAGTCCGGTGGCCATATTAGTGTGCATAAAGCATTGGCCGATATTTACCTTCGTACACCTAATGAGTTTGCGCAAAATGCAATTAAAGCCTTTATTGCACATATCGGTCCGTACATTCCCGCAAGCGAAGTGAAGTATGCCGAGCAAACCTTAATATACCTAACGACTGACGAGCAACATCGGCATATTTTAATTGATGTGTCTCAACCTGAAAAAATTCGTTGGCATCGATTTAAAGCCCCCCTGTCAATTATTGATAAACAACGTGTTTGCAATGATTCACGCTTGCTTTATACCGTTTGGTTTAGTGAAAACATCAATTTTGTGCTGCCTCCCCCAGCAAATCAGCGTCGCCAGCAACAGTATCTAACACTGATCAGCGAACTTAAAATAGCAAAAGAGTACAGTTATCGGGCGTTAGACAAATTACTGAGTCCATACCCTGAACTTATTCACCAGCTTACGTACGCTGTTAAGCCTTATAATAAAGAGCACCAACGCGCAAAAGATTTACGCCATTGCTTATCTATGGTGGGCTATGACAATGCGCCAGCGATCATCCAGAAAGTATTGTTTCAGCGCTTAGTTGCCACCACATCGCACCCTTTATATCCGCACATAGCCAAACGCCTTGAAAACATAGTACGGATTATTCAAGCACTGTTTAAACACTCACCTATTCAGCAATTTGAGCAAGTCACCTTGCCCTTATATGCCTATGTCTTGTATCTGTGTGAGAATCAGGCAACAAGTTTGTCACGCAAAACCGTGTTTGAACACGCAGAAGAGCATACGGTAAGCCCTCCACTTGCGTGCTTGTTTGGGATTAACACGCTTGATTTGGCTCCCCTTAGCGAATACCTTACCCAATTAATCGGCGATAATCCTTGGACACAGCATTTACTTAACAGTGAGCAATTAAAAAAACAACAATTACAACAGAATGAAAAGCTTTGGATTGCAGTAAAATTGTTCAGTTATTATGTATTTCAACCTAAGGCTATGTTTAGTAGTTGGCAAGAAAACATTATCGCTGAAACATTAACGACGGTCGGTTGGCAGTCAAAAGCGGATTTTTATTCATACCTTCGCACATGCGAGTTTGCTGATAATTTTTAAAAAATGGTGCTAAAACGTTCGAAGTCGTTAAGAAAATATGAACTTTCGTCTATTTATAGTCAGTATTCACAGTATAAACTGGCAAAAAGCTGAATAAATTGCTATAAAAGCCGCTTAAATTTTCAAACACATCCACGTAAATCCTCTAACAAGTAAATCGCGCTCATTTTCGCGATGTATTTACGTGTATATCTACTCATAAATAGGAAAAGTAAATGGCTAAACAAACCATCACAGTGATCAAAGGCGACGGCATTGGTCCTAGCATTATTGATTCAGCACTTGAGATCCTAAATGCCGCAGGTTGCGATTTTGATTATGAATTCGTTGATGCTGGCCTTGCTGCCCTAGAGAAAACAGGTGAGTTGCTTCCGCAAGAAACAATCGACACTATCGCACGTAACAAGATCACTTTAAAAGGCCCATTAACGACGCCAGTAGGTGAAGGTTTTACGTCTATCAACGTGACACTTCGTAAACAATTTGGCCTTTATGCTAACGTACGCCCAGTTAAATCATTTGAGGGTACTAAAGCGCGTTACGATAATATCGATATCATCACTGTTCGTGAAAACACGCAAGGTATGTACTCAGGTCTTGGTCAAGTAGTATCTGAAGACGGTAACGAAGCTGAAGCATTATCAAAAATCACCCGTGAAGGCGCTGAAAAAATTGTTACATTCGCATACGAACTTGCAGTCCGTGAAGGCCGTAAAAAAGTAACCGCTGTTCATAAAGCAAATATCCTTAAATCAACATCGGGTTTATTCTTGAAAGTTGCACGTGAAGTAGCAGAACGTTACCCACAAATCGAATCAACAGAGATGATTGTTGACGCAACATGTATGAAACTAGTCATGACCCCAGATGAGTTTGACGTTATCGTTACAACTAACTTATTCGGCGACATTTTATCTGACTTATGTGCTGGTCTTGTTGGTGGTCTTGGTATGGCTCCAGGTGCAAACATCGGCGAAGATGCCGCTATCTTTGAAGCAGTACACGGTAGTGCGCCAGACATCGCAGGCAAAAACCTTGCTAACCCGACGTCAGTTATCTTAGCATCAATCCAAATGCTTGAGCACTTAGGTATGGCTGACACAGCAGAACGTATTCGCAGTGCAGTCGCTGACGTTATCAAAACAGGTGACCGAACAACGCGTGACCTTGGCGGCAGCCACGGTACAACAGACTTCACACAAGCAGTGATTGAACGTCTATAATTAGCTGTATGCTAACTAATAAAAAAGCCAGTTTTTTAACTGGCTTTTTAATGCTTAAAATTTGCCGTACCTGCGTATAATCAGCGGGGTAAAAATCAGTAATAACCACCAGATAGCCCCACCACTTGATCCCGAATTACTCTGTGTTTTAACAACCCTGACTGATAAGCTTGTTTGTTCTACAGCCTGCGTTTGGGTGTCTGTTACTGTTAACGTGACTGCGTACGTCCCCTCATTTGTGTATTGGTGTGTCGGCGATGCTGAGGTACTTGTACTGCCATCAGCAAAGTCCCACTGATAGCGATATTGCCCTGTACCACCACTTATTTGACTTGAAAACTGCACATTCAAACCTTGTGCATTAAACCGAGCACTGGCATTTAAAGGCACATCCACAGTGACTGCAAATTGCGAAGATGTTGACTCCATGTTGGCATCAACCACCGTGACATTCACATCAAAGCTACCCGACAACGCATATTGATAACTGACCGTTGCCGTTGATGCAGCACCTCCGTCGGCAAAATCCCAGCTATACTGATACGGTGCAATGCCCCCTTGTGCAGTCGCTGTCGCAACCAGTAAACCATTTTCATTCGCTGTAACCGAAAGGCTAAGTGTTAGCGCCTCACTAACAATAATTTCTTTGTTTAACCGCGTAACCTCTCCCGACTCAGTCGTGCGCTCAAACACGACAGTATAGCGGCCATATTCTGCATATTGATGGGTTGGCGCGAGCACCGTTGACTGCTCGCCATCACCAAACGACCACAGAAAAGTATCGGTTTCATTTAAAATAAGCCCGTTGATACTAAACGACACATCTCGGTCGCTACGTTGGGCACTAATACCAGAAGTTGCATCATAGTTAAGCTCTACATTCACTTCACTGCTATCCGTTGCTTGCGACACAATGCGCCAACCGAAGCCCAATGAAGGTACATTAACCCCCGACGCAGGCTGAATAGGGAAGCTGTAATCTTGAGCATCTGAAAATGAGCTAATTGCTAATAGGTGCTCGTCTCCCAAGCCCTGGCGTTGATCATACAAACTAAATGCCGCATCGCGCACTTGAATATCAGTATTGGCAGGGCCTGATGTTGTGCCCTTACGAATCGTATTTTGGTCAGCATCAACCACAAGTGCAAAGCCTTCACCTGGGTGAGAAGCTGTGTTGTTATTTTGCTCAGCAGGGTCAACATACCACAACAATACCCCTGGAGAGTAAGACTCAAACTGGAGGCCACTGTCAATGCCGGCATAATCTCTTAGCTGTAAAAAGTAATGTGTTGGTTGCTGATAAACGTACTCACCAATACGTGAGAAACCTGCTAGTTGAGCGATTGATGATTGCTCTGCATCATCTTTAAATACAACGGTATTCCCCTGAGTGATAATTAAGTCGTCAACCACAATGCCATAAAAGTGTATGTTCACATCGGTGACATACGTAATTTCAAGCTCGATTGTTTGCCCTTCATAAGCAGACAAATCAAATCGCATATCAAGGTGACCGTGCGGCAACTTTGCGCCATCTTTAAATTGCGAGTCGCCACTTAAATAAGGACCAATGTCACCATAGTGTGGGTTTATCGCCTTGGTATAGCTATTAGCAAGTGCAACACCATTTACTTTAATTTGTGCATAGTCGTAGTCTTGTTCAATGCTAAAATGTGATAACAACGCAAGCTCGGTACTGCCAGCAGTAGAGGGTAATGTAATGCGTTGCTTGTAACTGTGTACAAGCTCATTCCCTTTACCTGAGTAATACTGATAGCGCCCTTGTAACGGTGCTTTAAAGCTTTCTAATTTAGCGGGTAAGGTGACCTTTAACTGATTTACGCCAGAACTAAAGCTACTCGACGCTTTTAAATTATGTTCAGAGTCTGTATTTACGTCGGCTAAGTCAATTTCGGTTTGATGTAGCCAATTTCCTTTGTAACGTGTTTGCAAGTAGTCAAGCGCGTACGCACTAAACATCACTGGCGCTGAACCTCTTGGCGACCCAGCCCAACTCCCGCCGGCCATAATAGACCAAGACGCAACAGGTTCACCAATTGCGCTGCCCATTAAGTCATATTCATCAGGCAATCCAAGATCGTGACCAAACTCATGAGCAACAACCCCAATTCCCGCATCGATGGGATTAATCGTGTAGCCAAATAATTTCACATTACTGCCAGCAACAGCAGCGGGTTGGTTTGCGTTGTTTGTAACGAAAAAACGGTGTGACCAAATAGCATCGGTGCCCAGTACTCCACCACCCGCTTCTTCTCCAATACTAGAGTGAAACACCATTACATGATCGATAATCCCATTAGGTTCGTTGGTAATACCGTCACCATCAATATCATCGAGATCGGTTAAATCGTAGTCTTGTAAATTAATATTAAAGGTTGCAACGGCTTTTTCTACCGCTTCTAATATAAGATCTGGGGCGTTTAGATCACGAATGTCACCTTCTCTCTCACCGTAAAACTTAGCGGGCTTATCTGCACTCACCCACCCATAAACATCTCCGGTAAATGCAAAGCTTTCACCTGATGCTTGTTGATAATAATGATGAACCGTGTTTAACGATTGACCCGATGGTCCCGGGTACGATGTGTCATTAAAGAGCATTTTTTGATAGTGAGCTTGGCTGTAATCGCTGTAGTACATGGGTGTATCTTCAGCAGTGAGTTGATTATTGTCGTAAGGCAAGTCAGGAAAGTCGATTAAGATTGCCAATACTTTAACGTTTGTTTTGTCATCGGTTGGGATTAACGATACAAAATTTGTGAACTTATTATCAAGCACTGCTTTATTGTGCACCTTTGCGGGGTCTAACACTCTGGGTTTAATCGCAACGCGTTGAGCTGTATTCACTTGCCCAATGTAGTCTTCTAAAGCAGCTTGCTCGTCGCGCTGATTAAGTTCACCGCGTTTTTTCAGCCAATACACTATTTGTTCTTTATTGATCAAGCCAATATCATGAGTCGCTACAGGCTTTGCAAACACCGAAAAGCTCGACAACAAACACACGCCTGCTAAATAATTAATAAATCTCACAATTAATACCCTACCCCAGTTTCGTATATGGCTAATCATAGCTAAGTTATGCATAAATAACATGACCTTAGGTTATTTATTACAGACACTTAACGCTTGCCACACGAACAATTTAATGCATAGTTACACCTTAATATACGTGCAAAAAATGATTTTAGATGCAATAAATACAAATCACCGCACCAAAAAAGAAAAATTAATGCAAAAAGATGCTTTTGCGGTTGACATCAGTTTCCAAAAGGCTTAAAAATAACCCTAACAAATTTTAAACAGTAGCCGTCTAGTCGGCTGTTATTTTTATAAAGAAAAAAACAATGAATTTTCGCAGCCATCTTTTAGTCGTCAATGTACTCGTACTGGTCTTAGTAAAAAGCCCAGCGGGGACGTATTAAAAGATGAAAGCACGCTTTTAAAAACCCCCGCCATTTGCGGGGGTTTTTTTATGCTCTTGTAGCTAGCACACAGAGGAATGAGGATGAGTACAGCAGAATATAATGGATCCGAACTTGTTGTTCGGGCACTTAAAGAATTAAAGGTTAAATATATCTTTGGCTACCCAGGCGGGTCAGTGCTGGATTTATACGACGCACTTTTTCAACAAGATGATATCGAACATATCTTAGTACGTCATGAACAAGCAGCCACGCATATGGCCGATGGTTATGCCCGAGCAACGGGCGATGTCGGTGTGGTGCTTGCAACTTCGGGTCCTGGAGCAACAAACTGCATTACCGGTATTGCTACCGCTTATATGGACTCCATTCCTATGGTTGTGTTGTCTGGTCAAGTACCCACAGGACTGATTGGCGATGACGCCTTTCAAGAGACCGATATCGTTGGCTGCTCTCGTCCGATTGTAAAGCATAGCTTTAACTGTCGAAGCGCAAAGGAAATCCCGGCCATTCTTGCCAAAGCATTCTACATAGCCAGCACAGGGCGTCCTGGTCCTGTTGTGGTCGAATTGCCAAAAGACATGCTAAATCCAGCCATTAAATTTCCATTTGATTTTCCAAAAACAACAGAGCTTCGCACATACAACCCAAATACCAAGGGTCATTCAAAGCAAATTCGTAAAGCTGTCACTGCCATTCTAGAAGCGAAAAAGCTTGTTATTTATTCTGGTGGCGGCATTATTCTCTCGAATACGTCAGAGCAATTAACCCATCTTGTAGAGTCACTTAATGCTCCTATTACAAATACATTAATGGGACTAGGTGGTATTAGCGGCACACACCCTAACTTTATCGGCATGTTGGGTATGCACGGCAGTCTAGAGGCAAATAAAGCGATGGCCCATGCCGACGTTATTTTAGCGTTAGGGGCACGATTCGATGATCGGGTAACCAATAATGTAAAAAAATTCTGCCCGAACGCCACTATTGTTCATGTTGATGTTGACCCTACATCGATTTCAAAAACCATAAAAGCACATATTCCTGTCGTTGGTTGCTTACAAACGGTACTTGAACAATTACAAAGCGCAATTGATAAAAGCTCCATTGCGATTGACCGTTCTGCACAAGAGGATTGGTGGCGACAAATTATTAGCTGGCGAGAGCAAAAGTGTCTGAGCTACAGCACCGATGGCGATAAAATTAAACCGCAAGCGGTTATAGAAGCAATTTACAAAGCAACCAATGGCGATGCGTATGTCAGCTCTGACGTAGGCCAACATCAAATGTTTGCAGCTCAGTACTACCCGTTTAAACACCCGCGCCAATGGATTAACTCTGGAGGCCTTGGCACGATGGGCTTTGGCTTGCCTGCGGCTATGGGTGTAAAACTGGCTTTCCCAGACAAAGAATCAATTTGTGTTACCGGTGATGGCTCGATTCAAATGAATATTCAAGAGCTTTCGACTTGCTTGCAATATAACCTTGCTGTGAAAGTCGTGTCACTTAATAACCGTTCACTAGGCATGGTTCGCCAATGGCAAGACATGATGTATTCAGGGCGTCACTCATCATCGTACATGGAATCATTACCTGATTTTGTAAAACTGGTTGAAAGCTATGGCCATGTCGGTATTCGCGTAGATCATATTGATGAACTACAACCAGCCATTGACAAAGCGATGTCGATTAACGACCGATTAGTATTCTTAGATATTTGTGTTGATGAAAAAGAGCATGTTTACCCAATGCAAATAAAGCTAGGGGCTGTGGATGACATGTGGTTACGTAAAGGAGTAAAAGCATAATGCGCCGTATTTTATCGATTTTATTAGAAAACGAACCGGGTTCACTGTCTCGCATTGTTGGCTTATTTTCACAGCGCGCTTACAACATTGATAGCCTGACAGTGGGCACCACTGATGACCACTCACTTTCACGTATCACTATCACCACAATGGGTGATGACCGCATTGTTGAGCAAATCACAAAGCAAGTAAATAAACTTGTGGATGTACTTAAAATCATTGATTTAACAGAAATGGCACACATCGAGCGTGAGTTATTGTTAGTTAAAGTCTTTGCTCAAGATGAAAACACCCGTGCCGCAGTCACGCGCGTTGTCGATGTGTTTCAAGGTGCCATACTCGATATGGGCCGCCACAGCTATACATTACAGCTTGTCGCAAGTACCGAGAAAATAGAATCTTTCTTAGACACGCTTCGCCATGAAACAGACTTAATTGAAGTCGTGCGTTCGGGTGCGGTCGGCATTGGTCGAGGTGATAAGGCGTTAAAGGCTTAAGCCTTTACCGCTTTATTACAGACACAAAAAAAGGGCTATTAGCCCTTTTTTTAATTAATAAGTACTTATTCTTATTAAGGATTAACTTGGTCTTTAAGACCTTTACCCGCTTTAAAGCTTGGGATAGTTGCTGCTGCGATTTGGATTTCTGCACCAGTTTGTGGGTTACGGCCAGTACGCGCTGCACGCTCTTTTACCGAGAATGTGCCGAAACCAACTAATGCTACTGAGTTACCTTCTTTAAGAGAGTTAGTAACTGCGCCAGTGAATGCATCTAGTGCACGCGTTGCTGCCGCTTTTGAGATTTCTGCATCAGTAGCGATTTTTTCAACTAATTGAGCTTTATTCATTGTTAGATTCCTATTCGTTATTATTTTGCCTTCGCAAAACCTATCTTTATGCATTTTTGAAAAGTTAGCAACAGCAAATTGCTATTTTTACGTAAATTATTCAAAAATGGCTACATTTTAACTGTCTATCACTAACTTAGTGACATCAGGATTAATAAAGACTGAATTTAACCATCTTCCAAAAGGTTTTATGACAGCTAAACGATCATTCGATTTTCTCGATAACCAAGGTTACTTCCCCAACCTCGACACCAAACTTATCAATAGCGGTACGGTTAATCAAGCGCGATTGTGTTACCAAGTACATCCAATCATCGAAGTTTACAACTAAAGTACTATCGTTATAAGGAAGTTCTACCGAGTAAGTCCAATGAAACACACTGCCGTTACTATCCCCTTTCGCTTCACCCACTACATCTGAAGCGGTACCTGAAATACTCCCGTCATCATTTAGAGTGATATACCAAGTGCGAGTTTGCGTTTCCCCATCGTCATAAACAAACTGCTCATCAATCACCCCTTGATTGCCTTGCCAGCTTGCTTGCATATCAACAACTAACTTACGCGTTAACTCGCCCTTGTGGTCTTGAACAACGCCGTACGCTTTGAGTTCACCACTGAAGAAACGTTTAAAGTTAAATTCTGGCTCTGTCCCTTTATAATAATCAACATCAGGGGCTGAACAACTCGCAACTAAAAATACCATAGCTGAAATGAACATTGCTTTGAGCTTAATCATGTTTCCCTCCTATAAGCTGTTTTCTAAGTGAAGGCTCTGTTGTGTCGGCACTAAGCCAAATTGCTAAAAAATTATCGGCAAACCTTTCATCTTCAATAGCACCGAGTTTTTCGTTGTTGAAGTAAAAAGTTCCAATTCCCTGTTGGTTTGTTTCAAATGACAAGGAATCGTTTTCTTTTATATCTGGCCATAAATCAAGTAATTGAGTATCAAAGGCGCCAACCATTTCATCAAAGCCCAAATGCTGCCATTGCTCATTAGTGGCTTTAACAATATCTTTTGCCGAAAAATCTCGCAGGTACGTTAAGGTGAGTTTGGTTGGATGCTGGCCAAAAACATAGTGTCCTGTGGGCGTTTCTAGTTTTGCGTTATACACATCCCAAAACAAGTATTCCATTTTTGCTTGGCCTACGGTTTTAAAACCCGTAGCGTTAGCGTTTGTCATTAATACCAGTGAGGATAATAGGAATAATGCGAGTCTGTATTTCATTGTTCTATACCTTAAAACATATCTTTTAGACACTACGCATCACAGGGGCTAAGTGATCATTTTGAGGTTAAATAGCGTTTGTTTATGACAATAATTGCCATGAACATCGAGGCCCAACTAATGCCATAACACAACCAGAACATCCAAAGCGATATATCGATGTTTAAAACACCAAAACGCGCCCCTGCATGATAGCTACCCGGTGCAAAAAGAGCGCATACAAGCCACCCTAAATACCATGGAAGCTTTTGCAGAAACTGCATTGAAGTATTGATAGTTAAAAGCAATGCTCCCCAAAGGAGTACCAGCCAAAATGGAAAGGGGTAGACTTTAAAACTCAGTAAATTTAAGGATGTCGCAAGCCATTCAAAGCCTAACGCAAGGGGCAGGCCACACACTAGAAGCAAAAGGTCTTGCTTGCGTTGCTCGGAAAGATAGATCATCAATCCAACAACGCCTAAAGCTGGAATAATGGCTTGTTGCTCAAGGAGTAAGGCCATAAACCACACTCCCTGAAACAACACGAAATTAATAATTGAGCGCAATGTCATCGCCTGAGTGAACAAAACGAGGTCGACGCGCAACCAAATGAACCGTGCTAATCGAACGCGTTCTGAACGCGCCTTCGCAATAAGCCAAATAAAATAGCCACAAACGATAGAAGCGTTGATCAAATTTTACTTTATCGATTTCAGGCCAGCTTGCCACAAAGCGTTCACGCCAGTCAGCCAACGTTCTGGCGTAATGCACCCCAATGTCTTTAACACTGTGAACAACCATGTCAGTTTGCTGTTTAATTTGCTTGTTCATTTCATCTAAGCATGGCAAACAACCGCCGGGGAAAATATACTGCTGTATAAAATCTGAGTTCTTTAAGTAATGGCTATAGCGTTGATCCGCAATTGTGATCGCTTGTATAAGCATTGCCCCATTAGCTTTTAGCAGTGACTGACACTTAGCAAAAAAGCCAGGCAAATACTCGTGACCCACAGCTTCAATCATCTCAATAGAGACAAGCTTATCGTAGCGGCCTTCAAGGAGACGATAATCGTGTTTAAGCAACGTTATTTTGTGCTCTAAATTTAATTCTTTTATTTTTTCTGCAACATAATCATGCTGCTCATCAGAAATAGTGGTGGTTGTGACATGGCAATCAAAATGCGTTGCAGCATAGATAGCAAATGCCCCCCACCCGGTTCCAATCTCAATGACCTTATCGCCAGGTTGCAAGTCGACTTGCTCACATATAAGAGCGAGTTTGTGTGTTTGTGCTTGTTCTAGCGTCGCTGCTTTCGATGGATACACAGCGCATGAATAAAGCATTTCGTCACTTAAAAATGCGCTGTATAAATCATTGCCTAAATCATAATGCGCTGCGATGTTCTTTTTAGAACCCGATGCAGAGTTTTTATTTTTTAAGTGGTTGACTCGGTGAGCAATACCACTTAAAAAAGCGAATTTTTTTTCAAAAGCGTCTAGTTTGTCTTGGTTGAGGGCAAATATTTCGATGAGTTGCGTTAAGTTATCACAATCCCAATACCCTAAAATATACGCTTCACCAGCCCCCACACTGCCCGACATGGCAAACATTTTGTACATTGCGGCGTCATTTACTGTCACCGTAACACTGAGCGAACTGTGTGGATTACCAAACTGTTCGCGCTCGTTGCCATCAATTAATGTGATGCAGCCTATGTCGATACTGCTGAACGCACCTGTCACCAGTTTCTTATAAATTTTTGACAACCAACCTGTTGTAGAGGATTGCGTTAAATTTGATACTTTTTCCATCACATCACCTAATTTTAATTCTCTTGCTTGCCTGAGTGACCAATAAAGGGCACACGTTTGCAAAATAGTTTCAGCGCATGAATGTAAATACCTTTAAAAATACTCAACGTCATCGCTGGAAACTGTTTCAGCACGGCACTAACCTGCTCTTTAGTCAGGGCTTGCCTTTGCAAACGAAGTGTTGCATCAAACAAAAGAGTGTCGTCTTTTTTATTTTCAATATGAATCATAGCGTTATCAGAATTAAGTCTGACATTCCAATGATAGTTCATATCTAAGTTCATGAAAGGTGATACGGAGAAAACCTTTTTAAAGTTCACTTTTTTTTCTAAAGGTACGACATAATAATGACGTTCATTCCACGGCGTGTTACTCACTTCTGCAAGCATGTGTGTAAAATTGCCATCGGAGGTTTGATAAAAGAAAAAATTTACGGGGCTGAAGTAAATGCCAAAACAGCGCATTTGCCCCAGCATATAAACATGGCTAAACGTTGTGTTAACCCCCAGTTCCGCAAGCTTATCCAGTGCGCGTTGCTGCAATGATAACTGCATGTTGGTTTGATAGTTAAAATAATCGCTTTGTTTAAACTTTAATAGTTTAAAGCCATTACAACCAAGCCAAGGATGAATATTATTCAGCTCCTCTGGCTTGGCTAAATCGACCCACATCATGTAAAGCGGGTATTTAAAGTGATGCTCTTTTACTGCAAAACGCCGATGTCGAACATCACCAATGTAAATAGCACTATTCAAACTCAACTCCGAGTTGTTTAGCAACATTCACGGCACTTCTTACACCATCTTCATGAAAACCATTGTACCAATAGGCACCGCAGAAATAGCTGTTTTTATGGCCATCTATCAGCGCTTTTTTCTTCTGGGCAGCAATAGATTCTTTGTTAAAGACAGGATGGTGATAGATAAATTCGCGTAAGATTTTGTTTTTGTTAATTCCCTCTAAGTGGTTCAAGGTCACACAGAATTGTGGTTTACTTTCAATTCCTTGCAAAATATTCATTTGGTAAGTAACCACAGCAGCTTTGTCTGTGTTGTTATTAAGCAAATAATTCCAACTTGCCCAGGCAGCCTTACGTTTAGGAAGCAAAGAGGTATCGGTATGCAATACCACCGAATTCGCTGTGTATGGAATCGCAGAAAGTACCGCTTTTTCATCCTCAGTTGGGTCTAACAAGAGCTTTAAAGCTTGGTCTGAGTGACACGCAAAAACAACTTTATCAAACGTTTCGCTGTAACCGTCATCAAAATGAACATGGGCACACTCTTCACCACGCGATACAGAACTAATATTACTGTTAAGACGAATTTTGTCTGCAAAACCTTTAATCATTGGCTTGATGTATTCACGAGACCCTCCCGGAATAACATACCACTGAGGGCGGTTGGTAATATCTAAAAGGCCATGGTTATAAAAGAACTTAACGAAGAACTCTGTTCCCACTTTGGTCATTTCTTTAATACTGGTCGACCAAATTGCAGCTCCCATAGGCAGGATGTAGTGGTAACGAAAAAATTCGTTAAAATCATGCTCATCTAAAAACTCGCCTAGCGTTTGGTTAGGTTGATAATTTTGCTCTGCATGTAACGCCTTACACACATCATTAAAACGCACGATGTCTTTGAGTAGTTTCCAAAACTTAGGACGAAAGATATTTCGCTTTTGTGCAAATAAACTAAAAAAAGTGTGGCCATTGTATTCAAAGCCCGTTTGTTCGTTATGCACACTAAAACTCATTTGCGTTTTTTGTCGTTGCACACCCAATCGGTCGAGCAATTTTTCAAAGTATGGATAGGTTCTATCATTAAACACAATAAAGCCTGTATCAACGGCATAATCAACACCGTCAACGTTGACATCAATTGTGGCAGTGTGACCGCCTATATAGTCATTTTTTTCAAACACTGTTACATCATAATGTTTATGAAGTAGGTGCGCACAGCTTAAACCTGCTATACCCGACCCAATTACGGCCACTTTTTTCAACGTGATAATCCTTTTGCAAGCTTCAGCCATAATGGCGTAGGAAGCATTCGTAATAATTTTAAAATGAGGGTAAATCGATAAGGGAAATGCACTTCCTTACGTCGTTTTTCAACCCCTTTGTATATGTAACTAGCTGCTTTTTCTGCGCTAACCGCCATGGGCATAGGAAAGTCATTTTTATCTGTTAAAGGCGTTTTCACAAATCCGGGATGAACCAAGGTCACGTCTACATCATTTAAATCAACAGCAAGGCTGTTTGCTAAATAACTGACTCCCGCCTTAGAGGCGCCATAGGCTTGGCTTCGTGGCAAGGGTAAATATGTGACGCTTGAACTGACAATGACCAACTGGCCACCCGGCTTAATTTTTGGCAGCAAGGCCTCTAAGCAGTAGCCCATGCTTAATAAGTTTGTTGTTACAACGCGGGTAAATAATGCACTGTCGAAATTACGCGCATCATCAATATATTCACAATTTCCTGCGTTTAATATAACGCGATCAAATTGTGTGTAGGCCACGGTGCTTGAACGGATGTCTTGCAAATTTGTGGCATCAAACTCACAACGTTCAATGTTGCTGTGGGCACTTAATTTAGCAAGCTTGTCGGTGTTACGACCACATGCTATAACCTGCTCGCCAGCATCTGCGTATTTATACGCAAGCGCTTCACCTATGCCAGATGTCGCGCCTGTAATTAGTGTTGTCATTATGCACTCGCTCTTTTATCAATGAAACGAACTGCTGAACCAAGTAACGGAATGTGTCTGTACAGTAAGGCACCCGCATCGAAATAATCGCGATGTTGGATAATTTTTTCGTTAGAAAAAACGAGCCGACTGTGCCCTTCCACCGCTATTTTTTTACCTTTGTTTAATTTTGGATGACGGTAAAACATTGTCCAATAAATAAAGGCTTTGTTGGTCGTGTGCTCGACATCAGTGATGTTAAATTCACAAGAAATAACATTAGCGTACAAATTTTTAAAATAGCCGTGTAAAGCGGCTAAACCATCCACTGCATGAAGGGGGTCTGAAAACTGGATATCTTGATGGTAGATTTCATCAAGCAGATGCAAATTGTCTTTATTGAGTGTTTGATAAACATTAATAAATCTGTCAAGGGTCGCCTTGTCCATATCACACCTTAAACGCGTTCAACGCACGCTCTCGCGCCGCTTTATGATCAACTATTGGAGACCAATAACTGCTTTTACTTCCCTGTTTAGCTAAGTAGTCATGTGGGAAGTGAATGTGTTTCGCAGGTATTTTTTCCAACTCTGGTAGATATTTACGGATAAACTCACCATCTGGATCAAAGCGCTCGCTTTGGGTAATTGGATTAAAAATACGAAAATAAGGTTGTGCATCACACCCTGTGCTAGCAGCCCATTGCCATCCACCATTGTTTGACGCCAGATCGCCATCAATCAAGTGTTTCATAAAAAAGCGTTCGCCTTTGCGCCAATCAATAAGGAGGTGCTTAGTTAAGAAACTAGCAACCACCATTCGCAACCGGTTATGCATCCAGCCGGTTTGCAATAATTGTCGCATTGCTGCATCCACAAGCGGATAGCCGGTTTTACCTTCACACCACGCATTAAAGTCATGTTCGTCGTCGCGCCATGCTAGGGCATCGTATTTATCGTTGAAGTTGGCGTATTTACTCAAATTTGGATAAATCGCAATCAGGTGACGATAGAACTCGCGCCAAATCAACTCGTTTACCCAGCAAAACAGACTACTTTTAGCATTTTTCAATACATCGGGATGACGCTGCTGAATGAGCGCCAGCAACTGATGAACACTAATAATACCCAGCGCTAAATAAGGGCTTAAACCTGAGGTGCCTTTAATACCTGGGATATCACGTTGTTCCTGATACGTACCAAGCTTTTCGTCGATAAAGCGTGCACATACATGGCTTAGCGTTTCATCATCAACCGGCCATTTTTCGGAGCTGCCGTCAGAGGTTAATAATTCATTTTCTTGCCACTGAACTGCAGGTGGCATATTAGGCGGCTCGGCAAAATAAAAATGCGTATCTTGAAACTGCTTTAACCACGCATTTTTGAAAGGTGTGAACACTTTAAACATCTCGCCACTTTGGTTTTTAATACTGCCTGGGGGGGCAATAACATCACCATCATAGCTGTAAAAATGTACATCTAGCGCATCAGCTTTAACTAAAAATGCATTATCTCGTTCAACTTCATTGAGTTCATATTCATTATTTGCATAAACACTTTCAATAGAATGCTGTTGGCAAAACGCTGAGAGCTTATCAACACACCCCGAATAATCGTGTGCATCAATAAGGTGTAATGTAATGCCTTTATCAGCTAAAAGTTGCCCTAAGAATGCTAAACGGCGCTTTAATAAATCAATCTGAATAGGTGCTACATCATGTTGTTGCCATTGTTTTTCGGTTATAAAAAAAACCGCATCTTGGCATCCATTGTCGATAGCGCGATATAAAGCGTCGTTATTAAAAAGGCGCAAATCGCGCCTAAACCAAAATAATGTCTTCATTAAATTCCGTAGCGTAATTTCAGTTCGTTCGGGTAAGGGTCAAAATAGACTTGCTTTGCAAGGTATTCATTGGGATGTATTTTTAGATGGTGCTTAATTAAGGTAAGCGGTACGTACAAAGGAACAAGTCCTTTTCGATACTCGTCAATCGCATCGCGAAGCTCTTGCTTTTCAATTTTAGTGAGCGACTTTTTAAAATACCCCTGCAAGTGCATTAAGGTATTGGCATTATTTTTTCGCGAAGCAGGTTTCTTTAATGCGGTCATTAGTCCCAAAATGTACTCATTCGCGAGCGCATTAATATCTTCGCCATCAAATGTGCCCAGTAAGTTACCCAAGTTTCGATACGCCTCGTAATTATGAGCCATCAGCAAATATTTATATTGCGCATGAAACTGCGTTAAACGGTGCACGGTAATGGGTTGCTCATTAAGCGTTTGCCAATGTTTGTAGGTGTAGACCCGCATGACAAAGTTTTCACGCAGGTGCATATCGTTTAAGCGACCGTTTTCTTCACAGGGTAGTAGCGGGTTGTGAGCCATAATTTGCTCAGCAAAAAAACCAACGCCCTCAGAAGTATTTCCGGTACCCGCTTCATTGTAAATTTTAATCCGTTCCATGCCACAGCTTGGGCTTTTAGCACAAAACACAAAACCGCTTAACTCAGCAGTTTGTTCTGTTGCCACGCGCTTACCATACTCGGTCAGTTTAGGGCCAACATCGCCCGTGCCATCTGGTCGACATACTTTTATCGTGTCACCAACACGCACTTGGCGAATGGTCGGTCGCGGTATTGGCAAACCAACCGCGACTTCAGGGCAAAACTTTTTATACTCGACATGATTAGCTAACTCATCCATGCAAAAGTTTGATTTTTTGTGACCACTATCAAAACGCACTTTATCGCCTGCTAAGCAAGCACTAATACCTATTTTTATTGTCGATTGCAGCATAAAGTTCCTACTAATAAATCAAATTACCAATTGGATTAAGTAATTTGCTGATACCCTTGTTAAAGTGTAGAGCACTGCTCACCACCGTAAAACATAAGCACCCTTGCGCCGTTTTAGGCGTATGATTATGACGCCCATCAAGCATCATAAAATCTCCAGGTACGTAACTGCCTTCTTCATCACTAAACTCACCCTCTAGTAGTAAGGTTAGCTCAAATCCAGTATGTGTGTGCTCTGGAATTTCACCCCCTGCATCAATATGTAAAAGACTGGCTCTTAAAGCACCGTCGTCTATGTCAATGCGTGAACGCGCCAACTTACCAAGTTGCATAAAGTTACTGTGACCAATACGTGTTAAGGCGCGAGGCAATGTGTAAGTTTTATCTTTAACATCAACCGTAATGGGGGCTTGCTCGTAAACTTCGTCGATTGCATCGTCTGCCGTAATTGCATCGAATAAGCCTGCATCAAATGAATCTTCACTATCAGCATCAAATCCTGCAAATACATTATCAGCCTGTTTGGCTTCGAGTGCTGCAATCTCTTTTTTACACACGGGGCACATTTCAACATGAATAGCGACAGCGATACTCAACGATGCTGGCAAATTGCCTTCGCTGAACTGCATGAGAATGTCGTTAGAAGGATGGTGCTTAATCATGTTGGTCTCCCATTTCGTTGCGTAACTTCTGCAAGGCCAAGCGAAGACGAGACTTCACTGTACCTACGGGAATATTTAAATGCTCTGCAAGTTGTTCTTGCGACATATCTTGAAAATACACCCCACGTACAACTTCACGTTGCGCCTGAGGCAGCTTGTTAAGGTACTGCTTAATTTGTTTGTCTTCTAAATGGTCGCTAAATTCGTGTTGACCCGGAGTCGCTTCATCAATAAGTGGCCAAATATCTTCGCTGATACACTCTTCTCTACTGCTTTTCATTTTTCTTAGCATGTCGAAAGAAGCATTGCGCATCACGGTATAAACCCATGTCGTTGCGGCCCCTTTGTCCTTGTGATAGAGATGTGCCTTGCGCCAAACTGAAGTAAGCGTTTCTTGCACAAGCTCCATCGCTTGCGCTTCAGAGCCAAATTGTTTAATTCCAAAGCGCTTTATTTTTGGCGAAAAATATTGGAACAACAGCGCAAACGCCCGTTTATCGCGGTGCGTTGCAACTGCAAATAATGCATCTGCAAGCTCTTTGCTTGGTGTATCTGGCATGGCAGTGAATTGACCTGTGTTAGGTTTACAACCTGTTTGAAGTTGTTGACTTACCATTTTAATGTCATCCAATTATTGTCGTTACGTACATTACGCAGAGCGACAACAAACAGATCACATTAATCAGTAAATTCGGTATTAATCAAAGTATGGAGGAAACTTAGCAAATTTTCAAAGTTAGATTTAAAGGCAAGTTGTTGTTTTTTAACTAGTGAAATGGGTAATATTTCGAGCCAACGCGCAGCAACCCACGCAAGGTTATCAAATTGAGGGGCTTTATAGAGTGCAGCTAAATCAGGTTGATTCGCAAATACAGCTTTCAGCGTATGGCTTAGTAGTAAGTTTTCATCGGTGACGACTGATTTTACATACCAGCTCGGTTTCGACACGCGCTCAACATCAGCATGACGAAGTTCTTGTTTATCATAAAATGGTTGATTGATAGACACAGCATGCTCTGCATACACATCAATGAGTAACTGCCCGCTATCATCTTGATTAAAATCGGTTATTTGCATCATACAACCGAACTCAGGCAGATTAAGTTCTGTGTCGTGTTGGTATGTGCAAAGCACAAATCCGGTGTTGTCTTTAACAGCTTCTTTTACCATGGTTAAGTAACGCTGTTCAAAGATTCTTAGCTTTGTGTACCCTTCAGGTAAAATAAAAACCGGTAAAGGAAAAATCGCACGCTTCATAAAGTCTACTATCAAAAAACCACATGCCTTTAGTTACGTGCGCTTTTAGTCCGCCGATCAATATTTCATGAAATCTTAATTCTATTTCCTATCCTAAAAGTTGAACCATTGTGCAACATTACGAAATAACTCGATTGATGCATACGCACTGAGTAAACTCAACACAGGTGCAACCATTAGTAAAAATAAGCTGATTTCACTACTCATTGTCCTGCCTCCTTACTGCTTGTTAGTTACTTCAGATGTTTTTGCAGCCAACGTTACGGCTTCTTTTGAAGCGGTGTCCGCATCACCCATGTAACTTTCAAGTAATTTTTGAGCATCAAACTCAATGCTTTTATTCACACTTTGCTTAAGCTCTATACTTGCTTGTTGAACATAGCTTTTAATGGTTTGTGTGATGGTGTTACTAATGTCTAATTCAAAGTCAGTAGCACTTGCTTGAGCAGACCCTAATACAAGTAACGCAGCAGTCGTAAGTTTTAGTGAGTTATTCATAATGATATTCCTTGTCTCTTTAAGTAATTAGTCGTAATTACATAATCAAAGGTTGTGCCATCATGAAAATAATTTATAAGAACTTGTTTTTAAATAAATTTTTTAGGTAATTAATTTTTACACTTATTCAGCATTGGTTAATAAAACCAATAAAAATTACTTTTTTAACCAACTTTTAGTGAAAAAATAAGCGTTGATAAATTCAGCGTACACTTGTACACTGAAATTGTTTTTTAATTCATTTTTATTAGATGGTCTATGACAACTGCGCTTCCTTATTCACGCCAAGAAGAACAACTTAATGTGCTCACACATGGCTTAGGTGTCCTATTTTCTGTGTATGTATTGTGGGACTTAGTGTCACAATCAAACGCAATGTCAGCCACCGTGAGTGCTGTTGTGTATGGCTCAAGCTTATTGGTACTTTTTTTAGCCTCAACGCTCTACCACGCAAGTACAAAAGAGCGCCTGCGTGCTATTTATAAAAAGTGTGACCACTGTGCAATTTACTTACTGATTGCGGGTACCTACACGCCTTATTTAGTTATTTCGTTGTCGGGCGCGTGGGCAGTGGCCGCATTAGTGTTTATTTGGTCTTTAGCCATTGGCGGGGTAATTTATAAGTTGCTTGTAAAGCATACCAATAAAAAAATATCGCTAACAACATACTTATTGATGGGTTGGTTTGCACTTGCTCTTGTTTACCCTTTATATTTGAATCTTGACCCAAATGCGTTGTGGTGGTTACTCGCAGGCGGCATTGCTTATAGCTTGGGAACTTTCTTTTACAGCGCTAAAACGCGACATTACAGTCACGCTATATGGCATGTATTTGTACTTATCGGCTGCGTATGCCACTACCTATCTATTAGTTTATACGTGTATTGAGGCGGGTTTATATATTTATAGCAGGCGTAGTGGCTTAGTCCCATTGATGTATACGCATATTAATTTTTGACTTGTTAAAGGTGACACCCTCTATTATCAGTTTTTGACGTTGCTCACGGTGTTTAGGTGTGCCTTCAGGGAAGGATATTTTGCCCTGACTATTGACCACCCGATGCCATGGAATTTTAGAATCGCTTGGCATCATTTTTAATAATCGTCCCACCAGTCTTGCATTATTAGGATAACCAGCAAGACCAGCTACCTGCCCGTAGCTGGCTACTTTTCCCTCTGGAATAGAGGCTATAACCGTATAAATGAGTTCTTCTTTAGTTGCTTGTTGCACGAATTGAATCCAAATACTGTTTACTTACTTCACTAAATGCCTGCCAAATAGCCCTCGCAACCGGGCCATGGTGCACGGAGTGCTGTCTAAATACACGAATTTCTGCACCAAATTGGTGCTCTCGATCTGTAATTTTTATTTGCTGTAAAAGACCTGCTTCTATTTCACTTTGACAGTGCTGTAAACTGATCATTGCCCACCCTGCCCCAGAAAGCAAAAACGATTTAACACTGGTTATATCATCAATTTTCATCAAGGCAGACCCTAGCGTATAAGAGAGTCTGTCGCTATCAAAACTTAAGTCACTCTCAAACATTGCCAGACACGGGTAATTTTGAATGTCGGCAAAGCTAATTTCCGCTGGCACGACACCTGGCGCACTCACAATGCCAATGTCAAATTTACCAATGGGTAAACTTTCTAGATCACCCGTCGCATGAAACAAATCAAACCATGGGCCAATTCCTAAATCTGCTTGATGGCTATTTACTTGCTCTAGCGAAACAAAGCGTTTACCAGACGAAATACTAAACTCGGTGCTCGAAAAGCGCTTGAAAGTGTGGCTAATGACTTGGTTATAACTATGTTGATGACACAGCTGCTCGTAACAAATTCGGTAATTAGCTTCATTACCGAGTGCAAGCTCTTTAGCTAACGAACTTAACTCACTGTTAGCATTAAGCAACTGACGCGCCTCTCGATAAAAAATACGCCCTTTTTCAGTCAAATGTAATCGGTAGTGTGCACGGTCTAATAACTCAAAGCCTAGTTCAGACTCTAGCTTCTTGATGGCAATTGTAAGGGCGGGTTGTGTTTTATGAAGCTTTACCGCCGCTTGGCTCAAACTAGAGCTTTGCACGATAGCATCTAAAATAATTAATTGATTTAAATTCATTAACCGCAAACCCTATTAATAAAATTAATGATGTTTCTAAAATTTAATAATTTTTATTTTATATCTTTGCAGCGTATCCTGCAGCAAATTTATGCTTTCATATCTATGGAGAAGACAATGAGATTGGCATCCGCCGTGTTATTCACCACTGTATTATGGTCACTTGCGGCATGTACAGAGCAAACTGCGCAAAGCAACGCTGAGCCGGTCATACGCCCTGTTAAACTTTTCAATACCAACAGTCAGTCAGATCAGGCTATTCGTAGTTTTCCTGCAGAAGTCGTTGCCAACCAAGGGTCTTACTTGGCCTTTAGGGTCAATGGTGAATTACTTGAGTTTCCTGCACTTGCTGGCCAACATGTTGAAAAAGGCCAACTTCTTGCCAAACTTGATCCAGAAGATTTTCAGCTTCAGTACGAAGAGCGAAAAGCACGTTTTGAGCTTGCTGATTCGCAACTTGAACGCGTTCAAAAGCTATTTGATCGCTCCATCGCAAGCCAAGCAGAGCTAGACCAAGCACTGGCAAATAAGCAAGTGGCAGAGTCTGCTTTAAAAATTGCAAAAACCAATTTAGATAACAGTGAACTTCGCGCTCCTTTTGCGGGGACTGTGGCAAAAGTTTTTGTGAAGAACTTTGAAAATATCCAAGCAAAGCAAAACATATTACGTCTTGAAACCCGCGACTTAATGGATGTGGTTATCCAAGTGCCTGAAAAACTCATTGCACGCATTGATAAAGACGTTGACTACCAACCTGATGTTATTTTTGATGGCTACCCAGACAAGTCGTACCAACTCACCGTAAAAGAATTTGATACCCAAGCTGACCCAACCACCCTTACATACAAAGTGGTGTTTTCGCTGCCAGTGCCTGAAGACTTTAATCTTCTTGCGGGAATGACAGGCCGTGTTGATATTGATTTAAGCAAAATCACCCACTCACAATCAGCGTATATTCTGCTGCCTGTTGAGGCAGTGTTTTCAGAGCCAACAGAGTCTGAAAAAAATAATAGCTATGTATGGCTGTATGACGAAAACACCGGTTTAGTTCATAAAAAAGCGGTTAAAGTGGGCCAATTACACCGCAACGGTATTGAAGTGCTTTCAGGTATTGAGCAAGGTCAAATGGTGGTTGCTGCAGGTGTGCATTCCTTAGAGGAAGGCATGAAAGTACGTCCATGGCAAAAAGAGCGAGGCTTATAATGAGCTTTGCTGCACTTGCTATTGAGCGAAAAGTTATAAGCTGGATGTTCGCACTGTTTTTGCTAATAGGTGGCACCGTGGCTTATTTTGGTTTAGGGCAACTTGAAGACCCTGAGTTCACCTTGAAAAAAGCAATGGTGATCACTCTGTACCCAGGTGCCTCACCACAACAAGTTGAAGAAGAAGTTACTTTTCCAATTGAAAATGCAATTCAACAATTACCCTATGTTGATTATGTCACCAGTATTTCGTCGCCCGGTAAATCACAAATTACCGTTGAGATGAAAAGTAATTACCGCAAACAAGACCTTCGCCAAATTTGGGATGAATTGCGTCGTAAAATTAACGACCAAGCCGCCGCAATGCCTTCGGGTGTTTACCCAAGTAAAATTATGGATGATTTTGGTGATGTTTACGGTGTGATGTATGCCGTGACCGGTGATGGCTATTCGTATGATGAGTTAAAAGACTACGTTGATTATTTAAAGCGTGAGTTAGTACTGGTTGATGGCGTAAGCAAAGTAACCGTTGGCGGTGAGCAACAAGCACAGGTAATGGTTGAAATTTCAACCCGAAAATTAGCACAATTAGGTATTTCGCCAGACCGTATTTACCAGCTTTTGCAAACCCAAAATAGTGTTTCTAACGCGGGGAAAGTACGGGTTGGCGATGAATCAATTCGTTTACACCCCACCGGTGAATTTAAAGACGTTAAAGAGCTTGAAAACCTTTTAATTTCAAAGCCGGGTGAAAACGAGCTTATATATTTAGGTGATGTTGCAACGGTATTTAGAGAGTATGCAGAAGTACCAAATAACATTATTCGCTTTAATCAGCAGCAAGCACTCCTTGTAGGCGTGTCGTTCAGCACAGGTGTAAACGTGGTTGATGTGGGCGCTAAAATAGACGCGCATTTAGCTTCGTTAGAATACCAACGCCCACACGGTATAGAGATTAATAGTGTTTATAATCAGCCAGCAGAAGTCGAAAAGTCTGTCAGTGGTTTTATTATTAGCTTACTTGAAGCCGTTGCTATCGTCATTGTGGTGTTGCTGGTATTTATGGGCTTTAAAAGCGGTGTACTAATAGGTGTCATTTTACTCCTAACCGTACTCGGCACCTTTATCTTTATGAAGCTATTTGCCATTGATTTGCAGCGGATTTCGCTCGGCGCTCTGATCATTGCGCTCGGTATGCTGGTTGATAACGCGATTGTTGTTACCGAAGGTATTCTTATTAATTTAAAGCGCGGGCAAACTAAACTACAAGCTGCAACCAATATTGTTGATCAAACTAAATGGCCGTTATTGGGTGCAACCGTGATTGCGGTTACTGCATTTGCCCCAATTGGTTTAAGCTCGGATGCCAGTGGTGAGTTTGCAGGTAGCTTATTTTGGGTGTTGTTTATTTCGTTATTACTCAGTTGGATTACGGCGATTACACTCACGCCTTTCTTTGCTGACTTAATGTTTAAACAAGCTACGGAAAAACAGCCTCACCACGATGAAGACCCTTATCAAGGTATTATCTTCAATGTGTATAAAGGTGTTTTGCATTACGCAATGCGTTACCGTAAAACCACCTTATTGCTCATGGTGATCATGCTCGTTAGTGCGGTATTTGGCTTTAAGTTTATTAAGCAATCATTCTTTCCGGCCTCGAACACCCCCATGTTTTATGTCGATTACTGGCATACTCAAGGTGCCGATATTCATACCACGATGGACGGGGTAGCAAAACTTGAAGCGTTTCTACAAGCCGACCCTCTCGTTGAAGAAGTGACCACCACGGTTGGCCAAGGTGCTCCTCGCTTTATGCTGACATACGCGCCAGAAAAGTCATACCCAGCTTATGGACAGTTGATTATTCGTGTACAAGATCGTGAGGCCGTGACAGCCATGATCAAAAAAGTGCGCGACTACCAACATGAACATGTTCTCGATGCGCAGCTTAAAGTTAAACGCATGGAAATTGGGCCATCGACCGATGCAAAAATTGAAGCGCGCTTTTCAGGCGCTGATCCTGTCGTACTTCGTCAGCTCGCTAAGCAAGCAAAAGACATTCTTCATCAAGACGCTGGAGCCTTTAATATTCGTGATGATTGGCGTGCTCGCTCTAAACTTATTCGTCCGCAGTTCAACGAACAAAAAGCACGCCGTTTAGGGATTGCTAAGTCTGATCTTGATCAGCTTTTATTAACAAGCTTATCGGGTAAACAGGTCGGCGTGTATAAAGACGGCACGCAAATGCTGCCCATTATTGCACGCTCGCCTGCAGAAGAGCGGTTAAATGTCGAAAGCCTGCGCGACTTACAAATATACAGCCCTGTATTGGGAGTCTTTGTGCCAGTTACGCAAGTAGTTGATGACTTTGTTGTTGAATGGGAAGACAGTTTAATTATGCGCCGTGACCGAAAACGCACTATCACTGTCATGGCAGACCATGATGTGATTGGTGATGAAACACCTGCGAAGCTGTTTGCCCGTGTCCGCAAAGATATTGAAGCGATTGACCTGCCACACGGCTATGAGTTGCAATGGGGCGGCGAGTTTGAATCAGCAAGCAAAGCACAAAAAGCGATTTTTGGCTCATTACCGCTAGGTTACTTGGCAATGTTTGCAATTACTGTATTGCTGTTTAACTCAGTTAAAAAACCACTGGTTATTTGGGCCACAGTGCCTCTGGCAATCATTGGTGTATCGGCAGGTTTGTTATTAATGAATGCAGCGTTTAGCTTTATGGCACTGCTTGGTTTACTGAGCTTAAGTGGCATGTTGATTAAAAACGGCATCGTATTAGTGGATCAAATTAACCTCGAACTCGATAGCGGAAAAGAGCCTTATCAAGCCGTGTTCGATTCAGGCGTTAGTCGTGTGCGCCCAGTCGCTATGGCAGCGATCACGACTATTTTAGGAATGATCCCACTTTTATTTGACGTATTCTTCCAATCAATGGCGGTCACAATCATGTTTGGGCTTGGTTTTGCGACAGTACTGACACTTATTGTTGTGCCAGTGCTTTATACACTGTTGTTTAAAATTAAAGTACCTAAACAACGCCACAGTAATTAAGTACTCTTATATTTGTGCCTCCCCTGAAAGGATATTTTCAGGGGATGCACTAAAAATTAATTGTATTTGTATCCAATCAATTGCTCTAACCGATACGCAATAGCAATCAACTCTTTTTCACTCAACGCACCACCCGTAATAGAAAGTCCAACAGGCATATGATGCACTTTACCCATAGGCAGCGTTAAATGAGGGTAGCCAGATACAGCCGGGTAAGTAGAAAAGCTGCCCGTGAAGTGATCCCCATTGATACGGTCTATTGACCACGCGGGTGTTAAAGTCACAGTAATAATTGCATCAAGATTGTGTTCTTTAAGCATTTTATCTAAGCCATCTGCTCTGGTTGCTTGATGCACTTTTTGTAATGCTGTTAGATACTTCTGGTCGGTTAACGTTGCTTTTTGCTGCGACTTTTCAAATATTTCTTGTTGAAAGTAAGGCATCTCCTTAGTAGCGTGAGCTTGATTAAACTGGATCAACTTTTCTAGTGTCAGCGATTTATATTCGTTTGGCAGTTGAGCAAGGTAGTCATTTAAAGTCGCTTTAAACTCATAGAGTAAAACATCATAACTATCTTGATAAAAATGATCATATGGCTCTGTCGATAACCCCTCAACTAATAAAGCACCTTCTTGTTCGAGCATCTGTTTAGTCTGGTTAAAAAGTGACTCAACTTGCTCATGAGCAAGTGGCGCAGCATACAGTACACCTAAACGCTTGCCTTTTAATGAGATGGCACTTTGCTCTGGCGTATAGTCATAATTAAGGTGCCCTTTTGCGATGTTTGTTGCGGGATCTTTTTCATCAAAACCTTGCATAACTGACAGTAAAATGGCCGCGTCAATTACCGAGCGTGTCATAGGCCCCGCTGTATCTTGCGTATGAGAAATAGGCACAATGCCATGACGGCTCAATAAACCTACCGTGGGCTTTATACCCACAATACCATTTGCAGAAGACGGACACGTAATAGAGCCATTTGTTTCAGTTCCAATCGCAGCAACACTTAAAAAGGCGGCAACAGCAGCACCAGAGCCTGAACTAGACCCGCACGTAGAACGATTTAAATCATGGGGATTACGCGTTTGCCCCCCAATCGCACTCCACCCAGACGATGAACGTTCAGAGCGCATATTGGCCCATTCACTTAAATTTGTTTTGCCTAAAATAATGGCCCCTGCACGTTTAAGTTTGGCAATAATTGGCGCATCTCTGTGCGTAAAATTATCTTTTAATGCTAACGAGCCTGCCGTTGTAGGCATAGTCTCAGTTTCGATATTATCTTTTACTAAAATTGGTATGCCATGCAAAGGGCCGCGTAACTTACCATGACTAAGCGCTTCATCAAGTTGCATAGCTATGCTTATAGCATCGGGGTTCATTGCAACCACAGCATTTAATTGAGGATTGAGCTCATCGATTTGCTGAATAAAAAACTGTGTTAATTCAGTTGCTGTGAGCTGTTTTTCTTTCATTGCCTGAATTAATTGCGGGATTGTACTTTGTTGAACAAGGTTTTTTAGTTGTTGATTTCTTTGTTCAGAGAGTGGGGTATTTTCTTTTGCAGACACGTTAACTGTAAAGCATAAAGCGGCTAAAAAAACACTTAATGCGAATGCAGGTAAAGCACGAATAACCTGACTAATTCCTGTATACATTTGTCGTTCCTGTTTTATAGAGTGTTGTTGATTGTTATTTTAAAATCGGTATTTACCCATACTTTTATCAAAAATTGCTATTTCTTTACTACACAATGGATTAAACACTGAGCGTTCTCTTGCCCATTACCAGCACCAAATACCCATACTGTTTAATAGTCTAGCCCGACGAAGGTACACGGTGCTAAATGAGTGTTTTAGTCAAATCAGCGATATTGGGCATGCACTGCTTATCTTTTAATTTAACGTCAATCGCGTCAGTTACAAAGCAGCATTTTCAATCAGCGCTTGCTCATAGCCATCACGTTAAATATTCTCACGAAGAAAATTGAGTCTATAGCCTGTGGTATTGATGAAACAGGCACTATGTTGTAATCACTGCCGCCAAGGCATGCCGTTTCTTATTGTTCAAGCAAGTTATCTGGCCGCAGGCCGACTTTGATGATCAGGCAGAGTTCTCCAACACACTCCTTTCGTTTACCGATATTTGGGCAAATCAATTAGGTTACTCTTATTTAAAGCCTTCATTTAATCATCGTTTCGTTCAATTGAAGGCTGTTATCAGGTCTTTCTTTTTGTCACGTTTTTACAAACCTTTATAGTAAATACAAAATAAACACGCCAAGTATTTTATCAACGCACCTAATGATTCCTATCTAGCTGGTTTTGTTGTGTATTCACTCTTCATTTTAATGAACATTTACAATGCAAAAAGTAATATCTGACCCAATTGTTACCACTTACCTACTCTTACCCAATCTAGAGGTTAATTTGAGATAGGCAATTACAGAAATTAGTTACAGTCTCATAAGTGGCAGAATGACCCTTAATTTTGAAGTATAACTCATTCGCAACTTACAGTCGCAGCAACACACTCAGTTCCATTTTCGTTACAAGTTAATTTTGTTGGGCAAGTACTACCTCCACCAAAACTTCCATTTACTGTAACATCTATATTCAAAGTGCCAAGGTATTGGATATAAGACGAAGAGTATACGCCTGACGCATCATGATTCTGCATTTGAAAACTAGACGTAGGGACTAATTGACCATCAGCAGTATATGCCAACCCTAAATCAACAACTTCAAATGTAAGTTCCCCATCTACGAATTGAAAAGCAATTTTGACCTCAATTTTTGTACCATCAGAAAGAGTAAACGTTACTTTTGTATTATTGATTGAATGTGATGCAACACTTGCCAAAACGGCTCTTGATTGGGCACTTGTTTTACCTGCAATAATAGCTGCAGCTGCTTTAGCATTATCTAAGTTTCTAAGAATGTTAGCAGCATTTCGGATATAGAACTCAACTTCTTGCTTGAATGCTTCTTTGGCAAGCAAAGCTTGGTATACATCTTTAAAAGCAAAACGACTATCTAACGTGTATCCGCGGCTAAAGATATCATTTATCTTTTCATACGATTCCCTGACCGATTTTAATTTGCCACTTATCTCACTATCACTAGAATCAACATGAGCATGAACCTCTGTTTCGGAACGATCCTTACCAACATTCACTGGCGTCACATTGACGGTTGTAACCGATAAAATGCCCCCAGTAATATCCAGATAATTAACCTCGTAAACACCAACACCTGAAAGTGAATACATTGATGCAGCATGAGAACTGATTGTTTGATCAGAACAACCGTTACACTTAACCAAATTAACAGAGATAATTTGTGGTTTTTCAGAAGCGTATAATGCGGATGTGAAAAAGTTAAATAAAATAAATAAAACACTGATTTTCTTCATAATAAACACCATCCCTTGTAGCATGAATTAGTAAAATATTTTTATTCGTCAATAAAAATTAGCGCAATTTCAAAACAAATATAAAGAGCAGATATTCTGATGTATGTTTTCGCGATTCATGATTGGCTTGTATTAAATTAATGCAATTATCATTGAATGGAAAATCTTTCGACAGACGTTTTCCCAGAAGTTTCAAATATGGCTAACACGCTGAATAAGAGCATGTTGCTCAAGCACATTACGATAAACATCCTCTTACTTAGAACATATATACATAACGTCTGTGCGGCGAAAAATATCCTTGCTTTTTATTCTCGAAGCGCTTTATTTATTTCTTGATAGACCCATTATTACTTATAGCCACGCTATTCACTGCTTTCTTAATACCGAAGTTGTTTAACGATTGCATAGAGATGGACACCACGTTCTAAAACATCCTCAAGCGCTAACAGCTACATTTGGTCTATTATGAAACTTGCCGCTCTTTATGTTCTCAAATACATTAACTTTTGATTGTATTTTGCGCAACCGAATCAGACCAATTTCTTAAGAAACTAACGTTCTAAACTGTGATAACAGATATACACTATTACATCATTTATCATATGCTAACGCGTTGATTATGGTACTTTGCAAGGTTGTTTTTAAGTTACCATAAAACCTTTCAAGCTCATCATTATTAATGCATGGGCTTATACTAGCTCTAATACTATAGCTAGTAATAAGTTCCGCTCTCTCTTTTTACCAACCCTTGAATCTTAAAGAGCGAAACAATCAGCCCCTCTTTAATCTTGTAATCACTGCCACCAAGGCATGCCGTTTCTTATTGTTCAAGCAGGTTATCTGACCGCAGGCTGTTAAAGAGCATGGCTGACGGTGAAATAAACCGCTTTTTGGTGTTCATCACCTACCCCTTTTTAGTCATGCGGCACGACTGTATTTAATTACCTAAAAGTGTATATACATGGTATGTACGAATGTATTTTAAACACTCTTAAACAGTGATTTTTACACCAATATAAAACGCCATACATTGGGTTAAACACACCAAAACATTGCATTTAAATAAATAATAAAAACCATGCAACCGCTATTTACATGCGATTAAAAATACAAAGGCATGAATAAAAAATCAAATTCAAAACCGATCAATTCTTCTTTACCAGTTTATTTATAAAATCAAGACTAACCCTAACGTACTAAAAAATATTCCTTACACTACCCTTAGTTAGGTACTCCTTACTAGGTATATCATCTCTCTAAAATTTATACTTAAATTAATTATTAAATTTTCTGTAACACATTAACCCCACTCGAAAAAACACATGTAGTTAAATGTTATCTAGTCAAAAATTGATCAAGGTCACTAAAATCATTGTAAAGAAGAGTAAGGTTATTAATGAGAAAAATAAAACAATATAACTTTCCTAAATAAAGCCATTTATAAGGAATTGTTGGTGCTGTTATGAATATAAAATCAACCTGGCTTTTGTACCTCTGCGCGATGATGTTATTTATACTTACATTACCCTGCGAGGCGGTGTTTGTAAGCCCACCAAAAGATCCCATACCATTCATTGAGGAAATTTTTCCTCAAGCGACACATATTGGTGAAAAACAGCGGATATCTAACGACGAAAGTGCGCCTTTCGCATGGGTCGTTTATCAAGACAAAAACGTACTGGGCTACGCTTTTGAAACCAATGATATTGCCAAAATTCCAGCTTATTCGGGCGAGCCAGTGAATATGCTCGTTGCCATTGACCCCCAAGGTAATTATTTAGGGGTGAAGGTATTAGAGCATCACGAGCCGATTATTTTAACGGGTATCCCAGAATCAAAACTATGGGAGTTTACTGATCAATACACGGGCTTACATGTTAGCGATCGCCTTAAAGTAGGAGGCAGCAGCTCAGATAATATCGTCAACATTGATGGACTTTCTGGTGCCACAGTCACGGTCATGGTCATGAATGATGCGGTAACTAAGTCAGCAAAAAAAATCGCCGCACGTTTAAATATAATTGATCTTGAAGCTTTAAATCGCTTACCAATGGCCACTATAAAGCACGATGTTTATCAACCAGCAAGTTGGCAAGCGTTAACGGGTGACGGTTCTATTCGCCGCTTGTACCTAAGTCGAGAGGCCGTTGATGAGGCGTTTGTAGGCACAGAAGCAGAACACATTGATGCAGCTGCTCCTGAACAAAAAAGCGCTATGTTCGCTGAGCTTTATTATGCGCAAGCTAATATTCCTCACATAGGCATAAACTTACTTGGTGAGAGTGAGTACCAATGGCTTATGGCGCAATTAGCCCCCGGTGAGCATGCCTTTATTGTGCTAGGAAATGGCTATTCTTTTAAAGGCTCAGGCTACGTTCGTGGCGGTATTTTTGACCGTATTCAACTTTTGCAAAATGGCGACACCATTTCATTCCACGATTTAGACCACTTTCGCGTCACTGATATTTACGCCACAGGCGCACCCAAATTCAAAGAAATGTCTATTTTTATCGCACGCGCTCACGATGAGTTTAACCCCGGAGCCGATTGGCAATTAGAGCTATTAGTACGCCGTCAAATGGGCGCTATCGACAGCACATTCACGAGTTTTAAAGGCGATTATCATACTTTAGATAAATATGTCAGTCGCCCCGCTATGCCTGAACCCGAAGCTGAATTATCACTGACGCAACAAGTATGGCAAGACAAGCAAGTGGAAGTGATTATTCTGCTGTTCCTCATGCTTCTATTAGGCGCTACCTTAATATTTCAGGATATTCTGGTGCGTCACCCAACCTTTTTACACAATTTCCGACACATATTCCTTGTCGTGGTGGTGGTGTTTATCGGCTGGAGCTGGGGCGGACAACTCTCTGTAGTGAACGTATTCACTTTTTTACAAGCACTGATGTCTGATTTTTCGTGGGATTTATTTTTACTCGACCCCGTTATTTTCATTCTTTGGTGTGCTGCTGCGGTGACCATTATGATGTTCGGGCGCGCCGTATACTGTGGATGGTTATGTCCATTTGGCGCTTTGCAAGAGCTACTAAATGTATTTGCACGCTATGTGAAGCTGCCGCAAATAGAGCCCCCTTTTGCAGTGCATGAACGTTTATGGGCCATTAAGTACCTTATTTTACTGGCTTTATTCGGCATGTCTCTTGACTCTATGGCTGTTGCAGAGCAAATGGCTGAAGTTGAACCATTTAAAACCACCTTCTTACTCAAGTTTGATAGACAATGGCCATTTGTGTTGTATGCCCTGTCTTTGCTGGTAATTAATTTATTTAACCGAAAATTCTTTTGTCGCTACTTATGCCCATTAGGCGCAGCGCTCTCTGTGGGCTCTAATTTACGCTTGTTTAGTTGGTTAAAACGTCGGCCTGAGTGTGGTCAGCCATGTAAAACCTGCGCTAAAGAATGCGAAATACAAGCTATTCACCCTGATGGTTCAATCAATATGCGCGAGTGTCACTACTGTCTTGACTGTCAAGTCACCTATTTTAATGAACAGAAATGTCCACCTCTAAAGAAACTTGCCAGGAAGAAGAATAAATTTCAGGAAAAAGAAATACCCACGGTGGACGTTAGCTAACTACGCCCATCACCAAGCACAATGAAATAACCGGAGGAAGTCCATGAGTGATAGGAAAAAGCTCCCAGAACAAAAACAGCTGAAAGACGAAAGCAGACGTAAGTTTTTTGCTAAAAGTGCTTTATTAGGTGCAGGTGTAGTTGCAGCGCCTATGTCAGCTACTATGTTCGCATCAATGGCTAAGGCACAAGCCGCAGAAGCAGGCAGTAACAGTGCCACTGTTCACCCAGGTGAACTAGATGAATATTATGGTTTTTGGAGTGGAGGCCACTCGGGGGAAGTGCGTATTTTAGGTATTCCGTCAATGCGGGAACTCATGCGTATTCCTGTTTTTAATACCGACAGCGCAACAGGCTGGGGTCTCACGAATGAATCTAAACGCATCAAAGGCGACAGCTCACATCTGCAATGTGGTGACTCACACCATCCACATATGAGTATGACTGATGGCCGTTACGACGGTAAATATGTGTTCATTAACGACAAGGCCAACAGTCGTGTAGCACGTATTCGCTGCGATGTTATGAAGACCGATAAAATGCTAACCGTTCCTAATGTTCAAGCAATCCATGGCTTGCGTGTGCAAAAGGTTCCATACACTAAATATGTGATCTGTAATGGCGAATTCGAAATTCCCATGAACAACGATGGCAAAGCATCAATGGACGACATTAGCACCTATCGTTCATTGTTTAATGTGATTAATGCCGAAACCATGGAAGTCGCATTCCAAGTAATGGTGGATGGTAATTTAGATAACACCGACGCCGACTTTGACGGAAAGTATTTTGCATCAACCTGTTATAACTCAGAAATGGGGGTCACACTCGGTGATATGATCTCATCTGAACGTGACCATGTTGTTGTATTTAACTTACCGCGATGCGAAGCCGCCATTAAAGCAGGCAAATTTAAAACCTACAATGGCAATAATGTCCCAGTGTTAGATGGCCGTAAAGGGTCAGCACTCACAGCGTACATTCCGGTTCCTAAATCACCACATGGTTTAAATACCTCACCCAATGGCGACTATTTTGTTGCTAATGGTAAGTTATCACCGACTGTTTCTGTGATTTCAATTAAGAAACTAGATGACCTATTTGATAACAAAATTAAGCCTCGCGACACCATCGTTGCAGAACCTGAACTAGGCTTAGGGCCACTTCATACCGCATTTGATAACCGTGGTAACGCTTACACCACGCTGTTTATCGACAGCCAAATTGCGAAGTGGAGCGTTGAAGATGCTATCAAGGCATACAATGGTGAGAAAGTGAACTACATACGTCAGAAGTTAGATGTTCACTATCAGCCGGGGCACAACCATACTTCTCAAGGTGAAACCCGTGATGCAGATGGTAAATGGCTTATTGCACTGTGTAAGTTCTCAAAAGATAGGTTCTTACCTGTCGGGCCATTACGTGCAGAAAATGATCAGCTCATTGATATTTCAGGTGATGAAATGAAGTTGGTTCATGATGGCCCAACTTTCGCTGAACCTCACGACTGTATCATTGTTCACCGCTCTAAGGTGAAGCCAAATAAACTGTGGGAGCGAAACGATCCTTTCTTTGCCGATACTATCGCAATGGCAAAAGCAGACGGTGTTAATGTTTACGCTGATAACAAAGTGGTTAGAGACGGCAAAAAAGTACGTGTCTACATGACCTCAATTGCACCTAGCTTTGGCATGACTGAGTTTAGAGTAAAACTAGGTGACGAAGTCACTGTGGTTATTACTAACTTAGACCAAGTTGAAGACGTGACACACGGTTTCTGTATGACCAATCATGGTGTGCAGATGGAAGTTGCACCGCAAGCAACGGCATCCATAACGTTTATCGCTGATAAACCGGGTGTGCAGTGGTACTACTGTAACTGGTTCTGTCATGCACTGCATATGGAAATGCGAGGCCGCATGTTAGTTGAAGCGTAAGCTTCGTATTTGGGTATGGGACTTTCCCATACCCTTTATCGTTACAAATAGAAGGTTTATTGAGTGCAGTTAATTTGGTTACACCGTTTATGTGGAGCAATACTGCTCTGTTTTTCATGTTATTCGTTGGCAGTGAGTACGCGACTCTCTGCAGCTGATGATTTACAAGCGCAGTTAGACAGCGCAAAAGCAGGCGACACAATTGTTTTAACGAAGGGTATTTACCAAGGAAATTTTGTTGTAAATAAAGCCATCCACCTTATTGGTGAAACAGGTGCTGTCATTGATGCTTTAGGCGAAGGCCACGCATTACTGTTAAAAAGTTCACATATTTCGATTAAAAACCTCGAGATAGTGAATTGGGGAAATAACTTAACCGAACAACATTCCGGTATTTATTCAGATCAAAAAGCAGAGCAACTAATGATTGCCAATAACCACCTTAAAGGCGATGGTTTTGGTATTTGGTTACAAAAAGGCCAGCATGTACAGGTTTTAAATAACGTGATTGTTGGCAATAAAGCCCTGCGTTCAGCAGATCGCGGCAATGGTATTCAGCTCTCCAATGTGCAACATGTACTGGTTAAAGGAAATGATGTCTCTTACACGCGCGATGGCCTGTACATAATATCAAGCCAAGATAACGTATTAGAAAATAACACGCTTCATGATCTACGCTATGGCGTTCATTACATGTATTCCCACGACAATAAAGTACTCAATAATAACGCATACAATACACGGGCTGGTTATGCCTTAATGAGCTCGCGCAATTTAGTGATCCAAGGTAATCGAACGACTAACAGTGAAGATTATGGGTTACTAATGAATTTTATTACCTCGTCAGACATCCTAAACAATCACATTTCTAATGTGTGGACCAAGCCCGAAAACAAAGTATTAGGGCGAGACGGAAAAGGCTTTTTTGTATACAACTCAGCGTATAACAACATTGTCGATAACGTGGTTGATACCACAGAAATTGGTATTCACCTCACTGCAGGCTCTGAGCATACGCAAGTATATGGCAACAGCTTTATAAATAACCCCACGCAAGTCAAATACGTTTCCAATAAAAAACAAGAATGGAGTCACGATAGCCGCGGTAACTATTGGAGCAATTATTTAGGCTGGGATATGAATAATGATGGCGTGGGTGATGTTGCCTTTGAACCCAACGATGGAATTGATAAATTGGTTTGGCAATACCCAGAAATGAAAATGCTAATGGATAGCCCATCGGTATTAACACTGCGCTGGGTACAACGCCAATTTCCTGTATTAAAGCCTGCTGGTGTTAAAGACAGCTACCCATTAATGCGCTCCCCACACTCACCTCATGTTATTAAATCGCAGAGTGATATCAAGGACAAACAACATGACTAACACGCCCGTGGTTTCAATGAACCAAGTAACAAAAAGCTATGGCAATCTCACAGCAGTCAATAACCTTAGCTGCGAGCTCGCGCCCGGTGAAGTGCTCGGCCTTTTTGGTCATAATGGTGCTGGCAAAACAACCATGATGAAACTCATTCTGGGTATCACATCGCCAACAAATGGCCGTGTCGATGTACTCGGTGCTAAACCAGACTCCAAAGCCGCATGGCATATTCGATCCCAAGTCGGTTACTTGCCTGAAAATGTCAGTTTTTATGAGCATTTAACAGGAATAGAAGTACTCAATTACTTTGCAAAACTGAAAGGTTTTAACAAACAACACGCAAAAGATTTAATAGCGCAAGTAGGATTAACAGAAGCAATGAACCGCGCGGTTAAAACATATTCCAAAGGAATGCGTCAACGTTTAGGACTTGCCCAGGCATTTTTAGGTAAACCTAAATTACTATTACTAGATGAACCAACGGTTGGGCTTGACCCGGTTGCAACAACTGAATTTTACCAACAAGTTGACAACCTTAAAGCACACGGCACCAGTATTATCCTGTGCTCTCATGTGTTACCAGGGGTTGAGCGCCATATTGACCGTGCGATTATTCTGAGTAAAGGGCAACAACTTGCTTGCGGTAATTTAGCCAGTCTACGCGCACATGCAAACTTAGATATACGCATTAAAACTCGCGGTGTTTCCCCCTCTGAGCTCGTTAATGACTCACAATTAATGACCCATGTTGAACTCTGTCACGATACCGATTTATTGGTAAAAGACGAGAATAAAATGAATGTTCTCCGCGAGCTCGTTAAATACCGTCATTTAGATGATATACACATTGAACAACCCGATTTAAATCAGGTTTATCAACAAATTTTATCTCAAGCGCCACAAAAGGGAAGCATATGAAATCAGTCTTCACTGTTGCTGCAAAAGAGTTTAGCGATGGTCTTCGCAACCGTTGGTTGCTCTCAATTACAATTATTTTTGCCTTATTATCAGTAGGGCTGACCTATTTTGGCTCAGCGGTCGCAGGTGAAACAGGGTTAACCTCAACCTCGACCACTGTAGCAAGCTTAGCAAGTTTAGCTGTTTTTATTATTCCTTTAATCGCCTTGTTACTCAGTTACGACAGCTTTGTAGGTGAGCTAGAAAGTGGCACCTTACTCTTATTACTTACCTACCCTATCAACAAAACCCAATTACTAATGGGAAAATTTATAGGGCAAGGAAGTATCATTGCACTGGCAATTTTAATTGGCTTTGGTGCATCTGGTGTCATTTTATATGCCCATACTCAGCAAACTGAAATTATTACTGTATTTTCATTATTCATAGCCAGTGCCGTTATGTTAGGTCTTAGCTTCATTGCCATTGCCTTCATAATTAGTATCTCGGTGAGTGAAAAGTCAAAAGCTGCCGGTGCTGCTTTAATCGTCTGGTTTATTTTCGCACTCATATTTGATCTCGGTTTACTCGCCCTTCTCGTAGGCACTGAAGACGGTATAAGCCAACAATCACTCACGTTTATGATGATGTTGAATCCCGCTGATATTTTTAGATTAGTGAATCTAGCAGGCTTAGACAGCGCCGATGTAAACGGGGCTCTTGCTATTGCAATACGCTCAAGCCTGTCGCTTACTCAATTACTTTGCGTGCTCGTCGCCTGGGTTATCTTGCCATTAATTTTAGCCATCACACTATTTACTAAAAAGAGAATGTAATGAACGTTAAAACCTTACTGCCGATACTGCCACTTCTATTCATGCTTTTTGCCTGTGGGGAGAGTGAAACTAAACAAACACCCAGCCAAGCAGTTGCAATTGAAGCAACCGATGAATGTCATTTATGTGGTATGTTGATTTCTGAATTTCCAGGCCCGAAGGCTGAACTACTGCAAACTGATACGAGCTCGGGCTCGGGCTCGGGCTCGGGCAAAAAAATACATAAGTTTTGTTCAACACGAGATATGTTCAGTTACTACCTAGAACCTGAAAACACACGTAATGTAAGCGATATTTTTGTACATGACATGAGTAAAACACCCTGGCATAAACCCGCCGATAATTACTTTATAAATGCGCGAGAAGCTTGGTATGTTGCGGGCTCATCTCAACAAGGCGCTATGGGGAATACATTGGCCAGTTTTGCAACTGAACAAGATGCGATAAGCTTTCAAAATGAATTTGGCGGACATGTCATTCGTTTCGAAGATATCACACACGCTATTCTAATGCCTGCTCATCATTAAAAATGATAAAAGCGATACGCAATCTACCCATGTAAATCAGGTAGATTGCTTTTATGTACACGATACTTTTTCTAGTTTACTAGCTTCTGACAACAGTTCCCAAAGATTCACGGTGTTGAAGTAATTCATCAAAGCCTTGCTCATGTAATTTAGCAACGAGCTGTTCAAGCACGTCATCTTTTTGAGGGGCTACGGGCTGTGTTAATAGCAAAGAAGTAAGATTACCAAACCCAGGATGCTCAAAATCAGGATTCTCAAGGCCATGCTGGCTCTTAACGTTAACAGCATAAGTGCAGCATAAGGTGTAAATTGCCAATTCATATTGTCGAACTCAAAAAACATCTTACTTGGTGGCGATACAACCTGAGCGACTAGATCATCACATAACTGATTTAGATAAGCGGTGATTTTTGTTAAGTCAGTGCTATCCCAGTTATCTAAAATAGCTTGGTATGCAAAATCATCAACTACTGGTTTTAAGATATTGCCACCAGCTATGTTATCGAGAACGTAAGCTAAATCGACTTAAAACTATATAAGAAGCAATATCTGGTACAAAATTGGGGGTTAAGCGATAAGTACAGTGTTGTTGGTGAAGCGCGCACCAACAACACATAATAGTTGAAGATAAAATTGAGCAAAACGCCGTTATAGCGTTTACTTTTTCAAACTTAATGTGCCAGTACGTTTTGTGCTACTTCGCTTTATTTGGTTTGACCTAGGTTTACCTTGATTCGCTTTATTCGAGCCTGGTTTTGAGTCTGTGCGGCCTTTTTTAACATAGCTCGAAAAGTCGCGTTTTTTCTCGCCTTCTGAACGTGGTTGAGGCGTTCTTGGCTTAGTTGGCTGTTTATTATCGTCAATTGAACGTTCCTCTGTTTTACCCGAGTCGGCAATTGAGTTATTAATTTCAGCCATCTCTTGCTCAGTTAAATGGCGCCATTGCCCCACTTTTAAGCCTTTTAACGTCACATTCATAATACGTGTACGTTTAAGCGTGACCACTTCGTAGCCGAGGTATTCACACATACGGCGAATTTGACGATTTAGCCCTTGCGTTAACACAATAGTAAACTGCTGTGGGCCAGTTTGTTTCACTTTGCACTTTTTCGTCACGGTATCTAAAATTGGAATACCATTTGCCATTTTGTTTACAAACTGACGATTAAGTGGCTTATCGACAGTGACTACATATTCTTTTTCGTGGTTATTGCCCGCTCGTAAAATCTTATTAACGATATCGCCTTCATTGGTCAAAAAGATTAAGCCTTCAGATGGGCGGTCTAATCGACCAATTGGGAAAATACGCTCAGGATAATTAACCGCTTTTACGATGTTACTTTGAATTTTTCGCTCAGTGGTACAGGTAATACCAACGGGTTTATTATATGCAATATAAACACGTTTCGGTTTGGCTTTGAGTGGTTTACCATCAACAAGTACTTCATCAGCATCACTGACTTTAACACCCATTTCTGGCAAATTACCATTAACAGTAACACGACCTTCCTCAATATATTTATCAGCCTCTCTGCGCGAACAAAACCCTGTTTCACTGATAAATTTATTTAATCGTTTTAACTCTGTCATGGCACACTTCTGTCTTAATTTTAAAGCCGCTAGTTTATACCAGAACCCTATAGCACGCTAGGCAGATTAATCTTCGTTTAACGGCTCGCTTTAATGCAGTGCAGGTTTTTCGGTGAGCAACGTCTGCAATGTGTCAAAGTCAAACCGATACTCTGCATTGCGAGTATTGCGCAGCAAAAAAGCATCGAATGGAATAACTGACCAGTCCGTGATATCACTAAGCCAATGGTAACTTGTCACATTTTGGTTCGTGATCACGCCTAATTTAAATTTAATTTCATGATGAGTTTGCCAATATGGATGACCATTGTGATGATCGACCAAACTAATTAACGCCCACGCCCCCATCATAAAGTACCCACCTACACTGGCTGTTAAGCGCCCTTGTTCAATTAACCTTAAGTTGTCATCAAGCCAGTCTATGCCGCCGATAAAATAGCGTTTTCCTGACTTTTCTTTAACTGCATCAAGTGCGCCCAGTGCCATTAAATCCGATGCACACCAAATAACATTCGTTTGTGGGTAACGATGCAATAGACGGCGCACTTTTTCAGTGGCTTCGGTTTTATTCCAATTTGCATAAACAACTTGCTCAAGCTCGACATGTTGGGTTCGTAAATAGTGACTTAAACCATTACTGCGAGTATCTGATTCAGTCCCATAGTGACCGTTAATGGCCACAAATTTGGGTTCTTGTTTTGCTTGTTTAGCATTATCAAACAATGCTTTTCCTAATTGGATACCCGCTTCAAAATTATCGTGATAAACCTCTGCGAGCCAATATTTAAAATGCTCTGAGGGTTTACCAATTTGCTGACGCTCTGCGCCGAGGATGGTTTCTTCTAATGTGATGAACTTTATCTTGTGACTTTCAAGTAAGTTCATTGATTGCTCTGCTCCCCCAGGGTAATTAATCAGTACGACATAGTCGGGAGTGGCGTTGTATTTAAGATAGTGTCTGAGCTCTTCTAGCTGAATATGCCGATTGCCACCACCGTAAATAATATCAAGCCTGACGTTACTGTGTGTTGCCGCAGCTTGCATTACTGCTGTGACTTTTTGCCAAAAAGGCTCCGCTTTTACCGAGGGATTTACAAATAGCACCGAAAATTGCTCTACAGCAAAAAGTGGTAAAGAGCAAAGCAGTATTAAAACACTCAATATAACCCGCATGTTCATTCCAGCACGTTATTTTTTAAAAGTATAGTATACGGGTAATTATCGTGACAGTTTTCGCCACACGGTCTCACACGGACCGTATCGAAACAGTTGAGTATATACTTTGCAAAATACCAGCTGAAAGACAACCACACCCGCAATAAGAAGCCAATAATTAATGCGATCAAAGCTCAACACCCACTCAGGGAACATGACTTTAAAACACACTAAAAATATCACGGTTTGCATTAAGTAAAGGGTTAAAGACATACGCCCTGCTTGTTGTAATACTAAACACTTTTCGGGGTTATTCTTAACGTATTTTACGAGTATATGAATATACAACGTTGCCATCGCAAGTGCTGCAAACCAAGAGAAAGGCTCAGCCAATGCGACCATAAGTACATGTGTATTTGGTTCAACCGCTAATCGTAAAACGGTAAAGCCCAGCGCTGCAGGCACAATAAAGTTTAACTGTTCTCTAGTAAGGCCATTTTCGAAGATCTTTTGTTTATACAAATACATCCCAATCAGCATGAGCCCGCCAGCCATCCACAGCGTAATAAGCGGAACAGCTATAATCATGATGATAAACATCAACACATTACTCATAAAGCCCGCTAAATAGGATGAAAATGCCGCATTGTATGCCTCTAAAAAAGCCGCAGAGTCACGCGTAACAGGAAGCAGTTCAGGTTCAATAAATGCCAATAAAAAAGAGGAGAGTGCACCGAGTAGCAGAAATAGCATGCCCATTCTTACTATTTTATCATTCGGCTCATGGCTGAACTTGAGTGCCAACCACCCTGCACATGCATAAATGAATAAAATATCACCCGCCCAAAGTAAAAACCCATGGGCCAACCCTATAAACGCTAATACTTTTAAACGCTTATGCAATGCATCTATGCTTTGCCAGCGCTGTAATTGAATTGTAAGTGCTGCGCCAAACAATAAACAAAAGAGGGTTCGAAACCGGCCATCAATAAAGACTAAGTTAATAATATTTATAAACTTATCCGCCACAGAAGGTGTTGCACTTGTTACATAGCCATACTCAAAAACACCAAAGTAATAGGCATTCATGAACATTAAACCCAGTACCGCAATCCCTCTTAACACATCCATATTAATATTGCGCATATATCACTTATAAATTTTGTCTGCAGCTATCGCTCCAATTTACAGCATTTTCATATATTTTGGGAAGGTCTGCGCTTTCTATTGTTAAAAAAGCCACTGCTTGTTCTAATGCCCACCAGCTTCCAGTTTCGTAGGCTTTAACTGTTTCGAGAATATAATAAAGAATGTTCTTTTCTTGCATTAATGCACTGTGTATTTCATCTGGAAATGGTAAACGTTCAAGCAACTTTTCCATTGGTTGGTCAAGAATAGCATCGAGTAATGAAAACAACCCTGTTAAAAACGCTTCTCCGGTTTGCTGCTTAGCCACACGCTGTGCTATTAGCTCACAAAATCGAGCTCTTACAACACAAAGCCGCGTGAGCTCGGCAGGTTTAGTTTGTGCGCTATGTGCAGTAATAATTAAGCTAACAAACTTTTTCAGTCGTTCATGACCAAGATAAACAAGCGCTTGTTTTAACGAACCTATTTTACTTTTTATAGGGAATACACCACTGTTTATTAAGCGTAAGAGCTTATAAGCTAAAGCAGTATCTAGCGAGAATAACCCCGCTATTTCGCTAATATCGGGGTCTGGACGCATGACTTCAGCATAAATTGATAAAACCAATGCGTAGTTATAATCAATATCACGCTGTTGGATCATGGTTGGTTTGGCAAAGAAATAGCCTTGAAAAAAGTCAAACCCCATTTCGTAGGCTTTTTCAAAATCATCTGCCGTTTCGAGCTTTTCTGCTAATAACTTTATTTTTTTGTGTTTTTTTAATTTTTTAACTACGGGTAGAATTTCTTCAAATGGGGTTTGTTTTACATCAAACTTGATAAGTCGAACAAGCTTTAAAAAGCGGTCCCACTCGGGCTGGTACACGAAGTCATCTAAGGCAAGTTTATAATTGTTATGAAATAACTCACGACAAAACGCATAGTTTTCATCGGTAGGCTCCATCGTTTCTAGCAGCTCGATAACGACATCTTTCGTTGGCAAAAAAGCACATAGATCCAGTTTTAAAGACTCTGGACCTATATTAATTAATGCTTTTTTGCCCGACGTGATATGGCGGGTACCTAAATTGAGCTGATTTTCCATAATGAGACGTGCCGTTGCGGTGCTTTCTGACACGTTTGGAAAACTGTTTTTTTCACTATCGCGAAATAGTAGCTCATAGGCGACAACTTGTTGACGACGATTAAAGACCGCTTGCCTAGCAACAAATACAGCCACTTTACCTGCTTTTTATCATTTATATAACACTAAGTAATTAATAGCGGAAATTGACATAAAAGTCACTTAATTGCCATGAATCAGGGTGTTTTTATTGATATAAGTACGATAAATAACCATCTGCGACTGATTGCCACGAGAAACGCGCATTTTTAGCCTGTTCACAAATTCCTTGCCACTTTTTAGGATCTGCATTTTTTAGCGCAAGCGCTTCAGTAAAACCAGTAATAAGTTCGTAACTTTGAGCGGTTAAACTCTCACCTTTAAAACTAAATCCCGTTTCAAGGTGCTGCACAGTATCACGAAGTCCACCGACACCATGCACTAGACACGGTTGACCTGCGCGCATGGCGAGCATTTGACTAATACCACAGGGTTCAAATGAACTGGGCATTAAAAACAGATCGCCTAAATGATACAAGTACTCGCCAACAAAATGAGCGTATCCTTTCAAAAATAATAAGTTATCTTGTCGGGCCATGACTGTGGTCATCACTTTTTCAAGTTCAGTATCACCTGAGCCAAGAATAATCATATACCCATCATGTTGCTTTAAACGCTGGCATAATTCATCTAGCACTAATGCTTTATCATACGGCTGACAAAGCAGGAGCACTTTTTGATCTGTTAATCGCCCAACACTCGTCACTAAAGGGCCAGAGAAAGGCTGTGTTTTAAACTTAAGCACACGCTGATGTGCAATATAATGCGCTGAGTCAAGCTCAGACGTTTTTGCCATCCACTGAAAAAGTGCCGACTCAGCGTGCTGATATAAATGAGCAAAACTGACATCGGATAGTTCATCACCTGGATACTCACACCCGTTTAGAATGCCTACTACACGGCCTTGCTGATATGCAGCTTGTAAATCAAGCTCGAGCCCTTCTCCGCCAAAAAAGCCATTAACAGGATCGCTTGGTTTTAGCACCTCTTGGCAATATGTGGGTGATACTAAATGTATTTTATCAACCAAGTTAATCGCTGTGCGCATTGGGTTGAAACAGTCGGGGTAACGTGGATCACATAACTTTTGGCCATCATAACCCAAGCTTGGAAACCACGCTTCTAAACTCGAAGTATCCCCTTTAAAAGGACGGATCCCTTGCAGAGCAAGGTTATGTACGGTGTAAGCTAAAAATAAGGTGGAGAAATCGTTATAGCGACTATCTGTTTTAAGTAACAACGCAACACACGCACTATGCCAATCATGTAAATGAATAACATCAGGCTTACAAATGAGTCCTTGTAATAAGGCTTCGCACACAGCGGCATTAAATAAGGCAAATTTACTGGCATCGGTTGCAAATGGGCGACCTGCCTCGTCATTACAATAAACAGCGCCATGGTGACGGCTAAATTCCCAATGAGAAATAACCAGCTGTCTAACCCCTTTCTGAGAGTGAGCAAGTTGCCACACTTCGAGTTGTTGCATGTGTCCGGCAAACGCCACATTGACCACACCTAGGCTATGACGCTCTAAATCGTGAAAACCATAATCGGGGATCACCACATCAACTGTCAGCCCCTTTTCAACAAGGGCTTTAGGACAATCTCTTACGACATCGGCAACACCACCTACTTTTGCATTCGGTAATGCATCATTCTCTGCAGCAACCATCAATACATGCATGCTTTGCCGTACTCCTTTTTACTTCTATTTTTTATGCTGGGGGGTGATATTAGAACCTTCCACCCCACCCATATTTAAGCAAGGCGTTTGTTATCTTGCTCTTGTTGTTTTAACTTTTTTGCCAGTTCATTCAACATATCACGCGTCACTAAGACAATCCCTTTTTTCGAGACTCTAAAACCATTTTCTTTATCAACTTTATGATCATAGCCTATTTCAAGGCCTGCGGGTATCTCGCAGCTACGATCAATAATCGCGCGTTTTATGCGACAATTACGTTGAATTTTAGCCCCTGGTAATATAACTGACTCTTCTATTTGACAATAAGAATGGACATGTACATTAGAGAACAATAGCGATTTTCTCACCAAAGACCCCGAGATAATACACCCGCCAGACACTGTTGAATCGACCGCCATACCTCGTCTGTCATCATTATCAAAAATAAATTTAGCCGGTGGAAGTTGCTCTTGGTAAGTCCAAATAGGCCAGCTAGGGTCGTATAAATCTAGCTGCGGTTCTGGCATAACCAGCTCCATGTTCGCTTCCCAGAACGAATCAAGTGTTCCTACATCACGCCAATAAGGTTGTCCATCATAGCCTGGGTCTCTAAACGGATACGCAAAAACGTTATGCTCTTCAATAATGGCTGGAATGATATCATGACCAAAGTCACGGCCAGATCCCTCTGTTTCGGCGTCTTTTTTCAGTTGCTCAAATAAAAACTCAGTATTAAAAATATAGTTCCCCATTGAAGCGAGGCACGTGCCAGGTTTGCCGGGGACTGAGGTTGGCGACGCAGGTTTTTCATCAAACCGGCGAACGCGCTTACTTTCATCCACAGTCATGACACCAAAAGTATTCGCGGCCTCTTCACACGGTACCTCGATACAACATACGGTCATGTCTGCACCATTTTCAACATGCTTTGCGAGTAAACCACCGTAATCCATCCGATATACATGGTCGCCCGATAATATCATGACGTATTTTGGCAGCTCATGACGAATAATATCCATATTTTGAAACACAGCATCAGCTGTACCACAATACCATTCATCACCATAACGCTGTGACGCTGGCAGGATTTCAACCGACTCACCCAGCTCTTTCTTAAAGTGACCCCATGCACGATTAACGTGGCGGATCAGTGAATGCGATTTATATTGTGTAGCAATGCCAACACGACGAATGCCCGAGTTAATGCAGTTCGACAGCGGAAAGTCGATGATCCGGTGTTTACCACCAAAATACACCGCCGGTTTAGCTCGCCAATCTGTTAATTCGTGTAAACGTGAACCTCGCCCCCCTGCTAAAATAAGGGCATACGTTTCTCTTGTTAAACTACTTATATATCGATTTGCATAACTTGGCATAACTCTCTCCGTCTTAAGTTAGCTGCTTTTTTTCTGTGTGTGTTGCTGTGCGCTCGTGTCTAAAAGTGGTTCCAAATGCCAAATATCATCGCTGTATTGACCAATGGTTCTGTCGCTTGAAAACATGCCACTGGCAGCAGTATTCAAGATACTCATTCTGGTCCAGTGTGCGCTGTCTAAATAGGCTTGTTCAACTTGCTCTTGCGCTTGAACAAAGCTGGCAAAATCATGGGCTACAAGCCATGGATCGTGCGGACTCTTTATCGCAGCAATAATGTCGTCGAATAAGTTTGGTTCAAATAAATTAAAATGACCGCTTTCTAAGAGTTGCATTACTTTGTATAAGCTTTCGGTCTGATAAATAACTTGCTCCGGATTATAGTGCGCTTTTATATCGTCAACTTGCTCTGCTCGTGCGCCAAACAAAAAGAAATTATCAGCACCTACAGCATCACGGATTTCAATATTTGCACCATCTAATGTCCCTATCGTCAACGCGCCATTCATCATAAACTTCATGTTACCAGTGCCCGATGCTTCTTTACCGGCTGTTGATATTTGCTCAGATAAATCGGTTGCAGGACAAATCGTTTCCATCGCGGTGACGTTGTAATTAGGTAAAAATGCAACCCGTAAATATGGCTTTGCAAGGGGGTCTTTATTAATGACTTCAGCCACATTATTAATTAACTTAATAATTTTCTTCGCCATGTAATAACCTGGCGCAGCTTTCCCCCCGAGGAGTACACAACGTGGCACACAGTTTTCTGTATCGCCCTGACGAATCCGGTCGTATAAATGAATAATATGCAAAACATTAAGTAATTGGCGCTTGTACTCATGAATGCGTTTAACTTGCACGTCGAACATCATCGTGGCGTCAAACTCAACACCACATCGGCTTTTTACAAGCTCAACAAGACGTTGTTTGTTGGCATATTTAACATCCTGCCACTGTGTATGAAATTCGGTATCGTCGTAATATCGGCGCAATTGGCCAATTTTGCTAAAGTCAGCCACCCATTCATCGCCAATTTTGCTGTTCAGTAACTTAGTCAGTTCTGGATTACAGTGGGCAAGCCACCGACGCGGCGTAACACCATTGGTTTTGTTGTTGAATTTTTCCGGCCATAATTGATAAAAGTCATTAAATAAACCGGCTTTTAATAGTTCAGTATGAAGCGCCGCAACACCATTGACAGAATAACTGCCGACAATCGCAAGGTACGCCATGCGAATTTGTGGCTCTGGGCCCTCTTCAATCAGAGAAAGGGCGCGCTGTTTAGCCACATCTCCCGGCCATGCTTGTGCGACGTCGGCGAGGAAACGGGCATTAATTTCGTAAATTATTTCTAAAATGCGCGGTAATAAGCGCGAAAATAATGACACAGACCATTTTTCTAAGGCTTCTGGTAACAAGGTATGGTTGGTATACGCCATGGTTTTTGTCGTAATGTGCCACGCTTTATCCCAATCAAGTTCATAGTCATCGATTAACACGCGCATTAATTCTGCAACCGCAATACTGGGGTGAGTGTCATTGAGTTGAAAAACATGGTAGTCAGCAAACTCATCAAAGTTTTCACCTGACTTGTTTACCCAAATATCAACCACATCTTGAATACTGGCAGACGATAAAAAATACTGCTGACGTAAACGCAACTCTTTGCCATTTTCGCTACTGTCGTTGGGGTAAAGCACCATGGTGATTTGTTCAGCGAGATTTTTACGCGCCACCGCTTCTGAGTAGCTGCCCGCATTAAACTCACTCAAGTCAAACTCATCGGTTGCCTCTGACTTCCATAACCGTAACGTGTTTACAATATCGTTTTTGTAGCCCGGGATCGGCACATCATATGGCACCGCCAAGACATCTTGGGTATCGAGCCATTGACGATGCACACGCCCTTGCTTGTCGGTGTAACTTTCTACATGACCAAAAAATTTGATTCGCTTAGACTGCTCTGGTGCGCTTAACTCCCATGGGTGGCCTTCGCGTAACCAGTTATCGGGCTGTTCAATTTGGTGACCATTTTCTATCGCTTGATTAAACATGCCATATTCATAACGAATGCCATAACCAATAACAGGTAGCGCAAGGCTGGCACAACTATCTAAAAAACACGCAGCTAAGCGGCCTAAACCACCATTCCCAAGCCCTGCATCATGTTCAGCTTCGGCAACACTTTCAAGCTCAGTACAATACTGTTGCAATGCCTTTGCTACCTGCTCATCAAGGTCAAGATTTAAAATCGCATTACCCAGTGCACGCCCCATCAAAAACTCCAGCGATAAGTAAGCAGTTTTGCGGCGTTTTTGTTCATGTATTTGCTGTTTTGTGTCACGGCATCGCGCCACGAGCCTGTCGCGAATAGTTAACGCCAGTGCATGGTATAAATACAGTTGTGACTTACCCACTTTGTCACGCCCTAAGGTGTAATAAAAATGGCGTGATAGGTCATCCTCTAAGGTGCTTTTATCAATAATAGGCGCATCTTGCCATCCTTTTACAACACATGCTTGTTCACCTTTTTTAGTCATGACTTAAGTCCTCTGAATCGGCGGTAAAAACCCAGCTGCTCATCGCAGCAATCTGTTGTTCGGTGTCAACATTCGCTGTCGAAACCGAATGAATACTGGTAAGTGCCAAAGACCATTGACCGCTTGATAAGCGCGGTAATTGGCAAGTGATAGGCAAGGAGCCAGCATTTAAAATAATCAGTAAAGCTTGTTTCGTGTGCTTATCAGTCAGGCTATACATTAAAAATTGACGGTCGCTCTGATGCCAGTCATCTTGTTGCATATCGGTGCCTGATTCTGTAAACCACGCAACGGCATAACGAGGGTCACCGTCATGCACAAAGAAGGGGTGCTGAAAAACGCTAAATTGCTTGCGTAATCTAAGCACATCATCAATAAATCGGGTCAGTGGATGGTTAAATTGCGATTCTTTCCATGCAAGCCAACTAGTACGATTATTCTGACAATAAGCGTTATTATTACCGCCTTGCGAGTGCGCCATTTCGCTTCCTAAAGAAAGCATAGGCACCCCTTTGGAAAGTAACAAAGTCAGCAGCATATTTTTTTGCTGTTGCAAGCGTAATTTGCTTATAGCTTGGTCGCTGGTATATCCCTCTACACCACAATTAAAGGAATGATTCGCACTGTGTCCATCGCGATTTTGCTCGCCATTCGCTTCATTGTGCTTTTGTTCATAACTCACCAAGTCGGCCAAGGTAAATCCATCATGGCTGGTGATAAAGTTAATACTATTAAGGGGTCCACGCAGGTTATGTTCAAACAAATCAAACGAGCCATGTAAACGCTTAGCAAGTTCCCCTATTACACCTTGTTCTTGCTTCCAAAAACGTCTTACGGTGTCGCGGTATTTGTCGTTCCATTCGCGCCAAGGCGCTGGAAATGCCCCGAGCTGATAACCACCTGGCCCTATATCCCAAGGCTCTGCTATTAATTTAACTTTATTTAAAACAGGGTCTTGATTAACAGCTTGCATAAAAGCATGCGCATGATTAAAGCCATTTGGATTGCGCCCAAGTATGGTGGCCAGATCAAAACGAAAACCATCAACCCCCATTACTTCTACCCAATAACGCAGGCTATCAAGCACCAATTGCAAAGCACGTGGTGAATCGATATTAAGCGTATTTCCGCAGCCCGTATCATTTATATAATGCTGTGGCTTATCGGCAACCGTTCGGTAGTAACCCAGATTATCTAACCCACGTAGAGATAATAGCGGCCCATCAGTGCCAGCCTCTGCGGTGTGGTTATAGACGACATCTAGAATGACTTCGATATCAGCTTTGTGCAGCTCAGCGACCATCTCTTGAAACTCGCTAATATCATCGTCGACCAAGTAGTCTTTATGTGGGATAAAAAAATTAAGCGTGTTGTAGCCCCAATAATTTTGCAGCCCTTTAGCCGTTAAAAATTGCTCACTAATAAACGCATGAATAGGTAAAAGTTCTAAACACGTGATACCTAAAGTCCGCAAGTGTTCAATAAAACGAGGGTGGCTTAAGCCTAAAAATTTGCCTTGCAACGCTTTCGGTATATCAGGGTGGCGACAGGTCGCGCCTTTTACATGACACTCATAAATGACGGTTTTTCCCCAACTGTGCTGTGGCTTAGTGCCCTTGTAAAGCGCAAGCTCTCTAACGCGTGATTTAGGCATATCTATCGCGTTGTTCACAGTGCTTAATGTGCCAACCGGCATCTGCCCGTAGTGGCGCTCGCTCCACGTAAACTCGCCATAAATGTCGCGAGCATAAGGGTCGAGCAATAACTTATGAGGATTAAAAAATAACCCTTTTTGAGGTGCATAGTCACCATCAGCTCGAAAGCCATACAACGCACCGGCTTTTAAAGGACTAACACGTAATGTCCACACTCCCCCTTCATTCATTCGCATGGGCAGTGTGAGAATTTCTGAATGACCGCTGCTGTCAAATAAGCATAAAGATAGGCTGTGTGCCTGGGGTGCATAGACGGCAAAGTTAACCCCATCCCCCTGCACCGAGGCGCCTAACGGCATCGTTACCCCTGTTTCAAGTGCAACACTATGACTCATCGCTCACCTTCTTAAGGTACACAGTTGCAAGGCCTGGTAATGACACGACCACGCTCTGTGTAAACCCATGATTGAGCATATTTTGAGTTAAAATAATCTGTTCAGGATCGCTTGTTACCTCAACCCCTGAGCCAAAAAATTCGGGTTTGTCTGTATTCAAGATCACTTGATAACGCCCTGCTTTTGGCACCCCGATAACGTAATCATGGTAAACCTGTGGGGTTAAGTTGCTCACAACCACAACAAAATCATCAGCTTGTTTTGCATAACGAATAAAGCTAAAAATGCTTTGTGCTGAGTTGTTGCTATCGAGCCACGCAAACCCCGCGGGGCTTGTATCTTGCTCGTAAAGTGCGGGTGTATTGCAATACACTTTATTGAGCGCTTTTATTGTTTCTTGAACACCACGATGACTCGTGTGCTCCAGTAAATGCCAGTCAAGAGATTGATCATGATTCCATTCTCGACGCTGGGCAAACTCAGCCCCCATGAATAACAACTTTTTACCTGGGTGAGCCCACATAAAGGCGTAGTAAGCGCGTAAATTTGCAAATTTCTGCCAGTCATCACCCGGCATTTTTTCAATTAAGGAACCTTTGCCGTGCACTACTTCATCATGGCTTAATGGCAAGACATAATTTTCGCTGTAGGCATACACCATCGAAAATGTCATTTCATGATGATGATGAGCACGATACAAAGGATCGCGTTGCATGTAGTGCAAACTGTCGTTCATCCACCCCATGTTCCACTTATAGCCAAATCCTAAGCCATCATGCTCAACGTGTCTGGTTACGCCTGGCCATGCTGTCGATTCCTCAGCAACCATCATTATGCCGGGGTTATTAGCATAGCAGCGCAAATTAACTTGCTTTAGACATTCTATTGCTCCGAGGTTTTCGCGCCCACCATATTGGTTCGCAACCCACTGCCCTTCTTCACGGCTATAATCGAGGTAAAGCATGGATGCCACGGCATCAACCCGTAAGCCATCAATGCCAAACTCGTGTAACCAATACATGGCATTGGCTATTAAAAAGCTGCGCACTTCAGCACGGTCGTAGTTATAAATGTAGGTATTCCAGTCAGGGTGGAATCCTTGCCGTATATCGGCGTGTTCATATAAGTGCGAGCCGTCAAAGCGATGTAAGCCATGGGGATCACTTGGAAAGTGCCCAGGGACCCAATCAAGAATAATCCCTAAGTTAGCCTCATGGCATTGTTGTACAAAGTAAACAAAGTCGTCAAAACTACCGTAACGACTTGTCACAGCAAATAAACCAACAGGCTGATAGCCCCACGAACCATCAAACGGGTATTCACTAATTGGCATTAACTGTAAGTGAGTAAACCCGAGTGCTTTGGTATAGGGAATCAAATTATCAGCTAATTCACGCCACGTTAGATACCGGCTACTATCATCTCTGCGCTGCCAAGAGCCCGCATGTACTTCGTAAATACTAATAGGCGATTCAATACTGTTACGCTTTGCACGATTTTTAAGGGCGTGCTCATCAAGTTTTACGGTTGCTTTGCTAGCGTGTAAAACCGATGCTGTACCCGGTGCTTGCTGCATTTTAAATGCAAACGGGTCGGCTTTATCGAGCAGTTCACCCATTAGAGTAGTTATTGCAAATTTATAGCACTGATCTTCTTTAAGCCCTGCAATAAATAACTCCCATACGCCACTTGCTGGGTGAAAACGCATAAAGTGACGCTGGCGTTGCCAAAAGTTAAATTCACCAATAACCGATACGCTGCTAGCATTTGGCGCCCATACGGTAAAGCGCACGCCCTCTACACCTTGCTGTGTAGTAAAATGCGCGCCAAAATGGCGATAAGCATGCTCTAAACTGCCCTCATTAAACAAATACATTGCTTGTTCATCGAGCGTGCTCGCAAAACTATATTCATCGTAGTGTCTGTGGCTCGCTTTGTCGGCGTAACTCACATCTAACTGGTACTCAGGGACTGATGTGCAATCAATCGTTGCTACAAATAAATCACTTTCCCCTTGCCTTTGAGCTGCAATCTGCTGCGACCCCATAACAACAGATACCATAGTGGCACCCGGTAAAAAACAGCGCACTTCATAACGGCTATCATTAATTTTATGCGGTCCTAAGAAACTAAAAGGATCTTTAAAACAACCTGCTGACAACGCCTCGATTTGCGACTGATAAATCAGTGGTTGTGCACTTTGCTCTTGACGAACACGACTTCGCATTTATTGATTCCTTATAGAAATTAAACTGGCTAAAAATGACTGCTGCGAATGCATAATTTGCTGCGTCGGGCGCGACAATAAGCGCCGCCAGTTGGGGTATTCTTTATCCGTTCCGGGAATATTCACCGGTAAAATTTGCTGATCTAAATCATCTATCTGAATGGTAAACAATCGAGCGGGTGCTGCCGCAAGGCAACATGCTAATGCTTGGTATACTACAGAGGCCTCTGTATCTAAGGTCAGCTGCTGAGAAGTTTCGCGCATGATGAAATTAAGCATACGTTGCTTTTCAATCTTTCTGGCTTCGAGCAAGGCGTTGCTTTGCGCTTCATCAATTAAGCTATACTGTTGTTTAACAGTTATATCGTGCCCTGTCCACCAGCCATTAAAGGGGGGGACATCATGATTAGCAATCATCAGTAAGCTATGTGGAGCAAAATGTTCACTGGCTAAAAACTCACCATTGTGATCTTTTTCAAAGTAAAATAAGCCATTGGAATAAATAGCACTGCTTTTCAATGCATCACGCACTTCAGTGGGCACAACCCCTAAATCTTCGCCTATAACGACGCATTGGTTAAGGTGTGACTCTATTTTTAAAATAGCTAACAAATGCTCAAAAGGGTAATAAACATAGCAACCATCCTGTTGGCCTTGATTATCAAAACACCACCAGAGCCTGCGAATAGCCATAACATGGTCTATTCGCAACCCACCCACATCTTCCATATTGGCGCGAATAAGCGATCGATAAAACGCAAAATTATCTTTACTTAATTTTTGCGGGTTGAGTGCAGGTAAGCCCCAGTTTTGTCCTTGTTCAGCCCATGGGTCTGGCGGTGCGCCAACATTTGCACCATGAGAAAATAGCTCATCTTGGCTACGGTATTCACTGCCATCACCCGCACATCCCACCGCTAAATCGTTGATGAGACCAATATCCATACCACATTCATTCGCTATTTGCTGGCATAGGTTAAGCTGTAAATGCGCTTGCCATTGCAAGTAGCTTGCGTATTCATTATCACCCACCACCAGCGTTGCTAAACTGTGTTTGTGAGTTAGGCAAAATGCTTCGAATTGCGCTTTACGCTCAACCGATGCTGTCTCACGAAAGTGATGATACAAACAGCTAAATAATTGGTATTTAAAATCACTGACACTTGTGTAATCAATGTATGTATCGGTGCCTTGCGGTTTTTCATTAAGCAGCTTTTCAAGTGCCAAATTATCTTTCGCGTCTTCGCATAATGACAATGCAATATAAAGCGGATTTAATAACGCACGACTATTAGGGCTATACGGACTGGCACGCTCAGGGCTGTGTTCGAACAATAAATGCAATGGATTTAATAAAATATAATCCATACCATTGGCCGCAGCTTCGCGCATTAGCGACGCTAAATCTGCAAAATCGCCAATACCTAAACCGTGCGCGTTAAATAGGCTATATAGCTGTATCGACACACCCAAGCGCTTTTTATCATCCACTGTAAAGCACTGTTTTGGCATGATCCACAGCTCAGAATGTGCTTCTTGATCAGCCACTGTAATCACAGCATCATGATAGCCTATGGGCATGTCGGGTAAGGGAAGCGCTACTTCAAGGTAACGAATATCATTAAAACGGTAATCACCTGTCACGCTCAATTCGTGCAAGTTCTCTCGACTAACAACAATATCGAGCGATGGCAGGCGTAACTCACAGCCGCGTGATAAAAGACGCTCATCAACTCGCACTCGTAAAAAGGGCTCATCTGACTCAATAAGGCTAACGTTAGGTAATAACGTTAACCACGTTCCTGCATCCAGGGCAAAGTTGAGCTGGTTAATGGTGTCTGTATCAGTGCAATCGATACCACAACAACTGAGTGCACTGCGGCGCGTACTTTCATCAAAAACGACGTGCTCGCCAGTGTACTTTGTATATTCGTAACCGATACCATGCAGATAAAATAACTGCGCAAGTGACTGCATTAATACACCTAAGCGCGTTGAGTGTTAACAATACTGTTTTCGGTACCAAAACCGTTTGGAATATACCCATCAGCTTGATGATCGTTATCCCAAACTTGGCCATTGATCAGATAGCGGAAATGAAATTTTTTATCCAATGGCAGACGTTGCTTACACTTGAATACTTGTTCTTTTTTACTGAACTTCATTGGCACAGGTTGCCAATCTGTAAATTCAGCAACTAATTGCACATCTTCAGCATCAGGGTGCTGAAATTCAAAGGTGACTTCTGTTTCGTCTTTAGTCTTAAAAAAACGTTTACTTAACATAGTGGGCTCCAATTCAACCAATCGGTAAATTAATCCTTGCCACAGTGCCGTGTTCAACTACTCAACAGACGGAGGCTGTGCGTTACATGATTTAAAACAACGTCCAATCTAAAGCATGCATTTTGCTTTAGTTAATCAAATCTATATTTACGCATTATGACAGTGCAATTTTTTATTTTTCGCACCATTTCAGTGCGCAAAATAAATAAAAGTACTCAAAATCATATTGCTTATTCAATAAGAGCAATAACCGAACCAAGTTGAAAATAAAATACACTTAATTTTCAGGCTCTTTTATTGTTTTGATCAGCGCATACTCATAAAAGTAGTTAACAAGTAGACAGGGGTAAAGTGAATAAAATTTAAGTCAAAAATAGAGTAAAAACACTAACGTAGATGCAAAATTTTTCATTTGCAAAACTATTAACAAATTAATTACATTAAAAAGACTTTGTCTATTTTAGTGACAAACAATATACTGAATAACTCAGAAGTGGGTTAAAAACTATTTTACCCGGGATGGTAGCGACTAATGACCAACGCGTTTCGTACATTATCTATTTGTATTATTACCTTAATTGCATTTGTGTATGGTTTAAATATTTTATTAACGAAACAAGTTAATGATTTAGCACATTTCAATAATAATACGCAGTTACAATCTCAGCCAAAAGTAAACACTCAGCTAGAATCTGCACCGTGGTATAATATGGTGTTTAGAGGTCAGCAACTCATTAACAAAGATGAGCTGCAGTATGTTGTAGTCAAATCAACACCCACTTCATTTATTACTATCAGTGCATCATCCCTGTTTTGGTCAACGCTCCTCTCGCCCATCAATATCAGTATATTTTTATTGCTCGGTTTAGCGATTAGTTGGCTTATCAATATAAAAAGACAAACAGAAAACGATACACACACCTTAACTGAGCTCAATAATCAACTATCAAACCTTCTCAAATCCTTACATTTAGCGCGTAATAACGATACAAGCCAACCAATTGTAAGCCAGCTAAAAACACACATTCATACATTAAGCTCACATATTACGACCTACACCCACGAATCGCAGGTCAGTATCTGCCAAGACAAATTAACGCTGTTAATTGACCGCCATGCCTATATTGAACATTTAACAAGGCAATTAAGTCTGGCTGAAATCGATAAGTTAAATTGCGCGTTATTATTCATCGATTTAGATGGGTTTAAACAAGTTAACGATTCATTCGGCCACAGCTTTGGTGACGAAGTGCTTATTCAAGTTGCAGCCCGTTTAACCAGTGTGGTACGCCACCATAAACTTAACAATGTGTCTGCTACAAATGGGCTTGAACAAAACTTAGCGCGTCTAGGCGGTGATGAGTTTTCAATCTTTATAAGTCAGCTCGACCACAAAGATAAAGCCCTAGAAATTGCGCAAAATGTATTGCAAGAAATCGAACGCGATTTTGTGCTCGGCAATAAACTGATTAAAATTAGTGCAAGTATTGGTATTGCCGTTTATCCCGATAGTGCAGCAACGCCCCATGCATTATTACAAATGGCCGATGTTGCAATGTATCGCGCTAAAACAGATGGTCGCGGTATCTTTAAGGTGTACTCCCCCGAAATGGGCAATAAAATGCGCCGTTATCACTATTTACTTGAAGAAATGCGTTTGGCGATTGCCTGCGAGAACTTTCATTTATCGTTCCAGCCAATTGTGCACGTAGAAAACTGCACTATCGATTACTTCGAAGCTCTCACCCGCTGGGATCATCCGGTAGAAGGCGCAATCGCACCTGCTGAGTTTATTCCTATTGCCGAAGAATCGAACCTGATCCTCGAACTAGGCGATTGGATTTTACTCGAATCATGCAGACAAATGTCAGCGTGGTATAACGCAGGGATGAAAAAAGTTAAAATATCGGTGAATATATCAGGCATTCAACTTAAACACCGCGCTGTGTATGATTGGGTAATGAACATATTGGCTAAAACAGGCTTGCCTGCAAGTGCCTTAATGTTAGAAATAACCGAATCAACACTTATTACAGCCAGTAAACACATTATTCAGCAACTTGAGAAATTACGAGCCAGTGGCGTCACTATTGCAATTGATGACTTTGGAACGGGTTTTAGCTCGTTAAGCACGCTGGCTGATTTACCAATCGACGTCATTAAACTCGATCGTCTGTTTATTGCCCAAGCGAATAGCAATCCTAAATACAATGAAATACTGCATTCAATCAGTGAGCTTGGCCATAAATTAGGACTAAAAATTGTGGCTGAGGGTGTCGAAGAATTTGCCCAGTTTGAACTCGTAAAATCAATGGGGATACGCAGTGTACAAGGTTATTTAGTCAGCCACCCAGAATCATCAGTGAATGTTGGACACAAAGTCTTGCAAGACAATATTAACTTTATGGCCGCGACAGGAACTGGGGTATGGAATATACAAAGATAAAGATTGTAGGGTATACTACTTTACATCTTCCAAAGCCATTTCCTTGTTAATGTTAAAGAAAAGCGTATTCACCTTTTTTATCCTTGCCGTGACTGTTGTTGCAGCGCTGGTCGGGTCTTCTATTTACACCCTTTACAGTAAAAAGCGATTAACTGTTGATCCTAAAGTCAAAGAAATCTCTGGTATTGAATTTGATAAATACAAACGGCTTTGGGCAATAAACGACAGTGGCGATAAGCCCAAGTTATACCGCCTTAACCAAGATGGTTCAATTGCCAAAGAAATCCTTGTCACTAATGCCAAAAACATTGACTGGGAGGACATGACCCAAAACACCTTCGGGCATTTCTTCTTAGGCGATTTCGGCAATAATAAAAACGACAGAAAATGGCTAACAATTTATAAAATCGAAAACCCCATTGATATCAAAGGGGACACAACTGAAGCCGAAATCATCAAATTCACCTATCCAGAAATGGATGGCACCCCTATTGAGCCTGACAAACGAAACTTTGACCTAGAGGCCTTTGTCGCCTTCGGTCGTCATTTATACTTATTTACTAAAAATAGAACAGAACCATTTGATGGTATAACGAATGTCTATAAAGTAGGCGATCACGCTGCTAATTTTGACGCTGAGCTGATTGATTCATTTCAGACCTGTACCACATTAGAAAAGTTATGTTGGATCACCTCCGCGGCTTTAAGCCCCGATAGAACTAAGTTGGTTCTTCTCGATTCAACAAGTATCTGGCTATTTGAAAACTTTAAAGAAGACAAATTCTTTTCGGGTGATGTATCACGTATCGACCTAGGTATCGTTACTCAAAAAGAGGCTGTCACCTTTTATGATGACAACACCATCGTGTTTACCGATGAAGAATTTAAAGGCATTGGCGGCAATGCCTACGTCATAAAACTGGATGAAGTTGAAAAGAAAGTTATTCGTAAAGCAAGCAACTAACCCAACATTAAGCGCTAAATGGCCCTATTAGCGCTTAAACTTTGTTTCTAATATTACCGACGAAGTTGTTCTTTCTACTCCATCTAGATTACCTATATCATCAAGCAAATGACTCAATTTTTCGAGGTTTTGAGCTTGTACGACTGCAATCAAATCAAATTCACCACTAATCGCATAAAGCTGAGAAATTGCGTCAATTTGCTTCAGTTCTATATTCGTTTTTGTGGTTAACTTTTGTTTCACCTTAATTGATACATGCGCTGAGACCATTTGGCTTAAATAGGCATCACCGTAATCAACGCTATACCCTTTGATCACACCCGACTCTTCCAGCCTTAACATCCTACTTTGTACCGTAGAGCGTGATAAATTTAAGGCCCTTGCTAAATCCGACACACTTGCGCGAGCGTTAGTTTTTAATATCGCAAGCAACTTTTCATCTTGAGGAGTTATCATTTTGTTTAATTCTTTCGTCAATTTGCTTTTTATTTTAGTCAATTTACACAAAATAGCACTGCAAATTTAAGTTCGCAAACCAGATAATATAAATAATTGATAAGAAAAATAATCTCATCGTGCGTAACTAGGCAGGAACGGCTTAACTAACCTAGTTTTTGCAATTTTAATTTTTTCATATTAAGCCAGATTTAGGTGCAACACATGCAAGTAACAAGAGAATTATTCAACGACGTAATGGTGCCAAACTATAACCCTTCAGAGGTTATCCCAGTTCGTGGCGAGGGTTCACGCGTGTGGGATCAAAACGGTAAAGAGTTTATCGACTTTGCAGGTGGTATTGCAGTGAACTGCTTAGGTCATTGTCACCCTGCCCTTGTTAATGCATTAAAAGAGCAAGGCGAGAAAATTTGGCATTTATCAAATGTAATGACGAACGAACCGGCATTGCGTTTGGCTAAGAAGCTCACTGATGCGACCTTTGCTGATAAGGTTTATTTTGCAAACTCAGGGGCAGAAGCAAACGAAGCAGCTTTAAAACTCGCGCGTCGTTGGGCATTAGATGTACATGGTGAACAAAAGAATCAAATTATTGCCTTTAATAAAGGCTTTCATGGCCGTACATTTTTTACTGTTACGGTAGGTGGTCAAGCGGCGTATTCTGATGGCTTTGGTCCAAAACCAGCTGCCATCGATCATTGTGATTACAATGACCTTGCTGCATTTGAAGCGCTTATCAGCGACAACACATGTGCGGTTATGATGGAACCTTTGCAAGGTGAAGGCGGTATTATTTCACCAACTAGCGACTTTGTTAAAGGGGTCCGCGCATTATGTGACAAACACAACGCACTTCTCATTTTTGATGAAGTACAAACGGGTGTTGGCCGCACAGGCGCTCTATACGCTTACCAAGATTTAGACGTAACACCTGATATCCTAACAACAGCAAAAGCACTGGGTGGTGGCTTCCCTATCGGTGCCATGATCACCAAAGCTGATATTGCCGAGCACCTAAAAGTAGGGACACATGGCTCTACTTATGGCGGTAATCCATTAGCGTGCGCTGTAGCTGAAGCGGCATTCGATACAGTTAACACACCAGACGTGCTTGCTGGAGTTAAAGAGCGCGAACAACTTTTACGTGATGGCTTAAAAGCCATTAACGAAAAATACGACGTATTTAGTGAAGTACGTGGTAAGGGTCTATTATTAGGTGCAGTGCTTAACAGTAAATATGAAGGCCGTTCTCGTGACTTCCTCGTTGCAAGCACTCAGCACGGTTTAATGAGCCTAGTTGCTGGCACAAATGTTGTGCGCTTTACGCCTTCTTTAGTGATCCCACTTGAAGATATCAAAGAAGGTTTAGCACGCTTTGAAAAAGCGGTTGCAGACGTTGTAAACGGTTAATCCAAGTTGGCGTGCTGTTAATTCAGCACGCCATCGGAGAGCAATGAATGCAAGTATTACGTCCAATTACTGCAAATGATTTTGCAGCTTTAAAGCAAATTGCCATTGAATCGGGCCATGGTTTTACCTCACTCCCGGTTGATGACAATTTATTGCTAGAAAAAATTGACCGCGCTGAACGCAGTTTTGCCAAAGACATCAACAAACCACATGATGAAACCTATTTATTTGTTTTAGAAGACAGTAAAACCGGTCAAGTCATTGGTACCACAGCCATTGAGGCTGCGGTAGGTATGTCGGTCCCACTTTATCATTATCACTTAGGTAAAACAGTCCATCATTCTCGCACACTTAACGTGTATAACACGGTTGATATTTTGAGCATGTGTAATGATTACACAGGCTGTTCCGAAATTTGTACCTTATTTTTACGTGAGCAAAACCGTAAAGGGTTAACCGGACGATTTTTATCACGCTCGCGCTTTTTATTTATGGCGCAGCACAGTGAGCGTTTTGCAGACACCGTTATCGCAGAAATGCGCGGTGTCAGTGATGAAAAAGGACATTCACCCTTTTGGCAATGGTTACAAGAACACTTTTTTAGTATTGAGTTCCCACAAGCAGATCACTTAGTGGGCTTGGGCGATAAAGTATTCATTAGCGAACTCATGCCAAAATACCCAATTTATGCCAACCTTTTAAGCAAAAAAGCGCAAGCTGTGATTGGTAAAGTGCACGAAAAAACCAAACCAGCACTCAAACTACTCGAAAAAGAAGGGTTTGAGCATCGCGGCTATGTTGACCTATTCGATGCAGGCCCCACGGTAGAAGCAAAACTTGGCAATATTCGCAGCGTTCGTGAATCACAGGTATGCCCTATTACCATTGCTGAACTGGCGCATATAAACGAAAAAAGCTCAGACACATTGGCAATCTGCAATCAAGGTGTGAATGACTTTAGAGCCACATTCACAAAGCATGCTCATTATAACCACGCGAAACACACGCTTATTGTCAGCCAAGAAGTGGCCAATGCACTTAAATTAAAACAAGGGGATGCAGCGCGATTTTTCCGCCTGTAGCCGCTTAAGGAGATTACGGTGAGTCAAATAACTCAAGATACGCAATTAATAAATAACCAGTGGCAGCATGGTCTAGGCCACGAGTTCAACTCTGTTAACCCAAGCAATGGTGATATTGTTTGGCAAGGCAAAACAGCCACAGCAGAGCAAGTGGATGCTGCCATAAAAGCAGCACGAGAAGCACAACTAGACTGGGCAGACAAAACCGTTGATGAACGCATTGCAGTATTAGAGCGCTTCGCAGACCAATTAAAAGAACATAGCGAAGAGTTTGCAACAATTATTGCCCGTGAAACAGGTAAGCCATTATGGGAAACGCGCACTGAAGTAGGCGCGATGACCGGTAAAATTGCTATTTCAGTTAAAGCATACCACGAACGTACTGGCACAACCGAGAACCCAATGCCAGGCGCCAAAGCGTTTATTCGACACAAACCACACGGTGTTGTCGCAGTGTTTGGCCCTTACAATTTCCCTGGTCACTTACCAAATGGCCACATTGTTCCTGCTATTTTAGCGGGTAATACCGTGGTGTTTAAACCTTCTGAACTGACCCCCCATGTTGCAGAGTTTACATTAAAACTGTGGCTAAAAGCCGGTTTACCAGCAGGTGTCATCAACCTTGTACAAGGTGAAGTGGATACTGGGATTGCCCTTGCCAGCCATAAAGATATTGATGGTTTATTCTTTACCGGCAGCTCAAACACAGGTCACCTATTACATAAACAATTTGCAGGCAACCCAGGTAAAATTTTAGCGTTGGAGATGGGCGGTAATAACCCGCTTATTGTAAAAGATGTCGCTGATATCAACGCTGCGGTTCACGATATCATTCAATCAGGTTTTATTACCTCAGGTCAACGCTGTACCTGTGCACGCCGATTATTCATTGAGAATACACAAAATGGTGATGCTATCTTAGACAAATTAGTGGCAGCAACTAAGCACATTGTCGTCGCAGATAGCTTTAGTGAAGAGCAGCCATTTATGGGCGCAATGATCAGCGAAAAAGCAGCGCTTGGCATGGTTGCTGCGCAGCAACAACTTATTGAAATGGGGGCAACTCCCCTTGTTGAACTAACACATCTACAACCGGGCACAGGCTTTGTAAGCCCAGGAATTATTGATGTGACGAATGTAAAAGAGATGCCTGATGAAGAGCACTTTGGACCACTCATCAAGGTATATCGCTATACAGACTTTGATAGCGCGATTGAAGAAGCAAATAACACCGCATTTGGTTTATCTGCCGGTTTATTAAGTGATGCAAGTGCAGACTATGATCACTTCTTAAAACGTATTCGTGCTGGTATTGTTAACTGGAATCGTCCAATAACAGGGGCTTCTAGCGCCGCACCGTTTGGTGGTATTGGGGCAAGCGGAAACCACAGAGCAAGCGCATACTATGCAGCAGACTACTGTGCATACCCTGTTGCTTCTGTAGAGGCCGACAAAGTTAACTTACCTCAAACCCTTGCGCCGGGCTTAATTATTGAATAATTGATTGGCGGTCTTACCGCCTTAAATGAAGGAATTTAAAATGCACACAGATGTAAATGCCCTATTTGAAAAACTATGGGATAACTATTTATCAGTTACGCCTTCGGCAGTGAAAGTTCATGAGTTACTGGGTTCGACACAAAAAGATGATGTAATAAACGACCACATTGCATTACGTACTTTTAACCATGAAAAGATTGGCCTCGAAAAGCTCGCAGCCCACTTCTTAGCCGTGGGCTATAAAGAGTGTGGTGAATACCACTTCGAAGCAAAAAAACTGTATGCAAAGCACTATGAACATTCAGATCCGAAACAACCTAAAGTGTTTATTTCTGAATTACTTGTAGAGCAATGTTCAGCAGAGTTACAAGCCATTGTTAACGACATGGTAGAAAAAATTGATGCCGATGCCGTCACTGCTGATAACTTTTTATACTCAGGGACTCATTGGCAAGTAAGCTCAGACACTTACAAAAAACTATTAGCTGAGAGTGAATATGCAGCGTGGATGTCAGCATGGGGCTACCGTGCCAATCACTTCACAGTTAGCATTAACGAACTTGCCAAGTTTGATAACATTGAGAGCGTAAACCAAGCATTGAAAGACGCAGGCTTTGCACTCAATACCTCTGGCGGTGAAATTAAAGGCTCACCAGAGGTACTTCTTGAGCAATCATCAACTTTAGCTGATGACAGTGAAGTAGAATTTAGTGATGGTAAAATGGCAGTACCAAGCTGTTTTTACGAGTTCGCGCTACGTTATCCAAAACCCGATGGCGAACTTTACACGGGCTTTGTGGCGGCCTCTGCTGATAAAATATTTGAAAGTACCAATGCACGCTAATTAGCGGCAAGGTTCTGCAATTATAGAATTGATAAATCCCCTTTTTAAAGGGGATTTTTTTCGTTTAACAAACAATATTAATCCATAGAATAAATATTATTAATCGATTTATACCCTTGAAAAATAACAATAAAAAATTATTTTTATTTTCCTAAAAAATTTTATTGCACAAATAAAAAACCAGATCTATTATCTCGCTGCTTCTTGATGATAGCCAATCCGAGTACATTACAAACCCTGTTTGTAGCAAGGCGATAGAGCAACTATCCAAGAGTGAATTTGATTGCACACCCTTTATAAATATGTGCGCTTTTAATGACACTCAACTGACTCGGACTTCCATTTTTACCGAGCGGTTGCTTAATTGCCGGAGAGTAAAATGGCTATTTCAACACTTACACAAGACTTAACAATCAAAGTACCTGCAGCTAAGGTTGCTGCAAACCAAACATTACATTTTGCACAACCGTCGAATCAACTTATTGAGCAATTAGTTGCACAACACGGTGCCCCGCTAATGGTTTTAGACTGCGAGTCTGTTCGCCAACAGTACCGAGCTTTAAGCCGTGCTTTGCCGGGTGTGACTTTATACTTTGCACTGAAACCACTCCCGCATGCTGCTGTTGTACGAACTTTACTTGAAGAAGGTGCAAGCTTTGACTTAGCAACCAGTGGGGAAATTGATTTAGTTGCAAACCAAGGCGTGCCCAGTGAGCGTACTATTCACACTCACCCAATAAAACGCGATGCAGACATTCGTGATGCACTTGAATACGGTTGCAATGTGTTTGTGGTTGATAACATCAACGAACTCGAAAAGTTCATTGCATACAAAGACGACGTTGAACTTCTTGTTCGCTTAAGCTTTCGTAATGCAGACTCATTTGCTGATTTATCGAAAAAGTTTGGTTGCAGCCCTGCAATGGCGATTGACATTATTACCTACGCACAGCAACTGGGTATTCGTATTAAAGGTTTATCGTTCCATGTTGGTTCGCAGACAGCAAGCCCAAGCAAGTACGTTACAGCAATTTCAGCATGTAACCACGTAATTAATGAAGTGACAGCGCTGGGATTACCTGCATTAAGCACGCTTGATATTGGTGGCGGTTTCCCTGTGCCTTATAACAAAGATGTACTGCCTATTGATGAGTTTTGTGCGCCAATAAACGACGCGTTAGCGCAATTACCAGACACCGTTCGTGTAATTGCTGAACCCGGCCGCTTTATTGTTGCCGGTGCCGTCACCAGTGTTGCATCAGTCATGGGTCAAGCTGTACGCGAAGGCAAACCATGGTATTACTTAGATGATGGTATCTATGGCTCATTCAGTGGTTTACTTTTTGACGAAGCGAGTTATCCGATTGACTCATTAAAACAGTCAGGCGAGCGCGTAGAATCGGTACTGGCAGGCCCAACATGTGACAGTATTGACGTAGTAAGCGAGTCAATTATGCTACCAAAACTAAACAACGGTGATTTAATCATCAGTCGCATGATGGGTGCATATACATTAGCAACCGCTACCGACTTTAACTTTTTTAAACGTGCAGAAGTCATTGTGTTAAACGATGTTGTACACGTTGATGCACTAACAGGTTAACAAGTTCCTCGACAAAGCATGCAAGGCAAACATGCTTTAACTCTACAAAACGCAGCTGCTCATTCCAGCTGCGTTTTTTTATTAAAAAAGCCTTTTCAAATGAAAAGGCTTTAATTATTAAACGACTTAGAGTGCTGTCTTAAAACTTAAAGCTTGCGCTTAAACGAACATAACGCGGCTTTTGATAGTTAGTTGCTAACAAGTAATCTGGGTTAGCTGCACCTCGATAACCACCAAAATCCGGATCATATGCTGAAATAAATTCTGCAGTTTCATTGTATTCCGTTATTTCATCATTGTTGAATACATTGAATACATCCGCTCTAAATGTTAAGTCATGCTCAGAAATTTTCATGTTATATTGCAGACTTAAATCTAGGTTCCAAGTGTTTGGTGTGCGTCCTGCACTGCCACGAGGCACTAGCTCACCGTCTTTATAGAATGCTTCTGCACCATATAAAGATGCAAAGGCATCAGTTGGGTGTAGACCAAATGCTCCATAAGGACGACCAGTACGCCAGAAGAAATTAGAACCCATTGTTAGGTTTTCTGTAATTTCATAAGCAAACTGCATCTTAACCTGATGGCGTCTGTCATTTGGTAAGTTACCAGACGCACCATCCGTTAAGCCTGGTTGGTCAAAGTTAGTTGTTAAACCAGCATCGGTCTGTTCATTATCTGAACGAACATAACCTTCATTATTACCCCAGCTATGTGACCATGTGTAGGTAAAGTCTAACATCCAGCCATCAGCCCATGCTTTATTGAAGTTCACATCAACAGCACCATACTGACGCTCAGCTTTAGGATAGCCTAAATCTGAATTTGGAATCGTGTAGGCTCCGTATGCAAGTGGACCATCGCCATCAGGGTCAGTGGTAATTGTTACGTCTTCACCTGGATTTGTTAGTACATAATAATGGAAACCATCACACATGGTACATGAACTACCAAACTCTCGCTCAACATAATCGTTAAAGCCTTTATCGATAGCGATATCTTCTAATGAGCTTTTCAAGTCACGGTATGTTGCTTTTACACCCATACTCCAATCTTCAGTTAATACCGTTTGGAAACCTAAGATAAACTCATCTTGATACATTGGCTCAATGTCAGCGTTAACTGTTTCATCCGTGCCTTTTAACGTACCATCAGCAAGGATATCTTTTGCCGACAATGCTTCTCCAAGAATAGGCGCCTTCGAAATATCATCTGCAATTCCTAACACTTCGAAAAACTGACGAGTGTACAGTTCATCACCAGCTAGACGAATGTTGGTATTTGTTGCAACTGGTAAGAAGTAACGACCGTAGTTTGCAAATACTTTAAACTCGCCTTCACCGAATGGGTCCCAACTTGCACCTAAGCGCGGCGCCCATTGATCTGACACATCAACAAATTTTTGATTTTCTTTATTATAGTTTTCGAAGGTTTCATTACGTAAACCAAGTGATAGGGTTAAGTTATCGGTCACTGTCCACGTATCAGTAATATAGTATGCAGAGCTTTTCGTTGTGAAATCACCGTTGTTTATATAAAACTCTTGGCGAACCACACCACAGCTAGACGGATCACCGGCTTTCACAGCATCTAAATCATCACAGCCTTGATAACGATAAGCAACACCACCTGAACGTTGAGTATTCTCAGTAGAATCAAGCTCTTCATAATCTAGACCAAAACGTAGTGTATGAGAATCTGTCGCATACCAGTCAAAATCAAGACGATATGCAGTACGTTTATCTTCTTGTAAACTAGGCGAGCTTAAGGCCCACTCGCCTAAATCAGTACCGCTAAAGCGCTCGTAAACCATAGGGTATTCACCAAACGGACTCGAACCAGCGTTTACATTACTGTAGTTCGCTTCGTTAATTCCACCCATCGCACTGACCGTTAAAGTGTCAGATAAAATACCTGTGTATTTTAATGAATAAGTCTTACCACCGCGTTTTAAAGTATAGTCACCTCGACGGCTAGTAATTTGACTTGCCTCTGGATCCCAATTGTATTTAATACTATCAAGATCACTTGAACTATCCCAACCCGTGAACTCTAAGATGTGATCATCTGTAATATAGTAATCAAGTTTAAGTGCTACAAATAAGTCGCCTGACTCACGTTCATACTTATTAGAAGTTGATGCATAGTCAGAGACACGTTCGTTGTAATTAACTAAACCAAAAAAGAATAACTTATCTTCAACAATTGAACCGCCAGCCCATAAGTTATAGTCATTTTCACCAACTTTACGCTGACTTTGGTCGCCATTAAAATATTCAGTGCCGTAAAGATCGACCCCTTCCTCTGTACGATATGTTTGTGGAATGTCTTCTGCCATTGAGCTTGGCTCGAAATAGGTGCTCGCACCCCATACAAATTCATTTGTACCACGTTTGGTTGTCGCGTTGACTACCCCACCAGTAGAGCGACCAAATTCTGCAGAGTAGCCACCGGTTTTAACTTCAAATGTATCGTAAAATTCAAATGGTACATCTGCACCACCTAAACCGTTTCTGAAGTTAGTTACGTTCATGCCATTCACATAGTAACTATTTTCACCCACTGACGCGCCACCAAATGATGCTAAATTACCGAAACCTGCATCACCTTGTGTCGTTCCTGGCGCTAATAATGCAACTGAAGTTACATCACGTGCGACTGGTACGCGTGCCAATAATTCTTGGTCAACAAAAGTAACAGACTCACTTGATGAAACATCAATTGAACTAATTCGATTACCCATCACTTCAATCACTTCAGGTTTTTCTCCTGATGCGTATAGCGTCACAGGTAAACTTGTTTTAACACCCATATTGATTCTTAAACCAGACTCTTGAGCCAGTACATAACCGTCTTTTTTTACAGACACGGTATAAGAACCCGTTGGTAATAGAGGAAAACGGTATGAGCCATTTTCTGATGTAACAAGTGTACGTGTTAGGCCTGTTTCTTCATTTTTTATTTCTATTACAGCCCCTGACAATTGCTGACCCTGGCTAGATTCCACAACACCTGTTAAAAAGCCCGATGATGCACTATCTGCAGCCATTACATTGTGTGCGCTCAATGCACCCATAATAGTCAACGCTATTATGCTTTTTTTATAATTATTAAATCCCATTTGGACACCTCTCGTTATTGTTACCAAAATGTAACATATCTTTTCTATCACTATATCGTTTACAACAACAGTAAGATGAGTAACAAAAATAAAAACATAACGTTAGCATCATGTAAATTAGCGAAAAGGAGGTTATACGGGGGCTGTAAGAAAAACCAGGCTGTTTACATAAAAGAAACAAAAGTATATATCGTAAACAAAAATTTACGATATATACTAAATTTAGATGGAATTTGCTTTATATAATTATTGCATTACTTTTGAGTTTTTTATTCTTAAATAAACAAAGGTTTATAGTCATTCTCAAGTTGTTCAAATGACAAGTTGCCAATAAAACGCCCGAAACTGAGCCACGTGGCTAAACCTCTTAAATCTTTGAAATGTGGAGGAATAAATTTAGGATCTTCAATCACTCCTAAGTCATGTAATTGTGAGATAAGCCTAAAATCATCAATTGAGATTTTACCGACTAACAATAAATGTAATTGATCAATGCGACCTAACTGAATTGCAACACGGATCAAGTTATACACCAACACAAAACCTTTAATGTAAGCAATGTCTTTCGTAAATGGCAGACCCGTTGCTGTGCTTCCTCTAAAGACACGTTGCGTTAACGTATAGCTGTCGTCTTTACTTAGCCCTTGCGCAATATAATCTCGATAAATATCAACAAACTCTGCACCATCAATTACTTTGGTAATACCTTGAATACGATTAACTAATTTAGCTAACCGCCTTGGTGTTGACTTAAGCGTAATTATTTCTGTCAAAACAGCTAAGCCTTCTTGGGTAACTGTTGAGCTTGGCGTGCCCTTACTTAAACAGGTTAAATAAGGTTGAGCTAAACCATTTTGCGTGGTGCCAACGTGGATCCAGCCTTCATGCACTTCAAGAATATCAAGTTCTCGTTGTGAGAATTTCACATCTTGATTCAGCTTAATATTGTCAGCCCCTGCTGCTGCATCACTGACAATACCATCACTTAAAATAACTTCTACATTTATACCCGGCATACTCTGCTTCACTTGCTCAGCCAGAATCTTTACCGCATCCACTGCCTCAATATTTTTTGGGTCATCGGGTAAAATGTCTGCATCAAGCATGCTTTTAAGGGGTTGTTCTAACATCGTAGCCAATTCAGCAAGCGAAGGCTCACCCGCATGGAATAAATCTTTTGGGTGACCAAATAACTCCACCGACAGGTCATGAAACTCTGGGGTTCCACGATATTCAATCATACTAAGTACGGTTTTATACTCTGTGCACATTTTACTCATGTACTGTGCAATAGGATTTAACTGACCGAGTTGACTGATGATATCGCGGTTAAGATCTGAAAATGCTCGGCGTAAATCACTTGGCACAAAACCAAGGTCACGCTGTTGGTAATAGGCTTGGTCAACAGTCGGGTTTTTTTGACATTTATGTTTAAAAAACTCTTCTTTGATCTGTTTATCCCAATTAATCGCATCAAGAATTCTGATCGGAGTTTGTAGGGCGATTAATCGGTCAGATAATTCGCGAGTTTTTGTTAATAATGCCTTATCAATCATGCTTTAAGCTCACAAGTAAATGAGCTTTGAGCATAGGCTAAATTCAGTGAATTACAAAGCAAATTCGCAGCGTTTTGACTAAAATTTTTCGCGTTTTGCAACACGCTTTCCATTCTCAAAGATTAATAAACTTGGCACCGAATTTATCCCATATTCAATAAATAAATCATTACCATAGTCAATTGAAACCGGCATATTGGCAGTAAATTTTTTAACATACTCAGCGACCGCATTATGGTCTGTCCAAAGCTGGCTCACTTTTACTTCCACATCAATTCCCTGTGCTGCAAGTTCATTAATGTACTTTTGAGCAAGTACACATTGCTTGGCCATTTGTGGACGGGTATCAGCTAAATACCAATCGCACCACGTTGTTGTAAACAACACCGCTTTTTTAGCGTCTTTGGGGATCACTAATTGCGTGCCACTCTTTTGCTTTTCATTAAGCAGCCTTACTTTATCAACTCGGCCATTGTGCGAGAGTAACCGTAACGTATTATCGAGTGGCTGATCGGCATCATGCCCTTGAAAAATCACATTTTGGTTATTATCAATTAAGACATGAAAAGGCGAACCTAAAAACTCATAATGCTTTGCAACCTTCGCTGTATGGTCTGTGTACATAGGCATTGTGAGTGAAAACTGGTTTTCAACTTTCGCAACGGCATCCGCGTTATCATTAAGGTCTATATTGATAGCGATAAACTGAATTTTATCACCGTACTGTTCATAACTTCGTTGAAAATGTGGCATTTGCTGCATACAAGGTTTACACCACGTGGCCCAGAATTTTAAGTAAACGGGTTTTTGTCCAAATAGGCTATTAAGACTAACCTCTTCGCCTGTGTGGGTTTGTAAAGTGAGTGGAGGTTGCGCTGACAACGGACTTCCTATACTCATAAGTAACATGAATAAAATTGTAATAGCTAAACGGCTCATACGGTCACCTGCAAATAGAAAACAGTTTAGTGGTGGGGTGTCGCTAAGGTATTGTAAATTTTCGACACCCACGGCACTTTTTTTGTTTTTTAATGACCTAACGCAAAACACTGGCGTATGAATATTCACATTACACAAAATAGCACTAAACTTTTTATAGGTATTTAACGTACTGAGAATAAAAGGAGTCATCATGAAAAATGAATTAGACGGTAAATTAATTCTTTCTGTTTACGAAAAAATTATCCAACACGGTGAAGACCATGAAGACGGCAAGCTCTATGAAGGCATTTGCGCTTTCTCTGATATTGATGGCTACACCGTTTACTTAAAAGGCAGTGGTGTTTTGCTTCGCTTTGGTTTTCATAATACTTATCACCTTGATTACCAACATGAGAAGAATAAAGACGACTTTATAAAGAAAATTCAATTTATTGCTAACGAGGAGCACTAACTTAACAATGTCGCGACGTGTAAAAGCTGAATCAAAGCAGCAAGTTGCTTACATAAATGAGGTAATTAGCGCACTGAAGGATGATCCTCGTAAGTTAGACATCATTCGTAAAAACTTGGACTTTTATCGCGAACAAAGCTTTCTCAAACGAGGTTTCTTGCTAGCAATAGAACGTTTCGATTGGGTCTTTGAAGCCAGTAACGGTGTAGACGAAGTGTGTGCGCAAATTCTTGCCGATGATTATATCGGTAAACGTTTACGCCGTTATCCTTTGCTGTACAAAGGGGTAATCAACCGCACTTAAAACATATCTTATCGCTAAAAACATGACCCAGAGGTCAAAAAATGCTAGGTTAACGCCATTTTGTAATTATGAGAACTGGATATGTCAAAAGCAGTAGATTCACCAACCACAAACGATGGTGATAACAATGGATTGTTTAACAGGTTCCTAGCGACTGTCGAATTTTTAGGGAATATGCTCCCCCACCCAATCACACTCTTTGCAATGTTTTGTGTAGCAATTATTGTTTTTAGCGGTGTTGCAGATTGGTTTGGATTAAGTGCCATAGACCCGCGCCCCGAAGGTGCCGCTGGCCGCGATCCTGATGGTGTGATTGAAGTAGTCAGCTTACTTAGCGCTGAAGGCTTGCAACGTATTGTGACAGGTCTTGTAACCAACTTCACCAGTTTCGCCCCGCTGGGCACTGTATTAGTTGCTCTGTTAGGTGTCAGTGTTGCTGAACATTCGGGACTACTCTCTGCAGCAATGCGCGGTATGGTCATGGGTGCATCAAAACGTTTAGTCACGTTTATGGTGGTCTTTGCGGCAATATTATCAAATACTGCATCTGAGCTTGGTTATGTTGTATTAATTCCTTTAGCCGCAATGATTTTCCACAGCTTGGGGCGTCATCCATTAGCAGGTCTTGCTGCAGCATTTGCAGGGGTATCCGGTGGTTACAGTGCGAATCTATTGCTAGGTACGATTGATCCACTGTTAGCGGGTATTACGACACCCGCTGCACAAATGATTGATCCAAATTATCAAGTAGGCGCCGAAGCTAACTGGTATTTCATGATGATTTCGGTATTCCTAATCGCTATTTTAGGCACTTTCGTTACCGAAAAGATTGTTGAACCACGCTTAGGTAAATACAACCCAGAAGAAGCAAGTAATGACTTACCTAAAAACGATATCGCAGGCTTAACGGCAAAAGAAAAATCAGGATTAAAGTGGGCGGGTGTCTCATTATTGGTTGTATCGCTGTTACTTGCATGGACCATTGTTCCTGACGATGGCATTTTGCGTAACCCTGAAACAGGCTTAGTTGCACACTCACCTTTCTTAAAAGGTATCGTGGTTTTTATTTTTGTCACGTTTGGTATTCCTGGATTTGTCTATGGCCGAGTTGTCGGCACGATGAAAAACGATAAAGACGTCATCGATGCGATGAGTAAAAGTATGAGCTCTATGGGCATGTATATCGTCTTGGTGTTCTTTGCAGCTCAATTTGTTGCCTTTTTCAAATGGACTAATCTAGGTACTATTTTAGCTATCAATGGTGCTGCACTTCTGCAAGCTTTAAACCTGACAGGCCCAGAGGTTTTCGTACTCTTTATTTTAATGTGTGCGCTAGTTAACTTGAGTTTAGGCTCATCCTCTGCACAGTGGGCAGTAACAGCACCTATTTTCGTACCTATGTTAATGCTAATTGGCTACGCACCCGAAACCATTCAAGCGGCATACCGTATAGGTGACTCTGTGACAAACTTAATTACACCAATGATGAGCTACTTTGGTTTAATTTTGGCGGTTGCCACTAAATACAAAAAAGACATGGGTATTGGCACACTCGTCGCCACTATGTTGCCTTATAGCATGATTTTCTTTGTCGGTTGGGTTGCCCTATTTTATCTTTGGGTATTTGTATTAGGCCTTCCGGTGGGACCTGAATCACCTATTTATTACCAACCTTAATCACGATTAACGTTTAAAAGCCAAGTAGAATACTTGGCTTTTTTGTTTCGATTGTTGTGAGGCTGTGTATATACTTCTATGATTATTACTCCTGTTCCTATCCTTTATTTTTTATGACGTTACCGATAAAAGTCTGTGCTTTACTATGCTGTGTAATGACTTTCAGTTTGCAAGCAAACCCAACCAAACAGCTTGAAACTGCCTTATCAACGTCTTAAGTACTTACTGATGGCGACAGTATTACCTTGGGGTTTGGTGATTTTGATCCTCAAAAAATATTTAACCCTCACTTTACCAATAAAGATGGCGAGAGCATTGCCCTTCGCAAAAAGTTGCGCTTATACAGTGTTCCTTTCTCATGGGAGGCAAAACAGCCCTACTATGAACATAAGTGGCATATAAACGGCTGGGTCAGTTATTTGAATCAAGCTGATTTCATTTCACTCTTTGACGAAGCCCAATCCGACTCTATTTCTGAAACTGTCTATAGCGCCACGTTTGGCATTAATGCTGAAAAAGCACTCGGCTCAAAATGGTCCTATATTATTGGCTTAAATAGCCACTACCTACATTACGACAATGACTACGATTATAACTCTCAGCAAAGCCGTGACGTATTAAAACCGCTAACCAACAATCTCTATACTAATTTAAACAGTAATGCGCTGGTGTTAAATCCCAGCCTGTCTATGGTTTATAGATTGCCTCGACATTGGGGCTATTATGAATATAAGTTAAATATTAATTATTATTACGGCTGGGCTTTATCACAACCTAACGAAATTGAAAGTGCAAAGCCTGAAACAACACGGATACTTAATGGCATAAAAGCTAAATTTAATATGTTCAAAGTGGGCCCCTTTGAACAAGCTTTCTACATTAAAGGGCAACGCATTGACTTAGGTGGAGACAGCCAAGCTGCGTTTGGCACTGATCACTTTTATGAATATGGCCTTGGCTTTTTGTGGGACAGCCGTCACTGGACCTCATGGTTCGATAATTTTGGTATTGGTATCAATATTCATAGTGGGAGTAGTCTAGAGGGAGCCGCCATTGTGCTTTACTTCAATGAAATTTAGTTACTCAATTTTGATAGTTATTTCTCTTTTAAAGCACAACAATCAAATTTAAAACTAAGATGTACATTTTTAATCCGACAGATTAGAGTAAATACATAAAAGCAGTGTAAAAAGGGATGAAAACACATTTTTATCATCCTAAGTAACCACGCCTTTACTGAATAAGTCATCATAGACTGGGCATACGTGCGTGCGAACTGTTTATACCAAACATTAACCTAATTAAAAGAGACATTATGAATAAGCTCATACACTTAGCGTTATTCGCTTTACTGTCGTTTTCAACGATAGCCGCTCAAACAGACGTAACACAACTTGATATTTTAAACTTAAAAGCACAATCAGAGTCTGTTTATACCTCGGGTCAACCCAGCCAAACAGACTTTGCTAAGTTAAAAGACGTGGGGCTGCAAACAGTTATTAACTTACGCGGCGATAATGAAACTAGCTGGTCGGAGAAAGAGTTAGTAAGTGGACTCGGTATGAATTACTACCATATTCCAGTTCGTTCGAAAGCAGATATTACGCTTGAGAATGCCACAAAACTTCAAGCCTTACTGCAAACACATCAACAAGAAACCACATTATTGCACTGTGCTAGTAGTAATCGTGTCGGTGCCTTGGTTGCGCTTTATCATGCTGTGACACTTAAAAAACCGATAGATGAAGCAATTGAAACCGGTAAACAATGGGGCCTGAAAAGCCTTGAAAGTGTGGTAAGAAATAAAGTTAAAGAAGAGATTGGTCAGCCATAGGCTGACCAACTTAATTAGATCGCTGTTTTTTCTGATTTATTTTTGTTTTTGCTTTCAACTTGCTGAAACATCGCATCGACCAGTTCGATAATTTTATCATTAGCATCAATAAACTTATCTAGCCCACCACCAGTGCGGTAGCTTGCTTGAGCAATCGTTTCTTTTTGCTCAGGATCCATCACCCAAATATTAGCATACGCCATGTACAGGGCGAGATCCCAATGCCAATTAGCGACATAAAAAGCAACTGCATCACAGCCATCCGTGTTAGCCGATGTAATATCCGTTTGGTACGCTTGATGTTTTAAAACATAGTTTGCTGGGATAACACGAGTTTTCACGTTATGTTTGGCAAACCCTGATTCTAGCGCCGTTACGACACCCTCTTTAACAGCTTGATGCTCTGCAATACACACTGTTTTTGGTACTTCGGCTTCAAAATGTGAGACGTCTTGTTTTGCTGCACACCCAGCAAGCACTGTTGCTACCGCAGTAACGACTGATAACTTTAATAACTTCATTGTTTTCCTTACTTATAATTATAACTAAAGCTGCCATGCATAGCTTAGTTTTGTGAAAAATGTTCGTTGATCACGTTCTAGCTCTTTTAAAGAGTCATCCTGATAGCCTTTATCCGAATAACCTAAATAGAACAGGGTTTGTGAATTTATTTTGTATGAATACACTAATTGGCTGGCGAAATCACGGTTAATTTCACTCACGTTAGAAAAATAGGCATCTCTATCACGATCTATGTCTTTAAATTGCAATACCAGCTTGAGCATTGAGCGCATATTAAATTTATAATACACACGTAAATCAGTGAGGTTTGCAGTATAAACGCGTTCATTTTGCTCGTTATCAAGGTAGCTATAACTGTGCTCTAACTGAACTTGCCAGTGGTCATTAATATCCCAAGTCATTTCAGGCTCGACACGCACCATCGTGCCAAGTTGCGCATTGCTGTAGTCTATTTTGCTGCCATACAGAGCATACAGTAAAAAGCGGATATCGCGGATGGGCCTAAAACCGCCATAAATATAAGCGATGTTTTGATTAAAGAACTGCCCTGCGTAAAATTCATTGCGGTGAATAAAGCCGATTTCAGTCTGTGACTGCATTTTACCTTTAAAGGTAAAGAAGCCATCGTATTCTTCTTCGAGTAGGTCACCATTTTGTGCCCAAGTTTTATCCCACTCAGCATTATAGCTGTACTCAGTGATAATATCATCGGCATCACGATACCAGGTTTGACCGCCTCCGAGTTGAGCTTGTTTATAGTCAACTTTTGCTTGATAACCTAAGTCAGAGCGATACTCCTCACCAATGTTTTCATAGCTTGCATACAGTTCATAATCACGTTTGGTACGACTAAACTCTACTTTATAGGCCTGATCTGATTGCGTTTCTTCTAAGCCATAAACATCAACTAAAAAATCAGAGTTTTTTGTATCGGTTGTTGCAACTTGGTATTGCAAGCTGTCTGTTTGGTTAAACCAATAACTGCCATCGAGTGATAATACCGAGTTATGATAATCATCATTTTCCCGGTGTGTACTCATAACCCCAATAGTGCCTTTTTGACCAATATCAAATTGATAGCGCCCCACAGCGGCATGAGTTTTATCGCCTAGATTTGCAAAATATGAGCCTTGGTTGGTTGGTAATAACACACTGGTGTTGTCATCATCTGCATATATAAACCCATAGCTATGGTTACCGGTCTTGCCTGTTAACTTAACGCCTACGTCAGGCTCAGCTATTGTGCGTGTATATAACAACTCGAACTGACTGGTTTTAAAATAGGATGCTCCATCTAAAAAGAATGGGCGTTTTTCAGCATAATAAATCGAGTAAGTGGTGTTAACATCAAGTTCAAGAGAGTCCGCTTCAACTTGCGAAAAGTCAGGGTTAATCGTTGCATTAATCACTGCATCTTGTGTGACGCCCCAGCGTAAATCAAGGCCCGCTTCTGTATCAACATCTCCATTTTGCCAATCACCTGGCAGCGTATTTTTTGTATCATTACGAAGCGCAGTTAAAGTCGGGGTAAGCTGAATATTCATACTTTGTGTCATGTCAGCAAACCCTGTTAGTTTATCAAACTGACAAAAACTGCACTTTACATCACGGTCAAAGCCTACGTTAGACATTTGATAAAACACATCACGCGGATAATTACGCCAAACAGCCAAGCTCCAAGTCAGTTGTTCTTTACCTTTTGGAAAACGCAGTGCCGTAAAGGGAATGCGCATCTCAACCACATAATCCTCATCGGTAATTTGACCTGCACTATCCCAGATTGCATCCCATGATGGGTCTTCCACCCAATCGTCGATATCGGTCATGCGCATATCGCCTTGCGCACCTAGTGGGTTTACGTAAAACTCATAACCCGTTCGTTCGTCGTTAAAGGTATCGATCATCAGGGCAACATTATCGTCTTGCCACAGTGTATCTCTGTCACGAAGTGCTGCACGAATTTGTGATGGGTCAGGGTCTTTAGCAATAAAGCCAACGTACAAGTATTGGCCATCTTCATACAGGTAGGCATCGGTGTGTACCGGTGGCGTGCCCTTTTCATTAGGCTCATTCTGATATTTTAGCGGTACTTTTGTTGCTTGTTGCCAATGAGCTTCATCCATAACGCCATCAACACTGATTGATTCTTTAATATGCGCTAAAGCAAACTCCACTTTGTCGCTAGCCGTTGCTAGCGAAGAAATACTGACGCAACTGAAAATTAGGCAGGATTTTACAACACGGGTTATTATTTTTTTTAAGTACAGCATAAACATCCATTTAGACACGTGCGCACAAATTACACGACTTCATTGATTAAAAAAGCAATTGTAATTCAACAAGGTACACTTGTTAATAACAAACCACTCTTTTAACCATAAAAATTAACAAAAACACTCCTTTTGGACTAGTTTTAGGTTCAAAAAAGCCCCATGGCCGAAAGGCGATGGGGCTAATTACGACCAATAAACGCTATTTTTTTAAGCTAAGTTTATTGCCTTTAAGTGATTTTCTCACTTTAGCAATACGCGAGCGGTTCTTGGCTCTGGCTTCGCCGGTTGCCTGCCCTGATGGCTTATTGCTTCGGCTACGACGTAAATGAGATGGCTTTTTACCAATTTTGTCGATCAGGACTTCACGATTACTTACTTCATAACCCGGCAGCACTATACGGTTAATACGTTGACCAATTAACTTTTCAATATCGAATAACGTATTCTCTTCTTCGCGACTTACAAATGAGATTGCCTGTCCCGGTTTACCAGCACGTCCTGTACGACCAATACGGTGTACATAGTCTTCAGCAAGCCAAGGTAAATCAATATTGATCACTCGTGGAAGGCCTTCAATATCAATACCACGAGCTGCGACTTCAGTTGCAACAAGCACACGTACTTTACCTTCTTTAAATTCACGTAGTGCACGACGTCGGTTACCTTGGGTTTTATCACCATGGCACACAGCCGCAGGAATACCATCAAGGTTCAATTCTTTAACGAGCTCATCGGCCGTTTCTTTCATGTTGACGAACACTAACACTTGCTGCCAATTTTTCTTACCGATCAGTTCTGAAAGAAGCTCTTGTTTACGGCGCTCTTCAACAGGATAAACAACGTGCTGTACGGTTTCTGCTGTACTGTTTGTTTGATCGACACGAATAATTTCAGGTTGCTTAAGAACTTTGCTTGCAAACTGTTTTATCGCCGCGGGGTACGTTGCTGAAAAGAGTAAAATTTGACGTGTTTCATCACAGCCGTTTATAACCGTTTGCATATCAGTTATAAAACCCATATCGAGCATACGGTCTGCTTCATCAAGAACCAAGTGCTTTACATTTGCTAAGCTGATATTACCCAAACGAAGATGATCTAATAAACGACCAGGTGTCGCCACAACGATATCAACACCCGCTTTAAGATCGTTTGCTTGTCCGGCTAAATTAACACCGCCAAATAAACACACTGTTTTTAGTGCCGTGTATTTAGCAAACGCTTTAACGTTATTGGCGATTTGCTCAGCAAGTTCACGCGTCGGAGCAAGCACAAGTGCGCTCGGCGCATTGTTATCACTTAAGGTTGATTCAGATAATTTTTGAATAAGTGGCAGCGCAAACGCAGCGGTTTTACCGGTGCCTGTTTGTGCGCTAGCAAGTACATCTTTCCCTTTTCGTACCGCAGGAATTGCACTGCGTTGAACGGGAGTAAGCGTATGGAAATTAAGTTCTTCTAATGCCTGTAAGAGCTCAGAAGAAAAACTAAACGATTTAAAGTTCATGCTGTATAACCTGCGGCCATCATATCAAGGGTCGCAAATTATACAGAAAAAAAATGACTTTAGTTAGTTATTACTTCACTAAAGTGCCTTTTAATAAAACAAGTAAGGGTGATCGTCGTTTAATATGTGCCGCACTCATTAAAAATGCTTACGGTAGAATTTCCACGCAACACCAAAGCCAATAGACACATTATAGTCTTGCTTAACGAGCGGGCTTGCATGTTGCTGACTATTAGCAAGATGGTGATATTTAACAAAGCCACCTAGCCAGTAGTTAGGTGTATCGAAATGGAGCCCAATTGACACATCAGCACCTGAAAAACCTGAACGGCTTGCGTATATTTGCCGTGTTGCATTACTTTCTATTTCGTTAACCGCGTAGTAATAGTTCAAATAACGCTCTGTCGCAAAATTTACATTACCACGAAATGCGACTGAAAACTGTGAGTGTGCTTGCTCTAAAAGCGGTATGGTGTAATAAATATTGGGACCATAACGCCAACCTATATCATCTACATCACCAAAATCAGTCGCAATGGCTTTACGTACAAAGAGACTAAAATACATGTGCTCTTTGCTATTTGGTTCACCGATAACGTAATAATTTAAGGATGGCCCTAATTCAAACACCCAATCAAGGTCGTCCATGCCCTCGCGTGCTTTGTTATCTTTACTATCAACGGCTAAACCAACACCCGCCGATAAATCTAAATGCAGGTTTTCATGTTGCCACAGGTAACCGGTGAAGTTATTACGGTCAATGGCCATTTTCTCACTTTGATAGCGGAAATAAGGCACTGGAAGTAAATATTTTTCGCTCTCATCTGACCCTAAGTAATGGGGTATATCGGCATAAAATACCCCAGCCCCCAACTCCATTTTTGCTGCGCTGTACGCCTTTACGCTAACCAGAACTAAAATAACAACAACGCAGCGCCAGATCATGCTTGCCACTTCTTAAAAATTAACGATGTATTAATACCACCAAATGCAAAATTGTTAGACATAATATAGTCCGTACGCATTTCGCGGCCTTGTCCAGTTATGTAATCAAGGTCAGCACATTCAGCATCAACGTGGGTCAAATTAATAGTCGGTGCAAACCAGCTATCATTCATCATATTAATACTTGCCCATGCTTCAATTGCACCGCAGGCACCGAGTGTATGCCCTAAGTAACTTTTTAATGAACTAATTGGCTTTTTACCTAAAGCATTAAAGGTCGCATGAGATTCAGCAATGTCACCTCTATCAGTCGAGGTGCCATGAGCGTTAACATAGCCAATATCATCGGCACTTAACTGGGCATCTGCCAGTGCTAATTCAATAGCAACTTGCATAGTTTCGGCTGTAGGTTGGGTCACATGTTGACCATCTGAATTACAGCCAAAACCTACCAGCTCTGCAAAAATTGTCGCTCCACGAGCGACGGCATGTTCATACTCTTCTAAAATTAACGTACCAGCCCCTTCACCAATAACAAGACCATCTCGATGTTGATCAAACGGACGTGGCGTCTGTTTTGCTGCATCATTTTTTGTGCTGGTTGCATATAACGTATCGAAAACCGCCGCTTCGGTAATGCATAACTCTTCAGCACCACCCGCAACCATCACTTTTTGACGCCCAAACTTAATGGCCTCATACGCGTAACCGATTCCCTGTGAGCCTGAGGTACATGCGGAGCTTGTCGTGATTACTCTGCCCTTTATTTTGAAAAACACGCCCACATTGACGGGGGCCGTATGTGCCATCATTTGAATATAGCTGGTTGCTGTCACCCCGGTCATTTCGCCCGTTTCCATCATTTTGGCAAAGGCAAGCAACGGCGGCGTTGAGCCAGTTGATGAGCCAAACGCAATCCCTGTAGAGCCATCGGTTAAACTTGGGTGTTCTAACAGTCCCGCATCTTGTAAAGCATGCTCGGTCGCACAGGTCGACATTAAGGCAACTCGCCCCATTGAACGCACTTGTTTACGCTTGTAATGGCTGGGTTTTGTAAAATGAGTAACCGGCGCAGCTAAGCGAGTGTTAAGCTCTGGTGCGCTATCCCAGTCGGTCATGTACTGAACGGCGTTTTCACCTTTTTGCAAAGCGGCTTTAAATTCCCCCCAAGTATCGCCCAGCGCAGTAATAGCCGACATACCTGTAACAACAACACGTTTCATTACACCATTCCGCCATTAACCGAGATAACCTGACGCGTAATGTAAGCCGCATCTTCAGAGCATAGGAATGAAACGGTTCCTGCAACTTCGTTTACTGAGCCCATACGTTTTAATGGGATCATTTTTAGCATGTCATCGACGGGTAAATCATCGGTCATTGCTGTTTCAATAAGTCCAGGGGCAACACAGTTCACCGTAATTTTGCGTTTTGCAAGTTCTAGCGACAATGCTTTGGTTGCACCAATGATCCCCGCTTTTGCGGCACTGTAGTTTACTTGACCACGGTTACCCGCAATACCAGACACTGATGCCATAGTAACAATGCGGCCCCCTTTACGGGTTTGAACCATTGGCATTACCGTGGGATGAACCACATTGTAGAATCCATCAAGACCAGTGCGAATAACTTTATCCCAATCATCACCTTGCATCGCAGGAAAGGCCATATCGTTAGTAATACCCGCATTACAGATCACGCCGTAATATGCCCCATGTGCTGCAATATCTGCTTCAATTTGTTGTTTTGCCAGCGCCCGATCACACACATCAAACTGTAACAAGCTTGCATGACAACCATGCTCCCTGATTTCTTTACAAGTTTGCTCAGCCTCAGTCACACCACTTCGACAATGAACCGCAATATCAAAGCCATCTTTTGCTAATCGTAATGCGATTGCTTTACCTATTCCACGGCTCGAACCTGTGACTAAAATTCGTTTTGTCATTGATTTTCTCTTATAAACTGCATGGGGTCCTGAGGCTGAAACACATTTATTTTTGCTTCTGCTAATAATGTTTCAGCATCATGAATTTGACACTCAAACACACTCAACCCGGATTCTTCTTGATATAACCTTGCAACGGATACTTTTAACGTACTGCCGTTATTAAATACAGACTCATACGTTTTATACTTACGCGTCCCGATTAAAAAGCCAATTTGGACGGCATCGCCTCTGTCTTTTGCCAACGCCCCCGCATACGCAGCAATGGCTTGTGCCATATACTCACAGCCAATATAGCTGGCAACGCCGCGCAAACTCTCATCGTAAAAAGGGCTGTCAGGGCTGATATCTACTTCACAGCAGCCAGATTCATCGGTGTAACCGTTAAGACGATTGAGCAAAATCATTGGGGCACTATGAGGGACGACGTGCTCAATTTTATAGTTATTCATGCAGATGTCCTAATATTACACTGACATTATTGCCCCCGAAGGCAAAAGAATTCGATAAACAATAGCTAACAGATGCGTCTCTGGGCTGAGTTATTAGGTTAATGTCACTCAGGGATTCATCTACTTCTGCGTTATTAAACACCAAGCGCGTAAACTCAGGGTAAGCTAAATATAACCAACATAGGCCTGCTTCTAGTGCACCTGCAGCACCTAAAGTGTGACCCGTTAAATGTTTTGATGAGCTAACGGGCGTATTGTTGCCAAACACCTTACTGATTGCAAGTGACTCCATGGCATCATTTTGCACTGTTGCAGTTCCATGAGCATTGATATAGTCAATATCTGTTGCGAGTAGATTGGCATCATTAAGTGCTTTTTGCATTGCACTTATTGCACCCGAACCATCACTAATTGGCGCTGAAATATGGTGAGCATCGGAGCTTTCCCCCCCTCCTAAAAATGCCACTGCGTGATCATTGAGTTGCTCTTTACTCATCACAAACACGGCTGCTGCTTCACCGATATTAATGCCTTTTCTATCCTTACTAAATGGCTTACAAATTTCATCGCTAATTGAAGAGAGTGAATCAAAACCGTTCACTGTCAGCTGGCACAAGCTATCAACTCCACCACAAATAACCACATCGGCTAAGTCTGCACTGAGCAAGGCACGTGCACTGATCATTGCCTTGGCACTTGAGCTGCATGCTGTCGAAATGCTGTAACAGGGACCCGTTGCATCAAGTGTCTTTGCAATGTAAGCCGCGGGTGCGATGAGAGCTTGGTCGTAATAATTAAACTGAGCCGGCCATTTTCCTTCTTTAGCGTGTACTTTACGTGCCCTCTCCCCCTCTTGAATAGCAGCCGTGCTTGTGCCCATAACCACCGCAATCCGATCGCGTGAACATGTTACTTTTGCTAGCGTGTCGGTCAGTTGTGCCAAGGCTAAGTCAATAAGCTTATAGAATCGCATTGATTCTGTTAACGGTAACACATCCACTAACCCCACAAATGTTGGGCGCTGTTCAAAAACAAGTGAAGACACGTTTGTAAGTGTTTGAGTTGGCGCTTGACTGATGCGCGCCATGGTGTGCTTTTGCCCAACACCTAATGCACTCACAATTCCTAAATCATTGAGCCAAAATGGCATAATCAATTAACCCTTTGAAATATTATTTTGTAGTTTCGCTGATAATTTACGAGCTCTGTTTTTTCTTCTAAAAAACGGATCTCACTAATCAACTCATCACCTTTATAAAGCAAACGCTTTGAGTCTTTTGCAACTATTTTTAAACCATAAAGCTGCGAACTGAGTACTTCCACAGGCCAATGCACAAGCATTATATCGGCCAAAATATAGCGCGGGTCAAGACGCTCAATTGGCAGCATTTTTTTACTTTTAACGGGTCCTGAAATCGCTTTTTCCAATTGAAAAACAGGCACTCCTTGTGCGGTCATCACCACGAGGTTAATTCCACTAAGACTGTTAATATCGAGCTGTGCTAGTAACGTGTGGCTTTCATCGTTGTGACTGACTTCTAACACCTGCTGCCAATTATCTGCAACAAATGAAGCAGGCGGATCCATTAAATAAATCCCCGCATTGGGAGCAAGATCCACCCCTGCTTTAACTGCAAACTCACTTGCACAGCTCGCTAATAACAGGACCATTGCTGCAATGACTAACGTTTTTAATCTCGACATAGCTCAACCAAGGTATTCAAGCGTCGCTCGCTTTGTTTTACAAATGGATTATCAAGGTCCCACGCGTACCCTGCCAAAATAGCACTGATCATTTCTCGTACTTGCTGGTTTTGTTCACTGTAAAAAATCACATCTTGAAACGAAGTATCATACCAAGCAGCCACATAAGTTCGAAAACAGTTTACACCCTGCTGCAATGGCTCACTGTACTGTGCTTGAAAATCAACCTGTTTGCCCTGTAAGTAGTCATCGACTAATGGTGCAACTAATGATGCCGATTTTAACGCAATTGTGACTCCCGATGAAAATACCGGATCTAAAAACTCACCCGCATTGCCCAATAACGCAAAGTGTTCCCCATAAAGCGAAGCTACATTGGCTGAGTATCCTTTAATTGTACGTGCTTCGCCAATTGCAACTCTACGTGCAAGTAATTCACTTAAATACGTATCTTGCTCAATAAACTCATTTAAACAAGCTAAAGGTGCTGTGTCTTCAAATTGGCTAGGTTTTCCAACCACACCGATACTGGCAGTCCCATCACTGAATGGAATAAGCCAATACCAAATATCGTTATGTTTTGGATGCACATTGATCAGGATTTTTTCGCGATCAAATTTATCATCAGTAATATTGTCTTCAAAATGACTGAAATACGCCCAGCGTACAGGAAAATTTGATGGCGTTTCTAAATCAAGTAAACGTGGTAATACGCGGCCAAAACCACTGGCGTCTAATACAAACCGCCCTTTTATTTGGTAGCGTTGATTTTTTTCATCATCAACGGTGAGTAAAGCACCATCGCCATGGTCTGTGTACTCTATGACGCTGTGCTGATAACGAATTTCAGCCCCTTGTTCCATTGCGCCATCTGCTAAACACTTATCAAAATCAGCCCGTTTTACTTGAAATGTCGTACCAGGGCCTTGAGTAAATTTTTCGGTAAAGTCAATCGCCGTATGCTCGCCTCGACGTTGAAATGCAGCACCATTTTTAAATTGGAAGCCCAACGTGTCAGCTTGCTCTTTGACACTCTCAGCTAAGTTTGCTTCTGCAAGAAAGTGCATACACTGTGGCAGTAAGCTTTCACCAATTGAAAATCGAGGGAATACTTGTTGTTCTAGCACCACGACACGCCAGCCTTTATTCACCAGTAAACTGGCTGCAACGGCACCCGAAGGCCCTGCGCCAATAATGACGACATCTGCCTGTTGAATCTGATTATTCACCTATTATTTTTCCTTATTATTAGGTAATGCGACACAGAGCGGCGCTAACAAATAAATGCAAATCAGCCCCACTAACACGGTTAAACCAAAACTAAAAATAGCGGGCGTTTTTGATACCGCTAGCATACCAAATACCCACATAGAAGAGGCGGCAGATAAGCTAATCGCTAATACATTGCTCGGGGTTAACTTATTGATTTGATAAAACACTAAATAGTCGATTGCGAGCGCTAAAATAAGCAAGCATCCCAATAAGTTAAATATTGATAATTGTGTTTGAATTGCACTACAAAGCAGTAAAACGGCTGCTAATGTTAACCCCAATATTAACCCTTGCTGGTAAGCGACTTTAAAACCAAACTTAAAGGTAAACAATAACATGGCAAACGTGATAGCGATTGCAATGGTTACCAATAACGAGTGTGAGTAATCCTCTAGCCCCGCAGTTATCATGGCCACTTTATCGTACACTAGCAGCTCGCTTTCAACGCGAGCCCACTCAGCTAATTGCGTTTTATCGATACCCGTAACCATAAACCAGCTTGCAGCAAATTCGTTGTTTAAAATCACTTGATTAGCAATAAGAGGACCTAACGGTGAGTCTAGTGCAGCGTCCAGAGTAAGGATTGAATCTGACAACACTAAAGGACTGCCTGTCAATTGTGTGACAACATCGAGTGATGCGTGATGCACACGCATCTCATTGTTATTTTTTTGTTGCGTACCTGCACTCGGAACAAGGTCACTGAGCATCAATGCCTGACCACCTTGCTGCTTAATTTTAACTTTTAGTGCTTCTTGTTTAAGTAAAAGCTGCTCAGCATTTTCGGCAAACATGATCATTATTTGCCCATTATCTTTACCTAATAAAGACATGTGCAAGGCTTCGTTGTTCATAAGCACTTGAGGACTTGCATTGAGCAGCTTCACATCATCATTTAATACGGGAGGTTTTAACAGCGAAAACACACTGAGGCTAACGAGCAGTAGCAAGATGATCGCGACTTTTTGCCGATGAATAGACTTAAGCAGGCCACTTAATTTTTCCGCAAATTTTCCTGCCTCAACACTGATTGTGAGTCTTGCTTGCCAACTAGGGAGTAAAAGCCGTGTAGTGAGCCACGCGGTTATCAGTCCTGCTACAACAAAAACCCCAACCTGAGTTAATAACTGCACAGGCGAGAAAAATAAACTCGCATAGCCTAATGTTGTCGTCACTAAAGACAACAAAAGAGCAAGTTTAAGGCCCCGACTAAAGCCATTTTTATGCGTTGTTAAGTCCAGCATGCTATGAAATGCGTAATCAATTGCAATACCAATTAAGGTCACCGCAAAAACAAGCGTTAACACATGAATCTCAGCAAAAAAGATAGCCAAGGCTATGCTGCCACCAAGCGCTGCGCTGATAACCGTCACAGAAGCAAGCCATAATGCGTTAAACGACCTGAAAACCCAAACCACCATAATAATCAGCGCGATTAAGCTCAAAGTCCCGAACAAGGTCATTTCAAATTTTGCTTGTTGTGCATTTTCTGCGGTATGAAATAAAGCACCTGAATAATGTATACTGGTGTGTGGGTAATTCGTATGTAGTTGGGCAAGTTGAGCGAGCACATCATCATTTAATGCCACTGCTTGGTCTATCGAAAATGCATTATCGGCTGCGTGTACAAACAACATCAAATAGTCATTATCTAAATGGCGAATACTAATGCGGCCATCTGACATTTCAAATTGCTGTAATTGTGTGATTACCGAGGTTAAAAATTCTGCGGTACTTAAACTCGGATCCAGATTAATCGTACTCGATACAAAAGGATCGGCCACTTTACTCAATTGACTAAAATAGTAGTGCTGAAAACGACTCGCATCAGTTAATGCGTGTTGATAGCTTGGAGTCAACAAGTTGCCCGCATATTGACTATAGAACGTGGCAAGCTGTTCGACCTTGGGGACGCTAAAGCGCGGTGTGATATTTTTTTTAGCTAACCATGCAACCATTTCATCGTAAGCTTGCTCTTTATTTTCACCCGAAAATGAAAAGCTTAATTGCTGTTTGTTACTGGCAAAAAAGTGCGTTTCGAGCTGTTGGAGTCTAGGTTCTGACTGGGGAAGTAATGCCAAAATATCATTATTTAAGGCGGGCTGTTTTATGACAAAAACAGCAACCAATAAGCTCGCCATTACTGTTAACCAACCCAGTGTTACCCCCCAAACTTTCACTGTGGGCTTCCATCTTGTGGGTATGAAAAGCGCAGTAACGTAACATTGCCATTTATCTCTTGTAAACGCACGCTGTTAACGTTTTTTTCATCAGCGCACACTGTAAACTGGCTAAAAATCTGCTGGAGCGTTTCATCGTTAGGAAGTAATAATTGGCAATCATTGTCAGCGTGTTCACGGGTATCAAACTGTAAAGCCAGCGCCGCTTTATCGTGCTTTATAATCGCTTGTAAAAGGGCTACATATGGCTCGGCACCTTTTTGTAATTGCGCTTCACCACGCTCATTATAGGTATAAACTTGGCCTTGTTTTATGACTAGTTTACTTTTTATGGGTGACTCTACTTGCCAAATAAGTCCTTGCTCAGTAAGTTTGAATAACCCTTCAGATATAAACGGCTTAGTGAAACCTTTGAAATGTTTTTCTTGGCTAAAAGTGCCTTGCTTCAGACCAACTTGGTTTGCCATAAGTGGCCAAGCCATCATAAAACACAGTAACATTAATAGGCTATTTCGCATTACATCACCTTTTGCAGCTTGTCATGCAACACGGGGGGAGACACAAATTGCATGTCTTTAGACTCAATATCAACCGCCACCTGAATCGTCGTTGCTTTGGTGAGCTTTTTCCCCGTTGCGACATCGCTAATAACATAATCAATACGTAAGCGAGTTTCGTACTCTTTTAAATACGCATCAACCCTAATTTTTTGAGTAAACAATGCTGAGCCCACATACTTAATGTGCATATCAATGATTGGCCATGCATAACCCGACGCCTGCATTTGCAAATAGTCATAATCAAATAAACGCAGTAATTCACACCGCGCTACTTCCAAGTAACGCGGGTAATTACCATGCCATACCACATTCATTGGATCGCAATCATGAAAAGGAATTTCAATCTCTACATGGGTGCTTAATAATGCGCCACGACTATGCATATAAACTCCATCGTTTGGTTTGAATCGCATCAACAGTAAAACGTAATACGGCTTCTAAAGGACGATCTTCATCAAGCAGTGGGAAAAACTCACTAATATCTTGATACATGGCCTGCACATCGGCCGTTAAACTAGTAAATTCAAGCTCGCCTTGTGCAATACGCAAACGTAAACCCTGAATACTTGCTAACAGCGTGCTTGCAATCACTTGTTCTGTAAGCTGTAAAATACGCAAACAATCGCGCGCTGCAATCGTACCCATACTCACTTTATCTTGGTTATGACACTCGGTTGAACGTGAAAACACACTCGCTGGCATAGTCAGCTTTAATGCTTCAGCCGTATAAGCACTGGCACCAATTTGCACAGCTTTAAAGCCGTGGTTAATATAACGACGTTCGTCGTTACTGCCCGATAAGTTCGATGGCAAACCGTTGTTGTAACGCGTATCAACTAACGACGCAATTTGACGATCGGCTAAATCAGCTAAATTAGCAACCGCCGTTTTCATCGTATCCATTACCATTGCTATATGGCCGCCGTAGAAATGACCGCCATGGAGCACATGCTCTCCCTCACCATCGATAATGGGATTATCATTTGCCGAATTAAGTTCATTTTCAATCATTTGCCTGAACCATGGCAGGCTATCTTGCAGTACACCAATCACATGAGGCGCACAGCGAATTGAATAACGGTCTTGTAAGCGATCAGCATTTCGAGGGTGTTCAACATGATTTAAATCCCCTCTGATCCACGCTGCAACCTGCTGTTGCCCGGGGTGAGGTTTTACAGAAAATAGTATGTCATCAAAGTGGTGGCTATTCCCTTTCAAAGCAAGGCTGGCAAGCGCCGTAATACGACTAGTTAATTGCGCTAAATACGCCGCTCTGTCGAAGGCTAAACACGCCAGCGCAGTCATAACTGCAGTGCCATTCATCACTGCCAACCCTTCTTTAGGGCGCAGTTTCAATGGGGTTAAACCCAATGATTTCATCACTTCTAAGCTGTTTTTAATTTCGCCTTGATAGTATACGTCGCGCTCACCGACCATCGCACCAGCAACGTATGACAATGGCGTTAAATCGCCACTTGCTCCCACTGAGCCTTCTTGTGGAATAACCGGTACGATATTGTGATTTAAAAAGTCTTTTAGCAGGTTAAGCATGTCCCAGCTAACACCTGAATACCCTTGTGAAAGTGACGCTAATCGCGTGGCTAAAATGGCACGTCCTTGCTCAGGGGTAAACATACTTCCCATACCGCAACCATGAAAACGAGTAAGATGAAGAGGTAATTCATTCACCAAATCAAGCGGCACTTTAACGGTCACAGAATCGCCGTAGCCCGTAGTTACGCCATATATAACGCCATCATCTTCCAAAAGCTTGTCTAAAAATGCTACAGCACTGTCGATTTTCTTGGCAAATTGATTGTCTGACGTTAACGCGACAGCTCCTTGCTCTAACGCAATATGAACAATATCTTCGATAGATAAACGTTGCTTGCCAAATGTTGTAGTAGAGTGCTCTGGCACCTTAGATCTCCTTGTTTTGGTCGCGAGACACGTGCTCGTCATTTTGCCAAAAGTCATAAAAATTAAACCATTGATATGGGTATGCGGCAGCGTAATAGCTTAGCCTTTGAGCATAATCGCTGACAATCTTGTGTAATGTCTGTTGCCTTGTTTTACGCGGTAGAACAAGTTTATCAGCGTATTTTTCAAAAATAACACGATAAAATACTTTGCCATCGGCCGTCTTATCTTTTAAACAAAACAAATGAAAAACAGGGCAATCTAATAACGCAGCTAGAATAAATGGACCTTGAGAAAAAGGAGCTGGTTTTTCTAAAAAATCGGCCTCGATGACACGCCCCGCTGTTGTCGTACTGGTTCTATCGCCCACAATTACAACTATTTCGCCTTGCTCAACTTTATCTTTAAGCATTATTGCCATATCAGGGCCTAAGTCTGTCACTTGAATTAGGTTAATTGCGACATCTGGGTTGATACTTTTTAAAAGTTTATTAAATTCCACGGCATGATGCGTAAATACCAATACATTAATCACTTTACTTGAGCGGTGCTGACTTAAAGCGCGGCACACCTCTAAATTACCCAAGTGTGAACCAATAAAAATGGCACCTTGCGCGTGTTCGTCAAGCTCTATGAACAACGCCTCATTGGTATAAGAAATGTTACTTTGGGGTATACGCGCAAGCCACGCATCGATTTTGTCAAAGGCGCTGTCCGCAAAACAACGAAAGTGTCGAAAGCTGTCTCGCCACGTCACTACTTTGTCATTACCATTAACTTTGCGTACTTGCGTTAAAAAGGCATAGGATGCGCGGCGCGCGGTTTTACCTGTTAAAAATAAATAAAACACCACAGGAAAAAGGATAATCCAGAGCCCTTTTCGACCCAATATACGGTAGCTAAATAACAATATTTGCATACCCAGTCGATTGCCGCGCTCTTGCATTTTTGACCAGTGCTTTGCAGCCATTAACCCACCACCTTTCGCCAAATAAGTAGGGGCGAACGTAACAGCATGCCAAAGAACAAACGCGTGTGAAGCCATGAAATCCCCAAATTATCATGTAAAGCGCGAAAGTGAGAAACGCCGTTTTCGGGGTAAATAACCTGAGTGGGTAAGAAGGTAACCTTGACACCTTGCCAGTAAAGTCTGACCAATATTTCAATATCAAAGTCCATGCGTTTGCCAAGCGCTTGCTTTGCCATTAATTGCTTTACTGCGGTGAGTGGGTACACCCTAAAACCACACATTGAATCGACAATATCAAAGCTCAATGTTTCAACCCACACCCAAAAGTGAGTGATGTATCGACTCAAGTAACGATGTTTTGGTACTGAGCTGTCATATATTGGACAACCACTGATTACATTGTTTGGCTCGTTATTACTTAACTCAATGAGTTTAGCAATATCGTCTAGTGAATGCTGACCATCAGCATCCACCTGAATTGCATGACTAAAGCCGTGTTCATGCGCATATAACAACCCAGTTTGTACAGCGCCGCCTTTGCCCTGATTTTCTGCGTGTGTAAGTACCGTTAAATCGTCATATTGTTGCTGTAAAGACGCAAACACTTGCTTTGCATCATCGCAACTCCCATCATCCACCATAATAATCGGTAGTTTTAATGCATTGAGTTCTAAAATCACGGTTGCGATAGCATGGGTGTGGTTATAATTAGGAATGACAATACAAAATTGATTCATTGTTTATTCGCAAAACACTATTCGACCAGACGCATGCTGGCCCTTATCTGATTGATAACTAAATACACATTTGCCTTTAGCATTGCGCTCAAGGGTTAAATTTACGGTCATATTTGGCGTGGTGACGACCTGAAACTTTAACACTTCTAAATCTTGCACCTGTGGACCAAACCCAAGGTACTGCTGCGCATATTTCACAGCCCAATCTAACTGCACAACCCCAGCTAAAATGGGAGCATCAGGGAAGTGCCCTCGAAAATAATCTAAATCAGCCGTAATCGTTAACGCTAGACTAACGCGGTGCTCTGTTTGCGATAAAACCGCCACCTGTGGGGTGACTTTATTCAGGCTTGGCAAAATACTGCTCCAGTGTTTTTAAACTCAACTTTGCTTGACTGTTAAAAGGTAATGCATCGATATAGCGCCACTTGCGAGGTAAACAAACACGCTCAAATCGGTTTGACAAATACGCTTGCAGGGTACGATTTATGACTAATTTACCATGTTCTTCAAGTTCATGACTGGCCTTATCCGTGAGCACAACAACAGCCCCAATTTGAACTCGTTTGCTTGGCAGAACAACCAGCTTAGCCTCTTTCACCCACTCGTGACTGAGTAAAAAGCATTCTAGCTCATCAAGGTTTAAGCGTTTTTCTTCTATTTTAATGGTTCTATCAATACGCCCAAGGAGCTTAAATTGCCCATTACTATGCACAATAGCTCTGTCATCTAATGGGTAGTTCGCATGTTCTAGAATAGATGAGTCAAGCATTAAGCGTCCTTCATGGTTAACTGACAAATGGTTACCATTAAAAGGCTGCCAAGGTACATCAACAGCGGCTTGAGTGACTTGCCGATAAGCAATTCCCCCCGTTTCAGTACTGCCAAACACTTGTGTTACCGGTCGTGCAAGTTGCTCACACAACATTTCGGCTTGTTCGTTATTTAAAGGACCACCCGATGAAAATAACCATGTCAACCTTGCGCGCTCTGGTATCAGTACATTATCCATGCACAATCTGCCTAACTGCGCGGGGCTTGATACAAGCACAGCATGCTGAATATGCTGCAACTTTTGCGCTATGTGTTCTGGATATTGAATTTGTTCACTGTCAATAACCTGCCCTTTTACAAGTGGCCAGAGTAAACGAAATAACAGACCATAAATATGCTGATGAGAAACTGTCGCCAAAAATGTAAACTGGCTTGGCAAATCAAACGCCATAGACAGAACCGATAACTCACGGTTGAGTACCCGCCATGGCTTCACTACTGGCTTAGATTGCCCTGAAGAGCCCGAAGTATAAAAAATAACGGCGGTTTTCGTTGGCCACTGTAAGCGTGGCAAACGGCTGTGAGTGTGCTGTTGGCTTAACTCAAGATTATTAAACACAATGCGGGTGTCTAATTCACGTGCATCACCCGCAAAAATAGGCGACTGCGCTAACAGGAGGCGCAACGTTTCCGGCTGACCATTTGGCGGCAAAATAACATTGTGCCCGCTGCAGGCGAGAGCAAATAGACGCACAGCAAATTGATACGTATCTGGGTGAAACAACACCACATGGCTGGTAGGTTTTAATCCCGCTAATTTGTGTTGAAACGCACTGATATCAGCAAAAAACTGCTCACGGGTTATGTGTTTTTCTGCAACAACAAACGCTGAATCTGGGTGAAACTGTAGGTTACTCGCCACCATTATTTTTTACCTTTTGTCTAACTAGCCATTCCACTAGCATCAAAATAGCTATCAAGAGATAGGCAACCAAGCCATTGTAAAGTGTCCACACTGATAATGACGCGAATAGACTGGTGTAGAGCGCAACCGTACCGTTTAAAATAAAGAAAACGCTCCAAATTTTAGTCACTTGGCGCGTGTACCTTACTCCCTTACTATCTAGATCGGGCTCTTTTAAACGGGCGAAACTTTCAATCACTGTTGGCCCCTGTCGCAATGAGTAGATAAATGTAATCGCCATCACGGTGTTAATGATCACAGGGTATAATCTTAAGCCTAATTCGCTATTAAAAAACGGCGTAGTCGCAAGCGCCACAATTGCCAAAAATGACGCAGGTTTGAGCCAAGGCATTGTGCTTGTCAATTTTTGGCTCAACATTAACCTTATCGCAAGTAATGCGATTAAAATTAAGCTTACCTGCTTAATCGAAACATGCTGTAATCCAAAATACACAATAAATGGGTATAACGATAAGCACACTAAGACCAATGTTGTGGCGATTGCTTTAAGCATATGGTGTACTTTATAGCTTAAGAAACGAGCTTTTCTACTTCATTTACAACATCTTGAACTGTACGCACTTGCTTAAACGCATCAGGTTCAATTTTCTTGCCCGTGATTTCACGCAATTTCACTACTAAATCAACGGCATCAATACTATCAAGATCTAAATCTTGATAAAGGTGTGCATCTAAACTGATGTCATCAGCGTCAATTTCAAATTCATCAACTAAAATGCCCTGTAAAACGTTGTAAATATCAGCAGCGGTTTTCATGCTTTTTCCTACTTCTAAGTCTGTATTATGATGTGTGTTGGTTTATAAAATTAGCGAGTGCATCAACAGATGCAAAATGTGCTTTTGTTTGTTCTGAGTTGGCATCAATTTTTACGTTGAACTCTTTCTTAATTGCAAGACCAAGTTCAAGAGCATCAATGCTGTCTAAGCCTAAACCATCAACAAAAAGAGGTTGATCATTTTCAATATCATCCACGGTAATATCTTCAAGATCTAAGCTGCTAATGATTAGTTGTTTTATTTGGTTCTTTAGTTCAGTCATAGGTGCCTGAGTTCCTCTGAAAAGTAATGCTGTAAATCACGGGTTAGTTGGCGTGCTTGCATTGCAGGTTGTTCGTTATTATAAAATTTATCGCCTGTAAAGGCGTGCTTTGCAAAGCGCATAGTAAAATGAGCTTTTGTAGGAGCAACACGATACCAAGGTGTGTCTTTCGTTAACGTACTTGGTTTCATATTGATCATGACAGATGTAATCGGTGCTTTGCAGCGCGCAGCTATGTTTGCCGCTCCTCGTTTAAACTTAAGGGGATCACCTGGCGTTGTTCGCGTGCCTTCTGGAAATATTATCAGGTTATTGCCCGCAGCCAATGATGCTTCGCACTCATTTAATAACTCCTGAGGATCTTCGTTGCTAATGTACCCAGTCCCTTTTATAACACCGCGCATAAATGGGTTTTTAAATAAATGCGCCTTCACCACACAATCGGCATGTTTAATCACCGAAATAAGCACAACAACATCAATTAAAGAGGGGTGATTTGCCAATACTAGCTGGCCTTTTAACTGACTAAAGCGCTGTTTATCTTCAACAGAAAAATGGATAACGCCCATGTAGTGCATCAGAGCAACAAAAAATTTAAAACTATAATGTACGGTGATACGCGCTTTTTGTTTTTGCTTGTGCTTACACGGTTCAAGCACTCGCTGAAGTGGCAACACCAACAACGTTAAAACGACACCACCGACACCAAACACAGCAAAACAAAACCCTGTTGCGATAATGCGCCAAATTTGATTGAGTCGCTGAAAAAGTTTAGCCACCATAATGTTGAAGCATCCAAGCTGATTGTTGATGTGAAAGTAGTGCACTGGATTCCTTGCTTGATAAAGCCTGTGCTAATTGGATGCTCAAAGGTAAAACTGAGTCCGTATTACCGGCATCAGTGCTGCCCGATAATTTAGTTAACTCAAAATAAGATTCGCCTTCAACGTAAGGAGATAATACAAAAGCCACACTGTGATCGATTTGCTTCTCATCTGCAAAAGGTAAATACTCTTCAGGCAGCACACTTTCAGTGTGCGCTACTAAAATACAATTTTCGATACCAGATTGAATACGGGCGTACCCATCGATCAGGTTGCTTATTACACTGTCTTGACCACCGGCAATCGCATTCATAGGCGCGGTGTTATTTTTAATAATTGAAAAAATACCGGTCGCAGCATTATGCACACTGAGCCCAAACGCTGTAGGTGACAGCGGCTCTTCTTCAACAAGCGCATGTAACAAATGGGCCGTCTTTGGCAGATCACCATGACGAGAAGAAAAATTGATAGCAATGTGTGAATGTTCAGCTTGTGCTTGTTGCAAAGTATGCAAGGCCATTTTCATAAAAGGGCTGAGTCTTCGCCGTTGCATAGGTGCAACCCAACTGAGGTCGAGGTCGCAGTATGTATGTTGGCCTAGTTCTGCTATTTGCTGCTCGGGTGCAACCCATAAACACAAATTATTAACAACAAATTTCACAACTTTTATTCTTATAACGCCAAACGATTGCTAATTTTACCCATTAGCAACAAAAAAGTAAAACGTTGGCGCTTAAATGTATCCAAAATTAAGCGCCAATTCATTTTTAGCGTAAAATAACATCATTTTCGGCTAAAAGTTGAGCTTTATCTCCCACAATGTCAGCAACATTTAGTTCATTAATATAGCCTAAACCCACTTCTTGTTGTGCAGGTGATAACGGTACGTAGGGTAAGCGGAATACCGGATTGACGGCTCCCGTCATCATTAATGCTGTGTTTATTGCGATTGGGTTTGGCTCACAAAACAACCAGTTCATTAATGGCTGTAGCTTGGTGTTTAATGCATCATTTTTTTCGTCCATTAATTGACGAAACAAACCTGGGATCAAGTTAGATGTCACTGAAATAACACCGTGTGCGTTATAAATATGACGCGCATCATGGCTTTCATCATCATTACCTGACCAGCATGCAATACCTTGTTTTTCGTAATGTGCAATACGCTCATTGCCACCACACTCTTTAACACCAATAAAGTTTTCGTGCTGCGCTAACGGTTCAATAATATCAGGGGTTAAATCTTGCCCTGTGCGCCCTGCTACGTTGTAAATAAATGCTGGGCCAATATCAAGTAAACGCTTAAAGTGCTCTTTTACTCCAGCCAATGAAGTACGTCCATAATACGGGTTAATTTGCAATGCTGCGTCCATTCCCGTTGCAAAACCATATTCTGTCGCTTTGATAGCTTCGCGCGTGTTATTGCTACCTGTGTTACCCACAATAAGTAAACGAGATGAGAATTTACTGACACTGTGTGCAATAAGCATCAAGTGCTCTTCCCAATTCATTAGTTGGCCTTCGCCGGTTGTACCACCTACGATAATACCGTCAACACCCGCTGCGATTTGTTGTTCAACAAGGTCATCATAGCAGGCAAGATCAATTTCACCATTGCTTAGGTAAGGCGTTTTAATTGCAGTGATCAAGCTTGCTTGTTTAATTGTTTCTAGGCTACGCATAACTATTTTAATGTTTGGAAAATTTGCGCTAGTTGTATCATAAACACAGGCAATTTCCGAGTAATGTAACGTAATAAATAAAAAACTTGTGAAATGGACAAAGTTAAGACAAAATTAAATACTGTACAAATAAACAGTATTTATTGTGAGTGACTGATAATGCAACTTTCTAAATTCTTGGCAACCTACTTTTATACCACAGAAGAGCTGTGTCAAACCCTCTCGATTGATGAAGATACACTGGGAGCATGGCAGCAAAGTAGTCTATTTCCAAAGCCGAGTTATTGCTTGCAAAGCCAATTAGAGTGCAGCTCTTATTCTGGCATTTACCAATGCGAAGAATACCAAGACTACTACCCTCGCGGTGCCGCAAGTTGGGGTCAGCTAATCATCAAACATGATATTAACTCATCATGCCAAGCTTTTAATTATTTTGCCCAACATTATTCGGCACAATTAAGTAAGCTCACTGAGCAAGGCTTTGCAATAGATGAAGAATTATTTGGCGCTGAAATTGACGAGCATTTACAACAAGTGTGGCAACAATTCTTGTGCAGTAAATATGGTGTCTTGACCCAAAATGGCTTAGTAGAGGAAGCTGTTCAGCTTGATGTCGCCAAATTACTTATTGATGATATCACCGAACTACGCACTAAAACGGGCTTATCTGCTGATGAACGCCAAGCTCTTCATAAAGCATTAAAGCTAATGAACCGCGCATTGAGTCATGGTACAGGCAACGAAGGTAAAAATACGCTTCGCTATCGTTACATTGATAGCGTGGTTGCTAAATACGATTTATCGGTAAAATAGAGACAAACACTCCCTTTCCTCTTCTGAAAATGAAGGGTAACTGAACACCTGAACAAGGTTGCAACAATGTATACATTGTTACATTTTGGTTAATACACTTTGGTGCATTTGTTTTGTAGGTTTTCATCTTTTTAGTCGTTAGATTGATGTAGTTGAGTTATTTCTTTTGTCATTTTTGCAGTTTTGACACCCTTGTAATAACTCCTCTATTCAAACTAATCACATCATAATAAAGGATAAATAGATGAAACCTTTTCCAAGGCTGGGTCGATTAAAAGCGACCTACTTGGCTATGCTCGGTTTGAGCTTAGCGCAACCAGTAGCGGCACAAAACACTGCTTTTACAAATAAAACATCCGCTGATGCCCTAACATTTACGTTAATAACAGGCGATAAAGTGTCTGCCATTGTTAATAAAGATGGCCAATTAGGCGGTATTCGTCTGCTAAATGCTGATGGCTCTGATGCCTTCACCAGTATTTTTAAACGGGGAAATAATACGTATGTAGTCCCTGCCCATGCGCAAGCATTTGTTGATTCACAGGCAATTGATTTAGAACTTTTCAACATCAACAAATTGTATGAATCGGGTTACGACGATGCGTCTACTAATGCTTTACCCGTTATTGTTGAATACCGAGACGGGACGTTAGCCGGCAGCGCCGTGCCTAAAGCATTGTCTGGCATGTCATTAACAGGTGAAATTGAACTAATCGACAGTGCAGCCTTTGCTATCACAAAAGAAAACGCCGCTAAAACATGGCAGTCTCTTATTGCTGAAGCAAATGTTGAAGGTATTTGGCTAGATGCCGTTGTCCATGCTCACAAAGTAAGCAGCGCCAATACGCTGACCCCAACGGTGCCATTAACGGGCGCTTACGGTCAATCAGCTATTAATTATAATGGTGCAGGCATTAAAGTCGCAGTGCTTGATACGGGTTACGACATTGAACACCCAGACCTACAAGGTCGCGTAATTGCATCTCGCGATTTTACTTATTCAAGCAATGGCGTTGATGATATTAATGGTCACGGAACTCACACTGCTTCAACGGTTGCGGGGAATGGTCATGAATCAGATGGTAAATGGGTGGGTGTTGCACCCGCTTCGGATCTCATCATAGGCAAAGTACTTAGTAATGTGGGTTCTGGTTCAACATACGGTATATTAAGTGGTATGCAGTGGGCTGTGCTTTCTGAAAATGCCGACATCGTTAATATGTCTTTAGGTGGTACAGCTACAACGTGTAGTGGCCCACTTGTAGACATGGTTGAGGCACTTAGCGACAAAGCATTATTTGTTATTTCTGCTGGTAACAGCTTTACGCGCGAAACGATCGGTTCACCCGGTTGTGCCCCAAGCGCACTGACTGTTGGTGCAATAGACCGTGAAGGCAATACAGCGTCGTTTTCATCACGCGGCCCGTCACCTGATGGTCATTCAGCAAAGCCTGATATCGCTTCGCAAGGCGTATCTGTTGTTGCTGCAGCATCAGGTGGATTAGGCGAAACAGCCTATCGTGTTTATTCGGGTACTTCTATGGCTGCACCACATGTTGCTGGCGGTGCAGCTCTGGTTATGCAGGCGCGCGGTGACTTAACACCAAAAGAGTTAAAAGACGTGCTTACATCATCCGTATTTAGCGGTGATTCACACGTGCTTGAGCAAGGTGCCGGCGCAATGAACGTTGACCGCGCAATTTCACAAGCTATTGTAGCACCCGCAAATAGAGAGCTTGGCTTTTTCCAAAACGCTATCAATGATGAGCTTACGCATACACACGTAACCTTAACAAACACGTCTGATACCGACATTACGCTGAAACTAAAATTAGACCTACTTGGCGAAGACGGTAAAACGCAACTTCCAGCAACACTTGCTGGCTTAGATGCAAAATCAGTGACTGTTCCAGCGAATGGCGAAGCACAAGTACCTATGTGGATTGACCCAAGTGTTGCACTTAATAACGGTGCTTACGGTGCCATTACAGGCCGTATCACTGGTACAACGGTCAGTAATTTAGACCAACAAGTTACTGTGCCTGTATCATTCTGGATTGACCAGCCTCAGGTTAATTTAACCGTTAACCTAACAGACCGCTGGGGGCACAATGCAACGTCACCATCAAAACTTTATTTAATTAATGAAGAAGATGATTGGGGCAGTATCGTTAGATTAAATAACGGTAAAGCCGATATCAATGTACCTGCGGGTTATTATACTTTAATCGCAAATATCATGACGTTTGATAACCCTGACTCTAACTCAGGACTTGTTGAGTCAGCGGCACAAATGGCAGTGCTTAACAAAAAAGTAGATGGCGCGACTGAAATTAACTTTGATGCGCGTAATGCACAACAAGTGACCTTTAAAGCAGAACAACCCCTTGATCCACAAGGTTACTCATTCGGTTTTACATACGCACTTGATGATGAAAAATCAGCCAAGTTAGCGGCTATCGAGATGGCGCCTGACTATGTAAATGATATGTATGCTTGGTCACAAGGTCATGACAGTCGTTTTCGCTCATTTATTACAACCCGTGCAGTTGCACCAGAAACCACTGTAAAAATGCAAAATGGTGTCGAGTTTGATTACATCAAACAAGGCCTTGCATTATCGTTCCATGGTGAAGGTTCAGCAGAAGTATTACCTGTTGGTGATGCCGGTTATAGTACCGACTGGAGCCAATTTGATCTTGATGGAAAAATTGCTTTAATCGCAAACCCTAACTACCTAACCAATTACATGGTCGGGAATGCAATGAAGCATGGCGCTACGGGTGTTATTTTTTATCGTCCGGGGCGTGAAGGCCGATACAAAGGCAATGTGACTGGTACACCAAAAGTGCCTGTTATTGGTATTAGCTCTGAAGAAGGCGAAGCGCTAATGGCCGAGATTGAAGCGGGTAATAATATTATTACTTGGTCAGGTGTTGCTGCTGAGCGTTCACCTTATGCTTATTCAATCAACCACATTACTGATGGCCATATTCAGTCTGGTCAAATTAATATTGCCGAACACAAAATGCATAAGATTACGGCGACGTATCACTCACAAAATGATGAGCGTCCTGCATGGACCGATGTCATGGCAATGACCAACAGTACGGGAGAGTTTTACTCAACGGGCAGCACACAATTGATCATGCTTCCACAAGTACGTGACGAGTATTACACCGCGACAGCCAAAAATGGCTGGACAAATATTGTCATGCCTAACCATAAAATTGAAAGCGCTGGGGCTTATTTTGATGGGCCAAGAGCAATGACTGAAGGTGCACAAGAGACGACCTCATGGTTCAAAGGTCCACGTGGCGGTGCTTTAGGTAGCAGTGGCGCGCCTATTATCACGCGTGATACCAACGTGCTTCATTTTAACCTTGCCTCGTTTGGCGATGCAGCTAATCACGATGGTATTTTTGGTTATATTGGCAGCTCAGCGTTTGGCTTAACTTTAAATGGTGAGCCTGCATCTCCTACAGAAGGGGCATTAACACTTGAACCAGGCGATCATCAAATTACTCTAGGAATGCGTTCATATGCACGTGGTGTTGGCGAGCGTTCACCTGTAAATGATAGCCTTGGTTCACTGTACCTAGGTTATTACACCTTTACTGCTAACGAGTACCAACAAGGTGTGCAACCCGTACTTGTACCTATGATTGATTTACCTGTTGACATCAACAACACAATGTCAGTAGGTGAAGAAGCAAAAGTGAAGCTCACAGGGCTACTTGATGGCGTCGGCGACGTTGCATTAGCGAATGTGCAATTCCAATATGCATACGGTAAAGAATGTACCATTGAATCGGTGCCTGCTTACATCTACTGCCCTGTGTCAGAAAAATTCTCAACAGAGAACTGGCAAGATGCGAAAGTAGAACAAGTGGATGGTGAATGGACAGCCACAATTCCAAATACAGGGAATACAGGTGAGTTTGTTCACATTCGAACAGTGATCTCAGACTATGGTTCAAGCTCAGCAGAGCAAATTACCATGCGTGCCTACATGTTGAAATAGTAAACGCTAGAAGAGTAAAGCCGCCATTAAGGCGGCTTTTTTACTTTAATAATCCCAATCAGGTGCAAAATCAGGATTGGCTAGGCGCTTATGTTTGTCAAGCGCATCAATTCTGTCTAAATCCTCGTGATCAAGTTTTACGGAATCATCAAAATTGTCCGCTAAATTTTCTCGCTTCGTTGATGATGGAATCGTCGTCATCTTATGTGCATTTATCCACGCAAGGACAACTTGAGCAGGGCTCGCATCATGCTTTTTAGCTATATCAACAATCACGTCGTCTTTTAGCACTTCACCCACGGCAAATGGCATATAAGCCGTAACATGAATACCCTGTTGCTGACAAAAAGCGCGTAACTTCGTGTTCGTCAGATAAGGGTGTACTTCAATTTGATTAGTAAATATTTCCCTCGCGTCAAGGGTCTGCATGGCCTCTTTTAGATTAGCAATTGTGAAGTTTGAAACACCAATGTGTTTTGCTAAACCCAGCTCTTTTACTTTTTTGAGCTCGGTTAAGTATTCACTCATTTTTTCTCCGTTAGACGCAGAAGGCCAGTGAATAAGTAATAAATCAACATAATCGAGTTGAAGCTTTTCTAAACTCTGCTTTACGCTCTCAATAAACTGAGCGCTGTTAAGTTTGTCATTCCAAACCTTGGTTGTAATAAAAATCTCACTACGAGGCACAGAGCTGTCTTTTATCGCTTTACCGACGTGCTCCTCATTACCATAAATTTGCGCCGTGTCGATGTGTCTAAAACCGATATCGAGTGCCATTTTCACTGAATTGTAAGCTGTTTTTCCTTCTAGGCGAAACGTACCGATACCTAAATCAGGCATTTCAATAACATGGTGTGACATAACCTCTCCTTTTGAAGTATTGGTTATACCAATTTGCTTAATTAAGAGCGCTATTTTGACGCAGCTAATCTCAGATTTAGCAGCTCAAAATGATTAAGTATTACTGCAAATTGGTATGATGAGCTTACTTACTTCACTGAGGCCAAAATATAAAGTTTCAAGGTGGGTTTTAAAATTAGTCAACTTTTTGGGCGAGATAATGAGTAGTAACTAAGCATTACTAAACATGCCTATCACCATGAGAGTGAGGAAAACAAACAGTTTTTAAGCTGGGCTAGCAATGCATTTTATATTTTAAGTCATACATTAAAATGTGATTAAAAGTCTAATCTAGGTGCTCATATTGACCACGATACACTTCAAAGGTTTTCACTACCGTATGCTGTTCTTTCGTTAAGTTATCAAACCAAGTATCAAAACGTTCATCGTCTTCTTGTTCACTCAAAGCAAGATACTGCGCTAACAGTTCAATGATATCGTTATGGCTAAATAATAACGTATCGACGCGGTGTGCAAGTGTAGAATGATCCTTATCACGAAGCGTATTCATTACATTTTGGTCTAACTGCTCAGTTTGAATTTCATCGTTCACTGCCTTACTCCTTCTCTTTGTATAAGCGCGTATACCTAGTTATAACAGCCTTCAAGACAATAGCCAGTTTTTTGAATTCAACTGCTTAAGGATTGCTCACACTGCTTATTTTTAATGCTATTTAGCATACATAAATAAGAATTGTTTTTATCTTGAACATTCCCTATATTTACTTTATTATAATTGATACATTATCACATAACATAAGTTAAAGAGATGAAACCTAACATTCACCCGGATTACCAACAAGTGGCTTTTCACGATACAGCCGCAGACAGCTACTTTATAATTGGTTCAACAATTAAAACATCACGGACAATCGCGCTAGAAGGTAAAACATATCCTTATGTACCAATTGATGTATCAAGTGACTCGCACCCATTTTACACCGGTAAACAAAAAGCGGTGGCAAGTGATGGTCGTGTCGCCGCATTTAACCGTCGCTTCAAAAACCTAGCAAGCAAATAACAGCCTAATACGGAGCAAAAATGAAAGTACTGAGTTCTTTAAAAAGCGCTAAAACTCGTTCTGGATGTAAAATAGTAAAACGCAAAGGGCGTCTTTATGTGATCAATAAAGAAAACCCGCGTTTTAAAGCCGTTCAGGGTAAAAAGAAACGTTAAAAAAGGTGCTTAAGCACCTTTTTATTTACCAAATAATAACTCCCAAAAACCTGGTGGCTCATGAAGTTCATGGTATTTTTTTCGTAATTGATCAATTGACTTAAGGGGGGCTTTTGCAGCTTCTAACCCCTGTACTTCTGCAAGCTGCTTCGCGGATTTTGCTTGCTGAATAACTTTATCAAGTCCCTCTAAAGATTCACTTTCATGCTGTTTAAAATCAGCCTTTTTTGCTTTCTCTAGTAGATGAATAAACTCATCGATGGCTGTATTAAAAGAGTCTAGATCAGTAGCGCGCACTGAGTTTTTATAAGCCAGCCCCATATTTTTCATATTAGCTTCAAGATCCAGTTCATTTGAGAAGCTCGCTGTTGAAAATAAGATTAATAAAAAAACTAAAATATTTTTCATTAAAACCTCAATTAAAAAATAACAATGTATGCATTATAAGGTGAAACTCAATTCAGACCTAATTAAACAAACATGATTCTAACTTTCTCAAAAAAGTTTCTTTTAAAAGTAATTCATCTCAATAACCGAAAAAAACAAAAACACATAACCCACTGTTTATAGATGATTTTTAATTGGTACAGTTTGCTACATTAAGTTTGTATAAATAAGATTTAGCTAATGCTAGATTTTAAAATGTTAACCCAAACAAACAAGAATTTAACAATCACCCCTCCGTGATAAAATAAAAGCAACAGGTGTTATTAATGAGAAATAATAGTCTTTTAAGTGCAAGTATTAAACTGGCGCTGTGTTCATCAATCTTTTCAATTTCTAGTCAAGTAATTGCGGCTGATCAAAATAATGCTGAAACCATTGATCGTATCGAAGTAACTGGTTCTCGTATTCTCCGTGAAGGCGCTATTGCTCCAGCACCAGTAACGGTGATCAGCGGTGATGACTTAGTAAATACAGGTGCTGTAAATATTGGCGAAGCATTAAATAAATTGCCAGCATTAGGCAATACATTTTCACTTTCAAACTCAGGTCGATTTATTGGCACGGCAGGCCTTAACATTCTTGATTTAAGAAACATGGGTACAGACCGTACCCTAGTTCTTGTTAATGGTAAACGCCACGTTTCAAGCTCAGCAGGTTCTCAGTCAGTTGATACAAATACCATTCCTAGTACGTGGGTTGAACGTGTTGAGATAATTACTGGTGGTGCATCAGCGGTATATGGTGCAGACGCTGTAACAGGTGTAGTTAACTTTATTCTTAAAAAGAACATCGAAGGTCTAAGTGTTAGTGTCACTAAGGGTGCATCAGAATTAAGCGATTATAATAATGAAAAAGCAACCTTCTCTTATGGTACTAACTTTGCTGAAGATCGAGGTAACGTCGCATTTGCAGTTGAATACTCTGCGCAAGATACACTGAATGCCCTTGATCACCCATGGACTGATGGCTCTTATCGTAATATGCGTAACCCTCTGCAAACAGCAGAGAATAAAGATGACCCTAACTTTCCTGATTTCATCTACACAGAAAATGCGGGCTATTACGCAATCAACAATGCAGGTGTTTTCGCATTAAGCAATGGCTACGTAAATTCATTTAACCCTGATGGAAGCTACCGTGAACTATACATTGGTGATCAAGTAGATGGCCTTTCATGTGCTAACTGTGACTCATTTAACCTAGCCCAGTTTAACGAAATTCAACCTGAGTTTGAGCGTTACAATGTAAACTTTAAAGTTAATTATGATGTCACTGAAGATCTAAATGCTTACTTTGAAGCGAAATACGTAAATAGTGAAGGTCAAAGTATTGGTCAACCCGCTTTTTTCTTCGGTAATCCAAACAATAACATTAAAATTGATAACCCGTACCTTGATCCAGAAATCAAACAAATGATGGAAGACGAAGGTGTCGACTCAATCAATATTCTTCGTATGATGACTGATTTAGGCCGTCGAATCGAAAATAATACACGTGAAACAACGCGCTTTGTAACAGGTTTAAAAGGCACAGTATTCACTGATTGGGAACTTGATGCATCTGTTGTTTATGGTCAAACAGACTTAGAGCGTGTAAATGGCGCCAATATGATTATGGCAAACTACTACAATGCACTTGACGCATTCGAAGACGAAGATGGCAACATCGTATGTCGAAGTGAAGCAGCGCGAGCAGATGGTTGTGTGCCTGTCAATATTATGGGTTTTGGTTCGCCTAGCCAAGAAGCAATTGATTACATAAATACCGTTTCAACTGGTACTTCAAAAATTACTCAAACGGTGGTGTCAGCGTCACTAGCAAACTCAGCAATTTACGAGTTACCAGCTGGTTATGTTGGTTTTGCAGCGGGTGTTGAATACAGAAAAGAAGAAAGTGAAACTGAAGAACCTGATAATGCTGTAGGTACCTTCTTCAATGCACTCGGTGAAGACAAGGGTGAGTTCGATGTAAACGAAATCTACTTCGAAGCATCAATTCCTCTTCTTGCTGATTTACCATTTGTGCAAGACCTAGTGCTTGATACTGCGGCTCGTTACGCAGACTATAGCACCATCGGTGACGCTACTAGCTGGAAAGTAGGTTTGGACTGGACAGTGAACAGTCAACTTCGTATACGAGCAACACAGTCTGAGGCGCTTCGTGCACCGAACATTGGTGAAATTTTTGGTGCTGCGAGCCAAACTTTTTACCGAGTAGACGACCCATGTAAAGCAGAGAATCTAAATGATTTACAAAACTCTGAAGTTCGTCGTGCAAACTGTGCTGCACTAGGTGTTCCAGCCGATTTTGCATCTGAATATGACTCTCAAACGCTTGAAGGCCAAGTAAGTGGTAATAAAGATGTACAAGGTGAGGAATCAACAAGTACAACTCTAGGCTTCGTTTATCAACCTTCTTTCCTTGAAAACTCAGTAATTACTGTCGATTATTGGAAGATTGAACTTGAAGACGCTATTTCAACAATTGGTTCTCAAGATATCCTAGATCGTTGTGTTGATAACGCTAGTGGCATAAATAACCAATATTGTAACCTCATTACACGTGATAGTGAGTCACATGAAATCACATTAATTCAAAACTCAGTGCTAAACGTATCTGGCCAAGAAGCGTCTGGTGTTGACTTTGAATTAGGTTATGACTTTGATGCACTTGAAGGTAGCTTTACAACACGTTTGATAGGTACTTATTTAATTGAACGTAAAGATTACCCCTTCCAAGATCAACCTGCAGAGTTTTATGAATATGCAGGTACAACTGGTGAGGCAAAGTGGCAAGCTAACTTATCAATTGCATACAAGCGTGATGGATTTTTTACAACGTTTGATACGCGTTACCTAGATGAAGTTGACCTTTATACTAAGCAAGAACTTGCAGATAACCCTAATCCAAACAGTCTAATGAAGTTTGGAACTTACATTATTTCTGATGCAACCGTTGGGTATACTTTTGAAAATGGTTTTGGTATGAAACTAGGTATTGATAACTTATTCAACCGTAAACTTCCATTCGGTACATTAGGAACAGGTTCTGGCAGCGCAAGCTACGACAATATCGGTCGTTTTGGTTATGTGCGCTTGTCTTACGATTTTTAATCGATACTTATAATATTTAACATTGATCCCTGGGGGCTGTGCATGTGCACAGCCCTTTTCTTTGTCATTAACTTATGTGCTAATTTATAAACAAATAGTTGATCCCCACAGCCCCCAACTAGGTTACAATTTCAACAATTTTATTACTCAATTATTATGCTATGTTAAAAACCTTGCTATTCATTGCTTTGCTGACTTTCTTACCGAGCACCTTTGCACAATACAACGTTATATTTATCAATCCGGGGCATGCAAACACCAATGTTACCGGTCCGTTTTGGTATGAAGTTTCACAGTTAATGCGCGATGCAGCCGAAGATTTTGATCTGAACTTAACCATTCATTATGCAAATAGAAATCATATACTAATGAAAGAATTAGTGGCTGATGCAGTAAAACAATCACCCGATATGCTGATACTCGTGGATGAAAAAAGTGTACTCTCCCAACAGCTTTTAAATTTGCCGACCTTCAATACGCCCGTTTACTTTTTATTAAATCGCCCAACAGATAACGAACTACGCGCTCTCAAAAACAAAGGGATAAACATTGCTGGCAGTGTTGTGCCAGATAACGTTCAAGCGGGACACTTACTGGCAAAACAGCTCATTTCTAAAGCCCAACTCCCTGCCAGTATTTATGCTATTAATGGTGATCACACGACCCCTGCCGCTCTGGATCGTAAAACAGGGCTTGAAGCGTTTACTGCTCAACATGCACAAGTAAACATTGCAGCACAAGGTGTTGCTAATTGGTCATCGCCACAAGCATACCGACAAAGCTTAGGTCTATTAACTCATCATCCAGATATTCAGGTTATTTGGAGCGCTAATGATGCGATGGCATTAGGGGCCATTCGCGCATTAAATGAAAAAAAACGACGCACCGATGTGCTCGTTGGCGCAATAAATTGGCCACTCAGAGCCGCAGCTGAAAAAATCGATGTGTGCATTGGAGGCCATGTTACCTTAGGCGCACTCGCAATGATTAATATCCATGCTATTTTAGAAAATCCTAAGCACGATGTTTTGCACCAAAAGATGGCGATTTTTAGGCCTCATACAGAAGAAACACTAAAGTTCGTTGAGCAAATTCATAGCAATACACTGACAATTAACTTTAAAGTGTTTAGTAAAGCGCAAAAGACACCAAGGGTATTCAGCATTGAATCATTACTAGATGAAGCCAGTAAAAACGCGCTGTAAAGGGCGTTTACAGCGCACAATTAAACATTACTTATTGCTTAACCAAATAGCTTGGTAAGGCGATAGCAGCATTGTTTGGGTTTCTTCAGTAATAAGTTCTTCACTTATTAAGTCTTTCCACTGCTCTGTGCCAATTAAATTTAAGTCAGCTAGTGTCAACGTTTGTGGCTCATCACTTATGTTGTAAACACAAAACATGCTTTGCGAGCGATTGATACTTTGACGCCAAAAACCGAATAGCCCCTCACTTAAATGTAACGTGTATTGGGTGGCATTTGGATGAAATGCAGGTTGAGATTTACGAATTTCCATTAAGTTTTTCATCGCTTTAAACACAGTACGATGATGGGCATTTTCATTGCTCAGTTTTGCTAGTAAATCTGACTCTTGCCAACGGTGACGATTAATAGCTCTATTATGTTGGCTGTTTTCAAAGCGTTCATAGTCATTGGTTGTCCCGAGTAAGCTATGAATATAAAGCCCTGGTATGCCTTCAAGAGCGAACATAATTGCGTGAGCACATAGAAACCGTGCAATGCCCCATTTATCTGGCCCTCGATGCGTTCCTTGCAAAGCATCAAACAACGCAATATTTAACTCGTACGGCGTATTTGTACCATCTGGAGCCGTTCGCAAAGACACCTTGCCACCGTATTTTGCTGTTGTACTGACCATTTCAGCTATTTGGGTTTGATCGAGCAAGCCTTCGACAGGCCGCAGCCCTATGCCATCGTGTGACGCAATAAAATTAAAATAAGCCGTGCCTTGCTGCGCCGGTGGCATACTCATCATCCAGTGTTTTAATGCGGTGCTATTACCACTGAGTAATGTGTGCAATAACAAAGGTGGCAATGAAAAGTTATAAATACAATGTGCTTCGTTGGCATTACCAAAGTACGACAGATTTTCGCGGTTAGGAATGTTGGTTTCGGTGATAATAATCACATTAGGTTCAACATGCTCTATAAGGGTACGAAGTAACCTGATCACTTCATGCGTTTCAGGTAAATTAATACAGCGGGTATTGAGCTTTTTCCATAAAAAAGCCACCGCATCAAGGCGAAAAATACGCACACCATTGTCTAAATAATGGCGAATTATAGCGACAAATTCATTTAAAACATCGGGATTAGCAAAATCAAAGTCAACTTGATCGTGGCTAAACGTACACCACACATGCTGCAAACCATCTTTCGTTTCTACTGCTTGTAAAAGTGGCGATGTTCGCGGACGAACAACTTGAATTAACTCATCGGTGGGGTTTGCTGTTTTAAAATACCCCCTGCCCGGCTCTTTGCCTTGAATAAAGTTTTCAAACCACACGCTACGACTAGAACAGTGGTTAATAACTAAATCAGCCATCAGCCTGACATCGGCTGAAATATCGCGGATATGCTGCCAGTTACCGAGCGCTTCATTCACTTGCACATAGTTCATCACCGCAAACCCTTCATCGGAGCTGTAAGGGTAAAATGGCAGAATATGCAATGCGTTAAGTTCTGGTAAGCATTGATTTTTAACAAAGCGATGTAACGTATGCAATGGCGGCTCTTCTGGTTTTGCCACTGCTTCCTCCGTGTTTGCATGGCGAATAATCGAATCACCGTACGCAATTAAAATCATATCTTGTTCGTCCCAACGGTTTTTGTGTGGCGTTGGGTCTCGAACAGGATCATCGCATTGCATGGTGTTAATCAATCTATCAGCGAGTTGTTCTAGGGTTGTATTAAGATCAACTTCGCCGTAGATACACGTTAAATGCTGTATAACTCGTTGTTGGAGTAGCTCTAATGTCACGTGTCTTCTCCGTTAAATATAGTCTTTATTATCAAGCTCTACGGCTTCTTCTAAGCGCGCAAATACATCGGGCATCGCCGATGCAACTCGGTTCCAGCTTGGCACAAAGGGGGCTTCCATTGGATTTTCTAAGAAGTGTTGTCCCGCATTCATTATATTTTGCGCAAACATCTCAACAGCTTTTTCTTCTTGGTGAATATCAAGCGTTAGGCCATTCATTAGCGCATCGTTGTGATACGTTTCGATAAAATCAAGCGCAATGCGATAATAGGTCGCTTTTAGCGAGCGGATTGTCTCAGAGGTAAACGTTACCCCTTGCGTTGCTAGCTTTCTAAACAAAGCTTTAGTGATATCAATCGACATTTTTGACAAGCCAGCAGCTTGATTACCCAACGATAAATCTTGGTGTTTATGGTCGTAATTATCTGCAATATCAACCTGACATAACCGATTATGTGAGTAGTTACGATACATTTCTGATAACACACCAATTTCAAGACCCCAATCACTTGGAATACGAATGTCGTTCAGTACATCACGGCGAAACGAGAATTCACCAGCAAGTGGGTAACGAAACGAGTCCATATATTCAAGATAGTCACTGCTACCTAAAATAGTTTTAAACGAGCGCAGCAGTGGCGTGACCAATAATCGTGACACTCGGCCGTTTATTTTCCCCTCAGCAGTGCGCGGATAAAATCCTTTACAGAACTCATAGTTAAAGCGCGGGTGTGCAACGGGGTAAATAAGTCGAGCCAGTAATGCTCTGTCGTAAGTTAAAATATCACAGTCGTGTAACGCGATAGATTCAACTTTTGCCGTTGCAAGTTTATATCCCATGCAGTACCAAACATTGCGACCTTTACCGAGTTCTCTTGGCGCGACGCCCAATTTTTGCAACTCTTTATCGAGCGCTTGTAAACGCGGACCATCGTTCCAAAGCACCTTGTGGTGTTGGTCAAGCTCAGCAAAAAATTGTAAAGCATGGCGATATTGGCTTTCATCGGCACGGTCTAAACCAATGGTGATTTGTGAAAGGTAAGGTACATGCTTTAGTTCAGCAATGATGTTTTGCAGCGCGGGTCCTTCAAGCTCACTGTATAACGAGGGTAAAATAAGCCCCATAGGCCGTTGCTTTGAAAAGCTAATTAACTCTTTTTCTAGTTCTTCTACTGGTCGATCAGCAATATTGTGTAGCGTAGTTATGATGCCATTTTGATAAAAATCAGCCATGAGATTGCTCCTTTTTTGCTGCTAAATGCGCTTTAATAATGCTTAATGCCGAGACTTCTTGAACCCAGCCCTCAGGGGCGGGTTTATCACTGAGCTGCCACGCTTTTTGTAATATGTGTGCTTGCACTTGACTGCCCGGGTTCTTGATAAGAACGGCGGTATCTGCCGCTTTTAGCATGGCAACATCATTTTGACTGTCGCCCAAAGCAATAACGGTAAAGGGGTTGCGATATGCTTTTTTAAATTGATTTAATAACCACTTTTGCGCTAATCCCTTATTTGTCCCTTTCGTAATATGAATAAAACGACCGCCAACCAACACCTCGTAATCGAGTGACGACATAATGTCTATAAATTGCTGTCGCTGTGTATCACTGCCTGAAAAACAAATAGGATCTGAATATTGACGCTGTAAAGCCAGTTCGCTTTTATCGAGGGGTAAACCAGTAAGTTCAGCAATTTCTTGGGCTGAAAACTGACTAAATAAACGCACACAATGACTAAACTGGCTTGCATGCTGATTAAGGTCATCGTGTAATTTATCGCAGCTTTGTGTGAGAGCATACCGCCAAAACCCGTGATATTCGTCACAACCAATTGGTTTTACTGCAAAGTAGTTTTTGGGAATATACACTGCCGCCCCATTCTCAACAATAAAGGGCTGGTGATGTTCAAGGCCCGCTTGAATATCTATAACCTCAGCAAATGTTTTACTCGTATTAAAAATAACGTTAATACCCGTGTCGTTCAGCTCAGCTAAAAAAGGTTTTATAACGTCACATTCGTAACTATCGTGATCAAGCAAAGTGCCGTCTAAATCGGTAAAAATAAGTGGTTGTGAAATTTTATCTGCCAACAACTGCATTTTTGTAATATCGCGTTGGCTATCAAGTAATAATAAGGCATCAACATCATGTGCGAGCGTCGCTAAGTTTTCACGGGTGATTCGTTCAAAATGAGATATAAAGCGCCTCAGTGTTATTTCATCAAATGTGCCTTTACCTAATCCATTTTTAGCAATTAACTTGTGTTCTTGCTCTAAACGCCATGCATACACATCTTCAAACGATGGTGCTTTTAACATAATGGTGTAATCAGCCATAGCAAATACATTCTGATATTCATTCGCTAAACAGCTGTTCACACAACGCCGCCAAACGCCATCAGCATCCTCGTGTTGTTCTAAGTCATTGATAGGTGTTTGCAGCTGATATGGCTGCTGCGCAGTACTGGCAACGCACCATCCTTCAAAAAATATGATATCGACCGGCTTTTGGTTAGTTGGCCAGTGTTCTTTTGCGACAGGGTCATCAGTGAGCTTGTCGAATTGTGGTAAAGGCACATTCTTTTTGCCAGCCATTAACGCCGATAAGGTTTGTTCCATTAACTTTATATCGTGAGTACCGGGGACCCCTCTCGTTGCAAAGAGTGGGTGTACGTCTTCGGCCAACTCGGCTCGTGCTGCATGACTAAGATAAAAGTCATCAATAGACAAGGAAACACTATTAAACTCTGTATTGCTGTTGACCCACGTCACAAGAAAATCAGCAAGGGTTGTTTTACCAGAGCCCTGACAGCCATTAATCGCCACCAGCATCGGCTGCCCAGCCATTTTTGCGCTTAACACATCGTGCGCGAGGGGTATAAAGAATTGTTCACTTAAATATTGATATTTAAGTGGTAACTGATGTTTCGCTAAAAACGGGGTTATATCCACAACATTTGCCTCTTGCATAATCGCTCCTACCAGTATGACATAGAGATAAATGCAGTTAGTAGACCAGTTTTATAATTCCTTACTTTTTATGAGGTTACAAAAAAAGCGCATATTAAATGCGCTTTTTTGGTGCAAATTCACATCATTTTTTACATGCTATTGCTCAGTCTGCACTGCTTTGGGGAGCACGGCATTTAAAATAATACCGAGAATGGCACATAAGCTTACACCTTGTAGGCTAAACTCATTACCACCAATATGCATACCACCAATACCAAACACTAATATAAGTGCGATAATCGTTAGGTTGCGTGGGGCTGTCAGATCTTCTCCCGATTTAACCAAGGTATTCAAACCAACTACCGCAATAGAGCCAAACAGCAAGATCATAATACCGCCCATCACTGGCACAGGAATGGTCTGCAAACCCGCGCCCATTTTTGCTACAAAGGCCAGCACAATAGCAATAATCGCTGTCCACAACATCACACGCGGATTAAAGTTTCGTGTCAGCATCACTGCCCCTGTCACTTCAGAGTAAGTGGTATTCGGTGGTCCACCGAAAATGGATGCCGCAGACGTTGCCAAACCATCACCTAATAAGGTGCGGTGTAACCCCGGTTTTTTTAAGTAATCTTTACCCGTTACTTGGCTAATAGCCATCATGTCGCCAATGTGTTCTATTGCTGGCGCAATAGCAACTGGCACCATAAACAAAATAGCTTGCCATTTAAACTCTGGATACGTGAACGCAGGCACAGCAAACCAATTGGCTTCTATTACTGCATTAAACTGCACAATACCAATGTATAAAGACGCAACATAACCGGCAACAACCCCAGCCAGAATAGGAATAAGCTTAAAAACACCTTTGCCCCACACAGCAAAAATAAGTGTGACGAGCAAAGATAAACCCGACACCCAAATAGCTTGCTCGTAAGGCACTAACTGCGCACTGCCATCACCAGCCTTGCCCATGGCCATGTTTACAGCCACAGGCGCAAGTGCTAACCCTATCACCATGATGACAGGACCAACCACCACTGGCGGCAACACTTTTTCTAAGGCGCTAACACCTTTAAACTTAACAACTAAGCTTAAAATTAAATAGCAGAACCCTGCTACCATCAAGCCACCCATTGTGGCTGGAATACCCCACATTTGCACTGAAGCGATAATAGGAGCAATAAACGCAAATGACGAAGCTAAAAAAATGGGAACTTGGCCTTTAGTCACAAAATGGAACAACAAAGTGCCTAAGCCTGCGGTGAATAGCGCAACATTAGGGTCAAGCCCCGTCAGTAAAGGGACAAGTACCAACGCGCCAAATGCGACAAATAGCATTTGCGCCCCCGTTAAAATAGTTTTTAACGAAAATGTTTGATGATTTTCCACGCTATTTACCTAAACTGTGCCAAAAATTTTGTCGCCGGCATCTCCTAAGCCTGGAATGATATATCCTTTTTCATTTAAGTGACTGTCTAATGAAGCCGTAAAGATTTCAACATCTGGGTGAGCTGCCAATGTTTTCTCAACACCTTCGGGTGCTGCAACGAGAACAATGACTTTAATATCTTTACAACCTGCTTTTTTAAGCATATCGATAGTGGCAATCATTGAACCACCTGTCGCAAGCATTGGATCAATTACGAGACTTAAACGCTCATCAATCTTGCCAACTAATTTTTCAAAGTACGGAACGGGTTCTAAGGTTTCTTCGTTGCGTTGCAAGCCAACAACACTCACTTTTGCAGCAGGTAATAACTGCATAACACCATCCATCATACCAAGCCCAGCACGCAAAATAGGCACAACTGTAATTTTTTTACCTTTGATATGCTCAACCTCTAAGGGAGAGCCATCCCACCCTGTGATTTGCACATTTTCTAGTGGTAAATTTTTAGTCGCTTCGTAGGTAAGCAGGGTCCCCACTTCAGACGCTAATTCACGAAAACTTTTAGTACTAATACCTTCTGCGCGCATAAGGCCAAGTTTGTGTTGAACTAACGGGTGAGTAATTACATGGATAGACATAAGTAGAACCTAAAAGAAATAAATTACGCCTATTTTAGCGCATAATAGACAACTCGACTGCAAAAAATCCCCCTTCATTGCATTAATTTCTTTAACTGGTCTAATATTAAACAGTAGGCAGGGTCTATTAAGCGCTTTGCAACAACATCGGCTACTTCCGCTTAACAATTCATTTAATAAAATTGGGCATCAGAATGGCATGAAACTTTACGCAACGATTCTTTTATTATGTATTTATGCTGTGCCGGTTAATTCTGAGCCATTGCATGTAAAAATAATGACTGACTTTATTCCACAAGCAGACGGCAGTCCCGAGAATGAGGCAACTGAATTCGTGTTAGCGGCGGCCACTGAGTTGGGCAATAAAATCAGCTTACAGTTTGTACCTGGCAGCCAATTACAAGACTGGAAACAACTTAGTCAACTTCCCGATGTCTGTTTACTCAACAAGCTTAAAACACCTGAACGAGAAGCGAGTGCTATTTTTACTCGGTATCCTCTGATGGCCTTTCCCGAAAACAAACTGATTGTATTCAACAAACCAACCTTACCCAACTCGATTTCATTAACCGATGCCGTAAATTATTATGACCTCACCATTGGCGTGACGAGTCGGCGGTCTTACTCTGCTAAAATCGATGATTTTATAAAACGACACGAAGAACATTTTTTTAAAGTAGATGGGGCTGCCAATGCAATTCAGCTTGGCTACATGCTTTTTGAAAATAAAATTGACGCTATTTTTGAATATAAATCAATGTTCATTCACCGTTATCAACGCGCACATGGTATTGATAAAATCCGTTACTTAACGATTGAACCCTCTGAGCCTGCTGCATTTGGTTACATAGCCTGTTCGCCCTCGCCGCAAGGTAAACAGGCCATTGCATTATTTGAACACGCATTGCAAACAGAGAAAATAAAGACTCTCATTAGTACAAGGCTCATGGAATTATTTCCTGCACCCGACAATACGTTGATTGTTGATGCTTTTAATGCCGCCTATAAAAATTAAGACATTAAAATTTGTTCCATTACCCAGCTGGTGTGTAAAGCGGTTACACCGGTTGAGGGATGAGGCGCGCCCAAATCAAAAAATTGAGCCATATTTTCTACATGAAATTGCTGTATATGAGTTGGGTTTTCAATAGATAGTTGGCGTATACCCTGTGCGTTGTTGAGCTCGATAGGTTTTTCGTCAAACACACTAAAACATATTTCACCCTCACTGCCATAAATAATAACGTCGTCAAAGCGGTTCGCACACGCAAAGTTCCAGCTGCCAGAGCCCGTAATACCCGATTTATGATGCCAGTGCGCGGTAATAGCATCAAAAGCGGAATAAAGCCCTTGTTGATTAGCACAAAAACCGTGTACTTTTTCAAAATCACCTAATAAATACGCTAACAAATCAAGACCATGGCTTGCTAAGTCATCAAAGTAACCGCCACGTGCAATCTGTTTATCAGTTCGCCAGTTATATTCTCTAGATAAGTCCAAAGCACTTGCTGGTTTGCTCAAATGCCAACTTACATGACGCACTTTACCAATTGCGCCACTTTCAATAAGCGATTTCACTTTATTAAAACGTGGCAACGAACGACGATAATAAGCAACAAATAAAGGCTGTTTTGCCTCTTTGAATGCTTCAACAATGGCTAAACTGTCTTCATAGCTAGGCGCTAAGGGTTTTTCAATACAACAGGGTTTGCCAGCCGCCGCCACTTCAAGTGCAAACGTTTTATGGCTGTCGGGCGGCGTAGCAATGTATACGGCATCAACCTGTGCATCGTTTATTAACTCACTGGGGCTTGCAAACACCTTGGGCACATGATGACGCTGTGCATAGTCGCGAGCTTTGTTTAAATCTCGACGCGTCACGCCCACCAGCTCAATGCCATCGGTTTGTTGATACGCGGGACCACTTTTAACTTCGGTTACTGCGCCACACCCAATTATGGCAAAACGAATTGGCTTATTCATTACATTCCTTTTTTAGTGAGATAATAGTTAAACTGACTTTGCATATAGCGATTAATTTTTAAATGCTCGGGACTCCACCCAGCTAAAAAGCGGTAAAAATCAGCCCAAGCATATGCCCAGAGTTCATCCCAGCTCGCAATCACATCTGCCGCACTGATATTCGGTTTATAACGTTTTAGAGCTAAGGCAAGCTCATCGTAATACTGGTCTAAATATGCGCTGGCATCGGTATGGAGCGCCTTATCACTTAAGCAACTACCTAAAAAGTACATAACATCAATAATACCGACACCCTTTCCAACGTATTGAAAGTCATAGCCATATACACAATTAGTGTGTGGCTTTATGGCAAAATTAGCAAGTTTCGCATCGCCATGTATGAGCGTTTGATATACACACTGCTTAAGTGCTGTATCGATATTTTCTGCTTCAACTTTTAGGCTTGAATGTGTCATTCGCGCATACTCATCTGGACGAGTCGCTAAGTGCCAATAGCTACCTTGCGGCCAAAGCCCCTCAGCAGTGCTACTTAAATTAACAGCATGAAAATGCGCTAACCATCTAAGAATCGCATCAATATGAGCAGAGCTTGCTTGGGCTTGTTGATAACCACACGCAGTAAAATCAGCAAATAAGAGTGCTTGCTGGTTATTTTCTTGCACCGCGTTTAAGCAGGGAATGGCTGCAGCCTCAAGCGGTAACTGTCCACTAAACTGCTGATACCAATTAAATTCGACTAAATATGATTGCCGCTTTCTTGCTAATGCAAACTCACTTTGCGTGATCCGACTATGATTAATTTGCTGAGGGACTTCTATGGCTTTTATGACACATGCCTCACCGTTAAGTTTACAGCGAATAATTTCGCCACAATCACTCCATACAGAGGCTGCTTGCTCTATGTCTTTAATATCAGGAAAGTGCTTTTTAACAAATTGCCTTACGTTCATACAGTCATGTTTTAACGAAAAATCTATGGGCAATGGTAGGTGATATCCCTTTCGGGCACAATATTGCATCCCTAAGCTGAACTTTTTACACTGATCACACTCATTAAAAAATAAGCAAATCTTGGGGTCACCCATTATTTGTATTTTTGACCCAGCATAGGACAGCCCACCTTTAACAGCACCAGCAAAGCCAGTAAATATACCTGCATAGCCGCCATATTCATCACTTGATGTATCAACACCATTTATGTCGAAAGAATCTCTCAAGTAACCGCCTAGCCCAAGGGTAAAAGTATCACCCCATCCTGCAAGGAAGTTGACGACATCAGGAGATGTAATAAAGTCATTAAAGCTATCAACAGCCCCACTTATCCCTCCACTGGCACTTAGTTAATGAATTGGTGTGTGTGGGAGCTGCTGGAAAAGGGTTTACACATAACTTAATCTAAGATTTATAATCATAGTTTCAGTCAATTTTTGTTACAAGCTCTTTCTTCTCATCAAAACAATCTTGAATAAGTTCATCAAATTTAATGTTCAAACTTGTTACTAATTGATTACTGTTAGTTGCACCGTGAAAATTAACTAGCATTAATAGTACTTCATGAGTGTTTTTAATATGACCTAATAGTTCACTCTCAACCGTTATATTTGCTGTAACCTGTAAGCCTGGTATTTCAAAAATGTAAGTAAATAATTCTTTTAAATAAAACTTTGAAGGACCTGAAGTCGGTTCGCCATATTCATTCATAACTGTTGGGATTGGCTCTAAACCAACACTCTCTGTATGCTTTACAAAGCTATCAATATTGCTCATGTAACTCTTAAATGCATCGGTTATTATTGAGATATCAATTTCGTTCTCACTCTTGTTAACTGAAGAGTGAGGAAACATCTGTTTGTACAATACTTCTGGTTTAATAGTTACTAAGCTCGATTCAAATCGAGTATTTATTGCTTCACAATGCTCGCTGAAATATTTGTAATGGTTATAAAAATTATTAGCCATATTATTTTGCTCAACCAATCGATTGCTTTTAGCTTTCTGTTTAGATGAATGAAATCTATTGATCATCACACCTAAAGTAAGGGGTAATGTAAGTAAGGTAATGGGAAATGCATAATAATTAAGAAATGATGCAAGAGAATCAGATGATACATGTGGATTGTACAGCCCATCAGCAATAAGATCTTGCGTTAATGTATACATTAACCAGCAGATGATACCGAGCGGAACTAGTACCGCAATCCAAAAAATCCAGTTTTTATGTAATGCCTTATCCTCATGAATACCAAAAAAATACCTGAAAATATTTTTTAATGAGTTCCAAGTTTTAAGTAAGTAGAGCATGATATTCCTTTAAACTTAAAGACACCCATACTATATTCAAAAAGCTATCAACAACCAAAGAACTGTTATGAAAATAAATATCCCCCGAAATAAAGCTTAAAAGCTTTGGGTCACCCATTACTTACGAACCTTTAAGAGTGGAAAACATCTGACCTTTAATGAACGTAAGAGATTTATAGTAACGAGGCTAAAAATTTTGTAAATGGTACAATATCTTCACCAACGCTAGCAGCTTCTAACACTTGCATATACTCGTCTCGTCGCTCCATAGGTACAACAGTCCATGGGTAACCTCCAGAAGCCATCATTAAATTCATAATGAACCTGCCCATTCTGCCGTTACCATCAAAGTAAGGGTGGATGTAAACGAAAATGAAGTGCCCCATTACAACTCTGACTGCTGCATTACCCTCCTCTGCGAGTAAATCGAAGAATGTCGGCATCATATCGCGTACCGCATCTCTGCTTGGTGGAGTATGCATAGACTGGCGAATATAAACAGGCCCTGTTCGGTAACCAGCTAAGTCCGATTGTTTAATAATACCGGCCGCAACACTTGGGCCAAATAAGGCAAGGTACCAATCACTGTGCGTCTGTTCCAATACGTCACCAGAGTTCTTACTTTCTAATACTGCTAACACGGCTTTTTTAACTTCTTGGAACGCATCCCAGTAACCTTTAGCAGCCATGGTATCTAGGTGCTTTTTACTCTCGTCTGAACCATCAATTTGCCAGTTACCTGAACGAACAAGTTCAATTAGTTCACGCGTCACTCGATAGCCTTCAATAGACAGTGAGTGGTAGGCGTCGGTAACGTACTTGTCTTCTACTTCTGCCATGTAGGTTTCGATGTCGATGGTTCGGTGTGGTTGTTCAGGGAAGTGCGCAATAACACTTTCACGCATTTGCGCCCACATTAACCGCATGCGATTAACATAGGGCGATACATCACGACGACCAAAACTCACCTGTAAATTCTCGGCGAATGGGTCTTCTTCTTGCACTTTCAAATCGGCTGCCTGCATACCTTTTAAGATATTGTCAGCAATTAGGTCGCGGCCAATATTTCTAAAAGCCCCCACTAATCTGCCTGCAATCACGCTGTGATTACCGGCAAGTAAAACAGACAATACGTCTGATGCATCTGTCACCATCGATAAGGCTGTACGCATTAAGATGGGTGCATTTTTAAATTGGTTAGCCGAGCAATAAACCAGTGCTGAAGCCAAGCTGTATACGTTTAGTCCTGCTACGTTTTTAATATACTCAACATCAGGTAAATTTAACCTAACATCGAAAATAGAGGTATTGTGTAAAAAAGCGGTGGGTTTATTGTTGCCTTTGGGGGAGCGAACGAGCAATTGCTGAGGCACGGTTCTATCGCCGATATGCAGACTAAGTGATTGCTCAGGTGAAAGACACCATGATTTGGAGAACCGCTGTGACAAATATGCACCGCAAAAATCCCAGAAAGAAGTATACCAAGATGTACTGTCGCCCGGCTTTTCATCTGGCATAGCCGGTATGTACCAGCCTCGAATAACTTCACGAATAAACCCATGCTTCAAGAGCCGCTCTCGATGCACTCGACTAAGTTGCTTTGACTGAATGGCTACAACTCCTGACTCCTGAAGCTGTTGTAATTGCTCAAGCGAAGCTGCCAGTTTTTGTGATATGTCATTCATGTTCGCTCCAACCATTACTTACGATACTTACCCGTTATTAACTTCATCGCTAGGTTTTAGAGTTATATCATTTATAGGTTTTAATGTCATATAATTTATAGGTTTTAATGTCACATCATTTATAGGTTTTAATGTTTTCAGGTAAAGCTAGTAATGAAGATAAACACAACACATCACGAGTTGAGGTCTTTTTTCCACAATCGTACTTACTTAAGAGTGATGCAACTGAAAATATTCATCGAATTCAAAGTATATCTGCTTGGGGTTCATAATGCAGGTCTGTTGTATATTTTGTACCATGGCTATGTTGAGTTATTCCATTCGCTTAATTACGGTCTATTTTTAGGCAATAAAAAACCCGTGTTAAACACGGGTTTTTAAAGATAAAGTCCTAAAACTGCTGAGGACTTGCATTGTTGAATGACTTACTCGTTTACCACACTTTTAAGTGGGTTAACTGGCTTTGCATTATCGTCTAGCAAGTTCATATCAAAATCGAACTCGTCAACGCGAATAGCTTTTTCGCGTTTCTTGTTGTAATCGATTAATTGCGCATATTCTTGCTCATTAATTACGTTAGCAACAAGTGCGTTATCAAGTGTTTCTGCAAAACGAACGCCCGGTTTAATTGTTTTAGCACGCAATGCTTTCTTCACTTTTGCAAGTAGTTCAAGACACGCCATTTTCGCTTTGTAAGCCTGCTCATTGATGTAATGACCATCACCTTCAATTGGCGTTACTAAGTGCGTGATTTGTGCCTTAAACGCAGTATCCATTTGTGCTTGTGTTGCTAGCTCACGAATTAGATCATCGCTAATTTTCGGCATTTTCATCGAATAATTCATGGTGATGAAACGCATGAACTTACGCGTACCACTTGCAGGGAAGTTATCTAAGAACTTGTGCAGTGCTTCTTCAGCACTTTGAAGTGCAAAGCGTGTTGCATAGTGGAAATACGGCGCAGCTTGCTCGCGTTCACTGCTTGCTACTTTTTGCTCGTAGTACTTAATTGATGCCATGGCAGCGTATAAGAAACTCATTACATCACCTAAGCGTGCAGATAGCATTTCTGCTTGTTTAAGCTTGCCACCCAACACAAGTAACGAGAAATCAGCATAAACAGCTAACTTAGCCGACAGCTTTTGTGCCGCTTTTTCGTAATCACGAACTTCTGGTAACGACGACTTAGCACCTGCTGTAAATGGTAATACACCTAAGCGGAATGCACGTAAGCTGTTCGCGACACTGTAGCCCACTGTTTTACGTAAAATACGGTTAAATTCTTTATCTGCGTTTTTGTCTTCACTATGAATAGACTCAACCATAGATTGCAGATATGGGTGACAACGCATTACACCTTGTCCAAAAATCATTAGGTTACGAGTAAGAATGTTCGCACCTTCAACCGTAATAGCAATCGGTTGAGCAACATAGCCACTGGCTAAAGTATTTTGCGGACCATTTTGAATCGCTTTACCAGCTTGAATATCCATTGCTGAATCGAGCACATCACGGCCAATTTCAGTCATGTGGTACTTTGCAATTGCAGTCACAACCGATGGTTTTAAGCCCATGCCTAAACCTTCTGTTGTTAGTACGCGCATAGCTTCTTGTAGGTATGTTTTACCTGCAATATCAGCTAGTTTCTCTTGGATACCTTCAAATTGACCAATCGCTAAACCAAACTGTTCACGAACAGCAGCGTATTCAGAAGCCCCTTTAAATGCCACTTGTGACGAGCTAACACCTAGCGCTGGAAGCGAAATACCACGGCCAGCACCTAAACAGCTCACCAGCATCTGCCAACCACGACCAATGTTCTTTTGACCACCAATGATGAAATCCATTGGCACGAATACTTTTTCGCCACGAGTAGTCCCGTTATAAAAACGGATGCCCATTGGGTCATGACGATTACCAAGTTCAACACCTGGGTGATCTTTAGGAATAAGCGCACAGGTAATACCTAGGTTTTCTTTGCCACCTAGTAAACCATCAGGGTCAACAACTTTAAACGCTAAGCCTAATACAGTCGCAATGGGTGCAAGCGTAATGTAACGTTTGTCCCATGTGATCTCTAAGCCTAAAACTTCTTCACCATTAAATTGACCACGTTTAACAACACCAATATCTGGAATGCCACCGGCATCAGAACCCGCTTCAGGGCTCGTTAACGCAAAGCATGGAATGTCACGACCATTCGCAAGGCGAGGTAAGTAATGATCTTGTTGCTCTTTAGTACCAAAGTGCAGTAATAGCTCACCTGGGCCTAATGAATTAGGCACCATAACCGTTACCGCGACCGCAGAACTCTTCGTTGCAATCGTGCCAACAATTGTTGAGTTTGCATAAGGGCTGAACTCTAAACCACCGAATGACTTAGGAATAATAAGCGAGAAAAAACGCTCTTTTTTCAAGAAATCAAGAATGTAATCAGGAAGATGAACGCCATTTTGGATTTCAGAATCATCAATCATCGATAATAATTCTTTAACAGGGCCATCTAAAAACGCTTGCTCTTCGGCGCTCAGCTTTGCAGCGGGTACATCACGAAGTGCATCGAAGTCAGGTTTACCTTGGTAGATTGAACCTTCTAACCAAACATCACCTGCATCTAACGCTTCTTGTTCTGTAATTGAAATACTAGGTAATACTTTTTTTAATTTTGTACGTAAGCTCATAATAAACTCATCCGACCAGACAGTAATACCTACATTACGTCATAAATTGCACAATAGATCAATTGGTCCAACCAGTTTTTTTAACATTTTTTTATATTTATTTTTTCCTTGCACGCTAAGCACTTGAATATATTGAACTTACACGTGTACGCTCAATTTCAATTTTTTATAGCAAAATAGTTAAACCTAAAGGATTAAAATAAAAAGCCCAACTAAAAAGTTGGGCTTAGGAATTAATAACGTTAAAGCTCGTCTTCGATAGGAAATAAAGAGATAAACCATACTTGAAAACGCCGCCAAGACGAGGTTTGTGGCTCTTCATCAAATTGCTGATTACTTATGGTATCAAGCCAAATTAGTTCGTCATCATCTGGGCTTTTTAACTCAACTTTCCACGCATACTCAGGCATCTTTTTATCAACCCAGTGGGCTAAAAAGCCGCTCAACTTTTCACTGTCTATTAGTACGCCCATTTCGGTATTTAAATCAAGTGATCGCGGGTCAAGATTCATGGTACCAACGAAGATTTTTTCATCATCAAATGTCATCGTTTTTGCGTGCAGACTTGCCTGTGATGATCCGGTAACCTTTCGGCCTGCTTTTCGTTTAATTGCCACTAGGTCACTTGGTTTTAGTTCCCACAATTTAACACCGCCACGCACTAAGTCAGCACGGTATTTTTTATAGCCCGCATGCACAGCAGACACATCCGTAGCAGCCAGCGAATTAGTCAGCACAGTAACATCAACGCCCTTTTTAACCCAGCTGGTTAATAACTGCGTACCTTGCTCGCGAGGAATAAAATACGGCGATACAATAATAGCCTTGCGCTTTGGCTCTCCCATCTTTTTAAACAATGAAGGCGACATATTTGCCGACTTTTCATCGACATCATTCATTACTTTATCTGGGTGATCGTAAAATAAGGTCGACTCCTGCCAGTCAAACTCTATTTCATCGTTAAGCAAACGATTTACAAAGGCACTTTCACGTAATTGTTCAACATAATTGCTTTGCTGATTGTCTGCTACATAATTTTCTAGTGTCTTGGTTATCTCGATAAGTGATTGTTCATCACGCTCACCATGTAAATCTTGAACAGGGTATGAAAGTGTGTGATTCCAATATAAATCAAATGCATCTGAGGCTTCTGGCACAATATCACCCACGCTCATGACATCTAAATCGATAAATTCAGAATGATCTTCTGCTGAAAAGTAAGCATTACCAATATTACGCCCCCCCGTAATAAAAATACGGTTATCGACGATAAAGCTCTTGTTATGCATGCGTCTAGAAAGTTGGCTGTAGTTAGTTATAAATCCCAGAGCCCTAAACCGTCGATTTGGGAACGGGTTAAACAGCCTAACCTCAACATTAGGGTGAACAGCCAGTGCTGCTAAATCAAGCTCACTGTCGGCTTGCGATAAGTCATCAAGCAGTAAGCGAACCCTCACACCTCTTTCTGCCGCTTTCAGCAAAAACGCGGTAAATAAAATGGTGGTTTGTTGTCTATGGTATAAATAATACTGCACATCAATGGTGTGCTCTGCAGAATCAATCAGTGCAAGCCTTGCGACGAAGGCATCGACACCATCTACCAAAGGATAAAACCCTGACAAACCAGGATGATTACTACCCACAGCCTCTCCTATTGTACTCGGTGTATCAGCAGAAATAGCGTAACTTGGTTGAATAGATTCCCTTGAAGGCAGCTGCGCACAGCCCGTTATAGTAAAGATAAGTACTGCACAAAAAGTTGCTTTAAAAGAGTTTATTATCATGGTTCCCTACCAATGATGACCAGGTGATACCAGTTCGCTACATTACATGATGTGTTTTGAGACAAAAAAGCCTTGTTTGTAACAAAGCACACGTTTCGTTATTTAGTCAGATTGTGCAATTGCATATGCCCGTACAGCTACAAGCAGAAACTTTTAACGCTGCACGCATCGGGTTTACCCGCCAAACCGAACAAATAACACGTACGATACACACATAACACTTAGATATAACGTAATAAATGAAAGGCTTAAAAGCAAATAAAAACTGGAATCAAGGGGTAAGGAGCAAAGAAAAGAAGTAATTAAATGAAGAGCAAGTACATTAAGCGACTTGCTCTGTAATGTCAGCGATTTCGATAAGTTTACGATTAAGGATTTTTTTACAGCAACCACAGCACTTGCCGCACTGGCTACCTACCTGCAACTCTTTTGATAGCTCACGCATTGTCATTGCGCCGTTATCAATCGTTTGTTCGATTTTTTTATCCGTTACACCATGGCATAAACAAATATACATGAATGCAAACCACTCTCAATTACATTTAATAAATGCATATTAATCTAAACGGTAATAGTTCGCAATAGTATTATGAGCAATATTTGCTGTAATTTTAGCCATAGCCACATTGAAATAAATGCAGCTGCCATTTTCCCTTTATGTTTTACTAAGTTAGCTGCAACTTTGAACAATGAAAATTTTTATCTTTTTTGTTCGTTGTGCCGATGATTATTTGTGTACCGCTCATCATCCAATGCCAGCAATATGTTCATTAACGCAAACAATTTTATATCCGCCGAGATAAGCCAGCATGTCGTTCATAAAGTAAGTGTGTGACATTGATGAAAATTAAGTAAAAAGCATTATTATTTTTACTTTATTGTACTATTTTGATCCTTCTATATTTACTCGCCGTATTCCTAACTGAAATGGACACGTCGTAACGTCCGAACATAAAAAAATATATAAGGAACAACGATGAGATATTTACTCTTATTAAGCAGTATATTGTTCATCAGCGCATGCAGCGATGATAACGACGACAACAACGTAGAAATTATAACTCCCCCTCCTGTTCAGGAATTTAGCCCCAGTAAAACGTATTCCGTGACGCTGAGCGGTAAACAAGAAGTTCCTATGAATGCCTCTATGCAGACAGCAACAGCAACCGTAGAGCTAGATGAAAGCTTAATGCAGTTCCGCGCAACTCTTGATGCGAGTGCAGTCGAAGGGTTTAGTGCTGCTCATATTCATGACGGTGATTTAGGTGCTAATGGCGACGTTGCATTCACTTTTGAATCCACAAGTGAGGGCATGTACGAGGTTGCTATTACTGACCTCGACGAAGCTTTAATAGCCGATTTAATGGATGGTGATTGGTATATCAATGTTCACACCGAAGAATTTGCAAATGGCGAGTTACGCGCCCAAATCGTTCCTGATACAACAAGTATCATTACTTTCGCCTTAAACGGCAGCCAACAAGTACCTATGAATGACACTGATGCCATGGGATACGGATACGCCTCGTACGACAGTGCGAGCACAGAGTTACGCTTGCGAGCAGTCACCATGGGTGTAGACGACGCCACAGCAGCTCATATTCACACTGGTAAGTTAGGCTCTAATGGTGATGTGTTTGTCACATTAGAACAAGACGATGAAGTGATGACTGATTGGGTTGTACCAGAAGGTACCACTATCGACAGTGACACGTTAGCAGTCCTGCTTGATGGTGGGCATTATGTCAATGTACACACACCTGAATTTGCAGGCGGTGAAATTCGTGGTCAAATACTAACAGATAACTATGCTGTTGCTACCTTTGATTTAAGCGGCTCTCAAGAAGTCCCAATGGTGACCACCACAGCAGAAGGTGATGGCTATGCCCTCGTCGACACCACTGACTACAGTGTGGAACTCACGGTGGTAACTTCTGGTTTAGATGACGCAAGCGCAGCGCACATTCACACCGGTCGAATTGGTGAAAATGGCGATGTGTTAGTCGCGTTAGAACAATCAATGGATGATCCAAATGTATGGAGGACACCCAGCAACACCATGATCAACGCTGATATTTTTACCGTACTAGCATCAGGCGGCCATTATGTGAATGTTCACACACCAACAAACACAGGTGGCGAATTGCGTGGTCAAATTCTTACTAGTAACTATGCATTTACCAGCTTTAAATTAAATGGTGCTCAAGAAGTACCAGCGGTTGACAGCGATGCCAGCGGCGAAGCGTATGCACTCGTCAACATGAATGATTATAATCTAGAGCTGCGTGTTAACACGACCGGTGTTGATGACGCGACTGGTGCTCACATTCACACAGGCCGAATTGGAACAAACGGCGAAGTACTTGTTGCACTTGAACAATCACCAACCGATTCAAGTAAATGGATGACACCTGAAAACACCCAGATTAATGCTGATATATTCGCAGTGCTTGCGTCTGGTGGTCACTATGTCAATGTTCATACACCAGCAAATGCAAGTGGCGAAATTAGAGGACAAATCCTAACCGATAATTACCAACTTGTGACCTTTCCTTTAAGCGGTATGCAAGAAGTGCCCGCTGTTGATACTACAGCATCGGGCAGCGGTTATGCTCTTGTCAATATGGATAACTATCACCTTGAGTTAAGAGCACTCACCCAAGGCGTGAGCGATGCTACAGCAGCCCATATTCATACAGGCCGTATTGGCATGAATGGTGAGGTGCTTGCAGCACTGGCGCAATCTGCAGATAACGTTAACCTGTGGGAAACACCTGAAAACACCATGATTAATGCAGATATATTCGCAATTCTCGCGTCGGGCGGTCATTACGTTAATATTCATACCCCAGCACACCCAAACGGTGAACTACGTGGTCAAATTTTAACGGATAACTATGTATTTGTTACCTTCCCATTAAGTGGAGCCCAAGAAGTCCCAGCGGTCACGACTGACGCATTTGGTGATGGCTATGCATTAGTCAACACCACTGATTACAGCGTAGAACTGCAAGTTTTAACCTCCGGTGTGAGCGATGCCTCAGCCGCGCATATTCATACAGGGGTTGCAGGTGAAAATGGCCCTGTTCTTGTTGCCCTAGAGCAAGATGAAAGCGATATGAACCGTTGGATGACCAGCACTGGCACGATGATAAATGCTGATATTTTCTCAGTACTCGCCATGGGTGGTCACTATGTAAATGTGCATACTCCCGCAAACCCAAGCGGTGAGTTAAGAGGTCAAATTCAATAAAGCTTTACCTTTACATTCCTTACTATTAAGGCCAAGCATAGCTTGGCCTTTCTTTTAGAAAGTGGTAAGGAATTTAGAGAAAGGATTCTAATCAGAGAAGAGTCACTACCGCTAAGTACAGAATCTTGTGGAACTCCTCCAGATTTAATGTTTTGCCACTCAGCATAGGCCAGAGGTGCAAGATGGTTAAGTTGGGTTCAATCGAGCCCAAATTTTGTTAAAGACTAAAATTTTAATTCTGTACTAGATCTAAACATAAAAAGACCCCAGTAATTGGCTTGTATAATTATTGAGGGTCACTTCACTCGCGGGGCTTTGGATTAAATTACAACAGTAATCTCACTTGATTTACCTAGTGTTTTTTGCTTTCTAAGTCATGTCCGCATGAGTAACAATTTTTGCTTGGCAGCCTATAGCTAAAGAATGACCTCATTACCTGACTTCTCTTACAATTAGGGCATACATAGTTGAAAGTGCGAACAATTAATAATAATGCAAATAAAAAGCTCATTGAATAAAATAGATTTTGATAAAAAAGTCCACCAATTAGAATGAAGTTAAAACCGATTATACAAACAACTAAAGCTAACAGTATTGCTCTAAATTTAACATGTCGCGCCATTATTAATCCTCAAAAATCTCTTAACTTTGTCTACCGCTATACTTGTGGCATTTTAAATATATTGGTCTGTTAGTGTAAATGATTTGCTAACAGTTTCATCTGCACCAATTGAAGGCCCTATATCAACGGTTGCCGTTGGATCATCAAAGTTCTAATGAAGAATTGGTCGGGAAAATTCAATGGGGGACCAGTGTTGATGACATGACCTACCGATGTGCAACAGGCGATTATATTAGCACATCCAAAATAGTAGAAATCTCGCCTCAGAACCAGCTAATAAAAACCGCTAGTGGCAATCTCTATCAAGTTATTGGCGAAGGCCAAAAATCTCAAGTGCAAATAATTGACTTCCAACTCCTTCGGCACGGCTTCAGCCCTGAGCAGATCACCCAATTGAATTTGGCACCAAACGGAATTTTTCATTAAGCCACAAGAGCTAGAAAAAAACAAAGCCCCGCGAGTGCGAGGCTTTGGATTCAAAAAGATGGTGGTTCAACAAGTTTTGCGTAACAATTACCCTAATAGCTCTGCGACATCGAAAACAACATTGTCAGTAGAAACAACAAAATATTGATTACCTTTACTAAGTAGGATGGAATCTAGAAATCCATCAAACGAATACTTTCCGTCACTCCAACTCACGAATTGCTCAAATTCGAAATCTGAAACTTCGATTTCCACTTGTGAAACCAAATCTTCTTTCATCAGTTCACAGCGGCAAACAACCCGATGTGTCGCAGTCAATTCAGGGAACGTCGCCCTGCTGCTGCCTTTGCAAACGTCTGCTCCGTCACCATATATTACCAGTGATTTCTTTGACCCATAGAACAAAGCAGTTTCAACCAGCATTTCCCATGAAGACTGCATCCAGTCAGATAATGCTTCATCGTATTCTTCTGTGTCTGCGAGCATGCGAGTTACTAGTGGGAGTGAAGAGTTTAAATAATCTCTAAAAGAGTATATGAGTTCATTCGTCTTCATTGTCGTTTTATTCCCGCTTTAGTTCTTCGATTTTTTCGCGTTCTTTAGGCAGCGGATCTCTTTTCTTACCCTTACTACCCGGTTGTGGATTATTCCATTTTCGATCATTTCCTTTACCATTGGGATTGTTTGGAGCAGGATCTTTTCTCTTAACCCTATCTTCTGTAATATCAATCTCTGACCCATCACCTTTAGTAATCTTGATTCTAGGTTTTCCATCCTTAGTTTTATGATTATCTTCCATTGTATCCTCTTCAGGGTTGAAGTCTTCTATTTCGTCAACATCCCCGTCATCTGTCATCTCGTTATAGGCTATGACTCCCAGTACACCTAATGTTCCACCAATGACTGCACCTGCAAGAGCCCCCACTGGACACGCTGGCCCAGTTAAGCCACTGCCTACTGCCGCTCCCGCGACAGGGTTCCTCCCATCAGGATCTATATATTTATATGGATTATTATTTGCGTAAGCATATCTATTAAAGGTATGAACATTAGTAAACCCAACAGGATCATTCGAATAAAAACGCCCGATAACTGGGCATAGTATCGTGCCTGCATATACATTAGCTCAATACTGTCTAAGCATTACTCACTATAGGACATTATCTCAACTAATCTGGCAATAACAGCCTTTGGCATCAGAGTTAATAAAACGACTATTAAATCCTGCGCGTAAGTTTGCAATTACTAGCTCCACAAAGCCGTTTTGGCTTGAGCATGCTAAACCTTTTGATAATGGGCCGGCGTAAACAAGCTGTTGCTCTTTTGATACTAGGATAGCTGCAGGTTGTGCTGGTAAGAGTCTGGCAAGGGCTGGGGTAGGCGTTAAATTAACAACATGAATGCCATTATTTAGAGCATATTCTGACAAGCTCTGAATATGAGGCTGTGAACGGGTTGAACATACACAGCTGTTCTCATCAACAATATAGAGTGTATCGGCATGGGTTAACTCGATACCCTTTGATTTTATACCCATCGTAGCGTGAAAAGATTGCAACCAATCAGTTTGAGCCATTTTGTTATCAGGATCAAAAACCTGTGTTTGTTGCTGATAAGCAAGGTACAAAGCGAATACCACCGCGAATACCCACCCTATCGCTGCAATTACAACCCCTAACTTGGCATTATTTAAATTTGGCAATACCTTGCTCCAATACATCGATACTCACGTCAATTAACTGTACGCGCTCAGTTAATTTTTCAATCATTTCATTGTCATTGGCTTGGTTTTCAATCAATGTTTGAGAGTTTTGTGCAATTGCACGCGTGTTTGCCGCTTGGCTTTGTACTACATGAGCAACTGATTCTGAGCTCTTAGCAGCTAAGCTTACTTGCTCTGTCATAACACTAATCTGTTGTTTCATTTGCGAACTAATTGCGGTCAATTGTTCTATAAGTGCAACACTGCCTTGCATTGAATCCGTAGAAGAGGCACTGTTTTGCAACAGGCTTTCTAGAGTTTGAGTTATTTTATCTGTGGTATTTTTACTCCGTGTGGCAAGATTTCTGACTTCATCTGCAACAACGGCAAAGCCTCTTCCTTGTTCACCTGCCCGCGCAGCTTCAATTGCGGCATTAAGTGCCAGTAAATTTGTCTGCTCTGCTATTGATGAAATCTCATTTAATAAGTCAGATATATGGCTACAAGCACTGACTAATTGAGAAATATTTTTATCGGCTTGGTGCAAATTATTTGCGAGCTCAGCAGTTTTACTGTCGGTATTAGCAACTTCATTTAACGCTTCTTTTGCACTTAAATGTAAGTGTTTAAACTGTGTTTGCAGTTCTGTACTTTCATGTTCAACCTGTGAAAACCCCTCTGCTACTCGCTCGCCAGACTCAGCAATATCTAAAGAGAGTCGCTCACGCTTTGTTGCAAGCTCATGCAACTCATCATGTACTTTTACAAGTTGATTAGATTGATCTTTTAATACACTACTTTGGCTTTTAACATCGCCAACAACACGCGAAAAAAACCCTAAGAGTCTATTAAAACCTGCCACAGCTTCACTGTGCCTTTCATCCGCTCTTAAGCCGATGTTAATGCTATTTTCGTTCGCCATGATTTGTTCGGTTGTGTTACTTAACGATAAGCCAGCGCTGCGTTCTCGTTGTAACGTTTTGGCTATGTAACCCGCTACAATTGCTTCAACAATAGCGTAGGCTGCGTGGATAAGTACGGTGCTAAAAAACAGCCTGTCTGGGTCGAATACATAAACGCCCGCATCATTTATTTGCAAATAATAAAAGCTCAAATGATGAACAGCTACAAACGCTAAAGCGGTTATAAACACGCGCCACTCAACAAACATGATAAGAACAGCCATCAATATAAAAATTTCAAAATGAACTTCTATGAGACCAAAGCTTTGTTGAATATGTAAAAATGAAAACATCATACAACCCGCAGCCACTATGTGCGCTGTTAATGCGCTGTCGGGGTGTTTGTGTAACATCCATAAAGGCAGTGAAAGCAAGATAAGGCCAGTGAGCACACCAGATAGCAAAGTAGAAAACACAACCCCTAAAATTAATGACTCTAAAAATAATAGGATGAACAAATAGGTAAAAAGGCGACTAACACTGGTCATAACTAAAGCCTTAAAAATTAAACTAATTCACTAAATAAAACGCAGACTCCGTCTTACGAAGAAACCTGCAACATAGTTCACTTAATTAACTGTAAAACAGTTCTAAACTGCGTTGTTCCCGCTTTTTCTAACCACTGAAATAACACGCTTTCAGCACAGGTAACAATTGCACCCGCTGCACTCAATTGTTTAATGGCTAATGCTTTATGCTGTTTATTACGCGATGCTATTGCATCTTCAACAACAAACACCTGATAACCGGCCGCGATTAAATCAAGACTTGTTTGTAACACACAGACATGTGATTCAGTCCCAGTCACAACAATTTGCGGTCTTTGATACTCAGCGAGCATATGAATAAACCCAGGCTCTACACAGGCACTAAAATGCATTTTTTCATACATATTCGTGCTACGGATAAAGGACTTTAACTCAGGACTCGTTCTCCCTAGTTTGCTTGGATTTTGTTCAGTAAATATAAATGGTATATCCAATAATGACGCTGTCTTTAATAACTTTGATGTATTTTCAACAACAACGGCAAAGTCAGTAATGACAGGAGCAAGCCCTGCTTGTTCATCAATAACTAATAGAATGGCCTGCTTTTTTTGGCAAATAAACGAATGGCGCATTTCATTCCTTAACGTACTTTAACTAAGGTATTTATAGCACATACACTCATTTTATGTTTCGCGTGCGACTATTTACTAAATTATCTTTTCAGGGGCCTCAATTACATCCATAATTGTGCTATATTTTGTTAAAAGTTTTGCGCAAATAATAATTTAGGGTTAATCAGTCAGTGCCTAAACATTTCCATTTTGTTTTCATTTATCTTTTTTTAGCGCTTATTCCTAACGCGTATGCACAAAACTATGCACTGCAAATGCAACGTATTTCAACAGATGAAGGACTCACACAAGGCAGTGTAACGAAAGTAATTCAAGATGATTTAGGCTTTATTTGGATTGGTACTTACCAAGGCTTAAACCGCTATGATGGCTACCAAATGGCGGCATTTGCAGGAGAACACATTCTCGATCAGCGCCAGATAAATACGTTAGCCAAAACTCGCGACGGAAGAATATTTGTAAGTACCGAGTTTTCGGGCGCTTTTTTTATCGATCCTAAAACACTCAAGGTAGAAAAAATTTACGCTGGAAAGCTCGACCCAGAAGACGCGTTTTTCTCACCTATACTCGCTTTAACAGAAGACGATAGTTATTTTTATTTTGCTATTGCTCAGCATGTTTACTCTTACCACAAGCAATCAAAAAAGTTCTTACATGAGTTTTCTATAAACAAAGAAGAGCATATTGTACGAGCCCTCATCATACATGATAACTTTTTGTATATGGGTACATCTAATGGCTTGTTTTCTAAAAACTTAGCCGATGACCATATTTCAAATATTCCATTAACAGAAAAACTAAAAGTCACGGATGACAACAAAAACGTAAAATTATTGCGTGTAGATCCGCAACTAGGGTTACTTGTTGGCACTGTTGAGGGCATGTATGCCATCCCCTTTGATAACAAACGTTTGTTCGCATTTGGTAGCGTTAAGTTATTAATTCCTGAGTTAAATATTTGGGACTACTCGGCAAGCTCTTTTGGTGAGTATATAGTTACAGAAAAAGGGTTATATGAATTCAACCGTCAAACTTTGTCAGTTGAATATATTCTTCGCTTCGATCAAAGTAAATTCAACATGACCGACAACACCATCCCTGACATGATGGTTGATAAAACAGGGTTACTCTGGCTAGCATCTCGCTCACAAGGGGTATTCACATGGTCCACCCTAGCGAGACGGTTTAAGCATATAGAGTTAAAAAACGACACCAATAACTTTAACAATAATGTATGGTCTGTTGTACAAGATAAAGACCACACCATTTGGATCGGGACCGATAATGGTCTAATGAAATACAACCAACTAACCAAACGAGCTCAAGCATATTTAACAAGTGCCGACGAAAAAGCATTCCACGGTGAGTATGGTATTTTTGGCGTTGCAGAAGCAGAAATCGAAGATACAAAACGTTATTTGTGGGTGATGAGATACATGGGGTTAGTCCTTTTCGATAAGCTCACAGGCAAACTGGTTCCCTTAAAAGGTGATGAAGAAACAGTACGTATTTTAACAACTTATACAAGTTGGGGGTTTCACGTGATTGGACCCGATCAGTTCGCATTTATTAACGATAATGATTTTTATAGATACGATGGTAAAACGGGTGAACTACGCGTTATAGAAGGCCTAAAAGAACAAGTTGAAATTATTAATGCAAATGGTTTTCTAAAGCCATTGCCAACCCACCCTAATGAGTACTTATTGAGTATGTCGGGCAAGCTTTATCGCTATAACGAAGAAACACAAAAGCTGACATTACTATACCAAGTCGAAAACTATAACCCATCGGCCTTCTTTGTTACCACTGATTGGATTATTGATTACAACAACACACTGTGGCTAGCTTCTTCAGATGAAGGGCTGATAGGTCTTGATGCCGAAAACTATGAAGTAAAATACCGCATAAATACGCAATCAGGTTTAAAAGCTAAATCAATTTTTGGCTTGCAAATTGATCGCTTTGGCTTTTTATGGATGAGCTCTCAAAATGGCTTATACCGTTTAGACTTAAGTTCGTTAGAACTCGACCGCTACTTTATTCGTGATGGCCTTGCCGTTAATGAATTTAATTACGATGCTGATGCAACATTACATAATGGCCAGTTGGCTTTTGGATCTACGCGCGGTGTACTGCTTGTGTCTCCTGAAGATTTCTTATCGTCACCTGTAGAGCCTGGTAATGTAAAAACAGAAATTACTAATGTGTCTTTGCTTTCTCGAGAATTAAATTATCATCCCTATAAATACGTTGATGATCCGCTACAATTGACCGCTGATGATATGGGATTAGAAGTCAGTTTTTCTAACTTTGACACTATAAATAAAGACAAAACGGTGTACAAAGTTACGCTTGAAGGCCCTACATCACTTCATTACGACAGACTAACAACAAACAAAGTGTTTTTCACAAAATTACCTCCTGGCGATTATACGTTATCTGTTTCTTCAGTGTCTGACCTTAATAATATTATTTCTGAAAGTAGGCAATTACGCTTTAAAGTTGCCTATGCAACGTGGTCATCCCCCCTTGCTTATACCTGTTATACGATGATAACACTGGCCATTTTGTTTTTTATTTTCTGGCAATATCAAGCCCGTCAAAAAGCGATTCGTAAAGCGCACGATGAAGTATTAAAGTCTCAACAACAAACTGAATTAGCTTTAAGCAGTAATAAAAGTGGCGTATGGGAGGCTAACTTAGCCGAGCAAACCTTTTTTAATAGCCGCTGTGCAGTGGAGCTTGGCTACAGTGAATTTAAAGACAGTCTGCCCATTGCAGATTTCATGCAACTTATTCACCCTCTTGACCGCCGATTAGTTATCAGCCAATGGGAATCATTTTCTAAACAATTAAATAATGAACAATGGAATGTAACATACCGATTAAAGCACAAAAATGGAGAGTGGCTTTGGTACCAAGATGTTGGCCGTGTTGTTGAAACAGATGATGATAATAAGCCGTTAAAAATTTCAGGTATTTACACCAATATCACAGAGCAAAGAGCCAATGCACAACAAGCAGCTGTGCTAGGTGAGGCCTTTAGTCAAATTAACGATTGGTTACTTATTTTAGATAGCCAACTTAAACCGTTTTCAGCAAATACGAGCTTTAGCGAAGCCTTTTCAACACCTAAAAATATTACCGAGTTAACAGTTAAAGACTTTATCGGTGCGATTGGCAAATCTCATTATCTCGAATACTTAAATGTACTAAAAACACTTAAACCTAAACAAAACTGGAAAACAGAAGCCTATATTCGCACACTAAAAAGCCCTGCTCATCCAGTGCACATCAGTGTCACTGCGGTGGCCAAAGACAGCCAAAGCATTAACTATTATGTTATTGTTATTTCAGATTTAACAGAGCAAAAACGAGCTGAAGATGAACTTCGCTACTTAGCAAATTACGATCCTTTAACAGGGCTTCCTAATCGCACATTAATGCACTCTAAAATTAATAGTTGTATAAACAGCTCTAAAAAACGTAACAAGTTAGCAGCACTGTTGTTTATTGACCTTGATAAGTTTAAACCGGTTAATGATTCATTTGGTCACGCTGTGGGTGACCAATTACTGTGTAATATTACTCAACGCGTAAGCTTAATTTTGCCTGAAAACGCTGTTATTGGCCGCCAAAGTGGTGACGAATTCTTAGTGTTGGTCAAAGATCTGCATTCTCCTCAAAGTCTGAGTGAACTGGTTAAAAAGCTAACCGAAGAGCTCGCGAGCAAAGTAATTATCGATGACTTTTCTATTAATATTTCAGCCAGTATCGGGGTTGCACTCTACCCATTTGATGCCAAAACGGCAGACGACTTAATTCGTAATTCTGATATAGCAATGATGCATGCGAAACAATCTGGCAGAAATAACTTTAAGTACTTTACCGAGCAAATGAATAATCAGCTGACAAAAAAACTGTTGCTCGAAAACGCGTTAAAAGATGCCTTTAAAGATGATGAGTTATTTAATAATTATCAGCCTATCGTTAATGCGAAAACGAAAGAAATACATGGGGCTGAATTATTAATGCGATGGAGAAACGAGCAAGGGTTTGTTTCGCCTGCTGAATTTATTCCCATTGCAGAAGAAATTGGTTTAATAGAATTATTAACTGAACAAGCACTCGATCGCGCTCTGACTGAGTTATTGCCACTGCTTCGCGCAAACCCGCACTTTTACTTGTCGTTGAACTTGTCGCCAATGCACATTTTAAAGTCTAACTTAACTGAGCGATTACTCATGATTCTGAGCAATCATTTAATTAAACCTGTTCAGTTACGACTTGAAATAACAGAAAGCACACTACTCGAAGATAAAGAAAAAGCATCAAAACAATTAAAAATGCTAAAAAATGCCGGGTTTAAACTTCTTTTAGATGATTTTGGTACGGGTTACTCATCACTGACTTACTTAAGCCAGTTCCCTATTGATGTGATTAAGATAGATCAGAGCTTCGTACGCAACATTGGCTTAGATAAAAGCAACGAATCAATCATTCGTACTATTCATGCACTCTCATCAAACCTTGGCTTATATTGTATTGCTGAAGGGGTGGAAACTCTCGACCAAATAAACTTTTTAAGAAATATGGGCTGTAATGACCTGCAAGGTTATTATTTTGCTAAACCCATGTTAGCCGATGAACTGATTGCACAGCAGACTATTCAAAGTATTGTCGAACGCCTAAACAAACTGTAATACCCAATTTGCTTGATTAAATGAGCTCTTTAGAGCTGAAAAAACCGCGTTGATAACAAGGCAAAAATTTAGTTATTTAGTTGTTCTAAATCAGAAATTTTTAACGCAGGTAGCGACTGGTTTAATCACTCAAAATGATTAAGTATTTTTGCGGAATGGTATATCATGGTGGCATTCATGGCTTTCAATTTGTAGCACGCTTTTTGCGACTTTAAAACGAGACAGTAAAAGCTTTTCGACCTTTAAGCGGCAAGCTTCATCATGCTTTTCAACAGTGCAATGTTGCTTTAAAACCACGTGAGCCCCTACAACTAACTCTTTGTCTTGGCGAACCACGGTCACATTATGAACATTTTCAACATGTTCAACTGACGCAATACTTTGCTCTATTTCATTTACGTCTGGGAGCTTTCCGCTGTTTTCAAATAGACCTTTTAAACACCGACTAATAACTTTGACACCCGTGAATAATACAAACATGGCAATCAACATGCTCGAAATAATGTCGACCTCTGCCCACCCTGTTAAATAAATCAGAATACCCGCAAAGAACGTAGAAACGGTTGAAATCAAATCAAAAAATGAATGCAAAAATACTGCATACACATTAATACTGGCTTTTCGGCCTTTATACAGTACCCATGCTGCTGCACCATGAAACAGAAAGCCTATCGCCGATATTACAGACATTAGGTAACTATTGATGTGTAACTCATGGCCATCACTGTGATGAAAGTATCGCTCTCCACCTTCGTATAGAATCACCAAACTGATACTTAAATATAAAATACCATTGATCAACCCACCTGTTAGTTCAGCTCGTTGATAGCCATCATTAAAGTTTTTTGCAAAATAAATTGCCATGCTTGAAGCTATCAAAGCTATAAATAATGAACTGTTATGAACAAACAGATGCCCAGCATCAGCAAGAACAGCAAGCGAATTTGAATAATAGGCGCCAATGATCTGAATAACCATAAACGAGCAGGTTATGGCTAGCGCGATCAATAAACGGCGTCTTGATGCTTGGTGTGTTGTAATATCTGTCATGAAGAAGAGAGTAACCTATTCGCTGGATAAAAAGTAATGATATACAGTCTCAATTGTAATACGTGACGCCTTTAAACGCACTAAAAACTTAATTCATCCTACCTATTAAACTAATTTATGGCTTTCAGAGGACCTCAAAGGAAAATTTTATATCAATTATTTGTTAAAATATGTAAACTTATGCTGTTCGTTTATATAGGGTAAAGTGTACGATGGGTTCAAGTGAGCAAACATGGCAAACGTTATCGGCTCTGCCGCTTGCAATAATCATGTTTAATGAAGAGCAGAATCGCTTTTATTTTAATTCACTTGCACAATCGTTATTCTCAGTTGAAGAATACGCTAATTTACACGATTTAAATGTCGATCACTTAAGCCTAAGCGATACACACTCGAGCCGTCTGTTATCCTACGATGATTTTTTACCTTGCGCACAAAAAAGCAAACCACTGAGTATTACGCTGGCAAACAGTAAAAACAATACGCTTAAGTTACTTGATTTCAAATTTGCTTCACTCAGTCAGTCTTTATTTATTACTATTTGTGAACCTCGGACATTTAAAAGTCACGATCAAAGGCAAGACTTTGATGAGCTAATTTCACAAATTTCCACAGAACTTATCGATATTCAAAACGAAAGTATGGATAAGCAAATAGGAAAAGCGCTAAAAACCATTGGCTTAAATTGCCAAGCTGATCGCACCTATATATTTGAGTTTAGTGATGATGGCTTATCAATGAGTAACACTTACGAGTGGGTAAATACGGACATTGTTCCTTTTAAGGAGCACTTACAAAATATTCCACGCGACTCCCTGCCTTACTTTTTTCAGCAAATGCAAACTCGTCATGTATTTAATGCATCTAATACCGCTGAGCTGCCCGATGAAGCTGCGGCCGAAAAAGCCGAGTTTACCAATGAAGGCATTCAATCAGTATTATGTATTGGCTTAGTAAGTGAGCAAACACTGTTTGGCTTTATAGGCTGTGATTGCGTAAAACAAGCACGCCAGTGGTCGCAAACAGACTTATTGCGGATCAAATTAGTGGGCGACATGATCGCCAACGCGTTAAAAAGCTGGCAATACAAACATAAACTTGAGCACACTCAGCAATTGCTGATTGCCGCGAATAAAGAGCTGCATCAACAAGCTCACATTGATAGCTTAACAAACATCGCAAACCGCCGGCAGCTCGACCTTGTACTCCAACAAGAGCTCAATCGTTGTGCTCGAAGCGATTTACCACTGAGTTTAATCCTTTGTGATATTGATGCGTTTAAGCTTTATAACGACTCACTTGGTCATCAACAAGGTGATTTAGCATTAAAAGACGTTGCAAGTATTTTAGCAAAACAGTGCCAACGTGAAGGTGATTTAGCCGCACGGTACGGGGGTGAAGAATTTGCCATCGTTTTATCTGCAACCAATAGCCAGCATGCCCTGACATTTTGCCAAAAACTGCAAAAAGCAATAAAGAAGGCCGCTATTGCACACCCAAGCTCGAACATAGATCCTTTGTTAACCATGAGTTTTGGCATTTATACATGCACACCCAATAAACAGACAACAGCAGATTCCGTGCTCGATATAACCGATAAAGCATTGTACAAAGCCAAGCAAAATGGCCGAAATAGAATCGAAATGGGCTAAGAGTAACCCGCTTCGATTAATATTCTATATCGTATAATTCAGTTGATTAGATAAGCGCACTTTAAACTGTGCTGAAATTCTCAACTACCTTACAAATTACACTCTAAACTGACTAACCAAACCTTTTAGATGCTGAGCTCGCGATAACAAACTTTGTGTGCCTAGTTGTTGCTGTTGAGCGTTATTATGAATCTCAGTTGCACTCCCTGAAATTTCATGAGCAGATTGGTTTATATGCTCAACAACTGTGCCTTGTTCTTCTGTTGCTGCGGCAACTTGATGGTTGCCTTGACTAATCATTTCAAATTTATGTTGAATAGCTTGCAAAGATGACAACGCAACCTGAGTCAACTCTGTTACTTTTTGACTACTCAACGTACCTTGGGCTATCGCCTCTTGCGATTGTAGCGAAGAGCTTTGCAATCGAGACACTTGCTCACGAATTTCAGATGTTGAGTTTTGTGTGCGCTGTGCAAGTGAACGAACTTCATCTGCAACGACAGCAAACCCTCTACCCTGCTCTCCCGCTCTTGCAGCTTCAATAGCAGCATTCAATGCCAACAAGTTAGTTTGCTCAGAAATTGCATTAATTACTTCTACTACCGAGTTAATTTCAGCTGCTTGAGCTGCGAACTCACCGATACTTTTATCGACATCCATTAAAATATCATTCAGTTCTGTCATGGTCTTAGCTGTGGTTGCCATACTTTGAGTGGTCTCAGCCGTTTCTTTAACCGCTTCTTCTGTATCGCTTGCAGTCCGATGAGCAATATCAGAGACCTCATTGATAGTTTGCCCCATTTCAGTGATAGCCGTTGCGACTTGATCGGTTTGCGCTTTTTGATCATCGGTAGCTGCAAACGTTTTATCAGCTGAAACGGCTAGATCATCAATCCCTTTACGCATCGCTTCTTCCGTTATGCTAATTTCATCAACTAGCTCAGCCACTTTTCCTATGATTGCATTAAAACCTTTAGCAAGGTGTCCCAATTCATTATCAACGCTGTCGTCTAGGCGCTTATGTAAGTCACCACCTTGACCAGACATTTCGAGCAGTTCGTCACCCACACCACGAATTTTTGCGCTCAACCAATTAGCAAAGTACAGAGTTAGTACGAGGAAAATTGCGGCAAGGACAATACTAACAATGATTGACATGATAACCACTGCATTTATAGCCGATGAAATTTCGTCTTTTGGCTGTATCGCAACCAACGTTAGACCCATGCCTGAAATGGGCATCAATCCGGCGTAAACATCATTGCCATCAAGTTTAATTTGCGAAAGTGTAAAGCTATTTTTGTTAGCATTCGTAATATTTTTAAATGAACTCAATTCATTAATATTTGATACTTGTTTACCAATGTAAGAATTATTCTCATGCGCAATAACACGGTTACTATCATCTATCAAAAATAAATAACCATGTTCACCTATTTTGCGTGACGTCACAATGCTCGATATGTCTGAAATGTCATACCCAAGGCCTGCAACCCCCACTTTTTCACCATTAATTTGCACTAAAGTATTTACATAAAGTGTAAGTTGCCCTCCTTCTTCACTAACATCTAATGCAAGTGCCTGACGTTCATTAGAGCTTAGGAAATCGAAAAACCAGTTATCGCGTGGTTCGTTTGCCGAAACAGCTTTAAAAAAACCTGCCTGAGTGTAATAACTTAAGGTATTGCGACTAACCCAAAAGACAGAAGAGGCGCCACTTTTAACTTTTAAATCAGCAAAATAATCCATAACACGATGATGGATATTTGAGTTTTTTTCTCCCTCACTCATCCACTGATGTAACATCAAGTTTTCGGCAAATGACTGAGATACTGAAATAGGGTAGCGCATTTGTGCATCAATTTGCGCTGCAACTTTACCCACCGCATCAGGTAACAATTGGGTTTCTGTTTGCTGATAATACAGTTTTGAAAATTGGCTTGTATTTATCAATGCACTTATCGTTGTAACAATAAGCAAAGTACAGAAAACAAAGCTTATAAAAATGGTGCGAAGTGACAAGTTACGCATGTGAGTAGACCTCAGACTTTATATGTAAATTAAATAGTTAAGATCATCCTTGCGTCTTAGGGGTGATTTTAGGCAATAACCCTTTGTTAAGCAATTACTATTTATATTTTTACAATTGTTATTACGTAAATTATCTTCAGTAAACTAATAACCTATTTTCTTATTAAGCAAGGGCTATCATTTGCTCTCGGTACACTTTAGGCGACACACCATACCAGCGGTTAAAAGCATGATGAAATGCACTTAGCTCAGAATAACCACATAAAAAAGCTATTTCAGTCAGTGATAAATCCGTTTCTGTCAGTAAAGACACACTTTTTTGCTTTCTGAGTAACGCCAATTCTTTGCTAAAATTAGTGCCTTCCTTAGCTAGCCGACGTTGTAATGTTTTTTCACTCATATTCAATGCTTTAGCGAGCACAGCACAACTAAACTGACCTTGAATTAAATGCTCTTCCAACAGAATACGCAAAATCTGAGTTACTGTACTTTGTGATGCTAACTTTATATTACTCGATAAAAGTACCTGGCTTTGTACTTGCTCGCTAAAAAACAAACTATGTGTTTTCGCAGCGTATTCAATCGGGCAATTAAAGTGTTCGTCAATTTCAGCGTTAGGCTCTTTACGCTGTAAACAAATACGTGTTGGACACCAGTCTTTACCCTTCACTGTACGGGCTATTTTTAAACAAAAAGCCATGGGGGCTTCGTAACTTAATAATGACATATCACGCTCGCCGTCACTAAAGTTAAAGCGCAGCTCATACTCATCACCATGATCAATTAACGACACATTATGAGTATCTCCCATCAGCTTTTGATAACGCAATATAAGTCTAAACGCACTAAGTAACTGTGTTGATTGAATAATAGCCATTCCCACAACAGGGATAGCGCGTACGTTCATATTGCTACCAACATATACGCCTAAGTGTGTGTTTGGCAACATGGCTTGCGCTTGCTTCCAAAGCAAACTGACATGAGCTTGCGGATACCGAGCACTTTGACTGCTCAGATCAGTGAGTCGAATATTCGCGTTTTCAAATAACTCGTTAATCGGTAAGCCTTGCCATTTAAAAGACTCAGCCATAGCCCGTAACCACCAGCTTGAAAGAGTACGCACACACTGTCCTCAAAAAACAATTCAATGACCCATATTATCAAGTAATTTAAAAAATAAAAGCCTATTGTTAACCTGTAATTAACAACGGAGAAAGTATTATGGGCACTGTAGCCAGTAAACGTGAATTCACAAGCTTCAAAGAGTTTTACCCCTATTATCTTCAAGAGCATAAAAATAAAGTCTGCCGACGCTTACACTTCGTTGGTAGCTGGTTAGTGTTAGCTATTTTGTTCGCTGCTTTATACCAACAGCACTATAGTTGGTTGCTGTTATGCCCTGTTGTTGGATATGGGTTTGCTTGGATTGGTCATTTCTTTTTTGAAAAAAACCGCCCAGCCACTTTTACCCATCCTTTTTATAGCTTTATTGGTGACTGGGTTATGTTTAAAGACATTATCGTTCGTAAAGTGCCATTCTAGGAAATCATCATGACCATGAAACATTCAGTCTCAGAACAAGAATGGCATGCACGTGTAGAACTTGCAGCTGCCTACCGCCTCGTTGCTTTATATGGTTGGGATGACCTAATTTTTACGCATATATCAATGCGCGTACCAGGTACTGAAAACGAGTTTTTAATAAACCCCTATGGCATGATGTTTCACGAAATCACAGCATCAAGCTTAATAAAAGTTGATCAACAATGTAATAAGCTGCACGACAGTGAATACCCCGTCAACCCTGCGGGCTTTAATATTCACAGTTGTATACATATGGCACGTGAAGATGCTCATTGCGTTATTCACACTCACTCATTAAATGGCACAGCAGTGTCTGCGAATAAAGACGGCTTACTGCCCATATCACAGCAAGCTGTGGTTGTTCACTCAGGTCTCAGTTATCACGATTATGAAGGAATAGCACTTAATCCCGCGGAGCAAAGTCGCTTGGTTAATGATTTAGGTAACAATCACTTTTTAATGTTGCGTAATCACGGCCTGTTAACCGTGGGCAGCACCGTTGCCGACGCCTTTTTGTTTATGTATATATTTGAAGCGGCCTGCGCTGTTCAAACCCGTACGACCCAAAATACAGAACACTTAGTACAGGTTCCTAAAGCCATTGTTGATGGCATAAAAGGACAAACAGAAACCGCAACCAAAGGACTTGGCGGTGCAATTGCTTGGCCTGCTCTGCTGCGCTTATTAGATTCTAAAAGTCCAGGCTACGACCAATAAGGACATACCATGCAAATAGATATTTTGACTAAAGTAGTGCTGCCATTAGCACTGTTTATCATTATGTTTGGTATGGGCTTAGGACTCAAAAAGAAGGATTTTGGGGCTTTATTCTTAAGCCCCAAAGCACTGATTTTAGGCCTAACTTGCCAAATGTTATTGCTCCCTATGGTGGCTTTTTTACTTGCCATGGGTTTAAAGCTTCCTTCTGAGCTTGCGATTGGCTTAATTTTAGTCGCATGTTGTCCAGGCGGCGTAACATCTAATTTATATACTTATCTATTTAAAGGTGACCTGGCCCTATCGATTAGTTTAACCACTTTAGCAACCTTTATATCCCCCTTTACTTTGCCGTTTATTGTACACTTTGCTATGTCATCATTTAGTGTGCCGGGGAATGAATTCACGTTACCAATAGTAAAAACGATTATACAAATGCTGGCTATTACCTTATTGCCTGTCACTATTGGTATGCTATTCAACAACCTTAAACCCCACCTTAGCAGTAAAATTGAACCATTAATTCGCCGACTTTCGAGCGTATTTTTAGTCATTATTGTCGTGGCAATTATTCATAAAAATGCTGATCTAATGTTTAGTTTTTTTGCCACCAGCGGCCTTGCTACACTTACCTTAAACCTAACCACACTGATGCTAGGGCTATTCTTTGCCAAAATATCCGGATTATCGCAGCCTCAGCAAATGAGTATTGCAATCGAAGTTGGATTGCAAAATGGTACGCTTGCTATTTTAATTGCTAGCACCCTCATAAATAATCCCACGATGGCCATACCCGGTGCGACATACAGCTTATTTATGTTTCTAACAGGGTATATTTTTTGTTACCTATTTAGCGCCCATAGCAATAGACAAGCACGGCTCATAAAAAACGTTTAATACTCCCTCAACAGCCAGCCACTCACAACTGAGTGTGGTGCTGGCTGTTCATTTAACAAATTTATGGCGCGACATGCTTCCCAGTGATAATGTAGTTATTGGAAAAAAAATAACATTAACAGTCTCTAAGGAAAGTACATGGATCCCCTATCGCAAATTTTCGATTTACTATTGAATGTCGAAGTTTTTATTCTAATTTTCATTTTAGTGCTATTGAAAAGTAGCGTTAAATTCGTGCCTCAAAACCGTGCTTGGTTAATAGAACGGTTTGGTAAATACCAATCAACAAAAGAAGCCGGCCTTAACTTTATTGTGCCATTTATTGACCGCATAGCCGCTGATCGTAGTTTAAAAGAACAAGCACAAGATGTGCCTTCACAGTCAGCTATCACGAAGGATAATATTTCATTGATTGTTGATGGCGTATTGTATTTCCGAGTGTTAGACCCCTACAAAGCAACCTATGGCGTAGATGATTATGTGTTCGCAGTAACTCAGCTTTCACAAACAACAATGCGTTCTGAGCTCGGTAAAATGGAGCTTGATAAAACATTTGAAGAGCGCGACCTATTAAACACCAATATCGTATCAGCCATTAACCAAGCTGCTGAGCCTTGGGGTATTCAGGTTTTACGCTACGAAATTAAAGATATTGTTCCTCCTCAATCCGTTATGGAAGCAATGGAAGCTCAAATGAAAGCTGAACGTGTAAAGCGTGCACAAATATTAGAGTCTGAAGGTGATAGACAAGCAAATATCAACGTTGCAGAAGGTAAAAAACAAGCGCAAGTTCTCGCCGCAGAAGCCGATAAAGCAGAGCAAATATTACGAGCCGAAGGTGAAGCAAAAGCCATTATTGCAGTAGCAGAAGCCCAAGCAGATGCATTGCGCAAGGTTGGTGAAGCAGCCGATACCGAGCAAGGTCAAAAAGCAATTCAGCTTGATCTTGCAACCAAAGCCATTGCGGCAAAAGAAGCTATTGCGCGTGAATCATCAGTGGTATTACTCCCTGATAGCGGCACCGATGCCAGTTCATTAGTAGCACAAGGCATGTCTATTATTAACTCTTTGAACCAAAAACAAAAAAGTTAGGTTTCCCTATGGCATTTTTAGATACTTATTTAGCCGAAACACTGATGATTTTAGGTGTGCTTGCGCTAATTATTGAAGTTGCAGTGCTTGGAATGAGCACCTATGTGTTACTTTTTTTAGGTTTGTCTTTATTTGCCAGTGGTCTACTGATGAATATTGGCTTGCTTGATAGCAACTACACTACTGCACTGTGGAGCAATATTGTGTTTACCCTTGGTTTTGCCGTGGTGCTTTGGCAACCACTCAAACGTTTGCAAGATAAAACAGACACTAAACCATTGCACAATGACTTTGCCGACATCACCTTTGTTATTAATTCAGATGTTGATGACAGAGGTTTAACGACACATCCATACTCTGGTATCCAATGGCAGCTCAAAAGCCATACCCCTATTGCAGCAGGTAGTACTGTTAAAGTAACAGAAAAGCAAGTAGGCGTGCTCTGGGTTGAAGCAATTTAATACTTAGAGCCAAAACTCTATTTTGTTTTGTAATCGTGTTTGCTATGGTTTAGTAAACACGATTACAAGGGAAATGGAATACAATGACACAGAACAAAGCGCTGGTTGTAGAAGGCGGCGCAATGCGTGGTATTTTTGCCACAGGCGTACTAGATGCTTTTTTAAAAGCCAGTTATCAGCCGTTTCAACAGTGTTATGGCGTGTCTGCTGGCGCTACCAATATCGCCGCGTATTTATGCTCACAATATAAACGAAACCATGCCGTAATCACCGATTATTCATGTCGCCCCGAATTTATAAATTTTATCCGTTTTGCTAAAGGTGGCCACCTGTTTGATTTAGATTGGTTGTGGCAAGAAACTATTCGGGATATACGCCTCGATTTAGATACATTCAATAATCAAGCGAGTGAGTTTTACATTGTCGCAACCAATATCAAAACCGGTCACGCAGAGTATTTAAAAGCAAATGCTCAATTAATGGAAGAGCAACTTAAAGCATCATGCGCTTTACCCATTGCCTATCGGCACTATCCCGTTATTAATGATATTCAACTGACCGACGGCGGTGTTGCAGACTCAATCCCCGTGCAAAAAGCATATGAAATGGGTAATAAAGATATCACGGTCGTTTTATCGCAACCGCTGGGTTATAAAAAGAAACCTGCAAAAGCCCCTTGGCTCGTTAAGCGGTTATACAAAGACACGCCTGCCCTTGCTGAAGCAACGTTGCGCCGAGCAAATAACTATAATCAAAGCATTGATTTTATTATGAACCCACCTAATGACTGCAACATAAATATCATTGCCCCACCTCCACAGTTTGCTGTTGGGCGAACAACAAAGTCATTTGCAAAATTATCAGCGGGCTATGACATGGGGGTCGATGCGGGGGCGCAATTTGTTGCTCAGCATTGTTGATATAATTGTGCGATAAACGGAACAAATTTAACGCAGTTTTTTCTTGCTGAGCTACACTTATCTGACGTGTATTCGACAAGGATTGAACATGAAACATGACGCGCCTTTTTATCGTTTTTTCAAGTTATTCATTTTATTTAGCAGTGTAATATACTGCTTTCCTAGCAGTGCGATTGAGTGGCCTCAAAAAGTGCATACGACTGAGGGCACTTTGATTGTTTATCAGCCGCAACCAGAAAAGTTAATTGGCAATGCGCTTACTGCCAGAGCAGCCATGTCATTTACACAAAACAAAGAGCCCATATTTGGTGTTTTTTGGTTTACCGCAAAAATTGATACCGACAGAGAAAACGATAGCGTCACCGTACGCGATATGAGCGTCATTGATGTGCGTTGGCCAGAATCTAAAGATGCGGGAGAACAAACCTTTACCACCGTCGTAAACCAAGCGATTAAAACCAGTCAATTTAATACCTCGCTGTCGCAACTGACCGCCAGTTTAGAAAACGCAGAAGTTGCAGAGCAAAGCTTAGCGCAATTAAAAACAGACCCTCCGATCATTATTTTTAAAGACAAAATTGCGGTGTTATTAAGCTTTGACGGTGAACCTAAATTTAGTGCTATCAAAGACACACACTATGAACGTGCATTAAATACAGCGATGACCGTTATTAAAGATACAAAAAACAAATCGCTTTACCTAACCGATGGGCACTTTTGGTATCAGGCAAAACAAGCAAAAGGCCCTTATAAACATACCCAATCTGTGCCTGCTGATTTAGCAAACATGCTCCCCAAAAACACAAGTACATCATCACTTTCATCCCCGCCTGAGATTGTTGTTGCTACCAAGCCCACTGAGCTTGTAGTAACCGATGGCGAAGCCAAATGGAAGAGCCTAAGTGGTGGAGAATTAATGTACGTGTTTAATACAGAAACTCCGTGGCTAAGAGAAATGCAAACCAATAACATGTATGTATTGCTTTCTGGACGTTGGTTTAGGGCGCAACAACACACTGGCCCTTGGGCATTTGTACGAGCAGACGAGCTGCCTCAAAGCTTCGCAAATATCCCACCAGAATCAGACCTTGGTGGCTTACGTGACTCTGTCGCGGGCACCGAAGAGGCAAATGAAGCGGTGCTTGATGCAAAAGTGCCACAAACAGCAGCGATCAGTCGTAAAGACGCGCGTTTGACCGTGTATTATGATGGTAAGCCTAAATTTGAGCGCATTCCTGGAACTAACGTGTCGTACGCCATCAATACCGATGCACAAGTGCTACAAATAAAAGGAAAATATTATGCTGTCGATAACGCAGTATGGTTTAAAGCTGATTCAGCGCAAGGTCCGTGGTTAGTGGCTGACAGCATTCCAAAAAATGAAATCGCCAAAATCCCACCCAGTTCACCCGTTTATAACCTTACCTATGTCGAGATTTATGAATCAACCCCAGACGTTGTGTACACAGGTTACTACCCGGGTTATGTATGGTCTTATCCTTATTACGGCGCGCCTGTTTATGGCACTGGGTGGTATTACCCACCATATTGGGGAGGTGGTTACTATTACCCTAGGCCGTCAACATGGGGCTTTAATATTGGCTATAACAACTGGACTGGCTGGTCGTTCGGCGTAAGTTGGAGCAATGGCTTTTTAAGCTTAGGAATGAATTGGGATTTAGGTTGGCCCACACATTACCGTCCTTACCATTGCTGTAATGGTTGGTATGGCGGCGGCTACCGAGGCCCCGTAGTCATTAATACTGGTGATATAAACATTGGCAATAGCGTTAATATCAGCAATAAATTAAATAACCTTAACAACAAACGTCCGCTTCATAATATTTATAAACGCAGTCAAATAAAAACACGCCTAGCCTCAAAAACGCAGGTAAAGCGCGATTTAAAAACAGCCATCAGCCAGCGCGATAAAGCAAACAATATATTTGCCGATCGAAATGGGAATGTACTGAAACATGACGACGGAAAGTGGCAACAACGTGTTTCAGATAAGTGGCAAGATGTACCTAGCGATAAACAACAGCAAATTAAAGACCGCATACAAAATACTGACCGACAACATGTGCAGAATAAATTGCAAACCATTGATAAGAGTAAAGCTAAACACACTTTACAGCAGCGCCAGCAATCACATACTCAGCAAACAAATCGCATGCAACAGCTAAATCAAGCTAACCGTGCTCGCCAACTTGGCATGCAAAGGCAACAAATGCGCCGTAATTTACCTAAACAAATGCCGCGACAAATGCCCAACCGAGGTCACTAATAATACCCCCTTTAAAATGAAGCCTGATTTAATATTCGGGCTTCATTATTATTTAAAACTTAATAATTACACTCACAGAAAAATAAGCTGTTATAGACTCAAGCGTTTATGTGTAACGTTACACACAATGATGTAAATCAACTATTTGCACAAATTCAAGCAAAAGATAACTATAAACTATTGCAAAAACTTGCTTAAATACGTTTCTCTTATTAGCTTTAATACTAAGCCACTATAAAAGTTCATTTTATCATGTTAAATAACTACTCTGTTCGTTCTCGACTCGCTGTGTTAGCGCTCTTACCCGTGTCGATTTTTGTGATCACGTCTATTTTTACCATATCCATGATGCATAGCATGGTAAAAGGTATCGACAGCTTGTATGACGATCGCGTTGTGCCGCTAGAACAAATAAAAACAGTATCGGACAATTACGCCGTAAGTATTGTCGATTTATTTCATAAATACCGAGCAGAACAAATTTCTAAAACAGCATTTCTTCAGTCTGTAAACGAAGCCGAATCCTTAGCAGACAGTAAATGGCAGAGCTACTTAAGCACTAAACTCACCAGCGAAGAGCAACGCTTAGTCAACAATGTTGAAAAGAACTTAGACAATGTTAAATCAGAACTCGATACGCTTCTCACTGCGGTTAAAAATAATCAATTGAAGTCAATTCCAGACGATCAGTTTGTGAAAAGACTCTACGCTGTATTCGATCCCCTTAGCGAGAGTTATCAAGGGTTAATTGAATTACAACTATCAGAGGCTTATAAGTTTAAAAACACGGCAGACAAAAGCTTTGAAAAAGTCAGCATTGCCATGACGGCCTCCGTCATCATTCTCATCATTATTTTGCTAATTGTCGCTTTTATGATTTATCGCTCGATTCATAATCCATTACTTTCATTGAGTGGAACCATTGGCTCAATTTCTAAAAATGCAGATTTAACGCTCAGAGCGAAAACCCATGGTAACGATGAAATAGCCCAAGCAGCCAGCCATTTTAATGCCATGATGGAACGTATTCATACGCTAGTGAATGACGTAACAAGTGCAACACTCACTCTGTCTTCGGCGGCCGAAGAGATGAATTCAATTAGTGACCAAGTCGCCAGTACAGCCACGGAACAAGAGCACCAATCTGCAATGATAGCAACAGCAATTACGCAAATGAGTAGTGCGATTGAGCAAGTAGCAGCTAACGCACTTGCTACTTCAGAAAAAGCCTCACACACCGACAAAACAGCAAAAATGGGGCAGCAATCAGTTCAAGAAAACATTGATTCAATCAATCGTTTGTCACATATCGTTAATGCAAATACGCAGCTAATCAATGAACTTAATACCCAATCGACCGACATAAACCAAGTGGTGATGATGATCCAAGGTGTTGCTGAACAAACAAACTTACTGGCATTAAATGCAGCAATTGAGGCGGCACGTGCTGGCGAATCAGGGCGCGGCTTTGCGGTCGTTGCCGATGAAGTGAGGCAACTTGCGCACAATACACAAAAAGCGACAGCCAGTATTAATGAAATGATTAGTAAACTGCAATCAATGGCACAGCAAGCAGTTACAGCAATGGGCAATGCCGATGAAAGCGCCAAGCAAAGTGTTGAATTTGCTGAACGGTCATCGCAGTTGCTAATTGAAATAACACAAGAAATGGCACAAATCGCCGATATGAACAATCAAGTATCTACTGCAACGGATGAACAAACGACCGTTGCTAATGAACTCAGTTGTAATATTAATGAATTTAGTAGCAGTATTTCACTGGTCAGCGAAAGCTCACAACAAAATGCTCAAGCGAGCCAAGAGCTTGCATCGCTTGCTTCTCGATTACAACAGCAGGTACATGTTTTTAAAGTGTAAACGTAAACACAGTGCACTTAATAGAGAAATACACAGATGAATACCCTAAGACGTGTGTCTTTTATACTATGTGTCATGGTTAGTTTTGCAAATTATGCAGATGAGCAGCTTGTTATAAAACTTGCTCGGCCCGATTACCCTTTAGTTCAAAAAAATGAGTATATTCATGATGTTCTAGAAAAGAGCTTTGCAGTAATGAAAGTAGATGCCACCCTACTTTACAACGTTAAGCCTATGAATGATAAACGAATAGTAGAGCAGTTGACTCATAATAAAGCCGTTACATTAGCGTGGCTATCGCTCCCTGGCGAAATGCCTAACTCTTTGGTTAGAACAACTATTCCCTTGTACAAAGGCTTGCATGGAAAGCGTCTGCTAATTATTCGTGAAGGCGATGAAACGACTTTTCACAAAGTGAATAACCTTGACACTCTAAAACAGTTAATCGGATTACAACAACAGAGTTGGTACGATTACACGGTTATGAAAAACAATGGCTTAACTGTTAATGGGGATCTGGACTATTTAGGCATGATCAAAGCGCTAGAAACAGGTTTAGGCGATTACTTCCCGCGTTCGGTGTTGGCTATAGAATCTGAACTTGTCAAACTAAAGCAATTTCATTTGATCATTGAACCCTCTCTCATGCTGCAATATCCCAGCAATTACTACTTTTATTTAAGTAAAGAAAACCAACATATCGCGGATTTACTCGAGCAAGGAATGCAAAAACTTCAGCGTTCAGGTGAATTAGAGCGTATTTATTTGCACTATTTTGGCGACGTCGAAAAAAGGCTTAAACTCAAACAACGCCTTACCATTACACTTGAAAAAACGGCACTACAATGATTAAAAAGCTCATTCTCTTGCTTAGCTTTATTGCGATGTTTATTGCAGGCTTTATGGTGGGTATTTATACCTTACCTATTCTTACGGCGACACCAGCCCCCGCTATCACCACATTACAACAGCATGCTAACCGTGCTTTGTTTAAGGGTGAGTTTAAAACTGATCTACAAGGCTCTGACAGCCTGCATTATGGTGATGGGATGGTGTATTTAAGTAATGACGCAATCTCTATGCAAGGTAAACTTGCCCCTGGGCCTGATTATCAACTGTATTTATCTCACCAATTTATTGATAACGAAAAAGACTTCCTTTCCTATAAAGGCACAATGCAACGAATAGCCGAAGTACGCTCATTTAATGGCTTTAAAATACGTGTTCCGCAAGGCGTAAATATTAGCGAATACAACACCGTCATTATTTGGTGCGAAAGCTTTAATGAGTTCATTACCGCAGCGCGCTATCAATAAATAGTATGCAAAACAAAGCCGCCTTTGGAGAGGGCGGCTTTAAAGCGGCAGCTATGGGTGTTGAGCTGCCTAATCAAGAGTCTTTATTTATTCGTTTAGGCTGTATTTTCAGTGTGTTGAGCCTCATCACTGTTGCGGATTAAATAATCAAATGCACCTAAACTTGCCGTTGCACCACTGCCCATGGCAATAATGATTTGTTTAAACGGTGTTGTCGTGGCATCACCCGCAGCATACACACCGGGTAAAGAAGTCGCCCCTTTACTGTCGATTTCAATTTCACCAAAGCGAGTCAATGACACATCTGAGTCTTTTAACCACTCAGTGTTTGGTACTAAACCGATTTGAACGAAAATGCCAGCCAGTGCAAGTGACTTTTCATCGCCAGAGACACGATCAATGTAGCTTAAACCTGTTACTCGCTTGCCATCGCCGACAACTTCGGTTGTTTGCGCGTTTTTAATGATTGTGATGTTACTTAAGCTTTTCGCTTTACGAATAAGTACCTCATCTGCGCGTAATGTGTCAGCAAATTCAAGCACGGTGACATGCTCAACGATGTTAGCAAGGTCAATAGCTGCTTCAATGCCTGAGTTACCACCCCCGATCACTGCGACTGCTTTGCCTTTAAATAACGGGCCGTCGCAATGCGGGCAGTATGCAACACCATGGCCACGATACTCTTTCTCGCCCGGCACATTCATTTCACGCCAGCGGGCACCCGTTGCCAATACAACCGATTTGGCATTTAATACCGCACCATTTTCTAAGGTAATTTGATAATTATCCTGTTTAGTTAATGACGCAGCACGTTGGTTTTGCATCACATCAACACCGTATTCTTTAACGTGCTCTTCAAGTTGCGCAACTAACTTAGGGCCTTCAGTTGCTTTTACAGAGATAAAGTTCTCAATGGCTAATGTGTCTGCAACCTGACCACCAAATCGCTCTGCGACCACTCCCGTGTTTAAACCTTTACGCGCTGAGTAAATAGCCGCAGAAGCCCCCGCTGGGCCGCCCCCTACAACTAATACATCGAATAACGCTTTGTCGTTCAGCGCATCAGCCTGTCGTGCTGCAGCTTTAGTGTCTACTTTATTTAAAATGTCGGTTAAGTTCACAGCACCTTGGCTGAACAATTCACCATTTAAATAAACAGCCGGTACCGCCAGAATATTGCGCTCGTTCACTTCATCTTGGAACAAAGCACCATCAATCATTGTGGCCGTTATGTTCTGATTGTGCGCCGCCATTAAGTTAAGTGCTTGTACTACTTGCGGACACGTCTGACAGCTTAATGAAATATATACTTCGAAATTAAGCGGGCCAGTTAATGATTTAATTTGTTCAATTTCAGCGTGTGACGCTTTGCTTGGGTGGCCACCTGTGTGCAGTAATGCAAGAACCAAGCTAGTAAATTCGTGGCCCATTGGCACACCGGCAAAAATGATTTGCGTATTGTTTACAGGTGAAGACACCACCATTGAAGGACGACGTGCGCCTTGGTCTGGGTTGTCTCGCACCGAAAATTTGTCGCTTAACGATGCTAAATCAGTCGCTAAGTTTTTAAGTTCTGTTGATTTATTGCTGTCATCCAAGGCGATAAGCAGCTCAACAGGGCTGGTAATAGAAGCAAAGTGGCTTGCTAATTGGTTTTTGATATTTGTATCTAACATGGCTTAGCCCTTGAGTTCAGAATAAATAATCTCGAAAAATGACAGGATTAACTGCCCACCACCCGCTAATGTGCTTAATGTGTGTGAGTTGTGATGGGCAATTAATTTCGTATTACTCACTTAAGCGAAGCGTGGCTTCGCTTAAGCACTTACGTGCAGTCGCAATTTAGATTTTGCCAACTAAGTCTAGTGAAGGAGCCAATGTTTCTTCACCTGGCTGCCATGATGCAGGGCACACTTCACCGTCGTGGTTCGCGATGTATTGTGCAGCTTGTACTTTACGTACTAACTCTTTTGCACTGCGGCCGATACCTAAGTCATGAGTTTCGATCACTTTGATTTCACCTTCAGGGTTCATTACAAATGTACCGCGAAGAGCAAGACCTTCATCTTCGATCATCACACCGAAATTGCGTGTAATGCGACCTGTTGGGTCACCGATCATTGGGAATTTGATTTTACTAATCGTGTCAGATGTATCGTGCCATGCTTTGTGAGTAAAGTGAGTGTCTGTTGATACTGAGTAAACCTCTACGCCCATTTCTTGAAGTTGTGCGTAGTAGTCTGCAACGTCACCTAACTCTGTTGGACATACAAACGTAAAATCTGCTGGGTAGAAGAAGAAGATAGACCATTTACCTAGCACATCTTTTTCTGTTAGCTCTACAAACTCACCGTTGTGGTAAGCTGTTGCATTGAATGGTTGTAATTTTGTGTTGATTAATGAAGTGCTCATAGTTTTCCTCATTGATGTATTTAAAAGTTTAATTAACGCAGCCTTGCGTCTGCTTGATTAATACAATAGAGGTCTGAGCGATTAAAATAAAATTGATTGTTTAGATTAAATTGATTGATTTTTTAGATTTAAACATAAATTCTTTAAAAAGAATAAAGCCCTCAATCACTTACATGAATGAGGGCTTCTTTTCGTGGGAACGAAATTACTTATTAAAACCGTACAAACTCTTTGGTTTAATATATTTAGGTTCAAAACCTTGTTCTTTTGCAGCCGCTAACATGACTTGTTCAATCCAGCCTGCATCCATAATGTTCATGTAGTTACCATCGGGATCAAAATTAATGTTTGAGCCCATAACCACCATGAACGTATCAGTAACTTCGGTGTTTTCTTCAGGCACTTGGAATTGGTGAATAGAACCACCTGGTTCAAATAAATAGCTACCCGCTTTTTGCACATCATCTGGGTACTCTGTGTAATGCCAGCTACCAGACAAAGTATATAAATGTACAACACCAGTGTGAAAATGCTTTGGTAATACTGTACCGGGTTCAAATAAAACGCGTAATACCCATACCCCGTTTTCAGAATCAAGCATCAATGGGTAAATATGAACACCCGGTAATGCATTTTTTATAAGTTTTTCATCATTGGTATGAATCGTTAATAGAAAGTCTTGATGATTGATAATATCTGGTAATGCCATGTGTGTGTCCTCTTTTCACTTGCTTTAAATGTTGTTAATTGTTCAGTTAACTTTGACAGCAGGCTGTTCTGGAGCCGCTTTACAAAGTCCTTGCTCAAATGCCCATTGCAGTGCGTTCTGCATACCATGCTGCAAACTAAATTCAGGTTTATACCCTAACAAACGTTCTGCTTTTTCATTACTATAAGCGGCACTTTTACGGCTAAGCATGCGCATTGTCGACGGGTTAATATCTGTCGTTTTACCAACTAAGTGATAACACCACTCAATGAAGCCGGTCAGTTTCAATGCCAGCTTTAAATTAACAACCTTCACGTGCTGTTGACCCTGTGCCTGCGCTAAATAGTTAAAATACGTTTGATTTGTTACTTGTTCAGGCCCTGACAAATTAAAAATTTCGCCGCTAGCCTGCTCACTCATCGCACTTAAATAAATTCCTTTAACGAGGTCATCAATATAAACCGGCCCAAACATACCCTGTGGCACCATAAAGGTTCCTTTTGCAATTTCTTGCAAGGGGTAAGCTATCCATGGTTTTGACCCTGGACCATAGACATCGCCAGGCCGAATAATTGTTACATTCAACTTTTTACTGGCGTGATAACTTAAAGATAAGTGTTCACTCATCATTTTAGAATCGTTATAAGCACGCCCATCAGGGAGTAATGGTGCATCTTCGCTTATCGCTGTTTGCCAATCGCTGCCGTACACGGCCGTTGAAGAAATATGAATAAAGCGCATCACCGTGCCAGCATGTACTGCAGCATCAAGTAAATTTTTTGTCCAGCCGACGTTTGCTTGCCATGTTTGTTTGTAACTCAATGCGTTAGACACAATAGCCGCAGTGTGAATGACTAAATCGCAGTCTTTGATCAAGTGACTAAAGCTCGCTGGCTCACTTAAATTACCCGACACAATGTTAAATTCATCACACGGCATCAAGTCAACACCGCATACTTGTACGCCTCTATCTTTAAAATACTGCGCAAGTTTGCGACCAATAAAACCATTACCGCCACTTATAAAGACTTTTGTGTAATTCATTGCGTATTCCTATAAGCACTGTTAATGGCCTAATTTTAAATAGTAGACCATCATCGTTAATACATTGTTAAACTTTAATCGCTGTATTTACTTTACTTTTCACGCAATTTTTTTACTTTTTACGCCAGCGCACTAAAAAAGAGCACATTATGCCCCGTTCACCGCACACACCTGACCTAATTAGAGTATCGGCTCTACATGGATACATCGAAATAATTGAAAGCAAGCTCATTAACCCTGATGCACTATTATCGCGCGTTGGGTTAGACAGAAAACAATTACAAGAGCCCAACAACTTCATTCAGTATCAGCAATTAATCGAACTGCTAGAAATCACAGCAAAAGAGCTCGAGCTTCCTTATTTTGGGTTAGAACTTGGTCGCTGGCAGAGTTTGAACATACTCGGCTCGGTTGGGTATTTAATGGGTAACTGTGACAGCTTAGAAATGGCACTAAAAAACTTAACTAAGTATTATCATGTCCATCAAAATAGCGCCGATCTTTTGCTCGAAATCGGCCAAGATTACGTGAAACTGTCGTTTTTAGTACGCAGCAAACTGAAGGTCAGTGTGTATCATGGAGCCGATTTAGCATTAAGTGTTGGCGTTAACTTACTTAAACAGCTTACGGATGATCAGATAAAGTTACACCGCCTCGAGCTCCCTCATAGCGCCAATACGAATACCAGTGTTTATCGTCAAGCACTCGGGCAAGTGCCAGTGTTCAATTGTCCGCACACCGCGCTAATCTTTGACAGAAAATACCTAAAGCTGCCCATCAAGAACTCTGATAAACAACTATTTTCAATTTTGAGCCAACAACTTGGTCACCTTAATGACTCAATTTCTGATCACGTTGAAGTGTTAATAAAACAGTATTTATTACACGAACAATTTGGCGTTAACTTAATTGCTGAAAAACTGTCTATGAGTTCACGCAGCCTGCAAAGGCACTTAACTCAGCAAGGGACAACCTTTCGTGAGCTTGTTGATGACATACGCTGTAATCTTGCGCACCAGTACTTAACAGAATCAAGTTTAAGCTTGTCGAATATTTCAGATATTTTAAGCTTTTCGAACTACAGTGAATTTACCCGCGCATTTAAGCGTTGGTATGGCGTACCTCCGAAAGACTACCGTAAGTCATTACCGCATAATGGCGTAAAAAGTTAAAAATAGGTCGCTAAAAGCTAATTATTGCGTTAACAATTTATATATATTGATTCGCTAACTTCACTGATAAGCGGTCGTGCAATGATAAGAAGGGTGTTTATTACGGGTGCAAATTGTGGTTTAGGCTTTGAACTTGCTAAACAATACATAAAGCGTGGTGATGATGTCGCATTATTTGATATACGCTTTAGCCAGCAAAGTAAACATACGCTTAGAACACTGAGCGATGATTCTCAATACATTGAATTTTTTGCTGTTGATATGGCCGATACGCAAACGTTGGCTGTTCAAGTTAACAATGCGGTCGTGGCCATTGGTGAGCCTGAGGTTGCGATATACTGCCCCAGCACTACCAGCACTAGGAATATCGAGTCTTTAGCAAAGCACTCTGACACTAACAATGATTGTAGCCAACAAGCTAATATCATTCGCACTCTTAACTTTAGCGCCTTAATTCGTCAGTACCTCACCATGAATAGCCACCTTGCACTTATCACTTCACATGACCCCTTTTGAATACGTGCAAGATCAACGTATTGCTGACGATGTAATCTTGAACTTTGCCAAAACACAACGCCAAGAATTAAAACCGGATGGCATTAAAGTCAGTGTAATTTATGCACCAGAGACCCCCTATTTAAGTGAATGTGACCAACACAACTGTGCACACACAAACACTAAAATCATCAATAAAGTAAGTCGTTACTTAACACAAGACCGTCGCGTCACCAGACTGATGCGTGGGTTAGATAAGCAAAAATTTATGGTGATACTCGGCTTTCAATCTAGACTATCTTATAGCTTAAGCCGTTATTTACCTGCTTGGATGATGACCCCTGTAATGAAGCGCATCATCAAACACTCTAATAAGAACAATATGCTAAGGAGTCCGAATGAACACACACGATAATCTCACACAGCTAATTGACCATACCTGTCAAACTTATGCTGACTTACCAGCCTACAACAGTGCAGGTAAAACATTAACTTTTAGTGATGTAGAGCAGCAATCTCGCTATTTGGCACAATGGTTTCAACAACACAGCGGCCTGCAAGTAGGTGACCGTATTGCGATTCAGTTACCCAATATTGTCGACTACCCTATCGTCACCTATGCAGCTCTTCGCGCTGGTTTAATTGTTGTAAACACCAACCCACTTTACACAGCAAGAGAAATGCTGCACCAATTCAATGATGCGGGAGTTAAAGCGATTGTGCTCCTCGACGGCTTAGCAGATAAACTCACGACTATCATTGACCAAACATCCATTAATACCGTCATAGTGACCGCAGCGGTTGGCTTGCCAGCAATCAAAGGCACACAACTCTCTCTCCCTGAGCTTATTGAGCAAGGTGAACAACTAGCCCCCCTTAAAGCACACAACGCAAACCGCGATGATATAGCGGTACTTCAATACACAGGTGGAACCACTGGGGTTGCCAAAGCAGCCATGCTTAGTCACGGTAATATTTTAGCCAACGCAGAACAAATGAATGAGCGTTTTGCTGAGATCATGCAGCCAGGCCAAGAAACGGGAATTTGTCCGTTGCCGCTCTATCACATCTACGCATTCACCGTGAATATGATTGGCTTATTCGCGATGGGTCAGTTTAACGTACTGATCCCGAATCCTCGTGATTTAGATGCTTTAGTTAAACAAGTAGAGCCTCACACCATTAATTACTTTTCAGGAATTAATACGCTATTTATTGGTTTATGTATGCATCCAGGCTTTAAAGCGCTTGATTTTTCACAATTAAAAATGACCGTTTCCGGAGGAGCTGCGCTGACCCATGCTGCTGCAGATGCATGGATGAAGGTCACTGGCTGCACAATTACTGAAGGGTATGGATTGTCAGAAACATCACCCGTTGCGACCTTAAATGATTTCAAGAAAGAAGAAATCGGCAGTATCGGCCGCCCATTGTCTAATACCGTTGTAGAGATTTGGGATGAGAACGATCAGCCTGTGGCTGAAGGTCAATCAGGTGAAATTGTTGTGAAAGGCCCACAAGTCATGATGGGCTATTGGCAACGCCAAGATGAAACAGATAAGTGTATGAAAGGTGGTTTTTTCAAAACCGGTGACGTGGGATTACAACTGCCAAGTGGTAATTACAAAATAGTCGACCGTTTGAAAGACATGATTATTGTCTCTGGATTTAATGTCTACCCTAACGAGGTTGAAAACGTACTTTGTCAGCATCCAGCCATTTGTGAAGCGGCTGTGATTGGCGCTCAAGACGAAAAAACAGGTGAGCGAGTGTGTGCCTACATCACTTTAAAAGAGCCAATTGATGAGCAACAAGTAACAGACTATTGCCGTGAAAACTTAAGTGCTTATAAAGTACCCAAGTCGATTATTTTTATGGAAGAATTGCCCAAGTCAACGGTTGGCAAAATATTGCGTCGTGAATTACGTAAATAATAAAGCGATCGTTTTAGGCGCTTAACTGGTATAAAATACAACGAGTTTGATTAAAAGAAAAAGCATACCCGCAGGTATGCTTTTACTTATTTTATGTCGGTTTAAAAGGCAATTATGGAAAAGTTCATCAATCACATTCAACTTGGTTACTTAGGTCTACTTCCGTTTTTAGGCTGCGTAGGCTGGCCGCTGATCACGGGCAGTAGTGCCATTAATTTAGAATTTTTCACTTTCTACAGCATAGCAATTTTGGCATTTATGGCCGGTAATTTATGGCATGCGGGCCAGCAAACTTATGCCGATGCCATCAAAGCCGTTTTGCCTATTATACCTATTGCCTTTTTGAGCTTTCTACCGCCAGCATGGATTCTGGCTTGGCTCGCAGCCAGCTTTTGGCTGGTGTTATTATTTGAAAAGAGCACACCTCAATGGCAAAACTACCACATTGACTATCAAAAAATGCGCTTTGTACTTACCGGCGTGGTGTTTGTCTGCCATATATTTGTAATTGGTATTAGCGTCTATCCTGAGTAGCCCTTTCAGTGTGTTTGCGGTAACATCCGCGGCTCAGTTGTTTAAGGACTTGGTATGATAGATCAACTACGCGCTAAACTAGACCATCTTGGTGAGAACTACGTTGAAAAAGGTGCACACTTTAAAATTAAGGTGATCCCTTTTTTTTGTGCAATCCACATAAAGAAAGATCATAAAAATCAGGGGCTCATCACCTTTTACTCGAATCAACTTATCGAAATATTCTTAGCCGTTATGTTTTTATTGTTTGGCTTAATGCTCTTCGATACTGATGCAGGATTTACGCACGGCCCTATTCATATTGTGATTGCGGTGCTGTTAAGTTTTAACCTCATCTTAAAGCAAATCGCTATTGAGGGTTTAAAAACACGTTTAGCCTTGTGCCCTAAACTAGAAAATAGCGACCTCGCTGAGCAAGGTCACTGAGTCCATGTTTTTGGATCCAACGTGGCATATTTTAACGGTCGGTGATGGCGATTTATCGTTTTCGCATGCCATTGCCAAGCATGTAAAACCAGCACAGCTTACTGCTTCAACCTATGATGCAGCACAGACAATAGAACAGAAATACGCCGACAACGCCCTTTCACAACTGCGTACGTTAGGTATTCGTGTGCTCACAGAGTTTGATGTAACGAAACCCAGTGCTTGGCAACGCCTTGACCAACAACGTTTTGATGTGGTTATTTTTCAATTTCCACTCATTCCTGCATTCAAAGGTGAAGCCGCCTTTAAAGCACAAACAGGCTCTGGAAGCATGAATGTGCTGAATCGCGCATTGCTTTATCAATACTTAAAATATGCGCATCGCTTTGCACTTGATAAAAACGGCCCTATGCTGTGTTTTATTACTTCAAAAGACGTTAAACCTTACCGAGAATGGAACATTGAAGGGAGTTTAAACCAAGGTTTACCGTGTCATTATATTGGCCAAATGCCGTTTGATATTAGCCGTTTCCCAGGTTACAAAATTCGCAACGTCGACCGTGATAAGCATGTAAAAGACACCAGCGGCATCACGTATGTGTTTAGCAGTAAAAAAGACAACGACATCTGCTCATTGCTAACGATTCCCCCATACTTGGGTGAAAAACACTGTGCATTGTGTCGTGTGGGTCCCTACATGGCAAAAGAAGACGAAGACAAACATTTGCGCAGCAAAAAACACCTGCAAATGGAAAAGTTTGAACAAGACTGGCAGGCTTGGCTTGCACTTAATAGCGAGGAGTAAACATGAAATTTGTCATTGTGGGTACTAATTTTATCAGCGACACTTTTTTAGACGCAGCAACCCATGTTGAAGAATTCGATTTATACGGTGTATGTTCTCGTGAAGAGAGCACTGCTCGTTCGTTTTTAGCTAAACATACCAGCAATAATGCCAAAGTTTTCACGAGTATCGACGAAGTGTGCCACGATAATCAGGTTGAAGCTGTTTACATTGCTGCGCCAAATAGTCTGCATAAACACTACGCGGTTATGTGTTTAGCCGCAGGCAAACATGTACTGGGTGAAAAACCATCAGCGGCAAATAGTACTGAGTTAAATGAAATTATTCTCGCGGCAAAAAAGCATCAGCACCTGTATATGGAAGCGATGATGACCACTCACCTGCCTAATTTCGCCATTCTTAAACACGCACTTACCAAAATAGGCACGCCGCGCAAGTATATAGGTCAATATAGTCAGTACTCTTCGCGTTACGACAAATACAAAAATGGGGACAGACCCAATACCTTTTTGCCTGAATTTGCTAACGGCGCTTTGGTTGATTTAGGGATCTATCCTTTGTATGTTTTGTTAGCTCTTTGGGGCGCCCCACAGAGTGTGCAAGCTAGTGGAGTTTTGCTGGAAACTGGGGTTGATGGTGCGGGTGATGTACTATTAAATTATGCAGATAAACAAGCAGTTATTAGTTATTCTAAAATTTCTCAAGGCGACAACTTTACCGAAATTCAAGGTGAAAAAGGCCGCATTAGAATCGAAGCGGTTTCTTTGTTAAAACGTATGCAGTTTATTGGTAATGATGGCACGGTTGAAGAACTTGCTCAGCCATTTGACGAGCATTTTATGCGCTATGAAGTAAGTCACTTTATAGCAGCAGCCAAAGCCGGACACATTGAGTCTGCTGTAAACACACACACCTTATCAAAACAGGTTATGGGCGTGCTGGATACAGCGAGAGCTCAATTAGGTGTCGTGTATCCTGCTGATAATGGCTAATAAGTCCTGAGGGCAACTACTCTAGTTGCCCTAGCAAACTCAAAATACCCTCTTTTGTAATATTGCGAGCTTGCATGGCAACACTTACTCCCGCTTGCTGAACGATATCGAGTGATATTTTCTCAGCCATGACTTTTGCAAAATCGGTGTCTTCAATACGCTGATTCGCTGAACTTAGCATCAACGACTGGTTTGATTCATTACGGATGGTCGATTCAATCGCATTTATTTTTGCGCCTATTTCAGCCCTAAAGCCGCCAATACGTGACAATGCGGTGTCTATTCTCGTTATTGCATTTTGCGCTAAATTTTCGCTGCTTATGGTAATACCATCAATTGTTAAAGAACCCGCACTGGCATCAATATCTTCAAACATAATATACCCCTCTTCGCCAATAGCACGGTCGGTTGATGTAACTAACATCGGGCCGTCACTCGACTCAGCTGACGATGAATTTAAGCTCCCCAACGTGTCCCAGCTAGCAGTAATATTAAAAGAGCCACTACCAATAACAGTTAATAACAATGGCTCGGTCACTGAATCAACTATAATTTCTTCAAAGTTATTTCCTGGATTACCATTTCCAGAGTACCTAAAGTTCATTCCTTTCACTGTTTGTGAATTTGTCGCAGGATAATTAAAACCATCACCATTAAATAAATCAGTATTATCGTATGTTTCTGTTCCCTGATAACCATTCGCGGGGGTAAATAAATTACTTTCAATAACATCTTTCATACTTGATAAGTCTTGCCCAACTAAGTGCTCTCCAAACTGTGAGAAAAGATTGATATCATCATTCATAGAAAAACTATCAATCTGAATTCTTACATTTGTAGACCCAGCTGGAATTAAACCTAATGAAACTTCACCTGAGCTCATAGTTAAGCTCATATTATTCGAGAATACTTCATTTAATACCGGCACATTGTCCAAGTTAGTTTCCTGCTCTGGCTTTGACATTAATGGCTTTTTACCAAAAATTTCAGTGTCGGCTACAACGGTATTTATATGCTCCCTTAATTGCGAAAACTCTTCATTTAGAGCGGCTCTATCAATATCCGTATTAGAGCCATTAGCAGCTTGCAGAGCTAATGTTCGCATTCTTTGAAGCGCATCAGTGAGCGCCGATAAACCCGCATCGGCAACCTGTCCGTAGCTAATACCGTCTTGTAAGTTTCGAAGCGTTTGTTGCTTCACCGCGATTTGCGTTGTTAAGCGGTGGCTTATCTGTAAGCCTGCGGCGTCATCTTTCGCAGAGTTAATGCGTTTACCCGAGGCTAACTTCTCATAAGTCGAGGTAATTGATTGCGTGTTTTGTAGTGAGTTAGGCGTACGTAGTCGTGGCGAATTGATCGTCAACATTTTGTCTTCCTTGGCAAAAAACTTAAACAATGCAAAACCCATACCAATTTACTAGTATATTATAATTAGAAATGACGCATTGTTCAGACATCGCTTGTTCACGAGTAAATAATCACAATAAATACTGCCGGGTACTCTTAAGATAAATTTTTGTGCACCTGACGTGCGTTTTTCAGTCCGTTGCGACTGAGCACCTGAAAATGCACTTTATCTCTGATAATCAATACATTACAGTTATGAATGCCCCACAACTTAGGTTTCATCGAAAATCGGCTACCGTTTAACGAAAAACATTTCTTAATCATCAAAACATCAGTAAAATCGCCCCCAAACTTCAGCTCTTATTTATTCATAAGGACAGTGATGCAGCGTACCATCCCCCCGTTTTTGATTGCTGTTATTTGCGTGTTATTAGCCATGGTCACCATTCAGTCAGGTGCATCTGTCGCTAAGCAATTATTCCCATTGATTGGCCCTGAAGGGACCACTGCATTGCGCCTCGGTTTTTCGGCGGCGATTCTGTGTTTAGTTTTTAAGCCTTGGAGAGCCTTTCCTCCTATTGGCCAGCGCATGCCGATTATTATTTACGGCTTAAGCTTAGGGGGTATGAATATACTTTTTTACTACGCTATCGAGCGTATTCCGCTGGGTATTGGTGTCGCACTGGAATTTACTGGTCCATTAGCGGTCGCACTTTTATCATCTCGTAAAAAGCGCGACTTATTTTGGGTTGCCTGCGCCATAGCAGGTATTGTGCTGTTATTACCTGATATGAAAGGTGAGGAAAGTCTCGACCCTGTTGGGGTCATTTTAGCGCTAGCGGCAGGAGCCTGTTGGGCATTTTATATTTTATTCGGTAAAAAAACGGGCAATCAAGGCTCAGGCGGCATGACCGTCGCTTTAGGTATGAGCATTGCAGCTATTGTACTTGTTCCCTATGGTGCAGCTTCACAAGGCATGGCGCTATTAAGTTGGGACGTTTTACCTTTAGGTATTCTAGTTGCCATTATGTCAAGTGCCCTGCCTTATACACTTGAAATGGTTGCACTTAGAAATATGCCCGCACAGGGTTTCAGTATCATGATGAGTTTGGAGCCTGCGGTAGCAGCCCTCGCTGGCTTTATTATCTTGGCTGAGTTTTTAAGTGTATGGCAATGGTTAGCCATTTTGCTCGTTATCACCGCATCGGTCGGAAGCTCAATGTCGACCTCAAAACAAACAAAAGTTGAAAGTAACGCTTAAAACTTTCACTATAAAGCCCATGAGCAATGGGCTTTATATCAATACACCCGATTCAATAAAATTATTTGTGATAATACTTAACATTTTTGTAAGTTGCGGGGTCAAAACTGGGGTATGCCGCAGTTCGCATTACATCAGCAATGGCCTTAAAAGTAATGACCCATGCTTTTCTGCATTCAGGGGTAAAATCATCCCCCAAGCCTGTTTTTAGCGTATATAACAATGCATTTCCTACCGGTGTGTAATCATCCACGCTTACACCGTAGTCAATATGTTTTCGTGCAAGTTGTTCAAGTACTGGCACGAGCTCATCTAAATTGTCGAGCCCTTTAACTGCAATACCTAAGGTCATCATTAATTTTTTTCCTTGTGACCTTAAGTCGCTTTTAAAGAGTGTTTTAAGTTTAGGATCATACTCAAATAATTTGGCATAAAAAATGGCTGCTGCGTCGTCGGCTATGGGGGCTACCTTTTTAAAGCTATTTTGAACTAACTGTTTTTGATAAGCGCTGAGCATGCCTATTCCTTTTATAATGAAGATTGTTATTTCATACTAGTACATAAAGACGATTTTACTCCTCAAATACCCAATTTTTGTATGACCCCACTTTATTAACCTTATAACGCATACTGAATTAACTTTAAAATAGCGACTCTGGACGCCGCACTTTATTTACCTAGCCTACACAACGGCTTCGATTTTATGCCAGTGGCTTATTTTATAATGTCATCATTTAGCACACGCAATACACCCTCTTCCACACGTTATTCCGCTAACAATTTTGACCAAGAGTAAAATGGTGATACCTCCTTAAAATTACTCATAATTTTACATGTTGCTAAGCAGCGATAAGCCACTATTAAAATAGACGGTAAGCACAAAATGAAATACGCCTTATAAGCTGCCCTCTTACAAAATAAACTGACATATTTTGTTACATTTATTTGTATTAACATAACACTTTAGATTTAAATCTTGATGATAATTATTATCAGTTGTGATAAGTTTACCGCGAATTATTTTAATCAAAACAATAATCAACCATTGCCATTTACTGCTCACAACACGCGGAGATAAGAATGAAATTAACTCAGTTGCCACTTGCAACCGCTATTATTTATGCATTGAATCCACAACTCAGTTTCGCACAGCAAACTGCTGAGGCTGAAGCGAATATTGAAACACTTGAGATTGTGGGTGTTCGCCAAAATCGTATAAGTGAAGGCGCAACTGGCCTTGCACTAGAGATTGATGAAACACCACAATCAATCAGTATCATCTCCGCAGAGCAACTAAAAAACTATTCAGCCTTTAATATCAACGATGCGCTACGTTTAGCCCCAGGCATCAATGTTGAAGAATGGGAAACAAATCGTACTAACTACACGTCGCGTGGCTTTGAAATTAAAAACACCCAAATTGATGGGGTTGGTTTGCCAAATGATTGGGGCATTGTAACCGGGGCTATGGAAGCCTATGGCTACGAAAACATTGAAGTTATCCGTGGAGCAAATGGCCTTTTAACGGGTGTTGGTAATGCATCGGGCACGATTAACTATGTTCGTAAGCGCCCAAAAAATGAAAATGGTGGTGAAGTAGGTGTTTCATTTGGCTCATGGGACTTTAAACGTCTTCAAGCAGATTACTCTTTGCTTTTAACTGATTCGGGGAGCTGGGCAGCCCGCTTTGTTGCGGCTGCTGAAGATAAAGAATCTTACCTTGACGGGCTTGAAAATAACCGTGAGTTTTTCTCTGTTATTGTCGATGGTCAATTAACAGATAACTCCACTGTTACCGCTGGTTATTCTTATCAAGATGCTGATACCGATGGTAATACATGGGGTGGGCTGGTGTATAACTACACAGATGGCAGCCAAGCAAAATGGGATGTGAGCGACACAACCACCCAAGAATGGACAATGTGGGACACCATCAACACTTCTGCATTTATTGAATACAACTATATTTTTGCTAACGCGTGGCAACTTCAAGCAAGCTATAACTTCCGCGGTTTTGAAGAGCAAGACAAGCTATTTTATGCCAGCGGCACGATTGATAAAGACACTCACTTAGGCTTAAGTGGTTGGCCGGGTCGTTATGACAGTGATATAGATGCAGACTTATTTGAAATCAAAGCATTTGGTGCCTTTGAATTATTTGGTAAAGAACATCAGGCAAGCGTTGGTGTAAGCCATGCAAAAAGTGATGACGTGATGTATCAACACCCATTTGATTTTGCAAACACACCGGCCTATGGTCCAACCCCAGCATTTCCATATGACTTAGATGCTATACCTGAGCCAGATTGGTTAGCGCCTGTTTTATATTCTGATATCGAACAAAAGCTAACGCGTTACTTTGGCTCTGCTCAGTTAAACATTACTGATAAATTATTTACCGTAGTTGGTTTTAACACTATTGAATTTGAGCGCTCAGGCATGAATGCCGGTGCATCAATTGATAATGACGAGAGCGAGACGAGCCCCTATGTTGGTTTTACTTATAAGTTAAACGACGATTTAAACTTATATGCAAGTTACTCTGATATTTATCAGCCGCAAGAGCAAGCAGATTACAACGGCCAATACTTAGCCCCCACCAAAGGCACTAACTTTGAAACAGGTGTTAAGGCTTCTTGGTTTGACGATGCACTAATGACAACGTTTGCCTATTTTACTGCTGAGCAAGATAACTTTGCTCAATACGCGGGCCTGACAGAAGATGGTATTTATTACTATAAAGGCGTGTCTATTGAGTCAGAAGGCTATGAATTTGAAGTCACTGGAAAGATTACCGACAACATCAATATCGTCGCTTCTTATACACATATTGATGTAACTGATGAAAATGGTGATGATACCAATAAATGGGCGCCTCGTGATGTTGTAGGTGTAACAGTAGATTATGCGGTGACCGATGCGGTGGTTGTGGGCTTAAATGGCCGTTGGCAATCTAAAATCGAAAGCACTGACTACAATGTAAAACAAGGAAGTTATGGCTTACTTAATGCCTTTGCTCGATGGAATATCAACGACAACATTGACATACAAGCAAACGTCAACAACATCACTGACGAGCAGTACATTAATAGTTTACAAACTGTGGGTTATTATGGTGCGCCTACAAACGGCAGCCTAACCTTAACTTATAAGTTTTAACTGGGTGGATGTGTCGCCCATCGGGGCGACACAATTTTATTAATTAGGGCAACTGCCTAACTCGTAATACCCCGCACTAGTTTGCGCTAAGGTGCTGGTATAAAAAGTGTTGTAAAGACCTAAGTTATCACCTGAGCCCAACGCATAAGCGTAAGAGCCATTCGTCGTCGCGCGGTTTGCTTGCACATGCGCATAGTTGCTTGAAGTGGTTTCGGTGCATTGGTAATCACCATTCGGTGTTGAATCACACGCATCACCTACACCATCTGCATCACTATCTAGCTGATCACTATTTGCCACCAGCGGGCAGTTATCTAAGCTATCACTGACACCATCGCTGTCAGAGTCACTCGTTTCACCATCTGGAGTGCTGTCACACACATTACCAATCCCGTCATTATCGTTATCGGCTTGATCAGCATTCGCTACATTCGGGCAATTATCTGCGCCGTCGAGCACACCGTCGTTGTCTGCGTCATTACTAGGTTCTGTGGTGGTTTTGCATGCCTGTAAAGGCCCTGCACAACTTGAGTCATCATCAGCAATCCACTGACATTGTTCTGTTCCTGCCGCATACTCCCGCATCGTGAAGCTTGCGGTACCAAACGCTAAATAACACGCCGAATAACCTTCTCCCCACGTAATATGGCCTTCATTAATGTGCAAGTTATAATCGCCAGTAACCCCAGCATCGATGACAAAACTAATGCTGTCGGTTGATGTAAGGGCTGTATCATCGCTTGCTGTGATCACTGCGGTATTATTGCCACCCGCTAGATTGCATTGCTCAGCAAAGTACTCAAGCCCATTCACCGTAGCAGTCACATCACCATTGCTAAAGCTAACCACAACCGTGCTTACGTTTTGATTATCATCGATAACGGTGCCTGTTACTGTAGCGCATTGCCCATTTACACTAGCCGCAGTATCACTGAGTACAGGTGCTGTGGCCGCAGGTTCTGGCCCAACACGTACAGTAAGATTTGCTTCATTACCTTGTTTAGCTTCATTATCTGTGGCACTTACACGCACTTCATAAAGACCATCGGTGAGTGCACTTGTCACCCCGCTAAAGGCATTATTCGCATCGACTTGCACATTGAGAGATTCAATTAAGCTTGTCATCCCTGCGGCCAGGCTATACACATTTATATTCACACTCGTTACACTGCCTTCAGGGTCGATTGCGCTGCCTGTAATGGTGAGCTGACTGTTACTGTCTGTGGCATTTAAATTACTGATTTCGGGGCCAGAGTTGCGATCAACACGTTTATTGTTCGCTGTAAAATACTCGCCTAAATATGTTGCAAAGTTAATGCTATTTGCTGCGACATAATCACCCGAAGCACCTTGCCCACCTGACCATGAGTGGTCTAAATTATTCAACCACAGCATAGCTACTCGATTATCTTGCCAGTGTGATTGCTCTGCCGTGCGAGTGGCGTCGTCGCTAATTGTTGTTGTCCCCGATAACTGATTAACCCCATAAAGCGCTGCAAACCCATTGGCATTTTGTTGGTTATAACATGTGTTTACTGTGGTATCGGCTGTGCCGTGAGCAACCACTGCGATTTGTGTTTCAAAACTATTTTTGTAGCTACCAGCATAACTTTCACAACGTGATACAAACGTATTTTCAGAGACTGTTTCACAGGTCGAAATAGCGCCACTTGAACTGGTACCAATAGTAGGACCCGCACTGGGTGCAACCCCTGCAAATACATCAGGTGCCACACATGCTGTTTGCGCGGCCATCGCAGCCCCAGATGATAAGCCAGCAATATAGACCTGTTTCGGGTCGATATTACGGGCTACATCACCACTTAAAGCATTGGCTAAATTAATCAAATTCTTATAATCGCCAGAGCTGCGGTTTATTGCACCTTGCCAATAGGACCAGCAGCTATACCCCGCTTTATTCATCGCATCAGGCACGGCTATCACCATGCCATGAGCCTCTGCGGCCTCTTCTAAATTGGCACTTAAATAGTTATTGATTGGTTGCACGCAGCCATGCAGGACTAACATTAATGAATGACCATCACCGATACTCGACTGCGTATCTGGCGTGTAAATATGAACATTATTGAAACCGCCGATGCTGACATTTTGCTGCCAACTACCTGCAAAACTTGGCTGTGAGAAAATAACAGCGCAGAGCACGGCCACAGGCGTAAACGATGCTGATTTTCGTTTACATAATTGTGTTATTTTTTGCATATATCGCCTTTATAGTTGTTATCATTGCTGTCTGTCAGTTGATGACTAACCCAATGTAGTAGAACAATTAAAAAAGCGAACTATAACTATAGTGCTATAAAATTAAGGACAATAAAGCCAAAAGAAGCAACGCGTTTATAATGTCAATATGTGGAATTACACGAAACCGATTAACAAAACCCGATAAAAAAAGCCTCACAATCTTATTGTTAGGCTTTCAGTAAAAAATACAACTTAACGCTCAAATTTAACGCTTTAGGTGTTTAGGGTCTGGCTTCCTAACTTTTGCAACCAAGGGATGATTCATCTTCTTTAATTCTGTTAACACAAGCTGAGCAACCTCTGTTGCACCCAGTTGGTTCAAATGGGTGTCATCTGTTACACCTAACGGGTAATTAGGGTGCAAATCAGGGGCAATATGCATGAAACGTAATGCAGAGCCGTCATCACCTAGCGCTTGAAAGTAGCGTTTAGTAATTGCTTCCATGTCAATAAAATCAACCTTTGTTTGTTTAGCAACATCTCTTACCGCATCTGCATACAGCGGGTGCGTCTCTTTAATCGTTCCGTCTTCATTAAAATAGCGGCGCGTTATCGGTGTCATTAACAGGGGATGAGCTTGCTTTTCGCGCACATCTTTGATGAAGCCAAGTAAATTTGCTTTAAAGTCGGGTACGGATGTGTAGCGGTCAACTTTTTGTTTTGATTGATCATTATGACCAAACTGTATGATGACATAGTCCCCTGGCTTAATCTCGTCCATAATCATTTGCCAACGACCTTCTGATTTAAAAGTCCGTGTGCTGCGACCATTTTTAGCCAGGTTAATTACCTGTACTTGATCATTAAAGAAGTATTGAAAAGGCATTCCCCACCCTGTTTCTGGGTAATCTTTCACTTCTTTTATTGACATTGTAGAGTCTCCCGCCATAAAAACGTTGATCTGTTCATCAGCCTGAGCAGTAGACGAAAGCGCAACACCGACGTATAGAAACCTTAAAAAATGTTTAAACATTGAACTCTCACTGTAGAAAATTAACTCAATAAAAATGACCCTAGCACACACTGCCACCGGTGGCAAATAAATAAATAAAATCAACCCACTATTGCACCATCATGTAACTTGCGGCGGTTTTAAAAACGTTAATTTGTAAAGGAAATATTAATATTTTTGGTTTATTTGGTTTGACAGCACGAATTTTTACGTATAATTTCTACCTAAATGCCACCGGTAGCAAAACAGGGATTTAAAGTGGCATTTTACTCTTTGCGTAATTGAACACACAATCGCATAAAAAAATAACAGGATATGACTTATGCCGTTTGAAAGTCATGTAATTTATAACAATAAACTACAACTGGAACAGCAATGACAACAAGTAAGCAAACATTCAAACTAAGCTATCTTATGACCTCACTATTACTCAGTGGCGTAATGGGAAGTTATGCTGCTAATGCACAAGAACAACAAAATAATGCAGTAGAAGATGATGGCATCGAAATTATTCAGGTTAAAGGCTACCGTGGCAGTATTAATGCAGCGCTAATGTCTAAGCGTGAGGCGGTAGGCACACGCGAAACAATCATTGCTGAAGATATTGGTAAGTTTCCAGATCTAAATGTTGCCGACTCCCTGGCTCGAGTACCCGGTATCTCTATTGAAGAAGATGCTGGCGAAGGACGTCAAATAACAATTAGGGGTCTTGGTTCTCGGTTTGTAAAAACAACGATTAATGGCATGGAATCAGCTTCAGCAGGAGCGGCAACCGATGCGGCTGGTGGCTCTAATACTTCACGCGCCTTTGATTATAACGTGTTTGCTTCAGAACTCTTTACACAAATAGACATCGATAAGACCGTGTCTGCAGAAAGAGAAGATGGCGGGATTTCAGGTAATGTCAATTTACAGACTGCGCGCCCTTTCCAATATGAAGGCTTTAAAGGCTCATACAATGTCAATGCCCGCTATAACGATATTTCTGAGGATGTATCGCCGCGCGTGTCATTTATGCTCAGTAATAACTGGGATAATAAATTCGGTGTACTTGCCTCTGTTGCATACAGTGATGGGACCGTCCAAAGTGAAGGTTCATCAACGGTTCGCTGGACCGTCAATAATCCAAACTATGTTGATGGCGGTTCACCCGTTGGTCAAGGAGGTACAAACTACCTATCAGCTGCACCTAAGACCATTTTGTTAGAAAATGGCAATTACACAAACGATAATCTGGATGGTTTATATTTACCCCGTATACCTCGTTATTCTATCTTTTCAAAAGAGCAAAAACGCCTAGGTGCAACCGTCGCCTTCCAGTACGCTCCTACTGATAATCTTTCAATGAACTTAGATATTCTCCATGCAGAGCTAGACACGACAATGGATGAATATCAATACTCAGTATTGTTACGTGATCAAAAAAATATCGTACCTGAAAACATCTATACAGATCCTAACAATACAATTGTTGCTGGTGCGTTTTCAAATGCAATTATACGTTCAGAAGCACGACAAGATTCCTCTGAATCAAACTTTGATCAAGTAAGCTTTACGGGTGATTGGTACATTAATGATCGTTTAAAAATGAGCTTTTTAGTAGGTAAAGGAAAATCTGATTTGGATGTACCTTATCTTCGCACTTTTGCACTTGATGCAGAGGGCTCAACCGTTGCTTACAGTTACGACAGTAATATTGACCCACTTTCTCTAATTAATAATCCCGGTGGTGAAGCGATAGGCAGTGCGCAGTTAAACACAACAATGCCATCATTTGCTTTTGCAGCAGGACAAGCTCCTGGAAACGCGTTTACCAAAGAGCAATTACAAAACACCATGCTAGACGCTAGCAATTACAGTGCTGGGCTCGTTCGTAACCGCGCACAAACTATTGAGAGCGAAAACTCAACCATTAAACTTGATTTTGCCTACGAACTTAATGATGAATACACAGTGAAATTTGGTGTAGGGCAGCGTAGCTTTGAAACTGAACAACACGACTTCCGCAACGCGTGGAAAAACCTAGATATAGAAACGAACAAAACCAGCGGTAAATCAGCTGAAACACAAGTTATTGACTTAGATGCCGATCAAATAGCGGGAGACTTATTTTCTACCACACTTAATGAGACCGGTATTCACTTTGGTAATAATGCCTCAGTACCGAGCACTTCAACACTATTTGGCTCTACATGGCTAACACCTGACTACAATGCCATGATGGATGCATTTTCTAATGCCGCCTTTTTTGAAGCGAAGGAAGAGTACAAACGTGCCTATTATATAAAAGAAGAGGTAAACACAGCCTACCTTCAACTTAACTTTAGAAAAGATATATTCAATTCAGAACTAAGGGGTAATTTAGGTCTTCGCTATGTTGATAACAAAAACACGAGCCGAATTGTAAATCTGGATCATATTTACAAAGATGGCTACACAGCAGGCAAAGGTGATGGCGCTAACTTTGAAAATGGTTATGGTTGGCGAGAATCGATTAGCACAGGTGATGAATGGTTACCTTCGCTTAACCTAGCTTATGATATCACTGAAGATTTAGTCGGTCGTTTTAGTTACTCACACGCTATTACCCGACCAAAACTATCTGACTTACGTTCATCAATAAGTGTTAATACCCCTGATGAGCAAGACCCTACCGCAACAATTAAACGTGGTGCGGGTCCGTCACTTGAGCCGTACAAAGCAAAACAATACGATATAGGTCTAGAGTGGTACTTTGCAGATGAATCTCTGGTTGCGGGTTCTGTTTTCTTTAAAAATATCACCGGTATTTCATCTGAAAGTAGTGATGAAGTGTTAAGTCAGGCTGAGTTAGATCGCTTGGGTATCGACATTGGTGATATGAACGCAGAAGATATTACCTGGACCGTAACCCAACTTACTAATACCGACGCTGAAGATATGTGGGGCGCTGAGTTTATTTATCAGCAGCCATTTACGTTCTTGCCTGAGCCCTTTAATAACTTAGGGATCCAAGCAAACTACACATATATCGACTATACCCGCGATATCGAAGACCCTTTTTATGGTAATTCACTAAGCCTAGTTGAAGAAGAAACATCAAAAAATACATATAATTTAACCGTATATTATGAAGTAGATAATTGGTCAGCACGTTTCTCATACAACTATCGTGGTGGTTATAACAAACAATACCTCGATGAATACAAAGATGAATCAACGTTTGTACGTGGCTATGATGACAAAGCAAAACTCAACTTCTCTGCTCGCTATGAACTGACAGAAAATATGAGCTTGTCGTTTGAAGCCGTTAACTTAACTGATGAAAAGCAAGAGATGTGGAATGATATTTACACACCTCGCCCATACGAAAGCTTATCATCAGGACGCCAATTCTTAGTCGGCTTGCGCGGATCATTTTAACAAATGACTCCCCTCCAAATAACCAATACTGTGTGGTTGGTTATTTTTTATAAAATCTCTAGCAACAATTGCCACCGGTGGCAATTGTTGCTAGAGTACTTCAACTATAAAAACAATTAGCACACACGTTGTGACTACAGGAACCTTGAGTATGAACAATAATCGCCGATTTTTTCTTAAAGCCTTCGCCTCGAGTAGTTTAGTAGGTACTGCTGCATTAATGGGCTGCAAAAGTGCGAGTGTAAATACCTTACTGACGCCAACAGATAATAATGATTGGTCAGCAGCCGAAGCGATTAAAAAGAACATTAAAGTACCACAGTTCCCCGAGAGTGCTTTTAATATCGTTGACTTTGGCGCTCAAAGTGGCGGTACGTTTAATAATAGCCATGCTATAAAAAAGGCTATTTTAACCTGCCACCAACAAGGTGGTGGAAAAGTTATTATTCCTGAGGGTGTATTTTATACCGGCCCGATTCACTTATTATCGAACGTTAATTTACACCTTGAAAAAAACGCAGTGCTAAGTTTTAGTACTAATCCAGATGACTACCTACCTGCAGTATTCACTCGTTGGGAAGGCCTCGAGATGATGGGGTATTCCCCTTTAATTTATGCGTATGGCCAACAAAATATAGCTATCACTGGCGAAGGTGTACTAGAGGGTAATGCGAATAATACCACTTGGTGGCCATGGAAAGGTCCGCACAAAGAAAAACACTGGGAATTACAATACCAAGAAAATGGTCAATTGATGGATCAAAAACCAGCACGTAAACAATTAATGGTTGATGCTGAAAACGCCTTACCTGTTACTGAGCGAATCTACGCTGATGGTGCATATCTGCGCCCCCCTTTCATTCAACCCTACCGCTGTAATAATGTGTTAATTGAGGGAGTGACTATCAAAAACTCTCCTTTTTGGTTAGTAAACCCCGTGTTATGTAACAGTGTGACAGTCAGTGGTGTCACGTTTTCAAGCCATGGGCCAAATTCCGATGGTTGCGATCCAGAAAGCTGCAATCATGTGCATATAAAAGACTGTACGTTCGATACAGGTGATGACTGTATTGCAATTAAATCGGGGCGAAATGCTGACGGTCGTCGCGTCAACACGCCATCTGCCAATATAGTGATCGAAAACTGTCACATGAAAGAAGGTCACGGTGGTGTCGTCATTGGCAGTGAAATATCAGGCGGTGTGAACAATGTTTACGTACAAGATTGCACGATGGACAGTCCACATTTAGAACGTGCCATCCGTATTAAAACCAATTCTGTCCGCGGTGGATTAATTGCGCATATTCGCATTCGTAATGTTGAAGTTGGCACAGTAAAAAATGCAATTGTTATTAATTTCTTTTACGAAGAAGGTGATGCAGGCCAATTTGACCCCACCGTACGCGATATCGTTATAGACAATCTGCACTGTAATAACGTGCTTGATAAAGCGTTCTATTTAAATGGATTTGAGCGGGCACCTATCAAAGATTTTACAATTATAAATAGCCACTTTGATAACGTCGCAAAACAGTCAATCGTTAAAAATATCACCGATTTCAATGTTGAAAACGTCACCTTGAACAATCAATCAATTAGCGCAAAACAATTATTAGCGGAGTCAATCTAATGGCACAGAGCGCATTTTCTAAATTAATGGCAGGACAACCGATTTTGCCAATCATCCAAGCACATGATCCACAGCAAGGAGTCGCCGTTGCTCGGGCTATGCAAGATGCTGGTATTAATTTAGTCGAAGTTGTACTTCGCACTGAGCAATCATTAGCTGCAATAACAGCGATAAAATCGGCATTACCAAATCTCATCGTGGGTGCGGGGACAATTACCCGTAGTGACACATTAAATAACGCCATTAATGCAGGCGCTGATTACATTGTAACGCCAGCAGTATCGCCTCGCCTGCTAGATGCTTTAGCAAGTTGTGGCAAACCATGCTTACCAGGCGTATCGAATAATGCCGATATTCTTCTCGCCAGTGAATATGGCTTTACAGAACACAAGTTATTCCCAGCTTCATTGTGTGGCGGAATCGATTTTTTACACGCTGTCTCGAGTGTTTTTCAAGAGGTACGCTTTTGTCCTACAGGCGGTGTAAATGCTCAAAATTTCAAAGATTTTTTAGCATTAGATAATGTATTTGCTGTGGGTGGAACGTGGGTCGCAAAACCTGATTGGGTGAATACAAAAGACTGGCAAAGTATCACTCAAGCCTGCGCTAACGTACTAACAAAATAAATTGGCCTATTTTGCCACCGGTGGCTAATAAGTAAATGAATAAAGGAATAAAGGAAACACTATGACTCGTCAATCACAGTCTCTTAAACTACATCCTGATCGCCTATTTTCAAGCGATCCCGCTGTCGTAAGCATTGCCCGTGAACTTTACAATGAAATTAAAGATCTCCCTATTGTAAGCCCACACGGCCACACAGACCCTAAATGGTTTAATGAAAACCCTCATTTTGGTAACGCTACTGAGCTTTTCATAAAACCAGATCACTATGTGTTTAGAATGCTCTACAGCCAAGGCATCGACTTAACAACGTTAGGAATTCCTGAGCATGGCTTAGAAGGTGATATGGCGCGTTCTAAAAGCGTTGATCCAAAAAAAGCATGGCAAATTTTTGCGGACAATTATTACTTGTTCGCAGGTACACCCAGTGGCTATTGGCTAGACGCTGTATTTAGCGATGTTTTTGGTTTTACTGAAAAATTAAATTCAGACAATGCGCAAGACTATTATGACAAAATCACCGCAGAGCTGGCGACTGATGCCTATAAACCGCATGCGCTAATGGACCGTTTCAATATTGAGCTAATTGCAACCACAGAAGGTGCGCTAGACTCGCTCGAACATCATCGTGGCATGGCTGGCACAAACATGGCAAAGCGAGTTATTACAACGTTTAGACCAGATGATGTGGTTGATGCAAGTCGCGAAGACTTTATTGATAATGTCGCAAAACTAGGGGAGCTAACCGAGCAAGATACCACAACATGGCAAGGGTATTTAGACGCTATACGTATTCGCCGTGAGTACTTTAAAAAAGAAGGTCGCGCAACAGCCACTGACCATGGGCACCCCAGTGCAATAACTGCCGACTTGTCACTGAGTGAATGTGAAGCATTGTTCGAAAAATGCCGAACTGGTCACGCAAATGAGCAAGAACAAGAACTGTTTCGTGGACAAATGCTGACCGAGCTTGCAGGCATGAGTATCGAGGATGGTTTAGTAATGCAAATCCACCCAGGTGCACACCGCAACCATAACCAACCGATTTTCAATCAATTCGGTCGTGATAAAGGGGCAGATATCCCAAGCCAAACAGAATATGTAAACGCGCTTAAACCACTATTGAGTAAATACGGTAATCATCCAAAGTTAAAAATCATCTTATTCACCCTCGATGAAACCACCTATAGCCGCGAGCTTGCGCCACTTGCAGGCCACTACCCTAGCCTAAAACTAGGGCCTGCATGGTGGTTCCATGATAGTCCGGCTGGTATGCTGCGTTTTCGTCAACAAACCACTGAAACAGCGGGCTTCTATAATACTGTTGGTTTTAATGATGATACGCGTGCATTTTTATCTATTCCAGCCCGCCACGATGTCGCGCGTCGTGTGGATTGTCGCTATTTAGCTGAACTTGTTGCTAATCACCAAATTAGTATTGAGTCAGCGCATGAACTCGCTTATCAGTTAACCTATGGTTTAGTGAAAAAAGCATACAACTTATAATAAAAACACTTAGGCCAAAGCTTTGCTTTGGCCTTTTCAGGGGAGAACAACAATGAAACATTTACCCTCACGTCACCTGATACACACATCACTGATTACTTTCGCTGCTTTGTCTGTTACCGCTTGCCAACAAGCAGAACAACCCCAGCATCACAGCATAAAAGAAGCACAGACAGGTTCTGTTGCCACTGTTGATATTGCTAATCCCAGCCCGTTTAATCGCGAAGATGAAGCTATTTATTTAAGCTACTACGACTTAGGTGTAGCACCTAATACAACGCTTGCGGTAAATATCGGCGATAATCAAGTTGCCAATCAAGCGATTGATAAAGATTTGGATGGAAAGAACGATGGTATTTTGTTCGTTACTGATCTTTCTAAAGGTGAAAATATACACGCAGAGATAATCTCAACAACACGTCTCGCACCTTCCAAAAAGCGTGTACAAGCAGATTTAGCTCATAAAGTGGGTGGTGAATGGGTACCTCATACTCGCCCACCAAAACACCAACAAAATGCTGGAATGAAAGAATATGTCGGTGGCCTGTTTAAAAATGTTCAATCCATAACCCCTCCTGAATATTACACAGACCATTCAAACTGGATCCGCTATGAAGGACCGGGGATCGAATCAGATAAGGTCGGTTATCGCATTTACCTCGATTGGCGTAATGGTTTTGATATCTTCGGAAAACTGACTCCAGAACCCGTATTGCACAACGTTGGTTTAGATGGTTATAAGTCGTATCATTCGCTGCAAGATTGGGGAATGGACTTATTAAAAGTAGGAGGATCGCTAGGTGCAGGTGGTTTTGCCTATACCAATGAGAAAGGTAAGCTTGAACATGTCAGCAAAGTAGATACTCGTACTGCAAGCATCACTGCGAATGGCGATCTATTCGCCCAAATTCAACTTGATTACCATGGCTGGCAAAACAGCGTACAGCAACAAGACCTCAGTGCATTTATCAGTATGCAAGCGGGTTCTCCACTGGCAGAAGTCACCTTAAAACTCGACAAACCACTTGATAACATCACCGCAGGCCTTGTAAAACATCCCGATACGACCTTTTTAAAAGCCGATTTACAAAGCATGAGCAATTATGGCTATGGGTATATTGCAAGTTGGGGCAAACAAAGTCTCGACGGTAAGGCGCTAGGCATGGTGGTTTTTTTCAAAAAAGGGGATGTAAAAACAGTACGCCAAGATGATAAAAACTACTTAGTAGAATTAACGCCAAAAGGCCAGCAAGGCAGTCAGCAAGTTCACTATTATTTTGCATCTTTATGGCAAGCACAAAGTGGTATTAATACCGTAGAACAATTTGAGCATTATATTAAACAACAAGCGCAAAAGCTGACCATTAAGCCTCGAATTCAGCTCAAAACATCGTTGACACAGAATGCAATGCAAGCGTCTATCTCCGCAGAGTCTGCACTTAAGTGGACACAAGCATTCGCAGATTCTGAACTGGCGCGTAAAACGCTAGGCTACCACTACAATGGATGGGATGTTAACCGTAAGCGCTCTCCAAAGTTTGAATATGACATTATTGGTATTCAACCGTATGCTTATTACACACTTGGTGAACTCACAGATAATGCGGAATATAAACAAGTCATTGAAAAAGTGACCGGAAGCTTTATTTCTGAAGATGGCCTTATTTCAGCCTATAAACAAAGCAATTTTAATATTGATAATATTCCGCCTGGTCGCAATTTAATTACGCTATACCAGCAAACAAATGAACAAAAGTATCTAAAAGCAATTCATGCGCTAAGAGAGCAATTACATAAACACCCTCGCACGTCGACAGGGGCATTTTGGCATAAGAAAAAATACCAAGGCCAAGTATGGCTTGATGGTGTGTATATGGGTATGCCTTTTTTAGCTGAGTACGCAGCCTTATTTGAATCGGGTCACCAACAACAAGAAACCTTTGCCGAAGTGGTGAACGAATTTAACTTAACCCGCGAGTTTTTAAAAGATACACAAACAGGGCTTTACTATCACGGCTGGGATGAGCTTAAACAACAGGCATGGGCTAATAAATCAACGGGGCTTTCACACGAGGTATGGGCTCGCGGAATGGGCTGGCTTGCGATGGCCGTTGTCGATGTACTTGATTATATTCCTGAACAAAATAGTCAGCAACGAAAACACTTACTTACCATGGTGCAAGAAATTGCCGACAGTCTAGAAAAAACGCAAGACCCAGCAACCGGCACTTGGTGGCAGGTAATGGATAAACCCAATGCGATAGGTAATTATAGAGAGTCATCAGCAACGGCGATGTTTACCTACTTCTATGCAAAAGCAATAAATAAGGGCTACTTAAGCACCGATTACCTTGCTACTGCATATAAGGCCTACCAGGGATTATTAAACGAATTTACCTTATTGCACCAAGATGGCACTGTGTCTATGACTAACCAATGTTATGTAGCGGGGCTTGGCTTTGGCCGTGATGGGAGCTATGACTACTACATGAGTGAACCTGTTGTTGCAAACGACCCTAAAGGCAACGCGGCGTATATTTTAGCTGGCACAGAAATGGTAAAATTGCTTCGTCAGAAAAGTAAATAATCATGCAAACATTTCGCTATTTATCGATTTTATTAACCTGTATTTTAAGCGTTTTTTGGTCAGTAAACAGCATTGCAAGCAATGTTAAAAAACCCCCTATTAGGTGGTCGATATGGATGGCTGAATCAGAAATGCAACGTCATCCGCATGCCTATTTGATTGACTGGCGCACTGCTGCTCGCTGGGACTATACCCATGGCTTAGAACTTATGGCATTTGCTAAGCTTTATCAAAAAACAGGCGATACACGCTATTTCAATTACATAAAAGAGTATGTTGATAGCCTCGTTATGGACGATGGCACGATTAAGACTTATCAACAGAGTAAATACAACATTGATATGCTCAATGCTGGTAAGTTATTGTTTTTCATGTATGACGAAACAGGCAACAAAAAATATCGACTCGCCATCGACACACTAGTAAAGCAATTAGAAAAGCATCCCCGCACTACAGAGGGGGGATTTTGGCATAAAAAACGCTACACCTCACAAATGTGGCTCGACGGTTTATACATGGGCGCACCATTCTACGCTGAGTACATTCGTCGTTATGGTCAAAAAGAGCAATTTAGCGATGTTATCAAGCAATTCCAACTTATTGAAAAGCATTTATACCGACCTGATACCCAACTCCCTGTTCACGGCTGGGATGAGTCAAAGAGTCAAAAATGGGCTGACCCAATCACAGGACAATCAGCAAATCACTGGTCACGTTCAATAGGTTGGTATGCCATGGCGATGGTTGATGTGTTAGCGCAATTGCCAGATGATTATCCTGAAAAAGCATGGTTATCTCGCCGCTTTAAACACTTAATCGATCGCTTATTACATTATCAAAATGACACTGGAACTTGGTATCAAGTCACAGATAAAGGCGATGAAGCCGGTAATTATCCTGAATCCTCTGGAAGCAGCATGTTTACCTACGCAATCATCAAAGGAGTATTAGATAACGCCTTACCTGCCTACTACTTAGTGTACGCAGAGCAAAGTTATGCTGGATTAATCGATGAATTCATCGCTGTCGACAAAAAAACAAAACGTATTTCAATCACATCAGCCTGTGAAGTCGCAGGGCTTGGCGGCAAGCCATATCGTGATGGTAGCTATGATTATTACTTAAGCGAAAATATCCGAGATAATGACCCTAAAGCAGTTGGGCCTTTTATTTTAGCGAGTCTTTTATTAGGCAGATAAGGAAATCAAGTGAAAGCGATTTATGTCTTAATAAATACCCTTTTTTTTGTCAGTGTTACTTTACCGGCTATTGAACTGATAGAGTTCCCCACTGAAAAAAATAACATGCCGCTCATTTGGCAGGCAGATTTAGAAAATGGGTATTACCAAAACCCTATCATTCATGCTGACTTTTCAGATCCTGATATCGTTGCCCTGGGTGATGATTATTACATGACGGCATCAAGTTTTAACTCTGCGCCGGGGTTGCCTATTTTACATTCAAACGACTTAGTTAACTGGCAACTCATAAATTACGCACTCCCTATTCAACAACCGCGTGAGCACTACAACACGCCACAACATGGTAATGGCGTTTGGGCACCCAATATTCGTTATCATAATGGCTTATTTTGGATTTTTTATCCTGACCCAGATTTTGGGATCTATGTTATTACAGCCAAAGACCCCGCTAAAGCATGGTCAACACCCACATTAATTCTAAAAGGGAAAGGAATTATCGACCCTACACCCTTATGGGACGATGATGGCAAAGCTTACTTGCTCCATGCGTGGGCAAAAAGCAGGGCCGGATTTAACAATGTTCTCTCAATTCGTGAAATGAGTGCTGACGCCAGTTGGGTAAGTGACGAATACCAGCATATCGTCGATGGCAATACCCTGCCCTCATATCGTACCTTAGAAGGTCCTAAGTTTTACAAGCGTAATGGCTTTTATTACATTTTTGCTCCTGCTGGCGGAGTCGATTTAGGTTGGCAGTCAGTTTTTAGAAGTAAACACATACTAGGCCCGTATGAAGACAAAATTGTAATGGCACAAGGAAACTCGCTAACCAACGGCCCACACCAAGGAAGTTGGATCAACACGCCATATGGCCAAGATTGGTTTGTTCATTTTCAATCTAAAAATGCCTACGGCCGTATCGTGCATTTACAACCGCTTCAATGGCTTAATGATTGGCCCGTGATTGGCCGAGATCCCGATAAAGATGGCATCGGCGAGCCGGTTTTAAAGTATCGAAAACCCAAAGCTAAACGGTTCTTAAGCACTCAAATACCCAACAGCGATGAATTTAATGCTGAGCAACTTGGTTTACAATGGCAATGGAACGCAAATCCACAGCCACACTGGTTTTCTTTAACTGACAGTGCTGGCTATTTAACACTATCCCAACAGCAAGAAGTAGCAGACAGTTTGTGGCTTACTCCTTCGCTGTTATTGCAAAAACTACCGGCAGAGCGCTTTTTCGTTGAAACAAAATTAGTCTTTAATCCAGAAACTTACCAGGGCGACAGCGGTCTTTTATTGTTTGGCGAAGACTATGCGTGGATCGGTATATCGCGTTCAGATGAAGGCGCACTCCACCTTGTTTATAGCCAATGCAAAGGAGCACGAAAAGGATGTACAGAACATAAAACAATCATTACAGAGGTCACCACTGAGACAATGTATTTAAGATTACTGGTGCAACCTGGCGCTCATGCGGTATTTAGTTATAAAACGTCAGAAGCCTCACAATATCGGGCCATCGGAGAGCATTTTAGTGCCAAAAAAGGCCGTTGGGTTGGTGCCAAAGTGGGCTTATTCAATGTCAATAAGTTGGTCAGTCGCAATTCTCACTCTGTACATTACGATTATATTCGCTTTTCTAAGGTAGCTGATAAATGAAACACACACTCCCCCTTATCGCTTTTCTATTAAGTGGAATATCAAACCACGTTCATAGTGCGTCTTATACTCTTGAAAACACATATAAAAAGTTAAAACCACGCTACAGCGAGTTGCATCTACCAGATGACAGCCCAATCAGTAATTTAAACGTCGAACAACATACGTACCCAGGTAAATTGCGCTCCCAGTCAATCACTATTATTCGACCTAATAACAACACTGTATTACCACTGATTGTATTGGTGCATGGTGGAGGATGGGGTTCGGGTTCGCCGGCCATTTTACAAACCCTCGCAGCAAAACTTGCCGCTAAGGGCTTTGTTGTGGCAACCCCTGCTTATACACTTTCGGATGAGGCGCAATACCCTGCATCGATTCATGATATTGCACTAGCAACACAGTGGTTAAAAAGTAACGCTTCACGCTTTCACTTAAATGCTGAAAAACTGACCCTTGCAGGCAGTTCAGCAGGCGGGCAAATAGCTGCCCTACTGGCTTATAGTCATGGCAAGTTATCGAATCAAAGTGCCTCATTGGCAGTGAATGCGCGCGTGTTAATCAACATTGATGGCCTGTCTGATTTCACTACCCCTTTGGCGCTGCGCTACGAGAATGATAAAAGTAAGGCGGTTACATCTGCCAGTAAGTGGTTAGGAGGTCGTTATGAAGAAGTCCCTGCAATTTGGCAACATGCATCCCCAATTAATTACATCTCAAACACAAGCCCTGCGACTTTATTCATCAACGGTGGCTTTGCGCGATTTTATGCAGGAAAAAAAACAGTTCAAGAACAATTAACTGAGCGTGGCATTACAAACAAGGAGCATGTGTTTAAAGAGGCTCCCCATTGCTTTTGGCTATTTCACCCTTGGCAAAATAACACGGTTGAATTAATCAGTGAGTTTATTAATAAACAGTTAGCCGTTGACTCTTCCCGTTGACTCGCGTGTAACGAGGTTAGGTGTCACTGTTTTTTGTAAGGCTAACTTTTCCTGATTATTACGGGATTTATTGATCAGCTTTTGGACTGCCAAACACGCCATATTAAACACTGGGCGTCGGATAGTTGTTAATGAGGGAATAATACGTGATGCCAAAATATTATCGTCGAATCCAGCCACAGAGAGCTCATCGGGCACTCTAATATTTAAGTTGTTTGCAACCCGAAGAACCGCTGCAGCCATTTCATCGTTATTTGCAACGATTGCAGTGGGTCTTGGCAAAGTATTAAGTAATTGCTCAGCACACGCCAAACCACTGTCATAATTGTTTTTACCTTCAACTATGCGGTCTGTTGGTAGCTTAACGTTATATACCTGCAACTCAGCCAAAAAGCCTGCTAAACGTTCAATCGACGAGCGGTAATGTTGAGGGCCCGAAATAAACCCAATATCTGTATGACCTAACTCGACTAAATGTGTCGCCATATCACGCATGGCAGCACGCTCATCAGACACAACAATATTGTCTGCATCATCTAAATCAACTGACGCAAGACGAACATAAGGACAATTAATTTCTCGAAGCGCTGCTGCCAATGCTTTATTTTCAGAGACAGGAGGTAAAATAATCACGCCATCTAGTTTTGAGCGCGAAATAAAACTAAGGCAATCACTAATGAAGTCATCGCGTTTTGATGATCCAGGGTGCACAACAAGCTCATAGCCAAGCTCAGCACAAACACTCAATGCGCCACGTTGCACTTCATCAATATACAGTGCATCGGGGTTATCATAGATTAAGCCCAGTAAGTAAGAACGACTCGACGCCAAACCGCGCGCTTGCTTATCTGGCGAGAACCCTGTTTCTTTAATAATTTCTAACACCCGCTCACGGGTTGCTTTACCGACCGCCGGTGAGCAGTTTATCACTCTCGAAACAGTGCGTTTAGAGACCCCTGATAAACGAGCAATATCGTTGATTGTTACAGACATATAAAATTCCAGAGTCAACTACTTAGCGACAGTAGTGTTCAGCTTTTAATTATTAAAAGTACACAAATTCGTTACATTATAAATGACAAAAGAGGCGACATGCACCTCTTTGGTGATTTTAATCTAATAAACCGAATAAGCGTGGTAAAAATTCACTAATTGCAGGTACATACGTAACCAACATTAGTACCAGAAACATCACTAAATAAAGTGGCATCATGGGTTTTATTATTTTATGTATCGCTGTTTTTGCAACTGCACAACTTACAAATAATACACTCCCCACTGGCGGAGACACTAATCCTATCGATAAATTGAGAACAATCATGATACCAAACTGAACAGGAGACATACCAAATTGCATTGCCACCGGTAAAAATATCGGTGTGAATATCAGTACAGCTGGCGTCATATCAATGAATGCGCCCACAAGTATCAAAATTAAATTAATTAATAACAAAATAATTATTGGGTTATCACTTAATGTTAAAAAGAATTCACTGACCATTTGTGGAATATGCGTATAGGACAAAAGCCACGACATTGCCGAAGATGCAGCAATAATAAGCATCACAATGGCGGTTGTTTCGCAGGCCTTAAGTAATAACTGAGGCATTTCATTTAAACGAATTTCTTTATACACAAACACAGCAAGGACGAGAGCATAAATCACGGCAACGGCCCCGGCTTCTGTCGCCGTAAAAACACCACCAATAATGCCCCCAATCACAATAAAAACAAGTAATAAACTGGGCAATGCTGCGATTATTTTTTCGAACATGACCGAAAAAGGCAGTCGCGCTGTCACAGGGTAATTGTTCTTAATAGAATAAATTGCACACACCATCATCAGTGCTAAACCGAGTAAAATACCCGGCAAATAACCCGCAATAAATAAGGCTGCAATCGATACTCCCCCACTCGCAATAGCGTAAATAATAAGAATATTACTCGGGGGTATTAGCATACCTGTTGTTGCCGCACTTGCTGTGACTGCTGCTGCAAAGTTTTCGCTGTAACCGTGCTTTTTCATTTCTGGCACCATAAAACTACCGATAGCCGACGTAGCTGCAACAGCAGAACCCGAAATAGCACCAAACATCATGCACGACATTACATTCACAAGCGCTAAACCACCGGGTAAGAAGCCAATCATTGCCATAGCACACTCAATTAAACGCTTGGCTATGCCTCCTTGGCCCATAATTAAACCAGACAAAATAAAGAATGGGATGGCTAACAAGGCAAAGCTATCCAGACCGCCCATCATCTGTTGGGAAATCGTAATACTTGCTGGCGTAAAATCCATATGTAACGTAAGCGCAATCAGTGTCGATAATGCGATACAAATAGAAATAGGGACATTAATAAACAGTAAGATGAAAAAACACACAATTAGAATTATGGCTGTCATTTCCATTATGATTCCTCCATCACATTCATTAAGCAATTAACAATATTTTCAACGCAGTTAAATACAATTAATAGGCCACTTAACGGCAATACAGCATAAACAAAGCCCATATTAATACCCAGAGCTGCCGAGCTTTGTTCAAGCTCAAAACTCAGCATCATTAACAAACTGCCTCCATACACTAAAATGCAAGATGCGGTTATCAATACCGATAATTCAATAATAAAGGTGCATTTTCTGCGTAGTGTCGGAACCATTTTTTGATAGAACAGATCAAGTCCTAAATGGGCGCGAGTTCTGTATGCGTACGATGCGCCTAAAACCCCAATCCACATTAATAAAAAACGTGCTAACTCTTCTGTGTATGAACTTGGCGAACGCAAAATAAAACGCGAAAACACCTGCCAAGTCACGACAGCCACGATGGCGATCATCGCTACTATCAAAATCCGTTCTATCAATGAGTTAAGATGTGAATTTAGCTTTGTCATTTTGCCTCCCCCATCGCTTTGATAGCCTTGATATGTTGCTCAACAGGCGTACCTGCAAATGATGCATGAAAATCGGCGACTTTATCCTGAAACGCTTTTTTGTCGGGGTAGGTAACTTCAACGCCGGCCTCAATAACCGCTTTAAGCGCTTCATCCGATGCTGATTGCCAGAGTGAACGTTGGTATTCAACAGAATCAGCCATGGCTTTAGTTAGCCATGTTTGCTGTTGTTCACTCAAGGACTCCCACACTTCTTGGCTGGCCAAAATAACATCAGGCACAAAGGTATGTTCATCTAACGAGTAGTACTTCGCAATTTCATAGTGGCGAGATAAGTAATAACTGGGTGGGTTATTTTCAGCGCCGTCAACAACCCCCTGCTGCAGAGCCGAATACAGCTCAGCCCACGCAATAGGTGCTGCAGCACCGCCAAGAGCTTGTACCGTCGCAACGGCCGTGGGGCTATTTAATACACGAATTTTCTGACCAATTAAATCGTCAGGCGTGTGAATGGGTTTTTGGGTCGTATAAAAGCTTCGGCTGCCTGCATCGTAATAACCTAACCCTTTGAGTCTTGCTGAAGATACTTTATCAAGCATGTCTTGGCCTAACTGACTGTTTAATACGCGCCAAAAATGCGCACTGTCATTAAACAGATAAGGAATACCAAACACCTTCATTTCTGGCACAAAGCCCTCAAGTGGACTCGCAGACACTTTGGTAATAGCAAGACTACCTATTTGTAGCAACTCGATAAGCTCTCGTTCTGACCCTAATTGACCACCGGGATAGATCACTATTTCCATACTTCCGTTGGAATAGTAATCTAAACGTTTTGCCATATACTCCATCGCTTGATGCACCACATGCCGGGTATCCAGCGTGTGGGCAAGCGTCAAGCGTGTGGTTTTGTTGTCATTGCTGCAGCTGGTTATAAAACCAAGCGTAAAAACCACGAAAACGCTGTAAAGAAGATTTCTATTCATTATTATTTCTTCATTGTGTGTTCTGTTAAATGTGGACTATCTCAATTGTTGCGGTTGATACTTGTCCATGTCGTCATAATCTAAGTTTTCACCAGCCATCCCCCAGATAAAGCTGTAATTCTGTGTCCCTGCACCAGAATGGATTGACCACGGTGGCGAGACCACAGCTTGCTCATTATGAATCCATAAATGCCGCGTTTCTGTTGGCTCACCCATAAAGTGGCAGACCGCTTGCTCTTGAGGTATTTCGAAATAAAAATACACTTCGTTACGACGATCATGTTGATGAGCTGGCATGGTATTCCACACACTACCGGGCTTAAGTTCAGTTAAGCCCATTTGCAATTGACACGTTTGTACCACTGTATTGATAAGCATTTGGTTGATATTACGCTCATTCGATGTCTCTAAACTTCCTAAATGAAGTACATTAGCATCTTGTTTAGTAACGTGTTTATTTGGGTAACTGTGATGCGCAGGTGCTGAATTTAAGTAAAATTTAGCTGGGTTTTTAGCATCATCACTGCGAAAAGAAACTGATTTGTTACCCCGACCTAAGTAAAGTGCATCTTTATAGTCTAATGAGTAAGTTTCACCATCCGCTGTAATACTACCTTTGCCCCCAACATTGATAATGCCCAATTCGCGACCATCAAGAAAATGGGCCGCTTTTAAGTTATCTAATGTTTCAAGCGTTAATGCGTTATTTAAAGGTACTGCACTGCCAACCATAAAACGTTCATAGTGGGTATAAAGCCAATACACTTTGTCTGCTTGCATTAATTTGTCGACTAAAAACTCGTTTCTCAATTGCTCAGTGTCAAACCCCTTTACTTCATTTGGGCCTACTGCGTAACGTGATTCAATTTCTGTGTTCATTGTTTTATTTTCCTACTAACGTGCTAACCATCCGCCATCAACTGCCAAAATATGTCCATTGACATAATCACTGGCTCGTGATGATAAAAAGATTGCGGTACCAATTAAATCTTCAGCTTCTCCCCAGCGCCCTGCTGGGATACGTTTTTCTATTTCGCTATTACGCCCAGGATCATCCTGAAGCGCTTGCGTGTTATCTGTTCTAAAATACCCAGGTGCTATCGCGTTAACCTGAATGTTATATTGTGCCCATTCATTTGCTAAGGCTTTGGTAACGCCTGCAATAGCATGTTTACTTGCTGTGTAAGCGGGCACAGTCATTCCGCCACTGTATGACAGCATGGATGCAATATTGATAATTTTACCTTGACCCTTTTCGATCATTTTCGGTGCAAATGCCTGAGCAAGTAAAAAGCTGGCATCAAGGTTAACCTTTATCACCTTTTGCCATTCATCGTAGGGGTAATCGATAGCGGGACTTCTAAAAATGGTGCCACCCACATTGACCAGAATATCGATGCCATCATTAACCGACAACGCCTGTTCTGCTAATGCTGACACGCTTTTGGCATCGCTCAAATCAGCGGCAATATCCCATGTTTTCGATGCGCTTTTAGCTATTTCGCTGCATGTTTCTTCGCAACCATGCTCACGACTACTGCTACAGATCACATCAGCCCCAGCAGCGGCTAATCCCATTGCAATTTGCTTTCCTAAGCCACGGCTCGCGCCTGTTACTAAAGCCGTTTTCCCCTTTAAATCGAATAGCTGTGTTGTCATAAAATTAACCTTTTTATCTGTTAACTCTCTGTATCAGACTCTTCAAATAAGATGATACAAAAGTTTGAATGCCTGTTTTAACACCACTTTAATAAACAAGTTGTAAAAACATTCACAAAGTTGTTAATAGTCATTCTTCGCTACCGGTGGCAATTTGTCAAATTTTATTTGCCACCGGTGGCAAATATGTCTAAGATGTAAAAATCAACACGCCAATTAAGGTTAAAAATGGGTCAAATGTATGTACACACTAAATAGAAAAAACGTCAATAAAAACAAATACCCGACGACTATAATGCAATTCGGTGAGGGGAATTTCTTACGCGCTTTTGTGGATTGGCAAATCGACAAATTAAATGAACAAACAGGTTTAAACGCGGGTGTCGCCATTATTAGACCAATTGATTACGACACATTACCGCTACTTAATACTCAAGATGGTCTCTATACCAGTATTATTCGAGGCATTAATGAGCAAGGTGAATCGGTATCTAATGAACGCATTATTAGCTGTGTAAACGAAGAAATTCCTATTTATAAAGAATTCGATAAATATTTACAGCTCGCAGAAAGTGAAGATCTAAAGTTAATTTTTTCTAATACAACCGAAGCAGGCATCGAGTACATTAGCGAAGACTCACTCACTGATAAGCCAGCAAAAGCCTTCCCTGCGAAATTAACTCAATGGTTATTTCACCGCTTTAATCACTTTAACGGTGCAAGTGATCGCGGCATGATCATCATTCCTTGTGAACTAATTGATTATAATGGTGAAAAATTAAAAGAAATTGTCCTCAAGTACTGCCAACTATGGGATTTACCCAGCGAGTTTGTTAGCTGGCTTAACGAGCATAATTATTTTTGCTCATCGTTGGTTGACCGCATCGTGACGGGCTTCCCACGTGATGAACATCAACACTTGCAAGAACAATTTGGCTACTACGACAACTTCATGGTCACAGCTGAATATTTTCATTTATTTGTTATTCAAGGGCCGCAACATTTAGCTGACGTATTATGTTTAGAAGGCAGTGATGTCAATATTAAAATTGTTGACGATATAGCCCCTTACAAACAACGTAAAGTCGCTATTTTAAACGGTGCACATACTGCGATGGTGCCTTTGGCCTATATGGCAAATATCGACTCTGTGGGCGAAGCGCTCGCCTCACCATTAATCGAGAAATATGTAAGTAAACTGATTTTTGACGAGATTATTCCCACACTATCTTTACCTAAAGATGAATTGCAGGTATTTGCCAATGATGTGCTTAATCGCTTTAGAAATCCGTATATTTGTCATTTACTTATGTCGATATCACTGAATAGTATGACCAAATTTAAAACGCGATTACTGCCGCAGTTAGAGCAATATATTGTCGATAATAAAACCGTTCCAGCACTTATTGCGACAGCAATTGCGGGGCAAATTTTGTTTTACCGCGGCGAGCGGAATGGTCAATCCATTGAGCTTTCAGATAGTCCTGAGTGGATCACTTTATTCAAATCCCTGTGGCAACAGCACCAAGATGGTGCGATAACATTGAAAGAGCTTGTCAGCAGTGTGCTTGGCGCTAAGTGGCATTGGGGTAAAGATCTCAATGAACTGACTGGATTGACTGACCTAGTAACAGAACAGCTTAACAGCATGCTTACGACCTCTGTTGAAGAGACACTATCAAAACAAGTGGAATTATAATCATGGCACAGTTATTAAGACTTCATAATACTGATGATGTTGCTATTGCCCTGAGCCCAATTAGTGCGGGTGAACACATTGAGTTTGAAGACTTCTCGTTCACCGCATTAGACGACATCGAAAAAGGACATAAAATTGCGTTAAAGCCAATTTCAAAAGATGACCGTGTTATAAAATATGGCGCTCCAATTGGCTTTGCTCTTGAAGATATAAAGCAAGGTGCTTGGGTTCATACCCACAGCATTAAAACGACCCTGCATGATGAGTTAGAGTATCAATATCAGCCTGAATTTGTCAGTCAAGCTCCTGCTGAGCCCTCCCCACCCGTGAATATATACCGCAGAGCGAATGGCGAAATTGGTATACGTAACGAAATTTGGTTGATTCCAACGGTTGGCTGCGTCAACGGTATGATCAAACAAATGAAAGATGAGTTTCTACGAAATCACCCCGATCTTGGCATTGACGGGGTTCATATATTTCCTCATCAATTTGGGTGTTCACAGTTAGGTGACGATTTAGAAACCACGAGAATTTTACTGCAAGATATGGCATTACACCCTAATGCTGGTGGTGCATTAGTTGTCGGTTTAGGATGCGAGAATAATCAGCTTGCCGCCTTTAAAGCGGGGTTAGGTGATATTGATGAGAATCGAATAAAATTTTTAATATCTCAACATTCCGATGACGAAGTAGAAGATGGTGTCGCGCTGCTAGAACAAATTTACGATGTAATTAAACATGATAAACGTGAACCCGGTCTTCTGAGTGAAGTAAAGTTTGGTCTTGAGTGTGGTGGCAGTGATGGTTTATCCGGTATCACAGCAAACCCAATGCTAGGTTATTTTTCTGATTACTTAATTGCTCAAGGTGGAACGACCGTACTGACCGAAGTACCCGAAATGTTTGGTGCAGAAACCTTACTAATGTCTCGCTGTAAAGATGAAGACACCTTTAACCAGCTTGTCAGCATGGTAAATAATTTTAAAGGTTACTATAAAGCGCATAACCAACCCATTTATGAAAACCCGTCTCCGGGTAACAAAAAAGGCGGCATAACTACATTAGAAGACAAATCGTTGGGCTGTACTCAAAAAGCAGGTACCAGCAAAGTACAGGCCGTGCTTGATTATGGTGAACGATTAAGTACTCCAGGACTCAATTTACTCAACGCCCCCGGCAATGACCCCATTGCCACCAGCGCACTTGCAGCTGCGGGCTGTCATATTGTGCTCTTTACCACCGGGCGAGGTACGCCTTACGGTGGTTTTGTGCCTACTTTAAAAATAGCCACTAATTCAGAGCTTGCGAAAAAGAAAACCCGCTGGATCGACTTCGATGCTGGTGTGCTGGTGAATGGCAAATCCATGCCTGAAGTTCATCAAGAATTTGTCGATTTGTTGGTGGATGTAGTGAATGGTAAACCGACCTGTAATGAAGTAAATGATATTCGCGAAGTAGCCATCTGGAAAAAAGGAGTAACCCTCTAATGTCAAAAAAGAAAATTGCCATTATTGGGGAATGTATGGTGGAGTTGTCAGGGGCTATTTTTGGCGAAATGCAACAAAACTTTGGTGGCGATACCATGAATACAGCCATTTACATGAAAAAATTGGCAAGCGAACGCATTGATGTCAATTACGTCACTGTGATGGGAGAGGATGCGTTAAGCCAAGCAATGATTGCTCGCTGGCAAGACTACCAGGTTAACTGTGACACCGTATTAACCGACAGTAACAAGCATGCTGGTTTATACATGATCCAAACTGACGCCCATGGCGAACGCACTTTTCAATATTGGCGCAATGATTCTGCGGCAAAATACCTCGTTCGCCATGCTAAATTTGCTGATATTGTTAGCCAGTTAAAAGCGGTCGATGCAGTTTATTTGTCGGGTATTTCACTCGCAATTTTGCCCATCGATGACTGTAATGTTTTACTAAATGCTTTGGCTGATCTAAAAGTTCATGGTGTTAAAATTATCTACGATAGTAACCACCGGCCAACGCTTTGGGCATCTCAATCTCATTGCCAACAGAGCAACAACCGTATGTATCAGCTTGCTGATTTAGCCTTGGTGACATTTGAAGATGAAGCCCAAATTTGGGGCTTTAACAACCTCACAGAATGTCGTGAGCACTTGCATCAACAAGGTGTAAGGCAGCTGGTCATTAAAACCGGTGAAAAGGGCTGTCAATACAGTGAAAATAGTCACAGTATTGTCAATCAGTATGATGCCAGACTGGTAGATAATGTTGTTGATACCACTGCAGCAGGTGATTCATTTAATGCGGGGTTTTTAAGTTATTGGTTGCTAGACCATGACATTGCAAGCTGTGCAGAGGCTGGAAATCTCGTTGCAGGACAGGTTATTCAACAACGAGGGGCCATCGTTCCAATAGATAACTCAATACTAAACAGCACACTTTAGGAGACAAGTATGCGTTTATTTTTATCATTGCTCGTGGGGTTATCTATTGCGCAGAGTGTTTTTGCTGCGACGCCTGCAATTGGTACCGAGCCTGTCACATTTATGCATGTAGAAAAAAATAATAAGCATGCCTATAACAGCATTCAAGCTGCAATTAATGCGAGTAGCCCCTATAAAGAGGTGGTGATCACTGTTGCAGCTGGTGAGTACAACGAAAAACTGTATATCACCCGCAGTAACCTCAGTATTGTCGGTGAATCCGCCGCTAATACTATCATTCGTTACGCACAGTTGAGGAATAGTTGGCGAGAACACAATGACAGTGACTGGGGAGCTGCCGTGGTTAATATCACTGGCAGTGACATAACACTCGCCAATATCTCCGTTATCAATGATTACGGAAAAATTCATAACACACTTGAACATCAGTTTGCGATCCGCGGCTTTGAAAACGCATCACGAATCATCTTTCATCAATGTGACGTACAGGCCTATGGTGCTGATACAGTGAGTCTTTGGAACAAAAAAGAGGGTCTTTATTACCACTCTTACTGCTCTTTCACTGGGGCTACAGATATGGTTTGCCCAAGAGGTACCGCCCTCATTGAGCATTCTCAATTTTACAACTTAAAACAAACCGCGACTCTTTGGCATGATGGCGAATTGAGTAGCGAACAAAAGTTTGTTGTTGCTAATAGTGAATTTAATGGCGTAGAAGGCTTTTGGCTTGGCAGACATCATTATGATGCCCAGTTTTATTTATTCGGAAATCAGTTTTCTGATAACTTAGCAGATAAACCTATCTTTAAAAAAACCTATGCGGATAAGCAAAGAGACCAACCAAATCGTTGGGGATCCCGTTATTTCTTCGCCAATAACAAAGCCCCGTATGCTTGGTTAGATGATAACTTCCAACCGAAACAGCTAAATATAGAAGAAAACAACCTTGTTGACTGGGTTTTCAAAGGCGAATGGCAACCCAAACAACAATTGCAGATGCTGAAACAACAGCTGGCTACTCAAAACTTTAAAACTGATGCATTTCAGTTGAAATAAGTTGCGTTAACTTTAGAGTGCATGCTTTGGGTTTCAATGTCACTGTAAGTTATATCGTTACTCACCTCTCACAGGTATGCACTCAACCTCGTTCGATAAATATGAGTGTGGCATAATTACGCCACACTCATCTTACTCATCACATTTAAAAGTTAACACCCACTGACAACCAGTAGCGACGACCGTCTTCTACATAACCATACTCTGCCTCTGATATTTCTTTATCGAATAGGTTATACACACCAAAGCCAAGTGTAATTCGTCGGCTTAAATCATAGTTACCCCCCATGTCTGCCAAAGTGTAGTCTGGTGCAATTAAGCTACTTTGCGATGGACCTGTCGTAGGTTGGCTTTCTTCACCGCGATAATGCACACGCAGCCACGTTCCTAGTTTATCTACTGGGCGCCAATTAAGTGAGGTTTGTAAAATGTGTTTAGGTAATTGATTAAGTGGACTGCCTTTGTATTCACCGGTTTTTTGCTCAGAATCGGTGTAGGTGTAATTAGCACTCACATCAAGCTCGCTGGTAATATCGTAAGAAACCGACAGCTCAAACCCTTGTGTTACTGCTTCATCAACATTGATATAAGTTGTAGGCAGAGAACCAAACTGATTCGGACCATCTGTACATTGCGTTAATGGGCAAGAAATACGCGTAATTTTATCTTTAAACTCGTTGTAGAACACCGTACTTGAGAGCGATAAATCGCGACTGATATCATAATAAATCCCCATTTCGTAGTTTACGGACTTTTCAGGGATTAAGTCTGGGTTACCATAAATATTACCACCACGGCTTACCTGTCCCCACGCTGGAGTAGATTGGCGAATATTCGGTGCTCTAAAGCCTGTTGAAATTCCCCCTTTCACAGTCAGCGACTTAGTGGCATTGTATACACCATATAAACGCGGACTAAAGTGACCCGCAAAGTTACCATCATGATCATAACGAAGCCCAGTGGTCAGTTTGAATTGCTTTGATGCAGACCATTCATCTTCTGCAAACACCGACCATTGCTCGTTTTCCACATGCGTTAAATCACTGATGCTATTACTCGTATAATCATCCAGTTCTTCTTTTAAATACGCCGCACCAACGCTTGCATTATGATTGGTAAATGGCAGTGTCCAGCTTGTTTGCGCGTCGGTATTTTCGACATACATTTCACGCGAGGTGTTATCAAACTTATCGTATTTTAGATAGCTGCGCGATGAGCCAAAATCGTAAAAGCCATTATGGCTAAGCGAATAAGTTTCTTGGTCGTACTCTGTGGTTGACGACTCAGGACACCCCCGTCGGCCACAGCTTTCACCTTGCGCTAAAGGCGCGACGGTTTTACCTAAAGTTTCATCCAGTTTTTGTTTTGCCGAGCCCACCTCAAACATAATTTCGTGGTTATCTGATGGCGTTAAAATAAACTTCGCTTTGATATTGCTTTGCTCTTTACCTCGAAAGCCAGCAACAAAGTCATCTTCATCACGCTCAGAGAACTGCCCTGAAAGCTGAACTCCTAGCAACTCTGGAATTAAGCCACCCGCGGTAAAAAAACTACCTTGATTAATGTTGCCAGATTCGCTTGATTCTTGAATGGTGCTGTCTAAACGCAGTTCGCCATACCACTTTTCGGGTGTTTTACGGGTTATAATATTGATAACCCCACCAATCGCATCAGAGCCATACAGTGATGACATAGGGCCACGAATAACTTCAATTCGGTCAATGGCTGAAATAGGGGGTGTCCATGCCCCTTCAACACCTGGGCCATCACTGTTTGGACGAGTTTCGCGAGAGGTTTGACGTTGGCCATCAATTAAAATCAAAGTGTACTGGCTTGCCATACCACGCAAACTGATATCTTTTCTATCACCACCACCGGTCACAACCACACCGGGTACGTCGGTCATGGCATCTGTTAAGTCACGGTAAAAACGCTTTTCTAGCTGCTCACGATCAATCACGCTAATACTTGCAGGTGCCTCTTTTAGCATTTGCTCATACCCAGATGCAGAAACAACAATCACTTCCATGTCTTGTTTTTTATCATCAGCGTATGCAAAATGAGATAGGCCTGCTAAGACAGCAGCGGTGAGAGGTAAAACAGAAGGAACAACCCTCGTCATAATAATACTCCGTGACTTTTTGTTTATAAATGATAATAATTAGCGTTTGCAATATTAATGAGAAGTCCCCGTTTTAACAATTTACGATTTCTTAAAACTGAATTAAGAAGGCCTGAACAATGAATTCCAAGCTAATCAAAACACTACGCGTATTTTCTCGTACTGTTGAAACAGGCAATATGAGCAGTGCTGCTGCTGAGTTATCAATGACGACATCGGCTGTAAGCCAACATATAAAGCAATTAGAACAGGAAATCGGGTTAAGTTTATTTAATCGCAGCCCGCGAGAGTTGACGCTGACCGAAGCCGGTCATTTGTATTATCAAAGCTGTTTAAAGATGCTGGCACTTGCAGATCAAGCCAGCACGCAATTACAACACTTACAAAGTAAACCCAGTGGCGAATTAAAGTTAGTGGCCCCCGTCGGTTTTGGTGGAGGACTTTTAAGTGAACCGCTCGAGCGCCTAATAAACGAGTTTGATGATTTACGTATTCAGTTAATTTTAACTGATGAGCCAATCGATATGATAAAAAGTGGCGCAGATTTAGCCATTGCAATAGGCCCATTAACAAACTCAAATCTGATTGCACGAAAGCTCGCAACCTGGCCGTTAAAGCTCTGCGCCCACAGAGATCATCCTATCGCTAAGTTTAAAAAAGTCAGTTGGGATGATTTACATCAGTTCGCCCGTATTTCACATACATACGCCGACAGCAATGCATTTAATCCACTAACGCTTGAAAGTAAACCGCTGCCCAAGGCAAAAATAAACGTCAATAACATGCAAAGTTTAATTGCGCTGGTCTGTGATGGGGTCGGTTATGGCGTGTTGCCAGAGCCTGAAGTGAGGCACTTATTAAGAACAAAAGAACTCATCGAAATCGCGCCCGAATGGGCCATGCCAAACTACACCGTGTATGCAGTTACCCCAGCAAGAGACAGCTTAGCTGCAAAAACCAAAACAGCGATAGAAACCATAAAACACTGTTTTAATGATGTGTCGAAACAGGTTGAATTTGTTGATTAAGGCCAGTATGGATAATACCAATTCGCTAAAATAAGCGCATGGGTATTATCCAAGTGCGAGCCAAACACCTACACACATCATAAGCGCACCGGCAATACGATTTAGCCATTTTAAATTGTCGCCTTTATCTAAAAATAACCTCAAGCTTTTACCACCCGTGGCATAAATTAACATACAGATAAACTCGCTCAGCATAATAATGCTTACTAATACAGCAAGCTGCGGGGCAACGGCTAATTCTACATTTATAAAAGGGGGCAAGAGTGAAATCATAAACGCCCACCCTTTTGGGTTTGCGATGGCAGTGATATAACCTTGTGAAAACAGTTGTCCGCGCCCTATTTGCTGCTCGGTTTCATTTTCGGGCTTAAAACTGGTTTTTGCGCGCCACATATTGACTCCAAGATAAATAAGGTACGCACCGCCAACATATTTTAGTATCGCAAACAACGCAGGATAATTAAGCATAATACTGGCAACCCCCACAACAGCCGCAATTGCCACCGTTGCCACGCCAAGCACTTCACCCACCATCATCCACAATGTGCGCCTTACCCCCACACTCATACCCAGAGTCATCGCTAAAGTCATGCACATACCTGGTGTAATAGACACAAAAAAGAAGGTAGGAATAAAAACCGCAAGTACTGCTAAATCGAGCATAAACCAATCACATCATGAATACTGAAAAAATAGAAAAGCGATTTAAACACATTCAATTAAATAAACAAACAAACACGCGATTACTCACATTTCAATGCGCTAAAGCTCATGAAAACTGGTAATGCAATATTAATATAGGGAGCTAGTTAGCCCACGATCTTCGTTACTAAAATATAAGCTACCAAAAAGCCTATACCATTAGGTTGGGCAACACATTCTATTGCAGCAAATAATCAAGCCAGATCATTATTACGTACAGCGCGACCACGAGTAGTCATTGTATCGGACTCCATCTATTGTGATAGCGATGGCTATTGCACAAGCGCTTCATCTTCAGTCAACTTTGCTTAACTCAGCTCTACTTTATAGCTTCGATAAGTACAGACACTATAACTAATTTTCCACGTGAAACTGAGTTTAGTATTTTACCTAAACAGCAATGACCCCTGTGATCACTGCAAACTTGTTGCGCTGAGCTTTTACCTTCTCTGTAAAATACCTATGAGTGCTCTGTAGCTTTATCTGACGGGATAATTTAATTGAAGAAAGATTCGAATGTGCAGTTTGAGAGAACAATTAAAAAATTCATCACTCATCACCTAAAAAAGACCATTGCCTGATGAGCAATTCCGTAAGCACGACTAACGACTCACAAAAACAATATACACGTTGGTCAATCTCATTATTTAGCATGTAAAAATAAACAAAAAGACATAATTAATTCCAGAATAAAAACCAATTAGAAAAACAATTCCCCAAAAAAGGGTTAAATAGATTGAACAATGCCAATATTTAAATTAACGTCGTTAATAGAATATCAACAAAAAAAACACTGGGAACATCAATGAAAAACACTCTATTAACAAAACAAACTATTTTAACCACTGTGATTTTAGGTCATTTATATGCAGTTCCAGCAATAGCCATGGATACAGAAGATAAAATTGAAAAAGAGGAAAATCTAGAAGTAATAACGGTTACTTCGCGTAAAAAACTTGAAACAATCCTAGAAATACCTATGAGTATTTCAGCGGTATCTGCAGTTGAGATTGCCAATCGAAACTACCTTGATGCATCTGATATTTACCGTACTTTAGCTGGTGCTGCAGCACCTCGTGGTCAGTTAATTTTAAGAGGGTTAAGCGGAGGGAATAGCGCATCGCCAGATACAACAGCCATATTCACTGATGATATCCCGTATGAATTTACAAACCTCACAGATGTTGAGCGAGTTGAAGTATTACGCGGCCCACAAGGTACATTATACGGTTCGAATGCAATCGGTGGTACGGTTCGCGTTATCACTAAAAAACCACAATTAGATGAATTTGAGTTATTTGGTACGATTGAAGGCTCAAGTGAAAATAATGTAGATGGTTTTGACAGCAGCTTATCTTTAGGTGTTAATGTACCTCTATTAGACGATACCCTTGCATTAAGAGTGACAGGTAATATAACCAACGATGTCCGTCCTTATGTCAATCAAGCAACAGGACAACAGAGTAAAAGTCAAAGTAGTTTTATTCGAAGTCAATTATTATGGCAACCAATTGATAATTTAGCACTTAACTTCACCTATGTGCATGATGAGTATTCTGCTAATGGCGCAACATTGGGAGATACCTCAAAGCCAGGATATTACTATGAATTATCTTATGATGAAGATGCTTCAGCTAAGTACGGTTATGATATCTCAGACACTAAAATAACATGTGATCCGACATTTAATCGCCCAGATTGTATTCAAGGTGGTGGATTTATTCATGGTGCTGATGATAAATATGCTCTCTATAATTTACTCGATGGTTGGGATAAAGAGTCTACAAATTTATATAGCTTAACTGTTGATGTTGATAATATAGCCGACGTTGCTTCATTAACTTATGCTGGTTCATACCGAAAAGTAAAATCTGATTCGCTGGATGATTGGTCTCGTTTAGATGCTTCTGATATGTTTAAAACATGGATAATAAACGATCAAGAGCTGTCCCGCGTTACCCATGAAATTAGGCTTCAGAACTTCGATTTAAATAGCAATTTAAGTTGGACTGTCGGTGCTTATTGGGATAAATCATGGCGACCTGACTCTCCAGGTCATCAATGGCAATATATTGAAAGCGGTGACAGGACAGCAGCTGCTGCACTTTACTGGTGGGGGGACGATGCCCAGCAAATCGGTTTAGATAACTTTGACGATCCTAATAAAATTTGGAATTATCATGTGTTCAGCGAGTGGGCAAAAGAGTTTGCGCTGTTTGCAGATGTAGCGTACCAAATTGAAACAGACGATTTTGGCAATATTGAGTTAAATGCGGGTATTCGCCATTTCAATTTAGAAGATTTTGAACGCACTGAAGAAATTGGTGTGTGGTCAAACGATAAAACACTGATAGGCGGTGAAGAACAAGGAAATCGCTTTAAATTTAGCGCTTCTTGGCAACCTACTGATGACTATTCAATTTATGCTCTTTACTCTGAAGGATACCGCCCAGGTGGTAACAATAGCCCACTAGCCGCAGCGTGTGTAAATGATGTTAATGCTAAGAATCGTAAAGCTCGCTTCACATCTGATTCAATCGATAACTATGAAGTTGGCTTAAAGGGCTCATTATTCGATGGTAAGTTCAACTTTAGCTCTGCTATTTATCAAATAAACTGGAGTGATATTAAGACGAGTATTTACATGGATTCTTGTGGGTTCTCTTATACCGCAAATGCAGGAAAAGCACGTTCAAGAGGGCTTGAGTTTGAGTCAAAAGCAAGCTTAACAGATACTATAGCATTAATTGTAAATGCCTCTTATACCAACTCTGAACTTACTGAAGATAATGAAACAATCGGTGGCGTTAAAGGTCAAGAAATGACGATGGTGCCTAAATATAATGCTTATATCGCAATTGATAAGGAATTTGACATTAATAACAAGCCATTCTTTATTCGTGGTGACGTCTCAGCATATGGTAAATACAACACGCACTTTGATACCAAACCTGGAGATGAAGTCCCTGGTTATGAAGTATTTAACTTATCAGCTCGTTATGAGGTCAACGAAAACGTGAAATTAAGCGTTCACTTAAATAATGTCTTCGATAATGATGCGATTAAGTATAAAAGAGATCGAAGTCGTAGTAATAGAACAACCGCTCAAAAATACATAGATTTTTTACCCGAGCGTAGCATTGGCATACGTTTAGATTACAACTTTATGTAAATAACAATTAAAGAGTCAATGCCGCTTTCTAAGCGGCATTATTTTTTCAACAATTAATTCTAGGCAGCTCAAACTCGATAAATCGTAATTGGTAATACTGACCACTATTAACTTCAGCTTTAGCCTCTCAAAAAAATCCCCGCTAAAAGGCGGGGATTCTTAATATACGTATTTTGCTAATTACTGAGTGACACCTTCAGCAGCAACTGGCTCTGCTTGCTTTTCATCACTTAATAAGTATTTATCTAGCCATTGCTCTTGCTCCCAAAGCACATGCAATAAGCTCTTACGGGCACGGTAGCCGTGCGCCTCATAAGGCAACATAACTAAACGAGCCTCTTTGCCAAGGCCTTTTAATGCGGCGTACATGCGCTCGCTTTGCATTGGGAACGTGCCTGAATTTGGATCTTCTTGGCCGTGTATCATCAACATAGGTTCATTGATTTTCTCAGCATGGAAAAATGGCGACATTGCTGCATACACATCTTGAGCTTGCCAAAAATCGCGTTCTTCACCTTGAAAACCAAATGGCGTTAATGTGCGATTGTAAGCACCACTGCGGGCAATACCCGTTTTAAATAAGTCGCTGTGTGCTAGTAAATTAGCCACCATAAAAGCACCATACGAGTGACCAGCAATCGCTATTTTGTCTTTATCGGCAATGCCTTTTTCAACCAATACATCAACAGCGGCTTGCGCACTCGATACGAGCTGAGTACGGAAAAGGTCATTCGGCTCTTTACCATCGACACCTACAATTGGCATTTTAGGGTCATCAAATACCGCAATCCCTTTTGCAAGGTACGGCATAGGCCCCCAATACCCAATGTAAGTAAACTCATACGGTGATTCGCGCACTTGCGATGCCACCGCTTTATCTTTGTATTCAAGCGGGTAAGCCCACATCAGTACAGGTAACGTTCCTTGGGTTTTGTCATAGCCCGGCGGCAAGTAAAGTGTGCCACTCAGTTCAACACCATCCTCTCTTTTATAACGAATAAGCTCTTTAGTTACGCCTTTAAATTCAGGGTAAGGATGCTCAAACGTTGTTAATTGAGTGAGTTTGTCGTTATCTAAATCACGAATAAAGAAATTTGGTTGCTCTGTTTTTGATTCACGTATGGTGATCAAACGCTCGCCTTCATCGTCTAACATCGCACGCACACGCTCGTAATAAGGTGCAGCTGATTGCCAAACACGGGTTGTTGAGTTTGTTTTTACATCGTAACGGTCTAAGAATGGGATATTTCCTTGCTCAGACGCCCCATTACCACGGAAATAAATATAACGACCGCCAATCACTTTGATGACTCTTTCACCTAAGTCGTTTTTCTCGTAGATTGGGTAACCCGGATCTTTATAAGCATCATTGTAACTGCGCTCAGAAAAGAGCACGCGATTTTTATCGGCATTTCGAGGTTGTATAACAAATGTGCGTATTTGTCTGTCGCTAAAACGCCATTCAGATAATAAGGCAACATTGTTACTGCCCCACTCTATTGAGTCGAAGCGACGCTCAACTTTAGCAAATAGCTTAGGTTCACGTTTAAACGGAGCGCGCAGACTATAAAGGTAGTCATGGTGCGCTACATCTGTTTTCATATCGCCACCGTCTTGTGCTTCTGCCCAAATGACTTCGGCACCTTGGTCTGAACGCCACTGAAAATCTCGACGGCCAGTACGAACGCTGTCGTAACCTTGGGGAATATTGTCGGCTAGCGGCTGTTTTGCCAGCTCAGCCAAGGTGTAACCGCGCATTCCCCAAATTTGCCATGTAGCAGCAAAGCGTTGGTATGGAACTTGGTACGAAAAAGGCTCATCGATCATACCCACCAAAATATTGGTTGAATCGGGCGATACTGAAAACGACTTAATTAACCCAGCTTGACCAATTGGCTGCGCTTGGCCGCTCAATGGAATATAAGTAAGCTGACTTTGGCCAAAAAACTTAAACTGCGCTTCATCGAAGGGGCTGCTTAATAAATTTTGATAAGTGCGCGCAGGTGCTTTTTCACCTGTACTTTGTTGAATTACCGGCACGACAGCCGTGCTGTCATTGGTTAAACGAGTTTTACCTAAATTAACAGCCGCATTTGCAACGATAGCACTGCTATCGGGTAACCACATGTAAGGAGTACGTGTTAATACTGAGTTTAACGGCGTATCACTGAGTTGCCTTGCTTGTTTTGTACTGACGTTATAAACCCATAAATTAGCACTGTTTTTTTGTTCAATTACAAAGGCTAAGTATTGACTATCGCTTGACCAACTGGGCGAGCGAATTAAACCATTGGGTAAACCCGATACCGTAATTTCACTCCCTGTTTCAACATGCTTTAGCACCAGAGACGTAAATATAGCGCGCTCACGTGAGCGCGAAAAATTGGCAGGATTAAGTTTAATTCCGGCGAGTTTTAGTTCTTCTTTCGCAAGATCTTGCAGGGTATCAATACGTTTTCTATCAAATAATGCCAACCACTCGGCATCATTTGATAAATAACTACTGGGGGCTAATTTAGCATCGACAACCGAAGCCAAGGCAGGTGAAGGTGTTTGATACCCTTCATTGGCAAAACTTGAAGTACAAACTGACACGCCAATCATCAGCGTAAAAAGCAATTTTAATGCTTTCATGTTAGTTCCTTTTTTCGTTTTTATTTCCGACTAAGAAAATAGTTTAAGACATTTTATAAAGAGTTTCGACTCTTTTGGCAGCTAATCAGTGACTTAAATCACTAAATTACGCTAATATAAGCACACTATATTCGCTACTTTTCGCTAGACAAAAATGAAAAAATCAACGGGCAAAGTCACTATTTGGGACGTAGCCAAAGAAGCGCAAGTATCAAAATCTACCGTGTCTTTGGTTCTCACTAACAGTGATAAAGTCAGTAATAAAAGTAAAGAAAAAGTGCTGACTGCCATCGATAAGCTTGGTTATGTATATAACCGAGACGCCGCAGCACTTCGAAGTAAGCGCTCGAATCTTGTCGCACTGGTAATTAATGACCTAACCAACCCCTACTCAGCGCAACTAGCAGTAGGCTTGGAGAAGCATATTTACGATTTAGGGATGTTGCCTATGTTGGTAAATATTGCCGAATGTGTAGAAAGACAAAAGCAAGTTGTAAAAACTCTAAAAGAATACAATGTGTCTGCTTTTATTATGTGCCCGGCCCCTGGCACCGAACAAAGCTGGCAAGATGACCTGATTAATAGCGGCTTTCCTGTAATTAATATAATGCGTGAGGTTCCCTTTTCGGCAGCACCGTGCGTTTTACCCGACAACAAAAAAGGCACTCATATTGCTACCAGCCATATCCTGTCGCAAGGTATTGAAGAAATTGCTTTTTTAGGTGGTGTAGATGAAATATCAGACTACCATGAGCGACTGAGTGGTTTTTTATCGGCGCTTAAACAATTTAATATAAGCGAAGACAAACGTGTTATTCAGGCACAAACAAATCGTCAAGGTGGCCGCGAAGCCTTCAACAGTTTGATCAAAAAATCCCCGCATATCAAAGCGATTATTTGCTTTAACGATGTGATTGCTTATGGTGCCATTGAAGCAATGCGCCAACATGGATTAGAACCGGGCAAAGACATTAAAGTTGTTGGCTTTGATGATCTTGAAGACTCGCGATTAATGCTACCATCGCTCTCAACCATTGCAATAAATGCCGATGAAATTGGTAAGCGCACTTGCCAAGTTTTAAAAGAACTTCTTAATCAATCGACACCACCTGTCCGCACTTTGGTGGATGTCAATTTACAAATACGAGACTCAAGTCAATGAAAAAAGTGTTAGTGATCGGCTATGTATGGCCAGAGCCAAACTCCTCTGCCGCCGGCACCCACATGATGTCGCTATTGCGCGCCTTTCGAGCACAAAACTGGCAAGTCGAGTTTGCCAGTCCAGCGCAAAAAACAGAGCACATGATTGACCTTGCAAACGAAGGCATAACCAGCCAAGTCATTGCCCTAAACTGCGCCAGCTTTGATCAGTATGTACAAGCTTATAATCCCGATATCGTGATGTTTGATCGCTTCATGATGGAAGAGCAATTTGGTTGGCGTGTAGATAAATACTGTCCCAATGCATTAAAAATCCTCGACACAGAAGACTTGCAATGCTTAAGAAACGCTCGCCACGAGGCACATAAAGCAGGACGTGCATTCAACTTTGCAGACTTACACAGTGATATTGCCAAACGTGAAATAGCTGCTATTTTGCGCTCAGATATTAGTTTGATCATCTCGCACTATGAAATGCAATTACTAAACGATGTATTCAACGTTGATAGTGCGTTATTGCATCACTTGCCATTTTTAGTCGACTTAAAAGCGCTTCCGACCAACACAAAACCCTTTAATGAGCGCCAGCATTTTATGACGATTGGTAACTTTCGCCATGCCCCAAATTGGGATGCAGTCCTTTACTTACAACAAATCTGGCCGTTGATCCGCAAGCAATTACCTGACGCCGAATTACATATTTATGGCTCTTACCCACCGCCTAAAGCAACGGCACTTAATAACCCTAAAACAGGATTTTTAATAAAAGGCTGGGCAGATGATGCCTATAAAGTTATGGAAGATGCTCGCGTATGCTTATCACCACTGCGCTTTGGTGCCGGTATTAAAGGTAAGTTACTGGAAGCGATGATCATGCAAACGCCGAGTGTCACCACCCCAATTGGCAGTGAAGGCATGCACCTAAACGAGCCGTGGCCAGGTACAGTTTGCGAAAATGCAGAGCAATTTGCCGACGCCGCCGTAGCACTTTACAAAGATGAATCTGCGTTTATTCAAGCTCAGCAATATGGCAAACAGTTATTGCAAAAATATTATGATAAATCAAAACTTGAAGCGCAATTAATGGCTAAAATTGAACACGTCAGTGAGTCACTGATAAGCCATAGACACAACAATTTCACAGGGCAAATGCTGAAACATCACACAATGCGTTCAACACAATATATGGCGCAATGGATTGAAGCAAAAAATAAGTAAATTACCCCTAAATAACACTAGACATAGTAGCGTTTGTCGCTAAAATCGCGCTGGTAAATTTAAGCTTTATAGTCTGCTTTGCAGACTATATCTTATTGAAATTTGGTCTATCCTTAACTGAACAATTTAACCTTTGGTTCAAAACGCCTTTGAAAAACGCAACGTTTACTGAAAAACGAAAATTTATCGTTAAGCTGGGTAAAATGCTCCATAAATATGGCACACCAGCATATCGACTTGAAGCGCACTTAATGGAAGTCGCAACATATCTTGGCCTAAAATCCTCCTTCGTCATGTCGCCTACTTCAGTGACGTTTGTGATCTGGACAGATGGCCACGAAGAAGAATACACCCATGTTGCACGCGTTGATCCGGGTGATCATGACTTAGGCTCGCTTGCTGATACCGATGATCTGGTAAATAAAATGCTCAATGGCGAGTTAACCTTGCAAGAGGTTGATAAACAGCTCGACATTATTTACACCATGCCAAACCCTTACAACAAATTTACCACTGGCGTTGCGTTTGCAACATCAGGTGGTGCATTTGCAATGCTAATGGGCACCAGTTGGAATGATGTATTTTGGTCTGCACTGCTGACTTTAGTGGTGTATTTATTTGTTCTTTGGTCAACACGTTCTAAACGCGTTGCTCATATGCTTGAACCATTAGTGGCCATTGTTTCCGCTATTTTAGCGTGTGCAGTGAGTGTGTACCTCGATGCCGAAATTAATATTCGGTTAGTTGTTCTCTCTGCCATTATTGTGTTTATACCGGGGCTTGCTTTAGCGTTAGGCTTTGCCGAACTTGCAGCGAGGCATTTGGTGTCGGGAACAGCCAGAGTCATGGATTCCTTTATGTTGCTGTTTAAACTCTATTTTGGTGCTTTTATTGGTATTGGTATCGGGTTTGCGATTTTCGGACAAGCCGATTTTGTGCAACCAGAACCATTACCCAAGTGGACCGCATGGCTGGCTATTTTCATGTTATGTAGCAGCTTAATCGTGATATTTAGAACCAAGCTTAAACATGCGCTATGGTCAATTGCATCAGGTTTTATTGCATATGGTACAAGCATTGGCTCAGCAATGTATCTTGACTACACCTTGGGTACATTTGTAGGGGCATTATCGGTTGGTATTTTTAGTAACCTGTTTAACCGTGTTGCGAATGCACCTGCTTCTATCGTCGCCATGCAAGGATTAATCGTGTTAGTCCCGGGGAGCAAGACCTACATTGGCCTAAACTCGCTGATTGAAGGTCAAGATTTTGTGTACGCCGAGCACATAGGTCAGCAAACATTCTTGATTTTTATGTCATTAGTAGCAGGTTTAATTTTCGCCAACGTTGCGCTGCCACCGAAAAAGAGTTTGTAATTTATATAAGCCCGAGTTTACTCGGGCTTTTTAGTTACCGGCAGTCGTAAGCAAGCGTGTAAAGTAAAGAAAACACCCCTTCTAAAGAAAACCAAGTTCGCCAAGGATTAAAGCTTCGCATTAAAAACGAGGTTACTGTATAACTGATACAAACAAAATACCTAGGTGCCCCGCGACAATTTAAAATTTCCTTCTTTGTGTTTATTCTCAGCTTCTTTTAATCAGTATCGAATCGTTTTTAAATTTGTCCACTTTTTCATCTGAAAGTTGTGAATGTCCGCTATTTAATTATCTAAAAAACAATAAGTAAATTTAACTCATTAATACTAACACGCTATACGTTGCGTTAGTTTGACACCCGTTAAGTGCTCTGTGTATGCAACTAAGCACTTAAAACTAAATAATAAAACATAAGTTCGAATTCAAGAGAATGGACAATTTTGGGCAACTCGATGGTAACTTAACTATTAAGCTGACAACACAGTTTGATATTATTTTTGATGCTATCAATCTCACCAATGAAACAACCTATACCTATGAGCGCAATCAGTATGCTCCAACAGGCATATACAAAAATGGTCGTCGCTTCTATTTAGGCATTCGGTATAGTCATTAACCGCATTCGTTACTAATCCTGTTTCATATTGCTATAATCGGTGACAATAATAAAACAAGCGAAGGAAAACACTATGCTAAAGTCAGTTTTAGCCTTAGCCGTTGGTTTGTCTAGCACATTTGCTGTAGCCAACGATACTATCACGATTGATGATATCCCATTGATTCAATCTGTCGTTCAAACCAGTGTCAGCCCAGATGGCGATAATGTTGCCTTTACACGCTCGGTCCCGCGCACATTATATAAAGATAAAAATGGCCACAATTACAGTGAGCTTTTCATTGTTGACGACAAAGGCGTTGAACGTCCTTACATTACAGGTAAGGTCAATATCAAAAGCATTCAATGGTCTAACGACAGCAAAACGGTGTACTTTTTAGCTAAATTGAATGATGACGAATACACTTCACTGTACCAAATCCCTGTTGATGGTGGCCAAGCGCAAAAAGTGTTGTCGTTAAAAGGCACATCTATTTCAAGCTATAAATTAGGCCCAAATAACCAACATGTGGCTATTTTGGCATTACCAGCAAAAGACAAGTCTGAAAAAGAACTGAAAAAACTTGGTTTTATGGCTGAAGTTTATGAGTTAGGTCTGGATAATAAAGCGCTGTTTATTGTCGATTTAGCGAACTCTAACACCCCATTAAAGCCTACAGCACTGAATGTAAATGACTACGTCAGTGATATGAATTGGTCTGCAAATGGTCAAAAATTACTTGTTAAAACCCAACCAACAGCGCTTATTGATGATAAATACACTAAATCAATGTGGCACTTGTATGATATAGCAAGCAATGAAGTCACTCTGTCTTTTAAAACAGAAGGCAAGCTAGGCGATGCTGAGCTGTCTGCCGATGGTAAATATATTGCTATTTTAGGGGCCGAAGACAAACACGACCCAGCCACAGGTCGCTTATTTATAGCCGACACTGATACAGCCGAAATCACTGAATGGCTGCCAAACTTTATGGGGCATGTTGTTGACTTTGAGTGGTCTCATAAACGCAATACACTTAATTTTATAGCCAATGTGGGCACTGAAAGCTTTATTGCGAGTATTAAAACTGGTAGCAATAAGTACAAAAAGATTATCAAAGAAGGCAAATTTATTGCCACAAACCTAAGCGTATCTGACTCAGACAAAACACTTGCTGTTCGCGCTAATACGGCGCAGCACCCGAACGAAGTCTTTATTATTCGCGGTAATAAAGCCACCCGCTTAACCGATTCAAACAGCTGGTTAAGCGATAAACGCTTTGCAAAGCAAGAGACTATCTCGCTAAAAGCGCGCGACGGTGTAGACATTGAAGGGGTACTAATTTACCCACTAGATTACCAAGAAGGAACCCGTTACCCACTCATTATGTCGGTGCATGGTGGGCCTGAAAGTCATGACAAAAATGGCTGGTTAACCAATTACTCTCGCCCAGGGCAAATGGGTGCAGCACGCGGCTATGCAGTGTTTTATCCAAACTACCGCGGTTCAACAGGTAAAGGGGTTGACTACTCTAAGCTTGGCCAAAACGACTATGCAGGTAAAGAGTTTGATGACCTTGTCGACTTTAAAAACCATTTAGTTGAAATGGGGTTAGTTGATAGCAAACGTGTGGGTATTACCGGTGGCTCTTACGGTGGTTATGCCTCTGCATGGGCTGCAACTAAGCTCACCGAGCACTTTGCTGCCAGCGTCATGTTTGTGGGTGTTTCAAATCAACTCTCTAAGTTTGGTACAACTGATATTTCGAATGAAATGAACCTTGTTCACGCGCGTTCTTACCCGTGGGATAAATGGCAGTGGTACTTAGAGCGCAGCCCAATATATTGGGCTGGTCAATCTAAAACACCGCTACTTATTATGCACGGTAAAGATGATCCTCGCGTACACCCTGCTCAATCAATGGAGCTATATCGCTACATGAAAGTACAAGGTAAAGATGTGCGTTTGGTGTATTACCCAGGCGAAGGCCACGGCAACCGAAAAGTGGCTGCTCAATACGATTACAGCTTACGATTAATGCGCTGGATGGATAACTATTTAATGAAGGGTAATAAAGACATGCCTGAATTTGAAATTGACCATGCTGCAAAATTAAAAGCACGTAAACAAGCAGCAGAATAAAGCACTTCCCTAAACGCCCTGTCCTTAAAAAGCAGGGCGTTTTTAATTTAATACTGTACTTTGATTATGCAGCTCAAACTGATATAACTCATTAATAGGTTTACTAAAAAAATAAAAAGGAATTGTTCAGTGATGCGCCTAATCTGGATTTTTATCAGTCTCGTTGCTGTGAAAGTGTTCGCAGAACCTGCGTGTATTAATTGTCATCAAAGTCAGGTCGAGGATTGGCAAACATCACACCATTTTCATGCAATGGAAAAAGCCACACCGGCCACAGTGCTTGGCAACTTTGATGATCAAACACTTGAATACCAAGATCAAAAAGCACGCTTTTATACACGCGACCAACAGCTATTTATTGCTATGCCAAATCTTAACGGCACACTGACTGACTATCCCGTTTTATATACATTTGGTTACGAGCCACTGCAGCAGTATATGTTTGATATGGGAGGAGGCCACATTCAGCTTTTTCCGTTTGCGTGGGATTCTCGTAGTAAGGAAAACGGCGGGCAGCGCTGGTTTGTGCTTCATCCTGAGCAAAAACAACATGATTTATTTCACTGGTCACAAAAAGGACAAAACTGGAATCACATGTGTGCCGATTGCCATTCAACTGAATTTAAAAAGCAATTCGATCTTAACACCAACCGCTTTAATTCAACCTACAGCGCTATCAACGTCAGCTGTAAAGCGTGCCATGGCGATACAACTGAACACTTAAAATGGGCAAATGGTGATAAAAAAAGAACAGATAAAGGCTTTGCTAACAATATAAATACACAAACGCCGTTGTTCACTACCCAAAAAGACGGCAGCATGAAAAGCGTGCAACCTCTCGTAAAAAGCGACCAAGTTCAAGTCTGTGCAACGTGTCATGCTCGTCGTTCGCAACTTAACGACCGAAGTGATCCCCATAGCTTTTTACAGGATTTTCGCGGATCGCTGCTTACGCCTGAGCTCTATCATGTTGATGGCCAAGTGTGGGATGAAAATTATGTGTGGGGCTCATTCTTACAAAGTAAAATGTTTAATGCAGGCGTAACCTGTAGTAATTGCCATAACCCGCATTCAGGAAAGCTAAAACTACCCGGCAACCAAACCTGTACACAGTGTCACAGCCAAGTCGATTTCGATACACCCGAGCACCACGGTCATAAACTCGAAAGTGAAGGTAGCCAATGTGTTGATTGTCATATGCCCGCTAATACGTACATGCAAGTTGATGCCAGACGCGATCATAGTTTTCGCGTACCTCGTCCAGACCTAACTCTTAAAACCAATGCACCCAATGCCTGTAATAGCTGCCATGAAGATAAAACACCTCAGTGGGCAGTAAAGCAGATACGAAACTGGCACCCAAATTCAGCACATTTAGGCAAAGAGCACTTTTCACAGGCGTTCCATGTCGCTGATAATGGGTTACCCAATGCATCAGCCATGCTGACAAAAATTGTGCAAGACAAATCATTTCCTGACATTATTCGCGCATCGGCACTGAGCCGTTTAGCAAGCAGCCCCGATAACAATGCCGTAGTTGCGATTGCGCGATCAGTAAAAGATCCTGAGCCGCTGAAACGCCAAGCTGCAATAGAAGCGGCAATGCCTTTTGACATCAACCAACGCTGGCGAATGCTCAATCCACTGCTTGATGACACGCACCTTCCCATAAGAGCAGAAGCAGCCCGCGCCTTAGCGCCTATGCTAATGGAGGCTTTTCCAAGTGGATTGAATGAACCAGACTCTGAGCGCCTGAATAAAGCCCTTAATGAATATAAACAAACCCAGCTGTATCAAGCTGAGCGCGGGTACGCACATACCAACTTAGGTAATCTCGCCCTTGCTCTACAAAAACCAGAGGAAGCCAAAGCACATTATCTGCAAGCAATCAGCATTGAGCCAATTTTTGCACCTGCCTATGTTAACTTAGCCGACTTATATCGGAATCAAGGAGATGAGGAGGCCGCCCAGAAAACCTTGAAACAAGGCTTAGCTGTAAATAATGAAAGTGCCGATTTGCATTATGCATTGGCAATGAGCTTAATTCGCACCAAGCAAAAAGAGGCTGCGTTAGGTCACTTAAAAAATGCCGCTAATTTTGCAAAAAACAATGCCAATTACTCTTTTACTTATGCGTTGTTGTTGCAAGACTTGGGTGACATGCCACATGCCATTTCAGCCCTTGAACATGCATTCACACTCGCACCAAATAACCCAGACATCAGTTACAGTTTAGCCCAGTGGTATGCTGGTGAAGAAAACTACGCTCAAGCACTCTTCTATGCACGAAACTTAGCGCGCCTTGTACCGGGCAATCAGCAAGTTCAACAGTTTATTCAACAACTAGAAATGATGAACAGTATTGGTAAATAAACACGCCATAAAAAGGGCCTAAAAAGGCCCTATTTATTACAGACTCTGTTTGGCTTTAGTGGCCATAATTTAATGACTTCGCTTTTTCTATTGCTTCGTTTACATTCAGTGAGGCTGCTTCTTGGCGAGGCGGGAACTCAACAAACGTTTTTACATGCTCATTTAACTTGGCAATAATAGGTTGCAATAACCAACTCTTACGCATGATTTGGTGAAAACCCGTTACCCCGTCGTAATGCTCTAAAGGGTCTTTACGTAAGTTAAATAGTTTGGGCATACTGTGAGTGATCATATCATCGTAGTAAATCCCGGTTGGCTTCGTTGCAAAGTGCATTTTCCAAGGGCCAAAACGAACAGCAGTTAACTGCGACTCATAGTAATAAAAGAAAAAGTTACGCGCAGATTTATCAGCCTTACCAGTCCAGTAATCAAGGTTATTTTCACCGTCGATATAAACTTTATCTGATTTTTTCAGTTTCTCACGTAAGTTCTTCTCACCGAGCGCAGCGGCAATAGTCGGAAAAACATCTTCATGTGATGAAATACCGTTGAGCTTTAAGCCTTTCGGAATTTTGTTAGGCCAACGAACCAAAAATGGGACGCGAACACCCCCTTCCCAGGTTGTCATTTTTTCACCACGGAACGAGGTTGTGCCTGCATCAGGCCAGCTTGATTGCTCTGGACCATTATCACTGGTGTAAATAACAATGGTGTTATCTGCAATTTTTAGCTCATCCAGTTTGTCCAGCAGTTTGCCAACATGCCCATCATGCTCCATTAAACCACTACCAAAAATATCTTCTTCCGAGCTAATATCGGTTGCTAAATGACGGCTTTCTGGTTTTAAGTGCGTATAAACATGCATGCGGCTAGTGGCGTGCCAAATAAAGAATGGTTTTTTAGCTTTAACAGCGCGTTCCATAAAATTGAGCGAACGCTCTAACACTTCTTCATCAAACGTTTCCATTCGTTTACGCGTCAGTGGTCCTGTATCCGTAATTTTACCATTAGCATATGACTCAATAACCCCTCGTGGCCCAAACTGTTTTATAAACTTCGGATCTTTAGGGTAATCAGCTTGTTCTGGCTCTTCAGAAACATTTAAATGATACAAGTTACCGTAAAACTCATCAAAGCCATGCTTAGTTGGTAAGTGTTCATCCAAATCGCCTAAATGATTTTTACCATACTGAGCAGTCATGTAACCACGGTCTTTTAAGAATTCAGCCAATGTAGGATCGGCTTCTTTAATTCCTAACGGGTTACCGGGCTGGCCTACCGTTGTTAAACCTGTACGAATTGGTAACTGACCCATTAAAAATGCCGCTCGCCCTGCTGTACAACTGGGTTGCGCATAATGATCTGTGAAAAGCGCACCCTCATTAGCAATTCGGTCGATGTTTGGGGTCGGGTAAGTCATACCATGCGAATATGCACTAAGCGAAATTGGGGCAACGTCATCAACCATAATGGCCAACACGTTTGGTTTATCTGCAGCAAGGCTTACGGTGGACACCAAGCTGCAAATAGCCGCCGCGAGTAGTTTTTTCATAAATCATCCTTTTTCATTGTTAATAACATCATAGTCTCATGATGAATCAACAATCAGTATAGATGAAAAAGCCACCATTTCTAGTTTCTAAATTAGGCAAACACGATTTAAATCAACTTTTCTTTTACCCACACAGCCCTTATTAATAAGTTGATTTTATTAACTTTTAAATATTTATAAATGCCTATTCAGCAACCAAATAAGCAATCAAGAATGAAATGAAGGAGACAGCACAGTGGATATCGCTTTTAGCGGTCCTTATTTGTAAATTTATAAACGGCTAAACGTGCACTTAAGGCTCTGGTGTAGGCAGTGTGGTGAGGGGATTTTTTTACTGGTTTTTTTACGCTCTTTACATGACTAAATTGCCCTAAATTGATCTACCCCATGCTTCGCTTGTAACCGACTAACTTTATCAGCTCGATTATTGAACTCATCGAGCAAATAGACTATAAGTACTTAAAGTACCTATTTTTTATCTTTATTTTGTGTAAGGACAACACATGAACTCACAGTACTTTTCTGTTCTTTTATGCTCATTGAGTGTGCCACTTAGCGTGGTTGCTGCTGAAGAAAAAGCAGTACAGGATATGTCGGATCCACTCGCTGTATATACACAGGTGGGTATAGGTGCTACCAATAAAGGCCTCAACCTTAAAATTGGTCAAGCATACGACACCGGTATTGCAACTACCGCAGGAATGAATGTCATTGAAGTAAAAGGGATCTACGGAGATACATTAGGTTGGGACAGTGATAGCAAAACCACAGACTCAATCGATTCATTCCGTTTCCGTAATTTTTCTGTTGATTTAACCACCATGAGTGCCACTCAAATAGACGCAACCTATAATCTGAATGCGAATTTGGTTGCCGACGAAAGTATGGATGTATCTTACAGCTATATTAAGGCACTCAAACCTATGGGACGTTTCTCGTTTTATCCATTAGCTGGGGTTGGTGCGTCGTTGGGTGAAAATGCACGTGAGGACGATGGTTCTCGAGACAGTGGCTACTCAATTATGGGAGCGTATGGGTTAATAGGTATGTACGCGAAAGTTACTATCTCCGACAAAATCTGGCTGAACTACAACCCCTTCTGGTTAACAACCATTGGAGGAAGTGATACCTACAAAGACCATTATTATGGCCTTGATCAAAGTCATATCCTAACCCACGAATTTGCTGCAAGTTACCAAATTAATCCACGCATGAATCTGCGGTATTTTGCAAACTGGAATGAAAATGTCGATTTCATGGACGGTGACCATCGCTTGGAGTTTAACTACCAGCTATAAAAACATTGATAACCGAACGCCAAGGAAGCAAAACACAAAACTGAGGTAAAAAAGAAGTGAGAAACGTTGTACTAATAAATTTAGCGGCTGCATGGTTCGTGAGTACCCATAGTGTTGCTTCCAGCTATGATGACTACGCGATAAAGCCAGCAGAAACGCAATTAAGTAATCAGCAACAAAAAGTGGATGAACCGATTTCTTTTTTACCTATTCCAACCTTTATTACAGAGCCTGCCGTCGGGCCTGGGTTAGGTGTCGTTGGGCTATTTTTTCACGATAACGAAAAGAAGAAAAAAAAGCAGAAAAAAGAAGGGTCGACCTTGCCACAAAGCATCAGCTTAGTGGGTCTTATGGGCACAAAAAATGGCACCAAAGGAGCCGCTGTTGGGCATATTACCTTTTGGGATGAAGACCGTATTCGCTACCAAGGTATTATTGGTTGGGCGAGTATAAACCTCGACTTTTACACCTTTGATGAAATAAAACTACTCACACCACTTTCTCTCAATATTGAAGGCCCTGCCCTATTTCAAAATTTAAAACTTCGGTATCAAGACAGCAACTTTTTTTATGGCTTCAAACAAATTTACCGTCAGGTGGACATTAGCTTGGCAGAGAACCCCATTGAAGATTTTTTGCTTGAGAATGGCATCATCAAAGAACACCTTTCACTCGATGTAAATACTTCAGGTATTGGCCCCTTATTAGAGTACGATAGCCGAGATAACCCGCTTAACCCTGAGCGTGGCTTTAACTATAAAGCCGAGTACTTATATTTCGATGAGGCGATTGGCAGTAAAGTCGATTACACCAGTTTAAAATTAACCGCTCTTAATTACTGGCGTTATACCGATAAGTTTAACTTTGCATTACGTATGCAATACGATTCGGTTAATAACCGAGGCGAAAAACGCTTACCCGTATATATTCCACCCAGTATTAGTTTGCGCGGTGTATCGGCTACGCGTTACCAAGGACTTAATGTATTTGTCACTGAAGCAGAAGCCAGTTATAAGGTCACTCATAAAATAAAATTAAATGCATTTACGGGTATGGGTTGGGCTGCCGATAATTTTTCTGACTTATCAAAAGCAGACACCGTTAATACAGTAGGCGCGGGCTTTCGTTACTTAATTGACGAGCATTATGGTATCAGTATTGGCTTAGATGTAGCGCATGGCCCAGAACAAAATGCTATCTATATTCAGGCGGGTTCAACATGGTAGTTATACCTAATATTTAAATCTAACGTTTTAAAATTGTGCAATCACAAAGGTTGAAGTTGGATAATTAACTGCTACTATCAATAAACTAATAATAAATCAGTATATTCGTGTTTCAGGTATTGAATTTATGCGCAGCACAGCCTCGACCAAACATTTTCCGTATAAAAACTTTAAACCTCATGGATTAGTTGAGTTTTATCAACATCAGCACACGCTCTTTGCAACAGCGACTGGACCGTTTAACGAAGAAATTATCGACGCGCATTCATTTATTCAACAAGCCTACATTACTAAATTGATTGATACCTACGGAGGCTGGTATGAATTGGTTGAATTTGAAAACTCATGTATGGCAACACCGGGGGCACTTGAAAAACTGATGGTGTATTTATCAGAACTAAAACGTAAAGGTGTCGCCTCAAAAAAAACCGCGTTGGTGATTTCAGATGAACTTGAAGGCGCAAACCTGCTCCGAGAAACGTACCGCAACTTATATAAAAAAGCCGGAATGACAATGAGCATATTCAAATCAAAAACGGCTGCCTTAAATTGGTTATCCGAAGAGCCAACACCCGAAGTGTCGTTCTAACTTAGGCGATTTAAAAAGTGTTGCTCTTCTTCACGTAAGGTCAACACCTCCACACCAGCAGATGTCACCGCCAAAGTATGCTCCCACTGTGCAGAAAGTTTTTTATCGCGAGTAACAACCGTCCACCCATCGGGTTTGGTTTTTATTTTAGCCGTTCCCTGATTTATCATAGGTTCGATGGTGAAGGTCATACCTTCTTTAAGCACTAATCCGGTATTTTTTTTACCATAGTGGAGCACATCGGGTCCTTCATGCATTTCTTGCCCTATGCCATGTCCACAGTATTCTTTCACCACGCTATAGCCTTGTTGGCGAGCAAAATTTGCAATGGCGTTACCAATATCACCAAGCCGCACACCTGGTTTTACCATGTTGATTGCATGCCACAGCGCCTCTTGAGTTTTATTAACCAGACGCGTTGCCAGCGGTGAAACCGCCCCAATCATGTACATTTTACTGGAGTCTGCCAAAAAGCCATTTTTTTCAAGTGTGATATCTATATTGACGATATCTCCCTCTTTTAAAACGCACTTTTCATTAGGAAAACCATGACATACCACCTCGTTAACAGAGGCATTTAGCACATAAGGATAATCGTACTGGCCTTTGCTCGACGGCCTTGCCTGCAATTCATCAACAATATAGCGCTCAACAAGGTTATTAATTTGCATTGTGGTTACCCCCGCTTTGACATGAGGGTCTAAATACGCGAACACCTTGGCTAATAAGCGCCCCGATTCACGCATGAGCGCCAGCTCGTCCTGTGTTTTAATTACCACTTTTTTCATCGATTCCTTCCTTAACGGCAACATCCGCTAGCTGTAACTGTTCTTTAATAATGTCACTGTAGGTCATGGTTGGATTGAGCTCGGCTAACATACCTATTTTAATCCAGTACTCTGATTGCGAGTTTATTGAACGCACCATCGCCGTGCTTGCTTTACGGATTTCTTCATGCAGTTCATCACTAATTTTAACAATACCCATCACATCACCAATATATGAAACATATACGGATCGTATATTTAAAATATGAAATTGCAAGCGATATTTATTTCACCTTTAAATCAAACACACTCAAGTCGCTCGCCCTTTTACACAAACAGGCTATGAGTTAAAAAAATTCATCTATCAGGTTTATTTTAATCGTTTGTCGGTTTAGATGGATTACTCTAAAGTTAACTCATCAGCAAACGATGCTGCGATTAACGAGGAAACTAACCATGTTTAAACCACTTTTAAAACGACTTGCCCTTAGCTCATTACTTACTTGTTCAGCTTTCGCAATCGCTGATCAGAGTGACTATAAATTAATGGTTATCAATGACTCAGATTCATCGCAAGCCATTATGCAAGGCCAGTATGATGCTGTGTTAGCAAACACAACACAATCAACTGACTTAAATCGTCAATATGAACTTGCATTTAATCGTTGTGCAGCAAGCGTGAAGTCAAAGAACTTCAGTCACGCAGAATCACTTTGCACAGAAGCAATTGAGCTTCTTAACAAAAGCGAAGTACGCGGCTATAAGCGCCGTGAACTTACATCATTCGCTTTAAGTAACCGTGGTATTGCGCGCATTATGTCGAAAAACGACACGGCTGCTCTAGCAGATTTTTATGAAGCGGTGAAAATCTCAGGTAATGATTTAGTTAATCACAACCTAAACCGCGCTAAGCAAAACTTAGCTCTTTAACCGAATTGTTGTCACAAAAGCCTAGTTTGTGTGTTCTCTGGGCTTTTTTATACCGAGTCAGTGCATACGCGGTGACTCAACCATATTGTTGTCAAAAGCTTAGCTTGTGTGTTCTCTAAGCTTTTTTATACCGAGTCAGTGCATACGCGGTGACTCAACCATATTGTTGTCGAAAGCTTAGCTTGTGTGTTCTCTAAGCTTTTTTATTGTGAGTGACTGCACACGTGGTCACTCAACCATATTGTTGTCGAAAGCTTAGCTTGTGTGTTCTCTAAGCTTTTTTATTGTGAGTGACTGCACACGTGGTCACTCAGCCGTATTGTTGTCGAAAGCCTAGCTTGTGTGTTCGCTGGGCTTTTTTATGTCAGCTAAAATAACCTGCCAATATGCAACATCAATCCAATCATCAAATTTTTTTCCAACTTGTTGAAAATGTGCAACCTTTTTCATACTAAACTTTTCGTGTAATGCAATACTGGCAGCATTAGGTAGTGCAATACCTGCCATAACAGCATGCAGATTACGCGTCTTTAAATGTGTGAAAAGTGCAGTGTAAAGTTGTGTACCCACTCCCTGTGCCTGACACTGCGCATCTAAATAAATCGAGACTTCAACGGAGTGTTGATATGCTTTACGCGCTTTCCACGGTGTTGCATAACAATAGCCAATGATCTTGCCGTTAACCTCAGCAACCAACCATGGTAAATGAGAATCAAGACTGGCCTGTATACGTTTTGCAATTTCGCCCCCAGTAACCGGCTCAACTTCAAAGGTCACGGTGCTATTAAGAACATAAAAATTATAAATTTCAGCAATCGCTTCGCTATCATCTATTGTCGTATTTCTTATCATTATTAACTTACTCCCTGCTATTAATAATTGATTAATAGCAGAAAAAGCGCATTACAAATAGATAAAAAAACGCCACTAACTAAAGTGGCGTTTGGGTAGTTTCGACAACAATAAGAAATTGCTTTTAAAAGAAGCCCAGTGGATTTTCACTGTAACTTACTAATAGATTTTTAGTTTGTTGGTAGTGGTCAAGCGCTAACTTATGTGTTTCGCGACCAATCCCTGACTTTTTATACCCACCAAATGCCGCATGTGCCGGGTACATGTGATAACAATTTGTCCAAACACGGCCAGCTTCAATCTTGCGGCCAAAATGATAAGCCCGGTTCATATTTCGGCTCCAAACACCAGCTCCTAAACCAAATTCAGAACTATTGGCCAGCGCTAATGCTTCATCTTCATCTTTAAAAGTAGACATAGAAATCACTGGTCCAAAAATCTCCTCTTGGAATACACGCATATCATTGGTGCCTTTTAATAGCGTTGGCTGAATATAATAGCCCCCGTTAAGCTCGTCTGATAACTGCTCTACTTCACCACCGGTAAGTACTTCGGCACCTTCCTTTTTACCAATTTCAATATAGCTTAAAATTTTATCAAACTGCGCTTGTGATGCTTGCGCCCCTACCATGGTCTCGGTATCAAGCGGGTTACCCCGTTTAATTTGTAATGTGCGCGCCAGTACACGTTCAATAAATTGCTCGTAAATATCTTCTTGGATAAACAAACGTGATGGGCATGTACACACCTCACCTTGGTTAAAGTAAGCAAGTACAGCCCCTTCAATGGCTTTACTTAAAAATGCATCATCTTTTTCCATCACATCATTAAAGAAAATGTTGGGCGATTTACCACCGAGCTCTACAGTCGAAGGAATAATGTTCTCGGCGGCGCATTTTAAAATATGTGAACCAACAGGCGTTGATCCAGTAAAAGCAATTTTCGCAATACGTGTGCTGGTTGCCAGCGCTTCACCCGCTTCTTTACCATAGCCATTCACTACATTTAATACACCTGCTGGTAATAAGTCACCAATCACTTCGAGCAAAACAAGGATTGATGCGGGTGTTTGCTCGGCAGGTTTTAAAACAACACAGTTGCCCGCAGCAAGTGCTGGAGCGAGTTTCCACGCAGCCATTAATAGTGGAAAGTTCCATGGAATAATCTGCCCGACAACCCCTAAAGGCTCATGAAAATGATACGCTACTGTGGTTTCGTCAATTTCACCAATTGATCCTTCTTGAGCACGCACACACCCCGCAAAATAACGAAAGTGATCCGCCGCCAGCGGAACATCTGCTGCAAGGGTTTCGCGAATAGCTTTACCATTATCCCACGTTTCAGCCACTGCGAGCATTTCGAGGTTTTGCTCAATACGGTCCGCAATTTTTAACAAAATATTACTACGCTCTGTCACCGATGTTGTGCCCCATGCTGCTTTTGCGTCGTGGGCTTTATCAAGTGCAAGTTCGATGTCTTCTTTACTTGAACGAGGTACTTTACAAAATACCTTACCGTTTACTGGGCTAATATTGTCAAAGTATTCACCGTTAACAGGGGCGACCCACTGCCCTCCAATATAGTTCTCATATTGCGCTTTAAAACTAACTTTGGCACCTTCACTGCCTGGATTTGCATAGATCATAATGTGTTCTCTCTTCAAATTGTTGTATTTTATTTAGGCGGTAGGTTATTGTTTATTTAACCGCTAACTAGTGAAGTTAGCCTAGTTCAACAAAACACATTTGATTCCCAGTCCAGATTTTTTGACTATTTGTCCAAATTTAAGGGAAAACACGAGGTAACAATGAACACATCACTAATCAACAGTCGCTTAGATAAAAAACGCCAACGTATTGATGTGCTAATTGAAAATAAGGTAAGTTTTGCCGGTGAGCATGCCGAATTAAGCATTTACGACACCTACCTTGATGCACAAAAAGTCGCGCTGCATTCCAGCGAACTATTATTTTGCGGCATGATCAGCGGTAAAAAAATTATGCATGTTGCCGACAGTGACTACCACAAAGAGTTTTTACCACACCAGTCGTTTGTACTAGCGCCAAAGCAAGGAGTATTAATTGATTTTCCAAACGCATCTCTTAATCAGCCTACGACCTGTTTAGCTATTGAAATTAGTACCGACAAAATTAGCCAAGTGGTTGATGCTTTGAATGTTGAGCAGCAAATTAGCCATGATGATTTTTTTCATTATGAGCCTAAGTTAGTCCATGCAGAGCACAATATTCAAACCCAACAACTACTCGAACGCATGATCAATTTATTTAGTGAAAATGAGCAGCACAGAGACTACTTAATCGATCTTTCATTGAATGAACTTATCACTCGACTATTACAACAACAAAGCCGTGATTTAATGATTGCGAGTTGCAAACAGGGTAAGCTTGCAACACCACTGAGCCATGTTATCCAGTATATTGAGCAACATTTAGCGCACACTATCGACATTGATGTACTGTGTAAAATTGCCTGTATGAGTCGCAGTAAATTTTATCAACAATTTAAGCTAGCCTTTGGCTCTACTCCCGCACTTTGGCAACAGCAGCTGCGATTACAGAAGGCTTATAAACGCTTAGAAAAAGGTGAGTCTATTAGTAGTGTGTGTTATCAACTTGGTTTTAATAACCTTAGTCACTTTAGCAGGCTGTTTAAACAAACCTTTGGGGCAACACCTAAAAGCATTGCCAGTCATTAAGTTACTCTGTAATACGGTGCGAATATACTCGGTAAGTCACTGCCAACAAAATACAAATCGTACTCGGCACTAGCAAAGCTAAAAAGGCAAACTGGATAAAAAACCAGGCCCCTAAACAGCCGCCGATGATAAAACCTGCGATGATCAGCAAAAACAGTTTAGCTTTTCGTTTATCTAACGGCTCCCCCCGAAAAAAGCGCCCAAACATAATACCTAAATCAGTAAAAATTCCCGTAACATGGGTCGTACGAACAATAGCTCCACTGTAAGTGGTCGCTAGTGCGTTTTGCAGACCACACGCCGCCGAAGCCAAAAAGTGCCCATAGCCAGACCCCTCTGACAACAACCATAACGCTCCCAATAATAAAAAAGCTTCAATAAATAGCGCGGTGTCGTAATGACGCCCTAACTTTAATGCCGAGCTGTTCAGTAAAAAACCAGCAATGCATGATCCGACTAAAAAAGACACAAGCACGCCGAGCACATGTACAAGACCCAATACACTGCCCTTAATCATACCTACACCAAGTAAGGTCGCCGTACCCGATAAATGCGAGACTGCCTGATGTTCAAAACTAAGCAACCCAATCGCATTGACAAACCCCGCGACTAACGCAAGGATCAATGCGCCAACTTCTACCCATTTTGGTAATTTTGAAATCAAACCTCATCACCTTCGTAAACAAAAAGTCAGTTAATCTGTATGTTACGCTTATTTTTATCGTTAAAAACACTTTTTTTCGGGTCTTTCTATGGTAATTTACTGATAAGTAAATCGATTAAGTTGCCACCATGTCAAAACCTAAAAGCTGGACCTTAAAAAGTATTGCCAATGAATTAGGGGTTTCAAATGCCACCGTATCAAATGCGTTTAATCGTCCAGATCAACTGTCGAAAGCACGCCGAGAAGAAATCTTAGCAGCGTGTAAAAAACTCGGGTATTTCGGGCCAAATAAAGCCGCGCAATCATTGCGCCGTGGCACCTTTAATATTGTTGCCTTAGTGCTACCTGATAGCGTTGAGTATATGGTGTCAGATCCAGTGGCGAGTAGTTTTATGCGCGGTGTGTCATCGGTACTCGAGAAAAATGGCATTAACTTGCTGCTATTTTCTGGCAACAGCGACAACCTTAACAGCGTCGTTGACTTTGTTGACGGCTTTATTTGTTATGGTAGACCCCGAAATAAACAGCTAGTCGAACAGTTAAAAAAAGTACCAAAACATGTCGTTACTGTAGACTTTGACATTGGCCGTGAAGCGTCGGTCAATGTGAATAATCAACAAGCAAGTTTTGATATTGCCATGCATGCCCTCGAAAATAGTGATGATCGGGTGGCAATTTTAGGGCTCAGACTCCTTAATGATAATGTGTTGTGCCGAGTATATGAACATCACGAGTTTGAAGCAGGGCAATCTATCGCGCACCAACGTTTGCGGGGTTATCACCAAGCGATTAACGAAGCGGGCGTCACACTTAGCGATGATAGAACGTGGAATATTCCTGAAAGCAGTGAACGCTTCGCCAGTATTGCAGCTAAAGAGGCATTAAGCAGCACTCCCCGACCTAATGTCTTGTTATGCATGAGTGATTTAATTGCTTTAGCAGCCATGCGTGAGGCTATCAAAATGGGGCTTTCTATTCCAAACGATGTCAGAATTGTCGGGTTTGATGGTATCGATGAAGGCCAGCGATTTGTGCCAAAACTCACAACAGTACATCAAAATAGCGAAGAAAAAGGCCGCTTAGCAGCGACCTTATTTTTATCAAAAGAACAGCAAGTAGCGCAGATTGACTACCAGCTGCAAATAGGCCAAAGCGGTTAAGCGATAAAGTCAGCCAGAGAAATTAAAACTTGCTCATTATCATGCTGATCAATAATGAGGACTTCTCGGCTGGCGAAATTCACTTTAAGTTCAATTGAACTTTCATCTTTATGCCAGTTTAAACAGCAACTAGTGCCTTCGCCTTTAACATTAAACTCACCATTAAATGCAGGATGTTCGTTACGCAGCTTAATCAGTTTGATCAGTCCGTTAACAACCGGTTTAGCGAGTGCTTTATCAATATCAGCCGCGCTCAGATATGGGCGATTAATATCACGGCCTACATTGGTGTTAGCCAATAAATCCATGTCATTTTCACACGCAAATAATCCGCCATAGTAAACCTGTGGAATACCCGGCGCAAAAAACTGTATGGCACGTGCGAGTAAATAATCAAAATCGTCTGCGCCAAGTGCGTTGTAATAAGTACAATTCACTTGATACAAGTCAACATTACTTGCAGCCGCACCGGTTGCTAAGCGACTTTGACCCTTGCTTTTTTCATGTATCGTTTCAACAAGATTATCAATTTGTTCAGCATCTAATAGCCCTGGCTTTTCACCCATTGGACCCGCATCAATAATGCCAATACCGTCATGTGTATCAAGCACGGTTAAACAATTACGCGGTGAAATAGCCAACCAGTCTACGAGTGCATCAGCGTTGTTACTGAATAAACTATGTAAAATCAAAGGTGGAAGAGCAAAGTCATATACCATATTGACACGTTTAGCGACTTCAACCTGTGTTTGATAATGGCTGTGGATTTCAGCAATGGTTTCCATGCCTAAATCATTTGCCTGAGCAGACAACTTGTCTAAATAAGCAAACGTTTCATCGAGCATAAAGCAGTTTGTGCCAGCTTGTTTAATTGCATAGCCTGCAGCGTCTAAACGAATGATATTGACGTTGTTTTCTGAAAACTTAGTTAATACATTATTTAAGTATTCAATACCTGCTAATGACTTAACATTTATATCAATTTGGTTATCGGTAAACGTGGTCCAAAAGTCATACGTATTACCGTCACCACACTTAATAGGTGTGAAACAGCTACCAGGGCGTGGACGATAAATGGCTTTTTGTTCTGTTTCAGACATTCCATTTGGGAAAACATCGTCTTTGGTTAAGAACAAATCCCAAAATTCAGACTCTTTGCCTTTCGCTAATACATCTTTAAATTGATATGACTGAGCAGACACATGATTGACGATTAGGTCAGCCATTAAGTCATAATTTGCACCTAATGCTTGAATGTCTTGCCAACTGCCAAGGCGTGAATCCACTTCACTATGATCAATGGGATCAAAACCAGCATCACTGCCGTCAATCGGGTTATAAAATGGCAATAAGTGTACACCTGCAAACACATCTTTAAGTGGGCCATTTAATAAATTACTTAATTCATCAATACCTTGACCAGTAATCCGGTCTGCGTAGGTGATTAATTGCACTTTATTGTTGATCATAATTGTTAATACCAAGTTGAAACTTAATCGATTAAGTTATATCTTTAACCACGACAGCAAATTATTCAAGCAGTTTTTATAACTTTTATACACTAAGATACATAGTAAAGGCGCAAGCCTTCATGTGAGGATACAACCATGAATAGAACACACGATCCTTTGCAAACGATTAGATGGCTGACATATATGATGTTTTTTATGTTTGCTATGACATCAGATGCCGTCGGTATGATCATTCCAGAGCTTATTAAAGAATTTGATCTCAGTATGACGCAAGCCAGTGCTTTTCATTATGCACCGATGGCTTTAATTGCGTTTAGCGGACTGTTTTTAGGTTTTCTTGCCGACAGTTTAGGCCGTAAACAAACAATTATGCTAGGACTGGGTTTGTTTACAATTAGCTGCTTTTTATTTGCAGTGAGCAGTAGTTTCATGGTGTTTGTCCTGTTGTTAAGCTGTATTGGCCTTGCTATAGGCTTATTTAAAACAGGTGCACTGGCTTTATTAGGTGATATTTCTAAAAATAATTTAGAACACACCAAAACAATGAATTTAGTCGAAGGTTTCTTTGGTGTTGGCGCCATTGTCGGCCCTGCGTTAGTTAGCTTTTTAATCACCCAGAAAGTCAGTTGGACCTATCTATACCTTATCGCGGGTATAATGTGCTTAATACTCACTATTACCGCTTGGCGAGCTGACTACCCTAAACCTAAAAAGCAAGACAAGCATGCAAAGCCAGCCTCACTTTCGACAACCATGGAAATGATGAAAAACCCATACGCACTAGGATTTTCGCTAGCGATTGCACTTTATGTTGCAACCGAGGTGGCGATTTACGTTTGGATGCCGACACTTTTAGGTGACTATCAGGGTCCATGGCAATTGTTAGCGACCTATGCACTTACATTGTTCTTTATTTTGCGTGCCGCAGGGCGCTTTATGGCAGTGTGGTTATTAAATCATTTTAGCTGGCAAGCAGTAATGCTGTACTTAAGCTTAGGAATAGCACTGTGTTACATAGGGCTAATTTTAGGCGGCGTTGAGTGGGCTGTGTTTTTATTACCACTATCAGGCCTGTTTATGTCAATGATCTACCCTACTTTAAACTCTAAGGGAATTTCATGTTTTGCAGTGCAGCAGCATGGAGCTGTGGCTGGCGTTATTTTATTCTTTACCGCCCTATCAGCCGCCGCAGCCCCCCTTTTAATGGGCATGATCAGTGATTACTTCGGGCATATCCGCTATGGCTTTTACTTAGCGACAGGGTTCGCATGTTTACTATTTTTAGCCATGCTCTATAACTATTTACGCAACCCTGCAGAGCACGCTTTAACTCAACACAGCGCGTTGAGCCATTAAAAAGTTATTTAAAATCAACGTTTGAATAGAAAACGTGCAACTTTTTGTTTAAAAATACTTGCACTATGTAAATTAATTGCTATTTTAACTTAATCGATTAAGATTAAATTTTAAGACAACAAAGTCACCTTTGGATTGAGATGAGGCACATTATGACAACACACAAACACGCCCTATACACTCTAAGCGCCTTAGCGCTTGCTATCAGCCACAATCTGTATGCTGAAGAGCAACAAGCACCGCAGGAAGCAAAAAAAACAGGCCTTGAAACAATTGTTGTGACGGGTGTACCCCGCCGCACAACCATCATGGCATCTAGCTCTTCGGTCAGCAGTGTTTCATTGGCTGAAATTGAAGTATCAACACCTCGCTCAACAGCAGAAGCATTTAGAACCATTCCGGGTGTGCGCTCTGAATCAACGGGTGGCGAAGGTAATGCAAATATCGCAGTTCGCGGCTTACCTGTCGCATCGGGGGGTGCTAAGTTCTTACAACTACAAGAAGATGGCTTACCCGTTATGCAGTTTGGCGATATTGCCTTTGGTAACGCAGACATTTTCATGCGCTTAGATTCTACCGTACAAAGCGTTGAATCTATCCGTGGTGGCTCAGCCTCTACCGCTGCAAGTGACGCCCCTGGCGGTATTATTAACTTTATTTCTAAAACAGGTGAAAATGAGTCAGGCAGCGTGTCAACGACAGTGGGCCTTGATTACGACTCTATTCGCACAGACTTTGAATACGGTACTTATCTAAGTGACAGTGTTCGCTATCATATTGGTGGTTTTATTCGCCAAGGTGAAGGTCCGCGAGAAACTGGCTACACATCAAACAAAGGCGGTCAAATCAAGGCTAACCTAACCAAAGAGTTTGATACAGGGTACGTGCGTGTATACTTTAAGCACTTAGATGATAAAAGCGTGGGTTACCTGCCAATGCCAATGTATTCAAATGGCGACTCAATTCCAGGCTTTGACGCACAATCAGACACACCACATTCAGCATTATTTACACAAACCTTGCGCCTAAATGGTGATAACCAAATTAGCACCGGTGACATGACAAATGGTATGAACCCTGAAGTAACATCGCTAGGGTTTGAAGCTGCATTCGATTTAGAAAACGATTGGCGTATTGAAAATCGCTTTAGAAAATCATCTGTTAGCGGTAACTTTATTTCTCTTATTCCTGCCGAAGTTGCCAGCGCAAGCTCAATCGCTTCAAGCATTGCAGGCGACGGTGCATCACTGATTTATGCTAATGGTGGCTCAGCTGGTCAAAACTATGGTGATAATCTGGCCATGCGTATCCACACATTTGATGTAACGCTTAACGACATGGGCTCTATCGTTAATGACCTAAAACTAACGAAGTCATTCTCTGATGACACCAGTGTTACTTTTGGTTACTTTGCATCTAGCCAGTCAATTGACATGTCGTGGCTTTGGAACTCATATGTTATGGAGCTTAAAGGCGATAATGCAGCCCTGCTTGATGTGGTAGCAGCCAATGGCGACAATTACTCAGAAAACGGGTTATACGCATACGGGACACCCTATTGGGGAAATTGCTGCCAACGTAATTACGATACCGAGTACGAAACACGTGCTCCTTATATAAACGTTGCTACCAAATTCGGTGATTTAAGTATTGACGCAAGCGCTCGTTATGACAGCGGTGAAGCTCGTGGTAACTATGCCGGCGCTGTAACATCTACTGTCGATATGAATAATGACGGCGTTATTTCGATTCCAGAACAAAATGTAGCGGGTATCGATAACGCAAACCCAGGCATCGTTAACTATGACTGGAATTACAGCTCATATTCTGTCGGTGCGAACTATCAAATTGATCCAAGTTTTGCGACTTTTGCCCGCCTGAGCAAAGGCGGACGTGCGAATGCTGACCGTCTACTATTTGGTAAGGTTCAAGCTGATGGTTCAGTTGCAAAAGAAGACGCGATTGATGAAGTAAACCAGTACGAAATCGGTGTTAAAAAACGTTTTGATTCACTGTCAATCTTTGCAACCGCTTTCTATGCTGAAACCGAAGAGCAAAACTTTGAAGCAACATCACAAAAGTTCTTTGACCGCGAATACGAGGCTAAAGGGATTGAGATTGAATCGACTTACTTTATCGATGCATGGGATTTCCGTGGTAATTTAACTTGGACTGATGCCGAAATTGCAAAAGACGCGCTTTCGCCAGAACTTGTTGGTAATACACCACGTCGCCAAGCAGATCTAATTTACTCTTTAATGGCGCGTTATAACTTTGATAAAGGTTCTGCTGGCTTAAGCTTTATCGGCACAACGGATGCGTACGCACAAGATAATAACGACCTGAAGTTTGATGGATACACGCAAGTAAATGGCTTTGTAAGCTATGACTTATCTGAAAACTTAAACTTATCGCTAAATGTAAATAACCTATTTGATACAGTGGGTATTACCGAAGCAGAAGAAGGGTCAGTGCCTGATAACGACATTATTCGTGCTCGTACAATCAATGGCCGTACAACATCACTAACATTAAAATATTTATTTAATTAATAAACACTCCCTTGTTTTAGCCCAGTATTTACTGGGCTTTTTCAGTTTAATACCATGACGCTTAACTAAATTGCTGAGTGTTCAACAAACCGCTTTTCGGTCTGCGCTTCTTTTTGTTTCAGCAACCTAAAAAGCGCTAGGCATAACATAGCAAACAATGCGGTTGTAATGGAGCCAAGTGTTGCAAACCGGAAGCTATAAAACTGTGCAATAATACCTGTAGCACCCGCCCCGCACATTACCCCGAGCTTAATTGCATTGGTATAAAATGCAGATGTAAAGCCAATACGATCTGGTAATTGGTCTTGTAAAACCGTTAAACCAATCCCCGCAAAAATACCGTAAAACACACCATTTAACAGTTGCAAAGCGATTAAGTGCCATACTTCAAAGGCAAAAAATACACCGACATAAAACACAATCGCACAGCAAAAAGCCCCTGCAAGCAATGTTATTTTATTGTGTGTTCTAGCAAGTTTAGCGCTATACAACATAATTGGAATTTCTAAAAAAGCCACCACCCCCATAAATATGCCTGGCGTGTGCTGTGCAAAACCCAGTTCATTAATACTGTAAAGAGGCAGCGCAGAGGAATACATTATGTTGCCTGTAGAACCCAACATAATGGCTAAACCTAAACACCAAAACGAACTGGGGGTCACTGGTGCTTGCTCACCAAGGCCGGTGCGCTTTTTGTTGTTGTAGTCTGGAATAAATAGAAAAGCAAAAATGAGTGCGAGTAATGCACACCCAGCAGCAAAATAAAAAGACAAACTAAATTGCCCACCCGACGCTAACAAATAACCTAAGGGCGGCCCACCGACCCAAGCAAATGAAATGGCAGCACGCAGACGCGAATTAAAGCTTGTTATATCAATGTTATCTTGTCGAGCTGCCCATTGCCTAGCGACTGTCATCATTTGCGGTATTGCAGCATTACCCATCGCTAAAAACAGCACTCCAGCAAGCATTACTTGCCAAAATGCAGTTGCATTGGCAAATGTAATGAGCGCACACATCATTCCTGAAACAGCCACCATAAACAGTGAACGTGCGCTTGTGCCTTTATCAGCCAAACCGCCCAACCATTGACTAATCACTATACCCGTTAAGGTAACCGCGACCATGTAAACACCTAAATATATAGGGGGCGAATTAAGGCCTTCAACAATAAATAAACTCATTAATGGGTTTACAAACGCGCCCATTAAGCCAGTTAACATACTGAGAAGAATAAAAATAACACCATGCTGCTTGAGCAACGTTTTCACGAAAAGACCCCATATAATGAAAAACCCACTATGACGTTACACAAGCCACAGTGGTTATTTAAAGGGCGCAAATTATACATGGCTTTTAGGTGAATTTCATTTTGTATTACAAATAAATTAAGAACCTTATAGCCACATTATTGAATAAAGAACGACTGTTACTAAAGAGCACGCTCACGAAATTACTACGTAACCATCGTTTCGTTAAGCCTCTCGTATTACGTATTATTAGCTAACAAAGTGTAAAATCGAGACGTTACTCCATTTGTCCAACCAAAGCCTTGCTGTACGGAGTATTCCCCGCCACCAGCACGGCTTACTAAATCACACACATTGTACTTTTCGAGCAAACATTTATCTTCAGCAAAGCGCATTTCAATCATGTTTAACCACTGTTTCATTATTGTTTGAGCGTCGTTGTGGTAGCCATAATCAATCAGTCCTTTTACTGCAAACCACTGCAACGGTGCCCAGCCATTTGGGCTATCCCACTGCTGTGATGTGGTACATAACGTGGTAACTAAACCACCCGATTTTAAAAACTCATTCATCAATTTTTGCTTTACATGTGCGGCTTGCTGTTTAGATGCAGCACCAACAAATAAAGGCACAGCCATCGCTAAAGAGTCCACTTGGTTTTGGCGTTTTAATCGAATATTAAAATCTCTGTATACGCCTGCTGACTCATTCCAACAATACTCATTTATTGCATTTAAACGTCGCGCTGCAAAATCAATATAATATTCACTCTGTTGATGTTGCCCTAATAAGTCATGATAATGCGCAAGCGTATTCTCCAAATTATACAGTAAGCTATTCAAATCAACGGGGAGAATATTGCTCGTTTCTATACTTGTTAAATCATCACCGTGTTTAAGCCAACGACTGCTAAAATCCCAGCCCGATTCACAGGCTGCTCGAATATGTTGAAAGTAGTTTCGCTGCTGATTAGAACCAAGCGTTTTAGCGTCATGTAAATCTTCTTTTAATGACTCAGGGCGAGGAGTGGCAGCGCTATCCCAATAGCGATTCAAATAAGCACCATTAGGCATTCGCACCACACGCTTAGAAACCAAATGTTCTGATGAAAGCTTGTCACGATCACGCATCCAAAACTGATACTCTAATTCAAGTGCGGTCACCCCCTTTGCCAACCAAACAAAATCAGCATTTTGTCGGTACTTTGCTTGCCACAGCATATGTATCATTAACGCTAAAACCGGTGGTTGAGAGCGAGAACTGTAGTAACTTCTATTGCCATTGGGAATACAACCAATGCGATTTTGCAAATCAATAAAGTTATTTACCATTGCTTCAATTGTAGCTAAGTCACCAATATCTTCTAAGCCAAGCGCTGTAAAGTAACTATCCCAATAGTAAATTTCCTGAAAACGCCCGCCCGGGACAATGTAGTCATAGTTAAGCGGTAACAATGAACTCGATTCATTAGTATCTGCTGCACGGTGTAAGTGGGGCCAAAGATCTGCAATATACTGCTTCACTGAAAGAGAATCTAACTTAGCAGATGACAGAGTTTGGTCGGCGAACGTAAAATGTGTCATTACAAACGCATGTAATTCCTCACCTTTTAATGGGCCTATCTGTTGATAACGATCACAAGCAACTTGCCATGATTGATACGGTATAGCATCGGCGAACATCTTTGAATCAGCAAACACTTCTGCCAGCTGAACATCATTAAATAATTGGCTGTTTACAAAGCTCATAATCATCCTTTAGCAGGCGTTAGACGCTGCTAGATACTGCGGTTTTAACGTTAATTTTTTGAAAATTGCGACACTGACTAGTAATAAAGCAATAGGAACAAGAGTTAGGTAGAAGGCGTGCTGGCCGCTAAATTTATCAAACACAAAGCCTGTAATAATCGAGCCAGTTGTCCCCCCAAGTGCTGAGAAAACAACAATTAACCCTGTCATTGCTGCATGCTGGTGTTTAGCTAATGAACTTAACATCACAGAATTAAGTAATGGGTAGATAGGCGCCATAAAAAAGCCAATCAAGGGCAACATATACGCGGCAAAAGGCACATCAAACACACTGCTTATTTTACTGCCATCAACATCGTGTGTTAGCGGTAAAATCAATAACACCAGTACCGCCATAGCAATTAAACAACTCAGTAATAATTTAAACCAACCAATAAAACGCAATAATTGCCCAGCGACTAACCTGCCGAGTGCTAAGGCGGCGGCAAATAAACTGGCAAGCTGAATACTGACATCAACAGGGAGTTTTAACACTTGATTATTAAAAGTGGGTAGCCAGGTTCCAACCCCCTGCTCAACTAAAACATATAAAAAAGCACTCACAATGAAAATAAGCACCAAAGGCTGATAAGTGAGCTGTAACATGTCAATAAATGCGTGCACTTGAGACTGCGATTGATTACTACGTGGCGGCGATTTTATGGGGGCTGTGGCTACGGCTAACACTGCAATAGCAATAATAAGTGCTAGCAGATAATACACATTTAACCAGTGACTACTTTGCGGGTTATTAGCATCAATAAAGAGAGCAAAAATCCAGTAACCCGATAACACCCCCAGCATAAAAATACCTTCGATAGTGTTCAGTAACGCTGAATGTTTATTTGCAGTGTCTGTTACTTGACCAATAACAGAGTAAACTGCAATTTTCATTACTGCAAAACTACACCCAATCGCTGCAAATAATGCTTTTAAAGCCCAAAACTCTGCAATGCTCGGTACAATTAAACAGAGCATAGCCACTAATATTAACGCACCTAGCATCGCGACTTTGTAGCCTAATCGTGGAATGAATGACGCCACAACAAAAGACACAATCGCGATTGTGAGATCCTTGTATCCTTCTAAAACTGATGCGTTCGTTTTACTGACATCTAAACTGTTTATTGCCTGTAAAATAACAGTGCCGACACTATTGAGCATAATAGCAAACACAAAATAGCTGCATGCCAATGCAATCGTTATTCTTATTGGGGTCATTCGCTCTAGCCTGTGATTATTTTTATTCAGTCTAGTTTAGTGCAAAATAAAATGCAAACGTTTGCAAAATCAAAATAAAGCGATATATAAGTATAAAAGTTGGCTAACGTTGGCTTGATTGCCTATTAATTAATTCAATTTCAATAACTTGAGATTCTACTTTTTGACCAGCGAGCTGTGCTAATAATTTTTCAACCAAGATAACAGAGGCTCGTTGCGTGTTTTGTTTAACACTAGAAAGCGAAGGGTGGCTAATATCTGCCATTGCAATATCGTCAAAACCAACGAGGGCAACATCGGTAGGAATACTAATATAACGCTCTTTTAGTGCTTTCATTGCACCTAATGCCACCATATCACTACACGCCATAATGCCATCAAAGCATAGCCCTTTTTCAACCAATAATTGGTTTATCCCTTTGTAAGCTGCACTACTCGTAATATCAATAGAAACCACGTGTGGTATTGCTTTAGCAGCATTAAGTGCATCCATATAACCCCGATATCGCTCACCTATTTCGGCATGATCAGGATCCCCTAAGAATAAGATGTTCTTAGCCCCCTTTTCGAGCAAGTGTTCCGTAGCAAGACGCCCACCCAAGTAGTTATCGCTGCCCACTATAGGGTAATTACTGGGTGTTTTTGGGTCACCCCAAACAACTAAAGGCACACCAGCTCGTGCTGCAGCTTCAATGTTTACTTGGCTTTTACCTTGTCCTACAACAATAATTCCATCAGCACGACGACTATTAATAAAATAATTAGCCCAATCATCATTAGCCATAAATGAATTTGATAGCAACAATTCTAAGCCGTGATTATTAAGTGCAAGATTAATCTCGCCGACAACTTTTAGTAAAAAAGGGTCATTGATAGATTGTTCGGTATCGCCATCAAGGTTGATTATGACTGCAACAACATTCGTTTTTTGCGTACGTAAACGACTAGCGGCAGTATTTAAACTAAAGTTATGCTTTTTAGCTAGTTGCTGAAGCTTGTCACGAGTTTCCTTTTTAATCAAAGGGTTATCATTTAACGCACGGGATACTGTCGACGTAGATACACCCGCTAACTTAGCAAGATCAGCTAACTTTAATTTTCTATCGTTCATGATGTTAAAACACTGCCTTCCTTATTACTTGAGTGTTCAATATATCATTATTTAGCATAAATCGCTGCGCGGCTATAGATAATATTTTTTCAATAGATACATCAACAAACAGACTCTGTGTTCAAAAATAAAGCAAAACTTGCAAAAAATAATTGCAAACGTTTGCATAACATTCTAAGGTTTAAAAAAGCATCGCATTAACATTTCCATAAATACTGTTAGTGCTGTGGATTCAACAATACAAAAAATGGGAACACACAATGACAACAACACACACTCGCAGTGCAGTTGCCTGCGCTATACTGTTTGCAATTAGTGGCCAAACTGCAATGGCTGCGGAACAAACTGAAAAACAAACAAAAGAAAAAGTAGAACGCATTGTTGTATCAGGCACACCTGCGGGTGTAGGCGTACGTAAAATTGATGCTGGCTATGCAGTTACAAATATTGATGCAGAGCAAATAATTAAACTATCACCAAAAAGCACGGCAGATTTATTTAAAGCAGTACCTGGTGTGTGGGTAGAAAGCTCGGGTGGTGAGTCTGGTGCAAACGTATTTGTGCGTGGTTTTCCTGGAGGGGGTGATGCGCCATTTTTAACCTTAAGCCTTGATGGTTCACCTATTTACCCAGCTCCAACCTTGTCATTCCTTGAGAACTCATCGTTATTTCGTATCGACGAAACCATTGAAACAATGGAGGCATTGCGTGGCGGTCCAAACCCTGTTGTATCGAATGGACAGCCTGGCCTAACCACTAACTTTCGTCTTAAGCGAGGTCATGAAGATACCGAAGGTATGTTCAAATACACAACATCAGACTACGATTTACAAAGAGTTGATGCAGTCATAAGTGGTGAAATTTCTGATGATTTATATTTCATGGTGGGTGGTTATGTAAAAAGCTCGCCAGGTATTCGTGACGCAGGTTTTACTTCAGAAAAAGGTAACCAATTCACTATTAACATCACAAAAGTGCTGGAAAAAGGCGAAATCAATGTATATACACGCCAAACTGATGACCACGGTGCATGGTACTTACCAACACCTCTTAATGTTGATGGCATTGACGCCAAATACACGCAGCTAGGCACTCTTAATCGCCAAGCGATTATATACACAGGACCCAATAACGAAGCACATCAAGTAGATATTGGTGATGGTCGGGGTTGGAAAGGTCATGTATCTGGCGGTAGCATCAAACTTGAATTTGACAACGGCTGGAACTTCACAGATCGCTTTAATATCACCAAAGGTGATGCAAACACCTACGGTTTAGTACCAAGTGGCTCGGCAACAACTGTTGCTGACGTTGCCGATAATGGTGAATTTGCAACGGGAGCGGCAACAGGCACGGTGTATGACGCAGACACCCCTATACAACAACTCGGTCGCTGGGTCGTTTTAAAAGAGATTAGCTCATTTACTAATGACTTAGCTTTTTCTAAAAAGTTTGGTGATCTTTCTACTGCATTTGGCTACTACACAGCAAATACTTCAGCCAATGATTGGTGGAGCTTGGGTAATACTGCTTATCATGTGCTTGAAGCTGGCGGCGAAATGCTAGATGGAATAGCGTGTAATGCAAGTGTTGAAGGTTGTGATTTTAATTACGACATAAACTCAACAGGTGATGCACGCACCAATGCTTTCTACACCACTGCTCAGTTTACACTTAATGAAGCATTTACACTTGATGCGGGTATTCGCTTTGAAAACCATGAAGTTGAATACAGTGTTGATGAGGGACTAGATGGTGTGATCAACAAAACCGTGCAATATGACGAAAGCAAAACGTCATGGACAACCGGCATAAATTACTCAATTAACGACGATATGGGCGTATTTGCGCGCGTGAACCGTGGTTACAAAATGCCTTACTTCGATGATTTTCGTGATAACTTTGGAGCTTACGAGGGAGGAGAAAAGTTAATAAAAGAGGTAACCCAAGCAGAGTTTGGTTATAAGTTACTGACTGATAGCACTGATTTCTATGCAACTCTTTTCACCAATGAAGTAAAAGGTGACACGTTTGTTCGTCGCCCAGGTGTTCCCGCTGAAATCTTAACGAACGAAGCATACGGTATTGAGCTTGATTACAACTATAACCACGAGTCTGGTTTCTCAGTCAACTTAAACTCTACTCTTCAAGAAACTGAGATCACTGAAAGCCCCAGCAATGAAGGTAACGAGAGCCAGCGTCAGCCCAAATGGCAAGTGCGTGTAACACCAAGCTATGACTTTGAAGTAAGTGGCATGTATGCAACGCTATACGGCACAATATCAGCAGTTGATGACCGCTTCGGCAACAACGAAAATACCGTTGTGTTAGAAGGCTACGAAAAAGTTGACCTAGGTTTAATTGTAGAGCCGATGGAAGGTATAAAAATACAATTAGCCGTAGATAATTTAACAGATGAACAAGGCATCACTGAGGGGGATCCCCGCAATGCTGATGCACCAAATGGTCGTTACATTATGCCTCGCACTACACGTTTAAGCGTAAGTTACGCATTTTAAAATAACCTCCCAAACCCTTGATTAAAAGGTTAAAGCCCAAGCCACAGTGTTTCATTACCTGTGGCTTTTTTGCTCAATTTATTTAAATTTTCATAATTAAATGGGTTATTTTAAGACCATAAAACCTTGTATTTAAGGCTCTAAGAAAAATTGATTAATCAGTGCCTTATCCTGAGTATTGACTTGTAACTGTAAAGCCCGTATTAAATCCATAGAAGTCGCAGGTCGGTTTGGAAATGCATAGTTTTCCCAGACTGACTTGAGTGCTTTAATAATGATTTCATCACCCACCCTATCTCTTAGTTTTGCAAAGATTATCGTTGCTTTAGAGTATTGATCATAACTTTTAGTTGAGTCTACAAGCGACTGTTTAGCTGAAATGTCCACACGTAAAGCTTGCTCATATCGCCTAGTTTCATACTCAATAAGAGAATTCATAGCGGCTTTCCCAAAGCGTTTTTCTATCATCACTAATTCAATATATTTAGCCATTGATTCGACTAAAAAGGCACTATCTTCATTAACGCTATTGCCTATATCGTGACCAAACCACTGATGGGCCGTTTCATGCACTGCACGTCGATATCGCTGATCAAAACCTGCATCAATACTTGGGCTTGCCCTAAAGCCTACTTTATTCTCAATGAGTATAATTTGCGGTAAGGCAAAACCAGTTCCTCCAAACTTAGGGGCTGCAACCAAACTCAATTGTTTTGCTTTATAAGCAACGACATTGTCTTTGAACCAAGTAAGTGTATCTTTCATTGCCTGTAAATGAATGACTATTGAATTTGGCGACTGTAGTAACGTTTTTTGCTTTGCAAATACCTGCAATTTAACATCCCCAAACTGCTCTATTACTGGTGAGTAAGGAATAGACAGCCAGGCTGGTAAATTATTGAATGCTGATGCAGCTTCAAACTTAAAAATTTCCCGATCATTTTCACGCTGATGAGCGATTTGTTTGCCCTGTGTAACAACGTGGTAACCAACCGCAGTTGAAACTGTGCTCGACATTGTTATGTGATCATATCTATCTGGTCTATTTTTCTCAGAAGCAAACTGCTTAGAAGGGAGGGATACGTTCCTATCAAGTAAGCCATATTGTTTTCGAAGATTAATATCTATTAGCTCATAATTAGCTTGGTAGCCAACCGTTGGCAGCATAGGCACAGAGCGAATATAATTAAACTCAGGAGTTAAAATATGATGTCCTACTGCTGGCCACAGCTTTGCTTGCCGAACCTCAAATCGAGACGAAAGTTGCCGTATTTCATTTGGTTTAATAGCACGCTCAAACTCATACACTGCTTGATTCAATGTTGGATAAAAGCGAACTCGCCTTGCACCTGCAATTTTTATGTTTGCCCATTTATAAAAGCCAGATCTACCAACTAAAACGTTTTTTATATCAACTGAATGAGGATTAGTAAGTGTATATGTGAGTTCAAAATGCGCAAACTGCTTGTAGGGGTAAAAATCAACATTAGCATCAATATGACTAATAACTGGTTGCTTTTTATGCTTCCAATCAACAAAAGTTTTTTCGTAGTTTGCCTTAAATGACTCTCGCTTATGAGAATTAGTTAGCGGCTTTTCAGAAACTAAATTTATGTGTAATTGCACAAATAAACTAAGTGATAGAAAAATGGGAACCAATACCCAAGTATCTTTTACTTTTATCTGTCGCCGACCAACCCCTACACCACGGTGGTTAAAAATTTGACTAACAGCAACAAAGCTAAACACTGCAATAAGCCAAACTCTCATGTACGGCCAGTAATTATTTAAACTAGCACGATATCCCCAAAATTCATTGGGCGCTTGTAAAGGTGTCCAAGCTAAACTCCAAAAAGTATGAGTGAAACCAAAGAAAGTCATTACTGGCGTAAATTTAAGCAACAAGATAACAATGACAAATAAGCCAGCAACTAAAGAAGAGCATATGTTGAAAATACATACTGTCACCCAAGCAACTAAAATAAGCGGTAATAACATTAAAGCTAATATATAAATATGCTGACTAGGCTGATATTCACTGCCACTGAACCACTCTGCCAAGGAGGTGCCGATAAAGCTCATCACGGAAAATATTATCGCTAAAGTAGCTACCACTAATAATTGACTATATAAAAGTGTCACTGTTTTTACAGGCAATGCGGCAATAAGCTCCGCCATATTAAATCGTTTTGCATAACAACTTACCTGCCAACTCCAAAGAGCAAGCAGTAAACAACCAAAAAGTATATGCATATCAAATGCGTAGTGATTGATTGCATCTATACTCGTCGGGCTAACAATACTCATCGCTTCAGCATATTCAAATGATGAGGCGACACTGTTAAATACCACGACAGACCAGAGAAATAAAATGAGTGACGTTATTGGTTGTTTTAGTATATATGCAAGTGATAGCTGATAGAGTGTTCCCAGCATAAACCAATCGTTCCCTCTGGGCACTACGGACCTGTAATGCACAACCGAATTCAATACTGGCTCACGGATCTGTACGGGTTTATTTATATTTTTTTTAGTGGTGCGCATTGCCCAGATATATATAACCGTTGTAAGTACAATTATTACCAAACGGTTAATTATAAGCTCCCAATGGTGGGGCTCAGCAAAGCCAGCAATAAAAGCGGTGTATGCAAAGGGATCAAACCATAAAGACATCTGATACAAAGACTCGCTAACGATCCCACTACCCGCCAAAATGGGATTGCCAGTAATGCTAGCGAAAAACAAGTAACCAACCCATATAATGCCAAAAGTAGTATAGCTAACCAAGGCACTTTGAAACCTGTCACAGATCCAAAAAGCAATCACAATAAGAAGGTAGCAATTTGGAATTAGTAAAAAAAAGCTATTAAAAAATAGATGATTAACTGCCTGCCAATCAAAGCCATGCACTTGACATTGATAGAGCCAAATTACCAACGAACTCATCATTGAAATAATCAAAAGACATATAAGTAAGCTACCTACACGAAGCAGTGATCTATATTTAGATTTGATAGGCGTAGTACTGATAATCTCATCCATATTATGTATTTGATCACGCAAAAAAGTAACTGGGGCTATTACTCCAACCAGCACAGTGAGCTGTATCATTTGTATTGATAATAAGTGTAAAGAAAACTGCTTAAGCGTATTTCCCTCTTCAATAGCCAAACCAGAAGACAGTGTAAATGCAAATAATGGAGAAAAAACACTACATAACCAAATAATAGGCTGACTAAAAAGATACTTTAAGTCATTACGAAGTAGCATTTTTTACCTCTTGTGATTTTAATTCATAAAAATACTTATCTTGAAGCGTCACTTTTGCTGCTATTGCTTCGGCTGAGGGGCATTCCAAGGCAAAAACACGAAAAATAGGCTCACCATATCGATAGCTTTGACTTAATACGAATGAACCTTTAGCTAAATTTGATGGGAGACTTTTCAATAACCAGACATTACCAGCCAGTTGATTTATTAAATCATCCACATTTCCATGTTGAATGAGATGACCTTGATTGATCATTGCTACAAATCGGCACTGATTTTCTATATCTTCGACAATATGAGTAGAGAGTAAGACTAAACGCTCCTTGCTAATAGCTACTAACAAATTATTAAGACTTTCGCGTTCAGCAGGATCGAGCCCCGCAGTGGGTTCATCTAAAATAATAAGCTTGGGGTTACCGAGTAAGGCTTGCGCAATTCCAAAGCGCTGTTTCATCCCACCCGAAAAGTGGCTTACGTTTTTATTTGCAAATGTTGATAAGTTTAAAAGTGACAGTAAATCATTTATTTGTTGCTTTCGTTGCTTTGCATTAAGGCCTTTTAAAATAGCGATATGTTCCAGCAGAGCTCGACAACTCATCGTTGGGTACACACCAAATTGCTGCGGCAAATAACCTAACTGCTTACGCATATCATTTGGATACTTCAGAACATCTAAACCATCAAAGTTTATTTGGCCTTTATCAACGTTTTGTAAACACGCTAATGTTCGCATCAAACTCGATTTACCAGCTCCATTAGGCCCAAGTAAACCTACCATTCCTTTAGGGATACGAATCGTCACGTCATTTAATGCGTGTGTACCATCAGCATATCGCTTATTAATATTTTTTAGTGCTAGCATAGTTACGTTCCTTAATTAACGGACTGTTACCTTAAGTAACAGCTACTGAACTAGCGAGGAAGTAATGATCAACCCAAGAAAACACAGGATAAAAGTCAATATTTGACGTTCATCAGTAAAAATAACACTTTCATCATTACACTAGTGCAATAAAGGTCAAAAATAGTAAACTCAATTTAAAGTCTATAAAGCCTTGAAATGAATATGGTTTTGACTATATTAGTATGGCGTGATGTACTAAGCAGGTTTACTAGATTGTAATTACTAAAAAGCTAAAACAAGATAATGAGGTGACATTTGCGGGCTATTTTATCATTTCTGTCGAATAGCACTAATAGCAAGTACTTCATTGCCTTACTGCCATTATTCGCAGCTATATTGTTCGAAGGTCATACTCGTTACTTGTCATTAAGACTCGACTCACCAGTTCTATACTTGCAAATAAATATGCAGTTACTATTGGAATGCACCCCCTTTTTAGCTGCTCACTTTTTAACTTTTAAGCAGACATTTAAAAACTCTACTTTAGTGTGGCTTACTGGATTCATTTTATATCCGTTAAGTGTATATGCACTTAGCATGATTTCTTCGCTCTATGCACAGTGGCATTACCTCGGAGTAGAATGTTGGCTATTATGCACATTAGCCAGTCTGATTTGGCTTATTTCTCAACAGGGCATGGTAAAGAACAATGATTTCCTTACAAAATGGTTTAACTCTTTCATTTCATTAGATAACGTAACCTTAACGATTCTCATATGTTGGGCTTTCCTGCTAGCTGGTATACTAAATAGTCACGAAGAACCATTATTAAATCAACCTTTTGAATTAATTTTTGATTTCAGTAAGTTATTGTCTGAATTTGATCAGTTTTTATTTTATTTTCTTCAGCTTATCGTTTATGTAGTCATTATTTATAGCCTCTACTTAATCAACCGTTACGTACTTATTCGCCACTTACTTGCAAACTATGGCGTTTTCACTTTTGTGGTTGCATCCGTTATTTTTATGGTAACTCTCACCCCATTACTTATTGCAATTTTATTAGCATTACCCATTAATGATTTACCAAATAACATTGCAAACTTGACCCCGAGTGGCAACCAAAACATTTTTTCTAAGTATAATTATCAATTCATGTTTTTCTTTTTACTTATTAGCACACCAGTAATCCTAGCTTTTGAAAGACAACAACAGCAGAGTAAGTTTAATGAAATAGCAAAACAACAAACCACAATGGAATTAAAACTTCTTCAACAGCAAGTGAATCCACATTTTTTGTTTAATACTTTGAATAATTTATATGCGCTAACACTCACAAAATCAGAGCAAGCCCCACAGTTGGTGATGGACTTGGCTGATTTATTAAGATACACAGTATACGAAGGCCAAAAACCATATGTTCTGTTAGAGAAAGAGCTAAACTACATTAGGAACTTTATTGAGCTACAAAAAATTAGAAGTTCAAACAAATGCTCATTTAACCTAACATGGCCAAATAAACTAGAAACACTGCATATTGCCCCTCTATTACTAATTATAATCGTAGAAAACGCGATAAAACATGGCGTAGAACCAGCATTAGATAAAACAAAAATAACACTCTCAATCACAGTAGATGACAATGTGCTGACACTTTTCTGTGAGAACGCTATAAATGTTAAAGAAAAAATAAATCAACAGGGTTTGGGGCTAAACAACTTAAAAAAAAGGCTTCAACTACTCTACCCAAATAAACACTCTCTCACGACTATAAAGCAATCAAATTTATGGCAAACGACACTGATATTGGAGTTATCAAATGATAAGAGCTATCATCATTGACGATGAACCTCTCGCCCACCAAGTTATTGAGCATCACTTACAAGAACACCCCGATATTAAGTTAGTTGCTCAATTTTATAGTGCTAAAGATGCCTTATGTGCACTCGCTAAATCATCTGTTGATATGGTTTTTCTAGACATTAATATGCCAGAAGTTACTGGGCTTGAGTTGATAAAAGCACTTGCTAAACCACCTCAAATCGTCATAGTGAGTGCTTATCATGAGTATGCTATAACTGGCTTTGAATTGAATGTAACAGATTATCTATTGAAACCAGTGTCGGCGCCAAGGCTTGATCAAGCGCTTAATAAAGTGCGTGATCGCTTGCCTAAATACAGCGCTACAAACGCAAACTATATTACTCTTAAAGTAGATCGAGAAAAGCGCAAGTTTGATTTAAATTCTGTTGAATACATTGAAGCATACGGTAATTATGTAAAGCTGCATCAAGCACAGCAAGTCACACTTGCGACAGCCACTCTTAAGCAGCTTAGTGAACAGCTATCTCATTCATTTACCCAGATTCATAAATCATTACTAGTCAACAATCAAAATGTGATTAGTATAAGTCATGATCATGTTGAGCTAAACACAGGCACTACTCTAAAAATTGGTAAGTCCTTTAAAGAAATTGCTCAAACATTACTTTAAAGATGTTGAAATAAATGTTCTGCAAGTAACTTATGTTCTTTTTGTGGCCAATGAATGCCCTCAGTGGGGCAAGGGGAAATAAGTTCATAGCCATTTATAAAATGACAGTTATGACGTTCAGAAATCAATTTATACTCAGCAGTCAATTGTCTAACTTTATTAGCAGCCCCTGCATAAATAGACTGATAAGCCCCTACCTCGTAAATCTTTGGCGGACTCAACACCATAATTTTTGGCAATTCACGGTGCAGATAGTGATTTTTTATTTCGATAATTAGCGTGTCGAGTGCGTTTGCAATATCAGCAACCGACAATGCAAATCGGCGCTTTAAATCGTTCGTACCTAGTTGAATAATAAGCGTATCAACATGATAGGCTCGTAGGTAAGGTTCTAAATATTTCACACCTAATTTATCACCACTAAACGGGGGCTCATTGGTCAGTGTACGGTTAGGTTGTCCGGCTTCGATAACATGATACCCCGCCCCTAATTTAATGCCCAGCAAACTTGGCCAGCGCTCATTATCGTTGAAACGCTTGCCATCTACAGGCGAGATCCCATACGTATTTGAGTCACCAAAACAGAGAATATTCATTAGAATGGATTCAGGGTATAACCCTGTTGCTGTAAGAGTGCATGCGCTGTCATGGCTGATAGTGCCATTTGTACACCGGGGATCAGCTGCTCTTGTTTAACTTTCATATGGGTTGCCGACTGGCCGCATACATAGACAACCGTATTATGCGCTAATAATTGTGAAATCAATTGCTGGTTTTTATTGTCGCTATTAAAACGCTGCTTGTAAAAACTGTTCTCGAGTAAATCGACACTTGCCCCGCCATGTACAACTAAAGCCAGTTGAATATTTTCAGGTTTTACACCATGGGCAATATGCATATTAATAAAGCGTGCTAACGAGTTAATACTATTATTTTGCTTCCCCTTTTGTGCAGCATCGGCCACATCAAACACGACTTTGAAGGTCGCTTGCTCTGCGATAGGCGCATGATTTGGTACATCATAATAAAAACCAAAACCTTCAATTGCAGGCTTAGTTTGCTCGGCATGGCTAAACGTGGTTAACAAGGTAAGCGATAAGCCTAATAGCGTTGATTTCATAAAGAATCCTGTTACTTTTTTACTCTAGCCTACCCTGTTTATCTGCGTTTAACTAGCCTCAATATGTTGATGTGCTTTAAAGCTCATGCCTAAATAATTAAAGGTGTTTTTAAACATGTCAATAAACGCATTCGGCGCCTTGGCAGAGCCTGCATTTGATAACAGTGAAAACTGTTTTTCACGCAGTGTTCTCAGTTTTGGTCTGAGTGTTTCGTCATCCATATAATCGGTTATGCGGTCTAAAAATGCTTTGAACTGGGGTGTCGTGTTATACCAGTAAACAGGCGATGCAAGTACCCAATGCTCGTACCCTAATAACGCCTCGAACACCGCATAAAAATCATCATTTTTGTACTGCTTGTCATAGCAATATGGCGAGATACTATAATCATCAAGGCAAACCACATCGCCACCATATTGTGTTTTATAATCATTTACTTGCAAACTTGTATTACCTTGTTTTCGGGCACTTGAATAGATAATTACCGTGTTTGTAGTCGGTTTTTGTTGCATTACTGTCACTCCTTTTTTTATGATGGGTGCAGCGTAAAACCTCAAGCTAACTTTAGGTCAATACTTGGGAGTAAAATATGTCAGGGTGTGAGAAAAAACTTGTTGAAGCGAACCTATCCGTTGGCTTTGTAGCAAAACGCAGCGGTGTAAAAGTATCGACTTTGCATTTTTATGAATCAAAAGGACTTATTCGCAGCTGGCGAAATAACGGAAATCAACGCCGCTATAAGCCCGATGTACTGCGCCGAATTGCGGTTATTAAAGCAGCGCAAACCATGGGGATTACTCTTGAAGACATCAAGCAAACATTAAGCACCCTACCTGAACAACGCACGCCAACAAAGCAAGATTGGGCAGCACTTTCTAAAGTCTGGCAAACTCAATTAGATGAAAAAATTCAATACATGCAGCGATTACGCGAACGCGTTAATGGCTGCATCGGCTGTGGCTGCTTATCAATGGCCAAATGCCCTATCTACAATAAAGACGATTATTTAGGCGAAGAGCACAGCGGCGCTGTGCTGTTAGAAAGAGATTAAAGTTTTTAACGCCAATTGTCTTTCTATAGGCTAACTATTTAAATTAACTGTAAATAATACAGTGAAAACAGCGCACTACAGTTAACGATGATAGTTAACCACAGTACGGCGATAAAGCTGCGCTTTTTTGATTTATGCCTGAACCATTGTTGCGCAATTAATGATCCAGGCCAGCCACCAAACACACCTAAGAGGTGTAATGTGCGTTCAGGTACACGGATCACATCTTCACCATGTTGCACTGCTAATCGTTTATCCCAGCCATACACTAAAAAGCTAATTAAGCTTATACCGCTGTAAATCCCAGCGATAAGGTATGGCATATTTAACAGCCAACAGGCGAGCCATAACAATGCTAAAAACAACAATGAAAATGTAATTAATGTTTTCTTAATCAATGAACTATCGCCTATACTCAGCTAAACGAACGAAATTTATTAGGCTGTATTATGGCATATATAAAATCATTTTTACTATCACTGTGCTTTTGCTCTTTAACAGCACTTGCAACAGAGCAACCTCTCGATGAAAAACTAAAAGTATTTGAGCCTTACTTAGGCACTTGGCAATCAGACTTCAACGTAACAGCTGGCAAACCAGCAGTACAAGATGTAAGTACGTGGCAACGTGCACTAAATGGCACCGCCATTAAAACACTTCACTCAATTAACGAGGGTGAATACGGTGGCGAATCGATGATTTTCTGGGATAGCAAGAAACAATCGCTGGTTTTTTATTACTTCACCACCGCAGGTTTTTACACGCAAGGTACGATGAATGTTTTGAGCCCGACACAGTTTGTTGCCTACGAGAATGTGACTGGCAATAAAGAGGGAATTACAAAAGTTAAATCAACCAGCGAATTTAAAGATAACCAGTTTGTGGTGTCGACATCGTATCTTAAGAAAGGGCAATGGACTAAACCTGAAACACGCACTTATACCCGTAGTAATAAACAGGTGGTATTTAAGTAACGCGTATTTAAGTATTTAAAAGAAACTAGGGTAAGGCGACTTAGCCTTACCCCGTAAATCAGTTAGTGTCTAAAATCAGCCATTAATGCAGGGATCCCAGGCAACATTCCTACAAGAGCCATAACCCCCGTTAAAATAATAAACATCACTAATGGAATAATCCAACGACTCATTTGGCTTAATTCAGCGCTTCGCTCTTTACACCCAATTAAACCTAAATTATCGAGCAACATCGTTAATGACCAGCCAAATGCTGGATTAACCAAGGTTGATGAAAACACCACTATGGCTGCTGATTGCGTGGTTTTACCTTCTCGGGTCATTTCCATGCCTGCTTCAAGTAAGGGAATAAATACCCCAACAATCAAGGCTACACACAATACGGGTTGCCAAATAGCTAAATCCATTGGGTAACCCCAAATACTGGCAATAATACAAAATAATGCAGTTAAAACTGCACCCGCTGGGATTGGGCGTTTCGCAATGGCTGCTGGCACAATATAGGTGCCCCATGAGGAGGTAAAGTTTGAACCACCGAGAAGCGAGCCAAACGTTTGACGAATTGACGCACTGAACATTGTGTCGTCAATATTCATTTGTACTTTTTCAGTACGTTCTGGGTAACTAATTTTTTGGAACACTTGATGGCCTAAAAAGTCGGGAGACCACATCGCCACAGCCAGTACAGCAAATGGCAATACCACCACAAAACTTTCGAGTGTGGGTAGGCCTAACATCCAGCCTGTATTTTCACCCCACCAATACATTGGGTTCATATTCGGCAAGCCCGGCGCTGTTTTAAATTCAAAAGGTGCGCCAAGTGAAAAGGCAAGTAACCCCCCTAATAAACAGCTTAATGGCACAGCAAGCCAACGCTTTTTATAATGCTCAAGTAATGCATAAAGCACAATGGTTGATAAGATCACGATAAATGCGATATGAGTCATATCAATGCCTTCGGCCCACGCAAACAGCTTTTTAACCTGTGAAATAGTGCCAATAAAACCAAGGTAAAGAAGCAAACCACCGCACACACCGCGACTGGTTAACCCAGCGAGTAAACTCCCCCCTTTACTGAGCGCTAATAGCAAGCCAAACGCCCCAATTAGTAAACCAAATGCCATGGGATGACCTCCCGCAGCAACAACAATTGGAATTAAAGGAATAAGTGGTCCATGCGTTCCAGCTAAGTTTGCCGTTGGTAAAAAGAATCCTGAAAACAATAAAATAAAGATGGATACAATTAATAGCTCGTAGCGCACATTTTCTAATATAAAACCTTCGCCAAGACCAAGTGGTGCTGCAAACGTAGCTGCAATGGCTCCTACCATCACTACTTTACCGATTGTACCGGCCATTGCTGGAATTGAATCTTCGAGCTCAAAGCGATAATCCCTAAAGGGTAAGTTAGGACGCCAACGCTTTGGCTGCATAATTTGTAGTTCGTGTTCTAGGTATTCATCGCGACTTGAAAATTCACTGCTGGGTTTATGAAGTGCTTGATAGCTTTTTTGTCCACTAAGCGTCTCTGATTCCTGATCAGCAGGCATTTTTGACGCTTCATGCTGCCTCATATTCATGACTTCTCCTACTACTTATCTTGAAAAATTGTGTGAGTATTTATTTTGTACTTAGGGTAAAGCAGCAAGACACAAAACACGATTAGGCAAAAGGTAGGGTATGAATTTTGAAAAACACCTTTCAAGCGAAAAGCGCAGCAGTCACATACATTTTAAATAATTGATTTTAAATGAATTAAATTAATATGGGACAGTGTTTTTTAATTTTAATACCCAGTAAAAAAGTCAGAATTGAACGCATTAACTATTAGTCTAATAAATTGCCTAAATAGTAAACGCTAAAGTACGGTATAAAAACAAAAGCCGTCAGTTACTCAGTAATCTGACGGCTTGAAGTGTGCGACTCAACCGCTATTTGGTTTTAAGCTTATTAAGCTCATCATCCTGCTGTGCCACGAGCGCATTGAGCGTTTGACTACCGTCGCCGGCTTGAGTCGAGAGCTCGGCTAGTTGCGATGCAGCATCTGAGATTAGGGTTAGATTACGGTTAATCTCCTCGGTTACTGAGCTTTGCTCTTCAGCTGCTGTCGCAATGTGGGTGATCTGTTGCGTAATTTCATCCACTTTAACAACTACTTCATGCAGCGCATCAAATGCAACAGACGTTTCGTCTACCGCAGTTTGAGCACGCACAACCCCTTGCTCAATGACTTTTGATGCATTACCGACCTCTAGCTGTAAGCTGTCGATTAAACCACTAATATCGTCAGTTGATGCGCGTGTTTTTGACGCAAGTGCACGCACTTCATCCGCAACAACAGCAAAGCCTCGACCTTGCTCACCCGCTCTCGCAGCCTCAATTGCGGCATTGAGCGCTAATAAGTTGGTTTGCTCTGCAATGGTTCTGATCACATCGAGTATTTGTGTAATGTCATTACTTCGCGCAGCCACTTTTTCAACGGCTTGGTTCGCTTGTTTAATCTCACTCGACATCGTTTTAACTTGAGTTACCGCCGACGATAAGCTCGACTCACTGTTTACAACAAGGCTATTAATTTCGTCTGCTTGCAGTGCCGATTGCTCAGAAGCTCGTGCCACTTCAAGGGCAGTCGCACTCATTTCGTTCATGGCTGTAACCACGCTTTCAATCTCTTGGAACTGTGATTGAACATTGTGTTTTGTATCTACCGACACATGCGTCGCTAATTCAGCTTGTTGTTTTGTCTGCGCAGAAACATTTTTCAGTTCACAGATAAGATCTCTTAATTTAGCTAAGAAAGCATTAAACCCTGTTGCCAACGCAATCAACTCTTCATGGGTATCAACATGCAATGTTTGTGTTAAATCGCCCTCTGAACTTGCCAAATTATCAACCCGTTGCTGTATCTGCTGAAGAGGAGCGACGATCGTACGGATCACCAGCAACATGATCACAAAAGCAGCGCCTGCGATAATAATTCCGGTGACTAAAATCAATCCTCCAAGCGTATTAGCATTTTCGCTCATACTGTCAGCTAATGCTTGCGGCCCTTCAAGAGCAAGTTCAGTCGGCACTTCGATTAATAAATTCCACTGCTTTTTAGCAAGCTTAATGGTGATGGGGTAGTTAACTAAATACTCGTCGTCGACCTTAAAAATTCCGTTTTGTTTTTTTAATCTGTTGTAGTTATCAAGCATATTTTTAGGCACGACTTCTTTAAGAGGTCGGCCTAATTTATCTTTGTAATGACTGCTCCCTACAACCAAATCAAGCGAGCTTAATAAGGTTACGCGCGCTTTTCCGTTATACAGCTCTTTTGACAGTTTTTCTGTCATTGTTTGGAACACGGGTAACGTTAAATCAACCCCTGCAACACCAATGAACTCACTGTTTCTAATAATAGGCACCGTAAGTGAGGTCATCATTTCTGAATAACCTGGCGAAATTTCGTATAGATACGGCTCCATAATGCACGGGACTTTCGTGTCTTTTGCACAAAGGTACCATTCGGCTTCTCGTTGACCGAATTCGCTCAGTTTATCTACATATTTTTCTTCTACGTCTTCAACCACTTGCTGCTCAATAGCACCATCACGATTACGCGTAAAATAAATTTCTAGGGTGCCTGCCCCTGCAACTGAATGATCATAACCACTTATAAAATTCGCATCACGGCCATCAAAACCATTGCGTTCGAATTGGGTATAGATAGATGAAAGAAGTGTATTTTTTTCTAATAATGCGCGGTTTAATTCAACCACAGCATCACGCGTAATGGCATTTGCAGCTTGTTCATCACCGAGGATAGCTGCAAATGAATAAGGCACACGGTAAGCTTCATTTATAAAGCCAGCGACTTGTTCGCCATATGCTGCCGCATTGGAAGAAAGTTTATCTTCAACCTCGGCAACAATTAATTTTTCAGACTGCCCAGCAAGTTGCTCATTACTTTGTGAAAGCTGCCACCAGAGCACACTAGAAAGTACAAACACTGTAATAAAAATGCTTCCTACGGTAAGCCATAAAAGCTTTTTTGCTAATGCTAACTGCCGCATTGAATATTCCCGTTTTTATTGTTTATTTGATAATAGTTTAGACTATCTTGCTAAACTAACAGCAACAAACATAAAAAAAGTATGAGTTTTTACTTTTTATTCAACGACCAGGTCGTAACAGATGCCATTGCTAATAAAGCCACACTCACCCATAAACACGCAACAAGTCCGAACACCTGAAACACCCAGCCAGAGAGCACTGTTCCCACTAGTCGTCCTAACGCATTTGCCATGTAATAAAAGCCCACATCGAGCGACACGCCATCGTTGTCAGCGAAACTAACAATTAAGTAGCTGTGCAACGATGAATTGACCGCAAAAATGAAGCCAAAAATCAATAAACCAATCAATAAACCAATCAATAAGCTTAGTTGCATAAACACGTTTAATGTCAGTGCTGTAGCCAACAAACAAGTGAATAGTGTTAATGCAGTTACCCACATTGCAGCTTGGCGTGTTGGCAAAAAACCTACTTTTTTATGGCCTGTGATACGCGGTGCCTGAGTTTGCACTAAACCGTAGCCAATTACCCAACACGCTAAAAAGCCACTCACCCACCAGTGTTGCCAACCAAACTGCGTTGCCAAATACACAGGCAGTGCCACTACAAACCACACATCTCGCGAAGCAAATAAGCACATTCGGGCAAAGCTGAGTAAATTAATTGCCCGCGATTTTGAGAATAAGGTTTTGAATTTTGGCTTATTCTTAGCTTTTCCGATGTCAGCATTAAGCGTAAGCAGGCTTAAAATCCAAACCACTCCCAGCATCACTAACATGGCAAAAATAGCGCCTGTGAAACCAAATAATGTGAGTAACACGCCGCCTAAAAAGAAGCCGAGTCCTTTCAACGCATTTTTAGATCCAGTTAGAATAGCAACCCATTTATACAGGGTTGACTCTCCCTCATGGCCTTTAGGTATCAAATACTTTATCGCACTTTTAGCACTCATTTTATTCAAGTCTTTAGCAATACCACTCAGCGCTTGTGCAGTCATGACAAACCCGACCGTTAACCAGTGACTGGGCGCACACAACATGGCGAGCGCAACAAGTTGCAACAATAACCCCAAATTCATGGTTTTATTGAGCCCCAAACGTGCCCCGAGCCAGCCACCGACTAAGTTGGTAATTACACCAAATACTTCATAAAACAAAAACAGCATGGCAATTGCTAATGCTTCATACCCAAGCTGATGAAAATACAGCACCACCAGCATTCTGAGCGCCCCATCGGTGAGGGTAAACGCCCAGTAGTTACCGGTTATTATTAGGTATTGTTTTAATTCGTTTGGCAAAGCTGCCAATTGTTCACGCATCAAAATACCTTAAGACAATGCCACTTTACGAACCAGCTCAGCAGTGCGATTTGCATAACCCCACTCGTTGTCGTACCAAACGTAGAGCTTTAATTGGGTATCGTTAACAACCATTGTTGAGAGCGCATCGATAATGCCACTGCGAGGATCGGTTTTATAATCAATAGACACTAATGGCTTTTCTTCGTAACCTAAAATACCTTTTAACTCACCATCGGCGGCTTCTTTAAACCACGCATTGACTTGTTTTTCAGTCACGCTTTCTTTTAATTCAAACACACAGTCGGTGATTGACGCATTGGTCAGTGGCACTCGCACTGCATGACCATTTAATTTTCCTTTTAATTCAGGGAAAATATGGGTAATAGCGGTAGCGCTGCCTGTTGTGGTGGGGATCAAACTTGTGCCGCAAGAACGCGCACGACGCAAGTCTTTATGAGGCGCATCAATAATAGTTTGCGTGTTCGTTATGTCATGAATGGTGGTCATTGAGCCGTGCTTAATACCAACCTTTTCCTGTAGTACTTTTACAACAGGCGCTAAACAGTTCGTGGTACACGACGCCGCTGTAACAAGTTGATGCTGTTGTGGATTATAAAGATGATCGTTCACCCCCATCACAATATTTAACACGCCGTCTTCTTTAACCGGCGCAGTGACAACAACCCGCTTTACACCTTGCGCTAAGTATTCATCGAGTAAGGCTTTGGTTTTCATTTTACCGCTGGCTTCAATCACGATATCGCAGTTTGACCAGTCAGTTTCTGCGATGGTTTTGTTGTTAGACACAGCAATTGTATGATGAGCAACACGAATGGTATCGTGATCCACCGTGACAGGCGTCTGTAATCGGCCGTGCACCGAATCAAACTCAAATAAATGAGCATGGGTAATTGCATCACCGGCAGGGTCGTTAATTTGAACGCATTCAAGTTCAGGCCAATTCAGTGCTGCTCTAAGTGTTAAGCGTCCCATGCGGCCAAAACCATTAATACCTATTTTAATTGTCATTGTGCTGTCCTCTTTAACAACAGTGCGCTTGACGTTCGGGGCGATTCCCCATCGTTTCAAGTCGGGTTAAGTCAGTGTCGATTAGCTGAAAATTTGAGTCTAACGTCGCTTTTAGAATTTGCTGCGTCCAGTTAGGTAAATCTGAGTTTAGTTGGTAGTAAACCCACTGGCTCTGTTTTCTATCTGATAATAGCCCTGACTTTCGAAGTAGTGCCAAATGGCGAGAAATCTTCGGTTGGCTCAATGCCAAAGCCGCCACTAATTCACACACACACAATTCTTGCTGATGCATGATCAGCAATAACGTTTTTAAGCGTGTTTCATCTGCTAAGCATTTAAAAAAAGCCGTAGGTTCTAAGTTATTCATAGCATCACCTTCGTTAGATAACGCTACTATATATGGAAAAACGAATATAAAAAACTCATATATGAAAAAACATATATTAAAGTTTTATGACACCCCGTGCTGTGTTTGCCATTGTGTTGGTGATACCCCAAACCAGGCCTTAAAACGACGACTAAAAATAGACAATTCTGCATAACCTAACCGCAAGGCTAAATCGGTCATACTTACATTACCGTGTTGAAGTAGTCGAACGGCTTCTGACTTTCTAACATCATCAAGCAGTTGTCGATAAGTCGTTTCATGCATAGTTAAAATACGCTGTAACTTTTTAGGGTGAACACCCATACTTAATGCTGTGTTTTCTTTACTACAGTCCCCTGTTGCCAATAGCATTTTCATGGCGCTTTCAATATGCAGCATTTCATCTGGGAGCTTATTTATACGCTGCATCTCAAGCTGATCTGCAATGAGGGTATCGAGAATGGCATCATTGAGTTTTGGTTTATACGTTAAAAACGCACTCGAAAAATAAATAGCATCAGTATCAGCATTAAATTCAACCTCACAGCCAAGCACCTTGGCAAACAAGGCCGTGTGTTCACTCACTGGCGACTGCCGAAGGCATACTTTATCGGCTCGCCACTTGGGACCCACCAGCTCTTTCATTACTTTGTTGACTAAACACACGGCCAGTTGCGCTTTTTGAACAAATTCCTGCTTTTCATCAGACAAACGGACAAATCGTACTTCGCAGCTATTTTGCCCATATAAAGCAAGGTTAAGCACAATGCCCTCTGCATGTAGATAAATATATTTTTGGGCTACGTTTAACGCATCAAGAATCGTTGGCTGGCGCGACATATACGCCCCAATAAGGCCCACGGTGCTCATACTTTGTTGACTCCCTAATTTTAAGCCAAAGCATGGTTCGTCGCAGGCTGCTGCAGCGAGTTCTAAAAGCTGTAAATAGTGGCTATAAACAACAAAGCTGTCGGGGTCACGTAATTGTGCAGGTAAAATGCCCGCGTGTTCCAATAGCGTATTCGGGTTTACCCCGTAACGCCTGACTAAACCTTCAAAGCCCGCCAAGCTTGATGAGCGTATTAAACTTTCCACAAAAATACCATATGTCCCAAAGAGTCATTTCAGTGTCCTAAAAAGTCAAATTAACTGCAAGTATTTTATTTAAGCTATCAGTTACCTTTGCTATTAGAGCACCGACATGAACATTGCAAAACATCCTGTCATCATCAACGACATTCTGCACACCACACTTGCAAAGCAACGCGCATTTGCAAAAGCCCAAGGGATAGAAAGCTATGAACAACGTCGTGAGCACTTACTTGCTTTAAAAGCCTTAATTACCAATAACCAAGAACGTATTATTAAGGCTATTAATCTCGACTATGGTAATCGTTCACGCCACGAAACGCTGCTTGCAGAGATCATCAATGCCTGTGCCGATATTAACAGTACACTCAAGCAACTAAAAAAGTGGATGAAAGTACAAAAACGTCATGTAGATCATCGCATGTACTTTGGAGCTAAAAACCGAGTGATACCACAGCCACTAGGGGTGGTAGGGTTGATCATTCCGTGGAACTTCCCAATAAATTTGGCATTTAGTCAGTTGGCAGCTGCCTTTGCCGCGGGTAATAAAGCCATGGTTAAAATGTCAGAGAATTCCCGTCATTTAAGTGCCCTACTCGCTGAGCTTGTTGGTCATTATTTCAAACCTGAAAAATTAGCCTTTTTTTGTGAAACAGGTGAAGTAGGGATTGCCTTCTCAAAGTTGCCATTTGATCACTTAATGTTTACCGGTTCCGGCGAAACGGGTAAAAAAGTAATGGCAGCGGCGGCAAAGAACTTGACCCCAGTTACCTTAGAGTTAGGTGGTAAGTCGCCTGCTGTCATCGCAAAAGATTACCCAATGCAAAAGGCTGTAGAACGAATAATGTATGTTAAACAGCTTAATGCAGGGCAAATTTGCACTAATGTTGATTATGTATTCGTGCATCAATCGCAATGTGAGCACTTTATAGAAACAGCGACCCATTGGGCAAAAAAACACCTACCCGATATTCACAGTGAAGACTACACAGCCATTATTGATGACCGCGCATTTAAGCGTTTAGTTGATTGCGTTGCTGACGCTCAGCAACTCGGTGCCAAAGTGATCACACTGGGTAAACAAGCTGCCGATGCAAAAACACGAAAGTTCCCGCTCACGATCATTATGCATAGTAATGACAATATGCACATTGATACTCGCGAAACTTTCGGCCCTATTTTAATGCTCAAAACTTACCACTCTCCCCAACAGGTGGTTGATTACGTCAGCGAACGAGATAGACCGTTGGCCTTTTACCCGTTTAGCTACGACAAGTCATTAATCAACTACTATATTGATAACATTATGTCTGGTGGTGTTAGCGTCAACGACGCGTTATTTCATGTTGGGCAACATGACTTACCTTTTGGGGGAGTCGGTGCCAGTGGTATGGGGCATTATCATGGCTACGAAGGGTTTTTAACGTTCTCAAAGTTACGCCCGGTGTTTTATCAAGCCAGATTTACTAGCATTAAGTTTTTAGCACCTCCGTACGGTAAATTTGCTGACCGGCTATTAGCCTTTTTAACCCGAATAAACTCATAACAATAAACCCCAACAGGTGACAACAATGCAGCAAGATAATTTTGATTTTGACCAAATAGTTATTGGTTCAGGCTTTGGTGGCTCCGTGAGTGCCTTGCGTTTAAGTGAAAAAGGCAATCGGGTTTTAGTGCTCGAAAAAGGCCTACGCCGAGATGATAAAGCATTCCCCAAAACCAATTTAGATATTAAAAACTACATGTGGCAACCCGAAATTGGTTTAAAAGGCTGTATTCAATTTTCGTTTACCAATAAAGTCACTGTGTTACACGGTGTGGGTGTCGGGGGAGGTTCGCAAATTTATGCTAATGTGCATTTAATACCGGATGACGAAGTATTTCAATCTCCCGCATGGACACGTATAAAGCCAGACTGGAAAGAAAGCTTAATGCCCTATTATGGGCTTGCTCAGCGCATGCTTGGCAGTGCCAAAAACACCTACACCAATGTCGCCGATGACACACTCAAACATGTGGCAGAAGAAATGGGCCAAGGCAGCTCATTTAAAACCGTCAATACGGGAGTGCTATTTGCCAAGCCCGGTGAAGCATACAATAAAGAAGTACCCGATCCTTACTTTAATGGCGATGGCCCACGTCGTCATACCTGCAACTACTGTGGCAGTTGTATGATTGGCTGTCGTAACAATGCCAAAAATACGCTAATGAAAAACTACCTATTTTTTGCTGAGCGAAACGGGGTTGAAATTAGACCTAGCTCCGAAGTCATTAAAATCACCCCTCTTAATGACGATGGCAGTGCAGGCTATAAAATTAAAATAAAAGATACGAGCCATAAAAACAGCCATATCTACACCCTAAAAACCCGCGGAGTAGTGCTAAGTGCAGGTGTAATGGGCACAGTACCGTTGCTATTGAAAATGCGCGACCAAGATAAAACACTTCCCCATATTTCGCCATGGCTTGGGCAACAAATTCGCACTAACTCAGAAACGCTCACAACCGCAAACAATACAACTAAAAAAGTGGATGACGGCGTTGCAATCAGTTCGTTTATTTCTGTAGATAAAGACACAAATATTGAGATTTGTCGTTTTCGAGAAGGCTCAGATGGTACCTGGCTCTATTTGCCCTACGTACCAATGGTGACAGGCACAGGAGTTAAACGTATTGCAAAATTTTTACTAAACACAGTACGCCATCCAATTAAAACCGCCAAAGTACTCAGACCGAAGGGAAAAGCTCGCAGCTCTATTTTGTTCTTAGTGATGCAAAAATCAGAAGCTTTTATCCACCTTGAGTGGCGTCGAAAATGGTATCGATTATTTAAAAAGGGTATCACCGCAGTACAAAAAGCCGAAGATACCCCACTGACAGTCTCATTTCCAAAAGCAGAAGAAGCCACCAAACGCTATGCGGAGAAACTGGGCGGCGTACCCGGTTCAGCATTAACCGAAGTGTTATTTGGAGCCCCCATGACGGCACATATCATGAGCGGCGTAGCTATGGGTGCCGATGCGCAAACAGGCGTGGTCGACACCTCTGGTGAAGTTTTCGGTTACAAAAACCTACGCGTTATCGACGGTTCAATTATTCCGGGTAACTTAGGTGTTAACCCTTCTTTAACCATTACTGCCCTCTCTGAGTTTGCGATGAGCCAAATACCTGTTTTTGATGAGCAACGCGCAAAAACAATCAAGCCCATTTCGTTCAGCGAACCTTTAGCCGGTCAAACATCATCTCTCACAGGCTCTGGTGATTTATTGGCACAAATAAAAAACGTATAAAAAGAACAACACCAAGGACACAAAAATGATAACAAAATTAATAAATCTCAGCCTATTAGCGTGTGTAATGTGTACTCATTACACACAAGCAGAAAGTGACCTAACGAGTAAACCTGCGAGTAAATTCACCGTTCAAAAAAACCAACAGTTGTTACAAACACTCCCTTTTAATGATAAAACTGACTTTGCACTTGCCAGTAAAGGGCTCATTGCTAAACCCCAAAATAAGCACATATTAAATGCAAATGGTGAGGTTATTTGGGACTTCAATCAATTTGATTTTTTAAAAGAACACGACTTTATCCCCTCCATAAACCCAAGCCTTCATCGCCAGGCGTTACTCAATCTAAATTACGGGCTTTTTAAAGTTTCTGAGCATATATATCAGGTAAGAGGCTTTGATTTAGCGAATGTCACTTATGTCAAAGGCGATACCGGATGGATTATATTTGACCCCCTTACCGTTCCTGAAACAGCCAAAGCAGCACACGATTTAATAACAAAGCACCTAGGTGATAGACCCATTAAAGCCATTGTTTACAGCCATGCACATGCCGATCATTTTGGCGGGGTAAAAGGCATAATTAGTCAACAACAAGTCGATAATAACGACGTACAGGTAATTGCCCCCGCGCACTTTATGGAACACGTTGTAAAAGAGTCTGTTTTGGCTGGCAATGCAATGCAGCGTCGCGCTGGGTATCAATATGGAAGTATTATTGGTAAAAATGAACTATCTACAGTTGATAGTGCGCTAGGTAAAGGGATTGCGTTTGGCTATGTTAGCTTAATCGCGCCTACCCGTATTATTGAACAGCCTCAAGAAACCATTGTTGTCGACGGCATTGAAATGGTAATGAAAAACACACCGAACACCGAATCGCCTTCAGAAATGAATACTTGGTTTCCTCAATTTAAAACTTTATGGATGGCCGAAAACACGGTCGCAGGTATGCACAACATTTATACAATTCGTGGGGCAGAAACGAGGGATGCATCACAATGGAGCAAAAAAATAAACCAAACTTTACAACAGTTTGGTAAGCAAGCCGACATACTAATTGCTTCACACCATTGGCCTCGATGGGGTAATAAGAATATTGTTCATTACCTTGAAAAACAACGTGATATGTACGGATACATGCATGATCAGGCTCTCAATTTAGCCAATCAAGGGGTTACGATAAACGAAATCCATAACCAATTTACAGTACCGGAAAGTTTATCGAACGAATGGTTTAACCGCGGCTATCATGGCTCTGTTAGCCACAACGTAAGAGGCATTATTAATAAGTATCTTGGCTTTTTTGATATGAACCCTGCCACACTTAATAAACTCAGCCCTGCCGATTCTGCAAAACGATACGTAAAACTCGCAGGCGGTAGCAAGGCAATGCTAAACGAGGCACAAACGGCATTTAATAATGGTGAATATAGATGGGTAGCAGAACTGCTAAATCACTTAGTTTATGCGGAACCTGAGAATCAAGCAGCCATTGCATTACAAGCTGATACATTAGAACAATTAGGCTACCAAGCTGAAAATGCAGGTTGGAGAAATGCATACTTATCTGCAGCTTATGAGCTTAGAAATGGCATGCCAAGCAGTGTAAATAAAACAGAAATTGGGCCAGACATCATCAAAGCAATGAGTACTGAACTTGTCTTTGACTATTTAGGTGTGCGATTAAATGCCGAAAAAGCGGCTCAACATCAGTTTATTATCAATATTCAGCTACCGGATACCCAAGAACAGTTCGTTATTGAGTTAAACAACGCCCACTTAAACAACTTAGCAAACACACAAAGTGAGCATGCTGATTTAACGCTAACGCTTAATCGTGCAGATTTAGATTTACTTTTAATGAAACAGGTCGACTTTAAGCGCTTACTTGAAAGCAATAAAGCCAGTTTCAAAGGTGATATCCAAAAATTTGCCTTATTGATTAGCTTAATTGACAACTTTGACTATTGGTTTGAAATAGTAAAGCCTTAACGAAGGAGGTGGGCTATTTAAGCCCACCTATCAGCATACTAAATCACTGATAATTCAACAGCAATGTTGCCGCGCGTTGCATTTGAGTAAGGGCACACTTCGTGTGCTTTATTGACTAATGTTTGCGCAGTTTCTTTGTCTAAATCGCCCACTGACACCGCCAATTTAACAGCAATACCAAACCCGCCCTCGATTGGACCAATTGATACTTCAGAGTTGATATGTGTATCACTCGGTAGTTTAACTTTAGCTTGGCCTGCCACTAATTTTAGTGCACCAATAAAGCATGCAGCATAGCCCGCTGCGAATAATTGCTCTGGGTTTGTGCCTTGACCGTCATCACCACCTAACCCTTTAGGTGTTGATAATGCGACATCTAAACGACCGTCATCTGATTTTGCAGTACCTTCACGGCCACCTGTTGCTGTGGCTTTTGCAGTATAGGCAACGCTTTGTAGTTCTTTCATGATTACTCTCCTTTGTGAGTAAATATATTTTGCATGCAAAATATATTAGAACAGCTTTTTGAATATTGCAAATATTTTGTATGCAAATTAAAATACACTCACTGATCATAAGGAATCCACTATGAAGTACCCGCAATTAAAACTCGATAACCAACTTTGCCATCGCTTATATATGGCATCGAATAGCATTGCTCGCGCGTACCGTGATTCACTCAACCAGTTAAATTTGACCTACCCACAGTACGTCGTGATGATGGCATTATGGGAAAAAGACAAGATCAGCATAGCTGAATTACTCGAAAAAACAGCCATTGATGGCGGTGCTATGACGCAAATTTTAAAAAAGATGAGCGAAAAGTCGTTATTGAGTATTTACCAAGACAGCCAAGATAAACGTAAACGCCTAGTCCAACTCGAAGCCAAGGGTAAGGCCTTACAAGATGACGCTGCCAGTATTCCTGAACAAATTCGTTGTCGCTTTCCTAGCATCAATGAGCAACAGGCTTTGCAACTTATTCAGCTTCTCGATTTGGTAAATAGCGATCTTGATTAACAAAAATTATTTGAAAGTGAATTTCGATTACACCGCTTTTTAATAGATTTAAATGCGTTATAGTGGGTAAAACCCACTAAAACGGACACGATTATGAAAGCATTTGGTTATAGCAAAGCCACCCCAACGCTTGGTGAACATTCCTTACAAGCAATTGAATTACCAGATCCAGTTGCAACAGGCAGCGATATTTTAGTTGCTGTTGAGGCTATTTCAGTCAACCCTGTTGACACTAAAATCCGCGCAAACGTTTCTCCCCAAAGCGGCTATAAAGTCATTGGCTGGGATGCAGTAGGCACAGTAAAAGCCGTTGGTGAAAACGTGTCATTATTTAACGTTGGCGACCGAGTCTATTATGCTGGCGATTTAACTCGCCAAGGCAGTAATGCGCAGTTGCAACTAGTTGACGAACGCATTGTTGGTAAAGCACCCGCAAGCTTAACCAATGCAGAAGCTGCCGCCCTCCCTCTAACCAGTATTACAGCATGGGAATTGTTATTTGACCGTCTGCAAATTACGCAATCAAAAGACAGCAAACCCGCCTCAGTATTGGTAATTGGTGCAGCGGGTGGGGTTGGCTCAATTTTAGTGCAATTGGCTAAACAACTAACAAACTTAACGGTTGTAGGCACAGCGGCACGTCAGCAAAGTGTACAATGGCTAACCGACTTAGGCGTAGATTATGTGCTAGATCACAGCCAAGATCTCAATCAACAACGTATTGACGCAGAACTTGATGAATTTGATTATGTAATCAGTTTAACGCATACCGATAAGCACCTTGATAGTATTGTAGAGGTGATTAAACCACAGGGTAAATTAGCACTGATTGATGACCCCGCAAGCTTCGATATTTTAAAGCTTAAGCGCAAAAGTATTTCGCTTCATTGGGAGTTTATGTATACCCGCTCAATGTTTCAAACCGACGATATGATTGCTCAACATCAACTACTAACAACACTTTCAGAGCTTGTTGATAAAGGCATCATTAAAACCACCTTGGGTGAGCATTTAGGAAAAATAAATGTCGAGAACATACTCAAAGCCCATGCTATTTTAGAATCGCATCAAGCACGCGGTAAGTTAGTGCTTGAAGGATTTTAAAATATATAGCTCTAGCACTTATACATGTAAACGCCAGAAAAAATTCTGGCGTAAATCACTCTAAAGGACAAGTCTATACTATTTCGGCCCGTTTTTTGTGGTATGTCGCTTTGTACTCTAAATACAACCATCTACTGCCGAAGCTGCGCCTATTGAAATAAAAATATATAACAATCTAGTATTGTTTCTTGACATATCGCCAGTGCAGACATGCCAAAAGCAAGGCAATTTATTAACAAGCTCAATAATACGTTATATATTATAAAGTTAACGCTACCTTCTTAGATTAGCATTTAAAGTACATTGAGGAAGAGTTACATCAATCTTCTCTAAATGAGCTAAAAGAACATCTTAATTCACCCTAAATTTCACTATTCTTTAGCTGCCAATATTAGCTAAATTCCGCCATTAACAGATTGATAAAAATAAAGTTTGCATTAATTTGTACAATTTCAAGCAACTATTCTTAGATTTTCAATTTACAGTAGCAACAACCAAATTTCTCATTTGGCATATCTATAGCGACAAGCTTTTCAAGCTAAAGAATGAAAAACCTATAAATTGAGTATTATTAACATGAAAAATCTAAAAATTAGTCAATTGCTCTTTGCTGCTTTTTCCATTCCATTAATAGCAATTATCGGGTTAGCTTTACTTTCAGCAAACAAAATGAAAACCATAAACGAGCAATCAACGATAATCTCTGACAACTGGCTTCCTTCTGTAAGGTATGTTGAACGAATAAATACCCAAACTGCGGATTTACGAAACGAAGAAGCAAAACATATTATCTCAACTGATGCGAGCGAAATAGCAAAGGCAGACTTAGATATTGCGCAAATGCTAAAAGATATAAAGTTCAGTATTGAACAATATAATCAGCTAATTAGCAGTAAAGATGAACAAGTACTGATGGCAAAATTTCAATCAGAATACCAAGAGTATTTAACCATTCAACAACGATTACTTGCGCTTTCAAGAAAAAATGAGAATAAACAGGCTCGTTCACTCTATTTAACTGATTCTCAGAAAGCTTATCAGGAGTACTCAAATATTCTTTTAGCGTTATCAGAGCTGAATGAAAAAAGTGCCTCACAGGCTAGTGAATACGGTGATCTTGTTTACGAACGCTCAATGAACTTATTAACAACTTTAGTCATCCTTGTCATAATTGTCGTTATAGGTAGCTCACTACTATTTACTCGCTACCTAACCAGATCATTAACTAAAGTTCGTGATGCCATGATCAAAATGGCTGACGGCGACTTGACTATTCGTTTAGATGACTCTGGCAGGAATGAGCTGACAACTTTAGCGCAAAGCTTTAATCAATCAGTGAATAATATATGTACGCTCACTGATAAATTATTTACCGTAGCAGATTATACTGAAACATCTGCTGACAGCCTTGCGTGTACTATGCATCAAATTGAGCTAAATTCAAAAATGATGTTGGAGCAAATAGAGCAAATAGCGACGGCACTTACTGAAATGACTACAACAGCTCACGAAATGAGTCAAAATGCCGTTACTGCCGATACAAATGCTAACAGTGCGATCAGTAATGTTGAACAAGGTAATCAATCCTTATCTTTAGCAGGTAAAATTAGTAATGATATCAGTAATGCTATAAATGAATCGGCATCAATAGTTAACCAATTAAAGGAATATTCTGCCGAGATTGGAACCGTTGTTGATGTGATTGATAGCTTATCTGAGCAGACTAATTTGCTAGCATTAAATGCAGCTATTGAAGCCGCCCGCGCGGGTGAGGCTGGCCGAGGTTTTGCTGTAGTAGCAGACGAAGTTCGAGCTCTTGCAGCAAAAACACAACAATCTACAATTAATATTCAAGAAATTATTACTAAGCTACAAAACCAAACAAAACTTGCAGACGAAAATATGCAATTAAATCTTGAACTTATTATTTCTTCACAGCGCAGTGCTGAAAGCGTAAGCAATGCATTTTCAGGTATTTTTAACTCAGTAAAAGCCATCTCTGATATCAATTCAATTGTTGCCACTGCCGCCACTGAACAGTCGAATGTGACAGAAGAAATTTCAAAAAATATCCTCTCCAGTGTAACCATGGTAAATGAAAATGTAGAAGGTGTTTCTAATAGTGCGAAGGCCAGCACCCGTTTATTACAAGAGGCACAACAACAAAAGCAACTATTAGCTTTCTTTAAACGCTAGCTATACATCATTTAACGCTAAGCTGGCTAAGAGATTTAACGTTACTTCGCCAGCTCAGTCATCACTAGCAGTGTTATCGCAAAATTATATAAGAGTGAGTATATAACCCACCGCATCATAAAAGTGCAGTTTTTAAGACTTGCTTCACTATTTTAGTGCTTAGAGATTGCTACAAATATTTCCACAAAAAATAAGTCACTGATTTTAAATAATTTAAAATAAAAATAAAGAGTGGCACAGTTCTTCCAATAGTGAAAAAGGAACTTGCACCTAAAAGGAGACGAACGTGACTAACTTTTATCACACTCTTTACTTACTTTGGCGTTTAGATATTAGCACATGGCATGTGCATGAACCGAACGATCCACATACCACTGCAGATAGGGAGCGTCGCTATGTTAAATAACGATCCTGAATTTATAGAAGCACTGCAAAAGGTATCTGTTCATCATCTTACAATTACCGAAGCCGCTGAACAGTATGACATTCCCAAAAGAACGCTTTATAACGCTGTAAGGCAACAGCACGCAAAATTAAATAAGCAAAAAGCTTATTTAATTACGACACAAAAACGGCTTAAACAACACCTTCGTAATGTTGAAATGGAGTTGGCTCGCTTCGTTTAAAAAAAATCTGTATGGTTTAAAAACACGCATTTAACAAATTGGAATGAGTATGCACGCAGTAGAAGTAAACTTTGATGGCTTAGTGGGGCCAACACACAATTACGCGGGATTATCGTATGGCAATGTTGCCTCATTAAGTCATGCCTCATCACATTCAAACCCTAGAGAAGCCGTATTGCAAGGGTTAGAAAAAATGAAGGCAATGCATGAGCTCGGCTTAGAACAAGGTATTTTTGCACCCCATGCTCGTCCTGATCTCAACGTATTAAAACGTTTGGGATTTACTGGCAGCGACAGGCAAATTATTGAAAAAGCATTTAAAGCCGATCCCATTTTACTGCGAGCCTGTTACAGTGCGTCTGCTATGTGGACTGCAAACGCAGCAACCGTGTCTCCCTCTGCTGATACGCTTGATGGCAAAGTGCATTTTACAGCTGCAAACTTAAACAACAAATTTCACCGCTCATTAGAACCGACAACGACAACAGCGTTGTTGAAAGCCATGTTTAACAACGACCACTATTTTAGCCATCACTGTCACTTGCCTGACCAAGGTTTTTTCGGTGATGAAGGTGCTGCCAATCATAATCGTTTATGCGATAGCCATGCAGATACAGGGTTAGAGGTATTTGTATTTGGTGCGAGTAGCTTTAATAATACACTCCCCAAGCCAAGTAAATTTCCTGCACGGCAAACTCTCGAGGCATCACAGGCTGTTGCTCGTTTGCACCAATTAAAACCCCACAGCCAGCTATTTATTCAACAAAACCCTGTTGTGATTGACCAAGGTGTGTTTCATAACGATGTAATTGCAGTCGCAAATGGCAATGTTTTACTGTGCCATGAGCAAGCTTTTTTAAACCAAGCACATGCCTTAGATGAAATAAAAAAAGCCTATACCGGTGAAAAAACCCTGCATATTATTGAAGTACCGACCCAAAAAGTAAGTATTACCGATGCTGTAAGCAGCTACTTATTTAATAGCCAACTTATTACACTTGCCGATGGCAGCATGCTGTTAGTCGCTCCACAAGAATGCCAACGTAACTCCGCTGTGCATCAATATATTCAAGAATTAATTTTGTCGGATAATCCGATACAACATGTCCGTTTTTTTGATTTACGGCAGAGCATGCAAAATGGCGGAGGCCCTGCGTGCTTACGCTTGCGTGTTGCATTAAACGCCAACGAGCTTAACGCGGTAAACCCTGCCGTGCGCTTTAGTCACGACAAATATGACCAACTAGTCAATTGGGCTAACACACATTATCGCGATTCATTAACGAGCAATGACTTTGCTGATCCTCAGCTTTTAACTGAGAGCTATCAGGCACTTGATGAGCTTACCTCGTTACTTAATTTAGGCTCTGTTTATCCATTTCAACAACAATAACGTCATGAAAATTAAAGCAGTACATTCAATAAAAGGGGTCGCCAGTTCGTTAAATACCCTGCTCATTAATAGTGTAGAAAGTGGTGCATCCATCGGGTTTATTGCACCGTTATCATTACACGCAGCTCATGACTATTGGCAAGGCGTTAATACTGACTTAGCCACGCCATATCGACGCCTTTATTTAGCTATGGAAGGTGAGCAAGTGATTGGCTCTGTTCAATTATCTTTGTGTTCAAAAGCAAACGGAATGCACCGAGGTGAAGTAGAAAAACTGATGGTGCACACCGACTATCAAGGCCAAGGCATTGCAAAACAATTAATGAACACCCTAGAAACCGACGCTAACGCAATGGGGATTAGTTTATTAGTACTTGATACCCGTATGGGGGATATCGCATCCACTCTATATCGTAAGCTTAACTACATTGAAGCGGGCTCAATCCCAGGTTTTGCAAAAAGTTCCGCGGGTACGTTTGATGCAACAGTGTATTTCTATAAGCAAATCGGCTCTCGTTGATGGGGCCGAATTCAATCGCTAATGACATAATTTTTCATTGTTATCCTGGGTGAGAATGTTCACCTTTTTTCAATAATAGTAAAAAAACCGCACACTCTAAATTCAGCGAAAGCAGAAAAGTTATTATAAGTTGTTAAATTAATATACTTTATATGTAAGATAGCTGCATATTTCATTCTGCTTTTTTGATAAACGCAACGAGTTAATAACAATTCAAGTTCTATTAAGTTTTCGTTACTTATACTTCCTAGCATACACATAACACACTAAAGGAATGAATCATGAACTTTAAATCAACAATGCTTAGCAGCGCTATCTTACTTGCTCTCGTTGGTTGTGGCTCAGACAACGACAAAAATGACAACATAGCTCAGCCGCAAATGGCTAAATTCACTCTGGGTGTATCTGATGCGCCAGTAACAGGCTTAAAAGCTGTCAATGTCGTATTTGATTCAATCACACTGAGAACGCAAGGCGGTGAAGAATTCACTTTTGAAACGCGTGAAGACGATGATGAAACAAAACCTGAAATGGTCAACTTACTTGACTACACAGGCGACGATGTTTTCGCTCTTTTAGAAGATGAAGAAGTGCCTACAGGCGAGTATCAGTGGATCCGTGCTGATGTTATCAATGGTGATACAAACGACTTAACAATGACATCACATGTTGTTTATGAAGATGACAGCATTGAACCATTAATCGTTAAACGTAAAGGCAACGACGGTGTGGGTGAAATTCAACTTGATGGCTTCACGCTTAATCAAGCTGGTAACGAATTTGTTATTGAATTTGACCTTAAAAAATCATTAGTTGACCCGCAAAATAGTTCTGAAATTGTGCTTAAGCCTCGTGGTGTTCGTTTAGAGAACTTGGCTGAATCGCAAGATATTGAAGGCACAGTAAGCGACGTATTAATTGCTAACTGCGAAACCGATAATATTGCTATTGCTGCTGAAGATGGCTCGTTTGGCCACGCTGTTTACCTGTACAGCAGTGACGTAGAAACACCAATGGACAACTACGAAGTAAATGAGAACGAAACACCGGCTGATGCACCACTCGCAACGGCTAATGTGGTTTTTGATAGTGAAGATAATCAATACGAGTTCGAACTTGCGTTCATTCAACCTGGTGATTACCAACTTGCTTACACATGCGCTGCACACATCGATGATGCAGAGGCAGAAGACCAAGCATTTACGCTTCATCAAATTAAACCTGTTACCGTTACATCGGGTGAAGACCTAACAGTGTCATTCACATTATCTGAGTAATAAAGGTTAATACCCCACTTAAAAGCCCGCTTTGCGCGGGCTTTTCTATTCTTTATCATATGAAACAGCCAAAGACTAAACCAGCATAGCCTTCCCCTTGTTGCTGTGCTGGTTTTCTCGTTGTGACTATTTGAATATGTTAATATTATAAGCCTTACCAAAACAGTCTGGGCTATGTTATGACATCGCGTATTTTAAAATCGATTTTCTATTCCTCTCTTATGTTAGGCTCAGCCCTGTTTCTACAAGGCTGCCAAGACCAACCACAATCCGACCATGTAGCAGTAAGTGGCGGCCTTATTCAAGGACAACAGCAAGGGCGAGTTATTGCCTATAAAGGCATTCCCTATGCAGCACCCCCTGTGGAAAACTTACGCTGGCGAGCCCCTCAACCAGTTACTAAATGGCAAGGTGTCAAGGTATTGGAAAATTATGCCCCTGATTGCATGCAAAAACCATTTGCTGGCGATGCTGCGCCATTAGCAACCACGCCATCAGAAGACTGTTTGTATTTGAATGTGTTTAAACCCGCCAAGCACAGTGATAGCCCTTACCCTGTTGTAGTTTGGATCCATGGTGGCGGCTTTGTAAACGGTGGGGCTTCACCAGCAGTATACTCTGGCGAAAGCTTTGCTAAACAAGGTGTTATTTTTGTCAGCTTTAATTATCGTTTAGGTCGATTCGGCTTTTTTGCGCACCCTGCCCTCACACGATTTGAAAATGATGCACTGGGTAACTACGCATTAATGGACCAAATTGCAGCGCTTGAATGGGTGAAAAAAAATATCGCTCAATTTGGTGGCGATGCATCAAAGGTGACATTAATGGGTGAATCTGCAGGTGGTGCATCAGTGCATGCGATGATGCAAACACCGGCTGCTAATAATTTATTTCAGCAAGCAATTATTATGTCTGCTGGTGGCCGAGACCTATTTAAACAACGGCCTTTACACAGTAATGACGACACGGTGTTAAGCGCAGAACAAATCGGTGAAAACTTTGCTAAGCAGCATACAATTTTAGGCAGCGATGAAAACGCGCTGGCTGCGCTTCGTGAGTTATCTGCCGAAGATATTATCGATGACCTCAACTTAAGCACGCTACACCAACAAAATACCGACGTACCAAACTATGTTGGTGGCCCCATTATTGATGGCACCATTATTAGTGCATCAACCGAAACGCGTTTAAGAAAAGGGACATTTAGCCACATACCAGCCATGGTTGGCACTACAGACAGGGATTTAGGGTTTGCAGGATTTGCTTCAAAAGACGCTTTATTCGACAGTTTTGCTGGGCACAGCACACAGGCAAGAATGACATACGATGCCAATGGCGACACTCCACTGCCCATGCTTAACTATCAGATTGGTCAAGATGCACAAATGCAAGAACCTGCTCGATTTGTTGCTAAACGCATTTCAGATATGGGCAAGCAGGCTTATTTATACCGCTTTGGCTATGTAGCGCAAACTTTAGATAAACCAGGAGCAGAGCATGCCAGCGAAATTCCGTATTTCTTTAACACGGTGCAAGCAAAATATGGTCATGTTACCACCGAACAAGACAAGCAAGCGGCTAAAATTATGCACCGTTATGTTACTAACTTTATTAAATTAGGCACGCCAAATGGCCCGGGACTCCCGAAGTGGTCTGCGTTTAAACATGATGAGCCATTTTTACTGCAAATGAATAAAACAGGTACCGCAGAGTTTTTACCTGACCCATTACAAGCTCGGTTAAACATCACCGAAGCAAAAGCAGAACAACAATAATCAATAGACGAGGCGCGTAATATAAGCGTCTCGTTAGCTTTTAACCTTGCTGCTGTACGTACTCAAGTGCCGTCATTTTTTTGTAAGTCACATTAGGATGAAACACATGCGTGGGTTCTGGGTCTACCACTTCGATAGGCGTTCCCTGACTTCGTGCAATATCAAGTGCCATTTGCGTAATATTGACACTAAACGAGGTGCCTATAAATACAATTTTATTAGCATCGAGCATACGTTGCTGCGCCTCAGAAATACGATAAAGTTCGGTGTAATACTCATCGAATAACAACACATACGGCTTAAACGATTGATTAACAATAGGACTTTCATTACTAATGTTGAACACCTCAAGTAATGAATGGTGTAAGTTATCTTCGTTTACTTTATCCCATGGAGCGTTGAAGGCCATCACTTCATCACCTTGATTGTGAAAGACCGTCATTTGATCTAAACGACCGTGAATCGCAATATAATCGGTGTTACCCGCCTTTCCATCAAGGCCATCAATGTTTTGTGTTATAAGGTTTTTATCGCTCAACCAATGATGAACTTCGTTCGGACCGTGATGTCGGTACGTTGCAAAGCGATGGTAATACCACGCTAAAAATTCGCGTGGGTTGTTTTGATACATCGCACGTGTTGCCATTTCCATCGGCGTGTAGTTTTTGCTGCCAATGGTCCAAAATCCATCTTCGCCACGAAAAGTTGGGATCCCGCTTGCGGCACTCACCCCTGCGCCTGTGATATAGAGTGTATTCATAATGATAACTGTACCTTGTAGCCAAGCGCATCGGGTGTTACTTGCTGGTTATTGTTCATGCCCCCAATGCGATACAAACTGCCTTGATGTTCTAATAATCCGCGGTGATCCATACTGGCGGTATTTGCCTTTGGCATCGCGTGCCAATCATTGCTGTCGACATCAAAACGCCACACATGATCGCTTGCAGGGGCTGGTTTACCATCGTAACCCATGCCATTGTAATTATAGGGATTCGCTGAACCACCCATCATATATATATCGCCATTAAAGCTGGTTGCTGCCATGCGATAATGTGCCACGCCAGTGGGATGAGGAATCGTTCGCCAATCAATTTTTAAGGGGTTATTAGCATCAATGGTTCCTTTTAGGCACTGTGGAACCGCAGCAAACGAGCGACGTTTATCAGCATTCGCTTTGGTTTCAACGCCATCACAAACCAACATAGTATTGCCGCTAATGGCAGCCGCTTGACCAAACACCGGTTTCCCTAAAAATGGTGAAGCCTGTTGCCATGTATCCGTTTTAATATCGTAAACTTGCACTAAGTTTACGTTACCATCGTTATGCCAACCACTGACTAAATAAATATAACGTTGTTTATATGCCAAAGCGACACTGTCATCTACCGGCACTGGCATGCTGGTAAGTGGGGTGTATGAATTAGTAATCACATCATAACGATACACATCTGGGGTCGATACCTCTTGATGATCATGGCTTACCGTATAGCCACCAAACACATAAGCATGCTCACCAACCCCCACAGCGGTACTGGCTAAACGCCCCACTAAAGGTTGAGTGCTCGGTACCCCTTTAGCTGCGTGCCAAGAATCATCACCAACTTTGAGTACCCATACTTTATTGTGAATATCATGATGTGCTTTACCCTTGCCTAGTCCCATAAAACTTAAAAAGTAAGCTTGTTCATGAATAACTACTTTAGCAACCGCATTATTGGCTACCGGTTCTGGTAAGGCTGGAATTGTTGCAAGTGCAATAGAAAATAGCAGGCTCATAAGATGAATAAACGACTAAAAACAGACGTTAAGAATACCATTTTATGAGCCCGAGGAAAGGCCTAGTAAGCAATACTAATACGTTGATTTAAATGTGCTGCAGATTGCGCTTCATCAAGCATGGCTTTAGCGTAATCGGTTACTGATATTTTGCTTTCGCCGTTTGAGTCAGTAAAGAAGCTGTCGCCTCCTACACGATAAGGGCCCTCTGAATCACCAGGATAAATTACCGCAGCAGGGGATACAAAGGTCCAAGGTGTATCTGCTGTTGATGCTCTAAACACCTCAAGCGCTTCACCTTGCGCACGTGCTTCATCTTTATATTCAGCTGGAAAATCAGGGCTAGAAATCAACGTGACACCCGGTGCAACCTCTAAACTACCGGCGCCCCCTACCCATAAAATACGTATGCCAGTGCCAGCCAATGCTCTCAGTAATTGTTGAGCACTGTTAGCCACAATCTCATGATTACCAAGAGCACGACCACCAATAGCCACAATTACTGCATCGCTGCCTGCTGCGGCGTTTGCTATATCGTCTTTTGTTAAATCAAATTCAGTTATCGTGACATTATCTTGGGTTACTTTACCTGCGTCTCTTACTAACACATTAACTTGGTGACCGCGTGTTAATGCTTCTGAAGTAATGTGGCTACCAATCCAGCCTGATGCGCCTAATACTGCTAATTTCATGAGGAATACTCCGTTGTTTGTTTCATTAACAGCAGTTTACTTGTTCACCATTTACTGATAAATACACTACATAGATACACATTGTTTCATATTAAGATACCAATGGATAAACTCAATTCAATTACAAGCTTTGTCGAAGTGGCGCGCACAGGGAGTTTTACACAGGCCGCTGAACACTTAGGTTTAAGCCGACTACAAGTATCAAGACATATTCAAGATATTGAAAAGTGGCTTAATTTAAGATTGTTTCATCGAACAACGCGTAAAGTCAGTTTAACTATTCAAGGCGAAGAAGCGCTAAGCTATTGTCAGCAAATATTAAATCAAGTGTCTGACTTACAAAGCCGTGCTCACAGTCATAACAATGAATTAGTCGGTACAATTCGACTCGCATCTCCCATTGGTCTTGGGCAACATAAACTGTTTGATGCCATTGAAGCATTTACCAAGCGCCATCCACAAACTCGGTTTGAGTTATTACTGTCCGATAGTCTATCGCAGCTTGTTGATGACCGCGTAGATATTGCCCTGCGCTATATCCACCAGCCTGATGAAGGGTTAATTGCTCGCAAGCTTATGTATATAGCAACAGCGGTATGCGCATCGAAGGCATATTTAGCACAGCACAATACAATTAATGAGCCCAATGACTTAGCCACACATAATTGCCTTGTCCATAAAAAACACAACGTGTGGCAGTTTCAACGTAATGGTAATACACAAAAGGTCACCGTTAAGGGCAACATAGTCGCCAATGATATGGGCGTATTACTCAAAGCAGCTAAACAAGGAATGGGGATTGCTCACTTACCCTGCGATTTAGCAAATGATCATTTGTTATCCGGTGAGCTTATAAAAGTGCTGCCAGAGTATACAACCGTCGGTTCACATATATGGGCAGTGTATTTATCGCGAAATTTTCAACAAAATGTAGTGCGAGCCTTTATCGACTTTTTAGCAGAGCAGTGGCATCACGATATTTTGTAATCTAAATGCGCTGCAGGCACGTACAACTAGCAAAAAGGAGTCGTAATGCAGCACTTAGACCACGAAATATCACGCATCATTGAAATGGCGTGGGAAGACAGAACCCCGTTCGAAGCAATAAAGCAACAATTTGGCTTAAATGAAAAAAGCGTGATCGCTTTAATGCGCCAGCAGCTAACAAACTCAAGCTTTAGACTCTGGCGAAAACGCGCAACAGGCAGGCAAACCAAACATTTAAAACTTCGCCACCCCGATATCTCAAGAGGTTACTGTAAGACCCAATATAAGCACAGGTAAACCTGTATACATATCGGTTTAGTACAAAGGCGATTCGTTGTTAAAAAACGCCAAACAGACTTAGCTATGTTGCCTCAGTTGTTAGCTGTACATATTTTTCAGCAAGCTCATCGAGTGACTCGCGGTGATTTGGATCAGGCTTAATACAATCAATAGGACACACACTAACACAGGTCGGGTTATCATAATGCCCGACACACTCAGTGCATTTATTAGGATCAATTTGATAAATCTTTGCGCCCATGTAAATAGCTTCGTTCGGACATTCTGGATCACACATATCGCAGTTAATACATTTGTTATTGATGAGTAATGCCATGACAAACCTTACAGGAATATAAAGAAGTTTCGCTTTTAAAACCTTCACCGAAAATTTCAAAACGTAACAAAAATTGCAGCCGCGTAATATAGTTTGCAATGAGCAAACATTCTTTGATCTAGATCAAGCTCTACACCCGCATCACTCTCTAATCATTCAAGATTGAATGATTAACTGTAGTTAGCAACTATCTACTGAGCACAAATTGTGTAAGGAGATTAGTCAGCTGTTTTATAACATTTAGAATTTGCTTATCCCTACCAGCGTTGTTAGCAAAATCCACATAAAAAACAAATTTTTCGCAGAAATGTGGCTATGAGGAAGGGTTCTAAATTGGAATTAACCGAGTAATGTCGGGAGATATAAATTTAGGAGTCCTATATGAATAGCAAAGTTGGTATTTTTTGGTTCGTTGAAAACACATTAGTCTATAAAGCTCAAAATGCTATCGACTTAAAGGCAGATCAACTTGGTTTTATCGATAGCCCACTGCAACACCAAGTCGAATGGGAGGAGAATAATATTTACCAATTGTTTGGGTTAACACTATTCAACAGTGACTACTACAACTTTCCCAGAGGCCGAGTTATTTTTAATACAAAGCTCAATACATCGTATGTCTATTTAGACAAAAAATCGTTTAAAAAGCACATAGTAAATGAGATAAAAGTTAAATTTTTTTGGCGCATACAAACATCAAGTTCTTTACAGATCCTCATTACCATTGCTTTGGTAGTATTTAGTAAAAGTTAAATATTATCTAAATCTGAGCGCTGATACACAGTGTATAAGCGCTTAAAAGTTACAAAGCTATTTACCTGAAGGTGCGGGAGATTGGCTACGTATAAATGCTGGAATATCAAAAATATCATTTTTAGTAGATACAACACGTTTAGGTGCTTTTTCTGGTTCGGCTTGAGGTGGTGTTTCTTCCCATAAATTAGATTTAATAAGCTTACTTTTTGCACCTGTAGCAATCACTAATATTTCAAAATTATTAGCAAGACTAGTTATTTTGGAAGCACCGCAAATAACCACCGCATTCGGGCTCACTTGTTGGCGTACTGTATCCATAATGGTGTTGTAACTGCCTAATGAAATCTCATCGACACAATTAATTTGTACAATAACACCTGTGCTTGTACTCATATCAACACTACTAACCAGAGGGTTGCTCAGAGCTTGCGTAAGAGCTGTTTGTAAATCGCTTTCATCGGCGCATTTACCTACCCCCAAGACAGCATCGCCTTGTGCATCCATTACTCTTTGAAAGTCTCGCAGATCTACGTTAATTAATCCCTGATAACACAACATATCAATAAGAGACGTAATTAAAGAATGTAAAATTTGATTGCTGTGTTTAAAGGCATCAAATAAGCCTATGTCATTGCCTAGCACTTCAATAAGTTGATCATTTGGCAAAGTAACTACAGCATTAGCATATTGCTTTAATTCATCAAGCCCTTGCTCGGCTACTTTTCGCCTAAAGTCCCCCTCACTGGTAAAGGGTAAAGTGGCAATACAGATTACGGGCTTATTTAGATCTTTGGCTAACTTAGCTATGTATGGGCTTGCGCCTGTACCTGTGCCTCCGCCTAAGCCAGTTGCGCATAAAAGAATATCGCAGCTTTTAATAAGCGTTAATAATTGCTCTTCACTTTCTTGTGCGGCGAGTAGCCCTATTGCTGGGTCTGCACCAGCACCATAGCCGTTTGTAAGCTCTGCACCTATCAACACAAAGTCATCACTTTGAGAGTGTTCTAATACAACCTTATCGGTATTAACGTTATAAAACTTCGTTTGTGGATTTTGAACCTCATTAAAAATGGTATTAACTGTGTTACAGCCACAGCCGCCAATACCAAACACGCCAATAGACAAGCCATCTAACTTTTCAACTAATTCAAACATTGCAGCTCCTTATTTTTTAAAGAGCATAGCAACAAGGTGCGTCAATATTTGACGCACCTAAACTTACTGATTATAAATATTAGCGGCAGCCTTTATTTTTTTAATGACTCTGTTACGAATAACCACAGGCTCGATGACCTCTAACCAATGAGCTAATTTAAACAATTCATCAATTAATTGTTGAGTATCATCTACTTTAAAAGTGAGTAAGGAGGTTTGTGCGTCTAATTGCTGCTTTTCGATTAGCTCTCCAAACTCTATAAACCCTTGATTAATTGCCGATTGAGTAGGCACTTTGATGACCAAGTTAATTGGCTCTTGGCGTTTACCTTTATTAATTGCCAATCGTAATGAGCTTAACTGCTCAAGATTTGGTTCACGCCGTGTTTTTTGGAGTACCTTAACATTACGAATCCGATATACTGGCATTTGATAGCATTTATCGTGAAGCTCACCCACCATAAACTGCGCCATTAAAATACCATTGTCTTCCTCAAGCCCATAAAAACTGAGTTCAGAAAAGGCCAACCAGTGCGCTTGGTCATATAAAACGCGATAAATCTCAGCACTAGCTGAACGATTATGTTTTATTGCATGCTCGATTTGTTCAACAACCTTGCTGTCAAGATTCACCTCAATCGAGCTATTACTTTTTAGCTTTAACCACTCAGGTTTGATGCCATTTAGTCGCTGTAACGCAATATCAGCTTTAGCATGAATTGCTTGTTTAATATCTACAGGAATATTTTGCGGCAGTAACTGCTCAAGCATTAAGTAATGCTGAGCAAGCTCAATACTGAGTAGCGGTGAGCTTCCCCGCCAGCCCTTACTAATAGACCATGCATAAGGTTTTGTTCGCGTATCTTTTTCAAGGCCAAAACAGCCTTGCTCATATAAAGACTGAAGATCACGTTGCAGCAAGCGTGTAGAAAGGTTCAAGCCATTATCAAAAAGCTTTTGTTTTAACTGAGTTATAGTGATAGAGCTTGGCTTAGAAGGCACAAGATCTAGAATTGCTAAATGTCGCTGTGAGATCATGTAATTTTGATATTTAAGTATATAGCTTGTGTTCCACTTAAAGCATACTTTAGGTTTATCTGCACAACAAACCTAGTTAAAAACGATTGTAAATGATAAAAATTTTGTTATTTTACAATATGCATTAGCTGGATAACTTTTAAGGGAATTTAACATGGCAATTATTAGAAGAAGAGGCAGCTCTTCAAATGCAATTCTAGTTCTAGAGTCTCCATGGGGACTAGACGAAAATGACAATAACAGAAGTTCAGTAGTTCCTTTCATGCAAGGAATCGCAAAATTTACCGGCGACACCGAAGTCTTCCATGCAAACTTTTACGATAAAAAAAGCTTTGATTTCGCACTAGATTGCATCACAAGAGAAGGTTTCAAAAATACTATTATTTATGTTGCTGCTCATGGTTATAAAAATAAAATTGGTAATGTAAACGTAGATCATATCCTCGCAGAAGTTTCTTCCATATCAAAAAAACAAAACATTACTGGGCTTTTATTTGGCTCGTGTTTTATCGGCAAGAAGACTATAGAAATGGAAGTATATATTCAAGAGTCTGGACTTAGGTGGTGTATGGGATATGCTTCATCTTGTAACTGGCTTGAAGGAACAATGATAGATGCAGCAATAATAGCTGCAATGATTTCTCTTGATAATGTGGATTTCGAATCTAGAGATGAAATTAATTCCTCTTTCGCAAACGCAATCGCGCCTTTTGCAGAAAACTTTATTATTGGTGATGACTACCCTGAAAAACCTATATCTATTCGAGACTCACTTAAATTTGTTTGTCAGCCGGAAGGTAAAGGCTACCGAGCAAAAGAAGTGACTGATGAGGTATTTGAGATCGCAAAAGAACTTAGATTTGATAACTAAAGCATAACATTTGACCTATCGAATAATCATAAACAAAGTACACCTTGCTTATTTAGCTAATTTATATAAATTAGCTAAATTACCATCACAAAGAAGAATAGTCTTATGAATGAGCAAGCAATCTTCAACCATATCAAACAAGCATTAGATGATGCGCCTCGCAATCAGTACACCACTGAGTTGCATCTGCAAATGATCAAATATGCAGATAGTTTAAAAAGTATGACTGCTAAAGAGTTTTGCGAAGGGGTTGGCCTTAAACCTAGCTTTGGCACTGAATTTTCTAAAATGCGTAATCTCACTCACCGTTTAAAAGCCGCAGGCTTAAACACCGACTTGCTCTAACCGCTAAGGCATAAGGATTTAAAGGAACACACATGGCAATTAAAAAAACAGAACTTTATTCATCATTATGGGCAAGCTGTGACGAACTGCGTGGCGGGATGGATGCCAGCCAATATAAAGACTACGTACTAACCATGCTATTCATGAAATACGTCAGCGACAAATACAAAGGCGACCCATATGGCATGATCGTAGTGCCAGAAGGCGCAAGCTATGACGATATGATAGCCGCCAAAAACGACAAAGAAATTGGCGATAAAATTAATAAGATCATTGCCGCCCTTGCCGAAGAAAATGACCTCAAAGGCGTAATAGACGTTGCCGACTTCAACGATGAAGACAAGCTCGGTAAAGGCAAAGAAATGGTAGATCGCCTAACCAAGTTAGTTGGTATTTTCCAAGGCTTAGACTTAACTTCTAACCGTGCTGGCGGTGATGACCTATTAGGTGACGCTTATGAATATCTAATGCGCCATTTCGCGACTGAATCAGGTAAATCTAAAGGCCAATTCTATACACCATCGGAAGTGTCGCAAATCCTCGCCAAAGTGGTAGGCATTAAAGAAGACACACCTCAATATGCCACCGCTTACGACCCTACTTGCGGCTCAGGTTCATTGTTGTTAAAAGCCAGCGATCAAGCAGAGCGTGGTTTAACCCTATACGGACAAGAAATGGACAACGCGACCAGCGCACTTGCCCGTATGAATATGATCTTACATAACAACACCACAGCTAAAATCTGGAAAGGCAATACACTTTCTGACCCGCAATGGAAAGATGCCCCTAACCAATTAAAAACCTTTGATTTTGCGGTTGCCAACCCTCCATTTTCAAATAAAAACTGGACCAGTGGTTTAACCCCAGAAAACGATTTATATAACCGTTTTACTTGGGGCATTCCACCGGAAAAAAACGGTGACTACACCTTCTTACTACACATTATCAAAAGCTTAAAAAGCACAGGTAAAGGCGCGGTTATCTTACCGCATGGTGTGTTATTCCGTGGTAATGCTGAAGCTACGATTCGCGAAAACCTCATCAAACAAGGTTACGTCAAAGGCATTATTGGCCTGCCAGCCAATTTATTTTACGGCACGGGTATTCCTGCCTGTATTATCGTGATTGATAAAGAACACGCGCAAAAAGCGGTTACTAGCTACAACGAAGGTGATGAAGCACTGCCAACCGTATCAGGTCGCCCCATCTTTATGATTGATGCCAGCAAAGGCTTTATCAAAGACGGCAACAAAAACCGCCTACGCAGCCAAGACATTCATAAAATTGTTGATGTGTTTAACAAAGGCTTAGAGCTTGAGCGTTATAGCCGTTTAGTGCCAATTGACGAGATTGCAGCGAACGATTACAACCTAAATATTCCGCGTTATATCGACTCGTCTGAGCCAGAAGATTTACACAATTTAAGCGCTCACCTGCAAGGCGGTATTCCAAACCGCGATATTGATGCCCTTGAGCATTACTGGCAGGTATTCCCTAGCATTCGTGCCACTCTTTTCGAACCTAAACGTAAAGGCTATAGCCACGCACTGGTTGAAGCTAGCCAAGTTAAAAGCACCATTTTGGCCCATCAAGAGTTTAAAGACTTTGCTGCGCGTAGCCTATTGCCATTTAAACAATGGATACCTGAAGCGAAATTAAGAAAGATTAAAGTAGGCGATAACCCGAAGAACTTTATCTTTAACATTTCAGAGAACTTGCTAAATAGCTATGCCAATAGCGACCTATTGAGCAAATACGATATTTACCAAATCCTGATGGATTATTGGGCAGACACCATGCAGGACGATGTGTATATATTGGTACAGGACGATTGGCAAGCGGGTAATACCCTTCGTGAGTTAGTTGCTGCCAAGGGCGAAAAGCTCAAAGAAACACCAGACTTAATCATCAAAAAGAAGAAGTACAAAGCCGAGATTATTCCACCTAGCTTAATCGTTGCCCGTTACTTTGCACATGAACAAGCTCAGGTTGATGCCCTGCAAGCCAAACAAGTTGAAGCCACCCAAGCACTGGAAAGTTACCTTGAGGAACATGCTTCTTCTGGAACAGGGAGCGAAGAAGGTTTATTGGTTGAAGCCCTCAACGATAAAGACAAAATCACCAAAGCCAGCGTTGCTGCCAGAGCTAAGCTAGCAACCGATGCTGGTGAAGTTAAAGCGCTGAAACAAGCAACCAAGCTATTTAATAACGAAGCGGCTGCGAAAAAAGCGCTTAAAGAAGCGCAAGAAGCACTCGATTTAACCGTTTTTAACCAATATCCAAAACTTGATATTGCTGAAATCAAAACCCTGATTGTCGATGACAAATGGCTTGCCACATTACAAGCCAATATCGTTGCTGAAATTGAGCGCGTTACCCAACAAATGGCAAACCGCGTTAAACAACTGGAAGAACGCTATAGCACACCATTACCAACCCTCTCTAAATCGGTTGATGATCTCAGCGATAAAGTTGCAGGCCACTTAAAAGCAATGGGTTTGGAGTGGTCATTATGAGCGCTTTAGAACAATCAGTTCCTGAAGGATATAAACAGACTGAAGTTGGGGTTATTCCAATTGATTGGGAGTCACCGGAATTAGGAAATTTCATCCAATCATTAGATGCAGGTGTTAGTGTTAATTCTATCGATAAGCCAGATGCATTCTCGCATGGGTTACACATCCTTAAGACCTCATGTGTTTCTAATGGTTACTTTTTTCCTAGAGAAGTAAAGTCAATTATTCCTGAGGATATAGTTAGAGCGAAAACAATTGTTTCAAAAGGCTCTATCATCATAAGCAGGATGAATACGCCAGATCTAGTAGGAGAGTTAGGTTATATAGACAAGGACTATCCAAATTGTTTCTTACCAGATCGTTTGTGGCAAATGCGATTTCGTGCAAACCTTGCAACAAATACTCGTTGGTTAGCATATATTTTAAGTTTTCCAGCTATTGCAAAGAAGATTAAGGAATCTGCAACTGGTACTAGCAATAGTATGAAGAATATTTCGAAGGGTTCTTTATTATCTGTTAGCTTTCCTGCTCCTTCCTACGAAGAACAAACCGCCATTGCTAATGCCTTATCCGATGTCGATGCACTATTAACGGAATTGGAAAAGCTAATTGCGAAAAAACAAGCGATTAAAACCGCCACCATGCAACAACTACTGACAGGTAAAACCCGTTTACCGCAATTCGCCACTTTCACCGAAGGCGAAAAACAAGGCCAACCCAAAGACACAAAACCCAGCGAATTAGGCGAAATCCCTGAGGATTGGGATGTTAGTTCAATATCGGGAAAATATGTTCTCGCGACAGGGACTACACCACCAACTTCAAATCCTAAAAATTATGGAGAAGATTTTTTATTCGTAAGCCCTGCCGATTTAGGTGAAAAAAAATATATCACTAGAACTGAAAAAAGACTGTCTAAAACAGGATATAAGTTAGCTAGAAAATACCCCAAAGGCTCAACACTTTTTACCTGTATCGGATCAACAATTGGAAAAACTGGACTGGCTAAAGAAGAGTTATCATCTAACCAGCAAATTAATGCTGTATTTCCAAATGCTAATTCTGATGCAGAGTTTACATATTATGCTCTCACCTATATAGCCCCCAAAGTCAAAGCATTGGCAGGGCAACAAGCTGTTCCTTTAGTTAATAAAACAGAGTTTGGTGAAACGTTATTCTGTTTACCTTGTGATATAAAAGAACAAACCGCTATCGCTACCATCCTCTCGGATATGGATAACGAAATCCAAATCCTTGAACAGCGCTTGGCGAAAACCCGCCAAATCAAACAAGGCATGATGCAAGAGCTACTTACAGGTCGCACTCGTTTACCATTTAAAAAAGAAAAATAAGGAACATGGATGTCTGAATGTAACGAATTAGAATTAAAGCCCATTAACGATTTATTGGAACAGTCGTTTTTTATTCCCGCCTATCAACGTGGCTATCGTTGGTCTAAAAGGCAGGTAACTGAATTGCTCGATGATATAAAAGAGTTTCAGCAGCAAGCAGAAAATAGCAATAAGAACGCTTTTTATTGCTTACAGCCTATTGTTGTTAAAAAACACAATGGCGATTGGGAATTAGTTGATGGTCAACAGCGGCTGACCACCATATATATCATTCTAACTTACTTAAAAGACATCCTAGCCTTACTGGGTAAATCACGTTATCAGTTGAGCTACGAAACACGAGAAGAAAGTGCTGAGTTTCTTCGGGACATTAATGATGAGCGTGGCGAAGAGAACATTGACTTCTTCCATATTGTACGAGCTAAAAAAGCGGTAGAAGAATGGTTTAAAGCGCAAGATGGTACTTACCAAATTAAGTTTATTCAAACGCTATTAAACGATGATGATACTGGCAAAAATGTAAAAGTTATCTGGTATCAAATTGATGAATCTGAAAATGTTACTGAGGTATTTACTCGGCTAAACATGGGAAAAATCCCTCTGGTTAATGCCGAGTTAGTTAAAGCGCTATTTTTAAAGTCGAGCAACTTTGCTCAAGATGTTGATGACACCAAAAGTAGAAAGCCAATTCAAGACTTACAGCAGTTAAAGATCTCTCAAGAATGGGATGCGATAGAGAAACGATTACAAGATGATGCGTTTTGGTATTTTATTAGCAACAAGTCAATTACCACCAATCGTATCGAATTTGTACTGGATTTGGCATCCAGAGAGTTAGATAGCGAAGGAATTCTAGACACCGATAAATTAAAGATATTTCTGACGTTTAACCGACTGCTTTCCAATAGCGGTGATAAAGATAAACCTGTCGATGTTGCTCGGGAATGGCTAAAGATAAAACAGTGCTTTATGACGTTAGAAGAGTGGTATAACGACCGCGCTTTATTTCACTTGATTGGCTATTTAGTCACACAAAAAGTTTCTATCGCTCAAATTTTCGATTTACATCAAGAAGCACATACAAAGTATGATTTTCGACAGTCATTGTTAAAGTTAGTCTTCAGTAAGACCTTTAACGGTAGAGAGATAGATACATTATCTCAAGAGTGGCTAGACGAGCGACTAAACGCTTTCACCTATGAATCTGGAGCGCACAGACTCAGGCCAATACTATTGCTATTTAACGTAGCTAGCTTACTTGCTAACCCGGCTACCAATGCGCGTTTTCAATTTGATAAATATAAATTAGACAGTTGGGATATTGAACATATCCGCTCAGTGGCATCCGATATGCCAAATAGTAAAGACAAGCAAAAAGCATGGCTTGAAAATGTTGTTGCTTATATATCTAGTGATGAGTCCATAGAAGCTGAAGAGTCTGACGTTGATGAAAACAGTGAAGAGCTATCTATAAAACTTGAAGCAACAGAGTTACTGCAAGCAACCAACTTCAATAATGATCAGTTTGAAGCCTTGTACGACAAGGTACGAGCGCATTACGACCCTGATGGTAATGAAGAAGTCGATAACACAATTGGCAATCTAACCTTGCTAGATAGCAGAACTAACAGAAGCTATCAAAATGCAGTATTTCCTATTAAACGAGCGAGGATCATCGCATTAGATAAGAAGGCAACCTTTGTTCCGCTATGCACTAAGAATGCATTTCTGAAGTATTACAGCAAACAGGTAGATAAGATGCTGTATTGGGAAGCGAAAGATAGCGAAGATCATCAAAGAGCTATGGTAGAAATGTTACTCGGTTTCTTTCAAGGAGTGGGCGTTCATCAAAAGGAGTTAGGACATGAATAAGGGGAAAAGCTTAACGTTTTACGGTCTGTTTGATGTTGTTGAAGCGATAGAAATTCCAATATTACAACGAGATTATGCACAAGGTCGAAAAGAAGAAGGTGAAGTAAGAACGCTATTTTTAAATTCATTATTCCAAGCGCTAAATAGCAATGATGAGTTACGCCAGCCTTTAGATTTGGACTTTGTTTACGGAAATTTTGAAGACGGGCAAAGTATGGCTTTCTCTGTTCTTGATGGGCAGCAGCGCCTAACGACTTTATTTTTATTGCATTGGTACTTAGCGATACAACATGGACATATTGCAGAATTCAGAGAAAGGTTTGTAACTGATGAACAACGATCTCGCTTTACTTATAAGACACGACCAAGCACAACCGAGTTTTTTGATGCATTAACCTCCAAAGATATTGAAATATCGAATGCAACAATAAGTAAGCAGATTAAAAATAGTCAGTGGTTTTATTTATCGTGGCAACAAGATCCAACGGTACAAGCTTGTTTGAATATGCTGGATGCAATTCAAGCATTGTTTTCGCAAAGCGATGCCAATTTATACGAGCGAATGATCAATACAAGCGAACCTTACATCACCTTTCAGTTTTTAGATCTTCATTCTTTTGGTTTATCAGATGAGCTTTATATCAAAATGAATGCTCGTGGTAAGCCGCTAACAATATTTGAAAACTTTAAAGCCAAGTTAGAGCAAAAAATAAAGTCTTTTGAGGGCGATTGGCCTGAGTACACATTGCCTTTTCAAGACAATGCTAGCGGTTATGATTACTTCATACATAAGATAGATACTGACTGGGCTGATTTATTTTGGCCTTATAGAAATGTTTGTTCTGATGACAATACCTTTGATGATGAGTTAATGAATTTCATTCGACTAGTTATCGCCTATCAATACCTCGTTGATCATAAAGACTCCCCTATCGACCTTCATGTGAATAGTGGCGAACTCTTTGGTCGAAACGGAAGATTAGAATCACTTACACTTTCCCAATATGAAGAATTAGGTTGTTTAAATAAAGAATTCATTATCCGGCTAATTAGCTTCCTTGACCTCATCTATAGGGATGGATTAGTCGAGAACAAAATAAACAGCTACTTAGACGCTGATAACTACTACAACGAACACAAAACACTCAAGAACGTGTTGAAAAACGATGCTAGCTACGATGATAAACTCAGGTTTTATGCGTTTTACAACTACGTTGCGAAATCACCAACTGATGAAGAGTTGAAGGAATGGTTAAGGGTAATTTTTAATTTAACCGAAAACACCATTATCAATACCGCAGATGAGTTTAATAAAGCACTGTTTGCAATAGACAACCTTTGCCAGCACGATAGCCCTATATTAAAAACACTAGCTAATGATGTTGAAATATCAGGTTTTACAGGCGCTCAGATAGTTGAAGAGAAGATCAAAGCTCACCTACTGTTAAAGTCTAGTGAATGGCGAGAAGCAATTACCAGTGCTGAACAGCATTCATTTCTGAAAGGCCAGATTGGCTGTATTTTAAATTTTGCTGAAATCCTAAGTTATTACCGAGAGCATGAACATTGTAATTGGAACGCTGAAGAAGATAACGAGTATTTAACTAGCTTCATACGATATTCTAATGCGATTCAACGCGTGTTTGATCAAATTGAAAGCAGCTCAGCATCAATTGATTATTTGTGGGAAAGAGCAGTTTTAAGCAAAGGGGAATACTTCACCGATAAACGAGGCGACAAATACAATATGCTCTCCTCTCGTGATACTAGAAACAATATTCCTCGTGATCATAGCTGGAAACGATTATTACGTTTCGGCACTGCTTCAATTGAGCAAAAACAAAGATACGTTAAAGCAGTTCTTGATGACCCGTTATTTAATGCTGACGAAATACAAACATCACTTTCTGCTATTTGTTCCAATGCTACTGAGTCTGAAGAAATTGAGCCTTGGAGAAAAGCATTAATTCAACATAAAGAGTTAATAGCGTATTGCCAGCAAGGCTTTATTGAGAAAAATAACTCTGAGTTTGTATTACTTGGACAATCTCAGCGAAATCATACACATATTGAACTTTTCACCAAAGCACTAGAACTAGAGCTATCTCAAGACAAGAGCGTAATAGCACCTTTTTCATGGTTAAGGTACGAGTCAGTTAAGTCGCGTGAAGAAAGTGCGCATTTGAAACTAGCCGGGTTTGTTCATAATGAACAGCGATATCAAATAGAGATCCATAAAACAGGTAGTTGCTTCGATATTCGGGTCAACGGTGGTGAAATAGAAAATGCACCAGAGACTTTAACGGGTTTACTAGAGAGTGAAGGATTTAAATTGAGTGGCATGGCGTTGCCTAGCCTCGGCTTCTATAAATACTACAGTGATAAAAATCAAAAAAGTATTGAAGATGTAAAATTGAAGATTCAAAAACTATGTACAAGTTTAAAGGATTTAAGCGATGAGTAATGTCGGTCAATTAGAACGAAAAACCCAAAACCGCGTGGTTAAGTTTTTTAAAGAACAACTTGATTACGACTACTTAGGTAATTGGGAATACCGAGAAGGTAACAGCAATATTGAAAAAGACCTGCTCACTAAATGGCTTAAAGGTCGCGGAATTTCTGATGCTCTGATTACCCGTACATTACGCCAACTCGATACTGCCGCAGCCCTTGGCGAAGGTAAAAAGCTCTTTGATGCGAACAAAGATGTTTATCGCCTACTCCGTTATGGCGTAAAAGAAAAAGAAGGTGCGGGTGAACAAAACCAAACCGTTTGGCTAATTGACTGGGAAACCCCAGAAGCTAACGATTTTGCCATAGCTGAAGAAGTTACCGTAAAAGGTGAATTGAAAAAGCGCCCTGATATCGTGATTTATGTGAATGGCATCGCGCTTGGTGTAATTGAATTAAAACGCTCTTCAGTCTCAGTCAGTGAAGGTATTCGCCAAAATCTAGACAATCAAAAGAAAGCCTTTATTCGTAACTTCTTTACCACTATGCAGCTAGTAATGGCAGGTAATGATACCCAAGGTATCCGCTACGGTACGATTGAAACATCTGAAAAATATTACCTCGAATGGAAAGAATCTAGTGGTAAAGAAAACCCACATCCACTACCAGCAGACGATAAAACAACAGAAAACTTACTCGATACCCATATCGCACAATTATGTTATAAAAGGCGTTTCCTCCAACTCATTCATGACTTTATCGTATTCGATGCTGGCATTAAGAAAACATGCCGACACAACCAATACTTCGGCATCCAAGCGGCACAGAAATACGTTAAAACGTACGAGGATGGCATTATTTGGCACACGCAAGGTTCTGGTAAGAGCTTAACGATGGTTTGGCTTGCCAAATGGATACGTGAGAATGTAAAGGATTCGCGGGTGCTTATTGTTACTGACCGAACCGAATTAGACGAACAAATAGAAAAAGTATTCTCTGGTGTTGATGAAGAGATCTATCGCACAAAAAGCGGACGGGATTTGGTTGCCACGCTTAATCAACCCAATCCTTGGTTATTCTGTTCACTCGTGCATAAGTTTGGTCGAAATGGCGAAGCGCTTAGTGAAAAAGAAAGCGAAGAAGACGATGATGAAGCGACAAAAGACTACCTTGAGGCATTAACTAAAAACCTACCAAGTGACTTTGCCGCAAAAGGCAACTTGTTTGTGTTTGTCGATGAGTGTCATAGAACTCAATCGGGCAAGTTGCACGAAGCAATGAAGGCAATTTTACCTGAAGCCATGTTTATAGGTTTTACGGGTACGCCACTGATGAAAAAGGACAAAAAGAAGTCCTTGGAAGTCTTCGGCCCTTATATTCACACCTACAAATTTGATGAAGCTGTAAGTGACGGTGTGGTGTTAGACCTTCGATATGAAGCGAGAGATATTGATCAGCATTTAACTTCAGAGAAAAAAGTAGACCAGTGGTTTGAAGCTAAAACCAAAGGCTTATCTAACCTTGCTAAGATGCAGCTCAAACAAAAATGGGGCACCATGCAAAAAGTGCTCTCCAGCAAATCTCGCTTAGAGCAAATAGTTAGCGACATTTTAATGGATATGGAAATCAAACCTGCGCTGATGTCTGGTAGAGGTAACGCCATGCTAGTATGCGCCAGCGTCCATCAAGCATGTGTTGTTTATGATTTGTTTAGTAAAACCGACCTTGCAGGAAAGTGTGCAGTAGTAACCAGTTATCAACCAGCGGCTAGCACAATCAAAGGCGAAGAATCTGGAGAGGGTTTAACTGAAAAGCTGTTTAAGTATGACACCTATCGCAAGATGCTATCTGAGTACTTTGAGCAAAGCGAAGAAGAAGCCGCAAAACGTGTTGAAGAGTTCGAAAAAGCCGTTAAGAAACGTTTTATTGAAGAACCGGGGCAAATGCGCTTGTTGATAGTTGTAGATAAGCTGCTCACTGGCTTCGATGCCCCTTCTGCTACTTACCTCTACATCGATAAGAAGATGGCTGATCACAACTTATTCCAAGCTATTTGTCGTGTAAACCGATTGGATGGTGAAGATAAAGACTACGGTTACATCATCGACTATAAAGACTTGTTCCGTTCATTGGATAAAGCCATTAAAGATTACACAGCCGAAGCATTTGATGGTTACGATGCTGACGATGTTAAAGGGCTTTTAAAAGATCGCTTACAAGAGTCTCGTGCAGATTTAGATAATGCACTGGAGGCAGTACGAGTGTTATGTGAGCCAGTGAAAGCACCTAGAGATACTAAAGATTTTATTCATTATTTTTGTGGTGAATCAGGTGTTGAGCCTAAAGATGAAAATGAGCGCACAGAAAAAGAAGCACTACGTTTAACTCTATATCAATCAGTCGCTAAACTGATTCGTGCATACACTAACCTTGCTAATGAAATGGAACAAGCTGGTTACACCTTTGAAGAAGCTGAAAATATTAAGAAAGAAGTCGCATACTTCGAAAAGGTTCGTGATGAAGTCAAACTCGCCAGCGGTGATTTGCTCGAAATGAAACGTTTTGAGCCTGCAATGCGTCATCTATTAGATATGTATATTCGAGCTGATGATAGTGAGTTACTGATGGATTTTGAAGAGTTGGGCTTAATTGATCTAGTGGTAAACAACAACGGTAAAGGTTTAGAGGATTTACCTGAAGGCTTGCGGGACAACGAAGACGCAATGGCAGAAGCCATTGAAAATAACGTCAGAAAAACCATCGTTGATGAAAATCCAGTAAACCCAAAATATTTTGACAGCATGGCAACTTTGCTCGATGAAATCATTAAGCTGCGAAGAGAACAAGCTATTAGCTATCAAGATTATCTAGAGCAAATTAAAGCACTAGCAAAGAAAGTGGTAAATCCAAGAGAAAATACTACTCAAAACTATCCTGCGTCTGTTGATACACCAGCCAAACAAGCAATTTACGATAACCTCGGTAACGATGAAGTGCTCACAACTAAAATTGATACTGCTGTTCGCTACACTAAAAAAGCAGATTGGCTAGGAGATAGATTTAAAGAACGTGAGATAGCTAACGCGGTGCGAGAAGAAGCGGCAGGTTACGACATCAATATTGTTGATGTTATGGATCTAATTAAAGCTCAGAGGGAATACCATTAGTGCGCCATACCAAAAGCAATGCACAGAGCGTTGAAGTAGTTCGCATTGGTGACATTGATGTAGAGCTAAATCGCAGAGCTATTAAAAACATTCACCTTAGCGTACTACCGCCAAATGGCAAAGTGCGCTTATCTATCCCCAACGATACGAGTGAACAAAAAGTTAGGCTAGCTATTGTTAATAAGCTTGCTTGGATTAAAAAGCAACAAGCTGACTTTGCAGGACAAGAGCGCCAATCAATTCGTGAAATGGTTAATGGTGAATGCCACTATTTATGGGGCAAGAAATACCGTTTAAAGCTTATAGAGGCAAAAGGCGGATATAGTGTTACCGCCAAAGGCAACGGTAATTTAGTGCTAGCTGTTGCTAAGAATACTTCAACCGATAACAAGCTTAAATTGTTGAACCGCTTTTATCGGGATGAAATGCAGCGTTCACTTGAGAAATTATTACCTCAATGGGGAAACAAGCTAGGTGTAAACGCTGGTTCTATCAACATTAAAAAGATGAAAACCAAATGGGGAAGCTGCAATATTCAAGCTAAGCGTATTTGGCTTAATCTTGAACTTGCAAAGAAGCCACCAGAGTGCATGGAGTTCATACTTGCCCACGAATTAGTTCATCTACTAGAACGCCACCATAATGACAAATTCCGCTCTCTTATGGACAAACACATGCCTAACTGGCGTGAACGCAGAAACCTACTTAATAGCTTGCCTCTGGCCTATGAAGACTGGAGTTATTAATTTACATCCGTAAGTTTGAAATCAGTCCAAATTCAATATAAATAGGCAACTAAAAATGGGGAGCTAGCTCCCCACAGTAAAAATTATTTTCTACAGCAATTTTTATACTTTACATTAGAGCCACAAAAACAAGGTTCATTTCGTCCTAATTTAGTTGTTTTAATACAAGACTTTTGTGACCCTATTTTTACTTTGTCACCTTTAATTTCGCCTAGTAATCCAGAAAATAGCTTACGTATTTTCAAGTACTTTTCATCGAGGTCTCTTTTATGGAGTTTTGAATGTGCTAGTTTTCAAGCTCAGGCTCGAACTCACGCTCAATTTATTCTTTTTATTCATAGCTGTCTTCGAATTCACTCTTTAAATCAGTATCGAATAAGTCAGCAAAGCGCTCTAGATGAGAATGTAATTATAATTTTACGTTCGCATTACGAAACCACTTTAGGTTTATAGCTTTAAAGCGCTAATCTACCTATTTTTAAACAACAGCTTCGTTCATGCATATTCAGTGCTTAGCTACTACAGCAGCAGGAGTGAAAATTTATCATTTTCTGGCCTACACAGTTTTTAGGCACATTGGTGCCTAAAGACTGGTTCTAAACTGCCCGACGGCCTCAACAACTTCTTTAGCCCCTTTTTGAATATCATTAATAACAGAGCCTGATTTATTTGATAACTCCAAGGCATCTTTGGCCTCTGCTAAACTAGACTCAATTTCGGTTACCGCATCTTGAGTAAGCGCTTTATTCTCAGACACGACGTTGATTATTTGCTCTGTGGCCAAACTCGTTCTTGATGCCAGTTGCCTAACTTCATCTGCAACAACGGAGAAACCTCGTCCTTGGTCACCCGCCCTCGCGGCTTCTATAGCAGCGTTTAATGCCAGCAAATTAGTTTGATCAGCAATACCTTTAATACTTTCGACTAATTGAGCAATCTTAGACGACTGTACGTCGAGGTTATTAACACTTTCGCTGGCTACTTCGAGTTTCTTTGATAAGTTATTCACTGTAACAATTGTTTGCTTTACGACACCTAACCCTATTTCAGCGTCGGCATCTGTTCGTTTAGAAATGTCATAAGCAATACCAGCCGTTTCAGATATTGCAAATTCTCTTTGCATCTGATCGGTTATTACTGTTGCAAACTTTACGACTTTATAGAGTTCTCCATCATTGTTATGAATTGGATTGTACGAGGCTTCTAACCATACTTCGTTACCGTAACTATCTAATCTTTTAAAACGATCAGAAATAAACCGTCCGTGTTTTAATTCAGACCAAAACTGTTTATAAGCGTTCGATTTAGCTTCTTCAGGGTCGCAAAACATACTGTGGTGTTTACCCAATATTTGGCTTTTGGAGTAACCCATAGAGCTCAGAAAGTTATCATTGGCGTTTAAAATAATACCGTCTAAGCTGAATTCGATAACCGCAGATGAACGACTCAAAGCCGCAAGCATATCTTCTTTTTCTCTTGATTGAGAAATAGTACGCGTGAGCTCTGCCGAGTAAACAGCTAACTCATTATTAATTGGTTGTACAATACTTCTAAGCCATAACTCACGCCCAGACTGCGTTACGAGCTGCAAAGCGCCATGCCAATGGCTCACTTTTTTTATGGCTGAAAGCATTTTTTGTGTGTGAGGTTTTTTGAGCGACTTTTTAACAATCAGGTCATTGAAATTTAAACCAACAATCTCACTTTCTTTGTACTCTATCGCGGTTGCAAATTGTTGATTAACTTCGAGAATACGGCCATCTTTGCTTAGCAAAAAGTACAGCATTTCCTCTTTCAATTCTTGCTTTATATTTTCAAACTCAACTGTTTGCTTTTTTAATTCAGCAATTTCAGACAGCAACTTGCGATTAGTGAACCACATAAACTGGTTTCCTTTAGGTTACATACGCTAAAAGTAGAGCACTCAGAATCAAGTGTCTAGGAAGATTACGTTTTTTGCCAATAACTGTAATTAATAAAAGTAAGGCATGACTACATAAATGGTCGGGTGAAATGAGGTTATATGTGCAAAACACGACCCCATGTGATTAACGCTGTTTCGTACATTGAGAGATTAATTAACTTTAACGATTAATAAAAGTTTTATACGAAGAACTGGAGGGTTTTGATCACGACTGATTAAAGTATTTTACTCTTGCTTTTATTTTTACAATAGCGTTTTTACAGTGAGCGCTGCGTTTTAATATCCTCAGATAGGTGCGCTCACGTTAATTTAGCTGACTTTAAATACACACTAAAACACGTTTCGTGCTCGTCGGAGTAAACTTTTATCGCGCCATCATTGGCCTCTGCGAGCGCTTTAACAATGGCTAAACCGAGCCCCACACCATCACTGTGTTTTTGTCTTGATTTATCCGGCCGATAAAAACGGTCGAACAAATACGGTAAATGTTCAGCGGGTATTTTCTCACCGGGATTCACAACCGAAATACACACTGTATCTGCGCTTACTATTTCGCTTTTAACTGAAATTGAAGCCCCTTTTGGGGTATAACGAATAGCGTTAGAGAGTAAGTTTGATAACAGCTGTCTAAAATGTAACTGATCACAGTAAAAACGCAGGTTTTCACCCTCTGTTTTAAAACAAATACCTACTTCTTCCGCCAACGCATCAAAGTAGTCAAATAGCGACGCTATCTCGTCATGACTATGCAAAATTTGTTGTTTTGGCTTTATTAAACCGTTCTGAGTTTTTGCAAGCCACAGCATGTCATTGACCATTTTTGTTAATCTTTCTAACTCTTCAAGATTTGAGAATAACAGTTCTTGATAGTCAACAACCGCTCTTGATTTTGATAAGCCCACCTGCGTTTGGGTAATGATATTTGTTAAGGGGGTTCTTAGCTCATGAGCTATATCGCTGGAAAAGTTAGATAAGCGAATAAACTCACTTTGCAGCCTATCTAACATCACATTAAAAGACTGCACCATGTTTTCAAGCTCAACAGGAACATTATTATGATCTAACCTGACATCCATTTTATTGGTTTGTATATCAAGCATTTTTTGAGTTAACCCACGTAAAGGGTTAAGACCTTGATGTATAGCAATCCATGCGACAAGCAACACTAACACAGCCGAGCCTAACATAATGACCCATAAACTCTGTTTAAACTGGGTTAAAAAGCGCAGATGGAAGCTCATATCAATCGCAACAGCTATTTTATAATGCTGTTTAGATGTCTCTAGCTCACTGACTAATGCACGATACGCCTTACTGCCTGTATGCCATGTAATTATGTTCTCCTTTTTAAACCCCTGAGAAGCTTTCGCGCGCATTGCTAATTCAGTAAAATCATTATGGGAGCTTTGATATACAAGCTCTCCCTCTAACGTATTTACTTGGTAGTACACCCCATGATGCCCAACAACAGCAATCGACAATGCGTTTTCAAGCTGTTTTTGTGATTGAAAAGGCTGTGATAATACAGACTCAACTGATTGCGTGATAACCTGTAACTCGCCACTGTCTTGCTGCAAAAAATGATGCTCTATTGAGCTATTTATGAGTGAGGCCACAAAGGTGAAACAGCCAATAATTGTTATTGCTACAAATAACAAAACTCGCATCGTTAATGACAAGGGTCGCGTGCTAACTCGCATTAGGCATTGCCTCTAACTTGTATCCCATCCCTCTTACGGTGTGTATTAGCTTTACTGTAAAATCATCATCCACTTTGCTGCGAAGCCTTCTTATTGCAACATCAATCACGTTGGTATCACTATCAAAATTCATGTCCCACACTTGTGAAGCGATTAATGAACGAGGCAGTACTTCCCCTTCACGGCGCAGTAATAGCTCAAGTAAACTAAACTCTTTATTACTTAAGGTAATGCGTTGGCCTGCACGTTGAACTTTTCTTTTTGGAATATTCATTTCTAGGTCGGCTATTTTTAAGACATCTTCTACTTTTTGTGTGCCGCCTCGCCTAAGTAAAGTGCGCACTCTTGCTAACACTTCAGAAAATGCGAATGGTTTAATTAAATAATCATCAGCCCCTAGTTCAAGCCCTTTAACTCTGTCATCGACACTGTCTCGCGCTGATAAAAAAAGAACAGGGGTCTGTTTTTTAGCTTCGCGAAGTGATTGTAAAATTCGCCACCCAGATACATCAGGTAACATCACATCGAGAATTATTACGTCAAATAATTCTGTCATGGCTAAATGATGACCATCGAGTCCATTTCGCGCTAGTGACACTTGAAAACCGGCTTCAGTTAAACCTTGTTTTAGGTAATTTCCTGTTTTTAATTCGTCTTCAACTATTAGTAAGCGCATTTCAATCCTTCATCAAAATCATAGCCGTTATTATTATGGTGTTTTAATCACAACAGCAACATGACACCAAGATTACAACTTTGTCATGTTCACGTCATGCTGAAGACAGGTCAACTTTCTAAACTTATGGCATGTTTTTCTATTTATTAACAGAGTCAGTAATCGTTTATTACGTCACACTTTGTTGCAATCTGTTTGATTTTTAATAACAAGTAAGAAGGTAATTATGAAATTTTTTAAGTATGTCGCACTCATGTTCGTACTAACAATGCCATTTATGGCATCGGCTCATGTCTCAGTAACACACACTCTGCCACAAGATAAAGCAATGTTAATGAGTAGCCCTGAGCAGCTATCGCTCGCGTTTAGCGGAAAAGTAAGATTAGCAAAAATAGTCGTTCAAGATGCACATAAACAACCTATCGACTTCGATTTTAAGCCTACAGCAGCTCCAAGTAGTGATTTTAGTTGGCCTCTGCCACACTTAAAGCAAGGCAATTACACGGTAAAATGGATCGCACTCGGTGGTGATGGCCATAAAATGACAGGGGAATTCACTTTCATGATCCATGCTACAAAGCATAGTAATAAAACAAAAATGCCAGAAAATGGCCATGGTAATCATAATCACTAGCCTTAGGTCATGACAATGCAATTTAGTGAGTGGTCGCTGCTTTTACTGTTAATGAAACTAGCAAACTATACGGCTATAGCAGCACTTGCAGGTACATTACTGATACGTTTTATTAGCCATTTTCACCTTAATGGAAACCAGCATACTGCGTTTTTATATTTCTTGAAGCACTGGCAAATCAAATGTTTAATGGTTGGTTTAATAGCAGCTGTTTTGCAAACACCAATAGAGGCAGGTGCCATTGCCGAATCAGGTTTTATGGGAATGTTAGATCGCCCAATGCTCGAGATTGTTTGGTACTCGGTAATTGGCGAGCAAGCGCGTTTAAGGATTGTTAGTTTCTTAGTCGCACTTATGGTTGCCTCCTTGTGGAATGTGAAGGCAGAAAATAACAACGCAGAAAAATTCAACTTTGCTCTTATGCTAATCATAGCGGCTCTTATTGCGTATAGTTTTTCTATTACTGGTCACAGTGCCAATGAAAATGCCTTAGTAAAAAGTATTTTGACCTTTCATCTTGCGGCTTTAGCCTGTTGGATTGGCGCATTATGGCCATTGCTTAAAAGCTGCACCTTGCTTATCAAAACCGACGTTGAAAAAATAATGCATCACTTTGGACAAATGGCCATCATTATTGTCGTTGTATTGCTTGTGTCTGGCTTGGCGCTTTTACAACAGTATCTGCACTCATTTTCTGCATTATTTACTTCAACTTATGGCCAATTAATTTTACTGAAGTTACTGCTTGTCAGCGCCATGCTTTTGCTTGGCGCATGGCATAAACTATTTTTAGTCCCTAATATTAACCGGCAACGGTATTTTGAAACCTTAAAAGGCTCTATCGCTGTTGAAATGGTCATAGCGCTTTTTGTACTTATCACAACAAGTGTTTTTACCACACTTGTTGGCCCTCCTATTTAACTATGAAGTAGAGAAAAAATGCATGCTAAAAAACACATCACAATTAAAAATGATATCACTGCTACTTTTAGGTGCACTCAGCTCGTTTGCTGTTAACGCACACGGTGATGAAGCTCATCCAAACAAAAGCACCTTATTTGTTGGTATCGACAGTGAACCCGCACACACTGTTACCGCGTTTAAAAAAGCACTAAAACAGGGTGATCAAGTCACAGCTCGTAAACTACTCGCTGACAATGTTATTATTTTTGAAGGAGGCGGTATTGAACGCTCAGCAGATGAATACGCAAATCACCATATGCATGCAGATATGGCATTTTTAAAAGCCGTTGAAAGCACATTATTAGAGCATCAGGTATTCACGCAGGGCGATATAGCTTTCTCAATTGCCAGAAGCTCAACCGAAGGCAGCTACAAAGGGAAAGAAATAAAGAGTATTGGAATGGAAACAATAACACTCAAAAATACCGACAATGGATGGAAAATCACTCATATCCACTGGTCTAATTAAGGAGTACAACATGCGAACAGCTTACCTTGCTTCATTACTACTTTTTATGAGCAATTTGCCAGTGATGGCAACAACTAGTAATCAACCCTTAACCCATAACAGCAATCAACACACACATGATTTAAATAGTGAACTCACTGTGTATAAAAGTAAAAATTGTGGCTGTTGCAAAGAGTGGGTCACACACATGAACAAAAATGGCTTTAACACAACAGCCATTGATGTTGTTGATATGGGCACCATAAAAAATAACTATCAGATAAAACCAAATCAGCGCTCATGCCACACGGCGGTGTCAGCCGATGGCTTTATTTTTGAGGGGCATGTTCCCGCTAAATTTGTTAAGCAATTCTTATCAGAGCAACACCCTGAAGGTACGATAGGCTTAAGTGTTCCTGCCATGCCCGTGGGTACGCCAGGGATGGAAATGGGGAACGTATTCCATAAATACAACATTAATTTACTAACAATAGATTCACCCGCTGTAAGTTATCAATATATTGAACAATATGCCGAGCAATTTTAATGAATTAGGCATACGCTATAACTAGGTGATTACAAAAATAGTACCTCACTTCATCATTTTTACGACACTGTAAAATTAATGAAAATAAAGCCCAAAGCAACCATCTCACTAAGCTAAGGGCTTTAAGCAAAAAGGAACACCGCATGAGTAAAGCCCAAACAGAGCAGCAGCTAATCATTGAGGGCGCAGGCTGCGCCAGTTGCGTAGGGAAAATTGAAGCAGCACTGCAAAACACACCTGGCGTGAACAGCGCAGAGATGAATTTTGCAGACCGAACCGTACTCGTCAGTGGGACAGCCAATACCCAAGACCTAGTTAAAGCCATTGAATCTGCTGGATACAATGCCAAACCGTTCAATGACAGTTCGCACACAGACTCCCTTGATGAAAAAGAAGCAGCCGATTGGGCATATTATAAAAAGCTGATGCGCGACACCATTATCGCACTCTCACTGGGTGTGCCTCTTATGATCTATGGTATTGCTATTGGCGAGATGACCGTAGCAACCAATACTGAGCGGCTCGCGTGGTTAATTGTTGGTCTTTTAACGCTTGCGGTTATGTTTTTCTCTGGTAAACATTTTTATATTGGCGCATGGAAAAGCTTTAAAAATCATTCTGCCAATATGGATACCCTCATTGCACTGGGCACTGGTACCGCATGGGTCTACTCAATGCTGGTTGTCTTTATTCCCGATGCTATTCCGCTAATGGCAAGGCATGTATATTTTGAAGCCACCGCCATGATTATTGGCTTAATCAACCTTGGTTTAGCGTTAGAGCTAAAAGCACGAGGAAAAACCTCAGAAGCAATCAAACGCTTAATCGGCTTACAAGCCAAAACCGCCACTGTTGTTAGAGATAACAAAGACGTTCAAATAAATATCGACCAAGTGTTGCTCAATGACATTATCAAAGTCAGACCGGGTGAGAAAATCCCCGTTGATGGTGAAGTAATCGAAGGCCACACCAGCATTGATGAATCAATGCTAACAGGCGAACCCATGCCTGTTGAAAAATCAGAAAAAGACGACGTCACCGCGGGTACGCTCAATAAATCTGGCATGATCCTATTTAAAGCAACACGGGTAGGAAAAGACACCGCGCTTGCACAAATTATTGCGATGGTAAAACGTGCCCAAAACTCAAAACCCCCAATAGGGCGACTAGCCGATGTTATATCTGCGTATTTTGTGCCGGTTGTCATGATTATATCTATCGTCAGTGCACTAGCATGGTTAAACTTTGGCCCTGAGCCCACTCTTGCCTTTGCAATTGTGTCTGCAACAACGGTGCTTATCATCGCGTGTCCGTGTGCGTTAGGACTTGCTACGCCAATGTCGGTTATGGTCGGTGTGGGCAAAGCAGCTGAGGCCGGTGTTCTTATTCGAAATGGTGAAGCACTGCAAACAGCTTCCAAAATTACAGCCATGATTTTAGATAAAACGGGCACCATTACCGAAGGCTCCCCAAAAGTCACTGACGTTATTTTAGCAAATGAGAGTGATGAAAAAACCATATTACAGCTAGCAGCCAGTTTAGAAAGTGGTTCAGAGCACCCTCTTGCGCAAGCAATTGTCGACAGTGCCATGGAGCAAGAAATCGAGCTGCTGAAAATAGACGCCTTTAACGCAATTACAGGCTATGGTGTCGAAGCCACGTGTAATGGTAAGTCGCTGCTATTTGGCAATAGTAAATTAATGAAAATGAAAGAAATTGAACTCTCTGACTTCACAACGAAAGCACAGGCCTTAGCGAAAGAAGCAAAAACGCCAATGTATTTTGCTGTTGATGGGCAGCTAGCCGCAATTATCGCGGTAGCGGACCCGATGAAGTCTGATTCACTTTCTGCAATCAAGCGTCTTCAAGCCAATGGTATCCGCGTTATTATGCTTACTGGCGATAATAAAGAAACTGCCTCGGCGATAGCAAAAAAAGCACAAATTACTGAATTCTTTGCTGACGTTCTACCTGAAGACAAAGCCAATAAAGTGCGCGAACTCCAACAACAAGGCGAAATTGTCGGTATGACAGGCGATGGGATCAATGATGCCCCCGCACTTGCCCTCGCCAATGTTGGTTTTGCGATTGGAACAGGCACTGATGTTGCCATTGAAAGTGCCGACATCACACTCATGCGAGGCTCTCTTCATGGCTTAGCTGATGCCATTGCGGTGAGCAAAGCCACGTTACGCAATATAAAACAAAACTTATTTGGTGCATTTATCTATAACGTGGCAGGTATTCCAGTGGCGGCAGGTATTCTGTATCCATTTTTTGGTCTACTGCTGAGCCCTGTTATCGCGGGTGCTGCGATGGCTTTTTCTTCGCTTACAGTGGTGACGAATGCAAACAGGCTTCGTTTATTTAAAGCACAAGATCACTAAGGAGCCACATTATGATGATTATTAACGTTATCGGTATTTCACTCATCGCGCTGATCATTTGGTGGTTTTGGCTTTATAAACCAAACAACGTTGTTGCAACTAGTACCGACGTACTCATTGAGGTAAAAGAAGGGGTTTATTCGCCTGCTTCTCTACAAGTTACAACTAACCACGCAATAACCTTATCTTTTTTGCGAAAAGATCCGTCACCTTGCTCCGAAACACTGCTCATTCCCTCCTTAGATATAAGTGAACAACTGACCCTAAACAAAGTGACAAAAATACACCTGCAAAATATCCCACCGGGAGAACATGTTTTTCACTGCCAAATGCAAATGTACAAAGGTGTTATCACTGCAGTCGAATGAGATTGTGAAGTGAAAATAAAACAGCTTGGAGAGATTATTATGAGTGATTTAGAACATAGAGTCGGCGTAAAAGAAGCAAACTTAGTCGTTCGCAATCTGCGGCTGTGTAAAGTGACAGATGAAAATTGTGATGCACTCATTGAAGAGATTGATAGACTCTTTGGCATCGATGAAGTGAGCTACAATATTCGTGAAAACGTAATACACTTGGCCTATGACGCAACCCACCTAAACTTAGAAGGGATCGAAAACGTTATTCGCAAACACGGTGCCGATCTTCACAATGACTGGTGGACACACACCAAAGAAAGTTACTACCAATTTGTCGATCAAAATATAAAAGATAACGTCTCTCACAAACCCTGGAGTTGCCATGCAACCCCACCAAATAGGCACAATAAACATAAAGAGTAAGGTTTCCCCATGACAGGAAACCTGTGAATACTTTTACATGTTGTTAAATGAGTAACCGTTACTAATTAAGTAAGCCTTGATCTGGTCTGTCAAATTCGAAAATGGGGTTTAATCACATCTGACCGTCGCAAATGTGCAAAAAGCGAACCTTCAATCATAACTCGTTTATGCCCCAAAATGAGTTTCGAGAGTCAAGACGGTAGATTATTTAATTATTAAGTCGTTCACACATCTTTTAATTGAATGATCAGTTGATTCTCTTTTAGTACATTAGGCATATTCTTTATTTTATGAGTTTTTGCAATGTCCCGAAGTCAACGCCTTCTAGATCTTCTTCAACTACTACGACGCTATAAATACCCAATCTCAGCTGAGAAACTGGCTAGTCAGCTTAATGTAAGTGTTAGGACTATCTATCGTGATATTGTCACTTTACAAGCTCAAGGAGCAGATCTCGAAGGAGAAGCTGGGCTGGGTTATATCTTAAAGCCGAGCTTTGATTTACCACCTATGATGTTTAGCTTTGAAGAGCTTGAAGCCCTCAGATTAGGAGCAGAATGGGTGGCGAAGCAAGCTAATGGAGAATTTAGCGAGGCTGCCATTGATGCACTTGCTAAAATCTCAGCAGTGTTACCCTCTGAGCACAGAGCTAAGCGTACTGAGAGTGTCGTTAGAGTTGCTTCAGCTCTCAAAGTTCCGAAGCTAATGATCTCGCTAACAGAGTTGAAAGCAACAATTCAAAAAGCGCATAAAGCTGAAATTGTTTATGAAGATGCCAAAGGGGTTATCAGAAAAAGGGTTGTGTGGCCAATACTTATAGGTATGTTTGAGCAATACAATATTTTGGTTGCATGGTGCGAAACACGAAGCGATTACCGTAACTTCCGGGTGGATAAAATTCACTCTTTTTCTCAACTTAATTCTCGATACGAACGTTCTCGCAATGAATTGCTAACTGAGTGGGAGGCTTTAGAGGGAATCGAACATAAGCATTTTTTCTACTGACAAAAACTGTCAGTGCTTTTGTTTATACTTAATTTAGTATTCAACAAATGCAGGTATATTAATATGTTCGCTATTGACTCTATAGTTCTTTACGTAGAAAACATCAAACTTAGCATGGCTTTTTATGAGGAAGTATTTGAATGTCAGCCAAAGCTTTTATCGCCAACTTTTGCAGTATTAGAGTTTGCTGAAAATGTGAAGATTACTCTGAAACAAGTTAATGCACTTACACCAAGTAGCTCAGTTAGAGGCGGTGGTACCGAACTTTCAATCCCTGCAACGAGCCGCGTCGATCTAGATAACTTGTTCAAGCAGTGGAAGCAACTAGGTGTGGAATTTGCTCAGGAACGCGAAGAGTCTGTATATGGCGTTAACTTTGTTGCATTAGACCCAGATAGACACCGCTTACGAGTGTTTGCGTAACGGCACCTTATTTTTTAAGCCGCATCTTTGCTGGCACACTTTTGTCCATCGAAGAGTTATGAATATAACTCGCCTTTGCCCCGAAATCACTTAGATTAAATACTCTACACAATTAAAGAGGGCGTGCTTTTACCCTACTAAAACTTATTCGATTGAGCTGATAACGCTTCATTTTCGTCATCACCAAGACCTAACACACTCCCCCTTGTGTATTGCATGTGAGCGCAATAAAAAAACGAAAGCTATTGAGTCTATTTTTTGTGCTTGCAAACTATGCATTAGGGAAGATGCGAATAGGACAGTAAACGTAGAAGAAATAGCTATAAGAAATTGACATTAATAATATAATTTTTTAGTTTTTGTGAGAGGAATACTTAAGCGCACCTTCCCTAAAGCATGTTACTTAATGGTGATTTATTTCACGAGACTTGGACGTTAGTAGAGTTAGAATGAATATTAAACTAGAAAACCCTAAAGACATTTACGACAAAATCAATATTGAATTGTTAAAGCTAGTCACTAGCTTATCCCTAGAGTCATCAGATGAATCACTCAACAAAGCACAAGAGGATGCACGCGATAAAATTTTTGGTCTTCAAGTTAAGTTAAAAAACAAACTGGAAGAGCTTGAGCTAAACTCGGAGTGGAATACGTTTACAATAGCATTTTATGGTGAAACAGGTGCAGGTAAATCTACACTGCTTGAAACGCTGCGCATACTTTTAAACGAGCCTACAAAGCTTGAAAAACGCGACGCATTCCGAAAACTCAAACATTCTTATGATCAGGCTATTTGTCAATTACAAGAGATAGAAGAAAAACTATTTACATTAGATAAAGATTTAGAACAGATAAATGAGCAACTGAATTCGCTGTCTGAGCAATATCAAAGAGAAGAAAGTCAGTTGGAGCAGGAGTTTGAAGTATCAGAAAAAACACTTTGCATTGAACATCAAAAAGCTGCAGAAGCAGTACAAGCTCGAAAAAGCGAACTTTCAACCCTTAAGTACAAAGTTGCCGAGTTACAGCGGTCAATAGTTCAAAAGAAAGCTCAAGCATCATTTTGGCAAAAAATAGTAAATATTTTCAAAAAACTTCCGGAAGAGCATGAGTTTTTAGCAGCTATCTCAAATCTTCCAAAACTCGAAGATATGCATGTCGCAGAGGAAGAAAAGTTAGCCGATGCACAACAAAAGCTGAGTGAGACACGCTCGCTACGCAAAGAAAGGAATGCTGATTTTATAAAAAAGTTTGACCTTCCTATAAAGGCTTTGGAGCGTGACAAAGGTCTAGTTGAACAAACCAAGAGCCTTGCAAGTCAGCAACTTGAATTTACCTCGAAACAAGTTTCTGCTTTGGAGCTTGAGCTGAATAACTGTGCAGATGGTAAAATTATTGGTGATGGTCGAGCGGACTTTACTCGTAAAACATTAAGTTATCGCTTTGATATTGAACAGTGTGATTTTAATCTACTTGACGTGCCTGGCATAGAAGGGAAGGAAGGTCTTGTAGTTGATGAAATTGAAAAAGCGGTACAAAGTGCACACGCTGTTTTTTACGTAACTAATAAAGCCGCTCCGCCGCAAACTGGTGATTCAGAACGCCAAGGCACAATAGAAAAAATAAAAACGCATTTAGGTACACAAACTGAGGTGTGGTCTATTTTTAACAAAAAAATTACGAGTCCTAAATTTGCGTTTAAAAATACTGAGCTCCTTACCGATGATGAGCAAGCAAGCTTAGTTGATATGGATAAAAAAATGGCTGAACAGCTTGGTCGTAATTACCAAGGCTCATTTTCATTGACCGCATTGACTGCGTTTATCGCCTCGACCGATTACTTTGCTCCAAATTCGGATATGTTGAGAAAGCGAAATAAATTTCTTGAGGATTTCTCAGCTGAAAGTCTTTTAGAGCGTTCACAGTTAAGTGCGTTCATTCAGTTATTAAAAAATGAGTTGTTAGTTAATGGTCAGAGTAAAATAAAGATAGCTAATTTCAATAAGGTTAAAGGTGAGTTAGAACGTACTACTCATGATTTAGATGATATTGAAAAAGTTTATAAAGTGGTGGCGGAGGATGTTAGTGGTAATAGTGAAAGTGCGTGCCATCAATTGCAAGCTAGTTATGCAATTTTAAACTCTCAGCTGTATGGCAAAGGAAATGATCTTATTAGATCTGCTGTACAAAATACCAGAAAGAATATATATAGTGAAATCGATAAAGATGTCAGCAATGAGCAGTTTAAAACAAGCCTTGAAAGTCAAGCTAATAAATGTGTTAACGACATTCAGGCTCAATTACCTAATGTAATTGAAACGTCTGTTAAAGAATTTGAATCTTCTGTAGTGTCAATTTTTGAACGCTTTAGTGAGTTAAGTGAAGACTTTTTGTCTGTTGCAGATCAGCTTGGAAAAAGCAAACTTGACGCGGAATTCAATATAAAACTCAATATGGATAGCGGGCTCAAAAAAGGTGCACTTTTTGGTGCTTTAATAGGAGCTGCGTTGGCCCCATTCACAGCAGGTACAAGCTTATGGTTTGCTGGAGCAGCTGCGTTTACTGCCGTACTTGCTTTTGGAAAAGCTATATGGGGTTATTTCGATAACGATTTTAAAATGTCTGAACAGAAAAAGGCTGCTGATACGAATCTACGTAATTTAGAAGATAAACTAAAAAAAGCACTTCAAGATAGTCTAGATGAAGGTAAAAGCGATATGCAAGCTTCAATTTACAAGCTTGATACTGAACTTAGGGCACCAGCAAAACAGGTGGCAAAAACTAAAGAGTTACTTGAGCGCTCGAACCAATCATTAAAATTACTTTCGAAGCAAATTGATCACATTGGAGAATGTTAATGAAAAGCACGCTGAATAGCTTTAAAGAGATTAAATTACTAGAACGACTAAAGTCGTTCTTGGAAAAGGGAAAGGAAATCGGCATTGAGATTGATTCCGCATTTTTCAGTAAATTGCAAAGTAATTTAAAGAAGGTTGAGGGTGATAAACTAAAAGTTGCTCTTATTGGTGGCTTCTCGGAAGGTAAAACATCCATTGCAGCAGCCTGGATGGAAAAGCTTGATAAGTCGACAATGAAGATAAGCCATCAAGAATCGTCTAATGAAGTGAAAGTTTACGAAGTGGGTAGTGACTTTGTACTGATAGACACTCCAGGTTTGTTTGGGTTTAAAGAACAAATCAATGCTGATACCAATACCCTAGAAAAGTACAAAGACATTACTAAAAAACACGTAAGTGAAGCGCATTTGGTGCTTTATGTCATGAATTCAACCAATCCCATTAAAGAAAGCCACAAAGAAGATTTACAATGGTTGTTCCGCACGCTAAATCTATTGCCTCGAACTATCTTCGTGCTGAGCCGGTTTGATGAAGTTGCTGATGTCGAGGACGAGGTTGACTATCAGTCTAATTTAAAAATAAAGCGTGAGAATATCACTGGTCGTCTTCAGGATATGATTAACTTAAGTCATGAAGAGCTAGAAGCATTATCTATAGTTGCTGTCGCTGCCAACCCCTTTGACCAAGGAATAGATTATTGGTTAAGTAATATTGAAGAATTCAAAGCGCTTTCACATATTTCAAATTTACAAGAAGCCACTAATAAAAAAATTCAAGTATGTGGAGGAGTCGAAGAACTAGACTATGATATGCGCTCTAGCATCATAAGTGATGTACTTTACAAGCAATTGCCAGTTGCAATAGAAACAGATGAAAAAGTGTCAGAAGAAGTTGAAAAATTAAATGGATTACTAAAACGATTAGAGGACCAGTTACAAACCACTGAACATCAAATTAGCGTGTCAAGGACGAATTTGAGAGACTTTATTACAAGTTACTTCACAGACCTGATTATGCAAGTTAAAGGGTGTAGCTTAGCGACATTTGCAGACTTTTGTGAACGTGAAATTGGTTCCGAAGGAATTGTTCTCAACCAAAAATTGCAAAGTGAATTTGATAGACAAATAGGGGCTATTACGCTTAATGTTGAAAAAATGAACGCAAGTTTTGATGGAGAAGTAAATCATTTTAATACGACGGTGAGAGAGCTAGGTAAAAGTGGTATAAATCACGCCCTTAAAGGTAACTTCATTAACAATCAGACGGTAATTGCAACACGAGATGGTATTGTTTCGGTTGCTAAAACAGTAGGCTTTGACATTAGTAAAGCTCTGAAATTCAAACCTTATGGCGCCATAAATTTAGCAAAGGGTATAAATGGAGCGTTAGCCTTTGCAAATATTGCTCTAGAAATTTGGGATTCCTATGACCAATATACAAAAGAACAGGAGTTCATTAAAGCTGTTGGAAAAATGGAAGAGGATTTCAATAAGCAAAGGAAAGAGTTGCTAGAGTTAGTTGGTTCTGACGAGTTTAAACAAAAGTTTTTCCCAACCTACATAGAGCTAACAAACAAGTTGCACGAACTAAATGAGAACATTGCAGCAAGTAACGAACGCAAGAGTCTCTTTGCAAATTGGCGTGAAGAAGCGCTTTTGATTGAAGGCGAATTCAAAGCTTTAGCGTAACAAGATTAAAATAGACTGATAGTCTAAATTTAGCTTCTCAACCTTGCAACCTCATAAAAAAACAGCAAGTTGTACACTAAGTACTCTTGCTGTTCCCCTCCACACGCTGTTTTAGTCAGAAACCCTCACTAGTCCCAAAACAGCTTTGAAAGTTTGTGTGATCTGCACCAGCGAAACTAGACACTTCACTAAGCGACTTTTCCATATCTAAAGTTATCCGCATTTCCTAATTTGAGTGATTATACCATTCCGCTTAAATATCTGATCTAATATAGGCTATATAAAATCACCGGTTAATAACATTGAACCAAAACATAGCTGAACAGCTTTTAGCGCTTTCGCGAAAAGAACCAAATGCACGAAAACGCATACGATTACTCGCAGTGTCATTATTTTATGAGGGGAATAGCAGAACTGATATTGCAAAACGTCTTAACATAGCACGAAGTAGTGTTAATAAATGGGTTTCTAGTTACCTAGAACAGGGGCTGTATGGCTTAGACAATAAGCCTATACAAGGGCGTCCATCTAGATTGCAACAGTCACAACTTGAGCAACTGTCTGAATTTATAAAACGCACGAACACAGAACTTCAAGGTGGCCGGCTTACCGGTGAAGACATTGTGCATTACATTAGCACCGAATTTGGTGTTCATTATCACTTAAATCATACTTATAAAATACTCAAGCAGCTTGGCTTTAGTTGGATCACAAGCCGTTCGAAACACCCTAAACACTCATTAAAAAGCCAAGAAGCTTTTAAAAAACTTCCAACTGGAAACGATCCTTCACACACCCGGACACCTTCCACTTGACCGTATCGACGTATGGTTTCAGGACGAAGCACGATTTGGCCAGCAAAATCCGACTACGCGCATTTGGGCTGAAATAGGCACTCGGCCACGGATAGTAAAACAACAGCAGTTTGACTATGGATATTTATTTGGTGCGGTATGTCCTTCCACAGGCCAAACAGAAGCGCTAGTAAGCCCATTCGTCAATAAAGAAGCAATGACGCAGCACCTGAGCCAGATATCACAAGCTACACCAGTTGGCAGACATGCTGTCGTGATAATAGATGGCGCAGGCTGGCACACATACGATACAGCCGCAGAATTTAACAACCTCACGCTAATAAAGCTCCCTCCTTATTCACCAGAGTTAAACCCAATAGAGCAAGTATGGAACTGGATACGACAACACTGTTTATCCAATAGAGTGTTTTCGGGCTATGACGAAATTGTTGATGAAGTTTCAAAAGCATGGAATCACTTTATTTCAATACCGGAGCGAGTGATGAAGATGTGTAATCGGGAATGGATAAAGTTGATTTAATCTTTATGCGGAATGGTATTACTCTAAGTAACTTTTGTCCAAAAGTGAGTTATTGTCTCTTGAACGCTCACTTGAGACTTTTGTATTCTAAAGTTCAGTCACATACTGGCAATATGCCTCACTGCCTTCATCTTCCTATATTTGAAGAATGCCAACTCCGCCTTAGAGTTCTGCCATCATGATAGCAAGTAACATCAAACTTAATCCTCATTTGATATTACAGTAGCAGTTCAATCTCAATCTCACTCTAAATAAGAACCAAATTGATGATACGTTTTCTGTCACTTTTTGGCTTATTTATTATCTATGCATGAAATGAAAACAAGGTAAAAACATCATTTTCAATAAAAATATTGAAATGTATTGCTCCCCACCTCTCCACTGTATACCTGAAAGTAGCCCCGTTACACTTATCTAAATTAAGGTCATGTTTATTGATAGATGAATTACACAGCAAGTTATCAGAGTGGCTCATTTATATTGCACGCTAATGGCTTTCAGCTATTCAAAATCATGATTGGACTTCACATCTAACAATTCACCAGTCTTAGCTATCTTAAAGAAGATATTTTTCTCATTTTGTTTGTTTTCTGCTTTGACAACATAATAGCCCTCTTCAACATGGACTATTGAGAGCTTATCGTTTGCTACCTCTTTCCATGAAGCATCGAGTTTACCTACTTCAAACCCATAATCCTTAAAAGTCATTTTCTTGATTGACTTGGCAGCAATATTCATTGCTTTTTGGTCATTAATAAGGTCATGGCCACTGTGCGCCAACGCACCAACACTCACTAATGCAATGCAGATTAACGCTGTTGTAATTAATCGATTCATTACTTTTCTCTCCTGGTTCTTACTTTTACCATGTGTTTAATTATGCCGTTTATTTTTTTAAGCCAATCACTTCATATTCACCCTTAACAAGGAGCTGTACGGCAATTGGGCTATCTGTTTTATTTTTCCAGTACCAACCGTGTGAACCGGCAAAGGGAGCTGTGAAGCTTCCTTTCATTTCATTACTGGTGGCAATCGTATAGCTTTCAAAATACCCCGTTGTGTCACCTTTTGGTTCACCATGCAAATCGAAATACAATGGCTCACCCTCTGTTAACCATTCATAGGTCATTTTGGCATGTTGGGGCATTACAAACTTATATTCAACTCCTCTACCTGCAGGAACGATTACTTCAATGATCTGAAATTCATCGGTGCCTTTATTCCCTGTCGGTGATTGACTTGGTTGTGCGTCTGTCTCTGCAGCTATCGCAATGCTGGTTAGGCCAAGCTTATGGCCAATACCCGTTGGGTCAATGTTATATTCGGCCGGAAGAATTAAAGTCACCAGAGCAATGGCCGCAACAACTGTTGACGATACGCTCGCTATAATTAAGGTCTTTAAACTCACTGTGTGTTGCATACTCATCTCTTTTTTTATGTGTTAACTAACGAAATAACCCGTTAATTGAAAACCAACTAACATCACACCAGCACTCATGAGTGCTGTATTTGTTAAGGTCGAAAAACGTTGGAATGATGGAAAATGTCGCCACGCATTTATGGCAATTAAAATAAAGATAAGCGCTGCAAATTGCCCCAATTCAACACCAATATTAAACGCAATTAAGTTAACTAATAAACCATCCTCTGGTAATTGAAACTCTTGTAACTTCGTCGCTAAACCAAAACCATGAAACAAGCCAAAAATCAGCACCGCTCCTTTTGTATTGGGTTGCCAGTTAAAGCAGCGTTTAAACCCACCTAGGTTATCAAACCCTTTGTAAATAACAGAAAAACCGATAATCGCGTCAATTAAGTAAGCATTAACGTTAATATCACCCAGTACACCGAGCAAAAGCGTAGTACTGTGACCAAGAGTGAACATCGTCACATAGAGCAACACATCTTTGCTGCGATATAAAAAGAAAATCACACCGACTAAAAATAATAAATGGTCATAGCCTGTGATCATATGTTTTGCACCAATATACAAAAACGGGACAAATTGTATTCCCTGATTTTGCTCTAAAAATGCACGGGTGTTGTCATCTACACCATGTGCTAACACATCAATACTGACGAGCCCAAGCACCGCAATCAAAAAGAGTAAGCTCATTTTTAATAGCTTATTTTGCATTCCAACTTCCTGTACATCTAATTCTTTCAAGTAATACGCCTTTCAATTTTTATCACATGTTATAAAGCGCAGATAAATCTGCTTGGCCAACTAAACTGTTAACTATACTTAAGTGGTTTAACATTAATTGCAACGTTTGATTTACGTTTTCTCCTTTATAACGTTATCTTCATCATTTGCAGTAATGACTGTTAATTCAACCGACTTAGAAATAACTTCCTTCATCAAACAAAAGTTTAGCACTCCTTATTCGTGCAAAAAAAAGCCGCTTTCGATGGTTCTTTTTCGCAAAGCCTGCTATTTTTTAATCAGTTAGTATCTAAAAAATATACATCACCACATTTACTGCGAGGAGTGCTCAAAATGTGTGCACGGATTTCACTTATATCTACAACTATTTCAATCGCTTTAGCCTGCTCTTTGCCGTTAGCTTTTTCTGCAAAAGCCGAACAAAAGCCTAACAATGCCAAGGTCTACCCACTGAAAGAAGCGTTCTTCGGTGAGCAACATGTCCATACAGGTGTGTCGATGGATGCGTTTATTGCGGGTAATAGACTAACGCCTGATGATGCCTATCGCTTTGCTAAAGGCGAAGAAATGATGGTGAATGGCAGTCTCCACAAAATAAAACGACCACTTGATTTTGTTGCTGTTACAGATCACTCAGAGTTTATGGGAGAAGCCTTTAGCCTAATGAATGAAGGGGCACCTGGTTACGACCACGAAATAGCCGTTGCTTTTCGTGAAGCTCCAGATTTAGAAACGGCATTAAAACTTTATAATAAGTACGTATTAGCCCCATTAGCAGGCGGTGGAGAACCTCACCCTGCATTTTTTCAAGGCCAAGAAGCCATTAAATCTACATGGCAAAAAAATATAGAAGCCACTGAAAAGCATTATCAACCAGGTAAATTCACCACTATACATGCCTACGAGTGGACATCTGCTCCTGGGGGGGCAAACCAACATCGCAATGTTTTCTTTAGAGATAACAATGTCCCTGATATGCCTTTTTCATCAAACGAAGGGGCCGATCCTGAGCAGTTATGGGCATGGATGCAAACACAACGCGACAGTGGCAAAAAAGTGTTCGCAATACCACATAACTCAAATGAATCGAAAGGCTTATTATTTGCTGAAGCAAGTCTTTCAGGCGTACCCGTAAACAAAGAATATGCTGAAAAACGGGCCAGTATGGAGCCACTCATTGAAATGATGCAAGTTAAGGGTAATTCAGAAGTTATACCCAACTTTTGGCCCAATGACGAATTTGCAGACTTTGAAAATGCAGTGTCAATTCAAAAGTTTAATGGTCGTGCGTTCATAAAAGAAAACTATGTGCGTTATGGACTAGGACGCGGCATTAAATATCATGCAGAGCTTGGAGTTAACCCTTTTAAATATGGGTTTGTTGGCGGAACAGACAGCCATAATGGCACACCAAGTAACGTTGAAGAAGACAATTACGCTGTCGGTAGTCACGGCTATGCCGACCAAACAGCCGATGTACGTTCTAAGGCAATGCTTGAAGGCGAAATGCTGATTGCAGACTCCAGTCCTGGCGCGTTGACTGCTGTGTGGGCTAATTCAAATACGCGCAGTGCAATTTGGGATTCAATGCAAGCAAAAGAAACCTTTGCCACCAGCGGCCCACGTATGAAAGTCCGTTTTTTTGCAGGCCAAGGGTTCAATAAAAGTTACAAAAATTACACCGACCTTGTAAAAGATGGTTATGAAAAGGGCGTGCCGATGGGCGGCGACTACAAAGGTAAAAAAGCCCCTGAGTTTTTAGTATGGGCAATCAAAGATCCTATTGGCCCAAACTTAGATCGTATCCAAATTATTAAAGGGTGGTACGAAAACGGTGAAATGAAAGACCACGTTTATGACGTTGTAGCCTCGGGAGATCGCCTAAAAGCAGATGGAAGTGTTACCCCTATTGATGCCCCTATAAATCTTAAAACGGGTGAATTCAATCAAGTAAAAGGGGCTGTTGAACTTATGTCAGTATGGACAGACCCTGACTGGGACCCAAATCAAGAAGCATTTTATTATGTGCGTGTTTTGCAACTGCCAACAGCACGTTGGACGTTATATGACGAAATAAATGCCGGTGTAAAATACCCTGATGATGTAAAACGTCAAATTGTAGAACGCGCATGGGCCTCACCTATTTGGTACGAAGTAGAGTAAGTATAATTAATGATTAAACGTATTTTAAAAGAGCCTATTACTCATTTTCTGGTATTAGGCTCACTCTTATTTGCAGCATGGAATTACCTTGCACCCTCGCAAGAATCAGAAAACAATGAGTATGTAATAGTGGTCGATCAAGCTAAGTTTGATCACCTAAAAACCCTTTGGAAAGCGCAGTGGAAACATGAACCTTCGAATGAGGATATTGCTGCCATTCTTGAGCGACATATTCGCAAAGAGGTATTTTACCGTGAAGCGTTAACCATGGGTCTTGATCAAAGTGATGAAATAATTCGTACGCGACTTGCACAGAAAATGGAAGCAGTTGCCAGCGATCTCAGCAATTTAATGCAGCTCCCTTCTGAGCAACAGCTTAAAGAGTTTCATCAAGCTCGCCCAGAACTGTTTACCATTGCGCAATCATTCGCGTTTGAGCAAGTTATATTAACGCCACAAGAGGCTCAAGAGCCAAAACTGAGTGAAATTCGCGCCCAACTAATAGCAAATCCAAATACACTAAACAGTTTTGAGAATCGCCGTTCAGTGCCTAACAACTGGCCTCTCATGCCTGAAAACACCCTCAAGAATGCATTTGGAGGCACCTTTGTTGAGCAACTCGCTAAGCAGCCAACAGAGCAATGGGTTGGGCCCATTGAGTCTAGTTTTGGTTTGCACCTCGTTAAAATTGCCAATAATACCCCCGAACATTTAGCTCCTTTCAGTGATATTAAAGACTATGTTTTAGAGCAGTATAAATACTATGCAGTCATCGACTCACAGCAAAAAATGTTCGAAACGTTGCTTAAAAAGTATCGCGTTCGATTGGAAGCTGACACCATTCCGACGGAAATAGAGCAAGAGTTTGCCGCATTATGAGAATGAAAGTATTTTGTTTTGCCTTGCTATTAATATGGGGAAGTTCAGGGTTTGCACATGAAATTCGCCCCGCGTATTTACAAATTAATCAAGTGACTGAACACGAGTATAATTTACTTTGGAAAGTACCCACTAACAATAACTTAGTGCAGAATATACGCCCTGTTTTCGAGCCTCAGTTTTCACTTTCTCCATTACCGAATCACATGGTAATAAATGGATTTGTATTGTTTCAATATCGGTTAACTGCCGATACAGAACTTGCAGGAACAACACTGACAATTGAAAACCTAAACCGCACCACTATCGATACTTTAATCAACATAAAATTGTTGAACGGGAGTCAATATAGTTTATTAATGAAGCCGAATGAAAATACGCTTTCGATTCCAAGCGAAGGCAGTATTTGGCAAATCATCACCTCTTATACAAAACTCGGAATTGAGCATATTTTAGAGGGCTGGGATCACCTGGCATTTGTTGCAGCATTGATGTTAATTGTTAGAGGTTGGGTCACGTTATTTAAAACAATCACCGCGTTTACATTAGCACATTCAATCACGCTCGGTTTAGCAACATTTGGTTATGTATCACTGCCACCTCCTCCCGTTGAGGCACTCATCGCATTGAGTATTTTACTGATTGCAGCTGAATCAATACGTATTAAACACAATCAACACAGCCTAACAACAAAATGGCCTTGGTTAGTCGCATTTATATTTGGTTTATTGCATGGCTTTGGTTTTGCGGGAGCACTAAAAGACATTGGCTTACCACAAGTCGATGTGCCTGCAGCTCTCTTGTTTTTTAACTTAGGGGTTGAGCTTGGCCAATTGTTTTTCATTACCGCTATTTTAGGCACCGTTGCCATTACTAAGCACCTTATTAAAGTGCCAAAACCCGCGGCTACGTTTGCGGCATACGGTATTGGTAGCCTTGCCTGTTTTTGGCTTATTGAGCGCATTGAAGGTATGTTTTTTTAATCGTGTTTAACGTAAGGCATGTTATTTGCCACTCTCTCAGCGAGAATAAATAAAATGCCTTACGTGCACTCATCAATCATTATTCACGGTGGTTAAAACTTTGTGGCTTACCTAATAGATAACCTTGGAAAAACTGACACCCTAAACGTTTTAAGTATTGAAATTGCTCTTCTGATTCAACCCCCTCGGCTATCACATTTTTTCCTAAGCTTGTCGCTAAGGTGAGAATCGCTTTCACAACCGACTCGTCTTCGGAGCTAATCAGCATTTTATCGATGAATGACTTATCGATTTTTAACGTATCAATCGGAAACCGCGTTAAATAGCTAAGCGAAGAATAACCGGTTCCAAAATCATCTAAAGAGAGGTTGATACCCAAGTTTTTTAGATCCTTCATTCGCTTTATGAGCATCTCGGTGCCCATTAAAATAACCCCTTCGGTTAACTCTAGTTTTAACCGTGAAGGTTGTATTGAAAATCGATTAATTGTCTCAAGCACTTGCGGAACAAAGTTAGGGTCTTGAAATTGCAGCGCGCTGACGTTAACAGCCACACTTAAATTAGGGTTTGAATACGCATCATTTTTGCTCATTTCTTCACACACTTGCTCAAGAACCCACTGCCCTATTTGATTAATTTGTTTTGTTTCTTCTGCTATAGGTATAAAAACATCTGGTGAAACGCTCCCTAATTTAGGGCTATCCCATCGCAGTAATGCTTCATAACCAATCAGTTCTTTGCTGGTGTTATGAATAGGTTGATACACAACGTTTAGCTCTTTTTTGGCAATGGCATTGATCAACCCTTGGTTTATTTCATTTCGCTCTAAAATAGATGCTTGTAATTTCGGGTCATAAAAACTAATCATATTTCGCCCTCGCTCCTTAGAGTGATACATCGCAATATCAGCCTGCTTCAGTGCCTCTGACAATTCAAAGTCGCATGCATTAATGATTGTGAGGCCAATGCTAGGTGTTGTATGAACTTCATACCCATCAAGGTAAAAAACGCGCGAAATCGTTTCACGTATGTTTTGCGCAAAGCTATCCACAGAATGAAAGTCACCATCTTTTATGCACGTAGGATCATCCAGTAAAATAACGAATTCATCGCCCCCTAATCTGGCAATTAAATTAGGCGATAAAACAATACTTTCTAAACGGCGCGAGACTTCTTTTAACAGTAAGTCACCAATACTGTGCCCTAAAGTGTCATTGATCATTTTAAAATTATCTAAATCAATCAGCAGTAAGGCGTAACTGTGGCCTTGGGTATGATGCTTTGATTTAGCCAATGACTTTGCTTTGTCGATAAGATGACGTCGGTTAGGTAAATTAGTTAACTCGTCATACATTGCTAAGCGATGAACATTTTGCTCAGCAAGTTTACGATCGGTAATATCAGCTCTAATAGCAATGTACTTATACGGCTTGTTATTTTCATCAATAAAAGGAACGACGGTTGAGTTAACCCAATATAAGCTGCCATCTTTGGCACGGTTACAGACTTCTCCTGACCACACTTGACCACTGCGAATTGTTTGCCACATAGTTTTAAAAAAGCGCGGGGGATGCGTTCCAGAATTGACTAACGCATGGGTTTTTCCGATAAGCTCTGCAGCAGAAAATTGCGATATGTTGCAAAACTTTTCATTCACACTCGTGATTACTCCCTTGCTATTGGTGGTCGCGACAATCGCATGCTGATCAAGGGCCTTTTTTAGTTCTGCTCGACTTCTATTGAGCTCTTCATTTTCTTTTTCGGCGAGCTTCATTTCGGTCATGTTTTCAATCAAACATAACAGGCTAATTACTTTTTCTGACTTATCATTTTCTGGGATCACATTAACATCAAGAAACAACGTTTCCTCATCGAGCCCTTTGAGGTTTATCGAAAACTTAACTTGTTCTCCCTTTAATGCCGTCCTTAAAAAAGGCAATACTTTATCGATAACATCGGGAGGGAAAACATCATGAATATACTTACCCTGAGTCGGTGTACGTAAATAAAAGTAGGTTTTTAGCGCATTCTGATTGTAATAACTCAACTTAAAATCAGCGCTTAATCTGAGCACACCTATGTTCATATTATCTAAGATTGTTTTCATGTCTCGTCCTAAAATACGTTGACGGTTTTAATTGAAGGCCAGTAGCTTTTGCTCCTGGTCTTTTTTATGCACTTGGTTTGGGGTTTCCATGCCTAAACTCAAATGCGGCCTCATTTCATTGTATATTACTATTGATTCTTCGACGAGTTCACGTAGCTCTTTCAGATTTTGGCATTTATAGAGTAAGAATTCTTGCTTCAATATGCCATTAATGCGCTCCGCCAATGCATTTTGATAGCAATCATAGCCATCGGTCATCGATGGAGTAATGCCATTTTCATTAAGCTTTACTTGATATACCCGTGAGCAATACTGTAACCCTCTATCTGAATGGTGAATCGTACTGCATTGATACTGACGATTAGCGATGGTCATATCTAATGCCTTAACCACATCTGTCGCCTTCATTTCATCACTGAGTTCATATCCCATAATTTTGCGACTATACGCATCAGTTACCAGCGATAGATAGTGAACACCTTGCGTTGATTGAACGTAGGTTATATCACTTACAAATACCTCTTCTGGCCTCGATGGTTGTCTATCTTTAAGCAAGTTAGGATGCTTTTTCATCCAATGTTTACTAAACGTCGTTTTTGTATAACTACGCTTAGGTTTAACCAATAAATGTTCACTTTTTAAGTAACTAAAAAAAGCATCTCGACCTAAACTTATACCTTGCTCTATGAGTTTGGGTTTCAGTAGAAAATATAATTTCCTTCCACCTAAACGCGGCATAAAGCGTCGTATTTCCAATACCATCGCTTTAACTGGTGCAAGTTCAATAGCACGCAATTTAGCTCTGCTCTCTCGTTGATATATTGCTTGTCTCGTTATCCCAAGCAGCTTGCAAGCACGTTCTAAGCTAACTATTTTTTGCTTTTGAAGGCTTCTTGCTCCTTGGCAATATACTTTTTTCTAAGGTTTGTCCCATGCTCAGCGTCAAGAATATTAACCACTTCATTGAGTAACAGGTTACGTAAGTGCTCATCTTCGAGCTCTCGTTCGAGACGCTTGATTTTTTGTGCGGGGCTTTCTTTGGCTTTAGGTGATTTAGGCATAGTCATCTTAGGTGATTGAGTCCAATCCATCTTACCGTGTTTTCTCAACCAAGTAAGCACAGTTGAGCGACCTTGTATGCCATAAATTTTTTGGGCTTGTTTATAAGTCATATCGCCTTTTTCTACAGCGTCGACAACTTGTAATTTAAAGCCTAATGAATAATCTCGTTGTGTTCGTTTGATCGGTGTATTATTTGACTTGGTCATAATAAGTCCTAAATGTGTAAACACATTTCAGGACGAGACATCAGCTCATTTTTCTTTTTAGATGCATACAGCTCAGCCTTGTTCACCATTGAATAAGGATATAAAACCCCCTCAATAAATACGCTTTTATAGATAAATAACGCACCACATAACTTCACCAAATGCGCAATGACAAGGTAGGTATCAGACAGAGTTTGATACTGGGTAACCAACAATGAAAACAACGCCATACAAACTGATGATAATGCAAAATGAAGGTACCTTTTTTCACCATCTACGTTATGTTTCTTGTAAAACAAATAAGCCACGACGACATAACCAATTAATAGAACATTTTCTAAGGTTATTTTTACAATGGACACGCCTTCGCCATAAATAAAGAGAGACGGTAGGTTATAAGCAAACAAGGTGCCGAACGCGATTAAAATAACTGAAACAATTAACCCACAGCTTAGCCATACCATTTTCCTGCCATGAAAAGTCAGTGAGGCCGCAATGGCTGCAAACGTCAGTAATTCAAACATTCGCGCAGCTAAAGAAAAGAAAATCGACTTTTGACTTGAGCTGGGTGTAATAAACGCTGGCATACCAGCAAACGAAATCGCGTTCATGTAGTCCATCATTAGGACAATACTAAATCCGAATATGATGATATTCGTTTGTTCTGCATAGCGGCCATCAAGGCGCTGAAATTCAAGCAGTACCACTGATGAGAAAACAAAAACTGACAATAGCTCCGTTGTTAAATGCAGTATTTCAGTATTTTTTTGTGAAAATATATCGATACTTTCAAGCACAAAAAAGCATATTAAAGCCCCAATAATTAAGCTCGAAAACAAAACAAAATAATGGTTATTTACACCCTGACACTTAAAACCCGCTTTAGAGATGTACATTGTCTATTCTCCTTGCCAAATTACAGCAAACATAGGCGTAGCTAAAGCGTCTTCATCATGCTTACTTTGAGCAACAGCATGACTTTTTAAAACCTTTAAATTCAAGGTTTTTAATTGTTTTTTCATTGTATAAAACACAGCGTTTGAAAACTCAAAGCAGCATAAAAAATTAAAATCTTTACCAATTAACTGTTCTTCATCAACACCTACTTTTTGTGAAAGAAACAGTGAACTATTTAAAGTCGAGAGTATTTTTTCTAAATTATTTATTGGTAAATCACTTCGCATGATATCTGTTCCATTTACAGTCTTTTAATGGATTTAAAAATTAAATGCACAACATTTACTGGCTCATTTAAAAATGCCAGTTCAATATAAAGGGTTTTATTTAGCTAGATTAAAAATAAAAATAGAGGCGTGTTATATAAACCACAGACATTTAGCTATATTAACTTTGTCAACAATTGATTTTTCAACTGTGTGGCTATCAGCTAACTCAACGGTGCCATTCGCGAGATCTTTATTAACAATAGCCTGCGACTTATCATTTAATTCAACCTTTGCACCTTTTGGATAAAGACGAATAAAGTTAATAAATTTAGTCGTTAATATATGATCAAACTTACCAATTTGAGCGGCGTGATAAACTTTCTCAATCGCTTCTACACGTGAGAACTTTTCGCGATAATGACGCTGTGAAGTTAAAGCAACGTATGTATCAATGATACGAATTATGCGTGCTTCAAGGGGGATTTCGGGTTTTATTAGGCCATGAGGGTAACCAGAGCCATCACAATTTTCATGGTGGCACTTGATAATCTTGATCACATTGTCTTCAATGCCGCGGCTTTGCAACTCGCGGCAGCCCAACACAATGTGCTCATGAACACTGTCAATTGCTTTCGCGCTTAACTGCTTACTTTGCTTGTAATCAGGCGGGATCAAAGACATGCCAATGTCTTTTAAGAATGCTGACTTTGCAAAAGGGATGAGTTTGTCTTTTCTTAATTTTATTTCTTTTGAGAATAAAGTAATTAACACCAATAACCGCACGGACTCTCGAAATGATTGGGAGTCTTCGCTAATTTTTTCGTATATTAAATCCAGACGACTGGCATCATTAAGCACAAATAAAACAATATTTGTAACGGCTTGAGTTATCGCCTTGTTGTTTAATACATCTGATTGGCCACAGTCTTCAAGTGCCACTTTAAGGATTGATAACCCTTTATTCAGCGCACCAACCGATTTGTCTTCAGAGACATATAACGATCCCTCAAATTGCTTGAGTTTGTGCTTATCGCCTTCAGACTTAATTTTAACTTTATTTGTAAAAAAAGGAGTTTTTAGCCAGTGTTCATTGACCCTAACTAACATACCTTTCTTTAATTGATTGGATTGTATTTTTTTCAATCTAAGTAACCTTGTAATAAAAAAACATTAGTTACTCATCGTCTTCCCATTGACAATTAATCCTTTAGTCGTTCTATTTTACTTAAAAAGTTAAATTACATCAATATAAATCAGAAACAAGCTAAGACTATGAATCAAAAAAAGATAATTGCAATTTAATTTAAAAAAACACTTTTTATAATACAATACTATACAGTAAATAATTCGATGAAATACCTAATAAAGGTAATTAAATATTAAATTAAACAACCCAAAATAATACCTAATAAAGGTAATTAGTTTCTTAATAAATAATCGTCAATTCTTATCGCGTTCATGAGTAGCGTATGTATAAAACGCATCAATTGGCATTGGTTTACTGTGGTAATAACCTTGGATCTGAATGCAGCCCAACTCTTTTAGGGTTTGTAATTGTTTTTCTGACTCAACGCCTTCTGCTATCGACTCCATATCAAGTGCTTTCGCCAGATCAATCATGGCTTTTACAATGGCAATATCTGCTTTAGTTGGATGTTCTAAATTATCAATAAATGACTTATCAATTTTTAACTTATCTAGTGCAAATTCCTTAAGGTAACCCATTGATGAGTAACCCGTCCCAAAATCATCAATCGACATTTTAAATCCAGCTTCACGCAGTTTAGTTATCGTGTTTAATGCAAACTGTGGATTACCAATCGCAATCGTCTCAGTCAGCTCAAGTTCAATACAGCTCGGCTCAATGGAATATTTTTGCAGTACCGTGGTCAAACTACGTAGCAAGTTCTTTTTAACAAATTTGGTAGCCGATAAATTGATGGCAAAAGTGAGCGCTGGCATCCCATTATCGCGCCATTGACGAATCGTTTTTACGGTATTTTCAAAAACCCAATCATCAATGTCACTAATTCGGCCACAACGTTCTGCAATCGGAATAAACTCAGCGGGTGAAACACAGCCTAACGAAGCTGAATGCCAGCGCAATAAAACCTCAGCGGCTACCATTTTGTTTGTTGCTAGTTCTATTTGAGGATGAAATACGAGTGAAAATTCGTTATTTTTTAGTGCGTAATTGATAGCATTAATGATCTGAGCGTGCCTCACACCTGCCTTATTCATTTCTTCAGCATAAAACAAGACATTATTACGGCCTAGTTTCTTCACCTCAAACATAGCCGACTCAGCCATCTGCAATAAAGATTCAAAGTCACTGGCATCCAGCGGGCACAGGGCAACCCCTATCGAGGCCGTTACAACAATTAACTCGTCGTTAATTGATAAGGGTTCTCTGATCACTTTGAGTAAGTTATGAGTACACTTATCAATCTCTTCTGTCGATGTATAGGGGGTAATAAATGCAAAGCGGTCACCTTGTAAACGCGCAACCATGACTTGTTCACCCATAAAATTACTCATTCTTGCACTCAAGTTCTGCAGTATTAAGTTGCAATTCCCTATTCCCAGAGCCTTATTAAGAATTTTAAAGTTGTCTAAGCCAATTAAGATAAAGGCTGATTTAATACCGACATGCGCTTTTATGACCTGCTCAAATTCCATTTGTAACTTCACTTGATTGGCAAGCCCTGTTTGCTGATCAAAGTAAGAAAGCTGATGTATTAAGCTTTCACTTTCGACTTGCTTAGTCATATCATGTTGAAAAGAAATGTAATTACTGATTGCTCCTTGCTTATCAAAAATGGGGTATATGGTTGTTTGCTCTACAATAGCATCTCCGTGTTTAGTTTTATTAACCAATGAACCAACCCACGCCTGTTTATTATTTAGCTGTTGCCACATCCCCTGATAAACACCTAAATCCGTTTGACCTGCGCTGATCATGTTCGGACTTTGGCCTATAAGTTCATCGTAACCATACTGACACATGTCTAAGTACGCCCGATTCATATATTCAATTTTGGCATCCGTATTCGTAAACATAATAGGGTGCGGATTTTGCTCTACAGCTTGAGATAAAATATGCATGCGTTTATTCAACGTGATTTTATTAAACCACTGCCACACTGATTCGGCCCACACGGTGAGCATGTTTTTATCATGAACTGAAAATGTTTTTTCTGTGTGTTGCAAAATAATCGCTAACTGACATTTGCCATGACGCACAACCGGCACCACCAGCAAAGAGCTGGCATTACTTGGCAAGCCAAACTCTTTTGCTTGCTTGCGATTAACAATGACTGCTTCTCCAACAGCGACTTTTTCTTGCAACTTACTGGTACATACATCCAGTTTTGAGCCATGCACCGCACGGTAAGCGAGCTGCTTATGTTCATTACAAATATAGAGCGATGCACCATCACAATTTGCAATTTCACGGGCTTGCTCAACGGCATAATTAAGCAAGGTTTCTTGATCTTCCTGAAACGAAATTTCGGTCAATGTAAGCAATCCCTTATTAAACTTACTTTGTTGAAGCAGTGCTGCCATTTGCCCTATTTTTTCTGTTACGTCACGCGCGACAACTAAATAAGTTTCATGCTCATTTTCATAAGTAAACAACGTCACAGAGAATTCAAAATGATGCGTACGTCCATTAATTAAGAGAGGTAATGCATCGATAGTAAATAATCCAAATAAATGATTTTGTTGCAGTGAGTGTATAAACTGCGGTGCATGTTGAGGAGCAAAAAGCTGACAAATATTGCGACCTAACACATTGTTCGAAAAGACACGACTCGGCGAATTGTCACTGTAAATAGTTTTAAACGTGCCATCTCGCTCAAGCTCAAAAACAGAATCGGGTAAAGCGGTGAGCGTTGCAGATAACTGCTCTGTTGAATTTTCAAGATCAGCATAGGGTTTGATGACGGTTTCAACAAACACGATTTTATATAATAAAAAGTAGGTCAAACCTTTATAAATATGACCAAAGAAGTTAAGTGTATCGGTTACATGCGAGGCATCATTATAGAGCGTAAAACACGCCTCACTTAATATAGCCAACAAACAAACAAGCGTTTTCCCAGCGATATTTAGAGTGTTTCTTGGTTTTCTTAATTGCGATGCAAACATACACGCAGCAAGGCTGTAGAGCGTAATCAGTGTTATTTCTATCAGCCACTTTTGTTGACTGCTGCCACCCCCTTCAATGTACAACGTGGGCAACCAATCGGGAAAATAAAATACAACAGCCACAATACACGCGGTCACACTAAGTAAAGTACTCAGCACAACACGCGCATTAAACAGCTTATAATTCACCCAAATAGCGGTTGCAATCACTAAAAATGCAGCGGCATTAAAAAACCGGGCAAACAGCCAAAAAGCAAACACTTGCTCCATGTTTTTCTCGTGATCACTGACACTTGAAAAACTCAAAAAGTGCAACGCATCAAAAATAGCAACACACAGCATAAGACAAGATAGCAACAATAACTTGCTATTCCGGGTGAAGTGCCATGTATTCCATCCAATAGCAAAAATTAAGAATGAAATAACAACTGAGAAAAGCTCAACACTGGTGTGCATGCCTACATAAAAAGGTTCAGTAGCAATTAAACCGACCTTTTCTAGCAGTAGTACGATGGCTAATAGCAACACACCGACACCAATGTAAGGTAAGGTATTTACAAGTTCTTTATGATGAGAAGTATGTACAAACTGTTTCACTAAGCTTTTAACTATTTTTATAAGTATTACTAAAAAGGATAGTAAAAATAACAGTTAAGTGTAGATAAATAATGAAAAAATCTGTCGGTGTTGCGCTAACTATTGCTTAGCGCAACAGAATGAAAACTAACCTTTATTAAAAGGATTCCGTGTATCTTGATTAGCATCGAGGTTACGCATCAAAATTGCGTGGTCTAAATCAATATCTTCCGGTAGAGGGATTTTTACAATATGGCCTGAGCCTTTTGCATCGCTGATTGATTCGCCCTTTTTGTTTTCCATAAACTCAAGGTTAAAGTTGATATTGCCTTTAGGTGTCATTAACTCAAGCGAGTGACCCGTACAAAATTTATTTTTAACATCAATTTCAACCAACCCATTGCTAGTACGCCCCAGCACTTCACCAACAAACTGTTGTTTATCTGATACCGAGTGACCGTACTCATAGTTTTGATAGTCTTGGTGTGCATGGCGCTTTAAAAAGCCTTCGGTGTAACCACGGTGTGCTAAGTTCTCAAGCGTTTTAAATAAGTTTGCATCAAAAGGACGTCCAGCCACCGCATCATCAATTGCTTTACGGTAAACTTGTGCGGTACGCGCCACATAATAGAAAGACTTTGTGCGCCCTTCAATTTTTAGGCTATGTACGCCCATTTTTGTAAGCTGATCAACATACTGTACGGCGCGTAAGTCTTTTGAATTCATGATGTAAGTGCCATGCTCGTCTTCAAATGCAGGCATGTATTCACCAGGGCGACCTTGCTCTTCCAGCATATAGACTTCATTACTTGGCGCGCCTTCACCGAGTGTGGGGATCACTGATTTAGGATCAATTTTATGAACCATTTCGCCCGTTTCGTTTTCGGTGCCCGGTTTTACATCGTAATTCCAACGGCATGCATTCGTACACGTGCCTTGGTTAGGATCGCGCTTATTAATATAACCCGACAACAAACAGCGTCCAGAGTACGCCATACATAATGCCCCATGAACAAAGACTTCAAGCTCTGTGCTTGGGCATAACTCGCGTATTTCTGCAATTTCTTCAAGTGATAATTCACGCGACAAAATAACACGTTCAATGCCTTGTTTTGCCCAAAAATTTACCGTGGCATAGTTAACTGCATTAGCTTGTACAGATAAGTGAATTGGCATGTCTGGCCATTTTTCACGGACCAGCATAATTAAGCCCGGATCTGACATAATCAGCGCATCTGGCTGCATTGCGATGACAGGTTCAATATCGCGTAAATACGACTTTACTTTGGCATTGTGGGGAGCAATGTTCGACACAACGTACAACTTTTTATTTTGTGCATGTGCCTCATTAATACCGATTTGCAAGTTATCTAAATCAAACTCATTGTTACGAACACGAAGGCTATAACGAGGCTGACCTGCATAAACGGCATCTGCGCCATAAGCAAAAGCATAACGCATATTTTTTAAACTACCTGCGGGTGATAACAACTCAGGCGTAAAAGGGCGAGGGGTCAAAATAGGTGACGACATGAATGCTCCACACATCGAACCGAGTACAAATCGGTTGCATGAATTAATATGATTAACGAGCGCGGGAGTATAATAATCTGTGACTATATTTTATTGATCTAGATCATAATTGCAGGTAACTAAGCCGCTAATTAACGCCAAACATTGCTGCTTGCGAAACACAACGAAAAAAAGCGCCTTTTGGCGCTTTGGTATCAATAACAATGTATCTTATAACTCGTCAATTAATGAGCTGAGCCATCGCCCCCGCGTAACACGCCTTTTGGCGCACTACAGCCATGCTCAGAAATATAATCAACGGCGGCTTTTGCTTGAACAACCCCCCAGCCATAAGCATGATCATACCCAGCCTCGCCCTGATCATCCGCCGACGCACGAAGCGCTAAGCGAATACCATTTGCAGTACATTCAGGGAAATTACTCCACACCACAGCTGCCACGCCAGATACATGAGGTGTGGCCATTGAAGTGCCTGACTTGAAGTCATGATCTGTAAACTCGGCAACACTTATTGTGGTTTCCTTACCGAGATTTTCCATTAAATTAAGACCCTCATTTCTTGTCACAGAGCCAGCAATCATAGAAGTAGGGTTAATAGTACCGATAAGCTGGCTTTGGTTGTTATTACGAATAATAACTCCCACACCGCCATCCGCTTCACACTGTTCTACTTTTTTATGAAACGGAATTTCCCCTCGTTCGATTAGACAGATTTTTCCTGTTACATCGCCACAGCTCTGAGTACCTAAACCACAATCAACGAGCTCCCCTGTAACACGACCAAAACGCGAGCCATCCATTCCATAATATTGGAAATTAACATTATCTTGCGTGACATTAAATTTTGAAAAGCGCGCGCGGTCAACAGGCACAGTTGAGAAAACATTAACGCCTGGCGCTGATAACTCAACCTGTGAACTGCGCTGTGAAAAGCTTGCATGTTGCTTAACACTATCCACGGCGGCAACTGAAACCACACTATCGTAAGACGCAGGATAACTGTGTGATGCATCGCCTGAGTTACCTGCTGCTGCAATCATTAAAATATTATTACGCGCCACTTTATTAATTGCTCTTTCTTCAATCGGACTTGAATATTTGCCCCCTAAGCTCATGGAGATCACTGTTGAACCCGCTTGCTGACACTCATCAATGGCCCCAGCTAAATCAGAGGCATAAGCCCAACTACCGTTGCCTGCAAATACACGCACAATGTGCATATCCAGAGAGTGGTCACCCACAATACCTGCACTGCCTTTGTTGTCATCAATTGCAGCAATCGTGCCCGCAACATGCGTGCCATGACCAAATGGGTCTTCATACCAAACACCCGCGCCACCATCCGCTGAACCGGTCACGCCCGCACTCGGTAAATCAGGGTGACTTAATCCATAACCACTATCAATGACACACACCTTTTGACCGCCTTGATACTGCACTTTATCTGCCTGAACCATCGTATAGCCATAAGGTAAGAACTGCATCGGCTCTTCTGACATCAGTTTACGAGGTACATCGGGGTAAAACGCTTTAATATTGGATAAACCCGCTATCTCTGCCAATTGCGCTTTATTAATAGTGACTGCAAAACTCTCGAGTGACTTAATTTCTTTTTCTATTTTGACATTTTTAGCCTGTAGTGCCGATTTCACAATTGACGCTTTATTATTGTTCGCTTCAACCACTATGCGAAACGTCTGTTCTGCAAAACTGGGGAAACTACATGCGAGAGCCACACTTGCAGCAAGTACTGTTTTTTTATTAATCATCGTTGGGCTCCTTGTTATTGTGCAGTATTATCGTTTTTGCTCGCTGGGCAATCATGCAACTGAACGTTACCACTGATTGTTCCCGCATTGCTGTAACCTTGATATGGCCCAGACTCAAGCAACATCACATTTAAGAGCCCATTTGCACCAATCCCTGTTTTAACGCCTTCTGAAATATCCATCATACAGGCAAAGCCAACGCCCTCTCCCGGCGCTGTTGGGTTGGTTGAGCTATAATTAAACTCCACCTGATACATTCCCTCAGTGCAAATATCTTGCTTACAGTACAAACGCTCATCACCCGACTCTGCGCCCTCAGGATCAACGGGCTCTTCGCTGCATAATCCAGCACCATACACGTTTGCATTAAACGCTACACCGCCCATTTGCTGCCAATCAATTGCTGTTAAATCCTTATAATTAACCTGTCCAGATACATCACCATCGCATCGCGCAGCATGCGCAGTAAAGACAGCTTTGCCCGCTCCGCCTTTTGAATTAAGCGTTCCACCTGCTGACACTCGTGCATCTATTTTTGCACAGCCACTCAATATAGCGGCTGTTGCAATTAACAACCCTAACTGTGTTAGTTTCATATTTTTTTCCTTGTAGTTTGTTTTCATTATCGTTTTATCCACTGTGACGCAAACTAATATTTCGAGTATATACATCTAGTTAAGAGCGACAGCACAGTATTAGAGCAACCAATAAGAGAATTCAATACGCAGAAATAAGCAAAAATGAACAGCACAAATGTAAGCAGAAAAAACGCCTTTATTTACAACCTGTTAAAAATAAATTCACACAACGTTCATATGTACCAGTTTGTACCAAAGTGTAATCAAGCACCAAATAGCACATTAAAAGATCTTAATTAAACACTGTTACACTGTGGTTATAGTGCATTGTGATACCCATTCGCTTATGAGATGAATGGCTTTGAAACACGAGAAACTAACAGAGAAAAGAAAAAAGGTGACCAATCCTATGGCCACCTTTTTTAGATCAAACGCAATTAACTATCCAGGATAATTGGTTTTGATTTAGTTATGTTAACAGCAAAGCCATTCTCATAAAAATTTTTACACGCCTGTTAAGCGTTCGCGGCGCTTTTTCCACAACAGAAATTGATAGCCAAGCAAGCCTTCAGCTTGAATGTTAATTCGCCCGCCCGCCGCTTTTTCAACTTTCAAATGACCTTGCTTGTCATCATGCTGAAAGTTAAATAAAAACGTTGTAAGGGTTTGTTTATTTAAGGTAATCGCTATTTTCTGCTTAGTGTCTTCGAGTACACTCACCAGCTCATTTTCATTAAAACGATATTTTATTTGCTTATTCGTCGCTATGAGTTTAGGCAGTAACTTTGCGATATTATCATTCCAGTACACAGAGCGCTTTGCGTACTCAATTGATGCAGCCTCATCAAGTTCCCATGTTGTCTCAAGTTCCGTTGGAAACTCAGCCTCTACAGTGTTCGATTCTTGATTGATTTGTGCATGTAGGTTTTCAGCTGTGCCAATCACAGATAATAAGCACATTATTTTTATTATATTTTTAAACATAAACAATTCTTTGTTGTAACAATAAAATGGCCCACATTTTGAGTGGGCCATCCACTAACCTAGCAAAATACTAGTCATCTATGTGTTCACAGCGACCAAACTCTGCTCCGCCTTTCACCGCTTCAACAACTTGTTTCGGGAAACTTAGTTCTTGGTTTATGCCATGTTTACATACAAAGGCTTTGTTGGCATCGACTTCAATGGTCACTGGTGTGGGAAGTCCGACAATACCAGCCATCATTTCGGAGCCGTTGGCACTGACACCGAAAATGCCATTGGTCATGAAGTTTTTCGCTTCTACAACACCTTGCTTACCAAAGAACTCCTGACCTGTCATCCAACCAATACCTTCCATATAGATGGTCGAACCAGCAGGCATGCCATTGATAAGCAGGCGGCCTGTGATAACAGATAAATCATCATTGGCATCAAGTACCATGTTCAATGGTAAACCAGCAATTTCAGCAATTTCTTCATGGCTCATATTATAAGGTGCCGCACATAGGTTGTAGATGAACTGATAGTATGGAACATCTTCGCACCAACGTAGACCACCGAGATTAGTCACTTCATCTGTTTTAGCATTCCAGACTTTCACCCCCTCACCGAACGCTCGACGGCCAAATCCACGTTGTGCACCAAAGGCGATACGCTCACCATCATAAGAAATTACAGAAGAGTTGAGTGCTCCGAAGTCCTTGTAGAGGTCTCGTAACTTACCATCCACCCACGCAAGCTGAGAGTTATTGTTGTTGCCTGAGCCGGTCACTGTTTTACCGTTACCAGAGATTTTATCTGCACGCACCCATGCTTCGGTTCGCTCACCATTAATACGTACTTCATAGCCATCTCCCCAAGAGCGAGGAATAAACTCTAAGCCATCAGTTAATGGTGTTGCTTTGCCTGTTTTAACATCCCAGACTGTTGGAACGCCATATGAACTTGACGCCTTGTCTGGTGCACACTCTACGCCACCAGTATTGGGGCGGCGAGAATTACCAACAACGGTTTTACCAGCATCATCCATATCCCAAATAGAGTGCGAACTCACACCTGACTGACTTGCCAGCGCACAGGTGTTATTGCTTGGGTCTTCAAGCACAGAGAGGTGGCCTGAACTGATATCCCATACTGCACCTTGACCAATGCCGTTACCGTCAAGATCAGCAATAACTGCCGCCTTTGTGGCTGTTTTACTCATCGCAGCAGAAGTGGCTTTTAAAGGCGCAAAACCTTGCGGCGTCTCCAGTGTTTCAAAAGTATTCTGTGTGCTGTTATAAATAAATGGTGTACCACCCTGAGTAGTACCTAATGCTTTCTTGCCATTTTTTGCATGATCGCTTACCCAGGCTGCCACAAGCGGGGTGTATTGAATACCATCTTGATAGCCATTGAAGTACATTTCAACTTCTTTAGTTTCACCTCCAGCGACAATGATTTCGGTCATGTTACACGCATTGTCAAGCGCTGGCGAAGTGCCTTCATCTTCATTCCAATATTCATTTTCAGAAATGATATCGGTTGGTGTCGTGGGGTAGCCGCCAGCACGAATTGGATCCATATACAGCGCATAGCGGCCACCAGGCGTTAAGCCGTTGATTGTGAATGAGCCATCAGGGCCTATACGCCCTTGGGTCATATTCCCACTTTGTTGGGTGATTACGTCTTGCAATGGATTATCGAGGTTACGGGCAACCATATTCATGCCTGCATACTCAACACCTTCTTTGGTGTAAAGTTTTCCTTTAATGGTTCCGTATTTGGTTTTGTAATCCGCAGTTGGATATAAATCAGAGATATTGACGATATCATCGCGTACATTGACCGTACCCTGTGCTTCGCCCTCGATACCACGTACATTAATAAATGGAAACATTGTTTCGATACTGTCGACAGGCGCACTATTCCGCCCAGTGTACGAATTCGTACCCGCACAACCAGCAACACCATCATACATAAGGTAGTTTGGGTTAGCTATATAGGTAAAGTGACCATTTGCCTGTGAGTGTGACATATTCATCGCGTGGCCAAACTCATGAGTAAATACGCCTTGTATCATCTTACCCTCGGTGTCGTTGATATCGACATACCATCCATTCATCAGCGCAGTTGCTTCTAGAATTTCACCCGTTTCTTCATCTGCCCATTCAGGAAAAGCAATACCGAGCACAGATGAACGAGGAACTCCAAAGTAATTTTCGAGGATCGCACCGTCAGTATCATAGTTAACCCAAAAACCGTAGCCGTTTTCGGCGCCATATATTTGGTCAACATTAGAAGCGTTAACGTCGCTAATACCGGTTTGACTTTCAATTGTGCCTGCAAGTGCCATGTCTAAGGTTGAGGTTTCAACATTTGACCACTGTGCGACAGCATCTGCTGTGACTGCATTCGCCTGCTCAATCGTTAGAAAAGTGTAATCTCGGTCTAAAGGAACGTATTTTGGTAACACAGTGCCATCTGGTAAAGTTATATCGACATTGAATGTCGTGCCTTGCTCTAATATGGTAAAAGCCTGAACGTCGTTACCGTCTTTGTCTTTAATAACTTGACCACCATCCGTCCATACAGGAATAGTGCCTTTGGAGGTGTCCCATTTATACGGTGCCATGGTTTTATCATGAATATATAAAGGGCCGCCAGCGAGTGAACTGGCTGAAAGAGTGGCTAAGGCAAGGGCTGCTGTAATTTTTGAAAATTTCATTATTGTTGTACTCCAGTCAGTTTACCCACCAAATTTATAAATACATCGGCCTTAACTGCTCCCGGACTGGTGAGCATATTGCGTTCTTCATTTGAAAAATTAGATGTATCCATGTCTTCAAATAGACCGGCATTTGCAAATTCGTTTACGACTTTGCCATCGCGTACAACAAACTTACCTTGTGCCATGCCCGCAGTTGTTTGAAAACCGGTAATAGAAGCTGGTTTGTACATAAAAGCAATGACGTTTTCACCTTCATGCCACTTTGCGAAACCATCTGGAGTAACCCCTAAATACACTTTGCCATTGCCCATTGAGCGAGGCTTAATTAAACCAAATTGACGAAAAGTGTAGGTCGAGTTTTCTTTTAATTTGCCTTTTGCATCAGACCCAACTTGAATAGTGACTTCAGTGTAAGGACGCTTGTTGTCAAACCCATCGGTTACTTTAATAACCTCGCCAGTAATAATACTTTGAGATGCTTGCGTTAGTTCTTGTAAGTTTTGTTGCTTTAATTTCATTGCATTGGCAGCTGGCGACAATGCCATCGCAGTGCCTAGTGCAAAAATAGATGCACATGACAGCTTGGTTAATGACCTGCGTAGTTTCATTCATATCTCCTATCATTCTTTAATTCGTGTATTTATTGTTTTAAATCAGGATTTATAACTACAAAAAACCTAATCACTAATTATTTATGGTTGAATAAAGACAAGAGTTCACGCAAAAAAATGTAGCCTTTTGTACACTTAAATTTAACATCTAGGTTACAATTTAAAAGGTGCTTATTTTTTATTTTAAGGTAGGGTAAAAAGAAGAAAAGTGAATTTAAAACCTATATATTCAGAAAGTTAAAGTTATAGAAGTATAACACATTGGTATACGTTAACAGCGCAAAAGTGAATGAAAGGTTAACAAAAATAAGGTTGTAAAAAGGAATGTTCCACCTAGATAAGTAAAGTAGCGATATGCAAAGTAACTTCACTTATCTAGTTCTAGTGCCTTTTATGATTGCCTAAAAAAGCGCAACTTCTTCTGTTTCGAGTGTGAACGTTTTACCATTTGCAAAATAAATATCTATATAAAAAATATGACTGCTTTGCAGTTCAGGCGCTTGATTTGGTTTTAGTTCAATAAACACAGGTGCTGTAGTAGGTAATATGTCAGCAAAATCAGCGACACTGGCATAGCCTCCCTCATTAAAGTAGTCAAAGTCATTCACATACATCTCTGTGACATTGAAGATACTATTCAAGCTCATACCAGCCGTTAGTTCGCTGCTATAATCGGCGCTTGAATAAACATTAATTGCAGTGATGCTATTAATACTACCAAGCACCACAGCCGCCACTGGGCAATCAGCGTATTCTTTATTAGGATCTGGTTCGTTACCGTCTTGATAAACACCGTCACCTATTCCGCTTAGCTTGATTTTATAGGTGTCAAAGGCAATGGGTGTAAGTGTATTTGCGCTATCCTGTTCAGCTACCACAGCGTAGTTAGCAATATCGATGGCTACAGGTGAAGGCGGACATGTTAATTCATCATTTGAATCTGAATTACAGCCAGCTAAAACACTAGCAAGTAAACCTATTAAAAGAAGTTTTTTCATTGTTTTTCCTTATTTTAGTACTCTATTTTCCTTGCTGAAAATGATAGCCCAAAATCCCTCTGCAGTAACAACTTTGCAGTCATAATTGAATTAAAGGCAGCCTTTTAGGGCAATCGCCTAAAGGATCATAAAAATGCCATCTATGCTCTATTTAATAAAATTAGGAATTTTAGCGTAAAGCGCGTATAATTCGCGCCCGTTAATATTTAACCTTTTATATATAAAATTATTGGAGCACAAAGATGGCTTTAGAGCGTACTTTTTCAATCGTAAAACCTGATGCAGTTGCTAAAAACCACATCGGCGCTATCTACAACCGTTTCGAAACTGCAGGTCTTAAGATCGTTGCAGCTAAAATGGTTCACCTTTCAAAAGAAAAAGCTGAAGGCTTCTACGCTGAGCACAGCGAGCGTCCTTTCTTCGGTGCTTTAGTTGAGTTCATGACATCTGGTCCAGTAATGGTTACTGTTCTTGAAGGTGAGAACGCTGTACTTAAAAACCGTGAAATCATGGGTGCTACTAACCCAGCTGAAGCGCTAGCAGGTACATTACGTGCTGACTACGCTGACAGCATCGACGAAAATGCTGTTCACGGTTCAGACGCTGTTGAATCAGCTGCACGTGAAATCGCATACTTCTTCGCTGACGAAGAAATCTGCCCACGTACTCGTTAATATCGAGTTCACAGCTAAGTCTGTGATGCAGAAGAAAAAGGGCTTTCGAGCCCTTTTTTAGTCATTAGCTAAGCTTATTATTCGTCTGTTTAGCTAATGACTAAGTCGATTAAATAATATACAATCGCGCACCCTAAATACTTATACCACCGTCACTGATTGAGGTTGTTTCATGACCACAGAAAAAAAGATTAATTTATTAGATTTAAACCGAGATGCAATGCGTGAGCTTTTTGTATCCTTCGGCGAAAAGCCGTTCCGTGGCGATCAGGTGATGAAATGGATTTATCATTTTGGTGTAGATAATTTTGACGACATGAGCAACGTCAATAAAAAGTTAAAAGAAAAGCTTAAAGCTGAATGTGAAATTGTTGCACCCGAGATCTCAGTAAAACAAGTAGCAAGTGATGGCACAATTAAATATGCCTTATTGCTACAAGGTGGCCAAGAAGTTGAAGCTGTGTGGATCCCTGAAAAAGACCGTGCAACCTTATGTGTATCGTCACAAGTAGGCTGTGCGCTAGAATGTACTTTCTGCTCAACAGCGCAGCAAGGCTTTAACCGTAACCTAACGGTATCTGAAATTATTGGCCAAGTATGGCGTGTTGCTAAAGATATTGGCCTTGATGGCGATAGCACCAAACGCCCTGTTACTAATGTTGTAATGATGGGTATGGGTGAGCCACTTTTAAACCTTAAGAATGTTGTGCCAGCAATGGAACTGATGATGGATGACTGGGGTTTTGGTCTATCAAAGCGTCGCGTTACACTGAGCACATCTGGTGTTGTTCCTGCTCTTGATTTACTAAAAGAAAAAATCGACGTTGCGTTGGCCATCTCTCTTCACGCGCCAAACAACGAGCTACGTGACGTGCTAGTGCCTATCAATAAAAAGTACCCAATTGAAGAGTTTTTAGCGGCGTGTCGTCGTTACATCGATGGCTCAAAAGCGAATAAAGATGTCACTATTGAGTACGTCATGTTGCAAGGCATTAACGACAGCACCGACCAAGCCCATGAACTGGTTAAAACATTAAAAGGGACACCGTCTAAAGTAAACCTTATTCCGTTTAACCCATTCCCTGGCAACGAATATGGTCGCTCAAGTAATAGCCGTATTGACCGTTTTTCTAAAGTACTACAAGCGGCAGGCATTACCTGTATTGTTCGACGTACTCGTGGTGACGATATTGATGCAGCCTGCGGTCAATTAGTGGGCGATGTGGTTGACAGAACAAAGCGTTTAGCGAAAAAGAAAATGCGCGATGACAACGCAATTGCTGTTAATATTCATCAAGCATAATCGTTAAATCCAAGACAAGCCTTTGTGTTAAGCAGCTTATTTTTAAAATAATAGATGCAAGACAAAGGCTTTTCGGTAAGATAGGCATACGGAATCAAACAAGAGATTAGGTAATGCGATCTTTACTTGCCATAACTGTTAGTGCTTTAGCATTAGCTGGGTGTGTCACAGAAAACAGCTACAACGGAAGTAACAAACCTGTTGTTGAAAATAAAATCAATAATACTGGTGCCGCGCGTACTCGTATAGCCCTTGCTTTACAGTACTTAAAAACAGGCAATAACTCGCAAGCAAAGTATAATTTGGAGCGTGCAGCTGACTTCGCACCGCAACTACCTGAAGTACACTATTCTCTGGCATATTATTATCAGCAAGTTGATGAAAATGAGTTGGCCGACAGGGCCTATCAACAAGCATTAAAACTTGATCCCGACGATCCTAATACCTTAAATAACTATGGGGTCTTTTTATGTGGTATCGGTGAATATGACCGCGCCGCAGAAGAACTCCTTAAAGCCATTGCGATTCCAAGCTATATTCGTGTAGCCGAAAGTTACGAAAACTTAGCGTTATGCGCCGTTGAGTTTAATGATTTTGAAAATGCTGAAAAATATTTTAAATCAGCATTAAGCCACAGCTCACAACGCCCATCATCATTAATAAACCTTGCAGGTTTATATTATGCTAAAAGCGACTTACATAAAGCACAGGAAGTCGTGGAGCAATTTGAATCTACAGGCCGTGTCACTCCTCGCGCTTTAATGCTAAGTTACCTTATTCAACAACGCATGGGCCACATTGAAAAAGCAGAAACCACGGCGGCCATTATTTTACAAACTTACCCCGGCTCAAGTGAAGCTAAAGCCATCTCCTCTCAGCAGTTAAAGAGCACTGAATTTGAGATTTTACGAGAAAAATACCGCCTTTCTCAGTTAGAAGAACTGCTCATTTCAAGCGATTACTCGTCGGTAAGTAAAGATCAGCCAAAAATCCGTATCGTAAAGAAAAAAGCACCGCCTAAGCCACAACAAGCAAGTTCGGCGAGCACAACAGTAGCTGCAAACACAACAATAGAGCCTGTCGCGACAATTAAACCTGTCGCAACTGAAGAATCAGCAGCGGTGTCTGTCGCTGCAGAACCAACAGACACACAACCTGTGGCAACCATGCCAACGCCCGCAGACTCATTACCAGAAGTAAAATCTGTTGAAGTTGCGCAAGCTGATATTGAGCACGTTGCCGCAGTGGAAGAAAAGGCCGCAGTCGAAGAAGAGGCCGCTGTCACGGCACCTAAACAACAGCCAGTGGCAACCGTACAAAAAACGCAGCCTAAAATAGGCGGTTTTACCACCGTGTCATCACGCCCAGTAGTAAAAACCGCGGTGGCTAACGATACCTCAGCAGTTGTGAATGCACTTGGTTCATCACAAACCACAATGCCAGCAGCTGAGCCCACACAAACAAACAGTGATGACGTAAAAATTGTTTCATTTGGTGCTCCACAAACACCTGAAATAAAACAGCAAATTGAGCCATCTACAAACGCGGTAAAAAAAGACACTGGCACCGTAGTTTTTTACGAAGCAGAAAAAGATGCCGATGTATTTAACACCCGTTCTTCTCGTTCTGCGCAAACAAGTAACACGCGCTACAGCGTCAGCACAGAGCAATTACAACTGCCCATGCTGAACCCCAGTGTCGCCGCATTAAATATTCCTTACCATGTTATTCAAAATGGTGAAAACCTATTTAGCATTTCGGTGCGATACAATGTTAAACTACAGAAGATTTTGCAATGGAATGGCTTAAAAGAATCGGATCGTGTGCAAAACGGCACAAAAATCTATTTAAATGATCCGCACATTTACCATGACATTAACGCTGGCGATACTCTTTATGGCATAGCCACCCAGCATAGCGTATTGATCGATCAATTAATGCGCTGGAACAAATTGAGCCCAGATGTAGCCCTAAAACCTGGGCATAGACTCTTATTGGTAGACCCAGACTCATACGCATTATGAATGAAGAAAACACGTTAGAACAACCGCAAGAAACGCTCGGCCAAGCGCTAAAAAAGCACCGCGAAAATGCGGGAGTGAGCCTTGAGCAACTTGCCGGAGCATTAAAATTATCTGTTTTACAATTACAGAGACTAGAAAACGACGAACACGAGTTACTTGGCCCTGCCACGTTTATTAAAGGCTATATTAAAAGTTATTGCCGAGAGCTTAAAATTGACAGTCAAGCCATGCTTGCATTACTGCCTGAGCAGATAGAACCTGCGAAAAAGTCAAAAATGCAAAGTTTCTCTCGTCGTACTGAAAAAGAAGCACATGACAGCCGCTTAATGTTGTTCAGCTACTTTATTTTAGCTGTAATCATTGGCTCGTCTGTTTTTTGGTGGTGGCAAAATAGCGCACCAGCGATTGAAGAGCCCATTAAGACAATTCAGCCAAATCAACTTGAAACAAGTGAACTTTCGTCCCCTGTTCAAGAGCCTCCCGTTGGCCAAGAACACACTGAAAGTGCAGCACCAATCAGTACTGATTTAGCTGTTGCAGAGTCTGAACCAGCCTCTGCGACAACACCACCTGTGACACCAGAGCAAGCAAGCTCAAGCGATCCTGAACAAAGCACCATTGTCATGCACTTTAATGAAGACAGCTGGGTTGAAATTCACGATGGCAACGGTGACCGCGTAGCATTTGGCGTAAAAAAAGCCGGCTACGTCATGACTGTCACAGGTCCACAGCCATTTAATGTCGTGCTAGGCAAACACCAAATGGTTGATATTACGTTTGAAGGTCAACCTGTCGACACCTCACATTTTGCCAAAAACCGATTAGCTAAATTTACTTTACCGTTATCAGAGTAACCGCAATGTTTTCAGAATCTCCTATTAAACGCAGAAAATCGACACGCATTAACGTAGGCAATGTCCCCATTGGTGATGGTGCACCGATTGCTGTTCAGTCGATGACTAACACCAACACATTAGATGTCGATGCGACGGTTGCACAAATTCAAGCCATTCAAGACGCTGGAGCCGATATCGTTCGTGTTTCAGTGCCTACCATGGAAGCGGCTGAAGCATTTAAAAGCATAAAAGAACAGGTCACTATTCCACTGGTGACTGATATTCACTTTGACTACCGCATTGCACTAAAAGTAGCGCAGTATGGCGCAGATTGTTTACGTATCAACCCAGGTAATATTGGCAGTGAAGAACGTATTCGTGCAGTGGTAGACTCTGCACGCGAGCACAATATTCCCATTCGTATTGGTGTAAATGGCGGCTCATTAGAGCGCGATTTACAAGAGAAATACGGCGAGCCAACGCCCGAAGCATTACTAGAATCAGCAATGCGCCATGTTGAGATTTTGCAACGTTTAGACTTTGATCAATTTAAAGTCTCGGTTAAAGCATCAGACGTATTCTTAGCGGTCGGTGCGTATCGACTCCTTGCCAAAGAAATTGATCAGCCACTGCATTTAGGTATTACGGAAGCTGGCGGTATGCGTTCTGGCTCAGTCAAGTCAGCGGTGGGTTTAGGTATGCTGCTTGCCGAAGGTATTGGCGACACATTACGTGTGTCACTTGCGGCTGATCCAGTGCAAGAGATCAAAGTTGGCTTCGATATATTAAAATCGTTGCGTATTCGCTCGCGTGGTATCAACTTTATTGCGTGTCCAAGCTGTTCGCGTCAAGAGTTTGATGTTGTTAGCACGATGAACCAACTCGAAGAACGTCTTGAAGACGTTGTTGAACCCATGTCAGTGTCTGTCATTGGGTGTGTGGTTAATGGTCCGGGTGAAGCCCTCGTGAGTGATATTGGCCTTGCGGGTGCAAACCGTCGTTCAGGCCTTTACATTAATGGCGAGCGTCAAAAAGCACGTATCGATAACGACAACATTGTTGACCAGCTCGAAGGCTATGTGCGCGACTTTATCGCTAAAAAAGAGAAAGAAACGCCAATCGACATCAAAATAGTTGAATAATACGAATATAGTCGGCAAACCCAGCGGTTTGCCGTTTACCTTTACCGCTCAGACGTTATAATAGCGGGTCAATTTTTAGTTTTCTTGATGCGTAATGATTATTTACGCAAGTACAGTATTTAGGATTTATCAGTGGCAAAACAAATTCAGGCAGTTCGTGGTATGAACGATTGTCTGCCAGGCGACACGCAGATTTGGCAGAAAGTAGAAAATATCTTACGTGATACCGTTTCATCGTTTGGTTATCAAGAAATTCGTTTTCCAATTGTTGAGTCAACCGATCTATTTAAACGCTCTATTGGTGAAGTTACTGATATCGTTGAAAAAGAAATGTACACATTTGCTGACCGTAATGGCGATAACCTAACACTTCGCCCTGAAGGAACCGCGGTGTGTGTACGTGCAGGTAACCAAAATGGCTTACTGTACAATCAAGAACAACGTTTATGGTACATGGGACCGATGTTCCGCCATGAACGTCCACAAAAAGGCCGTTATCGCCAATTCCACCAATTTGGTTTAGAAACATTCGGCATTGCCACTGCCGACATTGACGCAGAAGTTATTTTGCTTACAGCCCAATTATGGAAAGAATTTGGTATTAGCGAACACGTTCGTCTAGAGCTTAACTCATTAGGCTCTAATGAAGCACGTGCTGATTATCGTGATGCCCTTGTTGCCTACTTAGAGCAACATGTTGATGTGCTAGATGAAGACTCAAAACGTCGCATGTATTCTAACCCATTACGTGTTTTAGACAGTAAAAATCCAGATGTACAAGCAATCTTAACTGATGCACCAAAACTGTCTGAGCATTTAGATGCTGAATCAAAAGAACATTTTGAAAATTTATGTGAACGTTTAGACGCAGCTGGCGTCGAATACACGGTAAACGAAAAGCTTGTACGTGGCCTTGACTATTACAACCGCACAGTTTTTGAGTGGGTGACAGATAGTCTGGGCGCACAAGGAACCGTATGTGCCGGTGGTCGCTACGACGGCCTAGTTGAGCAACTAGGTGGTAAAGCAACCCCAGCCGTTGGTTTTGCAATGGGTCTTGAACGTTTAGTTCTGCTACTACAAGCATTAGAATGTGTAGGTGACATTCGTCGCAGTGCTGATGTATATTTGGCAGCCATGGGCGACAAAGCCAGTATTCAAGCGCCTATCATCGCAGCTCAACTTCGCAAAGATGTGGCGGGTCTTCGAGTGATGGTTCACGCTGGCGGCGGCAATTTTAAAAAGCAATTAAAACGCGCTGATAAAAGCGATGCATTAGTTGCGCTCATTATCGGCGAAGATGAATTAGAACAAGGCGTTGTGACTGTAAAATATTTACGTGAGCGTAAAGAACAAGTCACCTTAAAACTAGAAGAAGCGAAAACGCTACTAGCTGAACTTATTTAAGTTCAGTTAGCAACAGAGGTAAGCATGGAAATTTATTCAACAGAAGAACAACAAGCAGAAGCGATTAAACGCTTTTTTCGTGAAAACGGTGTCGCACTGGCAGTGGGTATTATCGCAGGCCTAGGTGGTTTGTATGGCTGGAAAGCATATAATCAACACCAAATCACCAGTGCTGAAAATGCATCAGACTCATTCACTCAACTTGTTGATAGCGGTGCCGTGCTAGACAAAGCAGAAACGTTTATCAAAGATAATAATGAATCAAGCTACAGTACCTTAGTTGCTTTCGTTGCAGCTAAAGAAGCCGTAGAAAAAAATGATCTTGATGCGGCAAGTGAAAAACTTAATTGGATTATCACGCACGAGAAAAACACCGAGTTAAAAGCCACAGCTGCAACGCGTCTTGCTCGTGTTCATCTTGCACAAAAGCAGTATGAGCAAGCATTAGCAACATTAAACTCAACGTTACCAGAATCATTTGCTGCAACGGTTGCGGAATTAAAAGGCGATGTGTTTGCTGCACAAGGTGACAAAGACCAAGCGCGCAGCCAATATCAAGCTGCGGCTGATAAAGGTGGCCTTGAAAATAACCCGTTATTACAAATTAAACTTGATGACTTAGCACAAACTAGCCCAGCGGCATAAGGGGTTAAGATGAAGAAGTTAACAGCGGCAACACTTGCTCTGTGTATTGCGACCCTAACAGGGTGTTCATCAAGTGATGACGAAGATGAATTAGTATTACCAGAAATTGTTAATCAGTTTGAAACAAAGGTTGTTTGGCAAGAGTCGATTGGTGATGGTGTTCAGCACTATTTTTCTCGCCTCACTCCAGCGGTATATAACGACGTTGTGTATGTTGCCAACCGTGAAGGTGAAGTAGAAGCCTTATCGCTTGAAAATGGCGATACTCTTTGGCATACCGATGTACGTGAAAACCCCGCTTTTTGGCCTTGGGAAACATCTGAGAGCGCTAAATTATCAGGCGGTATTTTACAAGCTTATGGTAAAATATTCGTTGGCTCTGAGCACGGCTATTTAACTGCTCTTGACCGCGAAACGGGTGAAATTATTTGGCGCAAAACAGTGCCGGGCGAAGTACTTTCAAAACCAGCTGCGGGCGATGGCCTAATATTCGTTAATTTGGGTTCTGGTAAATTACTCGCCATTCACCCAGACACAGGTGAAGAACGCTGGCGTTATGAGCAAGAAGTACCGCCACTAACACTGCGTGGCCAAAGCTCACCAACGGTTGCGAATGGTGGGGTATTAATAGGCCTTGAAACAGGCAAGCTCAACGTATTAATTTCAGAAAACGGTTATTCTGCTTGGAGCGCTGAAATTGCGTCACCAAAAGGGGCTTCTGAGTTTGAGCGTTTAGTTGATGTCGATACACAAGCTTTAATTAGCGGCCCATATGCTTATGCTATCGCCTATAATGGTAACTTAGCAGCCGTGGATATTCGCTCTGGTAATGTTGTATGGAAACGTGAGTACAGCAGCTACCGTGATTTATCGATGGACAGTCAATATATCTATATTGTTGACAGCAACGGTGTGGTATACGGCTTAGATAAAGTGTCTGGTATTGAACGTTGGAGCCAACCTGCTCTACGTGGCTGGTACTTAACAGGCCCAACAGTTGCTGGAAAATATTTAGCATTGGGTGACCAAGAAGGTAACCTACACTGGTTAGATAAAGAGTCGGGCGAGCTTGTATCGCGTGAAGACTTTGACAGCTCAGGTTTCTTTATTGAGCCTGTTGTTGCCGGTGACAAGTTAATTTTATACACCCGAGATGGTGAAGTTAGCGCGGTTAAAATTCCAGACTAACTTACTAATAGTAAACGTTATTTTTCTAAGGCTTCGCTTGGCGAAGCCTTTTGTTGTTTTTTAAAGAGGTAGTTTATGCTTCCCGTGATCGCTCTTGTTGGGCGACCCAATGTGGGCAAATCCACATTATTTAACCGTTTAACACGTACTCGTGACGCCCTCGTTGCCGATTTTCCAGGCTTAACACGAGATAGAAAATATGGCCAAGCTGACTATGATGGCTATGAATTTATCGTGGTAGACACGGGCGGTATTGACGGCTCTGAGCAAGGTATCGAAACTGAAATGGCCGAGCAATCGTTACTCGCGATTGAAGAAGCCGATATCGTATTATTTTTAGTTGATGCGCGCGCAGGCATGACAGCCGCAGACCAAGCAATTGCTAATCACCTACGTAAACAGCAAAAGAAATGCTTTGTTGTCGCAAACAAAGTAGATGGTATTGATGCTGACTCATACTGTGCAGAGTTTTTTCAATTAAGCTTAGGTGATATTCACCACATTGCCGCAGCTCACGGTCGTGGTATTACGCAGTTACTTGAAACAACACTTCAACCAGTTATCGCTGAAATGGCTGCACAAAACGATGACGTTGAAGAAAGTGATGACGAATTAATTGATCTTTACAGTGAAGACGACGACAGCGAAGAGAACCAACAAGCATTTGCAGATAAACCTGTAAAACTCGCAATCATTGGTCGCCCAAATGTGGGTAAGTCTACGCTGACTAACCGTATTTTAGGTGAAGAACGCGTTATCGTTTACGATATGCCAGGTACTACACGCGACTCTATCTACATTCCGATGACGCGTAATGACAAAGAGTACATCCTTATTGATACCGCTGGTGTTCGTAAGCGTAAAAAAGTAAGCGACGTTGTTGAGAAATTTTCTGTTATCAAAACGCTGCAAGCTATTGAAGATGCAAACGTTGTATTACTGGTTGTTGATGCTCGCGAAGGCATTTCAGATCAAGACTTAAGCTTATTAGGGTTTGCCTTAAATGCAGGTCGTTCGCTCGTTGTAGCCGTAAACAAATGGGACGGCTTAGACGATTACGTTAAAGAGCGAATCAAATCTGAGCTTGACCGTCGTTTAGGCTTTATTGACTTTGCACGTTTACACTTTATCTCTGCGTTACACGGCACCGGTGTGGGTCACTTATTTGAATCAGTTGATGAAGCATATGAGTCTGCGACTAAGCGTATTAGTACTGCAATGCTACGTCGTATCATGGACATGGCTCAAGCGGATCATCAGCCACCTCTCGTTCGTGGCCGTCGTGTTAAGCTTAAATATGCGCATGCCGGTGGTTATAACCCACCACGTATCGTTATTCACGGTAACCAAGTTCATGACTTACCTGATAGCTATAAACGCTACCTAATGAACTACTATCGTAAAGCATTGAATATCATGGGCACACCTATCAAAATTGAATTTAGAGAAGGTGATAACCCATACGCAGGTCGCACTAATAAAGTGACCTTATCGCAAAAACGTAAAATACGTGCATTTGCGAAAGAAAACCGCAATAAGTCATAAACTTCATTCGGTCATGAAAAACCTTGTACGCATTTGCCTACAAGGTTTTTACTAGTAACTTAAGCTTTGATCAACATATAAATCACCTATTATCTTCCCCATCTCTTTTTTCATTTGACTTACTTGGCTCTTATGTAGCTTCCTTGATTCATTGACACTAGAGCTTGCGACGGCAACGAGAGAATAAAGTGCTCGACTCCTTCCTTCAATAGCCTTTCTCCGACTAACAACATCTACATTCTTAATATATTGTTCTTTTAAATCAACAAAGTGGAGATAAACTAAAGATAAATCTTGTTCCTCTGGGTATGTTTCATCAGCGCACCAACAACTCAGCTGTATATCAATCTTATGAGTAATAAAATCTAAAAATTTAGGTGTATATATTTCCTTTTTTTCTATTGGATGAATGATCTGGAGAACTCCCCCATCTGCTAAAATTCTTAAGTAATTTATCGTGTCTATTGTTACAGTATTATCCGTCGTTATTGACTGAGTAATTATATTTTTTTTATCGATGACCTGGATTAAGTAGCCATTTTCAGTATTTTTTGAAATTAAAAAAATTTTTATTGGGTAAAAAACAATACCCCCTAAAAAACTGAGTAAAAAAAGTAATAAAAGAAATAGCTTTTTACCTAAAAACAAAATATGGTCCCTCAAATAAATTTGTAAATACTTATGACTAAAAAAATCACAACCTAGTATGCTTTTTATTCATCAACTATAGATACAATTAAAGGAATAACCTCTTCTATAATTATATTATTAAACGAATCTCTAAAAATAAGCTTTAGTTCAACTGGGTATTGAGATTTAGGTACAGCTACATCTGCAAGGAGTTTGTACTCAACATGTGCAGTATCTCCTAAACATTCTATATTAATTAGTTTGAAACTAATGCCTTCAGGTAATGCCGATAAATGATAAGTGTAACTATATATGTTAACTAGCTGCTGATCAGTTAAAGCGATATCTTCAGTTTGGATAGAGCTTTCATTTTCCTGCTTAATTTCTATAAGTTTACCTTGTACAGCTTTTTCTATAGTTACAATTAAAGATTTACTATCCGATTCGAGACTATTAGTTGCTTCTATATTTAATTCATGTGTACCTTCAGGTAATTGCATTGCATGAGAAAATTCACCTAACTCATTATAAAGCACAGGTTGTTCATTTATTGTCACTTCAGCATTTACACTTGAAACAACACCTCTAAGCTCAAATTCATTTTGATAAAAAACACTCCCATTAGATGGGTATAATAATTTCACTGTTAAAGGCTGAGGAAGTACTTCAAATGAAACTGTTTTAGAGACTGATTGATAACTACTTTCGGCACTAATAAGTACTTGATGAAATCCCTCGTTATAAGATAGCACCGTGGAAAATTCACCATTAGCACTAACTAAAATTGGTTGCTCATCAATAGTAACTTTAGCTAAAGGATCACTAACAACCCCAGAAAAAACTACATCCGAATTAGTCAACCTAACATTTTCTCCAGGCTCTTTAATTGTTAAGTCTAGTTCAGCTAACCAAACATTAACTCGATACAACTCGTTTATTTTCTGCTCAGAATTAGATAGCTCAAGGTTTATTAAGTTTATACCCTCTACTAAGTTTAAATCGTAAGTAAAGTTTCCTGATTCACTGATAGGAACTAAATTTTCATTTAGCATTAATGATGCTGAGGCGTCACTTACACTACCTGTAACTGTGTAATTACGTTTATTGATAATAAGATCGTGACTTAGATTATCTAGATTGAAAAACAGGCGCTCTACGTCAAGATAAATAAAAATATCTAAAATATCAGAATGAATAATCTCTCCTGAGCTATTCAAAAATTCAATCAATAGAGGAACTTTATATACATTAGAAGAGACATTGTCATCAATGTAAACTTCATACTCAAATATGACTGTATCAGCAGGTTGTCCCTCTAAACTTTTATAGTTTATATTCACATGGATCCCATTAGATCCTGTAGATATTATCGTTTTCCTGTACTTAGCGAATTCAGAAATAACCTGACTTGTGGTCTTTACTTTCCACTCTTTCACTAGATTGTTGCCGCGCTCTGCTTCAATATGACTAACCGCAGGAACAATGCGATTAACAATTATTATTTTTCTCGACTCCCCAAAACTGTTTTTAGCAACAATTTCTATTTCATTTATACCTTCCATTAAAGTAACGAAAAAAGAAAAAGATCCCGTTTCAGGATCAACATTTAGTTCATGACCATCTAATGTTAAATATGCATTTTTATCATCAATAATGCCTTCAATTTGTATTTCTTCCTTTCTAGTATATTTATTACTAAAATCTGGAGAATTAATAGTGATATTTGGGCTTCCATATTCAACAGAAAAGTTAACTAATTTTTCAGTTGTTCCCGAATCATTAATAGCGCTAATACGCAATTGGTGCTGCCCATGTGAATAAGCTGATGTATAGTTAAAATAACCATTGCTGGATATTTCAACTTGTTGTCCATCAATCAATAACTCTCGAACAGGAATGGTTTGATCAAATTTTCCTTCAAATTGGATATATTTTGATCCTTCAACAAACAATTTATGGACTGAATTTTGACTTGGTTTCAATACCTCAAATAACGGAAGTGGTGAAGGACTTCGTATAACCTTTAAAACTTTTTCTGAAACTTGCTCATTCAAAGTTGCATGCGCTTTAATAATAATTTCATTTTCGCCAATTTGAAGTGGTACCTTAAGTATGTGGTATAAACCATCTCTATCTGGCGCTCCATACTCTGAAAGAAATTGTTTTGTTGCTAACTTATCATTTATGTATACATCCGAAAGGTTATCATTTTTCACTTCAACTTTAACTTCAATCTCAGAATAAAAAGTTTCACTATTGAGCATTGGTTCAATCACATCTATGGTAGGTATAGTGTCATGATCAGACACAACATCTACATATCGATAAATGTACGTTTGGTTAGAAATTGGCAATCCATAACTATTTAAATTAACATTATGAGATATAATTTGAGAGCCAGATGCAGCCCCTCCTTCATTTGTTTTAAGACCTAATGTGACTTCACCAACATATATACCATCAGGATTATTTTGTTCCGGCCCCACATGAAACCAAGCATCCATATTTATAGCTGAATAGTGACTAACTCTTTTCTCCTCTGACCATACATTCTTTGGGGTATTATAAGTAACTAATTCATATCGAATATTTTCTCTAAACTCTTGCCCTGCTAGCAAGGTATAAGCCAAATGCTCATACTCTAAGCTGAACTGCGTGATCAATGAGTCCCCATTAGCATTAGATACTTCTAACACATAAGGTTTATCAGAAACATTGAAAGCTCCCGCAAGCAAAAGGTACTCATTCACTCCATTATTTAAGATAGTTCGTTGCACACTAACACTTGCAGCGTCAAATTTTGCACTTAAAGGTATAAAGTTTGCTACTGTTGCAATCAAAGTCGTTTTTTTAGAGTGGATTTTTTCATTTTCACTATGGTTCCATATATATATTTTTGGCTCCTTGCCGATCTCTACATATTCAGCTTGATAGTGCACATTTTGATAATGAATTTGTTCGCCTGATTTATTATACACTCGAACAAACCCAGAAGTATCAGTTGTGTCACCCACAACCATATTAGATTGAAAGATTTCATAAGGGAATTCCACTAACAAAATTCTGCGTGACAACTCATCAACACCCAAATTTTTAATAACTTTACTCTCACCCATTCGACCGTAAGCACCATACCTAGAAGACGCGTTATCAGGAGCAGGCGCTTGAAATAAACCAAGGTCGCGATTTCTCAACCGTCCCAAATCAAAAGTAAACTTGTCTACCTCACTATATTTAGCATCATCCATAGTAACCCAAACTTTAACACTACTTGGCAGAATAGCTTTCAGCTTTAAAATCTGTTTGTCATAGGAAACTATCCCGATTAATGTCTGGCTGGTGTTATCCATGAAATCAATATCAACAACAATAAAGTTACGCCCTTTAATAAGAGGATTGGTGTACTTTATTCCAAGACTTACATCACTCGAATCAGTTACTGATTGCCAGTTACCATCATTTACCCGTGCTCTTTTAATTGCTCCATCAGTCACCACATTAATCTGAGGTGTGTATGTATATAAATGTTCACGATCTACTAAATTAGTAAAGCGCGCAGAGTATTTCATTCCAATTACATTCAATTGATATTTACTTATCTTACCTTCTACTTCAGCAGTAATATTTAGCCAATTATCTCCTTTAGCAATTGGAACATTAATTGAAAAGTTCTTTCCATCGACTAACGCATCAATATCGTTTACTTTCAGCCTTGCCCCGGCATGAGAAATTGAGCCTAAAATTGTAATATCACTTCCTGAAACATGCTGATTATGGCTATGTGATGTTACGAGTATTTGGCTATATCCTTCTGGGTAGTAGTCTAATCGGTATACTTCATTGTTGATGATCCCTTCTCTAATGACCTCAAAGATTAAGTAATTTCGTCCAGCAGAAAGGTTAACTGGGATATCAAAATAACCATTATCAAGGCTAATATTTTGTCCTTGATACTTAAGACTTTCTGCTTCAATTACATAGCCTTGAAACCTAACATCTGCATCAGTTTCAACTTCGCCATCAAAGTGCGAGGTAACAAACATAGCTCCTCCACCATTTTCTTTAAGTAGGGTAATATTTACCCACACGTCATCAATATAGGGCAAAGAGCCATATGCATCAGTAACTTTTATAGGAATATAAAATTGATGTGTGCCGTACTGTATATTAGTACCAACTGACCTGAAACTCATCACAATGCTTGGCATTAGATTTTTTTCAGCACTAATAAAAGAAACATGAAACCCTATTTTATCAAGATTAGGATAATAAGCTTGGTAACGTTCTGCCTTAAAAATATTATCTCTACCCAAATAAGTTACATAGTGAGGAGGTAGCGGTAATTTATGATCACTAAATATTACCGACTGAGGTAACTTTACTTGCTGGGAGGCCCCTTCTGGAAGAGTTAATGTAATAGGGTAAGATGAAAGATGTATAACTTTTTCTACTTTAACACCATAGTCACCATAAACTTTGACCGTAACTACGTTATCTCCCTCATTTAATGATATTGGGTATACGATAAACATACCGTCCTTTAATGTACCCTCAATACCATTAGCAACTACACGGTTGGCGCCTTGGTATCGACCTGCTATAGTAATATTCTTAGCACTTAGTGACTGTCCACTTTCGTGAGATATCACTTCAAATATTGGCGGTAATACATACTGTATTACAAACTCCAAGTATATTGGTGAACTGTTCTGATCCCGCCCTTTAACCACAACTAAGTTCTCACCTTCTTTAAGAGCATAGTTTTCTATGTTAAAGCGTCCATCAGTAACTTCTACCGCAACTCCATTAAACAGTAATGTACCTCTTGCCGTATTAATAAAGCCACGTAAATCAATACTTGAGGTTGTGACTACTTTAATTCCATCAAAATTATCTATAGATACACCAAACTGATTCAAACTAGGTTTTTCTATTGTAAATGGAGCAATAACTTCTATTTGATAACCTTGCGTCACGCTAAGAGTAAAGTCTTCCCCAAATAACTCTCCATCAACAAAAGCTGCTGTTTGACGCAGTCCTGAATTAGCATTAATGCCCGTTATCGACTTAATTTTATTTTGACCATATTTTTCTAATAATTTAAATGCTGAATCGTCACTTGTACTACAAGGTAATGCCGTAAAATTAACGCCGATAGTTAAATTTAATGACCTACAAACTACAGCTACTGACTCTGGGTGAATAGATTCTGTTAACACATCTACAATTACAGCTTTGTATTCACCAAGATCAAAATTAGTCCCCTGCCAAGATTGTCCGTCAAAAGTATACTCCTCGGAAATATTACCATCTAAGTCTATTGAGGCCAGTCTAGTAACAGATTCCGCACCACCCAATACCTCAGCTAAGCCTGAAGCCTTCTTCAAACTTAGCGCTTCAATTGGGTAATAAATATAATTTTTCCCCTTAATCAGTCTAAGATTTGGACTTAAAATATTGCTTCCTTGAGATAATTCTTGCATATTATTAAGTCCATCGTTATCAAAGTCAGCTTCACCATCACTGATTATATCAGACCATGAAAATGCATTTTTAGGATCTGTATACAGTTCATTTAACTCAACCTCATTAGGAATACCATCTCCATCCATATCCTCATCACAAAGGTCTCCAATAATATCATCATCGATATTACTTTGATCTTCATTATGAACCTCTGGACAATTATCGTTAACATTCAGAATACCATCCCCATCAATATCTTGTGGGGATATATCACACACATCTCCTACTCCATCTCCATCAGCATCAAACTGCTCTAAGTTACTGATAAATTGACAGTTATCATTTTTAATGAAAGCACTTCCTGCAACGAGCAAATTCAAAAGGTTAGTATGTTCTGACGAACTGTAGGCAGCAAACGCAGAACCATCATCTGATGATATAAATATTGTTTTTCCTTTTTGCGGAATGTGACTTGGTAAACGAATATTAATAGACTGACTATCCGTGATGAGTTTTAATTGACTATTAGGTTGGTTAACAATAATGCAATCACAGCTTTCACCGTCTAGAATAGAGATCAATTGCCCCAACCTTCCTTCGTCTTCAGTTGACAATTCACTTGCTTTAAACCTGTGCAAGCTCATATCAAATTCGCCTAAATAAATTTGCTTATTATCGTCAAATGTTTGTTTAGCAAAATGAACTTTTGCATTCGAGTTTTTGGCAAATGACAAATTGATACTTTCAACTGAATCAAGTCTGTATAGAGTTAATGCTACATTTGACGATTCCCCAGCTTGCTTGTAATCTAAAACGGTATCGTTATCGTCATCCTCATCACATACATCTCCTTGTCCATCCTGATCGTTATCTTTTTGAAGTGGATTACCTAATAATGGGCAATTATCAATAACATCACCAATTAAGTCGGCGTCACTATCTTGTTGATCTGCATTTGCAACCAAAGGCGCATTGTCTTCATAATCATCTACGCCATCATTATCATCATCTTCATCACATGCATCTCCAAAGATATCGCCATCTGTGTTTACTTGATTAGCGTTAGCTAATTCAGGGCAGTTATCATTTTTATCAAAAATGCCATCATTATCTAAATCAATGTCATAATCAGGGTACTTAGAAGAGTCGTTTGGATCATACCCCAAATTAATTTCGTCAGCGTCAGTATAACCATCACCATCACCATCTACTGCCAAAGCATCAGTTTTATATACTAATAACTCTTGATAATCGCTTAATCCATCATTATCAGTATCAACTCTTAAGGCAGAGGTACCAGCAATCTTAACTTCCTGATAATCATTAACGCCATCGCCATCGGTATCAGCCAAATTAGACTGAGTCCCCAACTGAAATTCCTCTAAATTAGTAAGTCCATCACTATCGAAGTCCAAAGACGCATCATCACCATCAACATTTAAGCCATTTTCAAGCTCATACCAATCTGGAATACCATCAGCATCGGTGTCTTTAGCACTGTTTAAAGTAATAATTTGAGGGAGTATTTGTAAGCGACCTAATTGCGAATTTTCCGCCATCGCAAAACCCTCGTTTGCTAAACCTGTTACGGAATGCCCCTCAATCTTAACGTTAGATCGCAACATTAAAATATGTTTTTCTCCGTCTGTGACATTAGATAAACTTACTGCTGCCATATTTTCAGGAAGAGAATCTCCAACCACGTGAGATAGAGGATAAACGGCACCAGGAAAACTAAAATACATTAATTTTCCAGCAGGGCTTTGCTCGCTTTGGTTTTCAATATAAGCAGCTAAGGTATCGTTTAGCACAACATCTTCTCTGCTCATCGTTTTAACATGGAAAAGCGCACCTGATTCGGGCAAAGCATGGCTTTGCCCACTGTTATCTAACTGCTCTATACGAATATAGTAATGAGTATCAGGTGTTAAACCATAAACACGCGTTCTAAATAAGCCCTGTGCCAACATTTTCTGCTTAATATTACTGTTTTCAGCATATGTAAATTGAGGTGAACTGAAACGTGTATCAACTAAGTCACTACCTTTTGGATCTAAGTAAACTTTAACGCTACCAGTGGAGTCAGAAGGGGCAGCCCACGCCACCACGAATGAGCGCGTATTTACATCTGATATTTTAACACTCGTATTATAAAGTTCGGTTGCCAAAGCAAACGAACACATCAACCAAAATATAAGTGTGGTTACTAAAAGTTTAATTTTCATTACTTCCCTACTCCTGACACTGAATTGATGTTGGATATGTAAACGAACAACTCACTTCAGTGGCGATATTCCCCGCCGAATCTGCAATGCCTAATTTGATAGTGTTAACTCCCTCACTTAGGGCGGAAGACTTAGGCTCGTAAATTAGTTGAAAGTGCTCAGGCGAGCTGGCTTTAACGCCATCGTTTAGGTGTGAAATTTGATGATGATCAAGCCAAAGCCTTGCATAATTTGGCGCTTGATTTAGTTTTAAGCTGTCTTGAATATTCAGTCCATTAATCACTGAACCGTCTGGCATAGTGATATTTAACTTGTCTAAGTCAATTCCACTTACAGCTTTTATACCTGGGTATACACTAGTGCTACCATTTGCCCCTGCAAAGCTATCATCTATAACAAATGATAAACTAATAGGCTGAGGATAGATCCAAGCAACACCTGTTAAATCTTTAATATAAGACTCTTTAGCAACATCCCACCATAAAACATCAGGCTGTAAATCAGGTTGACTACTAGGTGGTTTAGGAGCTGTTGTCGTTGAACCCACTAGTACGCCGTTCGAAAAATGAGGAATAACCGCTTTTATAACAATTGGCTTTCTTGTGCTGTAATGTCCAACATTGTTAACATTTACTGCACCTTCTCTTTCCCTATAAGCACGTGATTGAAATACCCCACTACAATAGGGTATTTCGCTAGTATATTTAACCTCTTCACAGCTTAAGCGAGTATCAACTGCTTCAATATCCACTCCCATATTTTGTTTACCTAATACACTAAAGTGAATTTCATCTCCTTTTGACAGAATCCGTCTGATTTCTGAAAAATCACTGCGATTGATATCGTAAAAAACAAATGCACTTTCATAATGCTCCCACCCATAATCTTCAACGTTTCCTGAATAACTTCTTCTTATAAAAATATTATTTAATGTTACCCTGTCGCTCCCAAGGACCTGAGAGGGATCTACCTTAAGGTTTCTCATAAAACCATGTGGCTTAAAAACTAAAGGCTCTGCCAATGGCTGACCTATCAAAGCACTGGCCGTTGCACGTTCAACAGCTAATATAGGCCCCATGTCTATATCAAGTTTAAAGCCAATATTTTGATCACCTATTTGCAGATTTAATGAGTAAGCCTCTGCTAATCCAACGGTATCTTTATTACCAAATTCATCAATTGTTGGGACTACCAAGCCAACACTAATTGAACCAAGCCAAATTCCACGTTCATTTGTTTGATGACCAGTTAATTGGGCACCGTCAATATACCCAGGGGTAATTTCGATACCAGAATCAGGGGTTGGTGATAAAACTGATACTTGTGCATTTGCAACAGGATTACCAAAGCTATCTTTAGCTTGTAGCCCTAAACTATTTATGCTTTGAGTCAATAATGTTTCCTGTAAATCGGTTGCTCTACTTGATGTAACAGTGGCTATTCGGCCAGCCTTCACATCAACAGTAAACACAACAGGAGCAGACTGACCTGGAACAGACATCATGACGACCTGCGGTGACTTCACCAGAGTTTCATCTAGATCACTTACGTCTTTATTCAAGTAAAGCTTTTCGCCCAACTTATGAAAAACCTCTACTTTTCCGCTGGCATCGGATTCAATTTTTATACGAACTTGTGAAGTTTCTCCACTTTTTTCACCAAGCTTTCCACCACCAGAAATGACTAACCATTCAACAGGCACACCTTCAATTCCATTCCCTTCATCATCTAAAAAAGTAGCACTCCATGGCTCTGGTAACTCAGCACCCACAGGGCATTTACTGCCACAGTTTTGCTCTGTTTTATCAATTTTTATTTGTGCTATTGGCTCATCAATTACTTTTACATCTAATCTAATGGGCTCAATATCGGGAAAGCTAGGTACCTTCACCACAATTTGAAAGTCTCTAGTTAAGTCAGGTACTGCAACACTTACCCCAATTAACCCATAATTGTCTGATTTAAGAGTTTTCAGGTAAGTATCACCCGCGGCCACTTGCGGAGAATTTTGAATACGGCTACTCATTGGTATGGTGCTCAAAGTTGAAAGAGCATTCGCCAGAATATTAATGTCTTCACTACTGGGGATATTTTCAACCATTCTTTGAGAAAGAACCACATCAGCATTGGTCACTGGCTGTCCACGTTTATCAGTAACAAGTAATAATATTGCTTGCTTGAGTTCAGTGCCCTTTACCGCAACTTGCGATTCTCCCATTAATACAGATGTTCTAGCAGCCCCCTGAGGAGCATCTATAGAGATAGACAACTTATAAGCACCAACCGACTCTGCCGAAACAGCAATGGTATAAATTCCTGTTTCCTCAATTTGGTAGTTTTGCAGGTTAATTTCGCCTTCACTAAAAGACGCACTGCGTTTAATAAGCAAGCCGCCATTAGGGTTAAGTAATTGCAGACTTAGCCCTGGCTGACTATTTAAAGGGCTCACATTAATATTCACCTTAGAGCCTGCGAGTGCAACAAATGTATAAATATCCTGTTCGCCAAGGGCGCTAATATTGCCTTTAACTTCCATGCCAGATAGTAATTGATGTATACTATCTTCTTTTTCTTCTTGCTCTCGCGGTTGTACAATAAGTGGTACACTATTACTTGTTAGTTCATTTGCGCTTACTGTGAGTAAAAATTCACCAGCCTTTATATCACTTGGTATTTGCACTAAAAGGGAGTCATGGGAAGCACTTTGCACTACTAAACGCTGCCCACCTATCAATACTATATTTTGATTTGGATCAGCAACAAACCCCTGCCCCGATATTAAAACATAATCTCTCGGTAACGCTGTACCTGGAGAAATATAGTTTACAACTGGAGCTGAAACATCAACTTTTGAAAGCTTAAATATACCATTGTCCGCCAACATGCGAATTTCCATGGCAAAGCCATGCTTTACAGCAAACTTATCACCAATAACTTGGTCGCCTTGGTAACGGGTTTCTAAATACTGTTTTTTTGAAGGGTCATAGTAACGTATGCTCTCAATTATCTCTCTAGAACCAATAGCCTGAATAAACTGGTAAGAGTCCAAATTTGCAGGTGGGCAGGTAACCCCGACAAGATTCAAACCTTTTTTTAGTTCGAACTCATGGCAATAGGTAGCCCCTGGGAAAATCAATTCACCATCGGTGTCACTGCTGATTAAATAACCTTCACCCTCTTGAATATCGAACTTAATGCCTTGCGGCTGACCGTCTAACATAAAAGCAAATTCAAAACCGCCCGTATCGCGGTTAAACCTCTCAATTCGGTTCACTTCAATAAACGCAGATAACTGCTGCAATAAATCGTGCGATGTTAAACCAAAAGGGACATTTTGCGGATACCCAAAATAATTAAGGCCTTTTTTTAGGTCAAACTTAAATTCACTGGTTACTTTTTCATTAATATAAAAATCTATATCAGCTATATCCGCCCCAGCCGTGACATCAAATAGCTTAGGTTCCTCTATACCCGTTTCATAAGATGATTCATCTAAATCAAAATATTCCCGTTCAAAAAATGTATTATCAGGCGGGTAAACTGTCGACACAAGTCGTTCAGCTTCTAAACCAGGGTGTGAAGCGTCTAGTGGTTCAATTTTTAAAAAATACTGCCCTACAGGTAAAAATAATCTGTATTCACCACCAATTAAACTGTATGTACCTACTTCTTTCTCTAAAGTTTCAGTATTTACTGCATAAACATGTGTACCACGTACTGTCGTTCCTGAAACACCATTTAACACTTTACCTCTAATAGTACCATACCGCTGTTCAATTTGAGGCGCCTCCATATAGCTTCCCAAAGTAGAATTATCATCTTCTTTAATAGTTGCACCTCGCACCAGATCATTATCTGCAGTTGGATACATCACACTGTGCTCAATAGAGCTATGTGCTAACCCTATACAATGACCTATTTCATGAAGTGCTACATTATGAAGTAACTCTTTTGTAAAAGTTTTAGCCCCATTAAAAAATATATCAGCATTAAAAATACTGCCTGCAGGATATAAACCAGTTGGAATATCACCTACTCCATCACCATTTAAATCATTATTATTTTCGGTAATCGTAATTTCTTTTTCAAATACTGTGGTACTGCATACTGCTAACACAGTCTCTGGGAAGTTAAATTCATTATTTACAAACGAAACAATATTCACTCCATCTATACTAGCAGCGAGTTGGCTACCTACTCCTTCCCCTGATTGCTGAGTGAGCCCCTGATATTCGAACGTTATGTTACTGTCGGGGAGAGTTTGCCAAGCTAAAAATGCACGTTGTAACTCTTGTTCAACCACGTTGAACTCTAATGGTGAATACCCTCGTTCATTCAAATGCCATTTATAGGGCAAATTATTTTTATGCCATAGCTTTGGTACCAACTGGTTTGATTCATTTAATTTATAAGACGGACTTCCAGCAGACACAGAAACAGTGACCAACATAAGAAGTCGGCAAATCCAATTTGCAGTTTTCATGAACTACATCCTTTTTAGTTGATACAATCTTGACTTTCAGAGAGTTGTTTTAAGTTAGATTGCTGTGCACTGCCAAGCAGCTCAAGTCCATTGCGTGGTGAAAGAGTTAATTCACACAAATATTGCAGTCTCAACCATTGTACTTCGGTGCCAGTTTTTATGGTTGAAAAGTTAATTACTAATTCAGATAAAGACTGCGCGGGATCCCACCAAGTAGTTAAAACAATGTACTCTTCCATGGCCGTTGCGGGCGCTTCAGATAAAACTAAATTGGCAAGATTAAAAATACTTTTACCGAAGCTCGCTGTAATTGCAATTGGATACTTCCCTAACTCAGGGATCGCTAATAAATGCTTACCAAACTCATGATTTGCACTTGGCGCAATAATATAAGGTAATTGCTCACTCAAAAGCATTTGCTGAACAGTCGGTAAATTAATTGTGATGCCTTGACTCTTAAGTCTGCGTAATGAAGCATTAACTACTTGCTCGTCTGTCCCAAGTTTAAAGTAGGTAACAGGGATGCTGTCATCTTGTACATTAGCAGCATCAATAAGTATCATTTCACTGCTATGAGGTGTCGCATTAAACTGTAAGTATTTTGTCTGTGCAGCCAATGGCAAACCACTAAACAGTGCAAACAACAGAACCAAAGCTATTATTTTTTTTATCATAACTCATTCACTTCCTTGTTCATTTTTGCAGGTGTTTTTTTATCTACCGGGGTTTTATCCTCCGCGTTAACTTTGGTATTTTCGTCTTTATCAAGGTCGTAAATTTTAACATCAGGTTGCTGTTTTAAACTGGCAATACCCGTTGCACCAAGAGCAAGTTTTTGTGCATCAATTCGCCTTACTACAAACTTATCGGTAAAATTAACCTTATTGATTTTTTCATGTGCTAAATGAATCACTTTCCCTGTTGGTTGCTTTACTTTTTTTAAGCCTTGAACATAAGTGCGCTTTGCTTGACTAAAATAATCTTTATTAAACTTTGCTTGTTGCGCTTTAGCTTGCTCCATACTGATAACTTCAACGCGTTGGTTTCTCATTAAAATATCAAGAGACTGCACCGCTTTTGACTCCTCAGCACTCACCATTTTCACGTTTGTACAACATGAAAATACGGCTATTAACATTAAGTTACGCATCGTCTTTCCCTTGTTTAGCCAGCTTATCTGCGAGCAACTGCTTGATCCTTGCTTTAGCGTTTTGCAAAGTTAACGATTCTTGCTGCAGTACAGCTTTACCAACCACATCAGTCGCCTGCTCTGCGCGTAATAAATTAGCGTGTTGCGGTGAAATTTTTGACACTTTTAGCTGTTTAAAGGCCGGTAAAATAACATTATCGGTACCCATTCCTTGTACTGCTACGACTGAATTTTGCCCCTTTACCAGCTGCTGTAGCCCTAACGAGTCAGTGTGAGTAAAAAATATTGCTTCGTCCCCTTCTTTTAGCGTTACTTGATGCGAAATAGTCTGTGAAATAGCCACCTTTAAAACAGGGTGAACTGCAGTACCACCCGCTTGTGTGATTACCAGCTCACTTTGAGCAGGTTTACCTAACGCACCCGCCATTAAGTCATCGCGCACTAAAACTTTATGGTAAGTCACTACTTTACCGTCAACCCACTCACTGCTTTTAGACAGAACACGCCCTTGCACAACATTATCGGCAAGCTTAATCTCTTTACTAAAGTCATTGGCAGAACTTGCAAAGCTTAGTATTAGTATAATAACCAAGATAAATGCTCTCATAACTTACTCCTTTTTATCTTCAGGCAACGCAATGCCTGTTGTCACTTCCAGCCTAATTTCAGGCTTACGGCTGTCGAACAATAAAATATGATTTTTGTCATAACCTGGATCGTAGGCAAATGCGCCTTGTTTATTTGCATAAGTGCCAAACATATCGCCAGGTGTTGATGTATCTGAGTGCCAATAATAGTGGTTTTCTTGTGAACTATAACGAGCCTTACCATCATCAAAAATAGTATATTCAGTCCCGCTACGTTTTACGTAACGCCTCGCTGGAGTTGTCGGTGTGGCATCTAACAGCGCACCATGGTCAAGGTTGTCGCTTGGTGTGCCATTTATGTCTCTGTGGTTATTCATATCAGCAGCGTGAACTAATAAAGTAACGCGCCCATTCAAATCGCCACTAAAAAGCGACTTCAAAGCGGTTGAAGGGACTTTTATTTGCCAGCAGTTGCTAGTCAAATTTTCAGATGACCCCACGGTAAAACACCCTTTAAAACTTGAGTCAGCTAAAATCGTACTCTCTAAATCGCGGCTATCAAAAAAGGCCTCTTGATCATTTAACGCAAGCCCCAACGAAAACTCACTGTTCTGTGCATCTGGCGCTCTGATAGCTTCGTTAAACTTTAAATTAATGCTAATCGCTTTATCTTGAGTTATAAAAGATAAATTAGGGATGGTTTGCGCTTTGTAGCGCTGAGCAATATAAGCAAAATCTTCAATGGTGTGTTTACCATCCCCTTCTTCGTGAGTCATTTCAATACGCCCGGTATTATTAATTTTACCCTGCCATTTCATACCGTATCGTTTACGATCGTCTTGTATTACTTCTACTTGTTGTAAATAGGGTGGCAAATTAGCAACATCATAAAAAAACTGACTGTAGCCCACTAAAAACTCAAGTGAATAAGGAATAAGCTTTTCAGCAAAGCGCTCTAATAAGCTATCGCCCTTGTAACAACGCAGCGCAGATACAGACCAGTCAGTGCAGGTTTTAATTAGCGGGTTATTCGCTGAATGAGGCTTAGTGATATCTTGCCTAATATAATGAGGTCGAAGTAGCATTTCTCCTGGCGCTATGTCTCTAAAGAAAGCTTTTCCTTTGTATACCACCCCTTTCATTGTTTCTTCTATGTAGTAATAACCTTCAGGGCCACCAAAAACACTGGCCTCCCACCAATCCGAATAAAAACTACTAAAACGACCATCATAATGGAACCTATGAGCCTCAAAGTTACCGCTATCCCCAAACACCTTTGCAGCAGCATGCATTATTTCATATTCAGGTAACGCTCTAGATTCTATATTTACTCTTAAACCGCACGCGTTAAGGTTAGGACCTTCAGGGCGGTCAAAATCGCTTAAATCGCCAAAGTAAAACATTTTACTTAGCTCGCCCCCGCCACAAAGCTTACCAGCAGCTTCATAAGAGGCTTTGGTGGCTTTTTCATCATAGCGCCAATACTTACCACCCTGTTCGATTAATAATGGATTTGAATATGAAAAATCGAGGGGAGCTACTGAAAAATCAACAGCTAAATCAGCTTGAAACAAAGCCGTATTATAAATACCCCGCGACATATTCGCCGGGTCTAGGTAACTCTCAAGCAAAGCGTACGCTGCTGGGTCTGTTTTACGCCCCCAAATTTGCCCAGCATTGTTGATGGTTTTGCTAACATTAGTAGGGCGAAACCAATAATCTGTATCTAATCCCTTTATAAATTCATAAATCTTGCTGGGGATAAAGTGCGCTTCATAGTCATCAGGTTCGCTAAGAGAGTCTTTAGCCAAAGTTAAGTGAGCATCACCATGTATGTGCGCGATTGAGCTCATATCTTCAGCATGGTGCAATGCGTGACCAAATAACCACATTGCTTTAGCACCACTAAGCTGCCGCCCTTGCTTTTCCAAACTTCGCCTTCCATAACCGTCGGGGTCCATTTCGTTTAAATCATCTATTGTATTTAAATACCCCATGGTATTTACTGCATCGTTAAAAAAGCGCCCTGCGGTTATTTCGCTAGGTTCTATTTTTCCATAACTAAAATCAACGAACCAATTTGCACCATTTAGCCAATCATCAACTGACATCGGAGCTCCGGTATAAGCATGCTGAAAATGCGACATTACGCGATTAGTTGGGGAGTCTTCCATCACCACCCCATCAAGTACATTGAGGCTTTTTTTTCTAAATGCAGGATAGTTTGGGCTTGTCTTATCCTCGTCAATTTCTTTTTCTTCTTTTTCTGCGAACTGCGGGTCGTAGCCCCATAAATAAGGGTAAGGCTGATCTAGTTTCACCGCATAGCGTGCATCCCCCACAAGCTTAGTGACATAACCTGGGTGGGTTTGATAAAGCTGGTAGTAAGAAAAGCTTTCTTTATCTAGGCCTAGCATTGAAAAATAAACTGCTTCTGTAATACGTGGGTGGCTGGTATTGGTATCGTGCGCTGCACAATTAAATACCATTACCGCCCCAAAAAGCAGTGCAGTTTTACGCTTATAATCCTTCATATTCAGCTTCCCTTGGCTTTAAAATATGTTCTTGGCAAGTCATTTTGTTCCAACAATCCGTTTCGGGTACACCGTAATACCACGCTCTAAAAATCGGTTGATACTTTTCAATTACGCGTTGTTGCATACGTTTTGAAAAATGGGGTAAGTACATAGTTTTGATCACCGTAATGTGCCTTGTAATCGTCGCCCCCAAATTAAAGCGCTCTTGCCAAAGCTGCATTTTCCCATTGAAATGCTCATTACTATCTGGTACCGCGTTCTGCATCATCACTTTGCCCTGCTCGGCCCACCCAGCTACTTTATTCATTTGTTCAGCAAACGGCTTAACGGTAAACGTGATATGAATAGGATCATCAGCATCGGTAGGCCCAAAACTTCGCGGAAATCCGCCTTGGTGATAATTAGGATGGGTAACCGTAAACTCAATCGATGCATAGGCGTTGGGCTGTAATAAATCCAAACGCTCACGAGGGAAGGTAATTGGCTCATTAGCATAGGCAGTTTTAAAATATTTATAACCAAATTCAATACCACAACTACTGTGACCACACGATTCCGAATAGCCCGACTCTATTAAAAAAGGAAATTCTGGCACTGAGCCATCCTCTGTTTCAATCGTCACAACAATGGGCCCACGATAACCATGTGCTTTATCAAATAAAAAATCACAGCCTGATGTCAAAAAACACGCCAGTAGCACACAGTAAAATTGCAGTGCAGTTTTACGCTTATAATCCTTCATACTTAGCCTTCCTTGGTTTTAAAATTTGCTTTCTACAGTCAACCATATCCCAACAATCCGTTTCAGGTACGCCGTAATACCACGCTCTAAAAATCGGTTGATACTTTTCAATTACACGTTGTTGCATACGTTTTGAAAAATGAGGTAAGTACATAGTTTTGATCACCGTAATGTGCCTTGTAATCGTCGCCCCCAAATTAAAGCGCGCTTGGCGATACCTAATGTCTGCTTTTTTATATTCCCTGCTATCAGGTGTAAAGTTTTGCATGTCTTGTTTAGGGGCAGTCGCCCAGCCGGCCACTTTTTTCATTTGTTCAGTAAACGGCTTAACGGTAAACGTGATATGAGTGGGGTCATCAGCATCGGTAGGCCCAAAGCCTCGCGGAAATCCGCGGTGGTGATAATTAGGATGGGTAACCGTAAACTCAATCGATGCATAGGCGTTGGGCTGTAATAAATCCAAACGCTCACGAGGGAAGGTAATTGGCTCATTCGCATAGGCAGTTTTAAAATATTTATAACCAAATTCAATACCACAACTACTGTGACCACATGACTCTGAATAGGCCGACTTTATCAAAAAAGGGAACTCTGGCACTGAGCCATCCTCTGTTTCAATCGTCACAACAATGGGCCCACGATAACCATGTGCTTTATCAAATAAAAAATCACAGCCTGATGTCAAAAAACACGCCAGTAGCACACAGTACATTACTAAATTTTTCACACTATTAACCTTCTATTTTAATAATTATTTAGCGCTAATAATGGGGTTGTCGGCACTGCCACTAATTTGGTAGCCATAAATATTTGCAAGTTGCGCCAGCTCAGGCGATAAAACAAGGCCGTTGTCTGTATCAAACAATAGCCCTAACTCTTTTAATAAATCAGCTTTATTGTTTTTTAAAATATAACCAAGCGCTTCATCTCTTTCATAGCGAGTCATGCTTTTATTAAAGGTATTGCTAATAAGCTGGCTTTTATTTATACCGCTTGTGCGCTTAAAATTGATGTAGCGTTCGCCTAGTTCAAGTAGGCTCTTATCAAGGCCAACATTAGAAAAGTTGGCCTTTAAGTAACTAATATTTGCAACCTCAGCAAGCCCCAGCAACGTAAGTAACTGCGTATCAAAACCATAATTGTCGATAATAGACTGATTAAGCGCTGCAGTTAGCTGCGCAATTGCTGCGGTATCATCAATGGTACTTAATTTACCAAACACCCAGCTTGCAGGCCCTCTAAAAATAGGGTGCCCTTTTTCACTGGCAAAAAAGCTGACTCTGTCTTTAACTGCATTGTTCGGATGTAAAGTAAAATACATCAGCGTTTCTCGTAATCTAAGCCCACCTATTTCATCACTATTTAAATAGTTAATAAAAAATGACTCAGCCTCTATATTCGGACCTGCTAACAAAATATTTAAACTAATACTCTTATGAGCAATAGCTGTTTTATCTGTACCTGCCATTAACATCACTAGCTCTTGATTAAGCTCACCATATAAACGATACTCATTTACATGCCTTGCTAAGGCCAGTTTATTTTTCAAAATAACATCAAGTATAATATCAAGATCAGAAACATTTTTATTATTTAACACACGTTCTTTATTTAGATTAATCTCAGCATTATTGAGCTGTATAACTAAATTTGGAATATAACTTAAACCATAACCAGGTTGCGATCTAAGATCTTTTATTTCAGACTCTATTTGGTTGACATCATCTAAATTAACAGCAAGTAATTTAGAGCTAAAAAGCAGAAAACCAACCAAAAAAAAAGATACAAAACTACTAGTAGGCCTAATTTCCATAACTATTCCTTATCATTAAAATTTCCCTTTTATTAAAACAAACATTACATCAATTCAATAATGTATCAAACAAAATAAATATTAAAAAACAGAAAGCAGAAAAAATCACTAAATAAAAATGAAAAACAAACCAAATATAACTACAAAAAAATAATTTGCTATTAAATCATTCACACTCCATTATAAATAACAAATAACAAATAACAAATAACAGTGACACTTATGAAACTAACAAGGACGTTTTTTTATTTATGTATATTTTTTTCTGCACAGGCTTTTTCAGAATGTTTAATTGCTGAAAATATAAAGGGTGTCAATTTAAGAGCTCAAGCAACATCATCATCAGAACTTGTAGGCAGCATAAATGTAGGTGAGAAATATGCAATTATAGCTACAGACAGCACCGATAGCTGGTTAAATATTTGGTACAACGATGCATCATACTGGGCTTATGGCAACGGATATTTCTCGCAAGTTCAAGACTCTTGTATTGAGTTATTTCAAGATCAAGTTGTCACTCATGATGCAGATAATTCGTCAGAAGTCATTGGAACGGCAAAAGCTGGATCAAGTTGGGCTATATTATCGAGCACAGATGCATGGCACGAAGTTTGGTATGACGGTAAGCTGGGATTTATTGAAAATAAATCGAATAACTCAACACCGACTGTCGTATCCAAAGCAAATAGTTCAGCTTATGTAAATATGCAATACACCTACCAGCCAATGATATCAACAAATGACAATATTACTTGGCAAATGATTCAAGGCCCACCCAATAGTGTTATAAGTGCAGGAATTATTAAGTGGACACCTTTAACCGGAGATAGTGGTCTTCAATCATTCACTTTAAGAGGTCTTTTAGCAAACTCAGAAGCCGTAATTGAACACTCCTTTGAAGTCACGGTAAAAACTAGTAACCAGTCAGCATGTCGAGTAGCCGAAGTTATAAAAGGCGTAAACGTAAGAGCAGGAAATACTAGTTCTTCTTCAACACTAGGTTTTCTTAATCGTGAAGAACGCTACAACATTATAAAAACAGAAGGTAATTGGACGAATATCTGGTATGAAGGCCAAAATGCATGGGCATACAATAATAGTTATTTGATTGAAGGGGGTGGCAGGTGTATTTCAATTAATAATGAAACTCATATTAATCAGTTTCCTTCACCTACTGCTAATAGCTTAGGAACTATAAGTGAAGGTGCTACCATTGTTGTTCTTCAAGAAATTGAAGACTGGTATCAAGTTAGTTGGCAACAAGAGCTTGGTTACATTTTAAAGTCTGACAGCCAAGAATTAGAGACTAATGAAACAAAAAATTTCATAACAATACCAAATAATGAGGCATTTATGGGGACAACGTATAGATATGCCCCTAGTCTAAATAATAATCAGAATGTTACTTATGAACTTACTAAAGCTCCATTGGAGATGTATATTGACCAAGGAGTGATCTACTGGCAACCAACAGATAATGATCAAGGTAGTCATGAAATTATATTAACTGCATCATATTCTGGTACGGCAGATATTACACAGGCCTTCTCTATAATCGTTAAGCCAACCAACTTAGGAAATTGTGCAATATTTGAATCTGTTAAAGGAGTTAATATTCGTGCTGAAGACATAGGATCTAGTGAAAAAGTAGGTTATTTTGATATTGGTCAGCAATACGCAAGGGTAGAGCAGCGAGGTAATTGGGCTAATTTTTGGTTTGATGGTATACCAAGATGGTCTTATGAACCAGGGTACTTAAACCTCACTATGAATAGTTGTGCGACAGTAATAAGCCAAACGTCTGTTTTTGATATGGCTGGGAATGTACTTGGCACTATCCCAAGTGGCTCTCAGTGGGTTGTTCTTCAACAAACCGATAATCAGATTGAAACATGGTATGATGGAAAAGTTGGCCTGATAAATAAGGTTAATCTTCAATTTACAGAACCTCTTGAATTTATTTCTTCTTCGGATAATAAAGCATACGTAGGTTTTCCTTTCTCATATACGCCGATTGTGAATCAAGATAGCAATATAACTTTGCAATTAAGTATACATCCTCAAGGAATGGAATTAAGTAATGGCACTATCAATTGGTTTCCGGATGATGAAGATATTGGCAATCATTTAGTGAAAGTAATAGCCTCATCTCCAGGTAAAGAAGATGTAATACAGGAGTTTTATTTACAGGTATTAAATGAAGAACAGAATTCTTGCGCTATTCTAGAAAGCATAAAAGGTGTAAACATCCGCTCTACGGCCAGCAGCAGCAGTACAAAAGTAGGCTATTTCGACATCGGTGATAAATATGCCCTCATTGAAAGGCAAGGAAGTTGGGCTAGTTTTTGGTACGATTCTCAACCTCGCTGGGCGTATACTGTCGGATATCTAAATGAAGTTCAAGGCGAGTGTGTTTCAACGAAAACTGAAACTCCAGTTTACAATTTGAGTGGTGGTATAATTGGTTATGTTCCTGAAAATGCAAAATTTGTAGTTTTAAGTCAGACGGAAGATTACATTGAGACATTATATTATGGTGAGTTAGCACATATTAATAGAGCTGACTTAGTTCAAGGAGAGCGTAGTTATATATCAAAACCAAACAAAGTTGCTTATAGTGGAAGTAATTTTTTGTATTCACCAAGTTTAAATATCAATAAAGATGTTAGTTTTCAACTAATGTCTGCTCCACTCGGTATGGAAATGGTAGATGGAAGAATATCGTGGCAGCCAAATGAAACTAATATTGGGCTTCACACTATTGAAATATCTGCTTCATATCCAGGAAAAAAAGACTTAAAGCAAAGTTTCATTTTATCTGTAGAGTTGCAGTCTAATAGCCTTTGCGAGATTTACACTGCAAAAAAAGGTGTAAACATTCGAACAAACAATACTAGTTCAAGTACTAAAGTAGGTTATTTTAATATTGGTGAGCAATATGTTGCAGTAGAACAAAACAACAATTGGGCTAGTTTTTGGTATGATGGTGTACCTCGCTGGGCATATGCCAGTGGTTATTTAATAAAAGAACCAGCTATTTGCGCTACTGTAAATAACTACGCAACTATCCATGATCAAGATGGGAATGAAATAGGCTCTGTTTCGAGTGGTTCGCGAATAGTGGTCTTACAGGAAGTAGGCGAGAGTATTTTAACATGGTTTGATGGTAAGCTAAGCCGTTTGAATAAATCAGATGTTGGTCTAGACATTCCTGTTAGTGATTATGAATTTACCTCAACCCCTTCCACCCAAGTTATGATTGAAGAGATATTTTCATATTCCATCACTGTTAATTATGTTGGAGGCGTTGAATACAGCCTTGTTAAAGCACCTAGTGGCATGGTAATTAACCAAAATGAAATAACGTGGATGCCTTCTGATTCAGATATTGGGCAATCCACGGTTATTATTCGTGCAATAATTGATGACCAAGTCATATTGCAATCATTTACTATCGATATTTCAGCACCATTTTCATTGTGTAATAATTTAAGTGATATAAATACCAAATTCATAAGACAGAAGAGCTAGGCAAGAACTCTAACAACTATAAAAAACCTTGTACGCATTTGCCTACAAGGTTTTTTTATCCCTGCAAAACAGCAAAAACTGTGCTTTATTTATAGGACGAATAAAAACAAGAGCACAATGAATGGAGTTTATAAGTCAGGTTATTTACGTCGATAACGTAGAAGAAGTACTCGACTTTTATTATCAAGCATTTGGTTTTAATACCAATCATATAAGTGACGATGCAGAGTACGGTGAGCTCGTAACGGGCACGGTGAAATTAGCGTTTGCCACTCACCCACACGCGCAATCTTATTTTAAGCAAGGCTACATTCGCGCACACCCGAAGCAACCCGCATTGGGATTTGAATTAAGATTTAGTTGTGAAAACCTAGCACAAAGCTACGATAAAGCCGTACTTGCAGGTGCTGAACCTTTATGCCCACCGACAAAAAAAGACGCCCAACATTATGCCTATGTAAGGGCCATTGAAGGTACATTGGTGTGCCTCATTGAGATTTAACTTTTTGTCAGCTCGGTATGCAGCTCTAGTGTCAGCACGCGAAGTTCCTCAAGGCGATCTAAGCTCATATTAGAGCGTGCCATTAACTTAGCCGTTAATTCTTCCGCGTCTGTTTTAAGCTGTATGCCCTGCTCTGTTAACGAGATCACTTTTTTGCGTTCATCTTCACTAGAGACTTGGCGAGTTAACAAGCCTTTTGCTTCTAACCGTTTCACAATAGGGGTCAGTGTGCCTGAGTCTAAATGCGTATCAAAAGAAAGCTCTTTTAAGCTTACTTGATTTCTGTACCACAAAGAATGCATCACGATGTATTGTGGATAGGTTAAGTCATACGCTTCGAGTAAAGGGCGAAACGCTCTTATTAGCGCATTAGTCGCACTGTAAAGTGTAAAACACACATTGTCTGATAAGTTTTGAGTCATTGCAGTGCCTTAAAGATAATTACTGCGGCTATTATTACGTTAATTTACTTTGCGCGCAAATTATTTTCGAATAACACTTGCCATTTGCCTAAAAGATCATTAAATTGATCGCAAATAGTTTGCGCGCAAATGTTTTGCGTGAATCTTAGTTTGTTATTTCACTAGCATTGCTAGATTAAAAAATACGAGGTTTTTATGGCTACAAGTCAACAGATTCATTTAGTATCACGCCCTACAGGCATGCCGACCCACAATAACTTCAAGCAAGTAGAAATAACATTGCCTGAACTACAAGATGGTGAAGTCTTAATTAAAAACACCTGGATGTCAGTCGACCCTTACATGCGCCCACGTATGATAGATCGTGAATCTTACATCGAACCCTTTAAATTAAACGACGTTATGGATGGCGGTGCCATTGGCGAAGTAATTGAATCACGTAACAATCAATTTCCTGTTGGCAGTAAAGTAACTCACCTTAGTGGCTGGCGCACTGCACACATTAGCGATGGCAGCGACTTAACCTTATTACCTGATGTACCACTGCCTGATCAATTATTTTTAAGCACCATGGGTATGACAGGTTTAACTGCATGGGCAGGCCTTACAAAAGTTATCACTCTAAAAGAAACAGACACTGTGTTTGTATCTGCTGCATCTGGCGCAGTCGGCAGTGTTGTGTGCCAAATTGCTAAGCTAAAAGGCTGTAAAGTTATCGCCTCGGTGGGTTCAGATGAAAAAGCACGCATGGTAAAAGACTTAGGGGTTGATGCTGTAATCAACTACAAAACCGTTGAAAACCTTACTCAAGCACTTCAGCAAGCCGCTCCACAAGGGATTGATGTTTACTTTGAAAATGTCGGTGGCGACCACCTTGAAGCAGCATTAAATGTGATGAACGATTACGGCCGCATTCCTGTTTGTGGCATGATCTCAGGTTACAACAACGACACGGCGCAACCTGGGCCAAATAACTTATTCTTCATTAACTCTAAAAAGTTAACCGTACAGGGCTTTATTGTTATTGATTATTTTGACCAATTCCCTGAATTTATCGAGCAAATGGGCGCATGGCTCAGTGAAGGTAAAGTTAAGTCTGAAGAAACAGTATACGAAGGCATAGAAAATGCCGTAAATGCTTTTCTTGGTTTATTCGAAGGTAAGAATAAGGGCAAAATGCTGGTTAAGCTATAACACGCTAAACGTGTAATAAACAGCCTGTGTCTTCGCTGACACAGGCTTTTTAATAGTGAAAAAATTTAAAAAATACCATCGTCGAAACCAGAACTGTTTACGATTTAAACGCCCTTGAAAAGAAAACAGTACATCACAAATAGCTAAATCTCGAGGTTTCGAGAGGTACATAGCTTTGCGAGTTAGCTCAGCCTCAGGGGCTTTATATAGGTTATCAGTCATTCAAAAGCGATAAGTATGCCAGCTGTGCCAGTTTTTCTAATGATGAGCTTGCCTTAGATTCTGGTTTTTCAGCATCAACAGAATAACGCCTTTTTGGGATCTTAACTTGAATAAAGCCATGGTTGTTTGCCATATCGAGACGTAATAGTTCACGTTCTTTTGGGGTTAGGTGATTTTCATGAATTTTTTCAAGTTCACCATTATCAAGCCAAATCGCGGCACAGTTGGGGCACTCATCTAACTCAACTACTTTAAGCGGGGTAAAAAAACGCCGCATCATCACGATATCAGGGCACTTAGGGCAATTAATCCGCTTGGTAAGATCAATGCATTCTGTCGGTAATGTTTGTAAGTGTGCGACCAACACCTGTGCTGTTTTTAAATTGGGATCGCTGAAGTGAAATATTTGCCGATTATCAAAAAACACGCCACCCGTTGATGAAAAATACACCTTAGTATCGCCAATACTCACCTCATTAAGTGGTGTATTTGTGCGTGGACAATCCATAAAACATCCTTGTTTTTAATATTAGTTAAGCGCTTTTAAAATAAGCGGTTTTAATGGTTCTGGCAATGCGATTTGCCCACCTAAAACAAACTCATGTGCTTCACTCGACATTTTTTGCCATGTTTTACGAATGATCCCCAGCCATTTCGCCTCGTCGTAATCAGGTTTACTCATTGCAAAATCAAGCATGTAATGCTCAATAAATACCAAACTTGCAATATCTTCTATCAGCTGGCTGTCAGGGTTATGTTTAATGTTCTTTTTAGCAACCGCAGCATACACACGCTCACAATCAGCTATTGAATAGCCCGCAGTTTTCATTAGCGCAGTCACTCGCTCAGCATGAAAATCGTATAACGCGCCTCGCCACTGATAATAACCCTCCTTACCTAAAGGGAAATCACTGCGAGGTGAGCGCCAACGTTCAATATGCTGACCTCGTGCAGCAATGTGCATTAACTCATCAGCGTCAGGTTTAAAACGCGTTAGCATGTCTGTCATACGCATCGCATAAAGGAATTCTTTTGCATATGACAGCCCCTCGAACTTCACACTATTTGGATCAGCATTATTTGCATTATCTATTGCTTTTATTACAGCTTGGTACATAGGAGTTCTTTCTTAAGTATTTGCAAGTTATTGTAATCTGGTCTGTTACATTTTGCTATTTTGTTGAAATTGATGAGTAATTATTGAGCTTTGCTAGACAATAAAGCAACCCTAAACTAGTATTTTTCAGTAAGTAATTTCATACTTTAATTGCCTAAGAGTTTAGGGATGCCCTTGCTGAAGAAAAATAAAATCTCTCAATCGTTACTTTCCTTTATCATTAGTTTCGGCTTATTTTCAACGATTGCATTCAAGGTGTATTTTGATAGGCAAGAAATGCATGAGCTGGAACAAAAAACGATTCTGAATAGTTACAGTAGCGATGTTGAAAAGGCCATTCTCAATGCCCTTCAAGGCCCTTATTTAGTGCGCGCAGCAATGCGTGACTATTCATACACACAAGAGCAGTTCGAAACACTCGCCAAACAAATCCTTAATCACAGCGATGGCAGCCAAACGATCCAGTTGGCGCCAAACGGAATTATTGCCTACAGCTATCCATTACTAAGCCATGAAAGTGTCATCAATGCAGACTTATTCAAAAACAAAACCATCCAAGATTCTTTGCAAAAAACGATACAAACCAAACAAATGCAACTTGATGGGCCTAAAGAGCTCTCACAAGGTGGACAAGGGTTAGTCGCACGCTTACCTATTTTTAAACAAGACACCCTTTGGGGGTTTAGTATTGCTGTGCTGCGCTTTCCTGAATTTATAAGCAATATTAAACCTAAACTTGCCTCTGCATCTCATCGTTTTGAAGTCTGGCAAAAACAAGACACCAATTACCGGCCTTTACTCGCTAATCAGACGTTTGATGAAAGTGAATGGCTAACTCAGCCGATCATGATAAAAAATCAGCAATGGGTAGTCGGCATTAAAGACCAATTTATATTGCGTAGTCACACCGAAATTGCTGTTTTACTGCTGTTCTCACTGCTGTTGTCATCTATCAGCTGTTATTTGTTTTTTATCACGGCGCGTCTTCGCGAGCACGAGCATAATTTAGAAGAATTAGTGCAAAAACAAACAGTCGAACTTTCAGAACAAGCGTTAGCACTCAAACAAGCACAATCATTGAGTGGTGTGGGGAGCTGGCACTTATCACCCGATACGGGAACGCGTCATTTATCAGCCCAAGCCAAAGTGCTTTTTAACTCAGATTCGGCAGAACAAACGATCAACGCTATCTGTAACAGCATCGACAGTTTTTATAAAAATGCCTTTTTAAATTTTATCAATTCACGCCCAAATACGCCTATAGAGCTTGAGTACACCATAAAAATTAATGGCGAAAAGCGCTGGTTTCACGAACTTGCAGAGTGGAACTTTAAAACCAACACTTTAGTGGGGACTGTCGAAGACGTCAGTGACGAAAAACACCAGCAACATGAACTCTATCGGCAAGCTAATTTTGATCCAATGACCGGACTGGCTAATCGCCATTACACTGAAAAATACATCACCAGCTTATGTCCTCAAAATCAATATAACTCAGGACTTACCTTGTTATGCGCTGAAATAAAAGGCTTTCGACAACTCGAAGATATCTATGGTCATAATTTCATAAACGAATTACAAATAATCATTGCCAATCGTTTAATAGAGTTTGCAGAGCACTACCACGCATTTTGCGCTCATATTAAACCCGGGTGTTTTCTAATGCTGTTAAAAGAAGCTATTATTGATGAAAAGCTTGCAACCTTTGTTGATAAACTTCAACACCAAGTTGCTGGTTTAATTGAAACCGCAGGCACGGCCCACTTTTATCATTTTTATATTGGTGTGGGTTACCCTCATTTACAAAGTCTCGATGCAAGAGAGCAAATTAATACGGCACTTATTGCAATGAATGAGTGCCATAGCTTAGAAAAAACATTCACTATTTACAGCCAGTCTCTAAAAGATAAGCTGATAGCAAAGAGCGACTTAGAAAGTGATTTGCGTCACGCCCTCTCTACCGGTAAGCAATTGAGTATGGTTTACCAACCCATTCTTAATACCAAAACAGGGGCGTTGGTTGCATGCGAGGCATTAGTTAGGTGGCAGCATCCTGTTAGGGGCTATGTGTCACCAAACGAATTTATCGCCATTGCAGAGCAGTCTGCGTTGATCAACTTATTATCGCGGTGGATCATTGCCAAAGTCGCTGAAGACTGTCACCGATTAGTGGAAAATAACATTCGTATAAGAATGTCGATAAACCTGTCTCGTAAACAGTTTTCAGATGCGCATCTCGTAAAACGTTTAAGCCAAGAAAAAATGACCTTGTTCCCGGCGGATCAAGAAATAAACCTTGAGATCACTGAGTCTGCTCTTTTTCAAAACACACAATATGCCATTAGCTTAATGCACAAACTAAAAACAGCGGGCTTTGATTTATCGCTTGATGACTTTGGAACGGGTTATTCATCGCTTGCGTCCATACAGCAATTCCCCCTTGATAACGTGAAAATAGACCGTGCGTTTATTTGTAATTGCGTCGAAAACCCGCGTGACGGTCTTTTTTTACAAACCATGAGTGACTTGGCGCATCATTTAAACTTAACCATCACTGCCGAGGGGGTCGAAAGCTCAGAACAATGGCAACTGGTCAGTGATAAAGGCATTGATTACATTCAAGGGTATTTAATTTCAATGCCATTACCAATCGAAAAGTTTATTGAATTTGATCCTGCCCCGTAAGATCGCGGGCAATACTTTGCTGAGGCTTTTCAATCATTCGGGTAAGTTCTGTGCCATCATCACTGATAATGATGGTAGGGGTGTAACGTAAGTCATGCTTCTTTGCGAGGCCGTTAGGGTCGAGCTTGTCGTAGCCAACCGCAACTAAACGCAATGAACCAAGTTGCACTTTAGCCATATCAAGCAATTTTAAAAAGCGCGGTACTTCGCGTTTTGAATCATGGCACCACGTGCCTAAAAAAACTAAAGCTTGCTTGCCTTGCAGTGCTTTTATTGTGTTTAGGTCATTTTCGCTTGGCGAATAGTCTTCATATTCTTCGCTAAATTCAGCGTAGTTTTTAAGTAAGTCTGCAACCGTTATATCGCCAGCATAGGGCGCTTCAGCGGCAAACAGCGTCGTTGACAAAAGCACCACAAAGGCACTCAATACATATTTCATAATTATTATTCTCTACGCTATTAAAGTCCCACAATAACTAATTGCGCTTATTTACACCAGTTTTAGGTGCGTTCAAAACAACACTAAACGCTCTAAAATAAACCTCTACGATGAATAAAAACATGTGCATTAATAGGGTTAAATCAACATCCCTGCTTTCAATTCGGCCTATGACCACACGCTATTCGCAAAATCTTAAAATCTACCCTATTATATTAGTTATAACTAATATAATGAGAATCACCATGGTCACAGCAAAAAGAGTCAGCGGTCTTTTAGTACTTTTCAGTTCAATGAGCTATGCACAAACAACACCGCCAAATATCGCGAGTTTGGAGAGCGAAGCCGTTGAGCGCATTGCATTATTTGCAAACACACTCAAATCTGAACTTGGTGAGGCAATACAGCAAGGTGGGCTTGTTGCAGGGATTGATGTGTGCCAAATGAAGGCGCCCGCTATCGCTGAAAGTTTGTCAATCAATGGCTGGAAAGTCGCTCGTAAAAGCAGCAAAAACCGAAACCCGAACAATAAACCCGATGGTTGGGAGGCCGAGAAAATAGCCGAACTTCTGGACATGCTACGAAACAGCGAAAGCATCGAGAATGTCACATTTTCAACCACCCGCGATGGTCAGTTTCGCTTTGCCAAAGCCATAAAAGTTGCCCCGGTGTGTTTAGCCTGTCACGGTGAAAAAATATCACCAGAGGTAAAACAAGCGCTCAATAATCATTACCCTAACGACTTAGCAACTGGGTATAAACTAGGCGATTTAAGAGGCATTTTTTCTGTGAGCAAAACACTGGAAACCCCCTAATACAATGCCATGATGGTGTATTTGTAAGTAACTTAGGCTCGCATAGTGCACCATTAGCCATTAATATAAGCGCAAATAAAATTAACCTAGGTGTAGTTTATGTCGACCCCTCCTTGCCCAAAGTGTCAATCGGAATACGTATACCCAGATCAAAATAACCTCATATGCCCTGAATGTGGGCATGAATGGAATCCAACGGCTGTAAATAGCGATGACGTGATCACAGTAAAAGATGCCAACGGCACTTTATTGGTAGATGGCGACAAAGTGACAGTTGCTAAAGATTTAAAAATCAAAGGCAGCTCACAAGTCATTAAAATTGGCACCAAAGCTGTTATTCGCCGAGTGCTCGATAAAAAAGACCACGAGCTCGACTGTAAAGTAGACGGTATCGGCGAAATGATGGTCACTGCAAAATTTGTAAAGAAAGCTTAAGCTTGCGCGTCCTCAGCCAGCCATGACAACATGGCGCTGCGGACAACTTCAACATGCTCGCCGCCCACAGTCCAGTGACAAACACCTTCAAGCTCAATAAACTGAGCCTTATTTCGGGCATATTTTTTTGCCATTGCTCGCTGTGCTTTGATGGGGGTCACCCTGTCTTTATTGCCCGCAATGATAAGTATTGGGCAGCGAATTGATGCACTATTAACGCGTGAATAACCCGTTGGAAAAAAGCCACTTACCCCCATTTGAAATGTAGCCCGCCCCGACTCATAAGTCGCATGCTGATATATTAGCTGCTGAACCGAATCAGGTTGCGTATTCGCAATACCATAACGAATCTGCGCAAGCGTGATGTGTGTTACCCGCCGCCATAGCGGAAATAAAAATAAATTACGTCCAAATGTGCGAATAACAGACCAACTCCATGCATTGATCCCCCCCGGTGCGGCTGATGAAAGTAAAATAAGCTTGGCAACATGCGTCCTTGCTGCGACCAATTGAGCCAGTAACCCACCCATCGAATGACCAACTATAATGGCAGGCCTATCAAGCTTGGCTATTTCTGCCATAATAAACGCAACATAATCTTGTAAGCGCAGCTTCGCTAATGTCTGTTTATCTGCCGTTGTATAACTTGATTTGTCAAAATGCATTGGCAACGTTAATGCATGAACTTCAAAGCCCTGTTGCGTAAATACTGCCGCCACGTCTTGCATAGCCACCGCGGTGCTCCACATACCATGAATAAGGACAACGGGTGGTTTATTTTTAAACTGTGTATTCATGCCGTTCATACCATTTATTAACCCATCGAAACGACAGCTTATGTGTGCTGATGTCGACGTTTGTCGTTGTTAAACTGTAAAACATCATTGGCAATTGGGTCCTGAGTGAGCGTTTGTTTATCTTTACCATAATGCATTGTTACCACCCACGGTGGTTAAACAATAAAAGCCACAGTTGTGGCTTTTATTTCACACAGACTCGCTTTTTGTAACAAGCCGTTCGGGTATGTGTAAGGTACGCTGCGGAAATGGAATCGTTAAGCCTGCGTCTTCGATTGACTCTTTAACGCGCTTATTTAAATCCCAATACGTTTGCCAATAATCGTCATTTTTAGCCCACGCTCTAAGCTGTATATTAACTGCACTTTCGGCCATAGCCGATACCATAACGTGAGGTGCAGGCTCTAAAAGTAAGCGAGGTTCACTGGCAGCAATACGTTTTAAAACATCGAACCCTTCATCAATCGAATCGGCATACGAAATACCCACAACAATATCCATGCGGCGTTTACCATTTCGAGTAAAGTTTTTAATATTGTTGCCCCACACAATCCCGTTCGGTGATGCGATATATAAGCCATCGATGGTTTGAAAAATAGTGGTGAACAAATTAACTTCAGAAACTGTTCCTTGCATTGAACCTATTTCAACAAAGTCACCCACTTTAAAGGGCCTTAAAATAAGTAACATCATGCCAGCAGCAATATTACTTAAAGTATCTTTAAGCGCTAAACCAATCGCGAGGCCTGCGGCCCCCACTAACGCAATCAAACTTGCGGTATTTACGCCAAAAATATCTAAAATAAACACACCACCAATCACATATACCGTATAGCCTGTAACCGATGACAAAATAGGCAAGAGTGTGTCGTCTACTTTATTCAGTTTTGAATGAGAGTTTTTAATCGCCTTTTTCACAGACTTGGCGATAAGCGCACTGGCAATCAAAATTACAATCGCCAACACCAATTTGTAGCCCAGCGCAATAATAGTCTGTGAGTGATTAAGCCAAAAATCGCTAACCGTTTGTTTCATACTATGTCCTGTATAATATATTTATATTTCAATTCGTTAACTTAATTGCTTACTGAAAACAGTAACCACGTATTATAGGCACAGTACACAAGCAGTAGCCCAACCCCTTCAACTCTGTTTATTCTGCCAGTCCTGCGATAACCATAAGCAAACACTAATAAACATAGCGTTAAAGAGAACATCGCTAACCAATCACGCATTAATAAATCACTTGAAAGATTAACGGCAGGCGCAATAACACCAGCAATGCCTGTCACCGCTAAAATATTAAACATGTTAGAGCCAATCACGTTACCAATGGCAATATCGTGTTCGCCTTTTCGCGCTGCGACAACTGAGGCGGCAAGTTCAGGTAACGACGTACCCAGTGCCACAATAGTTAAGCCAATAATTAAATCGCTTATTCCCATAAGTTCAGCAATATTTACCGCCCCCCACACAAGTAAACGAGAGCTGGCAATGAGTACAATAAGCCCGATGACTAACCAAGTAATAGCCGCCTTAAGCGACATAGGTTGGGCACTCAGTTCCTGCTCAACATCGTTTTGTAAGGTATCGTTTTTGCTTTTTAGCGCAGCAAAAATACTCCAGCCAATAAAGGCTAGAAACCCAAGTAATAATACAATGGCATCAAAACGCGTTAGGCTGTTGTCCCATATCAACACAGCAAGCAAAATACTAACAAGCAGTAATAGTGGTAGCTCTTTTTTAACAATCGTTGAATGAACAACAATCGGCGAGATAATAGCTGTAAGGCCCAATATCAGCCCTATATTTACGATATTTGACCCAACGGCATTCCCTAAGGCAAGCTCTGGGCTGCCGTCTGCCGCCGCCATAGCTGACACCAACATTTCTGGCGCAGACGTGCCAAAGCCAACAACGACCATACCAATTAAAAGAGTTGGCATACCCGCATATTTAGCACTGACAGCGGCACCATCAACAAATCGATCGGCACTCCAAATCAGCAATGCAAAACCGCATAAAATAGCGAGGACAAAAGTAATCATATGAACTCCCGGCGCATCAGTAGTAACAAAATGACCGACTTGAACATTGCGTAGTCACCCAGACGACACGCTAGAAAAGTAATAAACACGAGCAGGCTCCTTAGGGCGGAATACAATAAGGCATGCACTATGCCCGCCCGGAACACAGTAGATGCCTTAAGTCTTGTCAATCCATACTACGGACATGAACGCCACGAACGAATGTTCGGAGACTGTTGACGTTCATCTTAGTAACTAAGCGACTACTCCCCTAAGGTTAGGCGTAGACTATATAACCAAAAGTCACAAGTACAAAGTAAAATCTACACCTTTTTTACTTGTTTTTTTTACCACGATTCGACTTCTTAAACAGAGTAACGTTCGACGACAATACCCGCCACATCACATGCTTTACAGTGCAATTCCCAACCACCAGCCCAAGTTCGAGCATGAAGACTTGCATGGCAAAGTGGACACACTTCATCAGCAAATGTACTTGGAGTTAACGCTTTTGCACGCTTAGAAAAAAACCTTAAAAACCACAAAATGTTATCATCGATGTTTATCGCAAGATCGCGACGTAAGGTATCGCAAAATGCGTTAAAGACTGCCTGCTTGTATTCCCGTTCATGTTCAGGCGATTTTGCAGCATACAGGCCAAGATAGTGATCGATTTCTTTAACACGTTCAGGCCATGCGTGTGCGTCTATATGATGTTGGCAATCAATCAGTTCTGCCAATGTATAATTTGCGTAATCTGGTTTTATCATCGTAAATTTCCTCCTTAAAACTCACTCACTCGGATAAAGAGAGCCATTTTTATTTATCTCTGCTAACCACTGCTCAAACAAGGTATTAGCATCAGCCAGCTCATTCTGTGACAAGCGTGGGGAGTGCTTTTGCTCAAACCAAGCATAGCGATTATATAAATCATTATTTTGCGTCATTTCCATAAGCAAACGATTAATCGCATAGGCTTTAGCCGCACTGTTTACGCCCACTTGCTCATCGACAAACATATACGTGCTTTTTCACTTCCCTGCATCGCTGCGCGCTCTATGAATTCTGCCCTTGCAAGTTTAGTAGGAAATTGCGAACGCACATAAAATTCAGGTGTTAAACGTAAACATAGCATCCCACGATAAAATGCAAATTGCTAGATTACGCTAGCCCAAAAAACTTGAATGCAAGACATAGCTGCCCAACAGGTGCCTTACACTCAAGCATTAAAAATATGCTAGCGAGTCAGCATATTAACGGCCATTATAATAAGCAAAGTGGCAAATATTTTTTTGATCAATGACACTGGCCATGTCTGCGTTGCTAGGGCCCCCCAAGGCGCAGTAAACCAAGACGTACAAACAATACCCAACAGAGCCGGTAAATAAACAAACCCTGCAAAACCGTCTTGCAATGCAAAGTACTGACTACCCGCACTGATGTAACCTACCGAACCAAATAGCGCAATAACAATGCCACAAGCCGATGCGCAACCAATGGCTTTTTTCATATCGACTGAAAAAAACGTTAATAATGGCACAAGCACCGCACCGCCCCCAATACCTATCATGGCCGATAAGCCACCGGTGATTGTGGTTAAAAATGTAAGCAGGCCTTTATTAGGTAATTGGCGCGCAGTGGATGTATCTCCCCTGCCCCCAAAAATCATTTTAAGCGCAATGAGCACAACGCAAATAGCGAATACTAACCTCACCACATTTTCTGGTAATAACGCCGCAATAAACCCACTGATGAGCGCACCAAGTGCCACACCAACCATCACCCAAGGCGCAATTTCCCATGGCACATTACCATTTTTATGATGCGCTATTGCTGACGACGTTGAAGTAAAAAGTATGGATGCCAATGAGGTTGCAATAGCCACTACCACGACCTGCTCTGCGGGTAAGACATTAAAGTGCAGTAATATAATGCTGAGTATTGGCACAATCACTAAACCGCCACCAATCCCTAATAAACCGGCTAAAAACCCAACGCCACTGCCAAGTAAAGCGCAGTAAAGCACCAACACGATTAATTCACTCATTCCCTTTATCTCTGTTATTCGTTTAGATTTCGAGTATATCAATTAAAGGAACAATAGTTGCGGCGTTAAGTATTGAATATTACTCACGTTTCACATGAAAAAACCACATCATAGCCTCACCCATTTAGCCATCTAGACTTTCAAAGTATGTTTAAGTACTTTGCACCCATATTAAATACACACCACAAGAGTACGTCCCTTTAATGTATGAATCGCATTCATGTTTTACCTGAAATAAAAACGTTTTTCTTCATGCTCCAGAGCACGTATAAATTTATTAACGCTGCAAAGGTTACTAAAGCTAATTGAGTAGCCTGTTATGACTAACACAGCGATAAATAATTAAACAGCAGTCACGTTTTCGGATTAAACATTGGATACCTACAGCCATGAAAAATGATTTTACATTTACTATTAAGCGCATTTGCTTGGATGAAAACTACCATCCATCAAACAGCACGCGTATCACTACCAACTTTGCAAACTTAGCAAGAGGCGAAAGCCGTAAACAGAACCTACGCAATGCTTTAAAAATGATTAATAATCGTTTTAATGCCTTAGCAAATTGGGATAACCCACAAGGCACTCGCTACTCTGTTGAACTGGAAATTATTTCTGTTGATATCGATATTGCGAACAGTGGCGACGTTTTTCCCTCTATTGAAGTGTTAAAAACGAATATTATTGATCACCAGACCGATGAACGAATCGAAGGCATTGTGGGTAACAACTTCTCATCTTATGTTCGCGACTATGACTTTAGTGTGTTGCTGCTTGATCATAATAAAAGTAAAAGCCAATTTAGCATCCCCGATAACTTTGGCGACTTGCACGGCAAGCTGTTTCAACACTTTGTAAGCTCTGATACTTATAAAAGCCACTTTAAAAAACCACCGGTTATTTGCTTAAGCGTATCTGACAACAAAACCTATCACCGCACTGAAAACCAGCATCCAATTTTAGGGGTAGAGTATCAGCCAAATGAAACATCATTAACCGAACAATACTTCAAAAAAATGGGCTTACAAGTGCGTTACTTTATGCCTCCTAACAGTGTGGCTCCTCTGGCATTCTATTTTTTTGGTGATTTGCTTAACGATTACACTAACCTTGAGCTTATCAGCACCATTAGCACCATGGAGACCTTTCAAAAGATCTATAGGCCAGAAATTTATAACGCCAATGCAGTCGCAGGGAGCCGTTATAAACCAAACTTAAAGAACCAAGATCATTCATTAACACAGATTATTTATGACCGTGAAGAGCGCAGTCAGTTAGCTGTTGCACAAGGCAAATTTGCCGAACAATACTTTATAAAGCCCTATAAAACAGTGCTTGAGCAATGGTCTAGCAATCTGGCCTAATAACAAGATAACTAAGCGATTATTATGAAAAAATTATTACCTACTTCAACCGCTGGCAGCTTGCCAAAACCGTCTTGGTTGGCACAGCCAGAAACGCTTTGGTCACCCTGGAAATTACAAGGAAGTGAACTTAGCGATGGCAAGCATGATGCTCTGCGTGTTTCGTTACATGAACAACAGTTAGCAGGTGTTGATATTGTGAGTGATGGCGAACAAACCCGCCAGCACTTTGTCACCACCTTTATTGAACACTTAACAGGGGTTGACTTCGAAAACCGTAAAACCGTTAAAATACGTGACCGTTACGATGCCAGTGTGCCGTGTGTTGTTGGACCTGTATCACGTACCAAACCGGTGTTTGTTGACGATGCCAAATTTTTACGCGCACAAACCAAGCAGCCAATCAAATGGGCGTTGCCGGGTCCGATGACCATGATCGACACCCTGTACGATGACCATTATCACAGCCGCGAAAAGCTCGCCTGGGAATTTGCTAAAATTCTTAATCAAGAGGCCAAAGAGCTTGAAGCTGCAGGTGTCGATATCATTCAATTTGATGAGCCCGCTTTTAATGTGTTTTTTGACGACGTTAACGACTGGGGAATTGCCTGCCTTGAAAGAGCAATCGAAGGGCTGCAATGCGAAACCGCCGTTCATATTTGTTACGGTTACGGCATTAAAGCCAATACCGATTGGAAACAAACATTGGGCAACGAGTGGCGCCAATACGAGGAAATATTTCCTAAGCTACAAAAATCGAATATCGATATAATTTCACTCGAATGTCATAACTCGCGTATACCAATTGAATTACTTGAGCTGATCCGTGGAAAAAAAGTGATGGTAGGCGCTATTGATGTCGCACGCAATGAAATAGAAACCCCAGAAGAGGTTGCCGCAACACTGCGTGAAGCACTCAAATATGTTGATGCCGATAAGCTCTACCCTTGCACCAACTGCGGCATGGCCCCATTGCCCCGAGATATCGCAAATGACAAATTAAAAGCCCTCAGCGCAGGGACAGAGCTTGTACGAAAAGAGCTGCTAGCTAATTAATCCTCACGAAAAACAACGACATTACAGATAAACAAGCAGGTAGCGTGCTACACGACACCTGCTTTTTTACTTCACGCTATTCAAAAAATCGTAATTCCTTAATTTTAAGCAATTTCTGAATGTTTAATCACCCTTTCCGACTGGCTAACATAACTACATTCACCAATACTGTAACGGCAATAAACACAACCCAATAAAAAATAAGGAACCTTGATGCTGTCGAATATACCGCGCTTTAAAATTGACGATATTTTGATGGCCATCAAAAACAACGAGTTCTTTTTAGTCGCACAGCCACAAGTCAACCTCGACACATACGAACTGGTCGGTTTTGAATTTCTGGCACGCTGGAATCATCCTAAATATGGTGTCATCGCACCATTTCATTTTATTGATCTACTTGAAATAAATGAACAATGTTATTTATTAACACTCACACTGTTTGAGCGAATGCTGCAGACCATTCAGCCCATTGATAATACGAAAACGGCTATTCACTATTCATTAAATATGTCAGCTAATGACCTCACCATTGAAGGCTTCGCCAAACAAATCGGTCATTTAATCAATCAATACCAGATAAATGCAGATTCGATTGTACTCGAAGTCACCGAAACCGCAGGTATTTTCAGCAACCAAAGCGTGGCAAACCTAAGACAACTCAGTCAATTGGGTATTCAACTTGCCATTGATGATTTTTGGACGGGCTTTTCGACACTCGAAACGATTCGGTTAAATGTGTTTAGCGAAGTAAAAATTGACTACTCCTTAACCTCGCAGCTTATTAATGACAAAGCAAGCATGGCAGGCATGAACGCTATTCTTCAGCTGTGCAGTGATTTAGAGCTGCGTTGTGTAATCGAAGGCATAGAAACCTGCATGGCACGAGGCATTCTTATTGAAGCAGGTGCCAAAATTGGTCAGGGCTTTTTATTTGACAAAGGGGTTGAAGAGCACGCTCTTAAAGAGTGGATTACTAATTATACTCACAGTCAATACAGCGCAAAATGTGATAACGCTACATTGTTACTCAGTGAAAAAGAGCTTCGTTTACTAGAGCTTCGCCCACATCCTTCTTGGCTATGGGATTTCAACACCAATAAAGTCATTTGGGCAAATCGTTCTGGGGTTAAATTTTGGGGAGTAGAGAGCCTCAAAAACTTACAAGCAAAAACATTCAACTTAATGAGTTACTCAGTAAAAACACGCCTAAAAAGCTATTATCGACGCTTTGTTTCAGGAGAAGCCGAAATAAGTTCTGAATGGGATTTTTACCCAAATGGTCGGCACAAAAAAGTATTTTGTATTCAAATCCCCCGCGTTTCACAAGAAGGTAACTACGTTATGATGGTACATGCGTTTGAAGGGTTTCATTCGCGCCTCCCCCATAAAAAGCACTTCGATTCAACAAACCAGTTCCCTGCCCCTTTTATCATTGTTAATGAGCAAGGAGCGCTAACACGCATCAATAAACACGCCCATATTGAGATTGATATTCAAACAGACCAAATTAGCGAAATAATTGCCCCTGATGATTTTCAAAATATAAAATCAGCCTGCCGAGGTGGGCATTTGGTGCAAACATTTGTAAAAAACCAAAAGAGTGATTGCCAAGACGTACTCTACATTCGTGCTTTAATGGTGCCGGATCAAAATACGTCTGAACAATGTGTTTACCACATAGTGTTAGTGCCTATCAGCGATTTACTCGCTAACGAGATACCCGCGCTAAAACCTGTAGACAATTAAAATTAACACCAATAGGAAGAACAAAACACATTACATTGACCATAGAATAAACGTAATAACAATATTCAATAACTTACTCAATGTTCTAACCCCTCATAGCAACACGACATTTAGGCATTAAGGTTGAAAATGCTGCAGACACTTCAAAATCAATAGAGCTTATAAAGTAGCAAAAATATAAAATACCGTAATTTAGCCAAGGTAATTTAAGCCTGCCCAACGCTTTGAGCAGGCTGTCAAAGAGCATTAAAGTTAGAAAATATAAATGAAACCGACGCCTATTTCACTTTCATAATTACTACGCGCGATGGGGCTTTTCCTTACATCACTGCTGAAGTACTCAAAAAGAGCTTCCGCGTAAATCTGCCAATTATCATTCATATTATGTCGGTAACTGTAATCCACGCCAAACGAGCGTAATCCCCCACTCAAAGAGGTCGTTTCTAAGCCTGATGCCGCAGATTGCATTTCGTCTATACCAAACCCTTTGTTGGCATAGTCACTATCATGAAAAACAGCCACTATATTAACTTCAGAACCCGACCCATCTGTGTGGGTTCCAAAGCGTCTGCCCACCCCAAACAAACCTAAATTTCCATCTTCACTCGCCACAACACGGCTTACTAGCCAGTAACGCCAATCAGGTGTGAAAGAACGACGAGCCTGAAACACCAGTTCAAACCCTTCTTCTTGATCACCTAACCCATCTAATCGGCCATCATCTGAATCGCTTTCTTCTCGCCCCTCATCAAAACCTACCGATGCCTCCAACAACCAATCATTGTTTCGAAGACCACGCCAACCAAATGCTTCTCCAGCAAAATAAAATATATTATCGCCCTTACGCCATTGCACCGCTCCCGCAGGCTGTAATTCAAACCCAAATTCGTCTGAACCTTCGTAAGCCGTTTCATATTCAACGCCTGCACCAAGCCCAAAGCTCCAGCCGTCTTTCCCTTTAGTGAAATCATCTAATGAAGGTAAAGGAACCAGTGCTTCTCTATCCTCTAAAGCCAGTACTGAAGGGGTTGCCAACCCATAAATACAAGAAAGAAAAATTGGTAAAAAATTTTTCATCTATTTCATCCTCTCAAAATTTATTGTGGGGTCTGCATGGCAGATCCTATTCTTGTAGAGAGATCGACCAACAACGGCAGTATGCGAATGCTATTGCATCGTATAAGTGTAGCAATAGAGACTCTTACATTCTTAAGATCATCTATCCGCATAAAAATACGAATGAATTTTTTAACTAGATCAGTAAATAACCCCGTTGAGAGAGGTTAGTTAGTTGGTATATATAAATAGTTTAGGGAGGTTATGAAAATGCTGTTTTTTCTCTTTGAGAAAAACCCAAAATAGTTATAAGAAACACATCTCTGACACCCTCTCAGTAATACTGCAATTCAAGCCTTGCAATAAAGAATTTTCAAATCTGCTGATAAAACCAAAGGGTTTGTGCTCTTTACAAATAAACATGTGAACTCAGCAAGTCTTTCCTAAAATGAGTTAAAAAATAAAAACCTGTCATTTTTTAGTGAGTTTTAAGCTTCTTGTAATTGTTATTATTGAACAACTTTTGTGTTAACCTCAATTAAAAATAATAACTAAATTCTAATAATGGATTAGTAGTTTCTGATGGAGTAACAGTTTAAATGTTAAGGGTTTTATGCTTTGTTCTTTTTTCTTCCAGCTTGGCCGCCAATGAAGTAAAAAATGAAATAGATAAGGTTCTTTATGGCTATACCTCTTTATCTGAGTCGAGAGCTATTTTAGAAAAATTAGAACAAGGAATGCCATATAAAAATGGGCTTGATGATGCGCGAGTAATGGCGTTTAAGTGTTGGTTTTCGGATGTTACTACATCTATTGGGCTACTCCATTACAATGCCTTTTTAAATAATGCGAAGCCAATAATCCATAGCTCAAGTAGTGAAACATTAAAACAAGACCTTACAGCCTGTGAAGCTTTCCAAGAGTACAACCAAGGCAATTACCAATTCGCAGCAACACTTTTAACCCCTATAACTCAAAACTCTGCAAACACGCAAAACCCTGAAGAGCTAAACGCCATTGCAACCGCTAACACTGTACTCAACCGTATTTACTTAGCTCTAGGCAACTATGAGGATGCATTCCATGCAGCACAAAAAGCCTATCAGCTATTTGAAAAATCAGGAAATAGCTATGAACAAGCTCTTGCCCTAAAAGAAATAGCAGATATTCATATCGCTCTTTACAACTTTGATCTTGCAATTGAACAACTGCAACGCTCTGCAACCGAATTAGCAAAGTTTAATAAACAAGAACATTACAAAGTAATCGATCAACTCGCTTTTGCTCATGAAAAAAGCGGAAATTTCCCCAAAGCTATAGAGTTGTATCAGTCAATTAAAAAAGATGTAAGGTCTTACGAAAGCGATAACGGTTATGCTTACGTATTGATAAAACTAGCCGAGCTTTACACCGAACTAGACCAGCTCAATGCTGCAAAGTCATATTTAACCGCTGTTGATAAACTAAAGATAAATGATAGCTGGATCAAAACACTGCTAACTATGACACAAGCCCAATGGAACTTAAAAAGTAATAATCTAAACGCAGCTCTGACTTTATTTAATATGTTACAAACTGAGCAAAACTCATGGCCGGTCAGTTTTAAAGAAAGGTATTTAAACTTTGCTTCATTAGTTGCTGAAGCCACAAATGACTCCTCGTTACACATAAATGCTCAGCAACAACTGATAACGATAGTAAAACAAAAGCAAAAAGACATAGCCAATAACGCCCTTATATCTGCACGTCTAAACTTTAACTTTGAACAACAAAAGCGTGAAATAACTCGTCTAGAACAAGCTTCAGCTCTGCAAAAAGAGTTACTAACAGTGGCTGAAGATAAAGCCTTTTGGCAACGATTAACACTCATTATTGCCAGCGTATGCTTATTCCTATTTGCAATTTATACCTTCAAACAAGTTCGTCAGAAAAAGTACTATGAAATACTTGCTTTAAAAGATGAGCTAACAGGCATAGCGAACCGAAGAGCTATCATTAACCTGAAGCGTAAGGTTATGCAAAAAAATCAACATAACTCTCAAGTAAGTTCACTGATTTCAATTGATATAGACCATTTTAAAGCTGTAAATGATCAGTACGGCCATGATATTGGCGATGAGCTTATCATTTCAGTTGTAAACACGATTGTAAGTACTGTGCGCTGTTCGGATATGGTCGGAAGAGTAGGTGGCGAAGAGTTTTTAATTGTTCTTGAAAATCAAACTCTCAACAATGCAAAAGAGATTGCATGGCGTATCAGGCATTCAATAGCAGAAAAACAACATACTTCTTTGAGGGTTAATGCGACCGTAAGTATTGGTGTTATTGAAATATCCCAACAGGAGACTGCAGAGCAAGCAGCAAAACGTGTAGATTTAAACTTATACAAAGCTAAGGAAAATGGCCGGAATCGTGTTGTGGTTTAGCCATAGTTAAACATTCTTGGTAACAACTAACCACTGCGTTTATTTTTGAAAAGTAAACGCTTTTCGGTCAAAAGCTAATAGCAAAAACAACCCGGAATCAGAAAAATACAAAAATAGTTACAACAAACACATTTGCTAAAACACCACTCAATAAGATCTGCAATTCCAGCCCTGTAAGAAAGCATTCCAGTTTAGGCAAAAAAGTACAATTTGCATCTAAGAGTTTTAAATTATCACCAAAGGTCACACCTGCATGTCTGGAGAACATTAAAGCAACAGAAGTTAGAAGCAAATTTCTTCTTTGCCTGCTGGTTGCTTCAATCATTTCCAGAACTTTATCATTCCATTTTTTACAAACTCCTTTTTAGATAAAAACATGCATTTAAAATAGGTAGAACCTATTCAGCTAACGAAAGCCACTGCTCAAATTGCTTAATAGTAGTTTCATGCTTTCTTTTTAAGCCCAATTCAGAGCACATCTCTTCTACAGGGTTTGAACTATTATTATTTTTAGCAAACGTTGCTAATCCCAGCGCTTCTTCATAAGCAAGCTCTTTCCAGTTTCTTTCATATCCAAACGCGTTAACACCTCGCCATTGAATTAACTCGCAAGTATCTTCAGGAGATAACCAAACTGTTGGCGAGAAACCCGCATTCTCTTTAATTCCTGCCCATGGCTTTAAAAGCTCATAAATATAATCAACTTGCTTTTTACTGGTGCGTGTCAAGCCATGTAAGTTAGCAATCTCCAATGCCAAAGTATGTAATGTGATACCAGGCCTTTCTTTCAATGTTTCTTGTGCAATCTCGATTAATCGTGATTTATATTCTTCTTTAAAGTAGTTGCTTGCATCAAGTACATTACTGGTAAGCTGTTGAGTATTTGATACAAGAGACGTTTCATGTTGAGCTGAAGGTGTTTTGTAATTAGTACTAGCAGCCGTTTTTAGAACCTCTGCTTCTGCTTCTGCTTCTGCTTCTGCTTCTGCTTCTGCTTCTGCTTCTAACAAGCTATCCTTTTCTCTTTCAGTAGCAAGTATTTCATTTAACTTTGAATCTAGCTTTTTAAGTGCGGTTTCTGAATCTACAAAATAGTCCGTAGACCAGAGCCTAACGATATTCCAACCTAAGCTTTCAAGGATTATTTGTCTTACACGATCTCTATCTCTAGCTGCTGGTGAGCCGTGATATGTTGCACCATCGCATTCAACACCTGCAATGTAGCATCCGGGTTTATCTGGATGAAGAATCCCCAAATCAACTCTGAACTTACTGACACCAACCTGTGTTTGGACCTTCCAACCCATGTTGCGTAATTCGTTTGCAACGGCTTGTTCAAAATCACTATCAAACTGATCCACTCCATAACGAGCCGACGTACTTTCCGCAAGTGAAATAGGCCCCCTTTCAGCAAACTCTAAATAATGTTTTAAATGTTCGATAGCAGTTGAAGAGGTACGGCTCAAATCAATCATTGAAGAGTCAAAACTACTAAAAATTACGACTTCTGTCGTTGCTCTCGTAATAGCAACATTAAGTCTGCGCTCACCACCTTGTTTGTTTAATGGACCGAAGTTCATACTCATCGTTTTCGCTTCTGGCTCAGTAGGACCATAACCTAAACTAAGCATTATGATATCTCGCTCATCACCTTGAACTGACTCTAAGTTTTTAACAAAAACAGGCTCTCTAGTTTCTGCTTCATGAAAATACTTTTCAATTTTTGGGTTATTCCTTCTAGCATCATCGAGTAAGTCTTCAATAGTGCGTTGCTGCTCTGTGTTTAAAGTAACGACACCAATTGACAATTTCTGTTGCTGCTTGTTGAGCAATCGCTTAGTGATTTCGTTCACAACAGCCTGTGCTTCTTTGATATTGTTCCGACCCTTGCCCTTTGCATAAAGGCCATTAACCCGATGTAAAGAAACAGCTGACTCTTTTGTCTCTGATGATGGGTAAGTTACTAATGAGTTTTCGTAGTACTTGCTGTTTGAGAATGCAATTAGAGTCTCATGTTTGCTTCGGTAATGACCCATCAACCTTTTTAGCGGTAATCGAGCAGCTAAAGCTTGATCTAAAATAGATTCAAGATCTTCTTCATCTGGGGCATCGGAAGTACCGGCCGCGAAGAAGTTGGTTGGAGGCATTTGTTTAGGATCACCAACAATAATTACATTGCGCCCTCTGGCAATTGAGCCGACAGAATCCCATGTTGTCATTTGAGATGCTTCATCAAACACAACTAGGTCAAATCCTCTAAAGTCTGATGGTAGAAATTGAGCAACAGATAACGGTGACATCATCATACATGGAGTAAGCTCCAGCAATGACTCCCCAAGCTCTTTAATCAAAGATCTAATTGGGATATGACGAGTTTTTTTCTGGATCTCTTTCGACAAAACTCCGAAGTGACGGTCGTTCTTAGCATCTTTAATTTCAGTAGTTGGGACTCGACTTGAAGCGAGAGCAATAATGTAATCACTTGTTACTTCAGCTACTTTTTCATCTAATTTACGGAATGCATCTATAGTAGCTTCATGTGTTGAAGCCTTAAATTCTCTTAAAATTTCACTGTCATCAATCAAAAGAGGTGCAAGCCAAGAAAAATAAGCTAATTCAAATTGCTCTAGTAATTCTGAAGATGAAATAACACCTTGGCATAATGCCTGCTCAACAGAGTCTAGACCTACGCTATTAGCTTGATCTTTGGCGCTGACCCATTCACACCAGCTTTTAAGTTTCGCTTGATTGTTTTTTATTACACTTAAGGCTTGACTTAATTCAGTTAAATTTGAACCTGAAGTCTCTGTGACATTGAAATCGAGTAAGTTATTGTGCGCCTGTTCAAATTCTTTATAACTAAAGGCGAAATCATCTAATTTAGCCTCTAGTTGAGAGTTTTCAATAAAATCTCTGCCGTCAACAAATTGCTTTTTAATTACTATTAAAGCTTCTGTTGGGTCATTACATAACGAAAGAGCGCTATTTAACTTAGCTTTTACTTTTCTTCCGAACCCCACGGTAGCTATTAAGTCTTTCGAAGTTGTTAACCAACCTTTCCAAATACCTAACGCTTCAAGTTCATCATTAGTTTCAGAAATATCATTGGCAAGCTGCTTTGCTTCTAATAGCTCAGCTAAAATAGAAAGATCACTAAACTTCTTAAACCCAAACTCATTTGCTTGTTTATTAACTTTCCACTTAGCAAATAGAGATTTAAGCCAACTACTATTTGCAGCTTCATATTCTGAGTACCACCTGCTTATTGGAGCTTTCAATAGCTGACTAACTTCAATATTGCTACCTAGCTTGCTAATAAGCTCATCTAACTTTTCTTTTTTGAGAGCTAAGTTCTCTATAAGCTCAAATCGCTCGTTAAAGCCTGATTTTAAGACAAAAGTTATATCACGGTACTTCACAAGTTCTTTTAATTCATAAAATGAATTCAAGGCCAAGAAATTCTTGTTGTTCAGCTCAGGTGCATCGATGCCTAGGGTAGAAAGAGCCGATTGGAATTTATCTGTAATACTTTCAAATTCAATAAACCAAGCTTCAACTTTATTTATTAGCTGGCTTTGCCAAACATTTGACCATGCAGTAGCATTTATATAAGAGAAGCTAGTAAAGTCGAGTTCTTGAATATCTTCAAAGGCAATTTTAAGCTGCAAAACGATTTCATTTAGTGTGTTCAAGTCACTTTTTAAGGTTTTATCTGCACTTAAATCTAATGGCCAATTTAAGTTAAGTTTGACTTTCCCCTTATGAAGAGCAAGCCTTGATATTGCGTCTCGAACGGATACTCCTGACTGTGATTTTTTATGTAGCTCTCTCACATAATCATTTAACTTATCTTTTTTATCCTTTAGCTCAGAAACATGCATAGACCACGCATTAGGATTTAATCCCTCTCTTGATTGCCAAGCCTGAGCTAATTGCTCTAAAACGACCTTTTTGTTCGCTTTATTACTGTGAAGCTCTAAACATAGATGGTCCAAACCTACTTTTTGCAATCGCTTGTATACTACATTCAATGCAGCCATTTTTTCAGCTACAAATAAAACCTTCCGCCCCTTACCAATATTATGAGCGATAATGTTAGCTATTGTTTCGGATTTACCTGTCCCCGGAGGTCCTTCAAGTACAAAATCTTGCTCTTTTGCTGAAGCATCAACAGCAACTAATTGCGAACTATCACAATTAAGAGGCGTAAACACTTCAGCAGGGTCTATAGCCTCATCAACTTGATGTTGTTCAACAAACTCAGCAGATTGAATATAAGCATCTTTTGGACTTTCTACTAAGTGCTGAACAAATCGATTTTCTTTTAAGTCATCCAATCTGTCTCTTAAATCTTTCCACATCAAATATTTTGCAAATGAAAATGAAGATAAAACTAATTCCTCAACTACCTCAAATCCCTTTTGCTCACTGACAGCCTGCCTTACCTGACTCCAAATAAATGGAACATCTATCCCACTTTCATCTTCAGGCAGCTCATCTTTAAATACATTTAAGTTGATATCGTGTTCAGATAGCAAAAACTCGATCAAAGTAAGATTAAAGATTGCTTCCTCACCTTGTAATTGCTCAACATAAATGGGAGCTCGAGCACTTTTTCGAGTGAGGTTAACTGGAATAAGAATTAATGGGGCTTTAAAGCTTCGGGTATCCTCTGGGTTCTCTTTCCACTTAAGGAAACCCAGTGCTAAGAAAAGTGTATTTGAACCACTTTCTTCTAAATCATTTTTTGCTTTCCGAAACAGCTCGATAGCATTTTTTTCTACCTTTTTAGGAGGCTGATTAGCTAATAAAATTTTATTATTTAACTGATTAAGAGCGTACTCTTTATGTATTTCCGAGCCGGTTTGGAAACGAAATAACTCACTGTCTCGTTCTGAATCAAAATATGGACTTTCTTGAGTTGATAAGAATTTAAACTTTGTCCCATCCGCCAACATATCTTCCATATTAGCTATATCAGGACAATATAACTTTATACATACCGACTTATCATTGAAATTTAAAAGTTTATTTCTCTTAGTTAAATCAAGAAGCTTTCGGCACCATGAGTCAATGCGTGTTTCAGGGCTTTCTTCGACAACACGCTCTTCAGCACGAACGGGAGGTAAAGGAGGAACTTCAGGTAAAGTAAGTTCAACTGTTTCATCTACTGATTCAGTTTCAGCTTTAGCCTCTTCTATAGTTGATAACGGTTTAATTGACTGAGCTCGTGCTTGGCCAATATCTAAAACCATTACAAACTCTTCTTCTTTATCCTCGGCAAGTAAATTTCTGGCATGATCTTTTGCTTGTTCAAATGTAACAGGGGAAGCATTTGTTACGAGCGTTGTTTCAAACAAGACTAAATCTCGGTTATCCACGCGCTTTCTTATATCCTGTGGATCATCATTACAAAGAATTGGCAACTTCTCATCAATTAACCAAGCACCAGCAAAAGCATGCCCACTAGTGATAGCCACCACAGGATTTAGACCCATAGCTTCTATACAACTTGCAAATAAGACAGAAGAATCTAAACAAGCGGCCATTTTAGATTGGCTGATATCCGCTGCTAGACGAATTCGTTGGCCTGTTTTTGCGAAGCCTTGAGGAGGGCTGACATATGCTAACTTTTCTTGAAAAATGACATTCCAAAGCGCAGCAAGCATCAAATATGGCTTTTCTCTAGTGTTCGACTGATATCCATCTACTGAGCGTCCATGGCCACTACTTTCTAAAAGTAAAGCGACTTTTCTAACTAAAGACTCTACGTATAAACCATTTGGCTTTACAAAAGCCGCTAGTAAATCTGGCTGACGACTCTCTCCACCCCAAAAATTGGCGGGGAGAATACTCACTTTATGCTCACTACTACACAGGAGAAGGTTTTCATCATCCAGTAGCTCAAATTTAAGCCCTAGAAGAACTTCTTCGGTCAGGCCAAAAAGTGTTTCAAAAGGAAATTTAAGTTCTTTGACTGGTAATTTAACTGACTGTCCAGAAATCACTTCATCAATAAGCCACTCAGAGGAGTCTAACCAACCTTCAATAGCATTCAATCTTAACTTTAAATTACGATGGACTGGTTTGTCGTAACATTCCGGTACAATGATTTGGATATTACGCAAAACTGAATATGAATTTTGCTGTGCAGCTAGTGAAAAAGTAGAAATCACATCAACTTCTAATTCAATATTGCCTTGGTTTTGCTTATTAACTTCTTCCATGAGAGATTGTAACCCTTTGTTCTTGCTTAAGTAGCAATAGTAGTTTTAACCAATGTAACTAGAACATTAGGATTGGTCAAGAAACGGGCGGCACACATTTAATCTATGTCAAAAAGTTTTTGGTTAACCTACACAGTTGAGTGGCTTAAAATTGTTGTGCAAAGAAGTGGCCAATACAACGACCCTTCCAGAACAAGGTATAACCTTAATATAGAAGTTTCTGCCTCAAAACTATTCAAAATACGAGCTATAAAGGTCCACTTTGAGCTAAAACAGACGGTCGTTCTAGCTCATTTTTGGACATAAACGCGTTAAAATATTTGAAGAGTCATGACTAAATTAAGGCATAAAAGTATGCCACTACATGGTAGTATTTAGTAAGGAACGCTGTGAATTCATTTCAGCACAATATGGGCACTAAGCCTAATAACTTGTGGCGTTTCTTTTTAACTGTGACAAGATATTATCATTCAATTTTAACCAATTAGTTTCGTATTCCCATGTCTTTTTGAAGTCGTCATTGCTCCTTGAACTTTCAAGCATTTCTCTAAAATCGAAAACACCTAGAAAATTATCAGCCGTAACATCATACCTTCCATAACCTCGGTTTTCAGGCACAATATATTTTAAAAAATTAGATTTAAAATCAGATATAGTGCTTACTAGTTCCTTTGAATCATTTAGTTTTTCTTCTAAGAATTCTTTTTCAAAACCTGTAATTGTGCCTGTCGCTTCTAAAGCACCAGATTGGTTTATAGCGATTCCCCAATTTTTATAGGCCAATGAAGGGTTCTGCCGATTTATATCTGAAAGAAGTGAGTCATAGGGAGACAGCATTTTTTCTACCGCCTTAGGCACACTACCTCCCGGCAAATATAATTCACCAGTAGCAACAGCTAGCTCATGCATATAGTCATCAACTGTTTTAGTTATGTCTATCTGGCTCGATGTCATCGTCAGCGGTTTGGTATACGTTTGGTTTAGCTCTGGAGGCGCGCTTTCATGATATACGTCATCCGCCAATTTTTTAAGCTCAGTTTCTAAAAGAGCCTTGCCATTTATAGGTGACTCTAAAGTCACATTTTGAATATTAAGTGGTTGCGGTAAACTTCCAGAATTAACCTTCATAATACGTCCCTGATTTAGTGATGTAATTTTATATCGGCCTATTTTGATGATTCTTTATATTTATCATTTTTTAAAAAAGGGAGCCAAGCTAATTGTATTATTATTAGGGATGGATTATTCTTGAAAAACTTAGGGGAGTAGTCTCTTGCATTAAGCAAGGAAACTGTCAACAGTCTCCGGGCAACATCGCTCGTGGCAGTTTCGAACCGTATCAGGTTTTGACAAGACTTAAGGCAATGAGTCATTTCGGGCAGAGATGGTTTGTTGTCTTTTTAGTCTAGTCTGCCCTAAGGGTAAATAATGAAACTACATCGCTGCCAAAGTTCACTTCATTTTGCAAATAGACCAGACAACTCTGCCATACACCCTTCAGGTATTGATATCGCGGGGGCTCAGTCATGGTTTTAGCTATAGCCGCTATTATTGCAGGGTTTGCCTTACTCGTATGGAGTGCAGACCGCTTTGTTGAAGGGGCGGCATCTACAGCAGGCCATGCTGGCTTGCCTTCAATTTTAATTGGTATGGTCATTGTTGGTTTTGGGACTTCGGCTCCTGAAATGGTCGTATCAGCAATGGCTGCAAGTGATGGAAACCCTGATTTGGCGTTAGGTAATGCACTCGGGTCCAATATTGTAAATATCAGCTTAATTCTTGGTGTAACAGCCATCATTGCCCCTATCACTGTTCAGTCTAAAATTGTTAAAAACGAGCTTCCCTTATTATTAGTTGTCGTACTTTTTTGTGGGTACTTGCTGTATGACGGCGCTTTATCAGTGATTGATGCAAGTCTGTTGTTGGGCGGATTAGTCTTGTTCTTAGCATGGTCAGTCTATTCAAGTATGAAATCACCAAGTGATACCCTCGAAACAGAATTTGATACTGAGCTTAAAAGTCACGCCATGTCTTTAGGGAAAGCAATTTTCTGGCTCACCGTGGGCTTAACATTACTCATTATTAGCTCTCGCATACTTGTTTGGGGAGCGGTTGAAATTGCAACTGCGCTCGGTGTCAGTGACCTTATTATCGGCTTAACTATCGTTGCATTAGGGACATCTTTGCCAGAGCTTGCAGCTTCTATTATTGCCGCTAAAAAGGGAGAGCATGACATCGCCATTGGCAATGTTGTGGGGTCGAATATGTTTAACATCTTAGCTGTAATTGGTATCGCTGGTATTATTGAGCCTATCCCTCACATTTCTACAGACGTACTTTACAGAGATTGGAGTGTGATGCTTGTACTTTCCGTCATGTTATTGGTTATGGCTTACGGTTTTGGCCGACAAGGCAGAATAAATCGTTGGGAAGGTAGTATCTTGCTTGCTTCCTATATTGCTTACAATGGCTACTTAGTTACCAGTATCATTAAATAACATTTATTGCTAAATTGTTTAGAGCAAAGCGCATATTTTATTTATATTAAAAGGGAAATCACCGATGGACACCATCATAAACTTTTTTTCTGAGCATCAATTGCAACTTATAGCAATAGCAAAGAATACGCTGCTGACTATTTTCATTTTTATTGGGGCAAATATTTGTTCAAAATTACTAAAACGTGCCGTACATAAAGGTGTTTACAGACTGAGCAAGCAAGATGAAATCATTACAAAACTGCTTACCACGCTTTCAGGCTATGTGGTTTATTTAATTGCAATTGTGATTATTTTAGATTTATTTGGAGTCAATACGGCCAGTCTTGTCGCACTCGTCGGTGCCGCAGGCTTAGCGATTGGTCTAGCCCTAAAAGATACGCTCAGTAATGTGGCTGCGGGGGTCATGCTACTTTTCTTAAAGCCTCTAAAAAAGGCAGAGTTTGTTGAAGTGTCAAGCTATACAGGGAGTGTAAAAGATTTAGGTCTATTTACCACTGTCCTTGAAACCGCCGATGGTGTTTTTGTATCAATCCCAAATAGCACGGTTTGGGCAAATGCGATAAAAAACTTTACGAGAAACGAAAAGCGTCGCATGGATATAACTGTGGGTATTTCTTATGGTGATTCAATTGAAGATGGACTTGCGGCATTAAGGGAGCTTGTTAGTGAAGAATCTCGAATTTTGATTGAGCCAGCCCCTCAGTATTTAGTCCACACATTAGCAGATAGCTCTGTGAACTTGCAGCTTCGTGCTTGGGTCGCTACACCACATTACTGGGATATATATTGGCAAACACAGCGTAAAATTAAAGATAAAGTGGAGAGCAAAGGGATTACTATTCCGTTCCCTCAACGTGATTTGCACATAATAAACGGCGATAAAAAATAATGAAAAACCTCGCTCAGTCCTAGCACGTTTTTCTATGATAGAGTGACAGGACTGGGCCTTTGCTTGAGAGCATAGCTCGCGTGTAATAATTTAAAAACAGAATTTACTATGCTCAAATATTGGTATAAAAACATTCCAGCACACCACAATAGTCCTGAGCTATTTTGGCGAAGCCGTTTGATCGCCCATTCTTTATTGATATGTACTGTGTACTTCTTTGTACTGACTGTTATCAATATCTTTAAATTCAACAGCTATGAACTCGCTTTGCTTGATGCGGTTGGGCTAACTTTGTCTATTTTACTATATGTTTGGTTCATTAAAAGCTCAAAAATTAAAGCGGTTTCATGGGCTGTGGTGTTATTGATTAACAGTTTAATACTGACATTTATTATCTCAATTAACGGCGCGGCCTATTCATTATTTTGGGCAACATTAATTCCTCCATTTTCATTTTATTTAGTAGGTCGAAATTGGGGAAGTTTACTTAGCTTTTGCAGTGTGTGCTTTTATAGTTTATGAACACTCACAGAATCCGGAACCTCTTAAAATTGGCCTTGGCTCTGTTTTTAATATTATTGAAGTTGCCATTGCTCACATTGTCTTATTTCGTTTCTATGAAAAAACTCGCTGAAACCGATAAACTCACTGGATTGTTTAATCGAGAAAAACTAGATAGAACGCTTTCAAGTTTACTAAAAAGCTCGAATTTTGGTTTCATACTACTAGACATTGATTATTTTAAAGAAATAAACGATACCTATGGTCACTTGGAAGGCGATAAAGCGCTTGTCATTGTTTCAAATAAATTAAAGTCAGTATCTCCAAGTAAAGCGTTATGTGCTCGTTGGGGTGGCGAAGAGTTTGTAATCATCATTGAAGGGGCAACCTTAGATGAAACAAAAGAGGTTGCAACGACCATTATTACAGATATAAATGGTATTTATTTTCACGAAAAAAGATTGTCAGTCAGCTGTGGAGTGACGATTAATCACAGTGATGATAATACGCTAACAGTAATTGAACGTGCTGATTTAGCTCTATATCGTGCAAAGAAAAATGGCAGAAATCGAGTTGAATATAATGAATGAAACTTGGATTAATTTTGTGGTCATTACGTTCATTAATGACCACATTTTGAATGTTTAAAGTTATCTTGCAGAGTGCTTCAATGACGACACAATGAATTGACACTTTTCTTGCTCAATACTTAGAGGGTGATTATTCATTAATTTAGAAATATCATAAGCTAAAAGGAAACTTCTACCACCATCTTTATCTAGCTCACCATAATCAATGTCCGTTTCTTTATAAAAGTCCTTGCTATGTGCCACTTCATTTCGGAGTTTTATTAAGTTAATCAAAGTCTGATAAATTTTACTTTCATTGTCTGTAATGAGCTTACCAGATGATAAAAGGAACCCTAATACATCTAACTTTTTACTTAAGTTCATTGAAAGAAACGCTGTTGCATGTCTTTTGTGATCAGCTTTAGGGAAATGACGAAAAGCCCATGAGATGATGCCTTCATTAAGCAAGCTTTCCAATGAAGCGGCAGCAACTAAGATAAAGGAGTATTTATTTGAATTGAAGAATGCATCATCATCTTCAGTGTGTGCCGGCAGATATTCTGCTGATTCAATTAGTCCTCTAGAGGAAGTAAATACAAAATGCATTTCCAAAATTCTGATGCCTCGTTGCTTTATAGCGCCCCGCACTGCAATGGCTTGTTATGTTTCAAATCGTTGAGTTTTGCTTTTGGCAAATTCTAAGGTCTTTATTAGTAACGTAAAGCCTGAGGCCATTAATAAGCCACCTACAATGAAATAAAATAATACAGGATTTTCATTAAGTTTAACGCTAAATCCAAATGCTGAAAATTGCATTTCGAAAATACTGAACAGGCTATAAATAAAAACTATAACGGATAAAATAAAAAGTAGTTTATTTCCAAATCTATAACTCATAAGTCAACTTTTCCCTTTGAAACATGACATGTCTATAGCGAGCGAATCGCGCGTTTTTCTAACACAGTGTCGCTCGCTTTTCTGAATGACTCATTTGTAACAAACTTCTTAACTAATTGCCATTAAGACTAAAATGCAGTAGTTCTAGCTTTTGTCTCAGGACAAAAAAGAGCGATTGGGTCGCTTTCCTGACTATGCAAGCAATATACTTTGACGAAATAGAAAAGCAATTTTGAATGGCCGAAGTTCGCTCTTTTGAGTAATTCGCCTAAACACGTCTTGGGGCATTTTTAAGTTAAGAGACAGCACAAAAAAGGCAGGTTTTTGATTAATCCAAACTGAGCTTTGTATTACCTACAGTACTTGATATTTTAATTATGATTCATCTGTAGCTTTGAGGTAAATATACAGGTATCACGCCTTATCAGAAAACCCCAAATATCGATATTTCTCTCCACCCTAAAACCCTTTACCAGACAAGACTTTCTATTCCAATCTTGTCAGAAACCATTCCAGTTTTGGAACAGAAAGAACACAATTTTAGTTGTTCATAAAATAAATAATCCCCCTTATGACAATAGTCATAATTCTGTCATTTAATTGATCAATAATTGGCGCTAATTTAATCAACTAACGTAATGAAGAAGTAATGAACAGTGCTTTGGTGCAACTTTCGTTTGCACTCCCCTCTAGTGATGATCCCTTATGTGCGGCACTTGAGCATACAATGGAATACGAACAACTGCATTTTGTTGCTAACGAGCAAAAGCAGGTTTTGTTTTATTGTGTGCTACCCGAAGATGCGCATGAGGGCGATGTGATCTCTATTAGTGCGACTTATCCTAATGCGCGTGAATCAGCGTATTTTACTGCGCGCACACTGACGCAACATGACCTAGATCAGCAGCTTATTATGCTTACGTTAGAAAACGTGACACAAAGTGGTGAATTTGTATTGCAGCTAATGCTTCATGGTAAGCATGCAACATTGAAAGACAGCGCGCAATTCGACGTGGGTATCGCTGCCAACGCATCGCCACAATTAGCGCCGACAAACCACGCTAAAAATCAGGGTTTTCGGCACTATATCAGTAATCTTGGGGCAAGTTTCTTAGCGTTTTTCTAATCGCAAAAGCTTATTTTACCCATGGTAATATCGGGGATCCCTTGCTCGGTATTACCAAAACGCTGTTGACCCCCCGACAAACACTCATTTGCCAGAATCGCAAACAATACCGCCTCTTTCGCATCTGGATTAATGCCTAAGCTATCGGTGTTTTTAATAGCTGAAAGCTGCGGGCAATTCGCTAAGATCATTTTCATTAGCAGCGGGTTATGCACTCCACCGCCACTGGCATACACTGCAATATCGGTCAGTTTTTCACTGCATTGGTTGATTGCTTTAGCAATCATTAAAGCCGAAAACGTGACTAAAGTGGCCATAACGTCGTAATGAGACAGATCGCTCGTGTTAGAACGCGCTTGAGCAGACGCTAAATACTCTAGGTTAAATACTTCTGGTCCTGTTGTCTTTGGAAAATCTAAACTAAAGAATGCATCACTGCATAACGCCGCTAACAAAGCGTCGTTTGCGGTGCCTTTACTGGCGATTAATGCATCTTTATCATACTGAAGCGGAGCAAAATGACGCTGTACATACGCGTCCATAATGGTATTGCCTGGGCCAATGTCTGAACTAAAAACAGCTCGCGCATCGGCAGATTTTGGTAAATAGGTAAGATTAGCAATCCCCCCCATATTTAACAAAATACGATTTTCTTGATGACTTGTGAAATACAAATAATCACCGTATACCGCCAAAGGAGCACCTTCTCCACCCGCAGCAATATGCTTTTGCCTAAAGTCGCCAATAGTGGTGATCCCTGCGGTAACCGCGAGATGATCACTGTCACCAATTTGTAACGTTGCATTACCGTATTCAGGGCGTTTGTGCTGAGTTTTAGGGCAATGATAAATAGTTTGTCCATGACTTGCTATTACATCGATATGCTCTTTATCTATACCCCAGCTCGCTAAAGTATGTGCAACCATCTCGCCATGAAGCTGGCCTATCCACGGGTTAAGTAAGGTTACTTCTTCAAGGTCGCATTCTCGCTTTGCAAACACCCGCTTAACGCGTGATTTATAATTATCGTCGTAATCAACGGTAGTAAACTTAATAACATCAACATGGGTATTCATGCCTTGCCCAGAGACCTCACACAGCGCAATATCAAGGCCATCTAATGAGGTGCCACTCATCAGACCAATAATTAATTTTTTTTCTTTTTTTGCACTTAAATACAGTTTTTCAATATGTTGATGCATAAATAAATCACTTAAAATCAGCTTGTTATATAATAATAAGCCGCTTGATGGATTGGAATAGTTTATATTTTAAAACAATACATTTAAAGAATAATTATTGCAAAGATTTTTAATTTGCTTTAAAACTGTACGGGTGAGCTCCCCAAAAGGAGAACACAACAGCCATCATAACAAAAAGTATGACGCATTAAATTAACTAAATGGTCTTGGTCGCATACCAACCAGCGTTGATTTAAATGATAAAACGCTAGGGAATCAACATGAAAGCAAAGACAACTCACACAAAACGTTCGCTACTGCTGCTCTCACCACTTGCTATTGCTGTAAGCTCGGTTATGGGGGTGGCGCACGCTGCAGATACCGAACAAGCCAAAAAGCCTGAAGTAATCACTGTAACAGGCTCACGTATTCAACGAACCGAATTAGTTTCAAGCAGCCCTGTTGTCAGCGTTGATGAAGCACAAATTCACCTAGACCGTGCGGTAAACGTTGAAGATATTACGGCTAAACTGCCACAAGCGGCAGCAGGTGCAAATAGCACAGGCGCAACCGTTGGCGACTCGTTTGGCTCATCGACGATTGATTTACGTGGCCTAGGTCAAAACAGAACACTTGTGCTTATTGATGGTACACGCGCTGTACCTTTTAGTTTTCGAAACTCAGTTGACGTAAATACGATTCCGGCAGGTTTAATTAAGCGTGTTGACGTGCTTACCGGCGGTGCTGCTGCGGTATACGGTGCTGATGCCGTTGCAGGGGTTGTAAACTTTGTATTAGATGATGATTTTACCGGTGCTGAATTCTCGACGAGTTATGAAAGTGCAGATGGCGGGAATGAAAAACTTAATTTTGAAGCAATTTTCGGGGGTGATATCGCCGAGGGTCGCGGCCACGTTACCGGATATTTAGGCTACACCGAACGTAAAGAACTTTTAGCAGGCGAGCGAAGCTACGCCCTTGATAACTCAACACCGCTGATTAATAGTGGTGGTTACTATACCGATGTTGCATCAGGCAATAGCCTTGCTATAACAGATGCTGGAAGTGTTTCAAATGAGCGTCAAACGACTGATTTTACAGCCGATCGTTACTTAACCCAACCAATGGATCGCTTTTCAACTGGCTTGTTATTCGATGTTGATGTAAGCAACAGCGCCGTTGCATATGGGCGTGCCATGTATTCGAAAGTGACTGTAAAGGGAGCGGGTGCCAGTGGTCAAACACCTATTTTTGTGAACGAGCAAGTCACTCTTACCAGTAATAACCCGTATATTCCTAGCGAGTTACGTGACCAACTAACGTTTGATAGCGAAGGTAATGCACGTGTAAATGTAGAGCGAAACCTTGGTTTAGGTGTGCAACATACAGAAGCCGTTCGCGATTCAATGCAATTTCAATTAGGTTTAAAAGGCGATTTAACCGATTACTTACGCTACGATGTGTATGGTCAATACGGTAAAACCGACGAAGTAGCAACCATTTATAACAATGCCTATCGCAATGACAACAGTGGCAACAGCCGCTTTGCAGCGCTAGCTAACTCAGTGGACATTTTTGATCCCAACCTCGACTTAACTGATTTCAGCGACCCACTAATTTATACCACTCGCGACCGTACACAAAGTGTGATTTCAGCAACTTTATCGGGTGATTCAGGGTTCTTGTTTGAGCTTCCTGCTGGCCCTGTCGACTTTGCCGTTGGTTACGAATACCGTAAAGAAACCGGTAAACAAACACCGGGCGATGCGTTTAGAAATGGCACCAGCTTTGCGTCAATTAGTGCATTTGATATGGACGCAAGCTTCAGCTCAGAAGAGTTTTATGCTGAGGTATTAGTGCCTATTTTAATTGATCAGCCCTTTGCCGAAGAGCTTAGCTTTGAAGGTGCTTATCGCATTTCTGACTACTCAAACACTGAAGCAGAAGACACCTATAAACTGGGTATAAACTGGGCAATTAACAGCGATATTCGTATTCGTGCAAACCGCTTAACGGCGTTTAGAGCACCTAACTTAGGTGAATTTGCCAGCCCTATTACGGCACTTTCGCTGTCGTTATTTGATCAAAACAGTGATCAATTTGTCCCTCGATTAGCGGGCCGTTATAACGGCGATCCTTGTTTGCTAGGTACGGGCGATGCAAGCCAATGTGCTGCATTTGGTGCGCCGCCAGTTGGCACTGAGTTTGACTCAAGCACAGCAAAATACACGTACGGCGGAAACCCAAATATTAAACCAGAGCAAGCTGAATCTGATACTTTGGGCATTGTTTACACTCCTAGCTATTTAGAAGGCTTTGATTTATCGTTAGATTATTACAGCATTCGCGTAACGGATGCGGTAAGTCAAATTCAACCAGGTGCGGCACTGCAAAGCTGTTACATTGACGATCCTAACCCGAATAACCCATTGTGTGGTGCAGTACTTCGCGATCCGAATACTGGGTTTATTAGCACAGCTATTGTTAACGACTTTAACTTAGCAGCAATTGAGCAAGCAGGTATTGACGTTGCGGCTAACTACGTTATTGATGCCCCAGCTCAAATGGGCGGTCGCTTTAGATTCTCGTACCAAGGTAACTTTGTTACTAAACAAACTCGCCAAAATAACAGCACCGTGGCAGAAGTAGACTGTAAAGGCACCTATGGCAGTGCGTGTTCTGGTGACTTTGCGAGTATTTTACAAGCAGACTATAAACACCGTGCAAGCATTGATTGGCAATTAGATAACATGAATTTCCAACTTGGCTGGCGCAGAATCGGGGAAGTAGAGTATGCTGTAGACCGTTCAGAAACAATCTCAGCACAAAATTATCTTGATTTCGCAGCAGCATGGCAAGTTAATGAGGAACTTGCTGTTAATTTTGGTGTCGATAACTTGTTAGACCGTGAACCACCAACACCTGAAATCGGTGCAAACCACTTTAATACCGTAAGTGATTATAGTGTGATTGGCCGCTCTGTCGGTGTTTCACTGAGATACGCTCCGAGTTTTAATTAGTCCTACTGTTTTAGCTACACAGGATTAATCCCCTCAAGCGCACCCTGCCCGGTGCGCTTTTTTATTGCTTCAAGATAGACCACTTAATTAAGCGAATTAGTATAATATTTAATTTTAACGCCTTAATAATTAGGTCAAAGTACCTAAATAAAAACTGATAAACAGGGAATGTATACATGCCATTTAATGAACAAGAACGCGCGGCTTTATTAGCGCTTAAAGGGGTCGGCCCCACAGTAGTAAAACGCTTTGAAGAAATAGGGATTGACTCATTTGAGCAGTTAGCAGGGTTCGATGCAAACACAATTGCTGAGCGAGTTGCCTCAATGCTACAGACAAGCTGTTGGAAAAATAGCCCGCAAGCAAAAGCGGCGATTAACGCCGCTATCACACGCGCTAAGCAAGGCTAATTTAAAGTTTAATGACCTCTATCGCACCGCGCTTTTGCATAGTAACAAAGAGTGTATCCTGCTCGTCGTTAAAGGTTAGGTTTGTGGGATGCTGGCCTTTAAGCGTGTAGGTTTTTAAAACCTTACCTTCAGGTGAAACCTCCAGCACTTTACCCGCTCCGTAACGGGTAATAAAAATATGCCCTTGGTTATTCACGCGCATGCCATCTAGGCCATGATCATCAAAGCGTATCAACACGCGTTTATTACTAATATTCAGTGCATCGTCAAGGTCATACTGCCATACAACGCGTTGCACACTTTCATTTACATACAGCTTGCTGTTGTCGTTATTCACGGCAACCCCGTTAGTGGTTCCCATGTTTTTTTCGAGAAGGTGTGTGCTACCGTCTGCGTTTATGCGCCACAGCTGTCCGGTGCTTTTTGCCCAATTAGGATCGCTGGCAAAAAAGCTTCCTCCTTGCGTAATCGCAATATCATTAGGTTGATTCATTTCACTGTTGTGGGCAAATACTTCAACTTGTTGGCTGTTCGCTGGCACTTTTAAAATACGGTGATTAACGTAATCGGCAATATAAAGGTTACCATGTTGATCGAATTGCAAACCATTACCAACGCTGTCATTTGGTAAGCGCACAAATAATGACGACTTGCCCATGTTATCGACTCGGCCTATCGTTCCTTGCTCTGCATAGTTAACGGCATACAAAGTGCCGTTGTACATGGTAGGTCCTTCAATGCCTTGCGTAAACACATTGTCTTTTACAAAGTCTTGGCTATCAACGGCCATAACGGTTTGTGAGCTAAAAAGCGCAACGACAGCTGCTAAAGTGCGAAATTTCATGATCATCCTTTTATTTATCTTGGCTGGTATAGACAGCTAAAATTGGGTACTCATTTTCACCAAACGAAAGTGTAAGAGAGCGTTTTTCTCCATCATCAAGCTTAATGCCTTCATCGAAAGTGAGTGGGTTTAATCGGCTGCCATCTGCAAACAACGCCATAATATGGTCGGCTTGTAAAATACGAGAGCCAGATGCTTTGTTTTCGATAGTAACCACGGCGAGACGTCGGCCACTTTCGCTACTCATCATCACACTATGCAAAATACTAAATTGGCTTTGTTTGGGATAACGTTTGGCGTCGTTTTCAAATGCAAACGCACCGCCCGAAAGCGAGACAGGGTCAACCGATAATACCTCATCATTCGCGTTAGCCTGAGCGCTAAACGCGCCAGTTAAAAGCGCTGTCGTTAACAATAAAATACGTTTCATATCAATCCTTTTGACTTATCTGTTGCATTTGAGCATACACCTTTCTATGCCCTCTGCAAAATCGATTATTGCATGACTGAAATTGTGTTTATTTTCACAGTGACAATTTAATCATTGAATTTTATGAATGCGCCCGCACTTCATCTATATACACCACTTCATAAACCTAGTAATAGGAACAAAGTATGTCTGATATTCAAAATCGTCAATATATTCTTGAGTCTCGCCCAAATGGCGTCGCAAATGAAAGCAATATCGTATTAAAAACACACTCAGTACCCGCACCAAAAAACGGTGAGGTACTGCTAAGAACTATTTATTTATCACTCGACCCCTATATGCGTGGACGAATGAGCGATGCAGAGTCATATGCTGACCCTGTTGAAATTGGTGATGTGATGGTGGGCGCAACCGTATGCCAAGTTGAGCAATCAAACCACCCTGACTACCAAGAAGGTGAATGGGTGTTGGCGTATACGGGCTGGCAAGAATACGCAATCAGCGACACAAAAGGCTTAATGAAGCTGGGTAAGAACCCTGAAAACCCTTCTTATGCGTTAGGTATTATGGGTATGCCTGGGTTTACGGCGTACATGGGGCTTTTGGATATTGGTGAACCAAAACCAGGCGAAACGGTCGTTGTTGCTGCGGCCACAGGACCTGTCGGTGCAACGGTAGGGCAAATTGCTAAATTAAAAGGCTGTAAGGTCGTTGGCGTAGCTGGCGGTAAAGAAAAATGCCAACATGCTGTTGAAAACCTTGGGTTCGATGCTTGTATTGACCACAAAGCGGATGATTTTGCAGAACAGTTAAGCGCAGCCTGTAATAAAGGCATTGATGTCTATTATGAAAATGTCGGTGGTCATGTACTCGACGCCGTCTTACCACTGTTAAATACCAAAGCACGCATTCCATTATGTGGCTTAGTATCACAGTACAATGCAACCGAGCTGCCACCGGGCCCAGACCGCTTGTCTATGCTTATGGGCTTAATTTTAAAGAAACGTATTAAAGTGCAAGGTTTCATTATTTTTGATGACTACGCTCATCGTTATGAGGAGTTCGCAAAAGACATGCAAGCATGGCTAAGCGAAGGAAAAATCAAATATAAAGAGCACCTTGAAGCTAATTTCGAAAATACACTTAACGCCTTTAATGCTATGTTGAATGGTGATAATTTTGGCAAAACTGTCGTGCAAGTTCAGCAGCCAATGTAAATTTTTTAGGCGTAGCAACTCATGCTGCGCCACTATTAAGGATAACGAATGATTAAGTTACACCATTTAAATAAATCACGTTCTAAACGTATTATTTGGTTACTGGAAGAGCTTGGTGTCGATTACGACATTGTTGCCTATCAACGCAATAAAGAAACGTTTTTAGCACCTGATGAACTAAAACAGATTCATCCGCTGGGTAAATCGCCCGTTATTGAAGATAACGGTAAAGTAATTACCGAGTCTGGTGCAATTACTGATTATCTAATTAGCCAGTACGGGCAAGGCAAGTTTATGCCAAGTCAGCAAAGCGACAGCTATGTTGATTACCAGCAATGGCTGCATTTTGCTGAAAGTTCTGCCATGGTGCCTCTTCTACTAAAACTCTTTATTACTAAAGATGGCTGTCAAACTAACTTTATTGCCGACTATGCCGACCATGAAATTGCTAAAATACTGAGCTATGTTAATCAGCAATTACAAGGTAAGCAGTACTTAGTCGACGACACATTGACAGGCGCTGATTTCATGATGTCTTTTGTTGTAGAGCAGGTTGCTCAGGCGGGTAAGCTGTCGCACTTCCCTGAAATCGAACGCTACTTTGAGCAGCTAAAAACTCACGAGAGCTATCACACAGCCAATGAGCTAGAAGCAAAATACGATTAGCGTAAAAAAGTAAGGGCACTGTTTTGTGCCTTTACTGCCTCTATATTATTCCGATGGAGGGCATAGCCGTGGTTTTACTTGGCATTTTTAAAATAGTAAATAAGTAATGTTTGTACCTATTCACGAATTATCTAACGATTTAAACATCGCCATATTAGTACCAAACCTAAACGCCTCAGAGCATGCAACATTGCTATGCCCACAGACATTTCAGGCAACAGACTTTGCTCAATTCGATGCCGTATTTGTTGGCGGGCTTGATTGTTCTAACACAAAAGAGCTTACTGATTATTGTGCATCGTATGGCACACCACTCATTAAAATAACCCACCCAAGCAACGACACAAGCGTGATACAAAATGTCATTTTAAATATTGTTGCCAAGCTGTACAGTCATGAAATGCCGAGCAATATAGACCTTGCAGATATCATAAACCTTAATAATGAAGCAGACACATTATGTTGCTTTGATTCCTTTCAAGCTGCGGTGACATTTTTAAACACCGTAAATAACGCTATCGTTAGCAATGGCCTGTACTTAGCATCGCCTCACCTTGATTTAGAAACTTTCACAAAACACTCACAACAACTTTCTGCCTATATCGCTGATAGCGGCTATTTATGTGCCAGTTTGTTTAGTTCACGTAATGCAAAGTCGTCTGTGTTGATTGGGCTTAAGGTAAAGTAAGCATGGCCATGTTCATCGCCCAAAATAATCAGTAAAGAAGAGGCAAGCGTCGCTAATATCCCTACGTCACGCAGACTCTGTTGCGGCCAGACTTTTTAGCTTGATACATCGCGTGATCTGCTCTTTCAATTGCCTGCTCAATATCATCGTTAACACTGACAGAGGCAATACCAAACGAGCCTGTCACATTTATAGGCGTGTTGGTCCCAATATTAATGTTTAACTCTTCGACACTCGCTCTTAAACGCTCAGAAAATGACTTGGCCCCTTCAAGCTCGGTCTCTGGCAGACACACTAAAAATTCCTCTCCCCCATAACGATACAGTTGATCGTACTCTCGTAAATGCGATTGAATACATTTTACTAAGGCAACCAATACCTTATCGCCAGCTGCGTGACCATGCTCATCATTTACGCGTTTAAAATGATCAAGATCTATCATGATAATTTCACATTCAAGCGAGTGACGTTTACAGCGTTCGTGCTCTTTGCGCAGGTGACTCAGTAAGTTGGTGCGATCAGTTGCCCCAGTAAGTGGATCACGGGTATGCAAAACGTCGGAAAACTCATCGCTCACCGCTTCAAATAAATCTCTGAGCGTGTCTAAATCAGCATGAAATTGATCGAGTAAGCTCACTGGAATAGCCGATTTAGCTTCATTTAACGACAAAAGCACTTTAGCACCTTGATGCATTTTTTGATGCGCAGTGCCCATCTCAGAAAAATGAGGATGCAACTTTTTAGTGTCGGTTGGTAACTTATTAAACCACTGACCAAACTCGCAAAAAGTATGCGCATTGTCGCTAAGGTCATGCTTATTGGCAGGGACATTTGAGATTAGGCTGCGTAGTAACTGCTTATACCAAGATTGGTGCCATTCAATTGCTTGATCAATTTCTGCAATAATACGCTCTAGCTGCTTATTAGACAGCGTATTAAGCCCTTTGCTGCCCTTTGAATTAGACGTCAATCAAATACCCCAATTTATTGTTTTTAATATTAAAAGAGTAGTCAATAAATGGGGTATGCTCAACGAAAAAGACATAAAGCTTAATCAACTAGCCGATAACCCACGGCGGGCTCGGTAAGTATGTGTTTAGGGTTTGCTGCATTATCTTCGAGTTTTTGTCTTAACTGACCTATGTGAACACGCACGTATTCAGGGCGATTTATATATTGCTCCCCCCATACTTGAGATAAAATAGCGTTATGCGTTAATACTTTATCTTTTTGTTGAAAGAGTAACAGTAAAATAGCGTATTCTTTTTTAGTTAACTTGATGCTCTGCCCGTCTTTTTTAACAACATGCTTGTGGGGATCAATATGAATATCACCACATTGCAATGTCATATTTGGCGAAGATTGGGCGCGTAATAAAACCCGTATTCTGGCAAGAAGTTCGTTGGCACTAAAGGGCTTCGTTATGTAATCGTTTGCGCCATTATCCAGTGCGGTTACTTTTTCTGTTTCGCCATCACGCGCAGATAAAACCAATACTGGTAATAAACTCCATTGCCTAAACTCAAGCAGCCAATTTTGTCCATCCATATCGAGTAAGCCTAAATCAAGTAGCACTAAATCAAACTGTTGCTCACTTAACAGTGCAAAGCCATCTAAGCCCTTTGCGCATAGGCTGACTTCATAGCCACTGGCTTTAAGCAGCGTTTTTAAAAAACTTTGCAGTGGAGGTGAGTCTTCTAACACTAAAATGTTAGCCATGCTGTTTACTCCAAATCAACTGGGCTTTCGCCTGCCCTGTTTGCTCATTAAGGGTTAACTCAAATTGACCTTGATGACACTTAGCAACTACATCGCAGATAATACTGCCAAGACCAACGCCTTCGTCTTGACTGGTTTCATTATTGCGATTAATCGAGTTTATTAGCACGAGTTGATACTCATTATCTCGTTCAATAAATTGCATATCCGCCGTTCCGTCACCATAACGCGCTGCGTTCTCGAGCATATTAGCACAGGCAATTTCTAGCAGTGTTTCATCACCATAGCAGGCACTATTTTGTGCAGCATTAATGGTTAATTTAAAGTCGCTTAATTGCTGTTGCCTACGCGCTTTTGCTTCGCTAATGAGGCTCGAAACGTTGAGTTTTTGCCATGTAATATTCTCACCTAACTTATTGACTTTGCTTAGTTCCATTACCTTATCAAAATGCTGATTAAGTATTTTACTTTGCTCAAAAATATTACTGGCTTGTTCTTTAACCACGTCACGACTTAATTCAATCTCCTCATCAGCCAGCATACTTGATGCCCCCATTATGGTTGCCAAAGGAGTTCGCAAGTCATGCGATAAACTGCGCAGCAAGGTATTCTTTGACCGTTCAAGTTCAGCTTGTACTGCAATGGCCGCAGACTGTTGACGCAATAACGTTTTTTCGTGAACTTGATACAATAAAGAGCACGCCGTATCTGCCAGCGCTTGTTGCTCACTCGTCAAGGGTTTTGCAAACGCGATCCCCCCCAATTCAGGCTGCTGCTCATTTAAATACATAACATTGTTTGTCTGCGATACATGCCAATCACATTTAACCTTTAAATGTGCAGTCATCGCGGCTATAAATAATTGCTTTTGCTCATCTAAACTGTCGAGTTCATTTAATTTTTTCGCAAGCTCATAGAGCAGTCGGCTATTGCTGGCGTGTTCTTGCACATCGCGCACTTTAGTATTGAGCTCACCGGCTAAATGGCTTATCACTAGGCCAACAATAAGCATCACCACAAATGTCACCACATATTCAATGTTTTCAATATGAAAGGTAAAGTACGGCACCACATAAAACCAGTCGGTGCAGGCTACACTCACTAGGGTTGTCAGCGCTGCAACACGGCGATTACTTCGTACAGCCACCCACGTCACCCACAACAGCTGTAACATCACAATATCAGTGGTTGTAAACAGTTCTCTAAACGGAAAAATAGCAAGCACCACCACAAGTGGCATCAATACACTTAAAAATATGGCCTTAAATAACGGGGGTTTGAATACTGACTGCATCATCTGTTTATGCTCATCTAACGAATTGTCATTAGAGTAAAGTGTTTTTATTTTTGTCACTATAAAGTTTTTATAAAGTTTTTTTATCTCGGCATAAAATCTTTATAAAGCTTTCACTCTCTCTAAAGACATCTACGCCTATTTCAATAGCATGCTGATTTAAGAGCCGTTCATTAAATCAGTAGACGTATGATCAATTGGAAAATCACATTTCGATTACTCGCTTTCCCTATTTTGTGGATGAGTATAGTGCAATTGATATTTGCAGCTTTATCTGCATTTTTATTTAAAGATAATGTATCCGTGTCATTCCTATTGCCTGCGTCAATAATGCTTTTTACAGCAAGTGTCATACTGTTAAAAACCCAGCATGTTGATTCATCACTGGCCAACTTTAGAGATGCACTGATTTACGCGACAGCCACGTGGGTGATTGCAGGCTTTTTGGGGGCAATTCCAATCATTTTAGTCACCAAAGTGAGCTTTACAGATGGCATGTTTGAATCAATAAGCGCATTAACCACCACCGGCGCCACAATACTGTCGGGCTTAGATGATATGCCGCGTACGTTTTTATTATACCGCCAGTTTTTACAATGGATGGGAGGGCTCGGCATTGTGATTTTCGTGGTGGCTATTTTACCCATGCTAAATATAGGTGGCATGAAGCTCTTAAAAGCCGAAACACCTGGGCCAATTAAAGATGAAAAGCTATCACCTCGTATTGCAAACACGGCGCATTACCTTTGGAGTGTATACTTAAGCATAACCGTGTTGTGTACTGTTTCTTACTATTTTGCAGGCATGACTTTTTACGATGCACTGGCTCATGCACTGACAACCGTTTCAACGGGAGGGTTCTCGACCCACGATGCCAGTATGTGGTTTTACAAAAGTCATTTAATTTTATGGGTCGCCAACTTATTTATGATTGCAGGTGCTATTAATTTTGCACTGCACTTTAGAGTCGTCCACAAACGAGCGCTCGGAAGTTACTATGCTGATGAAGAAACGCGTTATTTTATATACATCATTACAACCCTTGCAGTGTTGTCGGGCGTTATTTTATACAGTCACGACACCTACTCCTCTTTTTTTGAGTCATTGAGTTTTTCAACTTTTCATATAGTGTCGTTTATAACCAGCACCGGATTTGGTGCAGCAAGCTTTACTGAATGGCCCGAAGCTGTCGGATTTTTACTTATTATCACCGGCTATTTAGGGGGATGCGCGGGCTCAACGGCTGGCGGAAATAAAATCATCAGAAATATTCTAGTGGTTAAAATGCTCAATAATAACTTTAAACAACTTCTTCATCCCCGCGCTATATTCACCATTAAGTACCAAGGCAGCCCTGTAAAAGATGATGTACTTCATGCCGTTATGGCATTTATGACTTTTGCCGCAGGATCAAGCATGCTGTTTACATTATTACTCATGTTTACTGGGCTGGATTTTTGGAGTGCGTTTTCAGCAGTCGCCGCATGTGTCAATGTGCTCGGACCGGGGTTTGGTGAAGTAGGCGCTAACTTTGCACCGGTTTCAGACGCAGGAACCTGGATATTAACCAGCGCAATGCTTGTTGGTCGTTTGGAATATTTTACTGTTTTTGCCCTTTTTACGCGTACGTTTTGGAAGCAATAAAAAGAAGCTCCTAAATACTCAGCCCAAAACTGATAAGTGGCACGTTGCAATAGTTACCACTTGACAAAGAAAACTTTCAGTTGTCCTTACAAAGTACACTGACAGAGTTATTCAAGACAAGTTCGTCAAAATGGTTACCTAAGCTACCGAAGCTTAAGCACATGCGTTTAAAATTTAAAGCGATGCTACAACTGCTGTAGCACCGCTTTAATATCGCTATAACGCAGGTGTTCACACACCCCAAAACCTGAAAGCTGCCTAACTTTATTGCGGGTAAACAGTGGCACACTCATTCCCGCTAAAAAACGGCATTGAGTATCAATACTGATTTCAGTTACCCCTTTAGTGGCTAAGTGCTCTTTTAGCTGTGTAACTTTAGCTGCAATAACCGCAGTGTCTGGCATGGTGTGCTCAAGTGAATAACTAAGTTTTACAGACTGGCCTCGACACACAGAACAATGGCCACACCCTTTTGGGGCATTGTGATCATCAAAATAACGTGCAAGGTTATAACTCAAACAGCTATTAAGCTCAAAAAAGCGCACCAATGCGGCAATGCGTTTTATTTCTGCCTGCTCTTTTTCAATAAAGTACTGATGTAATTGCGACGCTAAATTGTCTACATTAATGACTTCGTTATTCACCTCATACACTTGTGTAATGCGTTTAGTTTCAAGGGCTATGTGACCTTTTTCGGCCAAATAATCGAGCGCAGCAACCACCCGTTTTCTATCGACTTGCGTGGCATGTGTTAAGGCGTCAAAGTTGAGTGTGCCCCAAATTTTCTTAAACTCAGTATGATTAAATACCTGCTGTAAAAATGCTTGGCGCTGCTCATCAAATTGCTGAAGAAGTGTGTCTTTGTCTGTTAAAAACTTATATTTAAAGTCAGCATAATAGGCATACAACGGCGTGATAGCGCCATGAATTTCAAGCTGTACTAATAACGTTTTTAAGGCTAATGCACGAATATTACTGTCACTCGACAAGCTGTATTCTTGCATTTCCCACTGACCATTCGTTTGCTCCGTGCGAATATTGTTGATCACATATTCAATACCAGTTTGCTCGGGGGTGTCGGCATAGACAAAGTTTTCAACCGTGTTCAGGCCATCTAGATTTGCCAAGGTATAACAATTTGATTGCTTAGAATCTCGCCCTGCGCGGCCTATTTCTTGGCTGTAGTTTTCAATTGATTTAGGTAAATCATAATGAATAACAAAGCGAATATCCGACTTATCAATGCCCATACCAAACGCAATGGTGGCAACCACAATATTAATGTTACCCGCCATAAAGTCGTCTTGAATTTGCCAGCGCTTATCATCGTCAAGACCCGCATGATACGCCACCGCATTAAGTCCTGTCTGCGCTAACGCTGCGGCCACTTGCTCGGCAGTGTGTTGCAGTGTCACATACACGATGCCTGCGCCCTGCTGCTCAGCAATAACGCGTGTTAAGTGCGATTGTTTGTCTTGGCTCGCCACACTTAACACCGATAAATCAAGGTTCGCACGATAAAACCCTGTTTGAACAACGCATTCAGGTGCAATGGCAAACCGCTCACACATGTCACGTTTTACTTTTTTGGTTGCCGTTGCGGTTAATAGCAACACCAGAGGAATATTAAGCTCATCGCGATAACGTGGCAGTTTTAAATAGTCGGGTCTAAAGTTATGCCCCCATTCAGAAATACAGTGCGCCTCATCAACCACCAGCATTGAAATCGGCACTTGCTTGATGAACTCGCGAAAGCGTTCGTTCTTAAAACGCTCCACCGACACCATTAAAATTTTTACCTTTCCGGTTCGCACATCACTCATCACGGTATGACTTTGTTCGCTCGTTTGACTCGAATCTAAGCTGGCCGCGTAAATACCTTTGCTATTCAAAAAGCTGATTTGATCTTTCATCAGCGCTAACAAGGGTGAAACCACCAAGGTCAAATTAGGCAAATGCAATGCAGTTAATTGATAACACAACGACTTGCCCGACCCCGTCGGAAAGATAGCCAATGATGATTGTTGATTTAACAGTTGTTCAATCGTTTGTTGCTGACCCTGGCGAAATTCAGTAAAGCCAAAGTATTGATTTAGCGAAGTGTGGAGTGCTGTAGTCATCCTGATCCCTTGTTTCATTTCCCTGTATTAGGTAATGATAGGTGCCTTAGTGCGAATTAGCCATGTTAACGTGTTTAGGCTCATCACCCAAGGCCATTAATATCACTAAACACACTATATTGTTCGTAAGCTTTGCTGACAAAGCCAGCAAAAAGGCGCACAATAGACCCGTTGCCATGGGGTATTGAAGAATGGATTTGCAATACCTAAGCGCTTTTAAATCGAGAGTGTTTAGGTATTATACTTTTGAGGGCAACGTAATGACTAACCAACCTCCTAAAATCGTGATAGTCGGTGGTGGCGCAGGCGGCTTAGAGCTTGCAACACAATTAGGACATAAACTCGGGAAAAAACGCCAAGCAGATATTTTATTAATCGATAAAAACCGTAGCCATATTTGGAAACCGTTACTTCATGAAGTAGCGACGGGGTCGATTGATGCCGATTTAGACGGCGTTGTGTACTCTGCTCATGCAGCAAAACACCATTATAATTTTCAACTCGGCAGTTTTTGCCACTTAGATTCAACCAACAAAACCATTACCTTAAGCGAGTTAAAAGACGAACTTGGCCATCGCATTTTGCCACAGCGACATGTCAGCTATGACTACTTAGTGCTCGCCATCGGCAGTGTGAGTAACGACTTTAATACCCCCGGCGTAAAAGATCATTGCTTTTACCTTGATTCAAACCAACAGGCCGAGCGTTTTCAACATGCATTACTCGATAACTTTACTCGCTTGCACCAAGATGACGACCCACAGCAGGCTCTAACAATTGCCATTGTTGGCGGTGGAGCGACGGGCGTTGAGCTTTCGGCTGAGCTGTATCATGTATCCGACATGCTAAAAATGTATGGCCTAGATAAAATGACAGCCAAGCGCCTACACATTGATTTAATCGAAGCAGGTCCTCGTATTTTACCTGCCTTGCCTGAACGCATAGCCAACTCGGCAAAACGAGAACTGGTAAAACTAGGGGTCACGGTGCGCGAAGGCACGCAAGTAAAAGAAGCCACAGAAAACAGCTTTATCACTAACAATGATGCCATTATAAAGGCCGATATCATGGTATGGGCAGCGGGTGTAAAAGCCCCCGATTTTATCAAAGATATTGGTATTTTTGAGCTTACACGCAACAACCAAATTAAGGTAAATCAATACCTACAAAGCAGTGTTGATGAGACTATTTTTGTGATTGGTGATTGCTGCGCGTTTACTCAAGACGATGGCTCGCAGGTTCCACCACGCGCACAATCAGCGCATCAAATGGCACAATGCGTAGAAAAAAACCTACTAGCCACACTCAAAAACAACCCGTTAAGCGTGTTTACCTATAGTGATCATGGCTCTTTGGTAAATTTGTCTCGTTACAGCACCGTGGGCAGCTTAATGGGTAACTTAACCAGTAATAGCTTTTTTATCGAAGGGAAAATAGCGCGGTTTATGTATATTTCTCTTTATCGTATGCACCAGCGCGCCATTCATGGCAGTGCCAAAACCTTTGCATTGTGGATCAGCGAAAAAGTACTCCGCGTGGTAAGACCCAAAATGAAACTGCATTAACAAACAGCGCGACTCACCCTAAGCCGTAAATTACTCTACCTGTTTACGGCTTATACGCGTATAATGCGCACTTTTTGTGGGGCGCAAAAATTGAATATTATTACTCTCAGCGTATTGTCGCTTGCAATGTCAACCGACGCGTTTGCTGCATCAATCACCAAAGGCAGTTCACTTAAAAACCCACGTATTCTTAGTGCCATTAAATTGGGTTTAATTTTTGGCTGCATTGAAGCAATTGCCCCTGTTTTAGGTTGGTTAATTGGCAGTGCGGGTGCCGAGTACGTTGAAGCCTATGATCACTGGATTGCGTTTGTATTATTGGTGGGCCTTGGCATACACATGATCATTGAAAGTCGTAAAGACGACGATGACGACGCCGACGAAGTGCCAAGCAATAAGCGCTCATTAATGGCAACCCTGCTGACCGCAGTAGGCACCAGTATTGATGCAATGACCGTGGGCATAAGCCTTGCGTTTATGAAAGTTAATATTTATGTTGCTGCCGCAATGATAGGTCTCGCCACAACCGTAATGGTGACTATCGGCTCATTACTGGGGAATGTGATGAGTGGCTGGGTTGGCAAAAAAGCTGAAGCCATTGGCGGTATTGCCCTTATCTTAATTGGCTCAGGCATTCTATACAGCCACACTTACGCTTAATTTTAGCTGTTCAAACGGCTATTTTGGGCAAGGTTAACCACACACCTTGCCCAAATCTCTCTCCTGTCTTCTGTGTTCTCATAAAAAGCCTGATATAAAAAGAGAGCCATCACGCATAATTTGTCTTCAAATTTTAATAAATGCCTTGTATGTTATGACAAACCACTAAAGGAATGACGCTATGACCCCTAAAACGCTGATTTTCAACTTTGATGGCACAGGCAGTGAGCCACGTGATGCAGAACAATTTAGTGCCGCTCATTTCAAAGAAGACGCCAGTATTTCCAATATTCTTAAACTTCACTTGTTATTTGGCGGCACACTTAACAGTGAACCCGAAACGCCATTCCCAAGCCAACTTAGTTTTTATTATCAAGGCATAGGCACTCAAGGAAGCCGCTTTAGACGTTTATTCAATCAAGCATTAGCCCCAAGAGGCGACGATGTCGCCAGTATTTTAAACCGCGCAATAAACGACTTTAAACAATATTACGCTGTGGGCGATCGGGTTTTGCTAACGGGTTTTAGTCGTGGTGCAGCATTGGCAAGGCGTTTTGCAAAATGCCTTGAGCCCTTAATAAGCGACAATGTTTTTTTATGCGTATTTGATACCGTGGCATCCATTGGTTTTTCAAAAGTGACCAAAGCAACACGTGGCGCTGAACACGTTATTTTTGAAAACTACACCCTAGCCAGTAATATTAACGCAGCCCTGCATTGTGTTGCGCTGGATGAAAAGCGCCGCGCGTTTGAGCCAACACTCATAAACAAAGCGCCCCATGTAGAAGAGGTATGGTTTGCGGGCGCACATTCTGACGTGGGTGGCGGGTATTACCGTGATGGCTTAGCCGACATTTGTCTGCGTTATGCTATTGAGTGGTTAATAGAACAAACTATTTCACTTAACCTTCTGACCAGTGCTGATATTAATTACCATAGCTTACTGCCCGATGAGCACCGTAATTTAATTGCCCAAGACGATGTTACTGTTACCCCCGATCCGTTGGCGCTTAGCCACCAACAAAATTACTTTTGGTTTAATCCTTTATTTAAGCTTGTTGACCGAGAGTGCTGCGTATTGGTTGATAATGAGCAAAGTGAACATCCTCCCACAATTCATTACACCGTGGCAGAGCGTATTAACCGTTTAACCAGTTATCGTCCTGAGTCGCTAAAAAGCCTTACGTATGATGTGCTCTACAGTGATGAAAGCCGCTTAACCTTCAACGGCTTAAGCCCACATATTGCGCTTGATAAACAAAACATGACCGTACTCAGTATTGGTCAAAGTAAAGATGTATTTGTTTATGGCGCCGAAAAATATAACCACACCGGATTAATGTTAGCGCAAGGGGCGACCTATCGGTTTACGCCTTATCCTGATCAAACTTGGTATGACGATGGCATTAGTTGCGGCCCCGCGGGTTGGCATCGTGATAACGTGCAATTAGGTGTAAAAGAAATTCCCATGGCTGTGCTTGAGCCATTTAGACGCTTAGCGCATGCACAGTGGTTTGCACTTATTGGCGCGATTGATGACAACGATGAGCATTTATTTGAAATTGCTGAAGGTGCCGATATTCGCATTACAAAGTCAGGCGAGTTTTGCCCATTTGCGAATGACTTAAATCGTTTTTATGGTGCCAATGCCGGACGTATCAAGTTGCGTGTTACGCGGTTAGGCTAACTCACTGTGTTTTATAGGAACTGATTATATCGGTTATTGCTTGCTTGTTGAATTGAATCGCGTGGTTAATAGCCTGTCGTTCCTCCTCGGAGAGGCTCAAGTCGCTTAACATAAAATAAATATAATCATTATTAATAATATACGGATGAATTTTTACGTTGTTAGCCTGATGTTGTTGAATCAAGCTTAAGCCTGCTAGTTCATCGTCAATAAAAAAATCAACGCGTTTGGCCACCAGCATTGCTAAGCGCTGTCGTAATGATGGGACAGTAACAAACTGATCTTTATATTTTTTATTCGCACTTAAACGTGTCAATTCATCGCCATAATAACTGCCGCTATTGGTAAGAATAGTTTGTTTATGGTCGAGTAAACCTTTTAAGTCTTGTGATTCCAAATGGCTGTGCGGATACCAAAAAAGACGCATAACTTCGTTACGATAAGGCACTGAAAAAGTACTAAAATCATCTCGCTGTTGGCTGTAGCTGGCTGCGGGAAGTAAATCAACAGTGCCATGTTTTAATTCAGCAAATCCACGTTTTGACGAAGGCATTGCGATAAATTGACTGCAAAACCCTGCTTCTTTTAACACCAAGTCAGTAATCTCTATATCAATCCCAGTGAGCTGATCATTTTGGCTAAAAACATAGGGTCGCCACGATTGGCTCACCCCGACTTTTAAAACCCTGTCGCAGCTAAACGCTTCCGTGCTTAACGCAGCAAAAACCAATAAGAAAAACACTTTCATCGTCATCAACACACCTGTAGTTTAAGAGCCTAAACTCATCACTCTTTTAGTATGGTTCATAATAGGTGAAACACAAAAACTAAGCGAGGAGGAAAGTGAGCAATTAAAATAAGGAAAAGTTAGAGATTAGACACTAAAAAAGCAGCCCGAAGGCTGCTTTGTAGGGAAATCACATTTTAATAAAATACACTATATGTTGCTAGGTAGGTTTAAAGTGCTTTCCATACATCCACAACGCCTGGCTCTTCTCCTTGAGTCCACCACTTCGCTTCGTATTTTGTACCTTGGTGAACGACTTGGTCGCCCCCGTTGTAGATACCAGCAGCTTGCCAAACCACATCACCATTACCGTCTGTTGGTTTTGAGCTTGCTTCCCACGGGCCACCTAAATCAGGACGATTTCCCTGTGTCCACCATTTTGCAGTATATTCAACACCGTTATAAATTACCGTGTCACCGCCCACATAAATGGCGGCTTCATCCCATGTTGTATCGCCACCCGGTGGGTTTGTTGTGCCAGAGTCAGTCACTGTCACGTTGAAGCTTACCGATGTCGTAGCTTGTGTGTCAGATACCTCTACCGTTACAACATAGCTTGTATCTGCATCAACGCTGCCCGCTTGCAAACTAATATTTGCACCTGAACCCACCAATGTTAAGCCCGCAGGCACTGTCCAGTTATAGCTAAGTGCATCATTATCTGCATCTGTAGCAGACACTGATACCGCAACGCTTGCATCTTCAGCAACGGTTTTATCTGAAATTGCAGCCACGACAGGCGCTGAATTGCCGCCCGTACTTGGCGCCACAACATTCACTGTTACATTACGGCTCACCACGGCTTTACCGTCGGTGACCGATACCGTTGCTAGGTATTGCGCATCACTTGTCACTGATGGCGCAGCAATAACCAGTGTATTTGAGTTTTCACCCGTTACAGACAGCGCGGCGTCTGCTGTCCAGCTGTAAGTCAGTGCATCGTTATCGGCATCGGTTGCTGATGCAACAACTGAAACAGACTCACCGGCGTTTACAGTTACGGTGCTTGATACTGACAGCACAGGCGCTCTGTTGCTAGGCTCTGTAACCGCACCACCTAAACCTTCGTGCATCGCATTCAGGATATCACCATTATCGGCATCGATTTCCCATGCAAATAATCCCCCTAAGTCATGTTGATTAACATAGTTACCCTTTGCAATAACAGAGGCAGGGCTGTCATACGTAATCAGTTTACCTGTAGAGCGATTCCAGACATATGCGCCTTTTGCTTGCTCATCGTAGCCCACTTCAAAGCCATTAATACCAGTGCCTGCTGCGCCGATCATATGTGCTTTTATGCCTTTATAATCAATAACACCGTCTTCCCAGACGCCTTGCGCAGTGCTGCCTTTTAAAGGACCCGCCCCTGTTGCAGTCATAGGGTTACCATCAATAGTCGTGCCTGCTGGGTAAACCCCTTCCCAACCACGACCATACATCGCTGTGCCCACAACAATTTTCTTCGATGGAACATTTTGCGCAAGTAATAACTGCACTGCGTTATCGGTGGTGTAAGCAGGTCCTTTGTATGGTACGCCTTGGGCGTCAACACCCGTGCCATCACATTGACCAGGGCGGAAATGCGATGAACAGTACAAGGCGGTTTGATGGCCTGTTACTCCACTCCACGCGCCGTAAAAATCGTACGTCATGGCAAAAATGTAATCCATATATTGGCTTGCTGCTTGGTAATCAACATCTTCAATTTTGTCGTAGCCTGCACCAATTGCTGATGTTAGCTCATATTGACGACCAGTCTCGGCTTCAAGCTCATCAAGCATAGCTCGCAGCTCTTGCATTAATGCCACATAAGCAGGGCCATCTGCAATTGGGTCACCTAGCGCCGGATTAGCACCGTCGCCCCCAGGGAATTCCCAGTCAATATCGACACCATCATAGAATTTCCATGTTTTTAAGAACTCTTTCATTGATGCGACAAACGTGTCGCGGTTTGCTTTATTAGTAAAATATGCGAACGGGTCAGATAACGTCCAACCGCCTACAGATGGCAATATTTTTAAATCAGGGTAGCGTTGTTTTAGCGCCATTAATTGTGAGTAAGTACCACGGATTGGGTCGTCTGCACTGACACCCGGAAGGGCTTTTTGAATCGCCGCCCACGGATCATGAATAACGACTTCAAAATCTTCTGAGCCCGCACACGCAGTATTTAGCGCGTTTTTAGGGCCTCCAGTCAGTGAATCATTCGGACCACAAATTGGAATGAAACCATATAAAATGTGACTTAAGTTTTGTGCAGGAATATTTGTGACATCGTAGTCACGCCCATAAATACCCCATTCAACGAAATAAGCCCCTGTTACCAACCCTTCTTTTGTACCAATGTCTTTATTATTTGGATCGTAATCCATGGGTAATGGGGCTAAGTGCGCACCGTCGGTGTCGGCAATAACAATGGGTTTGCCTTCACTGCGCGCGCACGTTGTGCCACCTTCACAAAGCTCAACATACAAAGTGTGGCGACCCGCTTTATCATAAGGGAAACTAATCACTCCGCTTTTAGTGCCCGCAGCCAAAGGGCCTTCGTTTACCAGCATATTGTCAAAATACACTTTGTAGCTATCGCCACCATCACCGCTCCATGCATTCCACTCAATGTTAATCGTTACTTGATCAACACGTTTAACGAGGCTTTTATACGAGCCCGTTCCTTCAAGGTTTACTTCAACAAACGAGTACTCTTGCGGTTCCCAAATAATGGTCGGTGTCGATGGTGCAGCATTCGCTGCACTGGCACATAATGCAACACCAATGGCTGCGCTTAATTGTTTTATATTCATGATTCTCTCTTATCTATTTTTATTTAGCTGTTTGCTGTTATTGATAAAGTTTGAACTACAAAACTTTAGATTTTTGCCCATACTTGGCTGGTACTCGGTGTATCGCCCTGAGTCCACCACTGCGCACGATAGCGCTGTCCTTGATAGGTCACCTCGTCACCGCCTTGGTAGGCTTTGCCGATGTTCCATTCGCTCGATGCCGAACCTGATTCAAGCTGCCATGCATCACTGCTGTCGGGTTGTGCGCCTTGGTTCCACCATTTCGCACTGTAGATCCCGCCGTTAAAGCTCACTTTATCGCCGGTGTTATATTGCGCGCTGTTATCCCACGCGGGCGCATCGGGGTTTGGCTCAACCACACTGCTATTTAGTACCGTGACCGTAAAGCTGGCTTCGCTGGTAAGCATGCTGTCAGATACTGAGGCCGTGACAGTAAAAGAGGTATCTGCATCGACTTCTGGTGCTATTAACGTGATGTCGGCACCCGCTCCTGTAAAGCGAAGAGGAGCCGGTACATTCCAGCGGTATGTTAATGCGGTTTGCTGATCGTCAAAGGCATGTAAGTGCACATCTGCCGTGCTATTTTCATTCAGGGTGATAGCTTCAGGTTGATGGATAATAGGGGCAGTATTTTCAGGTGCGGCTTTTACGCTCAGTGCAAAACTGTAGTTGGCGTTTGTTGCAAACACCTGATTGGTTAATATATCGCTGGCATTAAAAGCGATTGTGCCACCAGCATCTTGCACACCAATGCGTAGTAAATGGCTGTAATTCAGATTAAGCAGCTGAGCAAACTCTGCTTGCCAATTAGCCTGATTATCGCTGGTGACTTGCATTTGTTGCGTAAACAGCTCTTGCCCCGTTTCATCAAACAAACGCGCAGACACACTGTCACCCACTTCTGCATTTTGACCTTGGCGCACAAAATACGTCAGTGCAGACCATTCACTCGGATCAGTCGGTGCTGTGTCTGTAACAATGGTAATATCGCTACAGTTATAAAAGCCCTCGCCACCTGCATCATCACGCTGCCAGCGAGTATATAAAATAGCGTCGCCACTACGCTCAGCAGGAATAGACACGCTCATTTCATAGTAACGGTCGTTATTATCACCAATCACAAAATCAAGATTGCCGTATTCCTCAACCAGCTCTAAATCGTCCCACGTGAGAACGTCTGTGGCGCTATCAAATCCAGGCTTTGTCAGGTAAAACTGCCAAAAACTTGGGTTATGAGGCGTACTTGCTAAAAAACGCACTAAAATATCGCCATTCGCGTTGGGCACCACCTCGGTACGTTGCCAATGAGCCGAGGGTAAATCCATGCCTCGTTTTTCACTGTCGCCTGCCGCACATAAACGGCCATCGGGCACACTGTCTTTTACCGCTGCTAGGTTGGTGTAATCAATCGTGTTCGCTGAATATTCAATATCTTGCACAAACTGCACATGACCTGCCTCTGCAAATGCTGCACGGCAAGCAAGATTAGGAATAGCGCTACCATCAGCGGGCCACCAATAACCGCCGTCTGCCTGACAAAATGCTTGGCGAGCTTTAGGGCTTTCTAAAAATCCGTGGGCATTCACATGGCTTGATACACAGGCAAGCAGCATGCTGGTTGCCACTGCCGATAAAGACAATGCCTTCGATTTAGTTGTTTTCATTGTTGTATTCTCGCTGTAGAAATGCGGAGCACATTGCGTGCCCCGCTTTGTTGAGTTAAAGCGTGCAGCTCACAGTCCAATCAGCTGATGTGCCTGGCTCTGTGCTTGTCCACCACTTAGCTTCGTAAATCACATTGTTGTGATTCATCAGATCACCGCCAACGGCATGGCTTGGGTTACCAGCCCAGTCTGTTTGCGGCCAATTTGGATAGACCGCAATGCTGGCGACATCGACACCGTCACACGTTGCATCGTTACCCCCTGTGTCACCGCCATTGTCACCGCCTGGGTTTGTGGTGCCCGGCACGGCATCAGGAAGCATTGGGTACTCGTATTTAAATGCGTAGGTTTTGCCCTCTTTTTCAATAGTAAAATTAGTTGGGCCAGTAATAGGCATGTAATACATGACTTGTGCATCAACGGTTTCGCCGGTGTTAAAGGCTTTTTCAATTCCACCCCACTCATTTACAAGAGTGATTGAAAAGCGATGGAATTCATTCTCATAACCACCAATATTGTTGCCCGCAGCATTCGAGCCATTTGCCTCAACCGCCATACCGAGCTTTTCTTGCGCATTCCAGTTCGACTTGAAAATGGCTGATGTCGATACCGGCACATCAAAGCTAATTTTCGCGCCGCTTAAATCAAGATTTGAATTATTAGTAAATGAGAAAGTCGGTGAAATTGGGTAGTTATCATCACCAATCGGGAAGTCTTTAACCGTAAAGCTCACATCTACAGCTTCGCTGGGCACGGTAAAATCAACATTGCCTTGATGTGTGTCGTATGCCACACCGCTTTGATTAAACTTATCGTAAGCCAGCGTCGTTAAACTTGATCCCATAAAGTACTCGCCTTTTGCCGAGTCGTAATCAAAGTCACCCGCCAGTTCCCAAAACATGATGCCACCTAAGCCATTGTTGATAACGTAATCAACTTTGGTTGCCATCGACTGTTCATCTTCAATTGATAAGAACACCTTTTTATCTGCGTTCCATAACCAAGGCGCCACGGCAACATCATCGTAATAACGTGTATAAGTGCCCGTTAAAACATCATCTGTGTCGGTATCTGGCGTTAAGCCGTAGATTTCAAGGTAAGACGGATTAATCCCGTTTTCTAAGTTTTTCGCATGCCATAAAGGATTAGAACCTGCAGGCATTTCTTCACCTACATCGTTCTTGTCATGCCACAGGTTATCAATGCCTAGCGCACCATTGCCGCATAGGTTTTTCTCACCAACCCCGGTGCCTTTTGCACAGTTAGATTGATCAGGTAACGCAGCTTGTCCCCACAGGCCATGTGTGCCACCCGACACATCTTTAAAGCCACGCGTGTAATAAGGAATACCAATATTGATGCGACCCGCAGACACCGCGCCACGGAAATAACGTACAGCCCAATCGGTATTTAAGTAACCAATGCCTTCGAACTCAGCTGTTGTATACACGCCCCATTGTGCAAGCTCTGAATCAAGGCCAGTGTCATACAATGCTGCGTTGTGACCTACGTGTGAGTTCCATGCGCCATGTAAGTCGTACGACATAATGTTCACGTAATCTAGGTACTTCACGCTTTGGAAAGTTTCCATACCACGCAGTAAGTAACCCGAAGACGGTGATGCAATCGTGAGTAGGTAATGCTTACCGGCTTTTTCACCCGCAATATCAAGCTCTTCACGCAATTTTTGCATCAGCACACGATACGAGGCATTTAAGCCTGCTCGACGCGCATTCGAAATAGCAAAATCATCAGGATGGCCCGAATCATTCATCGACGATGGGTATTCATAGTCAATATCAACCCCATCAAAACCATACGCTTCAATGAATTCAACGGCGCTTTTCGCAAACGCATCAATACCAGCTTGGTTTACCGAGCCATCGGCATTCGTTGTCATTGTGTAAAAACCACCGCTGTTTACGCGCGTGCCATCTGCACCAAAATAACCACCGGTTTCGGCCCAGCCACCCACAGAGATTAATGTTTTTACATCTGGATGCTGTTTTTTAAATTTATTCAGTAGATTAAAGTGACCTGTGTAGCTAAAGCTAGGATCCATTTCGGCCCCTGTTACCCCCGGCCAAGTCATATTTGTTGCGGGGTTGCCCGCAGCATTCGGATCGCCTATCGACACCTTGTTATTGGCATCAACGTGCGCAAAGGCATAGTTAATATGGGTAATTTTGTCCCACGGAATATCATTCACTAAATAACTCGGTTGACCATTTGCACCATTGCGCCAGCTAGTGAAATAACCAATCACACGACGCGGATGATCAGCGCCCATTTTTTCACGGCCATTGCTGTCATAAACTGTACAATACGGTGTATTCACACCCGGTGTTTGGTATAAACCGTGTGGCTTACAATCAGCACCTGGCGGCGTCGCTTCAACCACATTCACAACGTGAGTGGCAGTGCCAGTTGCGCCTTCATTGTCTGTCACGGTTAACGTAAAGGTAAATTGACCCAGTGCCGGTGCTTGCCATGTATAGCTTGATGACGCGCTACTTGCCTGATAAACAGCGCTGTCATTTTCTGCCAAACTAAGCCCAGTCACCTGACCATCGCTATCACTGCCCGAAAGTGCAAATACAATATCTGTACCCACGGTAACTTGACTCGCCACAGTGCTAAATTCAATGCTTGCTGTCGGCGCTTGATTACCCGGTTCGACAGCATCAGACACACTCACCGAATGTGCCACCGCTGTTGATGTAAGCCCTAACTCATCCGTTGCAACCGCACTTATTACATGGCTTCCGACGGTTGCCTGCCAACTTGTTGAATATGGCGCACTGCTTGTAACAGCCACCGATGTTCCATCAACAAAAAATTCAACACTCGCAACTGTGCCATCAGTGTCAATGGCGTCAGCCCCTATGACAACGCTGTCACCAGTGGTAAACAAAGAACCCTCAGCAGGGTTTAAGCTTGTTACTTGTGGTGCTTGATTCTCACTGACAGCGCTGTCACAAGCGCCCAATAAACGCCACTCTTGATCAACACCCGATGTCTCCACGGGGTTAGTCTGTGTCCACCATTTAGCTTCATAGGCACTGTCTTGTGCTTGCACCTGATCGCCACCGACATGTGTTTGGCCTTGCTGCCATACTTCTAAGTTACTGCAATCAATTGCAGCCTGTGCTGTAAAGCCAAATACACTGAGTGACAGCGCACTTAGTTTAAAGGCATTTTTTATTAATTGATGTGAGCTCATTCGCTCCCTCCGCCCAAGGTTATTATAACAATTATTTTACATTTCCAACCTAAAAGTAACATAAAAAACAATCAGGTCAACCTCTAATTTACCCAATAAAGGTAAATTCATTCTTATTTTTACTGAAAAATACCGTTAATCTCTGTCAAAACTGATAAAAATTATTGAGCTGCGACTAAAACTTGCTCGATTCTACAGCGTAAAAATGAACACAAAATTAACAAGTTTTTAACCTTGAAGCGTACGGCTTACAAGGCATTTAGAATTTGGCGAGGGAAAATAGCGGTAAATATCGTTAATAAAAAATGTATCTTTTTTGTGTATATAGCGAATAAATTAGTTTTATTGTAAAAACATATATAAAAATTGTGTAAAAAGTAAACGCGGTGACTTTTTTAGAAGATGTTTGAGATAAAAAAAGCAAACAGCGGGTGTTTGCTTTTATAAAAAATCCTATTTGATCACAACTCAATTAAGCAGCGATTAAATAGGACTCTCGTCCTGCATGTTTTGCCTTACGCTGATATGCACCTTTGCCTTTTTTAGCTTTTTCTACTTTAGCCTGAAACAGCTTAGAGGTAACCAATGCAGCATAGGCATTGTCGTTAATTACGCCGCGGCCAATATCAACTTGGCTTTGGTTTTTTTGTTTCTTTTTGCTCATTTTTTACTCCTCATGAATGTGTCGCGATTGTATACCGTTAATACTGCTACGCAAGTAGTTTTATTAAAAATATGGCTCTTTTTTCACCCTTATTTTGTCGTAATTTAAATCAATGGCTGCCATGCATTTTTGCCATTTTTATGGTTAAGCGTGTTTTTTATTTGCATTCACATACCAACAACTGGCAATACTGATTAAAACAACCATAGTTATTAAAAAATAATGACTAAGAATCAAAAAGAACAACAGGATCATAATGACTGACTTACTGTTAATAGCCTATATTTTCCTCATTGCAGGCATTATTGCCGTGCCAATAGCCACCAAGCTGGGACTCGGGTCTGTACTGGGTTACCTACTGGCTGGTATTGCCATTTCTCCTTTGCTAACCACCTTAAATGTGGATGTAATTGCCATTCAGCATTTTGCCGAATTTGGTGTGGTGATGATGCTGTTTATTGTTGGTCTTGAGCTTGAACCTAAAACACTGTGGTCAATGCGCAAACAACTTATTGGTCTTGGCGGAGGGCAAGTTTTATTAACCAGCGCAGCATTTACTGCACTGGCTATGATGTTGGATCACCCGTGGCAAACAGCCCTCACTATTGGCTTAATTTTATCGCTTTCTTCCACGGCGATTGTGCTGCAAACCCTGTCAGAGCGTGGGTTATTAAAATCAGACGGCGGCCAAGCATCATTTAGCGTGTTACTCACGCAAGATATTGCGGTTATTCCCATGCTCGCATTTATTCCATTATTAGCCCTACCAGAGCTGGCAACAGGAATAACAAGCACCAGCAATAACAGTCATACAGGGCTTAGCCTCGTAGCAGGGCTTGAAAGCTGGCAAGCAGCCTTAGTGACATTAGGTATGATTGCGCTTGTGGTGTTTGGCGGAAGCCATCTCACAGCCCCACTTTTTAGGTTTGTAGCACAAGCACGGCTTCGTGAACTCTTTACCGCCACAGCGCTATTTTTTGTTATTGGTATAGCATTGATGATGTCGTTAGTGGGTCTTTCACCCGCATTGGGCACATTTTTAGCAGGCGTGGTGCTTGCAAACTCCCCCTATAAACACGAGCTCGAAAGTAATATCGATCCTTTCAAAGGATTACTGTTAGGACTCTTTTTTATCACGGTTGGCGCCAGTATTAATTTTCAGTTATTAACTGATAACCTCGCGACTATTTTGCTTTTAACGGCGATACTGATCCTTACTAAAACAGCGGCGTTATTAATGCTTGGGCGACTGTTTGGCTTAAAGGGAGCCGCCCTGTGGTTACTGGCGCTAGGGCTTGCTCAAGCCGGTGAGTTTGGGTTTGTGCTATTAAGCTACAGCGTGGGCAATCATGTGCTTCCATCGGCTTTGGCCGACCAACTGTTATTGGTTGTCACACTCTCTATGTTGCTATCACCGGTATTATACATTGTGTATCAACGTTTCATTGCCCCTCGCTATATTGGCGAGCAAGCTCACCGAGAAGAAACCTTTCCTGAAGATAGCCACGTCATCATTGCTGGCTCTGGTCGTGTTGGAGGGGTTGTCGATTTAATCTTAAAAGCAGGCGGCTTTAACACCACCGTAATTGATTACAATTACAAACAGCTTGATCGATTAGAGCGTGTCGGGATCCGCAATTTTTTTGGTGATGCAACAAGACCCGACTTACTCAGCGCCGCCGGAATAGACAATGCAAAATTACTGGTTGTTACACTCGATGATGCCGAGCAAATAACCAAACTGGTTCGCTATGCAATGCAAAACTATCCGCACCTTCATGTTGTTGCGCGTGCTGTAGACCGCCATCATGTTTATGACTTGTGGGCATACGGGTGTCGCGACATTATCAGAGAAACCTACGACAGCTCCCTTCGCATGGGTCGCAGCGCATTTGAAGCACTCGGCATTGAGCAACAAAAAGCACAAGAGCTGGTTAATATCTTCAGCGAATTTGACAAAGAAATGCTGCGCTTAGCCGCAGACGCCTACGAAATAGGTGTGCCATTTGAAGAAAACCACGCGTATATCGACTGCATTAGTAAACTACTCAACGAAAAAGAGCCTGAAATTAAACAGCGAATGCGCGACATATGCGAACGGGCTGCTAGTAGTTCAAAGCAATAAAGGCTTACACGTAATAGCGACTTTATGCGGTATAACTCAAAGTGAATTAAACCGCTGCTATACGCTTTGCTTTACCCCAGCTGCGTTTTATAAATGCAGGGCGCTATACGTATACCATTGTGCTTAATTAAGTATTATTGCCGATAGGTATTCACCTTCGCAAAGACAAAAAAATAGCGCCTTTCGGCGCTATTTAAACTTCATTTCAATATAGGAATTAAAAGCTAAAACTAAGTTTTGCATAGTAGGTCATGCCATCAAAGCCATAAGGCAAGGCACGTACAGGGTACTTAAACGCTTGGTTAGTGATAAAATCAAGTGCTTCATCTTCGCCTAACTCATCAGGGGTTACGTCGAAGATATTATCAATACCTGCCGACAGCATAAGCTCATCAGTTAACTGATAACCCACGTTAATATCAACTAAAACCGCAGACTCTACCGTACTGGTATCTTTAAATTCGCCTGTAGGTGAAAGCTCATCTGGTAAGCCTATGTGGTCATTACCAAAGTACTTAACGTCTGTTTCGCCATAATAATTAAAGCGCAACATACTGTTAAAGTCGCCACGATCATATTCAAACGTAAGCGTTGCACGCTCACCAGGTTGACCATCTGTTAAAAAGCTTCGTTGCAAATCATCCAGTGCAATCGACTCAGGGATCCCCTCTGGGGCATTAACATTATCAATTTCGGTGTCGTTAATGTTACCAGCAAACGTTGCTGAGAAATTACCGTCGTACAAATCAGTACGGTACGAGGCAATAATATCAACCCCTTTCGTGGTTGAGTCTACCGAGTTTGAAAAGTAGTTCGCTTGCTGTGCGCCAGTGGCGTTCAATGCAGCCACAGCCGCAGGGCTAAAGGCAACATCATCCGCAGACATTAAGCTGCCAAGCGTAATGCGGTCTTTAATTTCAACATGATAAAAATCAACGGTTAACGACAGTTCACTGCTCACGTTATAAACAAAACCTGCGCTTAGGTTTTCTGAGCTTTCAAGGCCAAGATTATCAACGCCCAGTGCTGAAGGAAAATCAGATCCTGCCGTTGCAGTAAATGACTGCAATAATACCCCACCCGCACCTAAGTTAGTGGTGTAAGCCGTGTAGGCACTTTGCTGTAATGAAGGCGCTCTGAAACCCGATGAGATTGCACCACGCACTGCAAAATCATCAGAGATTTCATAGCGTGTCGCTAATTTACCAATGATGTCGTCACCTGCATCAGAGAAATCTTCATAGCGCAGTGCCGTACTCACTTGCCATGCATCTGTCAGCAAGGTTTCAGCATTGACATAAAATGCATAGCTGTCGCGGCTTTCTTTGTTTGATGCCTCAGGACGAAGGCCGTTATAAGCCTGAAAACCACATTCAGCAAATACGCTGTCATCGTTTACCGCTGGGTAAGAAGTGTCTGTATTAGCAAGGCCGCACGCATAGGATGCTTCTTCGCCTGGGACAATTTGATAGTTTTCTTTGCGGTACTCAGCCCCCACCGACACATACACAGGCTCACTGCGGCCAATATTAACAACGCCGTTTAAATCGGCATTAACGGTGGCTTGATCAAATCTAAACCCGCCCGAATACCCGCCTCGAGGGCCCGCATTAGCAGCAATATCTGCATCACTCGCATTTGGGTTATTAGCTACATATTCAGCAGCATAAGAGGCATTTAAGGTATTTTTTGAAGTGAAATCATAGCTATTTTCACCGTACACAGCAGACACATCATAACCCCAGTCAGGGTTCAGCTCGCCACGCAGACCCACTGCAAATGAAATATCTTCGGCTTCGTTGTCTATACGAGGTAAAAAGCCATCGCTGTATACTTGCACCACATTCTTTGCGGCCTGATTATAGTTACGGTAAAAACCATTCCCTAATGCTGTTCGGTTTGAATAGCCACCAAATGAGTAAAGTTCTGTGTCACCCAGCGGAAGTGCCATATTATAAAAAAGTGACGTAAACTCGCTGTCAGCATTACCTTGCCCCCAGCGGACATCGTCAGATAATGTGCCAGCAGGAACATCTAACGACCCACCCGTATCACGCTCGGCTCTATTAGTGCCATCAGCATTACGGTATTCAGCCGAAAAATTAATAAACCCCCCTTCGTCGCCTAAATCAAAACCACGATTTAAACCAATCGAAATCGTATCGCCGTCGCCTTCGCCCGTACTACCGGCTTGCACATAGCCCGTTGTCACACCGGTAGAATCGTTAAGTGATAAGTTAATCACCCCTGCAATTGCATCAGAGCCATATTGCGCCGCTGCGCCATCACGCAATACTTCAACCCCTTTTAATGCGCTAAGCGGAATAGCGTTCATGTCGGTTCCCGCTGCACCCGCGCCCACTGTGCCGTTTAGGCCAAAAATAGACTGATTATGACGACGTTTACCATTAATAAGCACCAACGTTTGATCTGGCTGTAAACCGCGCAGAGTCGCGGGTCTAAATAAATCAGACCCATCTGACACTTGCGTACGAGAAAAGTTAAAAGACGGTGCGGTCGCTTGTAAACTTTGGCCAAGTTCAGTGAAGCCCCCTTTATTCAGGGTATCAGCATCAATTAAATCAATAGGAGAGCTTGATTCGGTCGCAGTGCGGTTTGCTACTCGCGATCCCAAAACTGAAATTTGTTCAATATTTTTATCAGCTTGAACGTCTGTTGCTTGCTCAGCAGCCTGCAATGAAGTCGCCGACACAGCGACGCTGACGGCAATAGCCAGCATACTAAAAGAATGTGTTGTCATGTGAATCCTGTTGATATTCTGGCTTTTCCAAAGCTAAAAAATAAAGCGCCTCACAGGGAGAAACAAAGGAAAAGCATTAAGCACGTGTTATAGATTTATAAAATCTTAATTTTGAAAGCTAACTCAAGCCTGCGAGTTAACCTTTACAAAACATCCTATCAACAAAAAAATGAAAAGAAAGAAAAATTAGCTACGACTTAGGTATAATTATACCTATTTGTACTATTAAGTGATTAAAGAAATGGGTTTTGATTATTTAATGAGCAGAAATAAGCAAGAAAATGCAACCACACACTAATCTCTGCTATTAACAGGGTGAGGTTATTCTTGCTCTATCATCGCGAGTTTTTCATCTTCAAGCATCAGCGCCATCGTTGCAATCTCAGACAAGCTTTCATCTAACGCGGTAAAAAAGGTCGCAAAACCTTCTCCTAACTTATCAGGCTCGGGGTGATTTGCAAGCGCCTGATCCCACATGGCTAAGGTTGTGAGTAAATCAAGCGTTGCTTCAAAATTATCAATAAACAGCTGACCATCACCTGCGTTGTCATTCTGTTCATCGGCTTTCAACAAAAATTGTAAATCACTATGCCAGATATCTTGGTTAACAATATAGGCTGCAATATAGCCACTGCAAAAATCTTGCAATGCTTGGCTTGGCTCGTTGGCTTTCACTTCATCTGGGTATAAATGTACGAGTAATTTTTTTTGCTCAACTTGTGCTTCCGTTACATTATCAAGCAGCTCAATCATCGCATCACGAGGGGCTGACTCAGTCATTAACGTGTTAAACACCGTTTCGTCGCCGTCGGCTATGTAATTAGCCAATTCAGACTCGCCAAAAAACTCAGAACACGCTAACAAGCCACTCATAAAACCGATTACTTGGTCTAAACTAACCTGCTGTGTTTCGCTTTGACTTGCGAGATAATTTTTAAATACATCTGCACTTTCTTTATTAAGCATATTGAGCCTTTATATTTTGCCTTTGTTAGGGTGTATTCCTACACTAGCGAATCCATACTTTTTTGCAACAACTTAGATATTGTCAACAACTTGCCTTACATGACTGAGGATCGGAAACACACAGCTAATACGCGTTCCCATACCTTGTGTACTTTGAATATCAATCCGGCCTTGATGCTCATGCACAATAGCGTATGCCATGGTCATGCCCATACCGGTTCCCTCGCCTACAGGTTTAGTGGTGTAAAAGGGATCATAAATTTTAGCCATTGTTTGCTCCGACATTCCCTCGCCATTGTCTTCAATATCAATGTAAATATGATGCTCAATCTCATACACCGACACCGTAATCTGTGCCTCTGAGCGATTACTGTCACATGCTTGCTTGGCATTTATTAAAATATTAACGACAACTTGGCTTATCGCAGGCAAATTACACCAGCTAATCGAAATAGGACTGTAGTGGGTGTGTAAGTGGTAATCGTTTAACTGATTTGCTAACAGTTTTACGGCACTTTTCACCGCATCAGTCATATCGGCAAATTGCTTTTCGTGCCCTTTAGGCCGCGAAAAATCGAGCAAGTTTGCAACTATTTTACGGATCCGTTGTAAGCCTTGGGCAGTGTCGCTAATTAGCTCAGGCAAATCGTTGGCCACATAATTAAATTCATGTTTTTTATTCAGTTGCGTCAATTGCTCAGAAAAAACATCTCTTTCAATGTGTCGCTTGGCAAACTTGTCACATGCACTAAGCAACTCACTAAAAAAATCACAGTAATCTTTTAAACAGTCAACATTACTAATACTGTAAGCCAGTGGATTATTAATTTCATGCGCAACACCCGCGCAAAGCGTGCCAAGTGTTGCCATTTTCTCGGCCTGAATAAACATCGCCTGATGATGCTCTAAATCAGCAATTTTTTGTTCAAGTTCACTGTTTAATGCAACCAACAGCCGGCTTTTATCTGCTAACAATTGCTCCGCTTGTTCACGCGCCGCTTTTTCTAGTAAATAGGCTTGTTTAAAATCACCCATTTTAGCCTCAAACTTAGCTCATCTCTTATAAAACCTAGCACAAGCCCTAATTTAAGGCTATGTTATTGATTAAAGATGATTCAAAGCAATGTGGTATGGCAAAACAACTTAATAAAGAACATATTCAGGTTTTATGCATTGATGACGATGAAATTGTTTTACGCACCTTAGTTAGGTTGTTAACGGCAAATAATCTTTCGGTTAAGATCAGCCTTTCGCCCATTGAAGCACTAAAACTTTTAGACAGTTTCACCTTTGATGTGATCATTTGTGACATGCGCATGCCCGGTATGGATGGCGCAGACTTTTTTGCACAAGCAATCAACATTGCCCCCGATACACAACGTATTTTATTAACAGGCTATTCCGATATCGACAATACCATTGCCGCTGTAAATAAAGGAAAAATTCACGCTTATATTCAAAAACCTTGGCAAAATGAGCTGTTGTTACGCAACATTCATGACGGTATCGAAAAAACCTCTTTAAAACGTAAAAACAAGCAACTTGAGCAAAAAATTAAAGCCCAAAACAGCCAACTAAAAGAGCTCAATAATAACCTTGAGCAGATGGTTGAAAAACGCACCCAACAAATACGTAAAGTGCTTAAACAGCTTGAAGAAGCAAACGAACGTGAAAAACACGAACACCGCACAACTTTCGAGATTCTATATAATTTTATCAACGCCAACCCATACCTAGATGGTATTCAAGCGCAAAATATAGCGAACACCTGCAAGCAAATTGCGCAGGCACTTGGGTTAGATAAAAAACACATAGAAATGGCCGAAATGGCAGGCTATTTAGCGCAAATTGGCTTATTGGCAATGGAGCCAGCCCTGTATAAAAAGCCCACGCGTGAATTAAACGAAAATCAAAAAAAGCTTTTTTATACGCACCCAAGCACGGCGCAACTTATGTTAATGCCCGCAACGCATTTACACGATGTATCCGAAGCCATTTATTACCAATTTGAGCAATACAATGGCAATGGTATTCCAAAAGGATTAAAAGGCGCCGATATCCCGATAACCGCCATGATTTTGGCTATTTCTCGCGACTTTTGGCAAGCCGTGGCTCAAGTCAGTTCGCTGGGAAACAGCAAGTTCGAAAATGCACTGGGGCAATTACAACTTTACAGTGGCACCTACTACCATCCTAAATTGCTCGAGATTTTAAGCGGATTAAAAATTAGCTGCGCCAGTAACCAAGTCGTTGGCAGCATGAAAATCATTAATGCAAACGAGTTAAAAAACGGCATGGTGCTTGGGCATGCCCTGAGAAACTACGATGGAATTTTGCTTTTACCTAAAGGGCATGTATTTGGCCCTAAATCGATAAGTAAGTTACAGCAGCTCGAAGCGAAAAAACCGAATCCTTTCAGGATCATGATCAAAAATTAACGAATAAAGTGATCACTTATTATCGCTACTTCGTTACAATGTGATTTATATTACTTTTACTTCTAAAGGAGCGATCAGTGTCGCGATTTTCCGCTATAACAGATAAGCCTCATGATGGCCGATTTAATAAAAAAACCGGTATCTTATTGACCAACTTAGGCAGCCCTGATGCCCCAACCACAGCGGCACTCAGAACCTACTTACGCGAATTTTTATCTGATCCACGCATTGTCGAAATCCCGCGCTTCATTTGGATGATCATCCTGTATTGCTTTGTACTCACGCTTCGCCCAAAGCGCTCTGCTGCACTTTATAAAAGTATATGGACAGAAAACGGCTCGCCATTAACGCATATCACACGCCAACAAAGCGAAAAACTCGCCGCAATTTTAAAAGAGAAAGGCCATCAAGATACCGACGTTGTTATGGCAATGCGTTATGGTAATCCATCGATTGAAGCGGGGCTTGAAGCACTGCGCGAAAAAGGCATTACCCGCGTTATTGTGCTGCCGCTTTATCCGCAATACTCAAGCACAACGATTGGTTCAACGTTTGATGCTGTGTCGAACGTATTACGAAAATGGCGCTGGGTACCCGAGCTTCACTTTATAAACGGCTACCACGACCACCCTATTTACATTGATGCGTTAGCAGCCAGTATCAGCGAAGATTTAAATGCCCATGGCACACCACAAAAACTGGTATTTTCGTATCATGGTATGCCAAAACTATTTTTAGAAAATGGCGACCCTTACTACTGTTTTTGTATGCAAACCACGCGTTTAGTGTCAGAAAAGCTAGGCTTAGACAAAGACTTAGCGGTGACCACGTTCCAAAGCCGTTTTGGTAAAGCAGAATGGTTAAAACCATACACCGATGCCACGCTTGAGAGTTACCCCGCACAAGGCATTAAAGATATTGCCATAATTAGCCCTGCGTTTAGCGCCGATTGCTTAGAAACATTAGAAGAGATAGAAGGCGAAAATCGCGAAATATTCGAGCATGCAGGCGGTGAAAAATACCGTTATATTCCTGCACTTAATACGCGCGATGACCACATTAACGCCATGTACGAAGTTATTAAGCCTTTGCTTAAGTAATTGTAGTTAGGCCCTAGTTACTAGGGCCTAATTGATACTCACACGCTGCCTTGTGTCTCGACCACCAAAATACGCGCTTCACCTTTTGGGTGAGCCACATGCTCAGTGCCAACACTGGCATAAAAGATATCTCCGGCATTTAAAAGCTCAGCGCATACTTTACCCTGTTGCTTATAAAGCATCTCAACCTGACCACTTAACACCACAAACACTTCTTCACCATCGTTGGTGTGCCACTTGTAAGGCTCATTCGTCCAGTGCAAACGGGTTGTAATGCCGTTCATTGTGGCGATATCTAATGCGCCCCATGCACGGTCGGCAGTAAATTCATGACTTCGTATTACTTTCATTTGTTACTTTCACCTTTAATACTAATTTGTTTAATTAAGTGATCTATTTTGGGCAATATAAGCTCGTTGATAACTGGACAAACATGTCGTTATTGAGGTGTTCTCGGCAATTACTCCTGCATTGCTGTACCTCCAGCCTCTTGCATCCATGCAGTCGTAAATCAGACATTTTTAACGCAGCTTGCGACAGGTTTAATCCCTCAAAATGATCAAGCATCATTGCGGAATAGTATAAATAGCCCCTAATCTTTGCGTGTCATCACTAAGGTTATTACCCCTGCAACAATCCCCCAAAATGCCGAACCAACCGTGAACAAGGTCAGGTTTGAAGCCGTCACTAAAAATGTCACTATGGCTGCCTCGGTATAATAAGCCTCTGTTAACGCTTGCTGTAAACTACTGGCAATCGTGGGAAACAAGGCTATACCCGCTAATGCTAAAATAAGTGCTTGCGGTAAACTGGCAACTAAACCAACTAATGTCGCAGCCAGTAACGCCATAATGATATAAAACACACCACCAGCAATACTTGCCCAATATCGCTTATCGGGATTTTTATCGGCTTCGGGGCTCATACAAATTGCCGCAGTGATCGCCGCAAGGTTAATCGAATACCCACCAAATGGCGCGATAAACACATTTAAAAGCCCCGTAACATTTAAAGCAGCCGAGACCGGAGCCTTATAATGATGTGCTTTTAACACAGCGATGCCCGGTAAGTTTTGCGATGTCATCGTCACAATAAACAGCGGTAAGCCCACACTGACCATGGCATTTAAATCAAACTCTGGCGCAATAAATGTAAACTTGCTTAATTTCCATTGCCAACTGCTTGTATCAATTTGTCCGGTCATTGCTGCCATTAAAAAGCCAACCACAACAACGGCTAACATCGCAAAACGGGGGAAATAACGTTTACCACATAAATAAACAGCCACCATCACGCCAATCACTAAGGGCAATTCGTTCATAAAATTGAACACATCAATGCCAAAATTCACCAAGACACCCGCCAACATAGCACAGGCCAATTGACTGGGAATTTTGTTCATCATTTTTTCGAAAATACCGGTGATACCGCATAAAAACACCAACACCGCCGAGAACATAAACGCCCCAACAGCTTGGTTTAAGGTGTAGCCTTGCGCGCTTGAAATAAGTAATGCAGCGCCCGTGGTCGACCACGCAACCAAAATGGGCACTTTATAGTAATACGACAATGCAATAGAGCTTACTCCCATCGCAAGCCCCAGCATTAATACCCAACTGGCCACTAAATCAGGGGTACCGCCTAGCACCATCACTAATTGATATATCAATGCAATTGAGCTGGTAAAGCCAATAATCACCGCCACTAAGCCCGCGGTTGCTCGACTGATCAGTTGACTCATAAAGGGGAGACTCCTTGCAAAACATGCAGATAAAAACCTACCTTATCGCAAGAAGCACACGTTGACACTGTACACTTTTGTAGTATTTGAAGAGTAATTTACTATACAGAAGGCCACCTAGTCGCGGTGGCCGTATTTGTGCATCTTTCGGTTAAGTAATCACTAAGCGGCTGTTTGATCAACCACTTCTTCGTTTACTTCTTTCGCTACGGGTTTGTCAAAAATACCTAAGCGGATACGAATAAAGTGCAAAATTTCTTTTGCGACATCAATGCCCAATGCACCTTCTAGGCCTTCAAAGCCAGGGCTTGAGTTTGCTTCACATATTTTAAAATGCTGCTCGTCAAATAATAAATCGATGCCCGCTACATCGAGCTTTAAAACGTTGGCCGTTTGTGTTGCAAGCCACTCAATTTCGGGGGTAATTGGGAATGACTTACCTGTACCACCCGCACTGACATTTGCTTTAAAGTTTTTACCCTGCGAGTTGCGTTCCATACATGCAACGGCACGTCCACCGATAGTAAGTACACGCAAATCACGACCGTGGCTCGACTTAACAAACTGCTGCAAAATAATGTTTGCTTGTGGGTTTGCAGCCTCGATTAACTGCATAAGATCATCAAACTCTTCTTTCGACTTTGATAAAAAGACACCACTGCCCTGCGACCCCGATAACGTTTTAATCACCACCGGGAAACCAATTTGTTTTTCAACTAAATCAATATTTACCGGAAACTTTACGAGCATTGTATTAGGGGTTGGTAAATTACACTCAGCTAAAATTTGCTGTGCAAATAACTTGTCTTTCACCGTTTCGATTGACTGCGAGCTATTCACGCAATACACACCTAAACGCTCAAGGTGGCGAATAATAGCCAAAGCAAAATACGTTGTGCTCGCGCCCATACGTGGAATAACAAAATCAGGTAGTGCAACTGATTGACCATCAATCAAAATGCTTTTGCCATCTTCGCGGGTAATGGTTAAATCAAATTGATCAGGCGAAAAAACTTGTAAATCAATGCCCTCTTCTTTGGCAGCTGCAAGTAAACGCTCAACTTCATAGGTTTCTTGCTTTAACAAGCCCGAACTGTCTTTATAAATGATCCACCCACGCATGGTTAGTACCTCTAGTCTTGGGGTTTAAGTGACAAAAAAACGCGGATTATGCGCAGCATTGCAGCCCGAGTAAAACAAATAAATTTTATCGTCACGATTACCAAAAGCAGCATTGATAGAACAACTATTGACCATTAAGTTAATTTAAGGTAAAAACTTACATTAAGTTAACATTAAAACCCATAAGAGAAACATGTGAACAGGACGCTTGCATTAATCTTCATTCTTCCAATCAGTGCATTTGCGCTTAACGAATGGCATATTCAAAGCGATGGCTTTATCTCTACGCCAAGCGCTGAAAAGCCTGTTATTGCATACAAATCAGATGAGCAATTTATTGCACCTCAGCCTATTGTTAACTTAACCGCGCCCCTTAATCAGCTTTCAAACAAAGCGCACGACTACTTGTACAAACAAAGGCGCTTACCTAAAACGCTGAGCGATACCGCATTTAGTGAGTTTGATATTGAAACACTCAAAACCTTAAAAACCGGTGATCAGTATATTTTGAAGGTAGACGAATACCTAAGTTACACCGTCGAAATTACCGACATTATTGAAGCCAGCAACGGTGATCGCAGTGTGTTTGGTAAGCTAAATGATCACGCACAAAACTACCATCAAGCCGTTATGACCCTGACAGAAAATACCTTACACGGGCAGTTTAATGCGGGTAACGAAAACTACCAATTTGAAAGTTATGGCAAGTATGGCTGGGTAACCAAGCTGTAAGTGACAAGATTCAAGCAACAAAGGGCGAGTTTGTAGCCGCGGTTTTACATCGCACTACACGCTCGCTTTTTGCTTTTAAGCCGCGTATTACTTGTTTAACACTGGCCATAAAGTCGCGCCATCGCTGTCGATAGGGCTTAAAATTTTCAGGCCTAATATATTTGCAATAAGCGGATACACATCTAAGTTACTCACTTCATCAAGTTGCATACCGTTTTTAAACGCAGGGCCGGTGGCAATAAATGTGGCGGCCATATCATCGGTGTATGCGTAACCATGGGTGCCTAAATAAGGCGCCATTTTGCTGTCGGTGAATACGCGCGGTGCAGTCGTTTGTAAAATAATATCCCCCACACGCGGGCCTTTATCGTAATGAAAATCACGCTTTTGTTGATCATTTAAAACGATGTATCGGCCATCTGCCGCCTTAGCAAGCTTTTTGCTAAACCCCGCAATATCGGCTTGGCTATCTGGTTTGGCGTAATAAAGCACGCGCGGACCGGTGTTTTTAACAATGAAGTTATCATCCTCTGGTAGCTGACTAATTTTGATGCTCTGTTGGGGATCCACTGTCGACATGCCATGATCAGAAACAATCACCAAATTAATATTCTCATCAAGCGCTTTTAAGCGTGTGTGCAAGTCTGCCATTAGGGCATCTAAGGTTTGTACTGCATCAAAGGTTTGCTTTGCATCAGGGCCATACTCATGCCCCATACTGTCTACCAACGAAAAGTAACTCACCACCAAACGTGGGCGCTTTTCTTTTGGTAAGCTTAACCATTGAATAATTTGATCAACACGTTTTTGGTAATCACTGTGCTTAGAATAGTGGTAAAAGTAATCAGGCAACATGCCGTTAAAGCGCGCATCAGACTCTGGCCAAAAATAGGTTGCCGCTTTAACCCCCTGCATTTGTGCAAGGTTCCAAAGCGGAATACCATTTAGCCAAGTGCTGTCGTCTTTGCCTTTACCCATGCTGTAACACTCATTGCGCTGTGTATCGCAAAAACGGTTATCAACAATACCGTGGTTAACTGGCAACAACCCCGTAATAATCGACACGTGATTAGGAAAAGTTTTAGTTGGATAAACAGGGCGCATTTTGGTTGCCCTTACTCCCTGTTCACTGATTGCTTTTAACGCAGATGCGCGGTGTTTTTCAATGTAATCCCAGCGAAACCCATCAATCGAAATAAGCACAACAGACTGCTCACTATCGGCTTTTACCGTTCCACTTATGATTAACAAACCTGCTAAAAGTAACTGAAAAATACGCATACAAAACCCTTATTAGTTTAATTTTTTGATTCGTTCGAGTATGTTACCGTACTCTTTTGAAAATTTTGTGATCGTGCTTTCAAGCTTTTTCACACTGCGTTTTAAACGTGTACCATTTGCTAAGCTATACATAAATCCCCACAGCCCAGTAACCACACTCAACACAATAAATACCACAACAGGAAAGCCATCTAAATGCTCCACGACTTGCGGGTATTGATCAAGTAACTCAATGCCTGCGTCTGGCACAAGCGCATTCACCAGTGGATAAAAATCTTGCGGGTCTAAATACCAAGCCAAGCCAATTGATGTAAGGCCTAGCATTACCATACGGTTAAAACCATGCACCATACCAAAGCGTTTAACTGATGAGTAATCATATTTAATATCTTTACTCACATTCACCGCATACTCACGGAAGTACTTTGAATAACGCTGTGTTTCTACATCACTGTAGGCATAGTAAACCCAATCACCGACATCGACAGACCCTAATAAGTCTTCACCGGCTTTAAAAATATACGGCTCGCCCGAGGCTGTTTCGAGCATGATCTCACCTTTTAGGGTCGTGCTACGATTACGGTATACTTGAACGCGCTCTGTCACATCGGTGCCAACATAATTACCGCCACGGTAGGTGGTGGTGGTTTCTGTTGTAGTGACTGTTTCACGGGTTTCATTGGCGTGCGCGCTTTGTGCTTTGTCTAATACTTTACCTAGCACGGCACGGTGACGAATAGTGCCCTTTTCATTACGCGCCCACACGTTTTTATGCACATAGTTTGTTTTGTAGTCTAGGCTGTATTCACCCATTATGGCGTGTTCAAGATCAGCAATAGTGGTTGGTTTAACTAAATGTGATTCAGCCTTTCGCTCTGCACTCACCGTTTGGTTTTCTGTGCTTTGCTCGTCATCTGCCAAAACCGATGCTACCGGCTCAACATGCTGCTTAACACCACAACAATAACAGTGTGCGGCATCTTTACTAATACGCTGCTGACACGAAATACAAATTACATCGGACTTACTCGGCAAGCGAGCAAGCATGTGATACCCCAATTGATTTTGACTGGTTGATAACATGACATCGGTGGCCGCTAAAATCGCATCGTAATGTGCTTCCTTTTTGGCCTTGGCTTTTTTATGGTATTTATGTTCTGCAATAAATACCCCGATAGCGACAGGCAAGGTTGCTAATAATGCCGGCACAAACTCAAGTTTGGCAGCAAATAGCATCACTAAAAATGTAATAAAGCCCAATACAAGCCATAACACAGTCCCGCCGGTGTAGACTCGGTTAATGCTGCTATCCCAACTGCGGTATTGTTGATCAGCAAAGTGCACAATCACAATTGGCATAAAGCGATTATTCTTCACGACTTTAATCGCGTCGTTGTTTGCTATTCGGTAATTTAGCGTCAAGGGGCTTGGCTGAAATGCAGTGATCACATTGCCCTTTTGTAAATTAGCAATCACCTCTTTTTCAGCATCCACGCTAAACTCGTGAATGTGGCCGTGTTTGTCTTCAACTTCTAACCACCAATAGCCATATAACATATCGTCATTATTGGTTTTATAACGGCGCTTATAGTAGTACATCGATTTAACAACACCGGTAATAGTGCAGGCTTGTGGCGAGTAGTGTTTTACTTCAGCAAGCAAGTCTGGGTTGAGCTCTTCAACCGTGTGCATTTGTCTTTTTTGCTCAAGAGCTTCACCACAATCACAACAGTGAAGATCGGTGGCATACACCGTATTTTGGCAATGTTGCATAGTCATTCCTTGCTTAATTATTTACTTAAATCAATTGTTAATGTTTGTTCGCCAGCCTCTATTTGATGCCAACGACGATACGTTTTATACCCCGGTGCCGACACCTGAATATCGTACGCGCCCGTTTTTAAAGTCATTCCTGGGCGGTACTTAGGGCCTATATTCATAATACGAACCGTGGCATTAGGTGCATTGGTGGCAATGGTCAGTTTGGTTTTTTGCTCAACCAAATATTGTCTGCGAGATTGTTGCTCGGCGCTTAAATTTGCCGTGTCGTGACGTAAAATATCAACCTGTGCCAGCGCATGGCTCATCGGGCTAAAACGCTCGTATATATGCAGTTTTTCTTCAAAGGCTAAGCCTAAAGGATGCAGTACCGGCTGGGCATGAAGAGTCCAACGAATCGCGTAGCTAAATACCGGATTACTCGACTCATCCACTTTGTCTAAAAAGTAGTTAACCGGGCTTTGCTCATCTTCGGTAAAGCTATTATGAATAAAGAGCACTGGGGCAATTAAAATCACGGCAGGCATTATCAGTTTTTGCAGTACGCTCAGCCATGTTGTTGGCTGCTTTTCTTGAGCAGGTTTAATGAGTTGCCATAATTTCAACGGCAGCTTGCTAAACGTTAAGCAAATTAAAAATAACGATAACGACATCGAAATAGGCGGAATAATCACCGAACGCAGCGCCTGTTTACCGTACTGCGCGTACTCACCGCCATCGGCAAATTTACCTTCAGCGCTATTAAGCATGGCTACGTACTTGTCGGTGCGTTTTTCAATATTCGGATCAAGCACCTGATCTTTAAAGTTCTTTTTATTCCAGTCTGCGCGAATGTTTTTCACGTATAAGTCGCCCATACGATCGGCGATTTTGGCTTGAATTTCCGGGTGTAGCTGAAACTCAACCCAGCTTAAGTTAGGCTGTAAGCTCATACCCCATTTGCGCATTTCACTTTGCCATTGGTTTGTCGCTTCTTGTGTGACTTTAGTCGCAACGGCATTAGCAAATACCTGACGTTGATTCACATTCCATGTGCTATCAAGCTCAAGGCCTTTGCTTGCAAAATGGGCACGCAGCTTTTGTTGCGTGGTGTCGTGTGCACGAAACGCCATTAAGTTTTCAAGGGTAAACGGGTAACCCGTTTCTTTAGCAAACATTTTATGAAAATTAGGATGCTGTAAAAAACGTAGTTGATAATGATCAGGGTCGTCGGTGTATTTATACCGCTTATCTTTAAAGCCGCCGTCGCCACCGGTCGCTAAACTTGCCGCTTGCAATGCAGTGTAAACACCGCCCGTTAGCACACCCATTAAAATAGTGCCTGCGGCGTTTTCTGCCACCGAGACATCTTCTTCTATTAACCAATAGTCTGGCTCAATGTAACCAATACCGGCTTTTAAAATGGTGCTTCGGTAATCGGCCGCTTCACGTTCGTAACAGCGATTACGGCGGTCTTTTTCGCTGCTTTTATCGTAGCGCTCACGGCACTTCGCAATACTATTGTGGTAATCGTATATTTTAGGGCCGTACTTTTGTGCACGCGCAGAGGCTTTAGCAATATGGGCTTTTTGCGCTTGTTGATACTTATTCCACCCGCTGTTGATTTCTTGCTCAACCTGTTGCCAATAACCTTGCTCGCGCTCACCAATGCTGGCTAACGTGTGGTTATATTTTTTACTGCCCTGTGCGTAGGCTTTGTACTTAACCACCAGCTCATCGTACAACTGGCTGTAATTTTTATAATGTTTATCAAAGTCTTGATACGCCTTCTTTTGCACGAAAGAGGCAATTATTTTACGCTTATCTTGCTCAAGGTTATCAGACAGTGCCGCATCGCTATAAAGTAGGCCACCAAACAACGCTAAAAAAGTCAGGTTTTCTGAGCTGTGCAGTTGTTCGGGGTTGTAATCAAGGTCGTTTACTTTAATTGAGTTAATTGCCAAGGCATCACGCAGCGCTGCGCTATAGGTTGCAAACTGGCGTTGCTCAGCCGTTGAGGGTTCTATTAACGTTTTTTCGATGGCGTACTTTTGCCCAAAAAACACCACCGGCCACACAAGGCAAAGTAGCGCAATAAACGAAACAACAGCGCGGCCAACTTTAGCAACCATGGCTTTGGGTAAAAAGTCGGCTAATAACAGTGCGACACCAACGCCCGACACCGCACGCCCATAAATTTCGAGGTGCTCTAAATCGGCCGCAGAAGGGGTGCCTAATCCTACGAGCGACACAAGTTGCGCATTAAAAATAGCTTCGGGTAATAAATATAAAGTAGCTAAAACAAGCAGCAGACAGCGCCACCAAAACGGCTTTATTATTGTAGTCATAGTATTGTTCTTTATTGCTTTTTACGTAGTTCTAATTCAACCGCTGGGTCGGTTTCCAAGCTAAAGTCTTCATCGGCTTGGCGTGTGCCAATTTCGAGATTGGGTGCTTTAGGCGTCTGTGTAACCTGTGGAACATAGCTCACTGCTTGAGTCGATTTAAGCGTGCCTCCAACAGCTGGATAAAGCTTGTTACTTTGATACGCTTTAAGCTCGTCTAGGCGCTCTAAATCAAGATCATCGGGCATGCTTGCTATTAACTTAGCGTCGGCTTCATCGCTAAAATAAGGGGTCACGTTTGGCAGCTCAAACACCGAGCAAAAGCCATACACCGTGTCGTCAATAATCACGGAGTCGGGACGCACCGAGCGCGACTGCGCCAGTAAACTGCGCTCATGATAGTCGTGACCGTTAATTGAATAAGTCGCAATCATAATGCCACGCGCCTTGGCACTGGGCTTTAAACGAGCAGCGGTTTGCTTGTAGTGTCGAATATCAAGCACGTAGCCAAAGTTACGCTTCAGCTGTTTTGCTAATTTGTCGAGCTGCAACGGGCTGTCGTAACGCTTTTCACGGTGATAACGATTACCTAACGCTTGCAAGCTTTCGAGCTGTTCTTTGTTACGCTCATAAATAGGGTCACTCCCTGCACCGCGTTTTAAGTCACTGGCAAGCTTGTTCATAGACGCTTTAGCTGGCGACTGAATAAACGCTAAATAAATGTCGGGGTTAATGTCACGCATACGTGTTAAATTGCGCATTTCTAAACTGCTAAAAAAGTAATTACCGCCACCAATGTATTCATACGCCAAGTAGTCGAGCATTTTAAGATCGTTGATCGAAGCGTTTGATTTAATCTCAATATTAAGCTTTTGATGCGGTTTACGATAACGCGCAAAGCTCGACGCTAACTCACGAAAAGACGCAGGCAAGTCATCACTCAGTAAGCCTGTATCTTGATTGCGCAGGCGTAAATACCCCCACTCTTTTTTATAACTCATCGACTCAATTTTGCGACGCTTGTTGTCGACCGTGCCCGTTTCGCGGCCGGTACGCGCATCGTGGTGTACGACCCACACATCGTCGCGGGTAATACGCACGTCAATTTCAATCACGTCAAAGTTATTATCAATGGCATCAATCACTGCATTAACTGAGTTTTCGGCGTAACGAATCGAACCTCGGTGGCTTTGCAGGTTAAATCCACTGCATTGTCGCGCCGACACATAGTTAATATTGCCAAGTTGGCTCTCAAAGAAGCCTCGGGCAAACAGTGCTTCTTGCTTGGCTTTCACTGCTTGCTTTTGTGCAACAGTGAGCGTGCTTTCGGGAGTCGCTTCTGGGGTACTTTTACAGGCCGTTAAGCCAACACAAATAAGTAAAATGCCGACCAGCAGCAAAGGTTTAGTAAACGAAGTTTGCATCATTGCATTTACAGCCAAAAGGCTTTCCTTTTTTATTAGAGCTCATAAAGAAGTGTGTAAAGCTGAATAATATATGAATAGAGGTCCCGATTTAAAGTAATAACTTTAATTAATCCAAATATTTTAATTTAAGATACAAGCTGTTAGATTAAATTTAATAACTATCGCAGTTTTGATAACAACACTGAGCAGCCTAATAGGAAGCGCCTCGTGGGAATGAAACATGATCGACTTTCGTAAAAAAATTACCCCTGCGCGCGAAATGCGCTCAACCAACACATTACACACTGCCCTTGAAAGTGATCGGGGGCGCATTATTAACAGTGCCGCCATTCGTCGTTTACAACAAAAAACCCAAGTTTTCCCACTCGAACGCAATGCAGCGGTGCGCTCGCGGCTAACCCACTCTCTTGAAGTACAACAAGTGGGGCGCTTTATAGTGCAAACAATTTTTAATAAGTTAAGCGACGCCCAACAAAAAGAGTATGGCCTTGCAGGCCTAGAAAGGCCCTTAGAGAGCCTTGTTGAAATGGCGTGTTTGATGCACGACATTGGCAACCCGCCATTTGGTCACTTTGGCGAAGCCGCCATAAACCAATGGTTTGAAAAACACTTAGAGTCGCTCACGCCAGAGCGCTGCAAAGCCAGTGGCATACATGTTATTTTTAAGCACCTTGCACAAGACATCAAAAATTTTGAAGGCAATGCGCAAGGTATTCGCATTATTCATTCTTTGCTTTCACTCAACCTAACATACAGCCAAAGCGCCGGCATATTAAAGTACACCCGCCCTGCCAGCATGGCTAAAAAAGATATCCCTCAAGACAAAAATTACTTAATGAAAAAAGTGGGTTATTACTTTAGCGAAAAACCCTTTATTGAGGCACTGCAAACCGAGCTTGATATAGAGCAATATTGCCGCCACCCCGCAAGTTACATAATGGAAGCAGCCGACGACATTTCGTATTGCCTTGCCGACATAGAAGACGCTGTAGAAAAAGGCATTATAAACGTTGAACTATTGTGCGAAAAATTAAAAGAGCAATACACGCGCACCTTAACAAACCTCACGCTTAACGACACCAAGCACAGTGACTTTGCCGAAAAAGCCATTGATTACGCACTGAGTAAAGCCGCCGAGCAGCCGTATAACTATAATAGCGAGTTTTTTATTTACCTACGCGTGACCTTGCTACACCCGTTGGTAAATTATGCCGCAGAGCGTTTTGTTGGCAATATTGAAGCCATTTACCACGGCGACTTTAACCAAGCCTTACTGGAAGATCGCAGTCACTTGCATGCAGTCACACTCACGTTAAAACAAGTGGCCATTAAACATGTATTTTGCCACAAAGAAGTAGAGCGCCTAGAGCTGCAAGGTTATCGGATCATTAGCGGTTTGCTCGATTGCTACAAACCGTTACTCGCCCTTGACCACGACGCCTTTAAACGGGTTTTAAAAGGCGACCCTCAATATTTAATTGAAACACGGCTCGTTAAAAAGCTCTCAAATAAACACATAAACAGCTACCAAAAAGCCATTGATGCCTTAAAAGCAGAGCCCGATCACTTTGCAGCCTATGAGTTTTATTACCGTTGCAGACTTGTTCAAGATTACATTAGCGGTATGACCGACCAATTTGCTTACGACGAGTACCGCGCTTTAATGGTTATTGATTGATTCATTTAGCTATTTATTTTAATTTGTTAACAAAATGTGGATAAAAAACCTATCAAGGCTTAGAATTAAGTCATTGTTTGGGTCACCAGATTAACCTTACTGGTCAGGAAACTATGCCAATTATAAAAACAACACTTTTACTGATACTTGCTAGTGTAAGTTTCACCAGCGAAGCGCAGTATAATGAGGCCATGTGCATTTTGTTAAAACAACAAATGCATGAATTTCGTAATAATACGAGTAATCGCAATTATCGCTCTGCAGCTCGTAACTATGAAAAGAACTGTAAAAATCCGACGCCTGTCCACAATGTCGAAGCATTTGAAAAGTTAACCGCGCAATCGGCAGAATCGACCCCCATAACCCCCAACAAATCAGTAAGTCCAACAGAGCACTCGGCAGCCATTCAAGGCATTGCTGACAATACTCCAGCACCTGAGCCACAAAACCTCGACGTAACGCAATTAGAGCAAGCAACTCAAGATACGCCGCCTACATCAGAGCCAGAACTCATTTCTGATGTAGCCGCCATTGAACCTGTTGCCAATGTATCAGCGCTTGAAACAACAGAGCCGGTGCAGAGCGTACCGCAGCCGCAAAACGAGACTGACGAAGCGCTAACAACGGCGCAGACAGCAACGCCGCAAACAACAGCATCACAAACAACAGCGCCGCAGACAAATAATTCAACCGATAACCTTGAAAGCGAGCCCGCATCTGATACACCCCCTGTGTCAGCAACAGAGGCAGAAAAACCAGTCGATGCCGCGCCAATACCTGCAGAGCCTGCACCAACACCACAACCAGCCCCGATGCAAAGCGCCGCGCCTAGTTCGTCAACGTCACTGCTTATGCCCAGCTTAATCGTGCTATTAGTGCTGCTTGTGGCGGGTTTGTTTATTGTACGATTACGCAAAAGTAAACAACAAGACACACACCCTGAACTTGAACACAGCTTACTAGAAGCGCAAGCACTAAAAGCCGCCGCAAATGCAAATAAAGAAGCCGAAGGACTTAAATCGGCCACCGCCGCGATACTTGCAGAGCAAAGCACAGAACAAGCCCCCGACATAGAGAGCGAATTAGAGCAAAGTCGTTCGTTTACAGCCACAGACAACGAAGACAGCAACGATGAGCTTTCGGAACTTGCCCGCTTTAGTGCTGAACGCGACTTTCACGAGCAACACACTGATTTTGCCGATGCGGATCAGTTTAATGAGCTTGAACTCGATAACGACGAGACAGAGCCCAAAGATACTGAGCCCACGCAAACTGAAACCTTGTTAAGCAGTTCATCATTCGGCTTCGACGAGTACGCAAAGCAAGAGCCGCTTACAGACGACGAGCCATTAACCAATGAGCTTATTAATGACGACCTTGAAAGCAACAGTTTTGAAAGCAGCGATTTTGAAAATGACAAGCTTTCAAATAACGAGCTTGAAAATGACGAGCTTGAACAAGCGCCTGCTTTTACCAGTAGTTCATCATTTGGTTTCGACGAGTATGCAAAGCAAGAGCCGCTTACAGACGACGAGCCATTGACCAATGAGCTTATTAATGACGAGCTTGAAAGTAACGTTCTTGAAAACGATAGTTTTGAAAGTGATGATCTTGAAAGTAACGTTCTTGAAAGTGATAGTTTTGAAAGCAGTGCTCTTGAAAGTAACGAGCTTGAAAATGACGAGCTCGAACAAGCGCCTGCTTTTACTAGCAGTTCATCATTTGGCTTCGACGAGTACGCAAAGCAAGAGCCGCTGTCAGACGACGAGCCTGTAAAAGATGACGTACCAGAGTACGACTTATCATCGTTAATGGGTGACGATTTATCATTTGCCGATCAATTTAACGACCAGCCATCGCTAGTCACTGAACCTAAGCCATCAAACACCGACGACGATATTAGCGACGACGATCTGACAAAAGCGTTACAAGCACTTGAGCAAGAACTGTACGAAGAGCCTAAGCACACTCAGGTTGAATATACAGAGCAAAACGATGATGCAACACTAACAGAAACCGAACAAGAGCAAGAACCAGCACAACAAGATGATAACGACGAGCATACCGACAGTAAGCCACACAATCCGTTTGCTAACTTGTCGCTAGACCCTGCGTGGGATCCAAACTCATCAGAAAAACCCTCGTTAGAGAGCAAAGCTAAACAGCCTAAATCTCAAGCCTTGATCGACGCCGAAGAACGCGCCAAACAACTCAAAACCGACGACTAGCGACTAAGGTTTTTTAAATAAAGGTTTTTTAAAATAAAAAAAGGGAAAGCACCGTGCTTTCCCTTTTTATTTCAGTGTGGTGCGCGGGCGCATTAACCAATGAAAAACAAATATCAACGAAAAGAAAACAGCCACGGCCAGCACACACAAAAGAATAATGTTTTTTGGCAAAAACGAGTCACTCTTGTAAGTGTGGCGCTTTATTTCACGCTCTGCACTTAACTTTGTTCTTTCGGCTTTACTGGGTAATTTAAACTCATGAAATGAGTCGTTAGATGTTACTTCTGAACGCACCGTTTGAGTGCTCTTTTGCTGCCATAGCATATCAAACTGCTGAAACTGCACTTGCTTATTCTCAATACACCACTCTAAATATTGCACTGACAATGGCTTATTAAGGCAACGAGACGGGATCACATAAAAACGGTCCCATGCGGCCTGCTTGCTAATGTATGCTTGTTCTGACAAGGGTTTCGCTAACGAATTTTCAAGGTAAGCAATATCATGGTTATAAAATGCGAACTTGCGCTCAGCTATTTGCTCTTCGGTTAAACAATTCGATGCAATGCGATCAGATAAGTTTTGAATGCGCTGTTTGTAATCATCAACTTCGTCGAGCAGGTGAGTTTTACGCAGTGCCGATTGCAGTTCACTGCGTTCAGCTTCCATAGCGTGGCATTCAATTGAAGGTGCTGTTGTTTGCGCCCATGACACACACGGCGACAATAACAGAGAGAATAAAATCCGTTTAATCATTAATTTACGTCACTGTAAAATAGATAGGAACAGAGTACCATTTTTAGCTAAAAATTCAATACGGTTGCGTTAAATCTCTGCTCTTCTTTATCCCTTCTTCTTTAAATAATGGCTAAGGTGAATACGCTCCTCGTATTCATTATTTACCCACTGGGCGCTGCCACTATTAAATCATTCTTGCTATAACAGACTGTACTACCTATTCACTTAATTAAATGAGCAATCTTCGGGCAATAAAATCCCGTTGATAACACGGCAAACATGTCGTTATTGAGTTGTTCTCGGCAATTGCTCCTGCATTGCGCTACCTCCTGCATCCATGCAGTCGTAAATCAAACATTTTAAGCACCGCTAGCGACAGGTTTAATCCCTCAAAATAATTAAGTATTCTTGCGAATTAATATAATGCCGCTTAGTCATTAAAGTGACTGCTGATGCTTATAAAATTGCTCATCGTCAAGCTCAAATTGGCGCATTAACCAGTCTTTAAAAACCTGCACCTTGTGCCATGTAAAATGCTCTGCTGGCCCCGCTAAATAGTATTTAAATTGGCATGGGTATTCAAAGTCGGGGTAAATGTCAAGCTGCCCAAGTTGTAATTGTGTTTCTATTAGGCGTCGGCGAACGATAGCAATACCATGCCCTGCAAGAGTTGCTTGTATAACCAATGCCGCATTGTCTATTTCGAGCGAAGGTAACGCATCGGCGTTCATGCCTAATTGCTCTGCAAACGTTAACCAACCTCGTTCGGCATCGGGGCAAATATCTTTTATTAGTTTTTGCGCCATCACTTGCGGCTTAAGCGTTTTAGTTACATCAATTAAACCCGGTTTGTAAGCTAAAAATAAGCTGTCGTCGGTTAAAAGCTCGCTTTGTAAGTCTGGGTAATTACCAAGACCAAAGCGGATACCTAAATCAACTTGCCCCGTTGAAAAGTCGGCCAATTGATCGCTAGGTTCAATACGTACTTTTATGTTTGGGTATTGGTGTTGAAAATCGCTGATACGCCCCAGTAACCAGCCACTAGCAAACGAAGGCAGCACCGATAAATTTAACGTATTTGGGTGACTGTCTTGGCTTAATGACTGCACACCCGTATGCAAATGATCAAACCCCTTGAGTACATGAGGCAACAATTGCTCGCCCTGACGCGTTAGTTCAACGTAACGCGTATGACGGGTAAATAAAGCACAACCCAGTTGCTGTTCGAGTAGCCGAATTTGTTGGCTCACAGCAGCTTGGCTTACAAATAACTGCTCAGCGGCCAGCTTAAAGCTGCCAAGCTTTGCAGCATGCTTAAAATACCAAAGGCTCTTTAAGGGAGGAAGTTTCATATGCGTTTATGATTAATAAAAACTTAAGCATAGGCAATTTTTAATCGTTTGTCAGCATTGTTCTCTCACGTAATACTCATACAGCCAACCGCCATCAATTAAGGATAACTGTTATGAAATACTGCATCATTTTACTCTTTATTTGCCTCTCGAGTGCAAGCTATGCAAACCAACCCGCTGTAACACAGCTTGATACCGACGAAGGCTACCCCTATAAAAACTTAATTCAAAAAGTAGAACGCGTTGAAATTAGATACGTTGAAAACCAATACACCGTAACGTGCCGCGTGAATGTGCAAACACTGCATAATCAATACAATGGCAAAGAGCACACCGTGTCTGCAAAATTATTTGCCAAACGCCCCATGGCCGCCTGCCTCACACGTGACAAAGCCAAACAAATTTTAACCATGCTTTAACCTGTTTCAACCTTGTAAAACTAGGCTACGAATAGCAGTACTTCCCCAGTAGCCTAGTTTTTTTAGCGCCCAAAACGTCTAATTTCTAACGTCTAATTTCTAACGTCTAACTTCTAACGTCTAACTTCTAACGTCTAATTTATAACCTCTTCCACTTTCTCAACTTCAACTGGCTCTGCCAACGCATTCTCATAAAACGCGAACACCGCTTTGGTATAAGGCTGAGCATAATGTGCATCAAGCGCAGCTTGCGATACAAACTGCTCCACCAAAAACAAACAGCGCTGCTCCTTACTCGCAAACAACTCGAATCGGTTGCATCCAGGCTCTGCGCGAGTGGCAGCTAAAATGCACTGTAAACGCCCTTTACACTCTTCGAATAACGCTGCTTTAGGGGTGATTTTTGCAACTATATTTATCATACTGATTCCTTACTAAATAACTTTAAAACCCATGTTCTAATAGGCGGTGCCACCGTAAATGCCACCACAAACGCAGCCGGCCACGCATTAGCAAAGGCCTTCATCCAACTTGCTATAAACGTATCGCTTAGGCCTAAATTCACGTATGTAACCCATGCCGATAATAAAAACGACATTAAGAACGAAAACGCCGCAGTAAAAATAAAATGAATTTTCATATGTCCTCCTTGGCGTTACTATATTTGCACAGGGCAAGTGACAACAGTCACGAAAATGCAAACTAAGATTGAGGGAGTCGTATGCTGGATGATCTGCATTTGTTTATTGAGATAGCGCGCCGTAAAAGCATGAGCCAAACAGCAAAAGATCTCGGCTTAAGTCTTTCAACCCTTTCTAGGCGCATACAGGCATTAGAAGACAAACTTGGCGAACCATTGCTGCAACGCACCGCCAGAGGCATTGTACTCACAGCCAAAGGTGAAACCCTTTACGATGAACTAGGCCAGCAAGTGCTTGCACTTAATAGCCAATTAAAACAATTAAATGACTCGTCGGGAGCAAAAGACTTTTACCTCCTGTGCCCACAAAATATCATTGCCGGCCCACTCATGAGCGCAATAAATCAGTTTGCCTTAGCCAACCCTGCGCTTAATCTCCACATTTACCCAAGTAATGCCAATAGCCAACTAAGCCAAAAGCGTTTTGATCTAGCGATTAGAGTGGGCGAGCAACAAGATTCAAGCTATTTTCAAAAACGCCTAGGGGCGATTGCCATAAAGCTAATAGTAAAGAAAGGGGCGTCAACATCACGCTTAGTGCTGCCCTATTCAGAGTCGCAGCTACCTAGCGGATTATTAACCGCATTAAAAAATGAATTTGAACAAATAAGCTTTTGTTTTGATATTACAATCGCCAGAAAAATGATCGAAGCAGGCTACGGTGTAGGCATACTGCCCATGAGTGAAATTAGCTGCATAAAAGACACCCACAACTTTAGTTATGTAGAAACGCCCCACAGCATTCCAGCAAGACCAATTTACGCCCTGTGGGCTCACTCGCGCACACCCTCTGCGAATGCGCAGTTATTAATAGAGCAACTACAAACCAGTATTGCGGGTTCACCAAGCTTACAGGGAGAAGTATTAGCGCTTTAAGACTTGCTGCTTGTGTTGTAAAAGAGCCTGTCGGAGCGATTTAACATCGCGTATTCGCTCTAGGCTTGGCTCTTTAAGCTCGACATCTAAGCTCGCACATCTAAGCTCGCACATCGCACTTCACAAATCGGCGCTATTCCGCTCTTGTAGGCGTGAAATTTATTTCGCGCGTTTTTCAATCGCCACAATATCCAAATACACCGCCATACCCAACAGCCACCACCCGTAGGAGCCGTTTTAACGGTGAATCTGTCGCAGCGATTTTATAGCGCGTATCGCTCTAGGCTTAGCTCTTTAATATTGAATATCTAAGCTCGCACATCGCACATCGCATCTCAAATCTCGCACCTCGGCGCTATTCCGCCCTTGTAGGCGTGAAATTTATTTCGCGCGTTTTTTAATCGCCACAATACTCAAAAACACACCGCCATACCTAACAGCCACCTCCCGTAGGAGCCGTTTTAACGGTGAATCTGTCGCAGCGATTTTATAGCGCGTATTCGCTCTAGGCTTTGCTCTTTAAGATCGACATCTAAGATTGACTCTCTCAGCTCGCAAATCATATATCGCACCTCGGCGCTATTCTGCTCTTGTAGGCGTGAAATTTATTTCTCGCGTTTTTCAATCGCCACAACATCCAAAAACACCGCCATACCTAAAAGCCACTACCCGTAGGAGCCGTTTTAACGGTGAAATTTGGTTATCGAGCTTTTAAGTATTTTAATTAGGAACTAGAATGTTATCTTTCAAAAATACATGATGAAAGGATTTCTCATGATCCTAAAAGATAAATCACCCACTAAGTCTAATTCACCTAAGATCCAAGCTGGTGAAAAGCAAGAGCTAGACGTCGCATTTTATTTACGTCGGGCATTCAAAGATCATCCTCAAGTCTTCGTCTTTAATGATGTTAAATTTAAGCACAATAACGAAACGGCACAAATAGACCATCTTATTGTTTATACATACGGGTTTATACTAATCGAATCAAAAAGTATTACTGGCGAAGTTGCCATAAATGAACACCAAGAATGGAGCCGTAGCTACCGAGGAAAATGGCAAGGCATGCCATCACCAATAAAACAAGTTGAGCTACAAGTCGCATTACTTAAGAGTTTAGTTATAGACAATGCGCAACATCTACTTCCTAAAATGTTTGGCAAAATACAGCAAAACTTTGGTGGTCGAGAATGGCATAGTCTTTGTGCTATATCGAGTAATGCGATAATTAATCGAGATTGCATGCCTAAATCGCTTGAAGATCGATTAGTTAAGTCAGAGTTTATAACTGATAAGCTTTTGCAAATTATGAAACTCCCAAATTCAACACCCAATGCATTGCACTTTTTATCAAAAAATGTGCGCCCTTGGTTTAGTAAAGAAAGTATCACTAGAATTTGTAAGTTTCTTTTAGAGAAAAATATCGCGCCTACTGAACAGCTTATAACTGATACGACATCATTAAACCTTACCGAGCCCACGCCAATATATAGTGGTGAAACAAAAGCAGAAGCCCTATCAAATAGTGAACAACCAAGAGTTATAAACCTACAATGTAAAGGTTGTGGTAGTGTAAATACTCTTGAAGCTCATTCAGGTCGTTATGGATATTACGTTACATGTTCCAAATGCAATACTAATACTCCGATGAAAGCTCCGTGTGTTCAATGCGAGGATGTAAATACTAAAGTAAGTAAGCGCAAAGATGCTTATTCTTTAATTTGTGGTAGCTGTGAAAATAAAGCATTAATCGTATTTGATAATTCTGTCGCGTTGGCGACGGCAACCAAAGAGAAGTAACCGCCGACTTCTCTTTGGAATCTCTCGGCGCCCCGAGGTTCACACTGTTTCCTCAATTTGAATTAATTAAATGAACGTAACCAGCGTAGATAGGCCATCCATGGCCAAGCTACGCTTTCTACAGCATCCATGCTGTTAATTACTCATAATTAATTCAATTTCGGGTGTGAACACGGGGTGTAACCGTAACTAAAGCCTTCAAATTACCAATGAGTTATTATTTGTTTTCATTATCTATTTTAGTAAACTGGCTGTTCGAAAACAGGGAGTCGTTATGGAACAGGTTGGTATTTACGAGCAGCTGATTACGCAAGTAATCGAGCAACACCTAGATCGTGAACAGTTTTATGTCGGAGAACGCCAACTTGAATCAGCAGAAGCTGCCACTTGGCTGTCTCGATTTTTAGGTAAGTTAATTGCTCACGCGATTGATGCTATACCTAGTTCAAATAATCGCTTACAAGAGCAAATCAATCTAGCAAATAACTTAGTTTTTTGGCTTAAAGATCATATTCGAGATGATGAGCTAATAAGTGAAAACCTAATAGATAGCCAAGGTAGAATCCTCACTGCACTATTCAATACTGAAAACCCAATTGCAGCAAACCTCAAAGACTACGCCAAAAATATATTTCCATTAACAGGGCTTACCCAAAGCGAATTATTTAGTGGCGCGAATGCGGGTATATCGCTCGAGACAGAATTAAAGCGTGAGATAAAATCGGCCGACACTATTTACTGGTTAGTTTCATTTATAAAGTGGACAGGGCTAAGAATATTTAAAAATGAACTTGAAGCCTTTACCAAAAGTGGTAACAAACTAAAAGTTATCACCACCTCTTACATGGGGGCAACAGATGCTAAAGCGGTTGAGTTTTTGGCAAGCCTACCAAACACTGAAGTAAAACTAAGCTATAACAATCAGCAAGAACGTTTACACGCAAAATCTTACTTATTTATGCGTAACACCGGTTTTCATACTGGCTATATTGGTTCGTCTAACTTATCGCATTCGGCACTCACCAGCGGCCTTGAATGGAATTTAAAAATTACAGCGCAAGAAATTCCGCATATTATCGCTAAAACCAAAAGCACCTTTGAAACCTACTGGCAATCACCAGACTTTGAACTGTTTAGTGGTAAAGTTGAATGTAAAGAAAAGCTAATAAACTCACTGAATGAACAGCGTGGTAAAGGACAAGCAAGTAACCAGTTCTATTTTGATATAACCCCTAAAACTCATCAATTAGCTATTTTAGAAAAACTAAGTGTTGAACGAAACGTTCACAATCGCTTTAAAAACTTAGTAGTGGCAGCAACAGGCACAGGTAAAACAATCATATCTGCATTTGATTTTAAAACCGTGTACGACAAAAAACCAAATGCCAACTTTTTATTTGTTGCTCACCGAGAAGAAATCCTCACTCAAGCACAAAGCGCATATCGTGGAGTGCTAAAAAATAATGATTTTGGCGAGCTTTGGGTTGGCAACTACAAACCTCAAAGATACAACCAATTATTTGCCTCAATTCAAACCCTTAACAACCAAATCGACAACATAAAATTGAGTGCTGATTTTTATGATTATATTGTTATTGATGAAGTGCATCACGTAAGTGCTAACAGTTACCGTGGCATTCTTAATTACTTCAAACCAAACATTTTATTAGGGTTAACGGCCACACCTGAAAGGCAAGATGGGGCAAATATATTAGAAGATTTCTGTGGTGTTATTGCCGCAGAGATCCGCTTACCAGAAGCCATAAATCAGCGCCATTTATGCCCGTTCCAATACTTTGGCCTTGATGACGATACAGATTTAAGCACGGTAACGTGGCGAGGCGGTCGTTACGATATTAGTGAGCTTAGTAAGCTATATACAGGCGAGAATAACCGCGCGAATAAAATCATATCGAGTCTCAACGACATCGTTACAAATATTAACGCTATTAAGGCATTAGCATTTTGTGTAAGCCAAGATCATGCTGAGTTTATGGCCAGTAAGTTTAACCTTGCAGGTATAAGTGCAGACGTACTTACCAGTAAAAATACTAGTGAACGAAAACACAAACAGCAGGCGCTTAGACGAGGTGAAATACACATACTCTGCGTCGTTGATATTTTTAACGAAGGGGTCGATATTCCAGAAGTAGATACCCTGCTCTTTTTGCGTCCAACCGAGAGCCTAACGCTATTTTTACAGCAATTAGGTCGTGGACTACGTTTACCCGACAACAGCCAAAAGCAATGTTGTACTGTACTCGACTTTGTTGGTAACGCTCGCCCCGAATATGACTTTGCCAATAAGTTTCGCGCACTCATTGGAAAAAGTAACCAGCCAATAAAAACCGAAATAGAAAATAATTTTCCGCACTTGCCGCTGGGCTGTCGTATAGAGCTACAAGAACGCACGCAAAAAACTATTTTACGTAATATACAACAAGCAACAAACAGCAAACGCCGTTTGCAACAGCTTATAAACAGTTATTCTCATCATACAAGCGACGAGCTAACGCTAAGCAACTTTGTACGTATAAACCCACAAGTCACATTAGAAGATATTTATAAACCAAAAGATACAAGGCATGGCGGTTGGCATTGGTTAAAAGACGATGATATTCCAGCAGATCAAGTTGATATATATAGTGCCTATTACAGAGCTATAAATACGCAATTACTTAGCTGTGATTCACTGAGCTATTTGTGCTTTTTACGCGATTTATGTAACAGCGACTTTAGCATTGAGATAACACCTAAAAATCAACAGTATGCACTCATGGCACATTACAATTTTTGGGATAACACTGGCACAAGTCTAGGGTTTAAATCCCTTAAGCAAAGCTTACAAGCACTAAAAAACCCGTTATTACAACAAGAGTTATCAGAAGTAATTGCGCTTTTAATAAATCGTATTCAGCAACAAGAAAGTGATTTAGCGTGCTTACCAAACCATGCAATAAAATTGCACAGCCGCTACACTCGCCAACAAATATTAGCGGCATTCGGCGCGCATACGTTTGATAAAAAATCGACCGCTCGCGAAGGTGTATTAGAGTTCAAAGAACAAAATTTAGAGCTACTATTCGTCACGCTCAATAAGTGCGAAAAAACCTACTCACCAACAACGCTGTATCACGACTATGCAATCAGCCCAACCTTGTTTCATTGGCAAACGCAAAACAGCGCCCGACCAGAACACGGCCGCGGCCTAAGCTACATTCAGCACCAACAAACAGGCAAAACCATCTTGCTGTTTGTGCGTGAACAAAGCAAAGATGAAAACGGCCGAACCATGGGATTTGTAAACTATGGCGAGGTTAAATATCAAAGCCACAGCGGCAGCCAGCCAATGAACATAACATGGGAATTAGTAAGCCCCATGCCAAACGAGATGTGGCATGAGGCTGGGAAATTAGCGGTTGGGTAACTAAATTAAGGAGACAAAATGTCAATTAAAGAACTCGAAGAAAAACTAGAAAATCACTTCGATGGTTTAACTAATGATGAAGAAAGTACATATGGTGTTGTAAAAAAGAATAATCAAAATTTAGAAATGATTACAGGAGTTCTTTTTGAAGGAGTGAAGTCATATGATAAAAATATTGAATTAAAGCACGAACGTGAACTTAAGAGCATGGTCTTAGATCAAAAACGCTTTAGCCACGGTTTTTGGCTTCTAGTTGGTATCTTGATATTCATAATTACTTTAATCTTTGGACTAATTTTTGTTAAAGATGATAGTAATACAGCTTTAAAAATATTAACTCATGTTCTTGCAGCTGGCATGGGCATAGTTACTGGTATTGGCTGGAAAAATAGATAGTAAGATTAAAATATCTATTGAAAATCAATCAGATATTTTAATCTAAAATTCATACTAATTTATATATTCTAGCTTCTTATTTTTCATATTAACCGGTAATGACTTTAAATCCGCCTGAATATACTTATAATGAAAATAATTAGCTACTTTACTTTCATGTGTTGATAAAAGGATTTGAAGATCTGAGAACTCATATCGCATCATTTGAACAAAAGAAGCCATGTTAACTTCGTCCATAGTTTGAACTGGATCATCAATCAAGATAGTTGCTAACTTAGAAGGGTAAACCTTATTCATTGCTAGCATAAATGAGATAACAACACCAGCAAGCTGTCCTGAACTCATTGTGTTCCATGCATCATGACTATCATTAGGTGTAGCGCTGAACTTCATAAAGCCTTTTTCGTTTCCTTTAGTTGGCGTAATTAAAAATATACCGCTTCCCTCAGGGCGAGACTGAAGTATTTTAGAGCTATAAACAAAAAGCGGTATTGCAATATGTTTTGCTACATCTTTTTCATAAGCTTTAATTTCATCTTTATAGACCTTACTAATTGCCGTTATTTCTACTCTCTTTAGCTTTAACTTTCTTAATTTCTCTTTTAGTTGAGATATCTTTAAAATTTTTGCTTTATAGGATGAAGAACTTTGCTGCAAAATTAATCGAGTTAATAGTGATAAGTCTCTACTAATATCATTCAAATCAATAGTCAATTTTTCAGTTTCATCAAACACTAAACCTAACGTTTTTAGATCTTGTTTTAATTGTAGATACTCTTTTAGCGGCTCATTTGAAAGTTGCTTTTTGTGGCTGTTAATAAAAGTAATAAGTAGCTCTTTTTTTTCGTGATAATTTTCATTAACTTCCAATAACTTTTTGTCTATAAAATGAGTACAGTCTCCAATGTTGGATTCAAGCCACGTTCTTATTTTCATCATGCTCTGGAAATCAGATTTTTCTAGATTTTTATGATTATTTACATTTGTTAAATCAAAGTTTAAATAATCTTGATACTTAGAGAGATAGTTTCTCATTTTGGTAATAGAAGGGACAATAAGGCCTGTTATTAATTTTTCAGTTACTATCTTAAGTGACTTATCATTATCTCCTAATTGTTCAGAGAAAAACTTCGATTGTTCTTCATATTCATTAAGTAAAGCTTGTCCTGTTGGCTTAATATCCCCACATAATGGGCAAGGTATATCTTGACATTTTTTTTCTTCATCATAACCAATATGTTCTTTGTAGTGAGATAAAAGATTTTTTCTACTGTCATCGATTTTAATGAGTAAAGAGCCCAGCGAACTCTTTGCCTTAGACAAACTTAAAAATAAAGCTATATCAGTTGTGAATACATCATAGCTTGAAGGAAAGTTTTCTTTGTAGGTATTTAAAATATCTTCGCTAAGGCTATTTGGTTTATTATCAAATAATTTAATTAACTTACTGTAGCTATCAGCTTTTTTCTTTGCCTTATGCCAAATAAAACTATGTTTATTTAGCTTTTTTGCTAGCTCTTCATAATTTTCAACTAAGCCAACTTTTAAATAATTCTCAAGTTGCTCAATTCGCTCTGTTGTCATTTTATTTAAAAAGTAATTAAATTTTAGCTTTTCATAATCTGAATTATTTTTTATGAGCCACTCAACACTTTCTAAGCTATTTCTATAAGCTTCAAGTTGCTCTACAGTGCTAGATGATAAGTCACTAAATAGCGCAATTTTCCCACTGCTAAGTGTGCCTTCTGAATCTTCAGCCTCAGTAGTCGGTTTTGATAACTGTGCTAACTCTTCTTCTTCTTTTTCGATTAATGGGGTGTAGTAATCATCTATTGTTTTCTTAAGGTTGGCTGAAAGCTTATCTAATTGATCAGCTTTATTTTTTTCTTCTATCGTACCAAATAGATAACTTATTTCTTGGTGGCGTTTACTTTCATCAAGTTTTAAGAAGTGACACGTTTCTTCTTGTTGGATGTAATTAAACAAAGTAAATGTTTTATCTAGTTTTTCATTCTCTAATAAATTATTTAATTTGCTTTCATCCAGCTTATTTTTACTTAACTCACGAAAGACAGATCCATCCTGCCAAACCTTAGCCTCAAAACGCTCAATAGTATTTTGATATTTTGCTACCCTACCCGCTTCGCCTGAAATATTGGCGGGAATATGAATACCGATCACAAGTAGGGTACTTGTACCACTTAAAAGCTCTAACTGAACAGTCGTTGGCTTAGTATTATCTCCCTTAAGAATATGATCTTCTTTATTCTTTGAGTCAGTATGCTTAACTCGAGATATTTTCCCCGTAAAACACAACTCAATAGCATCAAATATTGTTGTCTTCCCAAAACCATTTGGACCATCAAAAAGAACTAGATCATTACCAGTGAAATCAAACTCAACTGGTTCTTTGAAAGATTTAAAGTTCTCAATTCGCATCCTTCCTAGCTTAATCATTTGTTTCATCTTCCTTAACAAGTTCGGCAAGCCAGCTTTCAAGATCATTTATATCGAGTTCTAGCAGTTTCTCACATTCTCTTAACTGTTTTTCGGTTAACTTATTATCTATTTTTTGTTGTAATACTACCTGGTTAGAAGGAGTAACTATTAATGACAAAAAAGGAATTTTTTCATAAAGTTTTGCTACAAATAAGTATTCAATTTCTCTTTCAGAAAACTTTGATGGGTTAGCTTTTGTAAATTCATAAAACCTTTCTGTATCAGAGATTAGGCTTTGAATAAAAGCAATATAATTTCTTTTATTACTATCATAAGAACTTTGAATTATCGGAAGTTCTTCAACAGGTAATAATAAAACTTGTTTCTTGAAAAAGTATGGATCCTCTTCAATCGAAATAGCTTTTTTTATTGCATCGTTCTTTGTACTAGCTTTATGTGTAGTAAAAATTATCAATGTAGCATTTTTATCAAATGAAGATGAGATCTCTACGGTTTCATCTGTTAGTTGCTCAAATTTATTAGCATGATTTTTAATTAAAGAGAGTAATTTTATTTGAATATCATTCGTAACATGAGCCAAAACTCTTTCTGGTAAATGAAGATAAACAAAGTAATCACCTTGTAATTTTTTACCAATATAGACTAATGATGAAAAATCATGATCCTTTTCAATATATTTTACTTTTACTAAGGAAAGTTGAGACTCTATAAAAATCTGCTCTATTAGATTATCCATTTATTTCTCCTAATGCTTTTCTACTATCTATAAAACTGATTTCTTTTTGTTGAGTAATTTTATCTGATTCTTTTATACTTAAGCTCTCTTTCTCATAGCTTTCAACTTCAGTTATTTTCTCTATTCCGGCTAAAATTTCATCATTTTCATCTGTTGAATTAACGACGATATAATCGACATTAGTAAAAATATTTGATTGATTACCTTGGTTATCGGCTAACCCTTTTTTTGTTCTTTCAACCTCAATATACTTACTTTCAGGATCAGCTTCATTGAAACTAATACAACTGGGCTGATACTCAAAAACCTTATTTTTACATTTTAGTGTTAATTTACCAGATGGTTTTTCAACTTTTTTAATAAAGTTAAAAAAAACACTTTTAATTTTCTTTGGCTCTGATATTTCAGAATAATACTGATGTTCCGACGTGCCTTTAGAAACATGAGGGTATATGCGTCTCAAAAAACCCGCACAGTCATTAGGAAAATATTGTTGAATTACATTTTGGCGAACAGACTCTAACCTTACCGTATAATATTGGTATGTTTTATCATCAATAGCTGAGTTTGCTAACAACATGTCAGTGTCTTCAATTTGTTCTTTATAAGCCTTTTCAAAGTTTTCACGACACACTAAATTCCAATATGAATCATCTTGGTCTCTATAAGTGCTTTTTAGCTTTTGTACAATAACCTTAAAAGAAATACTCGGTTTAGTTCGCTGCAAGTAAGGAATATGATGATCTTTCTTATCTCTAATGTGCTGGTGCCTTAGCATTAAATTCTGATCAACTAGTGAACATAATGCTGTTTTATATAATTTAATATCTGTATCAGAAAAAGTTGTTCCACGGTGCAATAGCTCTAATAGTTCCTTGATTAGTCTATCTAGCTCTGAGTTCAGTGCATCATCAGATAGAGCAAGATTGTAGACCGTAGAATTATCAAAGCTAAGGAAAACCTTTTGGCAGGAGAGACTTTTTGGCTGAGCTAAATTTGGAACTAAATGGCTTGGTATACCTGCAATATTGGTAATATTTTCCTGGGGTGGTTCAACTTCATCGGCTGTATGGAAATAAGTGGTAGACGTCTTGAACGCTTTCTGTGAAAGCGCTTCAAAATCGGTAAAACATTTTGTAATATTACCACGATACTTAATGTCTACAAGTTGAACATTATCACCCCAGTTACTGTTTAATAAACCCTGCTCATCAATAAGTTTATGAATACTTATTTCTGTTTTAAGCTTTTTTTTCGCAGTTGCCGTATCGCCTTGTTTTTTACTTTTAAAGTTGAAGTATTTAAATATGTCGGTATCTGGCAGTATACCTTTCTTTCTATATAAAATTGTTGCGATTGCTTCTACATGATCTTTAAATTTATTTTCGCCTTTATGTTTAACTTGGTGAAGAGACAAATAATCGTCACCTCTTTTAATGGCAAAATCTTCAATCCATTCATACTCAATATGGTGTTCATCTAAGAAAGTATCGAAAGAAGGTAAACCAAATCCTGCTCGAGCTTCTTTAATAATATTTGCTAAACAAACATAGAGGCCTACTTTTCCTTGGTAATTATAGCCATTCCAAGAGGGTGTAGCATCGTGCAAAATGCTTTTAGATGATGCATTAGTCATATTAAAGTTACTCTCTTATACAAACTAGATATAGTCAAAATATTTACCTATGAACACCAATCTACCAGCACACTCCAATTCCCCGTGATCACACCTGAAACTAAGTTAATGATGAGTAATTTACAGCATGGATGCTGTACAAAGCGTAGTTTGGCCATGGATGGCCTATCTACGCTGATTACGTTCACATCATTAACGTAAGTTGAAGATCAAGTGTGATCCTCGGGTGCGCCGAGAGAGTCCAGAGAGAGGTCGGCGGCAGCCTCTCTTTGGTTGCCATCGCCAACGCGATAAAACCTCAAATAGAGGTTTTTAATCCCTTAAAAGTCCTGCACGCAAACTCTAGGTCTGTACGTTAAACGTCACTATCTACACGTTATAACTTGGCTTATCTTCCGCCACTAAACCAAGCTCATTATTTTGCTGTTGATAAACAGCACTTTCTGCAAACTCAAAACTGTTTATGCCTACCCACAATTTAGCGCTGTTTGCCTGTGCAACCTGATACGCCCAGTCGCTCACTGAGCGTGATTTCTCGGCATCACAATTAAAGTAATCGCTCAACTCACGAGTTATATGCTGGTTATATATAACGAGGTTTTGTTCTTCCCAGCGCTCGCGGTGCTCTTGCGCAGCTAAAAAATCGCGTTTGCTGTTATTGCATTTACTATGAGCTGCCACAAAGTTATGGCCTAAATCGTTGGCGTAACGCGTAAACGGAATAAAGTGATCAACCTCGGTTTTGCTGTTTAATGCCTTTTGACAATAAAAGCAGTGACCGCGTTGTAGCTCTATTAATACAGGTTTTGCTTTATTGAGTGCATTGCGATCAAAGCCAAATAAAAAGTCATGAAGTTGACTTTGTGGGCCGATTAGCGCTTGGTTGTATTTAATACTTTGAATTTTTTGTAGCCATGCATTTTTAGCTAAGTACACAACTAAGTCGTAAAAGCGTCTAAAGCAACTGGCAATACCTGCATTTAAGGTAATGTATTGCTGCCCTTTAACATGAGGATATAAGAAACACTCTTCCTTGCCATTTAGCTTTTGTAATAACCATAACGGTCCATCTTTAATGGTTTGTAACGTTGTTCTGCGTATGTTTTTCCAATCACTGCACTTTTTTAATTGGCTAACTGAATTAATGTTATTTAATTTTGCATCGTGTAGTGTGGTGATGATTTTGGCTTGTTTTTTGGAATTGGTATTTTGTAAAAGCAGCTGGTCTCTATTGTTACCAATGGCACCAAAAGGAGATGCTTGATGCCAATACAACGCAATAAACTTTTCGACTAATTCGTCAAACGTTATTTGTAATTGCGCATTCGGATCTATTTGCTGTTTTTCAATGCTGATATCAGCAAGCGCATGCAACAAGGCAAACTTGTAAGTGGCACTAAAGTCCCCTTCCACCAGCATGCGTTGAATATAAGCGATAAAGTCGAGCTGTTGCTGCATAGCCATATCCAAACTATGCCTTTAATGAAGGCTTTGATAAAACGCTGAGGGCTTCTTTTAAGCGCATAAGCTAAATCCTGTTACTGCGGCTTAAAATTAGTAAACCGCTCCATGGTTATTTATTAATACTAAATAACGAGCCGTTAAGCTGCTATTAAGTTTAAAAACAATCTAGCACGAATAGCCATGATAGATATAGGGTTTATCGACGAATAAAGTGGTTGCTCTAAATTAACATGTGAGGAATTCGTTTAAAAATGCGGCATAACGAGGCATGCCGCACTGTCGTTTTGTAATTTATAAGATTAAAGACTTACTTTGGCGTTCGTCTATGCAAAATGGCGTTTAGCCATATTTCGTTGGCGCGCTCTGGGCGCTGGTCGGCGCTTTGCCATGACTTTAAAATAAACAGGTTGGTGTTTTTAATAATGCTTTCGAGGCCAACTTCGTTTAGGTCGGTAAATTCGCGGCCGTTGTGTTCACGCTCGCCGTCGCCGTATTTAAACGATACATACACAATACCTTGAGGTTTAAGTGCGCGGGCTAGGTTATTAAAGGCGTCGGTTAAGTCGTTTTTTGAGACATGAATTAAACTTGCGCAGCACCAAATGCCGTCGTATTTTTCAACGTCATTTAGGTCTTGAAAGCTGCTTACTGCCACCTCTTGATTTAAATATTCTGAGGCTAGCTTGGCTATTTCGGGGCTTATATCAAACGCATCAACGCTAAAGCCCCGCTCTTTAAAAATAAAGGCGTCGCGGCCAGAGCCACACCCAGCATCTAACACAGTGCCATTTTTTGGCAGCAGCGGTAAAAACTCATCGTAAAGCTGAGTTAAATCTACATCGAGCGTGGCATCAACAAATGCTTGTGCGTTTTGGTTGTAGTAATCGATTGTTTTGGTTGCCATTTTACGTCCTTTATCGTGGCAGTAGTGCTTAGGTTAAAAATAGCATTAAAGCGAGATATCGGTAAATAAAATGAATGAAGAAAGTTTAAATTGGCCAAACTAGTTAAACAATGCGCGGCATGAAACCGTTATTGTATTTTTTACTGCTAATCGCCCCAAAAGTGTTAATTAATTTAAACACGCGAAGTATTCTCCCTGCCTACCTCACGACCAATTTAACAGTTTAGTTGGTAAAAGCTGCGCCATTGCACGCGTTATGTTTGATATATAACAGGTTATTTGTTGCAAAAGTCACAATTTAATGGGGCTTTTGTCGCCCATTTCTAAACATACGACTATAATGTTAAGTGAAATCAACATTATTAATACTAAATACTAGGGATACACAATGAAAAAACTTCCTATCGCATTGGCGCTATGTGCTGCTTTCGTGTCTGCAAACACGCTTGCAGAAGTTCGCATAAATGGCTTTGCTTCAATTGTGGGGGGTAAAACTCTCGACGACAACACAACTGTATACGGCTACGATAACGATATATCTTTTAAGAATGAGAGCATGTTTGCTTTGCAGCTTTCAGCTGATTTACAAGAGAAATTAAGTGCGACAGCGCAAATTGTTGCCCGTGGCGATAACGACTTTGACGCTGAGTTTGAGTGGGCTTATTTAACCTATGAGTTTACCGATGAGCTGCAACTAAGCGCAGGTAAAATGCGTGCGCCGTTTTACCGCTACTCAGACTTTTTAGATGTGGGTTACACGTACCGCTGGGTTCGTCCACCGCAATCAGTGTATAACTTACCGTTTTCGACCTATGAGGGTTTAAGCTTATTGCACAATACCCAATTAGGCGATTGGGACTCTACCTTGCAAGTTATTTACGGCAATTTCGATGGTGATATTGCGGTTGTATCTGTTAATGGCGACACTGAGTTAAACGACATTGCGGGTATTAACTGGACTCTAGCCTACGACTGGTTTAGCGCTCGCGCTGCTTACTTTGTTGCCGAAACAACCATTGATATTGCAAATGATACCGACGCAGGTATTGCACTTAATGGCTTAGAGCAAGCATTACGTGGTGCAGGCTTTGTTGATCAAGCCAATGATATTGCTGCAAATGAAGATGATGGCTCGTTCTTTGCGATTGGTTTTTCGATTGATTACAACAACATTTTATTTGACGCTGAGTACACTGAGTTTGAAGTAGAAAACAGTGCGCTGGCTAAACAAACACAATATTACACGTCGGTTGGTTATCGAATGAATGAGTGGACCGTTCACTTAACTTACGAAAACAACGACGACAAACACGATAGTAATCGCTATAACGCGTTACCTGCTGTACCGCCATTAAACGCGGGTATTAACCAGGTATTAGAGGGCGTTAAAGCAAAAAGTAACGTTTACACCATTGGTACTCGTTATGACTTCCACCCGTCTGCCGCTTTAAAAGTTGACTTTAGTCGCTTTAAAGATGACATCACTGATACAGAAACTGATGTCGTTGCTGTTGCTGTTGATTTAGTTTTTTAATTGGAGTTCATAATGAAAAAATTACTATTAGCTACAGCGGTAACGCTTTTATCGAGCACCGCTTTTGCAGACGTTGCCGTGATTGTTAATCCGGCCAATGGCAATGCAATTGATGAAGGCACCATTAAAAAGATCTACCTTGGTAAAGCAAAGTCGTTCGACGATGGCACTAAAGTAAACCCTGTAAACCAAGATGGTAACAGCGTGAGCGATGAGTTTAACGATAAGGTGGTTGGTAAGTCGAGCAGCCAGCTTAATGCGTATTGGTCTAAGCTGGTTTTTACCGGTAAGGGCACGCCTCCTGAAAAGCTGGCGAATGATCAAGCCGTTATTGACTTTGTTGCCTCTAATAACGATGCGATTGGCTATATTGATGCTGCGAAAGTGACCGACAAAGTAAAAGTTATTGCGACGTTTTAATCGGTATTTGTTTGTCTCGTCCTAAAATACGTTGACGGTTTTAATTGAAGGCCAGTAGCTTTTGCTCCTGGTCTTTTTTATGCACTTGGTTTGGGGTTTCCATGCCTAAACTCAAATGCGGCCTCATTTCATTGTATATTACTATTGATTCTTCGACGAGTTCACGTAGCTCTTTCAGATTTTGGCATTTATAGAGTAAGAATTCTTGCTTCAATATGCCATTAATGCGCTCCGCCAATGCATTTTGATAGCAATCATAGCCATCGGTCATCGATGGAGTAATGCCATTTTCATTAAGCTTTACTTGATATACCCGTGAGCAATACTGTAACCCTCTATCTGAATGGTGAATCGTACTGCATTGATACTGACGATTAGCGATGGTCATATCTAATGCCTTAACCACATCTGTCGCCTTCATTTCATCACTGAGTTCATATCCCATAATTTTGCGACTATACGCATCAGTTACCAGCGATAGATAGTGAACACCTTGCGTTGATTGAACGTAGGTTATATCACTTACAAATACCTCTTCTGGCCTCGATGGTTGTCTATCTTTAAGCAAGTTAGGATGCTTTTTCATCCAATGTTTACTAAACGTCGTTTTTGTATAACTACGCTTAGGTTTAACCAATAAATGTTCACTTTTTAAGTAACTAAAAAAAGCATCTCGACCTAAACTTATACCTTGCTCTATGAGTTTGGGTTTCAGTAGAAAATATAATTTCCTTCCACCTAAACGCGGCATAAAGCGTCGTATTTCCAATACCATCGCTTTAACTGGTGCAAGTTCAATAGCACGCAATTTAGCTCTGCTCTCTCGTTGATATATTGCTTGTCTCGTTATCCCAAGCAGCTTGCAAGCACGTTCTAAGCTAACTATTTTTTGCTTTTGAAGGCTTCTTGCTCCTTGGCAATATACTTTTTTCTAAGGTTTGTCCCATGCTCAGCGTCAAGAATATTAACCACTTCATTGAGTAACAGGTTACGTAAGTGCTCATCTTCGAGCTCTCGTTCGAGACGCTTGATTTTTTGTGCGGGGCTTTCTTTGGCTTTAGGTGATTTAGGCATAGTCATCTTAGGTGATTGAGTCCAATCCATCTTACCGTGTTTTCTCAACCAAGTAAGCACAGTTGAGCGACCTTGTATGCCATAAATTTTTTGGGCTTGTTTATAAGTCATATCGCCTTTTTCTACAGCGTCGACAACTTGTAATTTAAAGCCTAATGAATAATCTCGTTGTGTTCGTTTGATCGGTGTATTATTTGACTTGGTCATAATAAGTCCTAAATGTGTAAACACATTTCAGGACGAGACAGTTTACGTAGTAAAAAGCCACTTCAATATGAAGTGGCTTTTTTAATTTTAGCGTGTCGTTTTTAGCTTATTCAACTTTAAATTTTGCTGTGGCGTCTAACAGTGAGTCAGACAGGTAATGTAAGTTTTTAGCAACATCGCGTACTGCCGAAAGCGAGTCCATAGTCTCTTCGAACGACATATGCATGTTAGATACATTTTCTACAACCATGCTGGCAACAGAGGTTTGCTCTTCGGTTGCGGCGGCAATTTGCGAGTTCATGCCATTAATTTCTAAAATTTGCTCAGAGATTTTCTCAATCGATAGGCCTGTATTCTCTGCGGCTTCGGCGTTGTTCATTGCCATGTCGCGCGCTGAGTTCATTGCATTTACCGATTCACTGGCTGCGGTGGTAAGTGTTGAAAGCAGCTCTCTGATTTCATTTGTCGATTGCGATGTACGTGAAGCCAGCTCTCTTACTTCGTCGGCTACCACGGCAAAGCCTCGACCTTGCTCACCGGCGCGCGCGGCTTCAATTGCAGCATTCAGCGCTAATAAGTTGGTTTGCTCTGCAATTGAGGTAATCACGTTCAAAATTTGCGTTACGTTTTTAGTGTCGCTTGCCAATTGGTTGATTGTTGAAGCGGCTTGGTTTATTTCGTCGCTTAAGGTGCGTGACTCTATCACTGAGCGCTGAATTTGCGTGCGGCTTTGCTCTACTTCGCGCTCTGCTGTTTGCGCTGCTTCAGATGCACTTGCAGCAGAATGAGAGATGTCGGCCACGCTTTGGCGCATTTCTTCCATTGATTGCTTCACTATTTCTGCATCGGTCGTTTGTTTGGTTGTGGCTTTTTCGGCGCGTTCCATACCTTGTACTAATCGGGTTGAGTTTTCCATTAGCGGCTCGCACACTGCAATTACTTCAAGTACTGCGGCCTTTAATAGCTTTATAAAGGCATTAAAGTTAATGGATACATGACCAATTTCGTCTTTAGCATGCACAGCCAGCTGCGTGCTTAAAGAGCCTTTGCCATCTGCAAGTAAGCGTAAGTTGTCGGCAGCCGCACTTGCAGACGAGCCAATACCACGGGCAATCCAAATTGAGGTAATCACCAATAAAACTAACGATATAATCGACACAACGAGCATTAAATGCAATGCGTTGTCAGAACGCGCTTTAGTGGCTTGTACTAATTCAAAAAAGCGGTCATCAGCGCGCGCCTGAGCCCCTTTAAAGCCGGTGAGTACGGCTTCATATAGCTTTGTTTTTTGCTGTGCCTGCTGCTGAATTTTACTAAAGTCGGCTGTACCGTCGATCATGGAGCTGGCAATAGCAGAAGAGGTTTTTGCGTATTGCTGTAGTTTTTCTTTTGTTTCTGCGTTCACATAGCTGTTATTGATAGCAATAATATTTTGCAGGTTTTCGTTAATTACTTTGTACGTTTGTGCTGCGCTATCGACTAAGTCTGACTCGCCAAAGGTGACCGCTTGTGTGTATAGCTCATCGAGCTTTTCGAGTAAGGCCACATTTGCCGAGGTGAGTTTAACGACTTGATAAGACGACTTTTCTAGCTCATCAAGTGAGCCTCTATTATCGCTCATCGCGATATAGTTGGTTAGCACAATAATGACAAATGCAATGACTGCAATGCATGTTATGGCATGAATTTTTTTTGTAATACTTAGATTTTTAAATGAAATACCTGCAGACATTGAATCCACCTTTGCTGTCTTGTTACCTAGTATTATCGCCTGTTTTCCCTAAAGTATTAATTATATTTCAATTTTCAGACTTTATTCGTATAAATAAAGTGTAGTATCATCATGATATAGGCTTAACTTGTGTGATTTTTCTAGTATAGCAGTTATCTAAATTGACACGCTTTTTTGGTGTCAGTATTTTTAGATGTAATTCATTTACTTTCGCTAAGTTAGCGGATTATTTCGAACAGAAAACCGGTGTTAATTTTGGGGGAAAGGTCACATTTAGGGCAACAACACTAAGCCATGTTTATAAGGCATGCCCCTACTTTATACCCCCAGCCTAAACTTAAGGCTTGTAAAGTATGTTTGCTGGCTGTTTTTTCGCTACACACCTTACGTGTTAAGCAACTAACTAGCATAATAATCACGCTGAAACGAAAAAAGGCCCTTTCGGACCTTTATGTTACACGGGCATTACTGGGCGTTTTGCTTTGCAACTAACGCTTTTAAGCTGTTACCAGCAACAAACAACGACGCTGCAAATAACCCTATATCTTTTAATAAAAACTCACCCACAAAGCTCAATACAGGAAAACCGGCATCGCTCGTAATACCTGATAAAAACACCATCATGCTAATAGTTACTGTAAATAACGCCATGGATAACAGCCCACCAAGCGCCGATAAAGCGGGGTTAATAAAGCGTGCGAAAAATAATAAGCCGATGATAATTTCAAGCGAGCCTAAAAAGTTTACCAGGCCTTGCTTTGAGAAAAGGGCATACATCCACGAAACCAGTGGATTATTAGCTATCATGCCGTACATGCCCTCAGCCTGCCCCGCAGAAAACTTAATACCACCAAACCAAATATAGATGATACCGAGTGTAATGTAGATAAGCGGCACACCTGCTTTTTCTAGCTTTTCACCAAGGGCGTTAAACGTTGTTAATTGTGTATTCGTAAAAGTCATGACAGCTCTCCTTTATTTAACCTACTAGTAGGTAGGTTTGCTAGGTAAAATTTTTTGAGTGCTGAACTAGGCCAGCATCTCAATCCATGCATCACACGTTTGATTAAACAAACCAGCATGATGCTCACTTCGGTTTAGCATAAGTGCACCTTTTATTGCGCAACATATAATGACCGCTTGCTGATAAGCAGTAGATTTAAAATTAAACTCACCGTTATCAAGTCCGACTTGCAAAATATCACTGAGTATATTTAGCTCAAGATCAGCCATTTTTAATACCTGCTTTTGCAGCGGTTCGGCCATGAGTCGCAAGTCGGTTTGCATGGCGTAAATACCACACATTTGCCCATCGTTCGCACAACTTTGAAACACAGCAAAATAACCTTGTAAACGTGCTTTGGCTGATGGCAACGTTTTTAAGTGTGATTCTAGCTGCTTTAGCTGCTCGCATTTTAACTGACAAAACGCAATGCCCAAATCGGCTTTGGTTGCAAAATGATGGTGGATACTCGCTTTGCGAATATCGAGCTCTTTAGCAAGGTCTGCATAGCTAAAACCATGGAAACCACTGCTTTGAATAAGCGCATCGGCGTGTTGCAGTATGTTTGTATATGTCGTGTTCATGTTGAGGATGTTACCTACCAGTAGGTAGGCTTGCAAGTTATTTTTTAATCAATGCGTAAAATAAATCATGCCTGAGCATAAAAAATACGGTGCGTTTAAGGCTAAAAGCCGCGTTATTTCTGGCATGAGCACAGCGAGTAAGCTATTTTTAAAAACGACTTTTTTAAGCTACATGACGTTTTAAGTGCACTGTTAAAGGTTCACTGTGAGAAACATTTTTTAATCGATTGCTCTGTTATCAGCAGTTCTATTGTCAGTGTGTTCTGCTAGTTAAAGGCTTGTAGCAATGTACTTAAGCGAGCAGCACCACACAGAACTAAAAGATTACAACAACCTATGTAAAACAATACAGACGAGAACATTGCACATTTACGAATTTACTAGCACTATTATATAAGAGAATACTTAATAAATAGGTAAAAAATGCGCACTAACCAAACTAATTGCCAGCAAGTAAGCTGTAAACTGTGTGAAGACAACTTAGAACTAGGCTTTGACTTCACCATGGCTTTTCAACCTATTATTGACTGCTCCGCAAAGAATATTTTTGGTTACGAAGCCTTAGTGAGAGGCCCTAATAATGAGTCGGCTTATTCTGTTATTTCTCAGGTTAATGACGATAACCGTTACACATTTGATCAACTGTGCCGTGTTAAAGCCATTTCTCTTGCTGCAAAGCTAGCGTTACCGTCTATTTTAAGTATTAACTTTTTACCTAATGCGATTTATCAACCTGAGCGTTGTATTAAAACGACGCTAGCAGCCGCCCAAAAATACAACTTTCCTGTTAAGCAAATAATGTTCGAGTTTACCGAAGTTGAACAAGTCGAAGACACCGCTCATATAAAACGCGTTATTGAGTATTATCAATCACTTGGATTTATTACTGCGACCGACGATTTTGGCTCTGGTTACTCAGGGTTAAATTTATTGGCCGATTTCCAAAGTAATATTATTAAGCTTGATATGGAGTTAGTTCGCGATATTCACCTTGATAAAGCACGCCAAACAATTGTTAGCCACTGTATTGCAATGTTCGAAGAGCTTAATATAACGCCTCTTGCCGAGGGCATTGAATGTATTGAAGAATACCAATGGCTGCGCAGTGCTGGCGTCAGTTTAATGCAAGGGTATTTATTTGCTCGCCCAGGATTTGAATGCCTACCCGAGGTCGATTTTAGTTTGTTGAATTAGCATAAGCTGCGAAATTCGAGCTGCGAAATTCGAGCTGCGAAATTCGAGCTACGAAGTGCGAGCTACGAAATGCGAGCTAAGAGTTACGAGGAGCGAAGTGCGAGGTACGAGGAGCGAAGTGCGAGGTGCGAGGTGCGAAGTGCGAGGTGCGAAGTGCTAGCTACGAAATGCGAGCTACGAGGTACGAAGTGCGAGGTACGAAGTGCGAGGTGCGAAGTGCGAGGTGCGAGGTACGAAGTGCGAGGTACGAAGTGCGAGGTGCGAAGTGCGAGGTGCGAAGTGCTAGCTACGAGGTACGAAGTGCGAGGTGCGAAGTGCGAAGTGCGAGGAGCGAGTTACGAAATGCGAGCTAAGAGCTGCGAAGTGCGAGGTACGAAGTGCGAGCAGCGAGGTGCGGACTAAATACGCGATGTAGAGCCATTGCTACCGATTGAACTTTTCGCACGAAATAAATTTCATGCCTACATTGTTTAAACTGTGTAGGGTGCAAATAGGGCAATAAAGTCTGTTTTATTAGCTCTAATCTTTCCTCGTTAGTATTCATATAAATTTAATAGCCTTCCGGTGGGTGGATCTGTATAATCCGCGGCCTATTATTTACCCTATTGCTTGTTTATTTTCGCAGTTTTGCACCATAACCCTGTCAGTATTTTTCTAGGAATAATTCGTTGATCTCAACCGCAAATATCACCATGCAATTTGGCGCAGAGCCGTTGTTCGAAAACATTTCAGCCAAGTTTGGTAACGGTAACCGCTATGGTTTAATTGGCGCAAATGGTTGCGGCAAGTCAACCTTTATGAAAATTTTAAGTGGTGCACTTACCCCTTCTTCAGGCAACGTGTCGATTACACCAGGCTTAAAAGTCGGAACGCTAAGCCAAGACCAATTTGCGTTTGAGCAATACACAGTGGTTGATGCGGTAATAATGGGCGATACAGAGCTTTGGAAAGTAAAGCAAGAGCGTGACCGCATTTACTCATTACCAGAAATGAGCGAAGAAGACGGCATGAAGGTCGCAGAGCTTGAAAGTATCTTTGCCGAAATGGATGGTTACACGGCAGAAAGCCGCGCTGAAGAAATTTTAATTCAAGCTGGTATTGAACAAGCGTTTCATTACGGGTTAATGGCCAATGTAGCACCGGGTTGGAAACTGCGTGTGTTATTAGCACAAGCGCTGTTTGCTAATCCTGATATTTTGCTTCTTGATGAGCCAACCAATAACTTAGACATTTACACCATTAACTGGTTAGCCAATGAGCTTAACCAACGTAAGTGTACGATGATTATTATTTCGCACGACCGTCACTTTTTAAACTCGGTTTGTACGCACATGGCCGACATTGATTATGGCGAACTGCGCATTTACCCAGGTAACTACGAAAAGTTTATTGAGGCATCTAGCCTTCAACGCGAACAATTACTGGCCGAAAATGCGAAGAAAAGCGCTGAAATCGATGAGCTTCAAGACTTTGTAAACCGCTTTGGCGCTAACGCCTCTAAAGCAAAGCAAGCGAGTTCACGTGCTAAACGTATGGATAAAATTAAGCTAGATGAAGTTAAATCATCAAGCCGTATGAGCCCGTCTTTGTACTTTGACGAAGGCAAAAAAATGTACCGCCAAGCACTTGAACTCACTAAGTTAGGCCATGGCTTTGACGGCGAAACCTTATTTAGCGGCGGCGACTTATTACTTGAAGCGGGTGCAAAACTGGCTGTTATTGGTGAAAACGGCGTGGGTAAAACGACCTTTTTACGCTGCTTAGTGAACGAACTTCAAAGTAACGAAGGGGTTGTTAAATGGTCAGAAAATGCAAGCGTTGGTTACTGCCCACAAGACAGCACTAAAGACTTTGATAACGACTTAACCCTATTCGACTGGATGTCGCAGTGGCGCACAGCCAAGCATAACGATTTAATGGTGCGTGGCATGCTAGGGCGTTTGTTATTTACCGCAGACGATGCCAACAAAAAGGCGCGCAACTGTTCTGGTGGTGAGAAAAACCGTTTGTTATTTGGTAAATTAATGATGCAAGACATTAATGTACTCGTAATGGATGAACCCACGAACCACATGGATATGGAAGCCATCGAAGCGCTTAACAATGCGTTAAAAGATTACGAAGGCACGCTTATTTTTGTGAGCCACGACCGTGAGTTTGTTTCGTCATTGGCAACCCGCATTATCGATATTAAGGACAAACAGATCATCGATTTTCAGGGCACATTTGACGAATATATGGACCATGTTGCACAACAAGAGTCATAACCCCTTTTTATACAGGTGAGCTATTTAGCTCACCTTTTTGTTTACGTTCAGTTACATAATACCTTTGACCTACTTACCCACTTTAGGTAATTTACATCTCCCTTACAAAACATAACAAATTTTTAGGATGTAAATGAAAAAGTTCCTTGGCGTATCGGCACTGACGCTTGCGCTCACGGCCTGTGGCGGCTCATCAACAGATAAAAAACCAGATGATAAAGTAGTACAAAATACCGCACCTACATTGTCTGGCTCATTAACAATAAATACAAAAGCACTTGAGCCTGCAACCTTAGTGGTTGATGTAAAAGATGAGCAAAACGATACAATCACTGCAACAATCATTGATAAGCCAGAATGGCTGAACCTGTCTAGCAAAAATAACCAAGTCACCTTTAAAATTGAACCCAGTTTGTTCGATATTGCGAACCATACATTTACGGTTGAGGTGTCGGATGGCAAAGCGACTAATCAGTATACGCTCATTGTGAATGTCGCTGAAAATCGCGAAGCATGGCAATCTATAACGTTAAGCGATGACGATATAATCGGTAATTGGCACACTAAGGATGCGAGCATTCAACTCATTTTTGCCTCGAAAGATAGCGGCGTTCTATCACACAATGGTGAGCTAAGTGCTTTTAAATGGTCAAATCCTGACGTGGTAGCGTTAAACACACACGCTATTGACTGTGTTTTGGACTGTTCTCAAAAAGCATTGATTGAAATTGATGTTTTGGCTAAGCGTGATGATGCACTGCGTGTTGAGTTTTTTAATGTATCTGAAGACAAAGGCGACGTAGTTACATTGTATAAAACACAGCCTGAATTACGCTCACACTATTATGTTGATACCCGTGTGAGTACATTTCACACTGTAAATCATTTGAATACAGAAGCAGAAGAAAGCTACTTTGAGTTTGTGTTAGCCAGCTCAGTGCCGACTCCCTCAGGAAAAACACTATTCCAACCTTATGCCGATTTTTCGGCGATGCTTAATGGCACACAACTTACAATTACTAGCGACACGCTTGTTAATACGTATAACACGTCGCAATTACACAAAGATGGCTACGAGTTTAATGTTGCATTTGACTTAAACTTAATAGATGCAGAAATTATTGCGCAATTTGATGACTTTTTGGTCGTAAAAGTAAGCCACAATTTAACTTATCACGATGAAATAACCCCAAGCCAAATAGCTGAGTCAGCAGAGCTTGTTGCCGCAATGCAAACGCAAACATCGATCGGCACATTTCGCCGTATTACACCAACCGCAGTACCCAACCTTGAAATTGGCACACGTTATACAGGCCGTTTAGATAATAAGATTGCAGACACTGGCGAGGGTTTAACATTACGCTATGTGCCTACACACTTTGCTATAACAGCTGCTAACCAAGCGACCGTCACGTTTAACACACCAAAAAACAACGATTCATTTAAGTGGCATTACACCTTAGATAATAATGGCGAAACCATAAAGTTAACAGGCAATGGCTCAGATACATCATTGCAATTTTTTACAATGCACACAGGTAAAATGCTTTATGCGCTTGAACGTAATAAAGAAGAGCGCCAAGCACGCCTAGCCTACGAGCTATTAGAAGTCATAGACGAAACCAATATCACATTAGCTGATTACAAAGAGGTATTTAGCTACTTACGCCAAGACTTTATCATCGGAAATAATAAAGTATTTTGGTTTATTAACGACGATGGAAAGGGCAGCTACTATTTCAACTCTAGTTTTGGGGAGACAGACGCTGCTTATTTCACACCAAACGCATACTGGCAACTCGAAAGCGACAATAGCATTACGTTTGCATTGATGTCTTTGTGTCCAAGCGCTGATGAGTTTGTAAGCTGTAAAAACGAAATATTAGCCAATGAAACTGGCAGTTATTTGTCATTAACTAACTTTAAAATGCTTTATAAAGACAGTGATAAATACATTTTCGACCGCTTAATATGGCAACGTTTATATGATTACAGCGATCAAGTTTATAAAGAAAACGTATATCAGCATAGTTATTGGATGGGTAAGCAATAAGCAAAGAGGTTTAGGTTTTTGTTTAGGTTTTTGTTTTTAACCTGCGCGCGTCAATTGTTTCATGATGTGGTTACACACTATGGCGCGATGGCGCGCGAAATAAATTTCACGCCTACAAGTACGGGTTACGAGGTGCGAGTTTCGAGGTGCGAGGTTCGAGCTACGAGGTGCGAGGTTCGAGATGCGAGATAAGAGCTACGAGATGCGAGATGCGAGGTTCGAGCTTAGAGAGTCAAGCTTAGCGCTGAATACGCGGTATAAAATCGTAAAAAAAGCGCGAGAGATAAGTTTCATGGCTGCATTGCGCGGTATTTTTTCGTGGCATTTATATTATAAATTTAAAGCAGGGATGATACGCTGGAGACACTTTTTTAAAAAATGGTGGGAAAGGATAATGGTATTATTACGCGTAATATTAATCTCAGCAGTAGCGCTGTTTAACGTAAGTTCGGTGCTAGCAAATAATGAAAAACTCAGTTACGACGCTGAGTTGAGTACGTACTCGTACGACTACCCTGTTAAGTTTTTTAACCTGTCTTCTCAACAATCTTCTTTAAAAATGGCTTACTCGTATTTAAAACCTAAGGGTGATAAGCCTACCGTTGTGCTTATGCATGGTAAAAACTTTAATGGTCATTACTGGACATCGACAGCGAAGTATTTAAATGAAGCGGGCTATGGTGTTTTAATCCCCGATCAAATTGGTTTTGGTAAGTCTTCAAAGCCTAAAGATTATCAGTTTTCGTTCCCTGCCCTTGCCAATAATACGCATCAATTAATTACGTCGTTAGGTATAAAACGCCCTATTGTTTTGGGGCACTCTATGGGTGGAATGCTGGCAAGCCGCTATGCATTAATGTTTCCTGAGCAAGTGCGAAAACTTATTTTATTGAACCCGATTGGGCTTGAAAACTACCTTAGCTATGTTCAATACAAAGACACTGATTTTTTCTATGATCTTGAGCTTGGTAAAACACCCGAGAAGATCATTGCCTATCAAAAACAAAACTATTATGACGGGAAATGGAATCAAGACTATGAGCAACTTACGCACTTTTTGAGTGGCCAAATTCAGGGGCCTGATCATGAGTTAATGGCATGGGTTAATGCTAAAACCTATGACATGATTTTCACTCAGCCGGTTATTACTGAGTTCGACCAATTTAAAATGCCTGTTGCTTTAATTATTGGTACTCGCGATAGAACAGGTCCTGGCCGTAACTGGAAAAAGCCGGGTGTAGAATACCAACTTGGTCGCTATGACGAGCTGGGTAAAACGGCCGCTAATCTCATTCCTACTGCGCACTTAATTGAACTACAAGACATTGGTCACTTGCCTCATATTGAAAATTTTGAGCTGTTTAAAAAGGCGATGAATAAAGCGTTAGCCTTTAAAGAATAACGCTCATAATGTGCGTCTCTTTAATATGCAAGCGATGTTTACGCTTTAATAATATTGCTATAAAAAAGGCCACAGCAATGCTGTAGCCTTTTGATATTTATTAACTTAAATTAAAGATCAAAACGGTCGGCGTTCATTACTTTCACCCATGCGTCGACAAAGTCGTGTACAAAACGTGCTTTGTTATCGTCTTGTGCATAAAACTCGGCGTATGCGCGTAAGATTGAGTTTGAACCAAACACTAAATCAACCCGTGTTGCAGTCCATTTAGTAACGCCTGTGCTGCGCTCAATTATGTCGTAATAGCCTTTGCCTAGTGGTTTCCACGTAAAGGCCATGTCGGTTAGGTTTACGAAAAAGTCGGTGCTGAGTGTGCCTACGTTATCGGTGAATACACCGTGCAAAGTCCCATCATAATTAGTGCCAAGCACACGCATACCACCCACAAGTGCTGTCATTTCTGGTGCCGTTAAGCCCATTAATTGCGTGCGCTCTAACATGAGCTCTTCTGCTGATACTGCATACTCTTCTTTAAGCCAGTTACGGAAACCATCGTGTATTGGCTCAAGCACGTCGAACGACTCGGCGTCGGTCATGTCGTCAGTTGCATCACCTCGTCCTGGTGCAAATGGCACCGTTACATCAACCCCTGCAGCTTTTGCTGCTTGTTCTATTGCTGCACTGCCACCTAGCACGATTAAATCGGCAAGGCTTACTGGCTTGCTTAAATCTGCTTGAACCGACTCGAGCGCGCTAAGTACGTTGGCTAAACGTTTTGGCTCGTTGCCTTGCCAATCTTTTTGCGGTGCTAGGCGAATACGTGCCCCGTTTGCGCCACCTCGGTGATCTGAACAACGGTAGGTGCGGGCACTATCCCACGCGGTAGTAATAAGATCGGCTTGGCTTACGCCACAATTCAGTAACTTGGTTTTAAGCTCGCTAATTTCGCTGTCTGTTAGCGTGTAATCGACCGCTGGGATCGGATCTTGCCAGATCAGATCTTCATTCGGTACATCGGCCCCTAAATAACGAGACTTTGGTCCTAAATCACGGTGCGTTAACTTAAACCATGCACGCGCAAACACATCGCTGAAGTATTCAAAGTCGTCGTTAAAACGCTCGATGATCTTGCGATACGTTGGGTCCATTTTCATCGCCATATCGGCGTCGGTCATAATTGGGTTTAAACGAATAGAGGGATCTTCAACATCAACCGGTTTGTCTTCTTCTTTAATGTTAATAGGTTCCCACTGCCACGCACCTGCTGGGCTCTTTTTAAGTTCCCAGTCGTAGTTAAGTAGTAAATAACAATACCCGTTATCCCACTTAGTTGGGTGCGTTGTCCATGCGCCTTCGATACCCGATGTCATGGTATCGCGGCCAATGCCACGCGAGGTATGGTTGTTCCACCCTAAGCCTTGTTCATATACATCAGCGGCTTCTGGCTCTGGGCCTACATTTGCTTCGCTGCCATTACCATGCGTTTTACCCACCGTGTGACCACCGACGGTAAGCGCTGCGGTTTCTTCGTCGTTCATTGCCATACGAGCGAATGTTTCGCGCACTTGCTCTGCCGTTTTAAGTGGATCGGGGTTACCGTTTACACCCTCTGGGTTTACGTAAATTAAGCCCATTTGTACCGCAGCCAATGGGTTTTCCATGGTGTTTGGTTTTTCTACATTGCTGTAACGTTCATCACTCGAAGCGAGCCATTCTTTTTCGGCTCCCCAGTAGATGTCTTTCTCTGGATGCCAAATATCTTCGCGGCCGCCCGCAAAACCAAAGGTTTTTAAGCCCATTGATTCGTACGCCATGTTACCAGCTAGAATCATTAAATCGGCCCAAGATAATTTGTTACCGTATTTTTTCTTAATAGGCCAAAGTAAGCGGCGTGCTTTGTCTAGGTTGGCGTTATCGGGCCACGAATTTAAAGGTGCAAAACGTTGGTTACCTGTGCCACCGCCACCACGACCATCTTCTAAACGATACGAACCAGCAGAGTGCCATGCCATGCGGATCATTAAGCCACCATAATGGCCCCAATCAGCTGGCCACCACGGTTGGCTTTCGGTCATGAGGTTTTTTAAATCGGTTTTTACAGCTTCAAGGTCGAGAGATTTAAATGCTTCGGCATAATTAAAGTCTTTGCCGTATGGGCTTGTTTTGCTGTCGTGTTGATGAAGAATGTCGAAGTTTAGCGCGTTAGGCCACCAATTTGTGTTTGATTGAGCGGTGACCGTGTTACTACCATGCATTACCGGGCATTGACCCGTTTTTCCATTACTCATTTTTTGCTCCTTATAAGCTAAAATGTGACGAAATATTTTAAATCCCAATTAAATGCAGTTTCGCCATAAAAGGGATTTTCTGTTAGTTATGAATCACTAATCAGTTAGAAGTTCCCGTTATTTAGAACTATAGGAGTTGTATGAAAATAATGCCAGACCCCAAACGCGACTTTAAATCGATTGCTCTGATAGAAAAATCTGATTTGTGTTAACAGCGAAAGTCGACCATTTTATAAGGGTATTAATTAACAGTGAGTCCCATATGAAAACCATTAATCCTGATGTTGCTAAACAATTAAGTATTAACTTTTTCATCGCCAATTTGCCAATATTAGTATTAACGGGGATCATCGCTGCCTCTATCGCAGGACTGGCTTTTAGAAGCCCATTACTATTTTGGCTCGTGCTTATTGTTACGCCATTCAGTATTAATTATTTATATTCAAAAAGACGTATCAAACAATTTTGTAAAGACAACCGCTGCGATGATGTGTCGTGTCTTGGTAAACACACTGATTAAATTTTAATTTTATTACCCTGTCACCAGATTATTTTCACTCCATTTAGTCTATTTTTTAGTTAGTTAGGCTATTTTCATCGGTAATTTAAAGGTTACAGCAACACCTTGGTCTAGCTCGCTCGCTATACTTACCTCGCCTTGCAATGCTTGGGTTGCAAGGTTATAAACAATTGACATACCAAGCCCACTGCCTCCTGTACCACGTTTGGTGGTGAAAAAGGGTTCAAACACTTTATGTATTACCTCTGCGCTCATGCCGTGACCGTTATCTTTATAGCACAGTGTGTATGTGTCGTTTTCGTGGTTAACGGTCACTACTATATCAATGTGATTTTGCTGACGGCCCGTAAACCCATGCACACAACTATTATTCACCAAGTTTAATATTATTTGACTTATAGCCCCGGGCACGGTGATCAGATTAAGATCATCGTCGCACTTTATGGTCACTGTAACGTTATGACCGCGGGTCAGCGGCATTAAACTGTGCACTATGTTTTCGAGGTAATCCTTAATGTTTGTTTCAAGTAAGTTAAGTGAAGACTGATCAACAGCGGTCTGTTTAAAGTCACTAATCAGCTTTGCAGCGCGCTCAAGGTTAGTGAAAGATATTTTAAAGCATTCATTTAAATGGTTCATACCATCAATAAGCGCAGCCTTTGTTAAGGTGTTTGACTGGACAAACTTATCGAGTTCGGTGAGTTTATCTTTTGCAGAGCTATTTGCTGTGACGGCGATGCCGATAGGCGTATTAACCTCATGCGCAATGCCGGCAACAAGATTACCTAGCGATGCCATTTTTTCGGATTCTATGAGTTTTTCTTGGGTGTCTGTAAGCTCTGTTAAGGTTTTTTCGAGTGTACGAGTTCGTTCTGCAACCCGTTGCTCTAATAGTTGATTTGAGCGCTCTAGTTCAGCGTTGATGCGTTCATTTTCTTGCGCCGATAGCGCACGCCCATATAAATCGGCTAATGCCCCGATAAATGAACACTCATCTTCTGTCCATTGGCGTTGTCCGCCAATGTGTTCACAGCAAAAAATACCTATCATTTTGCCTTTATAACGAATGGGAGCGTCAAGCATCGCACCAATATTGAGGGGAGCAAGGTAACTTTCGCTAAATTCCGATGTTGCAGGGTCTGTGTGAGCATCAACAGCGGTAATCGTGCGCTGGGTATCGAGGGCTTTAAAATAAGCAGGATAAGCATCACGAGGCAATACGATCATTTGGATCTCTTTGCCGTTTTCTCTGTCGAGTAGCAAACGACATTCAATCGCGGTGTTTTCTTTATTTAGTAACCATATTCCTGCCCGACCAATTTCAAGGCCATCAAGTACAGCATTTAGAATTAAGCGTTCAGCTAATTCAACATTACCACTATCAAGATCCGAAGACATTGATACGCCGTAAAGCAGTTGGACTAGTTGTTGGCGCATTACACTCACCTTTTAGTTGCAGGACACCTTAAGTCTAGACGAACATAGAAAATCTGAGATATCAAAAATTACTTTTTAGAAACTCTTTTAGTATTAAGTAGTTGTTCAGATTAAAGTGGCTATATTGTACCTAACTCCTGTTGATACCCCCTACAACGTTATGTTGTTTAAGCAGTTTGACCAGCTCTATTTTGAGCTGGTTTTTTTTTGCCTAGTCCACACAGGCCTCGCATGTTAAAGTTACTTTAGAATTCACTAAACAATGAATATGTCATGCGTTATACCTTAATTTTATTCACCTTTTTAATGAGCTTTAGTCACTTTGCCAAGGCTCAAACAGCACAAGAAAACAGCCCTGCCTTAACCGAAGCAGAGCAACAACAAGCACTCGATAAACTGCAAGAGCCTATGTATAAGCCTTTGTTAGAGCGCTATATTCTTGATGAGCTTAAAGCGGTACGCCAAGATCAACAAAAGCTGCGTGAAGATGTAACAAAACAAGTTACTCATACCCAGTTAGATACTGCCGACCGTGCATTAACTTATACCACCGACACCATTAACAATGTGTTTTTCATTATTACTATTACGGCATCTATTTTAGTTTTAGTTGGTTGGAACTCATTACGTGATGTAAAAAATAAAGTAGAAGACATTGTAAATACGCGAGTGAGTGCAATTACTAAAGAATACGAAGAACGCTTAAAAGTACTAGAAGAAAAGCTACGAGAGCGCTCTGAAGAAATTTTAACGAACCAGAAAAAAATCTCGATCACCAACGAAGTACACTCTTTGTGGATGCGTGCGAATTTAGAAAGTGATGTAGCTAACAAGATTGAAATTTTTGATGAGATTTTAAAACGTAAACCTGAAGATGTAGAAGCAATCGCGTATAAAGCCGATGCACTATTAGAAATTAATCAAACAGGTGAAGCGATTGAATTGTGTAATCAAGCACTCGAAATGGACAGTGATTATGGGTATGCCTATTGGCAACGTGCCTGTGCTTACGCGCTGTTACACAAACATGCTGATGCGATGGCTGATATTCGTATGGCCCTTGAGTACTCGCCAAACTTGCGTAATGAGTTATTACACGAAAGTGCATTTGCAAGCTTACACGATAACGAAAGCTTTAATTCGTTATTAAATGAAACGGCTTAAGCAGGTTCGAGCAACGAGGTTCGAGTAACGAGGTTCGAGCAGCGGGGTTCGAGTAGCAAGATTCGAGCAGCGAGGTTCGAGTAACGAGGTTCGAGTAACGAGGTTCGAGCAGCGGGGTTCGAGTAGCAAGATTCGAGCAGCGAGGTTCGAGTAGCGAGGTTCGAGCAATGAGGTTCGAGCAGCGAGATTCGAGTAGCGAGGTTCGAGTAGCGAGGTTCGAGTAGCGAGGTTCGAGCAATGAGGTTCGAGCAGCGAGGTTCGAGTAGCGAGGTTCGAGTAACGGGGTTCGAGCAGCGAGGTTCGAGTAGCGAGGTTCGAGTAGCGAGGTTCGAGTAGCGAGGTTCGAGCAGCGAGGTTCGAGCAACGAGGTTCGAGTAGCGAGGTTCGAGGTTCGAGGTTCGAGGTTCGAGCAGCTAGGTTCGAGGTTCGAGCAGCGCGATTCACTTTTATACTAAATAAATTTTACGCCTACCATTCAACAAAAAAGAGCAGCTCAGCTGCTCTTTTTTACTTAACGGAAGAATAACACCTTGGTTATTTTGCCATTCTCAATTTGGTAACTGGTCACAAACTCAGAACGTTTATCCACTACATTGGGGTCTTGTGAGCAAGTTTCTGATAACTCGTGATCAATAACAATGTTGCCAAGCACAATGCGTTTTATAGGCGATGACTTAATACACTTCAATTTTTTAAACATAATGCCGTAACGCGCAATCAGTTTTTCCTTGCCTGTGAACATTAACTCATTAGGAAACGCATAAAACTCAACATTCTCATCGTACATTTTAATAAATGCTTCAATATTACGCGCATTATAAGCCGCTATCACTTGTTCAATAACCGCCATAGACTCGCGAGATTGACGCGCTTTCTCTTGCTGTTTAGCCGTTAACGCTTCTTTAGCTTGGTTAACTGCTTTTTCGGCCTCTGCGACAGCTTCTTGCTTTGCTTGTGCTGTTTTTGGTTTTTCTGCTGGTACTGGCGTTTGTGTACCAAGCACTTTGCTGTCATCAACCTGAGCTGCTGCTTTTTGTTCTTCAGCAACGACTTTAGGTTGCGCTGTTTCTGTTGTTACAGGCTCTTGCGGGTTATTAACGGCTTGCTCTGTTGTCGTTTGTTGGTCTGTCTTTAAGGCGCGGGCGTCTGTGTGGGTTGCTGTTGTGTTGCCTTCAATAAATTCTAAGGCTGGCACTGATTTTTCTGTTTTTTGCTCGCTTTTCGTTTCTTGTTCAGCTTTTGTTTGTGGCTCGGCTTTTTGGGCAGTTTCGTCACTTGCAATAGACTGCCATGTGAATAATAAACTAATTGCAAAAAATAACGGTTTCATACTTTTCCTAAATGCATCATTCCTGATTTGAGGCGCTAAAGTAGCAAATTCTCGCTGTTAGGCATAGTCTTTTACCAATACTGCTCAACGGTTATCTGCCCAGGCTCGCGGCGACGGTTGCGACTAAAGCCAAGCTCTAACAAAATTGCCGTGGTGTCTTTTACCATTTCGGGGTTACCGCAAATCATAAATTGAGCCGTGTCTGGATTAACGTGTTTGCCAGTGACCTCAAATAAACGATGATCTTTTATAACGTCAGTGATCCGGCCATTAAACCCGACTGATGCTGACTCTCTGCTGACTACGGGCGAATAGTGAAGATTAGGGTTTTGCTTTTGCAAAGCGGCAATACGCTGTTGATAGCTTAGGTCTTCGTTTAAACGCACACCATGCACTAAATGCACGTGCTCAAACTTTTGCCACACATCGCCTTGCTCTAAAATTGAAATAAATGGCCCAAGCGCGGTGCCCGTACTAAGCATATACAGTTGCTCGCTACTTGGTACTTCATCCAGTGTAAAAAAGCCCGTAGCGCGGCGTTCAATGGTCACCGAATCCCCCGGTTTTAATTGCGCTAACTGCTGAGACAGTTGACCGTCTTCGACATTTATTAAATAAAACTCAAGATCAGGGTTGTCTGGTGCATTCACATACGAATAAGCGCGTGCTACCCGTTTATCACCCACTTGCATCGCTAATTTAGTAAACTGGCCCGCTGTAAATGGCTCGACATCTGCATTCACTATTAGGCTAAATAGCGAGTCGGTCCACCATTTTACGTCTTTAACCTTCGCTTCAATCCAATTAGACATACGCATCCTCGAGTTATGTTCCTTTATTAAAGGTGGCAAGAATTGGTAGTGGTGTCAATGGGCATAGTAAGAAGTTTTAAAATACGCGATACGAAAAAGATAATACACGTTAATAGGCTAGGCAAACTCGCTACGACCGTTTCGCAGCTGACTAGTTTTTGTTGATTATTTGCTGGCTATCCCTTTTAAATTAATACATTACACACGCATAAAAAAAGCCGCATAAATGCGGCTTTGAGGTTAGTCTCACTTCACTTTGGGCGTGTCTCCAAATTTCAGTGAATACGTTACCAAGGAACTTTTTTAATGTAATTAAATTGATTCTAAAGCAATTTTAACCATTTCGTTAAAGGTGCTTTGACGCTCTTCACTCGGCGTTGCTTCTCCGGTGATCACGTGATCACTTACGGTAAATAGTGCCATTGCTTTTGCGCCATACTCGGCTGCTACGCCGTACATGCCTGCTGTTTCCATATCAACGGCGAGTACGCCTAGTTTGTCGAGCTCTTGATAGAATGTGTTATCTGCTTGGTAGAATGTATCTGTTGTGAATACATTACCTACTTTTGCTTCGATACCTAGTTCTTTCGCAGCGTTTACGCCATTAAGTAGTAAACCAAAATCAGCAATAGCGGCAAAATCGTAACCACGCACACGTGCACGATTTACGTTTGAGTCAGTGCTTGCACCTTGTGCAAAGATAACGTCGCGAATTTTAATATCGCTACCAATACCGCCACAGGTACCAATTCGAATTAGATTTTTAACGCCATAACTAACAATCAATTCACGGGCATAAATTGACATCGATGGAATACCCATCCCAGAACCCATAATACTCACTGGCTTACCTTTGTAGGTACCGGTAAAGCCATACATATTACGAACGCCTGTTACTTGTTTTGCGTCATCTAAAAAGTTTTCAGCAATGTACTGTGCGCGCAGTGGATCACCCGGCATTAATACCGTTTCTGCAAATTCGCCTACATTGGCACTGATATGAGGAGTACTCATTATTGGTTTCCTTTTTTGTTCGCTAATAGCTCATCTTTAAAGCCATCACCGTATTCAAGTGCAGGCAGATTAAACCACTGGGCAAGGGTTTGACCTATGTCTGCAAAGCTAGCTCTTTCACCAAGCGGGGTGTTTGTCATTCCCGGTTGGTAGGCAAGTACTGGCACATATTCACGTGTGTGGTCAGTACCCGCTGCGGTTGGATCACAACCGTGATCAGCGGTAATGATAAGTACATCATCACTCTGTAGCTGATTTAAAATAGTCGGTAAGTAATCATCAAACTCTTTTAACGCTGTGGCATAACCCACTGCATTACGGCGATGACCGTACTTTTCATCAAAATCAACTAAGTTTGTAAAAATCAAACTATGGTCCGGAGCCGATGCTATCACTTCTGAGGTTTTCTCAAGTAGGTTCATCAGGCCCGGGGCTTTGTGTTTTTGGGTAATGCCTTGGTGTGCATAGATATCGGCAATTTTACCAATACTGATCACTTCACCGCCGTCTTGCGATAATTTATCAAGCAAGGTTGGCGACGGTGGTAACACCGAATAATCACGACGATTACCTGTGCGGGCAAAATCATCGCGGTTAGAACCCAAAAATGGCCGCGCAATCACTCTTCCTATGTTCATTTCATCAAGCAGCGCCCGTGCGATTTCGCAAACCTGATAAAGTTTCTCCAGTCCAAATGATTCTTCGTGCGCGGCTATTTGAAACACGCTATCAACTGAGGTGTAGCAAATCGGCATGCCGGTTTTCATATGCTCTTCACCCAGTTGTTCTAAAATGGTGGTTCCTGAGGCATAACAGTTACCTAAAATGCCAGGAATACCAGAACGAGCAATTAGCTCGTCAACAAATTCTTGCGGAAAACACGGCTGTGTATTTGGGAAATAACCCCAATCAAATAACACAGGAACGCCCGCCATTTCCCAATGGCCAGACGGTGTATCTTTACCGCTTGATAACTCTTTAGCATAACCCCACGCACCTGTTGGCGCTTGACGGTCACTGACTAAACAAGGCTCTTTACCTGCAGCTTCACATGCATCGGCTAACCCTAAGCGCGTTAAATTAGGCAACGCTAAATGCTCACCCGTTTCGTCTGCATAGGCTTTCAATAGATGAGCAAAGGTATTCGCGCCTACATCACCAAACTTCTCTGCGTCAGGTGCTGCGCCAATTCCTAAGCTATCTGCCATTAAGATGATTGCTCTTGCCATGGGTACCTCGTTATCAATGTGTGAATACTTTATATGCTCTTTGAATTTTTGGTACAGGACATAAGTCCTGTTTCATTAAACGGAAACATTATAAATTTGCGTCCTTAAGCGAAGCAAAAGAGATTAATCGTGTCTTTTTTGCTATTGTGATCTACCTAACAATGTTTCCTTCTGTGTGGGCGAGAACTTTAGTGACACGAACAATTATAGCTATTGCTGGCGCATCTGCGTCGGGCAAGTCTCTTTTTAGCAAGACAATTTATAACGAATTAGTCAGTGAGCTTGAACCGGGCGCGATCGCAGTGATCGAAGAAGATGCTTATTACAAGGACCAGTCGCATTTACCGTTCGACCATCGAACGCAAACTAATTACGACCATCCTGATGCTTTCGAGCATGAACTTTTACATGAGCACTTGCTTCAATTACGCGCTGGTAACTCTGTAGAAGTACCTACTTACGATTATGCAATGCATACACGCAGTGATGAAACACGTCGTGTTGCACCTGCAAAAGTGCTCATAGTCGAAGGTATTTTATTATTGAGTGATCCGGCACTTCGAAAAGAATTTGATATTAAGGTGTTCATTGATACACCGTTAGATATCTGCCTTATGCGCCGTATGCAACGAGATATGGAGCAGCGTGGCAGAACATTACAGTCCGTTGTTGAACAATATCAAGCGACAGTGCGACCTATGTTTTATCAGTTTATTGAGCCATCAAAGCACAAGGCTGATTTAGTGGTCACACGCGGCGGTATGAATCGCGTTGCGATTGATATAATTAAAAGTAAAATAAAATATTTACTGCAACAATAACAACGGGAAACAGTCAGTATGACAACATTTATGAGCTTAGTAGGCATTGTTGTGCTACTAGCCATTGCATTTGCGGCATCAACAAACCGTAAAGCAATAAATTTAAGAACAGTCGGCATTGCCTTCTTGCTACAAGTATTAATTGGTGGCTTTGTCTTGTTCTTTGAAGTGGGTAAAAACGTACTGGCAAGTATGTCTAAAGCCGTTTCTTCAGTCATTGGCTATGCAAATGACGGGATCAGCTTTTTATTTGGCTCACTCGCATCGCAAGATACCTTAGGGTTTATTTTTGCGATTCAAGTATTGCCCGTGATTGTGTTCTTCTCAGCGCTGGTCGCTGTGTTGTACCACATAGGGGTGATGGATTGGATAATTAAAATTCTTGGCGGTGGTTTACAAAAACTATTGAAAACCTCGCGTCCAGAATCGCTTTCTGCAACCGCCAATATTTTCGTTGGCCAAACAGAGGCACCACTGATTGTTAAACCGTTTATTGCCAGTATGACTAAGTCAGAGCTGTTTGCAGTGATGGTGGGTGGCCTAGCAACCGTAGCAGGTTCTGTTATGGCGGGTTATGTGACAATTGGTGTAGAGCTCAAATACTTAATTGCGGCCAGCTTTATGGCTGCACCGGGTGGTTTCTTAATGGCAAAAATGATTGTGCCAGAGACTGAGACCCCTAAAGAAGATTTAGCCGATTTAGACGTGCAAGAAGAAAAGCCCGTTAATGTCATCGATGCTGCGGCGTCAGGTGCCGCAAACGGGATGCATTTAGCGCTAAATGTGGGTGCAATGTTACTTGCTTTTGTGGCGCTTATTGCACTTCTAAATGGTTTATTAGGCGGTATTGGTGGTTGGTTTGATCACCCAACATTAACGCTACAAGAAATTTTAGGTTATGTATTTGCCCCAGTTGCCTGGTTGTTAGGTGTACCGTGGAGCGAAGCCGTAATCGCAGGCAGTTTTATAGGTCAAAAGGTTGTAGTTAACGAATTCGTTGCTTACCTCGACTTTATAAATTATCGCGATACGTTAAGTGCGCACACACAAGCGATTGTCACATTCGCGTTATGTGGGTTTGCTAACTTATCATCGATAGCAATTTTACTAGGTGGATTAGGCGGTATGGCGCCTGGTCGGCGAAAGGATATCGCACGCTTAGGGCTCAGAGCAGTGTTAGCAGGATCTATGGCTAACCTCATGAGTGCAGCAATTGCAGGTTTTTTCCTCTCGCTAGCTTAGAAACTTAATGAGATGAGCCGTAGTTGCAAAACAATAGGATAGGACTTTAAGGGGTTAAAGGTCTATCTGACTTGAACGATACTTCACCAAGGGCCGAAAGGCCCTTTTATCGTTTTTATGTGCTAATATTTATTTACTAAGTCTTTTTAAGTACATAAATGAAATCTTCTCTACTTATATCTTTATTCTTATGTATGAGTTGGTCTGTATTCGCCGCACCATCACTCACGGTCGTGACTGAGCTCTCTCCTCCTAATCAAACGCTCATCAATAATCAGGTTACGGGCGTAAGCACTGAGTTAGTGAAAGCTATTTTTGACAAAGCTGACTTACAAGCAAATATTGAACTTTACCCTTGGGCACGTGCCTTTAATATGGCGCAAAAAAAACCTAATACCTTTATTTACAGCATTGCAAAAACGCCTGAGCGATTAAATCAATTTGAATGGATTGGTGAAGTAGCGACGTACCATATGGGATTTGTTAAACTGACCTCCCGTAAAGACATTAAAATCAGCTCAAACGAACAAGCAAAACGCTATAAAATAGCGGTACAACGTGATGATCTTGCTGCGAAGCAATTGACCGAGCGTGACTATATTCTGGTCTATACGACGGATATTACAAAGTCGTATCAGTTATTAATTTCGGGTAAAGTTGATTTAATTATCGATGATAAAAACTATCTTAATGCGATGGCCGATCAACTGGCACAGGATGAGTCACGTTTTACCTTTGTTCATGCTATCGATTTTTTAAGCATAAATGGCTATTTAGCTGCCAATAAACACACCAACCCACGCTACATAATGGCCTTAAAAGCCGCATTCAATGAAGTATCAAAAACACAACGGTATAAAGAAATAATGATGCTTAACAAACAACATTAATTATTGGGTGGGGCGTACTTAGCAATATATTTATCAAGTAGCCCTTGGCGACTTAACTTGTTGTAGCTCGCTTGCAAACGCTCAACAAACTCTTGAGGCATGTTTTTGTTAAGCGCCAAAAAGTTACCCACGGTTTCATTTAGTGGCAACTCAATAAGTTTTACCACTTCTTTTCCAACATAACCATATTGCGTAAGCTGGTAATGAAATGACAACTCAGAGCCAATTATTAAGTCGAGTTTATTTTTGAAAAAGAGGTTGATGCACTCATAATGATGGCCGAATTTGAGTAAGTTTTTATTATTTTCGAAGCCAATACTTTCGACAAATTTTTCGTAAATGCCATCTCGTACAACACCTAAGGTGTAGTCTTTCACTTCTGATAAGTCACGGGGATTAACATGGGTATTCGATTTTAAGCGGTAAAAGTAATTACGCGATGATGCCAATGGCCCAACCCACTTAAACAATGCTTCACGCTCGCTAATACGCGCAGCTGATATAAGCCCAGACATAGGATGCTGCTGTGCTAAATGGTAGGATCTTGCCCAGGGTAACAGTTCGAAGTGACACTCAATGCCTGCATCAATGCACATTGCACTTACAAACTCGAGATTAATGCCTTCTAAGTGCCCTTTATTAGAAAAGTTATATGGCGGAAACTGCTCAGTGTAGATCGTGAGCGTTTGTTTTGCTAACGCGACAGGGGCAAAACATAGGCATACTAATATTAAATATTTTAAAATAGCTAATGCACTCAGATAAAATTACTGCATTAAATATAGGAATATTCATCATGCCAGTCAATTTTTAGGCATTAAAAAAGCAAGCCGTAGCTTGCTTCTTTTTAACTTTTACTTTTCAGTAAAAATTATAACGGAGTGATGTTATCCGCTTGAGGACCTTTTTGACCTTGTGAAAGAGTGAACTCTACACGTTGGCCTTCAGCTAAAGTTTTGAAACCGTCGCTTTTGATAGCGCTGAAGTGTGCAAACACGTCTGGGCCATTTTCTTGCTCGATGAAACCAAAACCTTTAGACTCGTTAAACCACTTAACTGTACCTGATACGATGTTAGACATAGTATTATTCCTGATATTAAAAAATTAAAAATGCCCATGTGGGCGGGTGTAGCAAAAAATGAGATGGTACTTAAAAACTTCAGGACGGTACTACAAGTATTACTTATACAACAACGAAATAAAGATTTATTAATTACACGCTTTCTTTCTAGCTGACGCCCACTATATAGAGTTAAAGCGATAAGTCAAACACTATCGACAATTAAAATTCAAATTCAAGCGCTAAACGAAAGCTGTGGTCTTTACCCGATTGACTTAATTCACTTATAAAGCCGGCTTCCCATTTAAGCTGGTGTTTAGGGCTAAAGCGGTGCAAACCGATAAAACCAGGTCCTACACCAAAAAAGTCTTCACCCGAATACACCTCTATCGATGGCTGAAACTCAGCGCGATACCGATAACGGTATTGTAAGCGGAACTCGGTTTCCCATTCACTTTCTATGTCTGCGCCCCACTCGTACACTAAAAACGCATTCATGGTTAAGCTTGTACGACCAAATTCTTTTTCCCATAAAAAGCCTGTCGTGGCCTCGTAAGCATCAATTGTATGTTGTTTTTCAAGCTCGAATAAGGCACCCCAGTCAGCCCATAACCGCCCTTGCTCAACAAGCTGCCAGCGCAGTTCAACCTCATAAGACGCTAAACCGAAATCGCCATTATCGTCTCTTTCGCCAACCATATACCCCTCAAGGCTCATGGTATCGTTAATGGCTCCGCCAAAACCTGCACGCTGAGCAAGTACGTTGCCTTGGTCGGTTTGCCTTGAAACGAGCCGCCATTCAACCTCACGCTCAAACGGCATAACATAGGGGTGATATACTTTATCAACCACCATGCCATCGGCGTGCGCAACATGTGCCATACTTGCCAATAACAAGCAACTAAAGCTAATAATTAAGAACCGCATACAGGCTCCTTAGTGTGTTTAACGTTTAAAACACGGGCGAGGACTAAAAATACAATTGTGGCAATTGCATAAACCCATAGCGCCGTTTTACTGGGCGTTGCTTCGTAGCCTAGCAACGCTTTTAACACCCGACCCAACTCGGAGTTTTCAACCACAAACCCGCGCCAGTCTAAATAGTTTGATGTTATATCGAGTACGTCGATTTGACTCGCTAAATCAAGCAATATGAGTAATTTCGCCGTCGCATTTAATGCCAATAACACTATTAATGGCTGGCATCCTGCACGCCTGACAATGCTCTCGAGTAAAAAAAACAACAACACGCCAAAGCTAATGCAAATACCGACCCCTAAAAAGGTTCCTAATAGTAGTGGTTCGGCCGCGTCTTTACTGTGCCAAAAGCTCACCAAATAAATCATGTAATGACTTAAATACAGTGCCATAGTCGCTACTAATGCCACTGCTGCTGCCATTTTACTGTGCCGACAGCTTAGTAACGCGGCAACAAATATCACCACACACAGTAGCATTTGAATAAACTCTAACCCTCGGTGCTGAAACAGCTGACTGACCCACGCCGCACCTTGAACAAACAGTAAACTAACCGCAATACCTACCATGCTGTGTATCAGTACTTGTCGTTGGCTAAGGGGCACAATCAAACTTAATAAAACGGCTAAAATTACCACTGGCAACAACTGATTTATGCTCATTAATAAACTAGTTATCAGCATTTTTATCCTCCGTCGCAATCACGGTGCCGCGTGCAGTATTAGGCGAAAATTCACCGAAAAAGTCGTAGCGTCCGGGGCTTAGCGGGCCAATATAAATAACGCTGGTGCGGCCTGGGTAAAGTACTTTTTCGCGGTTTAGATCAAAACTATCGAACTCTTCTGGGGTGTTATCTTGATTGTCGATCAGTAAACGTAGTTTTTTGTTTGCCGGCACTTTAATTTCGGCGGGATAAAATAAATGATCTTTTAATATGAGTGTGTACTCTTTGCCATAAGCGAGCCAAGAAGGCAGGCACAACATCATAGTGAACGCAAAAATCCATTTATTCACTCCTGTCTCCTTGTATAAAGGACACGCTCACACGTAAGCCACCTAAGTGACTATCGGCAAGCGCAATATCAGCGTTATAAATCGATACAATGTGTTCAACAATCGCCATACCAAGCCCTGCCCCTTGCTCTCCTGATGGGTGTTTATCGCCGCCCACCCGATAAAAACGGTTAAAAATACGCTGTTTTTGGGCTTCATCAATACCGGGGCCTGAATCATCAATTTGCCAGATATACCGACTATTGTCGGTTTTCAGGGTAATGCTCAGTTCTCCCTGAGCGGGGGTGTATTTTATGGCGTTACTGAGTAAGTTGCCAAATAAAGTGACGAGCGTAAATTCGTCTCCGTCGATGATAAAATCATCTCCTTCTATGCTGATTGTGTGCTCTTTTTCATCAATGCGGTCATAAAGTTGCGACACCACTTGCTGGCTAATTTCTAGCACTGAAATAGGGCTAAATTGCGCCTGCCATTGCTCGGGATAAGTTCGCCCTAAAATCAACATTTGCTCAACAATGTTACTGAGTTTATCGAGCCCTTTTTCCATCGCATCAAGTTCAATATTATCACCCCCTTGGGCAAGTAAATTATGTATATTGATTTTTAAACTGCTGAGTGGAGTTCGCAGCTCATGGGCAGCATCTGAAGCAAAAAAACGCTCCCGTAAATAGGCACTCTCAACACGCTTAAATAAGTCGTTTAAGCGGTTAATAACGGGTTTAATTTCTTGCTCTGGGGTTTGCCAAGGTATTGCGGTAAAGTCATTTGCTTGGCGATGCTGAAGCTGATTAGAAAGACGTGTTAGCGGTGCAAGCCCTTGTTTTACAAAGACACTGATTAGAACAGCCAAAATGGGCACACTCCACAGCAATGGGGTCATTGCTGACAGAATAACGGTTTCGGTGAGCGCTACGCGCTTACTTAACGGCTCTGCAATTAATACCCGCTTATTAGCTTCGCTTAAACGGTAAACCTTGACCCGTTGCCCCGCTAAGTTTTCGACACTAAAACCTGGCTGCCATTGGCTTTGATTAATAGGGTTATTGTGCAATGACGTTGAACTTGAGACCACTTTGTCATCAACCCAAACCTGAAACAACAGCTGGGGCAAATCAGTGCTATATGTGGGTGTTTCTTTGCTAAGCGGTTGTTCAATCAGCACATGCGCAAGCGTCACCAACTCATTATCGAGTAATGCTTCAGCCTGATTCATACTTTCGCGGTAACCTTTGGTGAAAGCCAAAAAGCAGGTCAAAATCACCATTGAGAGTATTAATAAGGTGAGTCGCTTACGAATTGACACTAGCGTTTACCCACCACATAGCCGATACCACGCAAGGTTTTAATAAATTCCTTAGGGAATTTTTTACGCAAATGATGAATGTGCACTTCGATGGTGTTTGAACCTACTTCTTCACCCCATTCGTAGAGTTTACTTTCTAACTGCTGTTTGGACTGCACCCGACCTTGGTTTTCTAACAAGGCTTTAAGCAACATAAACTCTTTGCGAGGTAAATTGACAGGCTCGCCTTGATAACTCACGGTAAAAGCTGCGGTATCCATTTCGACGTCGCCCACTTGCAGTATACTCGTTTGCGCTTGCGTTAAACGCCGGCTTGCCACTCTAAGGCGAGCAAATAACTCGGCTGGATCAAACGGTTTAGCCAAATAATCATCAGCACCTAAATCAAGCCCCATCACTTTATCATCAATGCTGCCACGGGCTGTTAAAATCACCACAGGAAGCTGTTTACGATTCTTTTTTATGTGCTTTAGAATATCGATGCCATCACCATCTGGTAGCCCTAAATCAAGAACTACCAGTTCAATTTCATCGCTTTGCAACCATTGCATCGCAGACTTAACGGTCGCACTGTGTTCAACACTATAACCTTGTTGACGTAAAGAACGACACAGGCCTTCTGCGACTAAATGGTCGTCTTCAACGAGCAATAAATGCATGAGTTATCTCTTTAATTTTTTCTCGACCTTCGCCAATAATTGCGTGATTTCTTGTTGGCGATAAAGATCTGCTTTTACTCTATCAGGGCGCGCAGGCGCTTGCTGAGCAACCAGTAAAAATTCTTTCGCTGATTTGTATTTATGCTCATCATATAAAAACGCGGCATATAAATAGTTGCTGTCGATGCCACGAGGATTTAGCTCAAGCGCCTGTTTAAATAGTTTTTTCGCTTCATCATCGTCACCAAAACCGATGGGCCAACCGGGTACTTTTCCGTATAAGGTTGCTAGGCTTGTGTATGCCGAGCCATCAAGTGCATTTGGGTCAAGTTTGAGCGCTTTTTCAAATTGCGCCTTGGCATCTTTAGCCAGACCTAACGCCCCTAGCCCGCCTTTTGCACCTGCATAGCTCGATAGCACAATACCATACCAAATATGGCTTGCCGCTTGTGCGTCATTTGCTTTTGTAAATTCAGCCGTTTCACTGGCCAGCTTTTCAAACGCATTTAACTGTGCATCATCAACTAATTCGTAATTAACCACTGCCCACTGCTTTTGCACCGAGCTTAAATCATTTTTAAAGTCGGCTTTTGCTGGGGCTGCCATAATAACGCCTAACATCATCAGGGCTTTTAAATTTAGTTTAGTCATAATCGTTCACCTTAATCAATTTAGTTCGCAAAAAAACTTTTTATTTTAGGAAGTTGTTTTGCAATTGCGTTATCAACTAGTGATGGAAATGCACCGTTAATACGGGCAAATAATGTTTCAGGGAAGCCGATAAAGCGGCGACGTTTTTTTGATTTAATTAACTCAACCAATGCATCAGCTACTTTTTCTGGCGGATCCATCGTGTTACCAAGTTCTTTATTCATGGCGCGTACTTGTGGCGAGTTAATGGCGGTGTCGGTTGCACGAGGTGCTAAATACAACACCTTAACCTCGCTGTGGCTAAGCTCTCTGGCAAGTGCTTCTGTCATACCTCGCAGGCCAAATTTGCTGGCACAGTACACCGTTTGATACGGATACCCGATACTTCCAAACGACGAACCTATGTTGACTATGGTGCCTTTATTACGAGTAATTTGAGGCAAAAACAGCTGGCATAATTTAATCGGTACAGTGAGATTAATATTCAATAGATGATCTATTTGCTGCTCACTCATTTCACTAAAGCCTTGCATAACGTTCATACCCGCATTGTTTATAAGTAAACTTGCCCCCCCTATTTGCTTCGCAAATTTAGCGAGCTCATCGCGTGATTCACTGTTATTTAGGTCGGCCTGAAAATATTCAGCGTCGTTGCCACATTCTAATTGCAGTGCAGCTAGCTGCTTAATGTTGCGCCCTACCAACACCACACGCCAGCCTTCTTTTGCAAGACGAAGCGCAATAGCACGACCAATGCCCCCCGTTGCACCGGTTAGTACACAAACGGGGCTACTCATGCGCTTTGCTCCAAATCTGACTCACGAAAGAAAGGCTCGGTATCAAGATCACGGAAAATATTGCCGTAAAGTTTATAAAAGCATTTAGCAGCGTGGATAATGGCGTGTTGATCGTCTTCGTTATCGATTTGATTCATTAAACTTTCGAAGAACTTCACATGTTCAATATCAAGTGCACCGTGTGACGTAAGGTAAGTAAACGCCTTTTTAGGTAAACCAATGACGTCACGAATTTGCCCTGCTGCGTTATCTGCCAGGGCAATTGAAGTGCCTTCGAGCACATGCACCATGCCAAAAAATGCCACTGGATTACCACGATTTATTAAATCGTACGCGTATGACACCATCAGCTCTGTTGAAAACTGCGGACGCGAATTGCGTACTCGCTCTTTATCAAAACCGCAGGCAGCAATATCGTTTAACACCCACTCTTGATGGCCCAACTCTTCTTCGATGTATTCTGCAACGGCTTCACGTAGCCACTCTTGTTTATCGCTTAGCTTTGCACCCAGCGCCATTAAAAGCGGTACGGTGTGCTTAACATGATGATACGCTTGCGATAAAAACGACGCATATTCTGCAAGGTTTACCTCACCTTTAAACACACGACCAATGATTGGTGCTGCTAATAGGTAATCACGCTCTTTTTGTGTTTCGGCTTGTAATGTATTGAAAAATTGACTCATGTTCGTCGCCTCTTGATAGAATGCTGAAATCTCGCTAGCAAAAAATGAGTTAATCACCTCGCGCTTAGGGCGATTATTGCTCGTTAATAAACCTTGTGTGTGGCTCATTGGCTCTGCCAAACGGTGCCATTTTAGGATGTGTGCGTACTCAGGCAGCTGCGCGTTTTGGGCAGCAACATGCGCGGCAAGTTCATCATCAGTCATTACTGGGTTAGCAAATATTAGCGCCGATAAAAACGCGTGACCTTCACCAACAACGACCGCTTGCTGTACATGACTGTGACTAAGTAATAACGACTCAGGCCACTCAGCGCTGATATTGCGGCCAACGCTCGTGATTAGCTGGTTTTTTAAGCGTCCCTGGATCACTATGCGACCCTCATGCTCAGCGACCAAGTCGCCTGTTGCATACCAATCACCGCTCTTATGTGCCGCTTGCCCTAAGTAACCTAAAAATAATGAGCCTTTAATAAACAGTTGGTTGTTTTCAATTTTGTATTGAATGTGATTGAGCGCGCGCCCCGCCGTTTCAATATCATCATCAGCTGGGGTATTTAAGCTCACCACCGATGAAGACTCAGATAAGCCATAACCCTGATAAACCGGTAAGCCATATTCACGGGCTTGCTTGATCAGTTTGCTACTCACCACAGCTCCCCCCACAGCAATAAATTGTAAGCTAGTCGGGGCTTGCCATCCCTGCTTTGCAAAGGCCACTAAGCAGCTGAGAAGTTCTGGGACTAAAATGAGGGTATTGGGCTCAGTGCGCTCTATCGCAGCAATGAGTTTTTGCGGTTCACGTAACTGAGCACCCGAAAAACCAAGTTCAGCCAATGGCACTACATTAACACTCCCACCCGCTAACAAAGGCGCATATACACCAGCTAAGTTCTCAAGAAGTACAGGTAAAGGTAAAACACACAGATGGTTTGGTTTTTCTAAACCAATACGTTTATAAAGTGACGTTGCCACCTTAATTTGGCTTTCAAGCGATAAACACACCCCTTTTGGCGTACCTGTTGAGCCCGACGTAAAGGTTATTTTTTGCGTATTTTCGAAATATGTAATCGGCTGTGTATCAGATAACTGATATACATATAAAGGGTAGCGTTTACATACGTCAACCAAGGCCACTAATGTTGCATTTTCGCCTTCGAAAACACGATCACATACAAACAACTTAGCCCCACTATTTTCTAGACTCAGCGCAATTTGCTGTGCGGTAAAAAACGTTGGAAGCGGAATTGCGACTCTTTCAAGTTCAGTAATTGCGGCTTCAAGCACACACCATGCTGGTGTGTTATCAAGTTGGAAAGCAACGCCTTGGCCTGAAAATTCAGCCAATGTTGGTAATAAACGCGCGACCTCTTCAAGAAAGCCATGCTTAGTTAAAGAACGCACACCATCAGGGTGCTGGCACATCAATAAAACGTCGCTATCGCGGTGCGGTAACTGTGCAAACCAATTCATAGCGCCTCCAAAAACACAGCAAGCTCAAGCGATGACAACAAACACTGTTGTTTAATATTGAATAAAGCGGGGGTGTTTATGATGCATTGATGCGCTTCATTTAAGTCAACGACACAAAGGGTCGGTTGGTTATCGTAATAGCTGCCCCAACTCGCAGGGTCTTGAAGTGCATAGGCATTCGCAACACCAATTTCATTGCAATGAACACCCAGCATTTTTAATAAAGCACGTACTTTACGAGTGGCACAAAACACTAAATGGCTTGCCCCTACTTGATAAAGCGCTTCGTTCATTAACACAAAATGCGCCAAGGTGGCTTTTCGATGCGTTGAGCACAAATTACCTAGCTCAAAAATCTGCTCACGCTTGGCATTCACGAAATGCTCAATAGGCGCTGGCAGGTACTGTTCAATAAACAAAGGATATGATGCAGAGCGAAGCCCTAGCGTACACACTTCACCATCAATATTGAGCTCGCAAAGTAACGGCATAAATTGCGTAATTTTCGCATTATAGGCAGCAGCAAAACCTTGCTTAATAGTATTCTCGAGACGGTCACGGCCGTGTCCCCCTTCGCGTACACAAACAAAAGTGGGATCGTTTACTTGCGTATATTGTGAGTGTTTAACTGACAGCATTATCGTTCGCTCCACATAGGTTATGTGTAAAATTTATCGAGCGAAACTTAAATAAAACTTAAGAAATATTTATTTTTATAAAATATTTTTATTTCATTGAATTGAAATGCGTTTATGTTCATTAAAAAACAAAAATGCCAGTCGCAAGGACTGGCATTTTATCGCTCAGATAATAAAGCTATTTAACCGTGTTATTTAACGATGCTCATTTCTTTTAATAAGTTTTGGGCATTGTCGACCTTATCCATCACCCACAGCATGTAGCGTGAATCAACATGGATAGAGCGATTTAGATTAGCATCGTAATCCCAATCACCAATAATACTCTCGTACACACCGTCAAACAGTAAACCAACCAGCTCGGCATTGCCGTTTAAAGTAGGTGAACCTGAGTTACCTCCTGTGGTATCAACATTCGATAAAAAGTTAACGGGCACCGTATTCATGCCGCCCGTGTAGTCGCCGTAAAGCTTTTGTTTAATCAACTCATTTTGCTTTTCAGGAGAGTTGAATGGTTCAACGCCGGTGTTCTTTGCAAGCAATCCTTCTAAAGATGTAAAGGGGGTTGCCACTAAGCCATCCTGCGGTGAATAGCCGCCTACCGTGCCATACGTCACACGTAATGTGCTGTTAGCATCAGCATAAACAGGTTTGTTCATCGCTTTGTTGTAAGCAATAATGGCTTCCATTAGAGCTGGGCGCGCAGCTTGTTGCTTACCTTCAAGCTCTTTTTTCGCATCTTCAATGTCTTTCATCACGTTAAAAATAGCGTGTGCGTATTGAATAAATGGATCGCTGCTTTGCTTTAATTGTGCAAGGTCTAAATCAGTCATCCATAGACGCTTTGTTTCATCGCTTAGCACTGAGTTAGCATACATATCATCAAGCAAAGCCTGTTGCTTTTGCTTGTCAAAACCAGCGCTTAAACCAAGTGCTTTATCAACTTCTGCAACACGCTCGTCGCTTGGTAGCGCTGCATACTGCTCAATAAAGTACAGTAAAATAGCTTTATCAACCGTTTCGTCGTAACGGCGGCTCATGCTTTCTAGGCGAGATTTAATACGTGGAATATCACGCTCTTGGTAGCCGCTTTCACGTTCTGCGTCTGGCTTTTGCTTTTCATAGGCTAAACGATACAGCATGCGCGCTGATGACATCATTTGCGAACGATGCACATACCCTAACATGCGGTCGCGTTGATTATGCTGCTGCGACTCATCGACTAACGCAGTTAAATCTGCCAACACGCTGCCGTATTTAGCTTTACGTTGACTGTCTTTATTAATCCACGCTGCTAGATCTTTTTCGAATTGTTGTTTGCGGGTATACATTGAACCTTTATTAAAGCTCTCTATCATTGAGCCATAATTTTTAATGTAATTGTTATAGCCAGCGATTGTGCTTTCGTAAGCAATACGCGCCGCGGACCCCTCTGGGGCATTTTCTTCAATCAATGAAACATATTTTGAATTGTATTTGCGTGCCAGTGGATAAGCCGTGTTAAACACGTAATCAACCTCAGGTGAAATACGGTAGCGGTTAGTGCTACCTGGGTAGCCCGTTACCATTACAAAGTCACCCTCTTGTACGCCCTTGGCACTGACTTTTAAAAACGCATCGCTTTGGTAAGGAACATTGTCTTTAGAGAACTCAGCGGGCTTGCCATCCTTGCCCACATAAGCACGGTAGAATGAAAAGTCACCCGTGTGACGCGGCCACATCCAGTTATCAATATCGCCGCCATATTTACCCACGCCCATGGCTGGGGCATACGCTAAACGCACATCTTTAATTTCAAGTGACTTAATTAAGTAATACTCTAAGCCACCATGAAAAGTATACACATTACAGCGGTAGCTATCATCTTGCTCACACTCGCTTACCAATGCTTTTCGGTTTGCTTCAATGGCATCAAAACGCGCTTTACCTGTTAGGGTATCGGTGCCTTGGTTTACTTTATCTGTGACTTCAACGACGTCTTCAGTCACGTACACGCGTGAACCTGGTGCGGCAGGCACTTCTTCGGCATGATTTTTAGCAAGAAAGCCGTTTTCAAGAATGTTGTTCTCGGTTGTTGAGTTGTACTGGATTGAGCCATACGCACAGTGATGATTTGTTACCACTAACCCTTTAGGCGAAACAAACGAAGCGGTACACCCCCCAAGGCTGATAACTGCATTCATTGGAAACTCTGTCAATTTTGAGATTGACTGTACGTCGATGTTCAAGCCTTTCGCTTTCAAAATTGATTCAAGTTCTGGCAATTGGTGAGGCTGCCACATACCTTCGTCTGCAACAGCAACATTTGCAACAGCGAGACCCACTGCAGCTGCAATAAATTTAAAACGCATAGAATACCTTTATATTATTTTGTTAATCATTTTTAGCGGTCGTATCATTCACCTTGTTTTGTACAATAGCAATAATTTGCGACTACGATTGTCAAAGTTTGTAAACATTTAAGCCTACTTAGCCTCGTAAACCACGGCATTATGCGCATGCAAACTTTCTTGATGTTCAATTTTAAACTGATAGTCAGCAAGCCCATTCATTGCCTCTAAACATGCCTTTAATCGCCTTGCTGCATCCTCACAAAATAATAAGTTTTCTGCATTAAGGGCTGCAAATGCTTGCTCATCTTCACGCTTAACCGCGGTTTGCACGGGAGTACCAATTGCGTGTTCACATGTTTGTATAAAATGCGAAAGATCAGGCAATTGTTCACTCTCAAAGGTGGCGTCTATGTAGGCATAAGAGCGCTGGCTATGCGGCGTTGCAATCGAGCTTTCTTCACTGGCAAGCCAGCCTAACAATGCGTGCTTATCGATGCTGTCCTCTTTAAAATGTGTGTCGACCGCTTCACTTAAAAGCTGTCGCGACAACGCCGCTGAGCACGGGCATGTACTACTGTAAGCAATCGTGACGTTTAATTTAACCGTTAGGTGCGCTTGCTGAGTAATGGTTAACACCACGGGGTAAGCATTATACCCCGCGTTATCACTGAGCAATGCCGGTTTTAACAACGGTAAATCAAAATGTAGCACCAGCTTTGCTCCTTGGCTTAAGCCCTGTTGAGAAGCAAGCATGTGGTTCATACACTCAGCCAATCGATGCTGAGTTAATGTTTGCTGTGCCAACATCTGATTAAGCATTAAATACAAACGCGACATATGAATGCCTTTAGCATTGCTGTCTAGGCTAACAAACACATCAGCAAACGCATTAAGCGCCACATTTAACCCCGCCAACTCAAGCTTGATAGGTAAGGCTATTTTTTCCATACCGACCCACTTTAACGGAAATTGAAAATGGCTATTACTGTGTGAGGTTATATCGGGTAAATACATAGTGGATTCTTATAAATGACTAAAATTAAAAGCCTGATGGCCTTTTCCTAATGACTGACTTAAAAATAAAATGCCAATACAGTCTATCTGAATAATTAATGATACAATATAACATACCACTTATTCACTGGGAATGGGGCTAAAAAATACGGTTGCTTTTAAAATTGACAAAAAGGCGATATGATTTTGGTCTGTTTATATAATAAAGACAGTCGGGGTTTAGGGTAGATTCACCACTTATCGCAGCCAATAATCACCTTATCGCAACGGATGGGGTCATTCGTCGTCATCCACAGTATCCTCAGTCTATTGGTTACACAGTCATTGTGCTCCTAGTGAGCATAACTGCGCCGCGACTAACTATTAACGAAGCTTTCGCATTACCGGCGCAATTTAATTTTAGAAATAAAAAAGAGATAAACAATGAAACACTTACTCGCAACAGCGATCAGTTCAGCGTTATTGTTAACGGCCTGTTCTGAACCACAAACAACAGCAAACAATACCACTACAGAGCAAACAGCACCGGCAAGCGCTGTTGAACAAACAAACCCACTGTTTGTGAAAAGCGAACTACAATACGAAACGCCTGATTTCAACGCCATTAAAGATGAGCACTTCATGCCTGCTTTCAATAAGGGCATGACAGAGCAAATGGCAGAAGTTCAAGCGATCATCAACAACACAGCAAAGCCTGACTTTGCTAACACCGTTGTTGCACTTGAAAAAAGCGGTGAATTATTAACGCGCACACGCAGCATTTTTTATAACCTAGCAGGCAGTGATTCAAACCCTGCTCGTCGTGAAATACAAAAAGAACTCGCTCCAAAGCTTGCTGCACATAACGACAATATTTTCTTAAATAAAGCACTGTTCGACAAAGTTGCTAGCGTACATGAACAAATGGATTCTTTAGCGCTAACAGCCGAAGAAAAGCGCTTACTTGATGTTTACTACAAGCGCTTTGTACGTGCAGGTGCAAAACTAAACGCAGAAGAAAAACAACAAATCCGTGATATCAATACAAAGCATTCAAGCTTAACCACGCAATTCTCGCAAAACCTACTAGCACTGACTAAAACCAACGTTGTGTTAGTTGATGACAAAGCACAGCTTGAAGGCTTACCTGCGGGTCAAGTTGAACAGCTTGCTAATGCTGCCACAGAAGCGGGTCACCCGGGTAAGTACCTAATCAAAATCACTAACACCACACGTCAACCAATTTTAGCCACACTGAAAAATCGTGACCTGCGTGAAAAAGTTTGGCGTGCATCTGCAGAGCGTGCTCTTTCAGGCGAAAACAGCAACCGTGAAATTGTTGCTGAACTTGCTAAGTTACGTGCTCAAAAAGCCAAATTACTAGGTTATGACAGCTGGGCTGCGTTTGGTTTAGAGTCGCAAATGGCGAAAAAACCAGAAGCCGTATTTGATATGTTTGCCAGCATGATCCCGGCATTGATGCAAAACGTCAACGCAGAAGCGGCAGCAATCCAAGCGAAAATTGATGAGTCAGGTGAGCAATTTAAGCTGCAACCGTGGGACTGGTTATTCTACGCAGAGCAAGTGCGTAAAGATAAATACAACCTAGATGAAAACGCTGTTAAAGAATATTTTGAATTTAACCGCGTATTAGAAGACGGCGTGTTTTACACAATGAACCGTTTATACGGTATTACTTTCAAACCACGCAACGATCTGCCCGTTTATCACCCAGATGTGAAAGCGTACGAATTATTTGATGCAGACGGTAAGAGCTTAGCTATTTTCTTTGCTGATTACTTTGCCCGTGAAGGTAAACGTGGTGGTGCATGGATGAGCTCGTTCGTGAAACAGTCTGGCTTAAAAGAGCAAAAACCCGTGGTTGTGAATGTTATGAACATTCAAAAAGGTGCCAATGGCGAACCAACACTTATCAGCTATGATGAAGCCACGACAATCTTCCACGAATTAGGTCATGGCCTACACGGCATGTTCTCAAACGTGAAGTACCCAACATTGTCTGGTACGTCGGTATCGCGTGACTTCGTAGAGTTCCCTTCTACCTTTGAAGAAGACTGGGCAATGTACCCTGAAGTTATCGCTAATTATGCAAAACAC